>NZ_JBITIO010000002.1:20125-1088999 GCF_044459065.1 Nonomuraea sp. NPDC050394 | reverse complement strand
GTGAGCCCAAGGAGCGTGAGCCCAAGGAGCGTGAGCCCAAGGAGCGTGAGCCCAAGGAGCGTGAGCCCAAGGAGCGTGAGCCCAAGGAGCGTGAGCCCAAGGAGCGTGAGCACGGGGAGCGTGAGCACGGGGAGCGTGCGCGCAAGGAGGCCTCGTCATGACCGCCGGGACCGAGGCCGGCCTCGGCAACCTGTTCGGGCAGGGACTCCTGCTGGCCGGGCGCAACATCCGGCTCAACTCGATCGCCGACACCGTCAGCACGATGGTGATCTTCCCGATCATCTTCGTCTTCGGCTTCCTGGCCCTGTTCGGCAACCTGCTGCGGGTACGCGGCATCGACTACGCCCAGTTCCTGCCACCGGCGATCGTCGTGCAGTGGATGTTCTCCGTGGCGATCACCGCGGCCTTCTTCGCCTCCTCCGACCGCCGCAGCGGCATGCTGGCCCGCTACCGCGCGCTCGCCATCAACCGGGGCGCCGTGGTGGTGGGCCGGATGGCCGCCGACAGCGTCCGGGCGCTGCTGGCCATCGCGGTGATCGTCGCGACCGGCTACGTGGCCGGGTTCCGCTTCCAGGCCGGCGCGCCGGCCGCGCTGGGCTTCGTCGCCCTGTCCGTGGCCTTCGCGCTGACGATCTCGGCGGGCACCAGCGCGCTCGGCCTCGTCTCCCGTGACCCGGAGTCGGTCTCCTCGACCCTGCACGTCATCTACCTGCCGCTGCTGATGGTCTCCTCGGCGTTCGTGCCCGCCGACGCCTTCCCCGGCTGGATCGAGCCGGTGGTACGCCACCAGCCGGTCACCGCGGTGCTGGACGCGCTGCGCGCGCTGGCCGAGGGCGGGCCGACGGCCGGGCCCGTGCTCAAGGCGCTGGCGTGGCTGGCCGGGCTGCTGGCGGTCTTCTCGGCGGCGGCCGTACAGGCCTTCAGGAGGGCGACATGAGCACCCTTGCCGAGACCGGCCTGCTCGCCGGTCGCAACCTGCGCCGCTTCGTCAAGAGCCCGCAGCTCGTCGCGGACTCGGTGATGTTCCCGGTGATCCTGCTGTTCCTCATGCTGCTGGTCTTCGGCGAACTCGTCGGCCAGGCCACCCGCGGCTCCTACATCGACCGGCTCGCCCCGGTCATCGTGCTGTTCAGCGCCGCGTACGGGGCGGTCGGCACCGGCGTGGGCTTCTTCACCGACCTGCGCGGCGGCATCACCGACCGGTTCAGGGCCATGGACATCGGCCGGCTGCCGGTGCTGGCCGGGCGCATCGCCGCCGACCTGGCCAGGGCCGTGCTCGTGGGCGCGTTCACCACGGCCGTCGCGTACGCCGCGGGGTTCCGGTTCAGCCAGGGGCCGCTGGCGGTGCTCGCCTTCTTCGCGGTGGTGGCGCTGTTCGCCTGGATCTTCCTGTGGCTGGCCGTCGTCGTGGCGTTGTCGGCCTCCAGCGAGCAGGCGGTCAGCGGGGCGCTCAACACGCCGGTGACGCTGCTGCTGTTCCTGTCGTCGGGGTTCGTGCCGGTCGAGCAGTTCCCCGGCTGGCTGCAGCCCGTGGTGCGGGCCAATCCGCTGTCACTGGCCGGCGACGCGCTCACCGGCCTTTCGAGCGGTGGTCCCGTATTGATGCCCGTGCTTTTCACCGCGGCTTGGGCGGTGGCGGCGACCGCCATATTGGCGCCGCTCGCCGTCCGCCTTTACCGGTGAATTATCGCTGCTGGAATTCGAGGAGGCGGTATTCGATGTGCCCTTTTTCCGCGGCGCATTTGGTGGCGCGCAGCGTCGCGGCCCGCCAGCCGTTGTCCGCGGCCAGCGCGCGCACCCGGTTCTCGTCGCCCAGGTCGGTGAAGCCGAGCAGCAGCCGGCCGCCCGGCTCCAGGTGCGCCGCGGCGTCGCGGAAGTAGGCGGCGTGCGCGGCGTAGCCGGGATCGAAGAACGCCCGCTCCAGCGCGTCGGCGGGCTCACCCTCGACGAAGTTGGAGTTCCAGTAGATGAGATCGAAACGGTCTTCGCTGGTCAACGGCTCGAACAGATCGCCTTGGGCCGTACGGACGACGTCGTCGACGCTGTGCCGTACGGCGTTGAGCCGGGTGTTGTCCACGGCCGCCGCACTGAGGTCCAGGGCGGTCACCGAGGCGCAGCCGCGCAGCGCGGCCAGCACCGAGATGTAGCCGGTGCCGCTGCCGACCTCGCAGAACGACCCGTGCAGGGGATAGGGCAGCCATTCGGCGTAAAGGGCCGACGACTGGGACAGGTGCGGGGCGTAGACGCCCGGCAGGAGGTCCCATTCGAGGCCGAGTAGCTCGAAAGTACGCGGGGTGGTTATTTCTCGATGGCGGGTGATGAGTTTCGCTGCGGCTTCTTGCATGAAAGCGATTATAGGCAATAGGGTTTCAACTGACCAGAGAATGGCAGGAGCAGAAAATGCTCACCGAAAATGCAGTGGATCCGTTGCGGGAGTTCGCCCGCTGGGAGATGCCCGGTTTCGCCGTGCTGGCCACGGCCGACCACCACGGACGCCCCTCCGCCCGCTGGGTGGACGTGGCCTACGTCGACCACGGCTTCGTGTACTTCACCAACCACGCCAGCCGCAAGGCCGCCGACGTCGCGGTCAACCCCATGGCAGCCCTGTGCTTCGCCCTGCTGGAGAAGGGCCGCCAGGTCCGCGTCGAGGGCCTGGTCGCGCGGCTGGGCGAGGTCGAGTCCGACGCCCACTTCGCCAGCCTGCCCCGCACCCTGCAACTGCTGGCCTGGAGCAGTGACCAGCGGTCCGAGATCGGCGACCGGCAGGCCGTGCGCACGCGCTTCGACGACCACCGCGCCCGCTTCACCGGCCAGGAGGTCCCGCGCCCCGTCCACTGGGGCGGCTACCGGCTCACGCCGCGGGAGATGGAGTTCTGGCAGCGCAGGGCCGACGAGATCCAGGACCGTGTCCGTTACCGGCACGCCTCCGGCGGCTGGCACGTGACGCGGCTGGCCCCCTGAGGAGGACCGCATGATCCCCGGATGCGTACCATGGCCGGAGGAGAGCGCCCGCCGCTACCGTGAACTCGGCCTGTGGACAGGACAGACCCTCGGCTCCCTGCTCCACGCCCACGACGAGCGCACCGCGCTCGTCACCGCCACCGGCGGGCGGCGCACCTACCGCGACCTCGCCGGGCGCGCCGCCCGCCTGGCCACCGGCCTACACCATCTCGGCGTACGGCCCGGCGAACGCGTCATCGTGCACCTGCCGAACTCCCCGGAGCTCATCGACACCCTGTTCGCCCTGTTCACGCTGGGCGCCGCCCCCGTACTCGCGCTGCCCCCGCACCGCCACGACGAGATCGGCCACCTCGCCGCGCGGACCGAACCGGCCGCCTACGTCATCCCCGACCACCACCAGGGCTTCGACCACCGCGAACTTGCCCGCCGGATCCGCGGCCCCCGCCAGGTGATCGTGGCCGGGCAGCCGGAGGAGTTCACCCCCCTCGACGCCCTCTACGCGGAACCCGCCGACCTCAAGCCGCCCGCCCCCGGCGACGTCGCGCTCTTCCTGCTGTCCGGCGGCACGACCGGCCGCGCCAAGCTCATCCCGCGCACCCACGACGACTACCTGTGCAACCTCCGGCTCAGCGCCGCCAACGCCCGGCTGACCCGCGACGACGTCTACCTGGCCGCGCTGCCCATCGCGCACAACTACGCGCTCGGCTGCCCCGGCGTGCTCGGCACCCTGCACGCGGGCGGAGCCGTCGCCCTCACCCCGACCCCCGGCCCCGACGACGCCTTCCCGATCATCGAGCGCGAACGCGTCACCGTCACCGGGCTCGTGCCCTCGCTCGGGCTGCTGTGGGCCGAGGCCGCCGCGTGGACCCCGCACCGCCTGGACAGCCTGCGCCTGGTACAGCTCGGCGGCGCCGCGGCGGGCCCCGGACTGGTCGCCGACGTCGAGGCGCGGCTCGGCCGGGTGCAGCAGTCGTTCGGCATGGCAGAGGGGCTGCTGAGCCAGAGCCCGCCCGGCGACGGGCCGGAGTTGCGGGCCCGCGCCCAGGGACGCCCGCTGTCGGAGCATGACGAGATCCGCGTCGTGGACGAGTCGGGCGCCGAGGTGCCCGCCGGTCAGGCCGGTGAGCTGCAGGTGCGCGGGCCGTACACGATCAGGGGCTACTACCGCGCCGGCGACCACAACGCGCGCGCCTTCACCCCCGACGGATTCTTCCGCACCGGCGACCTCGCCCGCACCACCCCGAGCGGCCACCTCGTCATCTGCGGCCGGGTCAAGGACGTGATCAACCGCGGCGGCGACAAGGTGCCCGCCGACGAGGTCGAGGAGCACCTGCTGGCCCACCCGCACGTGCGCGCCGCCGCCGTGGTCGCCGTGCCCGACCACTACCTGGGCGAACGCACCTGCGCCTACATCGTCGCCGGGGACGAACCGCCCACGCTCCCCGCCATCGGCGCGTTCATGCGCGAGCGCGGCGCGGCCGCCTACAAGATCCCCGACCGGGTGGTCGTCGTGCCCGGCCTGCCGCTGACCCCCGTCGGCAAGGTGGACAAGGCGCGACTGCGGGACGAGGCGTCGTGATCGGCGCCGCCCAGCAACCCGACTGGGACGACCCGGCGCTGCTCGGCAGGGTCGTCGAAACCCTGCACGGCCTGCCGCCGCTGGTCCGCGCGCACGAGTGCGACCGGCTCGCCGCCGCCGTCGCCCGCGCGGGCGACGGCGGCGGCTTCGTCCTCCAGGGCGGCGACTGCGCGGAGCGCTTCCGCGAGTCCGGCCCGTCCGACGTGCGCGCGAAACTCGCCCAGCTGTACGGCCTGGCCGCCGCGATCACCGCGAGCACCGGCGCGCCCACGCTCCCGCTGGGCCGCCTGGCCGGCCAGTACGGCAAACCCCGCTCGGCCCCCCACGAGATCACCGCCGACGGCACCCTCGTCCCGTCCTACCGGGGCGACGCCGTCAACAGCCCCGCGGGCGACCCCCGCGCCCGCCGCCCCGACCCGGAACGCCTGCTGCGCGCCCACCGTTGCGCCCGCTCGGTCCTGCGCGTGGTGCGCGAGTCCTGGCCCGGCCGCCCGCCGCTCGAACGGGCCTACGTCTCCCACGAGGCGCTGCTGCTCGACTACGAGCGCCCCCTGGTACGCGACGGCTACGCCGCCTCCGCCCACTCGGTGTGGATCGGCGAGCGCACCCGCCAGCCCGACGGCCCGCACGTCGCCTTCGCCCGGTCCGTCCGCAACACCGTCGGCGTCAAGCTCGGCCCCGCCACGACCCCGGCCCAGGCCGCCCGCCTCAGCCGCCTGCTCAACCCCGACGCCCTGCCCGGCAGGCTGCTGTTCATCGTCCGCCTGGGCAGCACCCGGGTCCGCACCCTCCTGCCGGAGATCGTGGGTGAAGTCGGCAGGCGGGGTATGCCGGTCGTGTGGCTGTGCGACCCGATGCACGGCAACACGGTCCGCATGGGCACCGGGCCCAAGACCCGGCCCATGGAGGCGATCCTGGAGGAGGTCACGGCATTCGTCAGCGTCCTGCGCGCCCGCCACCGCCACCCGGCCGGCCTGCACCTGGAGATGACGCCCGACGACGTCACCGAGTGCATCGCCACGCCCGCGCCGTGCGCGCGGGCACCCCGCCTGCCGCGCTACCGAACGGCCTGCGACCCCCGCCTCAACGCCGCCCAGGCGGCCGAGGTCGTCGAACGGTTCGCCGGACTGCTCTGAAACGGAGGAACCCACCGTGCCCCTGACCGCCAAGGCCTTCGACTTCTACAAGCAGCTGGAAGCCGACAACACCAAGGAGTTCTGGCACGCCCACAAGGACGTCTACGAGCGGGCCGTACGCGAGCCGCTGGAGGAGATGCTCGAAGGGCTGGAGGACGAGTTCGGCCCCGCCAAGCTGTTCAGACCCCAGCGCGACACCCGCTTCAGCACCGACAAGTCGCCCTACAAGACCAGCCAGGGCGTCACCGTGGCCGCCGAGGGCCACACCGGTTACTACCTCATGCTCGGCGCCGACGGCATCCACGTCGGCGGCGGCTTCCACGCCTTCGACACCGACGACACCCGCCGCTACCGCGAGGCCGTGGACGGCAAAGCGGGCGAGAAACTCCGCACGATCGTCGAGCGGCTGGAGAAGAAGGGCTTCTCGCTCGTGGGCGAGCGCGTCAAGACGCGGCCACGCGGCTACTCCGCCGACCATCCGCGCATCGACCTGCTGCGCTACAAGTCGCTGGGGGCCGAGAAGCGCCTGCCCAAGTCGAGGACGACCGGCGGGCAGGCGCTCGGCGCGGTCCGCGACGCCTGGCGCGACGTGCGGCCGCTGCTGGAGTGGCTGACCGGCCCCCGCGCCCCTTCCTAGCCGCTTCCGGACGCTTCCGGGGCCGGGGGCGGGGTGTCAGTGCCGGTAGATGTTCGGCGGGATCGGGTTGTCCTGCAGGGGACGCTTGTTGCCGTGCTCGTCCCACAGCTCGCGGACGCCGGCGATGTGGTGCGGGGTGGCGGAGCCGGGCTGCCGGAAGACGATCCAGGTGACCGGCTTGTCGTACTCCGGCGTGGTGAGCGAACCGGTGTAGCGGTAGAAGGCACGTTTGCCGGGCGCGGGCAGCAGGGCCGCGAGGTTCACCCCATGGACCCGCCTGGTGGCGCCGACCGTGGAAGGCGGCTCGCGCAGGAGGAAGTCGTGCTCCGACCAGCCGTCGCGCCGGGCGTTCACCAGCACCGACAGGACCAGGTAGCCCTGGGCGGGCCCGGCCAGCTCGTGGACCAGATGGGCTTCCAGGGGCGCGAAGCCCCGGCCGGCGAACTTGTGCTCGGCAGGGCCGTGGTAGTGCACGTTCAGCAGGGTGTAGGTCCTGCCGCCGAAGACCACGCGGGAGCCGGAGCCGTTGGGGAGGAAGCGGATGTCGTCGTGTTCACTCGGGGCGCCGCCCAGCGGTTCCCTGTCCTGAAGGGTGACGACGCCGTCGACGACCGGGGCGTAGGCGATGCCGAGGCGGGGCGAGACGGCCGGGCAGGCGGACGCGGCGTCGATCTCGACGGGGCTGTCGACCGCGGCGTCGGTGCCGGTGCCGGGGCAGACGGGGGATCGTGCCTGGGCCGAAGAGGTTAAGAGCGCTGGGATCGCGAAGGTGATCGCGGCCAGTAATCGGGCGATGCGCATGTGTCACCTTTCCATGGATTTTCTCCGTCAGAGGTGACGTTGCCACCAGTCAAGGATGGCGTCGAATCGGGCAATTCGCCGACTGGGCAGTCCGGAACGGGACATCTCATGGCCTTCATCGGGAAACAGCAGCATCCCGGTCTCCACGCCGGGCAACTTCAGCTCCACGAACAGGCGCTGCGCCTGCTCCACCGGTGCCCGCCAGTCGTGTTCGGAGTGGATGATCAGCATCGGGAGGGTGATCCGGCCGGCGTGGGTCAGCGGGCTCTGGTCCGCCCAGGTGGACGGCTCGCCGTACAGGTCGAGGGGAAGGCCCAGCCGAGCCTTGACCCCCGGCCCCGAACGCACGAACGCCAGCCACATCCCGTCAGGCGAGTAGACCGGCGCACTGTCCGGCGGCCCATGGGTGAGCCGCCGAGCCCGCTCGGACCCGTCGGTGGGAACAAGCCAGAGCCCGCCCCGGTAGGCGTCCGCCTCCAGATCGGGACGGGTGACCGCGACCACCGCATGGCGCCCGCCGGGCGAGACGGCAGGCGTACCGAGAACCTGCACCAGGGAAATGTCCGAAGGTTTCATGACCGGCTCCTCACCCTCGGCCCCGGTCCGGATGACCTTGTTCCCACCCCTCCGGGCCTCGCCGGTAATGGCGCGGAGAGGTCCGTCACCCGTGATAGTGTTTTCCACGCAAGGCCGCACGGAACACGCTTCCAGCAGGGCCTTGGCGGGACGTAGCGCAGCTTGGTAGCGCACTTGACTGGGGGTCAAGGGGTCGCAGGTTCAAATCCTGTCGTCCCGACCACGCTTCGGCTGGTCGAGCAGGGTGTCACTCAACAGGTGGCACCCTTTCGCGTTTCCTGAGTGACTAACTGAGTGACTACCGGGCGAAGATCTCGTCCATCGCCGCAGCTCCGCCCAGGAGGACCGGCCGGATCTGCTTGCGGTAGACGGCTTCGGTGACGGCCGTGCCACTGTGGCCGACAAGCCGGGCGATGTCCTCCAGGGGGACGCCCGAGTCGGAGAGTAGCGAGACGAAACTGTGCCGCATCTCGCGAGGCGTCCAGTAGTAGGCGGGCATCCCGGCGTCCTTGACGATCTTCCGGAACGCCCGGCGAACGTTGTGGGCGTCGAGCGGCGTGCCGACGAGCGAGGCGAAGACAAGGCCGTGCTCCTTCCAGTCGTCGCCCGCCGCCTTCTTGTCCTTGCGTTGCTGCCGCCGGTGCGCCTTAAGCGCCTCTACACACCGCTTGGGCAGGGCCAGGGAGCGCCGCGACCGCTTGGTCTTGGTGTCGCCACCCTCACGTACAGAGCGCCACACGGCGATCCACGGCGGGACGCCGTTGCCCGGATCGCTGACGAGGGCAACCTCCTTCCAGGTCAGCGCTCGCAGTTCCTCAGTCCTGGCACCGATCAGGAGCGAGAGCACCACATAGGCGTAAAGGCGCGAATTCTCCGCCGCGTTGAGCAGGGCCGTGGCCTGGTCGAGGGTCAGGGACTTGGACGGGCGGCCCGCCTTGCCCTCAGGTATCTCGCAGAGGCCCACCACGTTGCGCTTCACCTTGTCGCGAGCCTGGGCGAACCTCACCGTGCGGTTCAGGCACGAGTGGAGCAAACGCACTGTGCGGGCAGCAAGCACCTTGGCCTTGCTCACGAGCCACCCATCCACGTCCTCGGCGCTCAGCTCTCGTAGCTTGCGAGCGCCCAGGTCCGGGACGACGTGCTTCTCGCACAACGTCCGGTAGTTGGTGATCGTGTTCTCGTCGCGACCGTGCAAGCCATAGGCGAGCCAACTCGTCACGGCGTCCGCCACCGTGTAGTTCGCCGGACCGCTGGCCAGGCCGTCGTCGTGGTCGCGAATCATCTCCTTGAGCTTGGCCTTGGCTTCGGTTTTGGTCTTGCCGCTGGCCTTCTTGACGATGCGCTTCCCGGCGGGTGTGTAGCCGACCGTCAGTTCGGCGATCCAGCGCTGTCGCGTCTCGTTCCAGTGGAGGCCGCCGTCTCCTCTGCTGCGCCGTGTGGTCATGATGCCTCCCTCTCCAGTAAGGCGATGTAGTCGCTGATGGCGGTGGCGGGGATGAGCCTGGTTCGGCCTTCGGTGACCGAGTGCAGGCGGCCCGACCGGATGAGTTCGTAGATCACGCTGCGGCTCAGACTGAGCAGGCGCATGGCGTCGGGGACGCGGTAGAGGCGCTGCTCGTCGTGCGACGCGGCTGGGGTCATCTGTCCTCCCGCTCTGCTTCGATCGCGCGAGCGGTGGTGATCTGCTGGCGGATGTATTCGGCCAGGACTGCTTCGCCGGGGGTGTAGCCGGTTCCGGCGAAGCGCCAGTGGGCGACGACGGCGGTGGATGCGTCATCGATCGAAGGGAGGCCGTCTCGTTCGCGGGCTTGTTCGATCTGGTATCGGGCGCGGGCGTTGCGCAGGTCGCCCAGGGTGATGGAGTATCGGCGGCTCTTGCTGGAGAAGTGACCCCGGAAGCCGAGCATGTGGGCCCAGGGGCGTAGCCGTAGCTCCGCGAACTCGGGCCGTTTGCCGAGTTCCCAGCAGGTGCGGATCATGCGGCGGGCATGGTCGGTGACGGGCAGGGCGTCTAACAGCAGTCCGTCTTTTAGGCCGGTCCCGTGGCAGCGGGCGCACGAGGTGAAGGTGCTTGCCCGGCCGGAGCCTTTGCAACGGCGGCAGGCGATGCCGAAGTCCAGTGCGGCGCTGCCATCGGAGCCTTTGGTGGCGTATTTGGCGATGTAGGAGGCGACGCCTTCCTCGTTGACGCCGTCGAGGGCGTTGCCGAGGACGATGGGGCGGATATCGATCTGCTCACCCCAGGTCAGGGCCCAGGTGCCGAGGCTGCTTTCGGGCGAGGTGAGGTGTATCGAGTGTGCGGCTTGCCGGATGCCTCGCATGAGCATGCCGTGCTCGGCCCAGTCCGGGGGTCGTTCGTGGGCGCCGTCCGGTCCGTCGAGGCGGATCACAGCATGGAAGTGCACCAGGCCGCGTCGCTGGTATTCGGCGACCTTGGCGAAGGAGACGCGTACCCAGGTGGCCATCTCTCGGGCGCTCATCCCCGCCTGACGGGCCAGTTCGCGCCGCAGGGCCGTGGTGAAGCGTTGCCACAGCATTCCCGCGTGTGCCTGCCACAGCACCGCGCCGGGATAGTCGTAGCAGTCGGCGCAGATAGCTTGCCCGAGCTGTTGATCGCTCGGCTCGTGTACCTGTGCGCAGCCGACCGGTTGACCGTGCTCGCAGATCGTGCGGCTCCTACCCGAGCGGGGGCGGCACCGAAGGGCCCTTCCGTTGACCTCCACGCGCGTGTGCACAGCCCCGAACGAGGGGGCTGTCAGCGTGCAGAACACTCGGGGGTGGGTGCTCACTTCTTCGGGGATGCCCTTGCCGCCGGACAGGCCCGCCCGGATGAGCTGGTAGGTGTCGGCCTGGTAGGTCCGGGCGCAGGCCGGGCAGACGGAGGCACGGCGGTTGCCGCAGGCGACCAGCAGCACGCCGCCTGGTTCGTCGCTCGTCTGGTAGGTGCGCAGGATCTCGCCGTTGTCGGTCTGAACCACGAGCGAGGCACCGACCAGGTGCACCGGATTGGCACATCCACCGGTGGCGGCAACCAGGGAACGCCATCGGTCGTAGCCGGGGTCGTTGACGACGCGGGCGAGGTCGCTCATCCACGCCGGGTGATCTTTCGCGGTGCGGGGGTCATCGTGCATGCAGGTCTCCTCTCACTCGTACCAGTAAATGGCGGCCTAGACGTGCTACGTGGTGAGTCATATCGACAGATTAGCACAACACGTGCTACCTCTTGTAGACAGAGAAAGGAGGCCACATGGCAAACGAGAAGACGGCACGCTGGCGCGAAATCACCGACTTCCTGCGCGGTGACGTGCTGGAGGAGTACTACCAACCCGGCCAAGCCCTCCCGGGTGAAGCCGTCCTGGCCGACCACTACGCCACCTCACGCCCCACCATCCGCAAGGCAATCGCCCAACTCGTCGGCGAAGGACTACTCACCGTGGCGCACGGACGGGGAACCTTCGTCCGTCCCCGCGCCGAACGACGGCTCATCCTGATCGGCCAGTCCACACACGCCGACTTCCTCAGCCCCGCCCACGAAATGATCTCCAACGGGTGGGAATCCGTCAGCGTGCCCAGCGACGCGCAGCGTGAAGGCGTGAACCATCTAGAGCCCCAGCTCACAGCTCCAGGCAGCGACGACGCGACGGTGCTGCGCATCGGCAAGGGCCGCAGCGTCGTCCTCCGCTTCACCTACTGGCAGAGCACCTCCAACCGCGTCCGAATCGCCCTGCACTCCACCGTCATCGCTGATCTCGTAGGCACCGTCGCTGGACAGGGGCGCGAGCGCACAGCCAGCTTGGACGTAGAGCCCGCCGACTACTACAGCCATCTTGAGAAGACCCACGGGCCACTGCGCTGGACCACCACTGCGCATTCCGCCATGCCCTACGGCGGTCTCACCGAAGACCTGGAAATGGAGTCCACCGGAACCCCACTGCTGGTCGTAAGACGGATCATGCACAGCCACGACGGCCGCCCGCTGGAGTACACCGAGATCCAGGCTCCAGGCGACCGCTTCGAGGCTGCGGCCACCGTCGAGGGCGATGCCGATGCAGACGGTTACGTCGCCCTGCGGGTGTGACTGGTTCAGAGTTTCTTTACGGGTTCAAGGGCTCGCTTCGCTCGCCGCGCCGCCGCCCGCTCCGGGCGGCCAGCGCGCCGGGCATGCGGCCTGGGGGCCGGTCCCGGCGCGCGCCGCCCACCGCTCCAAGGCGGCGCGACATTCATCAAGCCATCCCGTCAGAAGCCTGGATCGTCAAGCCGTTCCGCCACCGGCCTCCACCGCTACGCGGCCCCTCCGGGGTGCTTCGCATGGACGCCGGCCGCTGCACTCGCGAGATCGATCACGCACGGGCCAAGGTCCGTACCCCCGCCCCCGATATCGCAGTGTTCGTGTCCCTCGGTCGGCGTCAACTCCGTCTGTGCGCCGCCGATCTCACGGGCTGGGCATGCGGAAGACGGAGTTGACACCTCGGTCGGGCCACACAGTCCGGCAGCTATCGGGGGCGGGGGAAATGTGGGCCGTGCGTAGCCCTGAAAGGCGCTATCGGACGTACCCAGCCAGTAGCGCACCCCAGGTATCCCGCGTCTGCCCGAGTGACTCCCGGTCCGTCTCATGGACACGCGCCACCGGTTCGCCCCGCACCGTGCGCCGGATGAAAGCCCTGCCACCTGCCAGACACAGCTCATACACCGTCGCCTTGCACGCACACGTCCAATCGACCACACGAACTCGCCTCCCGTACGGGTCCAGCGCATTCCACCGCAGCCGCCCGCACCCCTGGCGCATTGGCCTCACGTGCGGGCTCAAGCACTCGTCGAGGGGGATCATGTCGCATCACGCCCTGAAGGGGCGGCTCCCATGCGATCACGCGAGGTGTGCGCCAGCTCCACCCTTTCCTGCGCCTTGAGCATGGGAGCGAGTTGAGCCACGTCGTCGGCATCGAGTGTCTGGAAGAGACCTATTTCGGTCTCGCGTTGCGTCAGACGCCGTCCGTTGCGCGTCGCCCATAGTCGGCCCGCCGAGCTTCGCCAAATGCACCAGCCGGGGAAAGCCGCTTGCAGATCTTGAAGAATGATCGGTTTCGACATGTCCCTCAGCCTGCTTACCCGCGAGTGACGAACCCACCGCGTTGTCGAGACGTCCAGGACGTTTCGGCGTTACGCTCAAAACGTCCCCGGCGTCCCTTCGCCCGTGAGGTGCACTGTGGCCAATGTCGCCCTACGCCGCGCCATGCTCAACGCGCAGGTCACGAACCATGTCCTGGCCTCCCGGTGTGGAGTGGACGTCAAAACGGTGGAACGCTGGTTGCAGGACGAGACGCGTATTCCGCACCAGCGGCATCAATGGGCCGCTGCGGAGGTACTGGGAGTTGAGACAGCCGTGCTTTGGCCAGACGCAATTCGCAATACGGTGAAAACAGGGCCAGATCGGGAAGTGCTGACTGTTTATCCGTATCGCTCCGCGTGCCCGAAATCCATCTGGCGCAACCTCATCAACGCGGCCCGCAACGAGATCGTGTTCGCCGGATACACGAACTACTTCCTCTGGCTGGAACACCCCAACCTCGCCAAGGTCCTCAAGCGGAAAGCGCAGCAGGGCTGCAAGATCCGATTCCTCCTCGGCGACCCGGACAGCGACGTGACCCGCCGCCGGGAGGAGGTGGAGAACGTGCCGCTGACCGTGTCCACCCGCATCCGCATCACGCTCGCGGAGGTTGAGCAGCTACGGGAGGTCCCAGGGCTTGAGGCCAGGTTCGGCGAGGAGCACATCGCTATGAGCGTTTTCCGCTTCGACGCCGAGATGCTCGTGACACCACACCTGGCCAAGCTCGTCGGCCACGACTCGCCGATGCTGCACCTACGCCGCTACCAGGACGACGGACTGTTCGACCGATTCGCCTACCATGCCTCTGAGCTGTGGAGCAACGGCCGCGAAGTGTGGCAGCAGCCCCAGGCCACGAACCCCATGCTGAGTGACTAACTGCGTGACCATCGCCCCGGACGGGCTTGGATCTCAGCAAACCGTCGTGGACTGTTCCAGCAGGTGAGGGCGGAATCCCTGGTGGTCCCGCCCTCCCGTGAAGTGCCTGGGGGTCAAGGGGTCGCAGGTTCAAATCCTGTCGTCCCGACCAGGTGGTCGGAAAGAATGCCCAGGTTGGGGCCTTGAATCACTGCGGTGAGACGAGGCCCTTGATCGTTTCCGGGCCCGCCTCTCGCCTGTTGATCATGCCCTGCCAAGCAGTTCGGCGAGCTTCTCCGAACCCGGCTTGAGACCCGCCGGATCGGGATCCGCTTCGTGAACCAGAGATCGGCATGACCGCCCACGCGGACACGACCGTGCCCGGCACGCCGTTGTTCGCCCAGCGCGCCCATCGGCGTAGGGCCGCGGCGTAAGGTCATCGCCTCGGACGATCTCATGACATTTCGCGAACTGCCCGATATTGAGGTGTGACGCGGCACGCTGATCGATACGGTAGGAGACAGTTCACGGACCCGAAAGGCGCAGGTCGAAGAGCATCGGTTGTCTTCCACGGATACAGCCGGCGCTCGCTGACACATCTACGCCCTTTCCGGGCGCGTGAGCTGGTCAGGTCTGGTGCTGGCGCGGGTCGAAGTCTCGTCGGTTATCCACTGTTAATGGAGAGGTTGCGGGTTCGAGTCCCGCCGGAGGCCTGGGTCTCCGTAGCTCAATCGGCAGAGCGCTTAATGCCGGTGGGCGCACCTACATCCGTGTCAGTTCCAGGCCTGATCGCTCGTCAGCTCTGCCGGCGGTGCGGGTCGAATCTCTATCGGTTATCGCCTCTCATGCGGGAGACGCAGGTTCAAATCCTGCCGGGCCGGCCACGTCGGTCTGTCGTCCAGCGGCCAAGGACGCCTTAACACCGGTGAGTCCTCCACATCCGTACCGCTGGCAGGGCTGACGAGCAGGGGAGCGGGTCGAAGGTCGTCGGTTATCGGGATCAGAAGGTCGCAGGTTCGAATCCTGCCCACCCGAAGTTTCGGGTGGTGGCGCAGGTTGGTAGCGCGTCTGATTTACTCGGCGGTCATCCACACATCCGCTCCCCTTCGCATATCCGCCCCCGGGCGGGTCGAACAGAAGGAGAGCGACATGGCGCCGGACCCTCTCGCGCGGATCTCGACCATCGCGACCCCGCAAACTGAGCCGATCCCTGGCCGCACGGACCAGGTGAAGAACGCCGCCGGCGGGTACGTCTTCGACAAGGACCTGTGGACGGAGCTGGAGGACTTCCTCATCCTCGGCACCACGGGCGGCACCTACTACGTGAGCGAGCAGAAGCTCACCGCCGAGAACGCCGCGGTGTTGTTCGCTGCGATCGGGGAGGACGGCCCGCGCGTCGTCGCCATGCTCACCGACATATCGACCGCCCGCCCGCCGCGGGCTCCGAAGCAGCGGCCCGCTCTGTTCGCTCTTGCCGCCTGCTATGCGAAGGGCGATCCTGACACCCGCCAGGCCGCCAAGCTCGCGCTGGCGAAGGTGGCGCGGACGACAGATCATCTCGCCCAGTTCTTCGGCTACTACAAGAACCTGGGCGGGAAGCCGACCGGGCGCGGCACCGCACCCACGGTCGGCCGGTCGCTCCGGACCGCGCTCGGCTCCTGGTTCCTGACCGGAGACGCCGACAGTGTCGCGTTCAAGGCATGCAAGGCCCGCCGGCGCAAGACGCCGCAGGGTGAGGCGTTCGACCTGCGGGACGTGCTGCGCATCGCACACCCGGCAGCCGACAACGACCAGCGCAAGGTCCTGTTCGGCTGGATCGCCGGCAACGTGTCCGACGACGAGGCCCGCGACGAACTGCCCGCCGTGGACCGATTCCTGACCGCCAAGGCCGTCACGTCGCCCGACGAGGCTGTGCGGGTCGTCACCGAGGCAAAGGTGCCGTGGGAGTTCCTGCCGGACGCGGTCCTGCGAGACGCGTCGGTGTGGGAGGCGCTGATCGAGACGGTCGGCATGACCGCGCTCATTCGCAACCTCGCCCGCATGACGCGGCTCGGCACGCTCAAGCCGATGACGGAGGCGACGGCGCGGGCGGTGCGGCGGCTGACCGACCGTGAGGCGATCCTGCGTGCCCGCATCCACCCGATGGACGCCTGGCTCGCCATGCGCGTCTACGCCTCTGGCCGGGCCCAGCCGGACCCGCGCGCCGACGTCCAGACCTGGAAGCCGGTACCGGCGATCCTCGATGCGCTGGAGGAGTCGTACGAGCTGGCGTTCGGCACGGTCGAGCCGTCCGGCAAGCGGCTTCTTGTCGCTGTCGACTCTTCCGGGTCCATGAGCAGCAAGTGGGGCAGCCCGGTCGTCGTGGGAGGATCCGCCGTCGGTTTCCCGTACGAGGTTGGCTGCGCGATGGCCGTCATGCTCTCCCGCATCGAGAAGGGCAACGTCCACGTCATCGACGTCGACACCAGCGTGCATGCCTCAAAGGTGACTCCGCGCACCAACCTGCGCGAGATCGCCCGCTGGCGACCCTCCGGCGGCGGCACGGACCTGTCCCTTCCGTTCGCCTGGGCGCAGCGTGAGAAGCTCGCGGTGGACGGGATCGTCGTTTTCACCGACAACGAGACGTGGGCTGGGCGCTCTCACGCCACGCAAGCACTCCAGGCCTATCGGCGGAGCATCAACGCGGACACGCGAGTCGTGATCGCGGCGATGACAGCGGCGGGCTACTCGATCGGCGGCCCTAGCGACGAGGGCGTCCTGAACGTCGCCGGGATGGACGCCTCGCTCCCGCTCATCGTCAACGGATACGTACGCTGACCCGCACAAACGATGGCCGCTTGACCATTTCGCTCGTGTGGAGTCGCGCCTGATCCCGAAGACGTGCAGATCGAGACGCGGGATGAACAGAAGGCGAAAGCCCCGTTCGAGCAGAAGCGGCGAGCCGCCGACACTGATCGCGACGGAGATCACGCGCGCCTGCGACATGCGGGTCCGGTACGGCCCGGCGACGGCAACACGATCATCCTCACGCCAAGGCACACGACGGAACACCCTTTCGGGGTGCCGCGGGATCTGATCACCCAGCAGGCCGGACTCCAAGGCCGGCGAGCAGCGTGACCTTTGCGGTAGGCCATCTCACGTTCCGTTGCGGCTGTCAGGAGGAATGACATGGAGGCGGCGACGATGGTGCGGTCGAGGGCCGGAGGCATGGGCACGGAGCCAGGGGTGGCTCAGGCGCCGCCGGGTGGGCTCTGATGGCCAGAACGTTGGGAGGGCGTCCGAGCGGCGCAAAGGGCTGGAGTGGTTCGATCAGGGAGGTGTCAACGGCCGAGGAACTGGTGCGATCTGCCCACCGCTGGCCTCGTCCGGAGGGTAACTCGGGAATCTACAATGTAAAGGCGACGTCCTTGTGGGCCGACAGTGAAGCTACCCTCATCAGCCTCTTCAGGTAACAGACATACCAGTACCGCCTGCCGTACCGTCATGAGCATGGGCAAGGACGAGAAACCGGTGTGCGATACCTGCCTCGGCGCGGGTGGGGAGTGGATGGAGCTCAACGGTACGCGGGACCGGGAGCGCACGTGGGTCGCGTGTACGGCCTGCCAGGGCACCGGCAGAGCGTGACCGACCCCATCGAGTGCCCTGAGTGCGGGGGCCGGAAGGGCCAGCGCGTCGGCGGCCTGTTCCTGGGCTGTCAGTTCTGTGGTGGGCTGGGCTGGGTCGGGGGGGACAATGAGCCGGCCGAGCGGGGTGGCGATCCTCAGGCTCCGCCTTTGCCGCCGGCTTGGCAGCATCGGGTGTGGCAGGACCCCTTCGTGTCCGCCGCCTTTCCCTGCCGGCTCTGTTTCGGGTCGGGGAGCCTCACCCACGTGGACGCGCGGCAGGGGACGCTGATCACCATCGCCTGCGCGTGCGTCGAGGGGGTAAATGAGGTGTGACGCGGCGCACGGACCTCTATGGTCGGGTTCGTGACCAAGCTCAACCAGATCCTCGCCGTAGAGAAGGGCGTGAAGTCCGACGTCCAGCGCAAGGTAACCGACGCCTACCACCAGATCCAGAAGACGCCGCTGCTGTCCGGCATCTCCCGCACCTACCAGCCGATCGACGACGAAGGCGAGCAGTTGCCGCCGGAGTCCACGCGCGTGCAGGTGCAGGCCGACGTGGTGCTGAAGGGTGTCGGCGCCACGCTGACCAGGCTGTTCGACGTCACCGCGACCAAGGACTGGGCGAACTGCCAGGCCAAGGCCAGCGTCAAGGTCGACGGGGCCGTGCTGCTGGAGGACGTGCCGGTCACCTACCTGCTGTTCCTGGAGAAGCAGCTGACGGACGTGCACACGTTCATCTCCAAGCTGCCGACCCTCGACCCGGCCGAGTCCTGGAGCCAGGACGAGCACACCGAGGCGTGGCGGACCGAGCCGGTCAAGACGACCCGGACCAAGAAGGTGCCGCGCAACCACGTGCTGGCCGAGGCCACGGACAAGCATCCGGCCCAGGTGCAGGTGTTCACCGAGGACATCGTGGTCGGCTACTGGACGAAGGTCGCCTTCTCCGGCGCGCTGCCGCAGCGGCGTGTCAACGAGCTGCTGGCGCGCGTGCAGAAGCTGCAGGACGCCGTCAAGTTCGCCCGCGAGGAAGCCAACGGCGCCGACATCGTCGACCGGAAGATCGGCGAGAAGGTGTTCTCCTACCTGCTCGGCTAGGACCCATCGACCCCCTCGCCCGCGGGCGAGGGTGCGCCAGGAGCGCAAAGCTGAGGCTGAGGCTGAAGCTGACCCAACGGCCACAGTGGAGGTTCGACACCTTCCCGGGGCACCACGCGTCCCGGTAGCCCAAGAGGTAGAGGCGGCCGATTCACGTTCAGATTCTCGCTCCAGATTCAGCATCGTCGTCGAGCGCCAGATCGACCGAGGTGGACGGTGATGGTTGAGGTGCCGGTTCGAATCCGGCCCGCGGCTCTTCGTGCCGCGGTGGCTCAATGGCAGAGCACACGTCGTAAGGACTGATCCACTCTCTTAAACGCAGCTGGCGCCGCACATGGCGGCAACCTTCAAGGCCCCCCGGCCTGGGTAGTCCGGGGGGCCGCTGGCGTTCGGGGGGACGGGGGAGTACGCTGCCCCACGTCCATACCATACGGTATAGTATGTTTCGGGAGGTTGTGATGGAGCCGTGGTCGCGTCGCCTGTTCTACGCCGGCGCGACACTGATCGGATTGATCGGTGTCGCGCACCTGCTGATGTTCCATTCGCCGCTCACCGCGCCGCTTCCGGCGGGGGAGCAGGCCGTCGCGGACCTGGCGGCGGTCACCGCGAGCCCGATGTTCGAGAACGGGCGTCAGGTCACGGTGCGGGACTTCAACGACGGGACCAGCGCCGAGATGGGGATGCTGGCGATGATGTTCGCCGTCGCGGTGGTCGTCGCCGTCCGTGAGGCGCCGGGGCTGCTGCGGCGCTGGTCACCTTTCAGCCTGACGTGCACCGCGGTTGCGGGATTTTCGCTGTGGCTGTGCGTCAGGTACTTTCCCGAGCCGCTCATCGTGCTCACCGCGATCTCCACGGTGTGCTTCGGGCTCGTTTTCGCGGCGCCGTTCCGCCCGGCCTCGCTCAGATCGCCCTCGTATAGGTGACCTGCGGGAAGGGCGTGAACCCGAACGACTCGTACAGGGCGCGCGCCGGTGCGTGGAAGTCGTCGCCACCGGTGCCGATCGAGATCATCTCCACAGCCCCAACGGCCTTGATCTGGTCCAGGGCGTGCTCGAGCAGCGCCCGGCCGAGCCCCAGCCGCCGGTGCGCCGGGTGGACCGCCAGGATGTCGATCTCGCCGTGACGTTCGGATTCCTGAACGGCCCAGCCGGCGAAGCCGGCCACCTGTCCGTCGGCCAGGGCGACGACGGCGAACTTCCCGTTGGCCGGGTCGTGCACCCCGGCCAGGTGGCGCTGGTAGTCCCCCTTCCAGTCACCGTGCCGGTTGGCGAAGACGGTCTCGCCGACCACCGGCCGGAAGGAGTCCAGGTAGAACGGCCCGAACACCGTGCAGGCCAGATCCACCAGGGCCGGAAGGTCGGCGGGCTCAACGGGGCGGATGTCCATGGAAAAGGTTCCTTTCAGCGGGCGGTGAGTGCGAGTGCCGCGTCGAGCAGTGCGGAGGTGAGCGCCGGGAGCCGGTCCGGCGTGCCGTCCAGCAGGAACAACCAGGCGAAGATGGGTCCGACCACCAGGGCGTTGAGGATGGCCGGGTCGGGCCGCCTGGCGAGTTCGCCGCGCAGCGCCGCGCGGTCGAGGATCTCCTCGAAGGTCTGCCGCTGGGCGCCGACGTATCGGGTGACGAACCGCTGGTGGAGTTCGGGGTCGGCCTGGATGTCGGCCAGCAGGCCGGGGACCGTACCGGGTGGGGCCGAGGCGAAGCTGTCCGCGCTGTCGGCCAGCACGGCCGCCAGGTCGGCGCGCAGCGACCCGCGGTCGGACGGCACCGGCAGGAACTCTCCCTCCACGAGGACGTCGAAGATCATTTCTTGTTTGCTGGCGAAACGCCGGTAGATCGCCGCCTTCCCCGCGCCGGAACGCGTGGCCACCTCGGCCATCGTGAGCCGCGCGTACCCGGCCTCGGACAGCAGTTCCCGTACGGCGGCGGCGATGGCGTCGTCGACGCGGCGGTCCCGGGGCCGGCCCCCGCGACCGCGGGCTTGCCTTCGATCGGTCATGGATGCATGATACAGGACTAAGAGTAACGGAACTCGCAGTTACGGAACTCAGTGTCTCGAAAGGAACGACACATGCGCATCCCGGCAACCGCCCATCTCGCACAGCCATGGCGGATCCACGAGTTCACCCCCGACTTCCGGGTCGAGGATGTGTGGACCTTCCGCACCCCCGGCGCCGGCCCCGGCGACTTCCCCGTGATGCTCGCCGCGCTACGGGCCGCCTACGACGCCGGCGGGCAGCCCGCCGTGGTCCGTTTCCTGCTCGCGCTGCGCTGGAAGATCGGCGCCCTGTTCGGCTGGGACACGCCCAGGACCGGACTGGGGCGCCGGGTCGCCTCGCTGCGCGACCGGCTGCCGCCCGAGCTGGCCCGGACCGCGGACGGCGTACCCCCGTGCACCGACCCGTTCACGGAGGTGTATCTCCTGGACCGGGAGGCCGCCCGCGAGCTGGCGAACAAGACCTGCCACACGATCATGCACCTGAGCTGGCTGCCGACCGGCGACGGCACGTACCACCTGAGGTGCACGGCCTTGGTCAAGCCCAACGGCCTCTTCGGGCGCCTGTACATGGCGGGCATCGCCCCGTTCCGTCACCTGATCGTCTACCCCGCGCTGACCCGGCAGTGGGAGCGCGCGTGGCGGGACCGCGCGCTCCTGCTCGCCCGGGGGCAGGCCAGATGATCAGCGGCATACCCTGGGGTACGGCCGACGCACGTACCGCAGGAGGAGCTTCGTGGCGAACCGACAGGACTGGCTGGACGCCGGGCTGGTGATCCTCGCCGGGCACGGCGCACCGGGCCTGACCATCGAACGGCTGATGGCCCGGCTGGAACTGACGAAGGGCTCGTTCTACCACCATTTCAAGGGCATGCCCGGGTTCAAGACCGCCCTGCTGGAGCACTACGAGGCGACGATGACCACCCGCTACATGGAGACTGCCCAGGCGGACGACCCGGCCCCGGAGGAGAAGATCAAACGCCTGCTGGACCTGGTGGCCGAGGAGCCCACGTCGGACCCGGAGGTCGCGATCCGCGCCTGGGCGATGCAGGACGAGGACGTCGCCGCCATGCTGCGCAGAGTGGACCATACCCGGATCGAGTTCCTGCGTGCGGTGTGGCGGGAGCGCTCCGGCGATCCGGCCGCGTCCGAGGTGATGGGCAAGCTGCTCTACCTGATCCTGGTCGGCGCCAACCACATGCTGCCGCCGATCACCGGCAGGGAACTGCGCGCCCTGTACGCCGTGGTGCTGGGCGCGGACTCCGGGTGAGACGGCACCTGTCCATCGCCCTGCGGGGGCCGGCCGCCGAGCCCCTGGAACGGTTGCGGCGGATCTGGGATCCGCGCATGGCCGACGTGGTTCCGGCGCACGTGACCCTCGTGTATCCCGAGGAGATCCTCGACGAGACGCTGCTGCTCAAGCGCGCCGAGTCGCACGTCACCGGACGGCCGCCCTTCCGCCTGCGCCTGGGCGGCGTCTTCGCGATGGGCGGCGGCGTGCTCGTCCGCGTTCTCGACGTGGACGGTGCCTGGGCGGACCTGCGCCGCGAGCTGCTGTCGCCGCCCATGGCGCCGGTGGAGTTCCCTCCTCATGCCACCGTCGCTCATCCGCGTACCTCCACGCGCGCTCTCCAATGCCGCGCCGCACTCGCCGGTCGTGAGGTGGAGGGCGAATTCCGGGTGACGGAGATCCAGTTCACCGAGACCGGTTCGCTTTCCTTCTCGGTGGTGCGCCGTTTCCGTCTCGGCTCCGGCGCCACGACAGGCTGAGTGCGGCGCCCACGTCCGGGGTTCAGGCCAGGTGGCAGGCGACCTGCCGGCCGTTCACCTCACGCAACTCCGGTGCGGTCACGCGGCAGAGGTCCTGTGCCAGGTGGCAGCGCGGATGGAAGGAGCAGCCGGGCGGCGGGGCGGCCGGGCTGGGCGGTTCGCCCCTGAGCACGATCCGCTGACGGCTCGCCTCCGTGCCGGGGTCGGGGACGGGGATCGCGGACAGCAACGCCCGGGTGTAGGGGTGGGCGGGTTCGGCGTAGAGGCGCTCGCTGGGGCCGATCTCCACGATCCGGCCCAGGTACATGACCGCCACGCGGGTGCTCACATGGCGTACCACGGCCAGGTCGTGCGCGATGAACAGGTAGGCCAGGCCGAGTTCCTCCTGCAGGTCGGCGAGCAGGTTGACGATCTGGGCCTGGATCGAGACGTCCAGCGCCGAGACCGGCTCGTCGCAGATGATCAGCTTCGGCCGTGACGCCAGCGCGCGGGCGATGCCGATGCGCTGGGCCTGGCCGCCGGAGAACTGGTGGGGGAAGCGGCCGGCGTGCTCGGGCGAGAGTCCCACTCTGGTCAGGAGCTCGGCCGTGCCCGCGTGGTCGAGCAGGCGGCGCGGGCCGGAGACGATCTGGTGGACCGTCTGCCGGGGGTTCAGCGAGGCGAAGGGGTCCTGAAAGATCATCTGCATGTTCTCGCGCGAGGACAGGAGGTCGCGCCGGCCGGCGTGGGTGATGTCGCGCCCGTCCAGGTGTACGCTGCCGGCGGTCGGTTCCAGGAGGCGGACGATGGCCCGCCCGGTGGTGGACTTGCCGCAGCCGGACTCGCCCACCAGCCCGAGTGTCTCGCCGGCGGCCAGGTCGAAGCTGACCCCGCTCACGGCCTTGACCTCGGCACGGCGGCCGGTCTTGAACCCCACCCGCAGGTCGCGGACGGACAGCAAGGTCATGGCTGTGCTCCTTCGAGATGGCAGGCGATCATGCGTCGGGTGCCGGTGAGCGCCGGGGCCTGCGCCGAGCAGACCGCCATGGCCGAGGGGCAGCGCGGGTGGAACCGGCAGCCGGCCGGGAACGCCCGCGGCGAGGGCGGGGCGCCGGGGATCGCCCGGAGCCGGCCCGCCCGGTCGGGGCCGATGCCGGGAATCGACGCGAGCAGGCCCTGGGTGTACGGGTGGCGCGGATCCTTGAAGAGCGGCCCGGCCTCGGCTCTTTCCACCGCGCGCCCGCCGTACATGACCAGGACCTCGTCCGCGACGCGGGCGACCACGCCGAGATCATGCGTGATCATGATGACGGCCAGCCTGCGCTCTTCCTGGATCTTTTTGATCAGTTCGAGGATCTGCGCCTGGACGGTCACGTCGAGGGCGGTCGTCGGCTCGTCGGCGATGAGCAGGTCGGGTTCGCAGGCCAGCGCCATCGCGATCATGACCCGCTGGCGCATGCCGCCGGAAAAGCGGTGCGGGTGCTCCCCGGCGCGCCGGCGCGGGTCGGGGATGCCGACCTCGGCGAGCATGTCCACCGCACGCTCGCGCGCGGCCTTTCTGCTGGTACGGCGGTGCAGCCGGTAGGCCTCGGCGATCTGTTCCCCCACCGTGTGGAAGGGGTGCAGCGAGGTCAGCGGATCCTGGAAGATCATCGCCATCCGGGAGCCGCGTAACCGCCGCAGCCGCTCGGCGGGTGCTCCGACGAGTTCGTCCCCGTCGAAGAGGATCGAACCGGTCACGGTGGCCGCGCGGTGCAGCCCCATGACGGCCAGCGACGAGACGGACTTGCCGGAACCGGACTCGCCGACGATGCCCAGCGTGCGGCCGCGGTCCACCGACAGCGAGAGGCCGTCGACCACCGTGGTGGCTCCGAAGCTGACGGACAGGCCGGTGACGTCGAGGATCACGAGTACCTCACCCTCGGGTCGATCACGCCGTAGAGCAGGTCCACGGCCAGGTTGGCGAAGGTGACGAAGAACGCCGCCAGCAGCGTGACACCGAGCACCACGGGCTGGTCGGACCTGGCGATCGCGTCGAAGGTCAGCTTGCCCAGCCCCGGCAGCCCGAACATCGTCTCGGTGATCATGGCTCCCGCCAGCAGGCCGCCCAGGTCGATGCCGAAGATGGTGAGGATCGGCGTCATCGTGGCGCGCAGCCCGTGCTTGACCACCACCGTCCGCTCGTGCAGGCCCTTCGCCCTCGCGGTCCTGATGTACGGCTCCGCCATCGTCTCGATCATCGAGGCACGCGTGAGCCGGATGTACATGGCCGCGTACAGGGCGGCCAGCGCGATCCACGGCAGGATCAGGCTGGTCAGCCAGGCGGCCGGGTCCTCCAGAAGCGGCTGGTAGTCGGGGAAGGGCAGCAGTTCGCCCCGCAGGACCACGACGTACAGCAGAAGCGCGGCGACCAGGTAGACCGGCACGGAGGTGGTCGTCAGCGCCGACAGCACGATCCCGCGGTCCAGCAGCGACCCCTTGCGCAGCGCCGCCACGACGCCGAGCGTCACGCCGGTCACCAGCCACAGGACGGCGGCGCCCGCGGCCAGCGAGGCGCTGACCGCCAGGCGGTCCAGCAGCAGGTCCCAGACCGGGGTGGCGAACTGCCAGGAGTAGCCGAAGCAGGGTGCCGCGCACTCCAGTCCGGTGGTGCCCAGCGCGCGGCCGGTGAAGATGCCGGTCACATAGGTCGTGAACTGGACGATCACCGTCTGGTCCAGGCCCATCGCGTGCCGGACGTCCTGGAGCCGTTCGGTCGTGCAGCTCTTGCCGCAGGCGTCCAGTGCGGGGTCGTCGGGCAGCAGGTAGAAGACGGCGAAGGTGATGGCGCAGATGGCCAGCAGGATGAGGACCATCGCGCCCAGGCGCCGCAGCGCGTACCCGATCACGCGCCCGCCTCCTTCGGGTCGAAGGCATCGCGCAGGCCGTCGCCGAGCAGGGTGAAGGCGAGCACGGTGAGTCCCAGGAAGAGACAGGGCACGGCCAGGTACATCGGATCGGTCATGAACCAGCCCCGGGCGTTGTTGATCATCTGGCCCCAGGACGGGGTGGGCTGCCTGACGCCGACCCCGAGGAAGCTCAGCGCCGCCTCGGCCCCGATGTAGGCGGGGATGGCCTGGGTGGCGTAGACGAGGAGCGGCGCGCTCAGGCCGGGCAGCACCTCCTTGCGCAGGATGTGGCCGGTCATCGCGCCGCCCACGCGGGCGGCCTCGACGTACTCGCTGTGCCGGAGCGTGAGCACCTGGCCGCGCACGATGCGGGCCACCACGGTCCAGCCGAAGATCGCCATGACGGTCACGAGCAGCACGATCCGGTTGATGTCGCGCACGACGGACAGAATCGCGATCATGAAGATCAGGCTGGGAAAGGACATCAGCAGGTCGGCGAGCCTGCTGATCACCGTGTCGACCCAGCCGCCGAGGAACCCGGCCAGCAGCCCGAGGACGACGCCCGTGACCACCGTGATCACCGTGGCGAGCAGGGCGATGAGCAGTGAGACCTGCCCGCCGTACAAGATCCTGCTGAGCACGTCGCGGCCGGTCACCGGCTCGACGCCGAGCAGATGGCCGGCGCTGACGCCGCCCCACGCGCCGCGGGGCAGGCCGCCGAGGTTGGGGTCCACGGCGGCCTTGTCGAGGGTCTCGGGGGCCCAGCCCGTCCACGCGGTGATCACCGGAGCGAGTACGGCCAGCATGACCAGCGTGCCCGCGAGGACGAGGCCGGCCATCGCCGGGCGGTCGGCGCGCAGCCGCGCCAGCGCGATGCTGCCCGGAGAGCGTGGCCGGGCCGCGGTCGCCGCGGTCACTTCTTGACGCCGATGACCGCGTAGTCGAGCTGGGCGGCCCAGACCGGGTGGTTGACCGCGCCCATGACGTTCTTGCCGACCAGGTAGCCGCGCTTCTCCAGGTAGAGCGGGGCCTGCGGCAGCTGCCGCATGATCTGGGAGTCGAGCTCCTGCCAGGCCTTGTTGGACGCGTCCTTCTGGAGGATGGCGTAGATGTCGTCGATCTTCTTGTCGATCGCGGCGTCCTTGAAGTAGGCCACGTTGCCGCTGTTGCCCGTCTTCTTGATGCCGCGGCTGTCGAAGAGCGGCGGGAGGAAGCTGGAGCCGTTGGGGTAGTCGGGGCACCAGCCGTAGACGCCCATCTCGTCGGCCTTGGCCTGGTCGCCGAGCAGGTCGTAGTAGACGGAGCCGTCGACCGCGTTGATCTCGACGTCGATGCCGATCTTCTTCAGGCTCTCCTGGATCGCCACCTCGACGTTGTTCGACGAGCCGGTCGTGGCGGTCAGCTTCACCTTGAGCGGGGTGGTGATCCCGGACTCGGCCAGCAGGGCCTTGGCCTTGGCCACGTCACCGGCGGGCGGGATCGCGTAGACATCCTGCCTGTTGCCGCCGGTCATGGCGGGCGGCAGGTAGGCGGTGGCGATGTCGGCCATGTTCGGCCCGCCCATCGCGGTCTGCACCGACTCCTTGTCGAGCGCGTAGTGGATGGCCTGGCGCACCTTCGGATCGTCGAGAGGCTTCTTGTTCATGTTGAACACCAGCGTGCTCGTGCAGCCCGTGACGCCGGTGAACAGGCGTTCCTTCGCCCGCGGGTCGGGCAGGATCTTCGACAGGCTCTGCGGCCCCGCCGAGCCCCAGGCCACGGCGGTGGCGTCCGCGCCCGACGCGGCGATCAGGCGGTCGGTGATGGTGTCCTTGTCCTGGCCCTGCTTGACGTGGATCCGGTCGGGTAACGCGAGCCGTACCGTGTCGGTCCCGGGGTCCCAGTGCTCGTTGCGCACCAGGACGAGTTCCTTGCCCCGGTCGTACTTCTCGATCTTGTAAGGGCCGGAGGAGAAGGGGCGGTTGTCGTACTCGACCTTGGTGTCCTTGGCCGGGGGCACCGGGGAGAAGGTGGTCAGCGTGACCGTGTACGGGAACTCGCCGGCCGGGCGCCTGAGCTTGAAGATGATCGTCTTGTCGTCGGGCGTCTCGACCGAGTCGAGGCTCTTGCCGCCGTAGGGGCCCTTGTAGTCCGTGCCGCCGACCAGCAGTTTCTGCGCGTAGTCCGGCCCGCTGCTGATGTCGGGGGACATCGAGCGCTCGACGTTGTACTTGATGTCGGCGGCCTTGATCGGCGTGCCGTCCTCGTACTTGAGCCCGTCCTTGAGCGTGAACTTCCAGGTGGTGCCGCCGTCCGCGGAGGTGCCCAGGTCGGTGGCGAGGTCGGGGACGATCTCTGAACTGCCCGCCTTGTAGGTGGTCAGCGTGCGGTAGATCAGGCGGGTGCCGAACATCATGTCGGGCATGGTCCAGTTCCGCGCGGGATCCAGGTGACCGAAGTCGCTGATCGCGAGGACGGTGAGCGTGCCGCCCTTCGTGCCGCCCTCTTCGGCGGGCCGGTCGCCGCTCGCCTGCCGGACGCCTCCGCAGGCGCCGCATAACAGGGCCGCGACGGCCAGCAGGCCGAGCTTGTTCGGCATCGTTTTCATGATCGCTCCGTTGCTGATCTGGTGCCATGGCGGAAGTGTCCGGCTCGCTCCCCGGGGGCGGCTGACTGCTGTATAACATTGCACATGGCACATAGCACTTCAAGGCCTCAGATCGGGCCCGGGTGCTCGGCGCACAGGCAGCCGACGCCGCGTTCGATCCACTCCCGCATCCGCCACTCGGGATGCCGTTCCACCAGGAGGGAAGTGACCTCCCGCGCGATCGTCTCCTCGGGCATGGCAGAGTCTCTGCGCCTCCAGGTCTCCTCGCGCAGCTCCTTGAGGTAGTCCCGGACCTCCGCCAGCAGGCGCGCGTCACCGACGTCGCCGTGGCCGGGCACGACCACCCGGGGCCGCTCCTCGGCCAGCCGCTCCATGACCTCGATCCAGCGCACGCCAGAGACGTCCGTGTCGTGCGGCGGAAACCACGGGAAGATGGCGAACTGCCCGGCCTCCGCCAGGTCGCCGGTGAACATCACGCCGGCGTCGGGGACGGTGATCACCTGGTCGCCCTTGGTGTGGGCGCGCCCGGTCGGGCGCAGGTGCACCACCCGGCCGCCGAGGTCGAGCTCGTAGGAGCCGTCATAGGTGACGTCCGGCGCGGGGACCCGGGCGCCCTCCAGCTCACGGGCGACAGGCTCTCCCAATCCACCGAACATGGCGAGATATCCGGCGCCCTTGACGGCCATGTCGTCGGCCTGCGCCGCGTTGACGAGGAAGGTCGCCTCTTCGCCGAACGCGCTCGCGCCGAACGCGTGCTCGGGATGGAAATGGGTGGTGGTCAGGTACAGGCGGCGGCCCCTGGCGTACTCGGCGGCGAACGCGAGCACCTTCCCGGCGTTGCGCGGGCCCAGGCCGGTCTCGACGACCAGGACCGCCTGCGTGCCGCCGATCACGCCGATGTTGGGCACCAGTTCCACGTCCCGGTTGGGGATCACCACGAGGTCGCGGCCCAGCTCCCGAACGTCCGTGACGTCCACCACGGGATCGGGATAGGAGTATTCGGACATGCGGCGCTCTCCTTGACATAGGGGATTGATCACTCCCAGTGCAGCACCGCGCCGGCCGCGCCGTCCAAGTCCGTCTGGGTGGCGCCGATACCGTGCGGGTATCGTCGCGGGTCATGGAGCTACGCACGCTGCGCTACTTCGTGGCGGTCGCCGAAGAACTCCACTTCGGCCGGGCCGCCGCCCGGTTGCACATGAGCCAGCCGCCGCTGAGCCGGGCCATCAAGCGGCTGGAGTCCGACCTGGGCGCCACCCTGCTGCGCCGTTCCGCCGCGGGCGTCACCCTCACCGCCGCCGGCGCGGCGCTGCTGGACGACGCGCGCACCCTCCTCGACCAGGCCGACCGGGTACGCGCCCGCGTCGCCGTGGCCGCGGGGGCATCGTCGATCACCGTCGGCTTCCTGAGCGACAGCGCCGACCGGGACGCGACGCGGCTGGCCACCGAGTACCGCCGGTCGCACCCCGGCGTCGAGGTCCGCATCCGCGACACCGACCTGACCGATCCGACCTGCGGACTGCGCGCCGGGCTGGTCGACGTGGCGCTGACCCGCGGGCCGTTCGACGAGAGCGGCCTGACCGTGCGCCTGCTGCGCGCCGACCCGGTGGGTGCGGTGCTGCGCGCCGACGACCCGCTGGCCGGCCGCGGCCACCTGACCCTGGCCGACCTGGCCGACCGGCGCTGGTTCCAGTTCCCCGACGGGACCGACCCGATCTGGCGGGCGTACTGGAACGGGGGGCCGGCCAGGGAAGGGCCGGTGGTGCGGGCCGTACAGGAGTGTGTGCAGGCCGTGCTCTGGAACGGGACGGTCGGGCTGGCCCCGCTCGGCCACCACCCGCCCGCGGAACTGGCCGTGGTGCCGCTGATCGACATGGCGCCCAGCCGGGTGGTGGTGGCGTGGAACGAGGGTGACACCAACCCGCTCATCCGCTCGTTCGTCCGGGCCGCGGTGGCGAGCTACCGCGACCGTCAGGGCCAGTAACTGTCGGTGACCTGCTCGCCGCCCAGCAGTTCGCCGAAGAAGTCCTCCCACATCGGCATCACCACCTCGATGGCGTATCCGCCCGCGGTACGCGCGGCCGCCGCACCCATCCGGAGGCGTTCGGCGCGGTCGGACATGAGGCGGTCGAGGGCGGCGGCGAAGGCGCCGACGTCTCCGGGGGCGATGATGAGGCCGTCGCGGCCGTCGGTCAGCACGTCGGCCGGGCCGGTCGGGCAGTCGAAGGCGACGACCGGCAGCGCGTGGGTCATGGCCTCGATCATGACCATGGGCAGGCCCTCGAAGCGGGAGCTCAGGGCGAAGACGGAGGCGCCGGCGAGCTTGGCGTCCAGGTTCTGGGTGCGGCCCATGAGGCGGGCCTTGGCCTGGAGGCCGTGGTCGTGGATGAGGGCGGTCAGCTGGGGGCGTTTGGGGCCGGTGCCGTAGATGCGGAGCCTCCACTCGGGGTGCCTGGCCGACACCTGGGCGAAGGCGGGGATGAGCAGGTCGAAGCCCTTCTGGTGGACCAGGCGCCCGGCCGCGATCACCACGGGGTTGTTCTGCGTGGCGGCGGTGGTGTCGGCGGTGTGCACGGCGTTGGGGATGCGGACGATGGGGGTGGCGGGCAGGGCGGTGCGGTATTCGTCCCGGCTGGCGGCGGTCAGGACGGCCACGGCGTCGAGCTTGGCGTAGTGGCGCAGGATCTGGGCGCGCACGGGCTCGCGGTAGGCCGACAGCGGCATGTGCTCCTGCGCGACGCGGACCACCCGGCGCGAACCGCGGCGCGCGGCGATCAGGCTCAGCGCGGGCCGGGTGGTGACCAGGACGCCGCCGCGCACACCGGCCACGTAGTCGATGACGGAGCGTTCCACGCGCTCGGTGAAGTAGTCGGCGGCGAACTCGCCGAGCGGCACGATCTTGCCGCGCACACGCCGCCACGCCTTGCGCGCCGTGGAGTCGGCGGCGATCCCGTCACGCTGGTCGACCAGCGTGGACACGCGCAGGCGCGGCTCGAAGGGGAAGTGCGGCTCGTCGCGGCGGCGTACCACGCTGACGACCTCCACCTCGTGCCCGAGACGGGCCAGCGCCCCGGCCTGGCCGAGGACGGTGCGCACGGTGCCGCCCATGCCGTAGGCGTGCAGGAGCAGGTATCGGACTTTCATGGTGTGTATCCCCACGCCTCGCAGATGGGCCCGAGGATCTCGGGGGTGTCGGCCGGGACCTCGCGCGCGGGCTGCACGACGCCGGAGGCGATCTTGTCCGTCCAGTCGCCGAGGCCCTTGCGGATCACTTCTGGCCGGCCGTACTCGATCATGCCGGGCTCCCATGCGAGGCCGAGGAAGTCGCAGACGGCGCGGGTGGCGCGCTCGGGGGCGGCGGTGAGGTCCTCGTAGCGGACGGTCGGTCCCGGCAGAGCCTCCCTCGCGCGCTGGACCGCGTTCATGTAGCGCAGCGCGTCGGCCGCCGCCTCCTCGCGGGTACGCCGCTCGGGCGCGGCCTCGTACCAGGAGGCGGCGATCGCGGCCGGATGCCGCACCAGGAACATGAACCGCGCGTCCGGCCAGCAGGTGGCGAGCCGCCGGTGGGCGAAGGCGTTGGCGGGCGTCTTGTCCACCAGGTACGGCTTGCCGCTGCGCACCAGCTCGCGATGGAGCACCCGGTCCCACAGCAGGTGTTCCAGATCGGCGCGGTTGTGCCCGAGTTCGGTCATGGCGTGCTCCGCGAGCTTCGTACCGAATCCGACGGTCAGGCGGCGGATGTGCAACTCGTGCGGGGCGTGCAGCTGGGAGTGCGCGTTGAGCATCGCCCGCAGCAGCGTCGAGCCGGACCGCACCGGGCAGATCACGAAGACCGGCGCGACGAGCAGCCGATCGGTGCCGGGATGGGCGGGCGGCCGGACGGTTCCGAGCTCAGCGGGACGGGTTTCTCCCTTTTCCGGGCGCTTGAGTTGGTATCCCGTGTACCTGGCCAGCGCCTTGTTGAATCTGCGCTGCCATGTCATGCCGCCGGACGGTACTCCGCGAATCTGAAGCCCAGCTGGCAGCCATATCCTTTGCCCTTTTTAGGTTGTTTGCCGCGTACCTATTGTTAAGAATCTTTCGAGAAACCCGGTCAAGGGAGTCAGGACAATGATCGCCTGGATTGTGTTGTTCTACGCGACGCTGACGGTCGTCGGAGTGTGGGCGACCGTGCGGCTGACATGCCCACGTCGCCAGAAGCTCCCCGCGCCGGCCGACCCCTCACGCGTCCCCGCCCGCACCTCCTAGCGGAACCTCGGCGGGAAGATGGTGCGCGGGTCCAGGATCGAACGCGATGGCGGAGTGCTCTCGCGGTGGCCGGCCGGTCGCCGGAGAACGTGACGAGGCTCCGGCCGCGCGGGTGAGTGGCGGATCTCGGGCGGGCCGGCTGGTGGGGCGGGTGGGCGAGTGGCGCAACCTCGCCGTTATCCCTATTAACCTACCGGATTGCTAGGTTTAGCCGTGTGGAGACACGGCGACGGGCCGATCGGGCCCGGCAGGTGGCCGATCTGCTGCGCGGGCAGATCGTGGACGGGCAGTTCGGGCGGGGCCGGCTGCCCCGGGAGGCGGCGCTGGCCCGCGACTTCCGGATCTCGCGCAACACCGTCCGTGCCGCCCTCGATCTCCTGCGGGAGGAAGGGCTGGTCGAGCGGTGCCCCGGCGTGGGCACCACGGTGGCGGCGGAGAAGTACCCGCACGGGCTGCACCGGCTGCTCGGACTCGCCGAGACCCTCCACGAACACGGCGAGGTGGTCAACCACGTACGGACCATGACCCTCATCGAGCCTCCCGCCGCCGTCAGCCGGCGGCTGCGGGTGCCGCCGGGCGAGGACGTCGTCTACCTCGAACGGCTCCGGCGGCTCAACGGCGTGCCGCTCTCCCTCGACCTCACGTACCTGGTGCGCGAGGTCGGCGAACCGCTCTTCGACGCCGACCTGGCCCACAACGACATCTTCGTCCTGCTCGAAGCCATCGCCGGGCAGCCGCTCGGCACGGCCGAGCTCAGCCTGGAGGCGGTCAACGCCGACGCCCACACCGCCGCCGCGCTCGACGCGCCGCGCGGCGCCGCGCTGCTCATGGTGGAGCGGCTCACCCACCTGTCCGACGGCCGCCCGGTCGACCTGGAGTTCATCCGCTTCAGGGGCGACCGGCTGACCATGCGCGGCCACCTGAACCGGGAGTAGCCATGGCTCTGATCACCCAGCGGGTCGAGGTGCCCGTCACCATCGACGAGTCCCTCTGCATCGACGGCTGCACGCTCTGCGTGGAGGCCTGCCCGCTCGACTCGCTCGCGATCAGCGACGAGACGGGCAAGGCGTACATGCACGTCGACGAGTGCTGGTACTGCGGCCCGTGCGCGGCCCGCTGCCCCGTCGACGCCGTCACCATCGACATCCCCTATCTGCTGCGCTGAGCCGAAAGGACGAGCCATGCGCGTGGTCCTCGCCGCCGCCCTCCTGCTGGCGCTCGCCGGCTGTTCCCTCTCCGGTACGGCTGCCGCCCCCGGCAAGAAGAAGCTGGTCGTCGGCTACCAGTCCAAGACCATCAACACCGTGACCGCGGGAACCCTGCTGCGCGAGCTCGGCTACCTGGAAAAGCGCCTGGGCGACGGGTACGCCGTCGAGTGGCAGGATCACGACACCGGTGCCCCGATCACCGCCAAGATGGTCGCCGGGAAGATCGACATCGGCTCGATGGGCGACTACCCGCTGCTGATCAACGCCGCCCGCGCCAAGAACACCGAACTGGTCTCGATCACCGGCTACAACCTGCGCGGCGGCCTCAACATGGTGGTCGTCCCGCCCGCCTCGAAGGTCACCACCCTCGCCGGGCTCAAGGGCGCCAAGGTCTCGGCCAGCGTGGGCTCGGCCGGGCACGGCACGCTGGTCCAGGCGCTGGAGAAGGCCGGGCTCGACCCGGCGGCCGACGTCGAGGTGGTCAACCACCAGCCGCCGGTCGGCGCCTCGCAGCTGGAGGCCGGCGGCGTGCGGGCGTACGCGCAGTTCGTGGCCTGGCCGGGGCTGCTGGTCTTCCAGGACAAGGCCAAGCTGATCTACGACGGCTCCGCCCTGCGGGTGCCCACCTTCCACGGGGTGGTGGTCCGCGAGCCGTACGCGAAGGAGAACCCGCAGGTCGTGGACGCCTTCCTCAAGGCACAGATGGACGCCACCCGCTACCTGCACGAGAACCCGCTGCGCGCGGCGGAACTGGTGGCGGAGGCGACCGGGCTGCCGCCCGAGGTGGTCTACCTGTACAACGGGCCCGGCGGCATCGCGACGTTCGACGTCACGCTCAAGCCGCAGCTGATGGCCGCCCACCGGCACGACATCCCCTACCTCAAGCGCATAAGTCAGGACTTCGCCGGAGTGGACCTCTCCCGCTTCGTCAACGACTCCTACCTCCGCAAGGCGTACGGCCCGGCCTACGACGCCGACACCGCCTCGACCGCCAACCCGGCGAAGATCACCGGCACCGACCCGGCCTGCGGCGTCCCGGTCGCCGACCCGCGTACCGCCTCGGAGCTGTGGCCGGCGGCGGGCGGCACCCGGCCCGCCGCGACCCCCACCTGCCTGCTGCGCCAGATCGCCGCCGCGGGAGCGGGAAAGATCCGCGCCGCGTACGTGCCCGACACCGCCACCGGCACCCGCTGGTTCGCCGACAAGTCGGTCTGGCTCCAGGAGAAGGACTCCTACCTGCCCTTCACCACCCGCGACGGCGCCGACGCCTACCGCGCCGCGCACCCGGGCGCCAAGCCCGTCACCTACGCCGAAGCCCTGGAGAAAGAGGCGGCGCGATGAGGCAGGCCGCCAGGATCGGCTCGCTGCTGGCCGCCGCCGCGCTCTGGCAGGTGCTCACCGTCACCGACGCCCGCCTGTGGCTGCGCTTCGACCGGCTGCCGTCGCTGGACGAGGTCGCGGTGCGCTTCGCCGCCGAGCTGACCACCTCCCTGTACTACCTCGATCTGCTCCAGAGCCTGCTGCGCATCCTCACCGGCTTCGCCATCGCCGCCGTGGCAGGGGTCGCGGCGGGTGTGCTGGTCACCCGTTCGCGCCGGGCGGGGCCGGTACTGCTGCCGCTGCTGGAGGTCGTGCGGCCGATCCCGGCCATCGCGCTGGTGCCGATCGCGATCCTGCTGTTCCCCGCCGACGAGCAGGGCATCGTCTTCATCACCTTCGCCGCCGCCTTCTTCCCGATCATGGTGAGCACACGGCACGCCGTACGCGCGCTGCCGACGCTCTGGGAGGACGCGGTCAGGACGCTCGGCGCCGGTCGCCGCCAGGTGCTGTGGCACGTCGTCCTGCCCGGCATCCTGCCCGGCGTGTTCGGCGGGCTGTCGGTCGGCATGGGCGTGGCCTGGATCTGCGTGATCTCCGCGGAGATGATCTCCGGCGAGTTCGGGGTCGGCTACCGCACCTGGAACTCCTACACGCTGGTCGACTACCCCGCCGTGATCGTCGGCATGGCCACCATCGGCCTGCTCGGCTGGCTCACCTCCGCCGGCGTCGAGCTGGCCGGGCGCCGGGTCACCCGCTGGCTGCCGCGCGGAGAAGGGAGCGGCGCGTGACCACGCTGACCGAGCGGCCCCCCGCCGTACGCGGGCTGGCCTTCGCCGTCCAAGCGCTCACCCTCGGCTACGGCCGCGCGCCTGTGCTGCGCGAGCTGGACCTGGCGATCCGGCCGGGGGAGGTGCTGGCCGTGGCGGGCGCGTCGGGGTCGGGCAAGTCCACGCTGCTGCGCGCCCTGGCCGGGCTGCTGGCGCCCGCCGCCGGCCGGGTCCTGGCCGACGGCGTCGTGGTGGCCGCCACCTCCGCCGATCGCGCCATGGTCTTCCAGGACGACGGGCTGCTGCCCTGGCGGACCGTGCGGCGCAACGTGGAACTGCCGCTCGCGCTCAGGAAGGTGCCGCGGGCCGAGCGCCGGGCGGCTGCGGCGTCCTGGCTGGACCGGGTGGGGCTCACCGGATCGGCCGGCCTGCTGCCCCGCGAGCTTTCCGGCGGCATGCGGCAGCGGGTACAGCTCGCCCGCGCGCTGGCCGGGGCGCCGCGGGCCGTACTCATGGACGAGCCCTTCGGCGCGCTGGACGCGCAGACCCGCGCCGAGATGCAGCGGCTCCTGCTCGGAGTGCTGCGGGAGACCCGCGCCACCGTCGTGTTCGTCACCCACGACGTCGACGAGGCGCTGCTGCTCGGCGACCGCGTCGCGGTGATCGGCGGCGGCGCGCTGCGCACGGTGATCGAGGTCAATACGGAAGACGACGACCTGCGCGCCCGCGTGCTGAAGGAGCTGTAGATGGAGATCCCCGAGCTGAGCGAGCGGCTGGAGCTGGAGTGCGAGGTGCTCGTCGTCGGCGGCGGCACCGCCGGCACGATGGCCGCGATCACCGCGGCCGAGCGCGGCGCCCGCGTCCTGCTCCTGGAGAAGGCCCACGTACGGCACAGCGGCGCCCTGGCCATGGGCATGGACGGCGTCAACAACGCTGTCATCCCCGGCAAGGCCACTCCCGAGGACTACGTCGCCGAGATCACCCGCGCCAACGACGGCGTCGTCAACCAGAAGACGATCTACCAGACGGCCACGCGCGGCCACGAGATGGTCCGCCGCCTGGAGCGCTACGGCGTGAAGTTCGAGAAGGACGAGTACGGCGAGTACGCCGTGCGGCGCGTGCACCGCTCGGGCAGCTACGTCCTGCCGATGCCGGAGGGCAAGGACGTCAAGAAGGTCCTCTACCGGGTGCTGCGCAGGCGCGACATCCGGGACAAGGTCCGCATCGAGAACCGTGTCATGCCCGTCAGGGTCCTGGTCGAAGACGGCAGGGCGGTGGGGATCGCCGGATTCGACACCCGCTCCGGCGCCTTCGTCACGGTCAGGGCGGGCGCGGTGATCCTGGCCACCGGCGCCTGCGGCCGGCTCGGCCTGCCCGCCGGCGGCTACCTGTACGGCACCTACGAGAACCCGACCAACGCCGGCGACGGCTACGCGATGGCCTACCACGCGGGCGCCGAGCTCAGCGGCATCGAGTGCTTCCAGATCAATCCGCTGATCAAGGACTACAACGGGCCCGCCTGCGCGTACGTGGCCAACCCGTTCGGCGGTTACCAGGTCAACAACAGGGGCGAGCGCTTCGTCGACTCCGACTACTGGTCGGGCCAGATGATGGCGGAGGTGGCGGCCGAGATCGCCTCGGCCCGCGGCCCCATCTACCTGAAGCTGACCCATCTGCCGGACGAGACGATCAGCGCGGTGGAGGCGATCCTGCACTCGACCGAACGGCCGACCAGGGGCACCTTCCACGCCGGGCGCGGGCACGACTACCGCACCCACGACGTCGAGATGCACATCTCCGAGATCGGCCTGTGCGGCGGCCACTCCGCCTCCGGCGTCTGGGTGGACGAGCACGGCCGGACCACCGTGCCCGGCCTGTACGCCGCGGGCGACCTGGCCTGCGTCCCCCACAACTACATGATCGGCGCCTTCGTCTTCGGCGACCTGGCCGGAGCGCACGCCGCCGCCGCGGCCAGGCCCGTACCGGCGACGTTGCCGCGGGAGCAGGTGAGCGCCGCCCACGAGCTGGTCTACCGCCCGCTACGCAACCCGGACGGACCGCCCCAGCAGCAGGTCGAGTACAAGCTGCGCCGCTTCGTCAACGACTACGTCGCCCCGCCCAAGACCGCCGCCAAGCTGGACCTGGCGCTGGAGTCGTTCGAGCGCATGCGCGAGGAGATCGCCTCGATGGGCGCGCGCACCCCGCACGAGCTGATGCGCTGCGCCGAGGTGGACTTCATCCGCGACTGCGCCGAGATGGCCGCCCGCGCCTCCCTCACCCGCACCGAGAGCCGCTGGGGCCTCTACCACGACCGCGCCGACCTGCCCGCCCGCGACGACGGCGCGTGGCTGTTCCACCTGAACCTGCGCAAGCGCGCCGACGGCGCGATGGAGTTCCTCAAGCGCCCGGTCGAGCCGTACCTGGTTCCGGTCGAGGAGTTCGCGCCGCCCGCCGCCGCCCCCGCCGTCCTGGCCGCGCACACCGCCGCCCCGGTACGGCGGGCCGCCCCCGTCACCGCCGGGCGAACCGGCGTGGGCCGCCGCTCCCCGCGCATACTCGAACTGCACCGCCTGGCCGAGGAGCAGCCCACCACCGATCAGCTCGCCCCCTACCTGGCCGACTCCGACCCCAAGGTGCGCAGGGCCGCGATCGCCACCCTCACCGAGACCGTCCCCGAGGGCGCCGGTCCCGCCCTGGTCGCCGCCCTCGCCGACGAGCACGGCACGGTACGCCGGGCCGCCGCCACCGGCCTGCGCGAACTCGCCGAGGTGCTCCGCCCGCCCCTCGCCCTGGACGCGGCGCTGGCCGGCGGCGACGCGTTCGTCCGCGCCACCGCCCTGGACCTGCTGCGCGCGCTACGCCTGGGCGGCAGAGACGTCTTCGCCGCCGCGACCGCCGACGCCGACCACCGGGTGCGCATCGAGGCCATCCGCGGCCTGGTCTCGCTGGACGAGCCCGACCTGGTGGCGGCCGCGGCCGGCGACCCGTCACGGGAGGTGCGGGTCTGGGTGGCCAGGGGGCTCGGCATCATCGGCAAGCCCGCGCCCGTGCTGGAGACGCTGGCCGCCGACGCCGACCCGCTGGTCAGGGCCGCCGCCCTGGAGTCGTCGGCCGGCGCGGGCGGGCCGCTGGTGGCGGCGGCCGTACGGGCGATGGACGACCCGCGGTGGCAGGTGCGGGTGGGCGCGGCCCGCGCGCTCGCCGCCGCCGACCGCGCCAGTGCGACGGCGCCGCTCGTGGCGGCGCTGTCGGATGAGAACCTCGACGTGCGCAAGGCGGCCGTGCTGGCGCTGACCCGCTGGGCGGACACGGCCGAAGCGGGTGCGGCGCTGGAGGCGGCGCTGGGCGATCCGGACGCCGACGTGCGCGCCTACGCGCGACGGGCGCTGGCCGGATAGCGCCGCCACGCCGCCTCTCTATCCCGTCAGGCCGGTCAGCCGGTCGACTCGGGCTCGGCCGACGGCGAGACCACGCTGCCGTCGTCCGCGTTGACCTTGACCTTCGCCTTGGTGCCGTCGGCGGCGGTGACGTCGGCCTCCCAGACCACCGTGCCGTCGTCCCTGTCCAGGGACAGCTCGGTGATCTTGCCGTCCGGGTACTCGGCGGCGACCTTCTCGGCGGCGTCGGTGTAGGTGGTCTTGGCCGCCTCGGCGCGCGCCTTGTGCTTGGCCTTCTCCGCCTCGTCGTCGGCCTCCGCCGAGGGCGTGCCGACGACCTTCCAGGTCATCGCGTCGATCCGGACCTTGCTCTCGGCGCCGTCCGCGCCGATGACGGTGACCTTCCACACGCCGTCGTCGGAGTCCAGGCCGGTGACCGTTCCTTCCACGGCGGCCAGCGCGGCCTCGCCCGCCTTCTTGACGTCGTCGGCGCCGACGCCGGCGCCGGCGCTCGGCGAGCCCATGTCGCTGGGATCGGCCGGCGGTGTGGCAGGACTCTGGACGGCGAGGCCGGCGGTGTTCTGGGCGCCCCCGGAACCGCAGGCCGTGATCGTGAACAGCGCGGCGGCGGCCGCGGCCGCGCGAATAGCGTGCTTCTTAGAATTTTCCCCCATGACGTGCACGCTGCCCCGAATATCTCCTAGGCATTCCCGCAGGTCAGTAGATCATGAAGGCGTACGGCCGGGTGCGCAGCGCTCCGGCTATGTCTTGATAGATCCCGAAATAGGCGACGGCGGATCGAGAAGCCGGTGTGAATCCGGCGCGGTCCCGCCACTGTGATCGGCGAGCGAGCCCCTCGTCGCCTCGGCCTTGCCGGCCGGCTGTGCGAGCACCGCTTACCTCGATGACGCGATCTTGCCCGAGTACAAGGCCGCCCATGACCGGATCAAGGTACTGGCCAAGTCCGGCATCGACACCCACGTCAACTCCGAGGAGTGCCCCGACGGCCCGGTCACCGCGGCCCGGCCGAGGAGGAGACCCGTGCCATCGGCCGCGTCTTCGGCGTCGGCGGGCGCGCGGAGCGGCAGGTCGCCGCCATGCGGGCCGTCCTGGACGGCGTCAAGAACAAGCTCGGCGACGTCGAGCCGGCCCGGCAGATCCATCCGGACCGGTTCAAGTGACGCGGGCGGTGCGGCGTGCGGGCGGCTCGTGGCCGACGGCCCGCCCGCCGAGGTGCTCACCGAGCGCCCTGGCCCGGTCACCGCCCTGGCCCGGTGACCGGGCGGGCGGGGCGCTAGGTCGGTGGTTGGCCGAGCAGGGCCCGTGCCCGGGTCGCCAGGGAGGTCATGCCGTCGGGGAGCGCGGTCTGCAGCACCCTTTCCACCAGGGGTGCCGCCTCCTCCGGCCTGCCCTCCAGCACCAGCGCCCTGGCCCGGTCGTAGCGGAGCCTGGCCAGTTGCGGGCGCATGCCGCCGGTGAACTCCTGCGCGGTCCGCAGCCGGCTCAGGGCCAGGTCGTTCTCGCCCGCGGCCATCGCCGCCACCGCGCCGAACCGGGCCGCCGGGCCCATCAGCACCGTCGGCCACCCGGCCAGCGCGACCTCCCGCTCATGCGGGGTGAACAGCTCCGACACCCGCGCGGCCAGCGCCGTCAGCTCGCTCCCGCCCGCGCCCGCCTCGTGCAGGTTCCCGCACGACTCGGCCAGCAGGCTCAGCGTCGGCACCCGCCAGCCGTGGGGCGGGAACGCCGCGAAGCCCCGGGTGTCGTCGGCCAGCTCGGTGAACCCGTCCATCGCCTCGCCGTACCGGCCGGTCTCGGCGTGCGCCAGCACCAGCGCGGCCCGCCAGATCGGGAAGTAGCCGTGCTGCTCCACCCGGCCGGCCAGGTCGGAGCGCAGCAGCACCTCCAGCTCGCCGCGCTCACGCAGCAGCCAGTAGACCTGGCCGTCCCAGGTCTGGCGCAGCGTGCCGGCGGGCAGTACCCGGGCCTCCTCCAGCTCCTTGACCGAGCGCTCCGCCTCGCCGAACAACCGGGCGGCCGCCTCGTCGAACCGGCCGCACCACAGGTCCATCAGCGTGTCGAGGGCGGTCTGCAGCCACTCGCCCAGGACGCGCGGCTGGTCGGCGATCTGGTCGCGGTGCCGCTTCACCATGGCGGCGGCGGGCTGCAGCGCGCCGAGCCGCATCTGGTCGATGGCCAGCGCCACCAGGGCCTCGCTTTTGAAGTAGGCCGAGCCCGCGCGGATGCCCGCGTCGTGCAGGGACCTGGAGATGCTCAGCAGCTCGGCGGGGGGCGCGAAGTCGTACAGGCCCCACCGGCACTCGTTGAGCACCTCGCAGCGCACCTCGGGCGGGCAGCCGGGGCGCAACCCGGCCAGCGTACGGCGGGCCAGCTCCGGTCCGTCCAGCCACTCCCCGGCGACCGTGCCGGGGCCGACCGCCATCGTCGCCTTGTGCGCCAGGTGCGCGCTGAGCTGGGAACGCAGGTCGGCGGCCTCCTCCTCGTCGTCGTCCGCCAGCGCCTCCAGGGCGTCCTGCAGCAGGAGCAGCAACTGCTCGTCGACCTGCCCGGGGTCCGTCCAGCGCCTGGCCAGCTGGACCGCGGCGCTCGCGCGCAGACGGGGCAGCTCCGCCGCCGTGTCGTGGGCGTCGCGGTAGTGCACGCCGGCCATGTGCATGTCGCCCTGGGCGTTGCGGACGTCGCCCAACGTCATGAGCAGGCCGAACCTGGTCACCGGGCCGCTGGGCAGGCGTATGCCGTACTCGGCCCAGGAACGCGCGGAGCCGACGCCGAAGGCGGCGAGCTCGGCGCGCGCGGCGGTCAGGCAGGCGGTGGCGACCTGTTCGTCGGGCACGTCGGGGCGGGCCGCGCGGGCGTGCACGGCCATGCGCACGGGAAGGTCGGCGGTCACCCGCTCGGCCGTGCGCAGGTGCTCACCGAGCACCTCGAACGCCCGCTTGTGCAGCCTCCTGGCCAGGGCCGGGTCCTCCTCCAGCGTGGCCAGGACCTCCTCGCGCCACAGCTCGTAGCGGAAGCGCACACCGCTGTGCGCCTCCACCGCGCGCTGCGTGACGGCCTCGGCCTCCTGCCTGTCGGCTTCGGCCGGTTCGAGCCGGAGCATCGCGGCGACCAGCGCGGTGTCGATGTCGCCGCCGCCGCAGGTGATGGCCGCCGCCGCCAGCCACGGCAGCAGCGGGCCCGGTCTGCGGCCGAAGCCGGGCAGTACCGACAGCTCGCCCTCGGAGTCGCGTACCTCGCACAACCGCTGCGGCAGCCCGCCCGTCAGCCGGAACGCCTCGGCCACCTCCCGCTCGGACGGCTCGCGCCCCCAGACGGCGGCCAGCCAGGCCGCCACGTCGAGCGGGCCCAGCGGACCCACGGTCACCGGCGACGCCGGGGCCTCCCGCCACGGGCCCTCCGGCCGCCCGGCCAGCACGAAGCCCACGGCCGCCTCGCCGAGCCCGCGGCGCACCTCGACCAGCAGGTCGCAGGCCGCGCGGCTGAGCAACTCCGCGTTGTCGAAGGCGACGATCAGCCCGCCGCCCCTGGCCGCCCAGCGCAGCAGGCCGGCCAGCAGCGACAGCAGGCGCTGCCGGAAGTCCTCCAGGCCCGCGGGCGCGGGGGAGCCGGGCATGGCCGAGATGAAGTCGACGAGCGTGCGCTGGTCGGCGGGGGCCAGGGCATTGTCGCCCGTGCCCAGGTCGCGCTGGAGGCGCGCGTACAGCATGCCGGCCAGCGAGCGCCACGGCTGCAGTTCGCCGCTGTCCTGGCAGCTCACCACCACCGTGCGCGGACGGCTGGCCGCCGTGCGCGCGGTCAGCTCGGCCAGCAGCCTGCTCTTGCCCGCGCCCGGCACGCCCCGCACCGCCAGCAGCCCCGGCAGGCCGGTTCGCAGTGCGAGCAGGGCGGCGAGATGCTCCTGCCTGCCGACCGGCTCGACGGGCACCTCGGGCGCCCGCGTCCGTGCGCGTGTGCCGTCCGGTGGCCGATGCACGTCCACGCCGTGCTCGTGCAGCAGCAACAGGGAGAACGCCCGGTCCACGGCCTCGTCGCGCGGGTGCCGCTCCTCCAGGAGGCTCTCGGCCGCCGCCGCGCCCTCATCGCGCAGCGTGCGCATGAAGCGCAGCAGCCAGATCGGGCCCAGGCCGTCGTGTCCCTCGCCCACCGGCCCGGCCAGCAGCGCGGCGACCTCGTCGTAGCGGGCCAGGCGCAGCGCGGTCTGGGCGAGGTTGCGCACGAGGTCCAGGCGCAGCCTGTCCAGCCTGCGCGCGTGGCGCGCGCAGGCCTCGGGAAGACCTTCCTGCCACGACGCGTACGGCCGGCCGCGCCACTCCCCGGCCGCCTTCGCCAGAACGGCCAGCGCCCGCGCGTCGTCCCCGGCCCCGAGCCGGAGCAGGCCCTCCTTGACCGCGCGCTCGAAGCGGTGGGCGTCGACCACCTCCGACACGTCGCCGTCGAGCACGTACTCGTTGGAGCCCCGCTTGGAGCCGATGACGAGCCCGCCCCGCGCGAGGGTCGGGCGGAACCTGGACACCAGCGGCGCGATGCCCTCGCTGAGCGGCGCCTTGCCCTCCTCCCACAGGGCGTCGGTGAGGATGTCCCGCGAGACGGATCTTCCCGCCGCGATGAGCAGGGTGAGGAGTCTCGCGGTCTTGCCCGGCACTTGCTGCGGGCGCCCGTCCACGATCACTTCAGTACGGCCGAGCACCCGAATCTCAAACGTCACAGCGTCTCCACCCATCAATGCAAGATCATTGCAATGAGCGGCCCGCACAGTAGTAAACACGGCGATCGATGAAGTTTCTACCTATTGCGGGGGTGTTTGCCGGTGTCACCGCCGACTCATTTCTCGGCCGAGCAACTAGAGCGCATAAAAGCGGATGTTCTGCATAAATACGAAAAAGAGGCGGCTAAGCCACTTTCTGTGGTCATCATGGGGCAGACTGGTGCGGGGAAGTCCTCGCTGCTCAACGTCCTCTTCGGTGCCGACCTCCCGACCGGTGACGTCCGCCCGGTCACCAAGGAGCCGGAAGCCATTCACCTTCCCGGAAAATCCGGCCATTCCCTTACTTTCTGGGATATGCCGGGAATAGGGGAATCGGTCGGCGCTGACGTCGATTATATGGCGATGTATAGGGAGAAACTCCTCGGGTGTGACGTCGTCATCTGGGCGCTCCACTCCGACAACCGATCCACCACCTACGAAGCGTCCTGCCTGCGCCGCCTCCTCGGCGGCGCGGACGGCGCCGCCCTGGCCAACAAGCTCACGTTCGTGATGACCAAGGTGGACATCCTCACGCCGCCGTCCTGGATCTTCGCCCTGCACCGCGACAGCGGCGTCTTCGCCCCCGGCGCCCGGCTGGCCGACAAGCTGGCCGCCAAGGCCCTGCACTACGAGGAAGTGTTCGTCCGGCCGTGGGCGCACGCGCTCGTCTCCACCACCTACAACCCCGGCGGCTTCGCCCTCGGCGACGACCGCCTCGGCTACGACGACTACACCATCCGCTACCGCGGCTACGTCAGCGCGGAGGTGTGCCAGAACTACCAGCGCCGCTACCCGGCCGAGGCCGAGGTGTTCGCCAGGCTGCGCGACAACCACCGCGTACTGGCCTGTTCGGCGCTGTTCCGCTTCAACCTGGCCCAGCTCATGGTGGCCGTGGTCAACAAGCTCGGCCCCGGCGCCACCGCCCGCTTCCGCCGCCTGCTCGGCGAGGCGGAACGGCTGGCCGACGTGCCCGTCGACACCATGCGCGGCCTCGGCAACTTCCTCATCTGGGACGGCGCCCGCAAGCTGCTCGACCTGTCCGACCCGACCCTGCCACCGAAGCTCTGAGAGGAGCGCCGATCCATGGCGACGATCAGCGACGACGACATCCTGTACGCGGTCAACCAGCGCAGCAGACAGGACTCCGAATACCGCAGGCAGCTCGACAAGGCCATCAAGCGCAAGGACGAGGACGACATCGCCCGCCTCGTCCGCAAGGCCGTCAAGAAGATCCTCGGCATCCTCGTGGACGTCACCTTCGACATCATCGAGCGCATCCTGGGGAGGTGGTGACCCGATGCGGAAGCGGCGCAAGAGCGGGGTCTCCCGCGTCCTGTCGGCGGTCGTGCTGGTCCTGGGCTGGTTGATCACCACCCCGGTGCCGGCCGCCGCGCCCGTGCCCACCGCCTCGGCCGTGCCCACCGTCTCCCCGGTGCCCACCTCCTCCCCGACCGCGACCTCCTCCCCGACCGCGACCTCCTCTCCGACCGCGACCTCCTCTCCGACCGCGACCTCCTCCCCACCCGCCACCTCCTCCCCACCCGCCACCTCCTCGCCGACCTCGGGTTCCTCGCCGCCCGGCACGTCCTCGTCGGCCCCCGCCCCCGCGCCGGCCTCCGCGCCGCTCTACCGCGTCGGTGGCATCGGCTGTGACGGCCACCCGCACCAGGAGCGGGCCGGAACCGTCACCCTCACCCGCGACGGCGGCTCACTCACGGTCGACATCGAGGTCAGCGACACCCTCTACCCCTCCCGCGCCTTCACCGTCGAGGCATGGGAGGAGGCGCCGGGCTGCTACCCCGACAACGCGCTCAGAGTGCCCGGCGTCGGGCTGAACACGAACTCCTCCGGCTCCGGCTCGACCTCCTTCACCCTGGCACTGCCGTGGAGTCGGCTCTTCCCCGACGGCAGCACGGTCGTGCTGGGCGACGGCCAGGGCAGTGAGAGCCTCGTCATCGTCCTGGACAGGGACAACTCGACCGGCGCCGGCGACAGCTACGCCGCCGGGCCCATCCGGCTCGACCCCGGCGGGCAGGCGCACGCCGACTTCACCACCACGCCGGAGGAGTCGGGCACCGACATCAGGTTCGACGCCTCGGCCGCCACCGTGCCGGACGGCGCCACCGCCCGTTACCGCTGGGACTTCGACAACGACGGCGCGTACGACGAGGAGAGCACCACCCCGGTGGTGCGCCACAGCTACCCCGACAGCGCGGAACGGCAGGCCACGCTCACCGTCGTCCCCAGCCAGGGCGCCCCGGACACCGTCACCAAGGCCGTGGCCGTGCCCGCCGACACCGTCGTCGTCCTGTTACGCGGCATCGAGGCGTTCGGCGTCACCCCCAAGGAGAGCGCCTACAAGCTGGTCACCGAGGCCGCCGCCTTCCGTGACCTGCTCAACCGGCTCGGCTGCGCCGACCTGGCCGAGGTCGCCAGTGTCACCAAGCGCTGCAACACCACCAACCGGGCCAGGCTGCACTGGTCCCCGTACTCCTACCGTGGCCCGAACGGCCAGGCCGCCCCTCTCACCTACGGCGGCGCCGACACCTGGCCCGCGCTGAGCACCACCTCCGCCCACCTGGACCGCCAGATCAGCGAGATCGGCCGCAAGCACCCCGGCGCCAACGTGGTGCTGGTGGGCTTCAGCGAAGGCGGCACCGTCGCCACCCGCTGGGCCGCCGACACCTCGAACACCTCCACGCCCATCGTGACCATCGACTCCCCGCTCTACGGCTTCTGGCCGGAGGACCGCGGTAGCGTCTGGCCCGAGGACATCTTCAACTACTGCGGCATCTCCGTCGCCGGCAACAAGGTCGCCGCCCCCGGCCCCGACTGGACGTTCTCCCAGGTCTGCTCCCGGTGGAACCAGTTCGGCTTCCGCAGTCCCGTCTCCTACGACTGGCGAGCCGGCCGCGCGTTCGGCGAGGGCGGGCAGCTGTCCAGGGCGGTGCCGCTGCAGCTGTTCAGCGCCACCAACCTCAACGACCTGGTCGCGCCGCCCTGGTGGGCCCTTTCCCCGCTCGCCGACGGCAACCGGATCGCCACCTGCTCCAGCCTCGCCGACGGCCACCACGGCTGCGCCCTGCGCGACGCGGGCGTCCTGACCGCGGCCAAGGGCGTGGTGGACGCCTCCCTCGCCGCCGCCAAGCACCGCGAACGGCCGGACGTCGCCCAGACCAGGGCCGGTTGGGGCGCCGGCCTCGGCTCGCAATGGTTCGACGGTCACACCGCCACCGTCACCGCCCTGGGCGGCTTCGGAAGGATCGTCTCCGTCGGCCACTTCGGTACCGGCGACGGCGCCGCGGCCGGCCGCCTGACCTGCACGTGGACAAGCGCGTCCCCCGCGAGGAGCGTCCCGCTGACCGTCACGGACTGGACCGCCCGCTCCTACGTGGTCTTCTGGCGGCCGCCGGGCATCGACATCCTGTTCCGCAGCCGGGTCCGCGTCCTCCCGTACGGCAACGGCAACACCTACACCGCCGACGTCACCGGCAACGACTCCAGCCTCCTCCTCACCCCCGACCCCTGCCGCCCGTAACCCCACCGCCTCCGCCCAGGCCTCCCTCCCCGGGGAAATCCCGGCACCCCGGCCGAGCGGGGCAGCCCCCGACAACCTCGGACACGTCGGGGGCTGCCCCGCTCGGGGACCCCCAGCCGCCCCGCTGCTCCGCCGCTCCGGTGTCCCGCTTCGGCGCCCTGCCGCAGTGCCACGCCGCTTCTTCTCTGGAGCGCCGGTCCACCGCCCAGCCGCAAGGGAGGTGAACCCGTATGCCGGTCGGGCGGGGCCGGTGTGCGGGGGATACCGGGTTGCGGGCGCGAGGCGGAGGTGGCGGGTCCCCTGTAGGAGGGGTTCCACGGGCAGGAGGGTTCCACGGGCAGGAGGGTTCCACGGGCAGGCGGGTGGCGGGAAAGCGGGCAAACCCGTACGACGTCCCGGATCCGCACCCGCGGGCCCCGGACGTCATAGCCTTGGGCGCACAGCCGAGCGGAGGTGCGGGGTTGGGGCGCAGGCCGACGATTGACCGGGACGAGCTGGCGAGGCTCGTCGCGCAGGGGCTCAGCGTGGCGGAACTGGCCGGGCACTTCGGGGTCAGCGAGTCCGGGGTGCTGCAGGCCAAGCGTTCGGCCGGGCTGGTGAAGGGGCTGCTCGACCACAAGGCGGCCCTGCCGTGGAAGGTGGCGCGCGAGCACACCCAGTCGGGTCCCGCCACGAACCTGCGGAACCTGTCGGCGGCCGCACAGGGCAGAGCGCCCCAGCCGGAGCGGCTCAACACCGCCCTGCGCTGGGCGCAGCGGCTCGTGGACAACGACCTGGACGTGGCCTACGACCCGGCGGAAGGGTTCAGGGAAGTGCCGGTCGCCGGTGTCTCGCACGTCGCGGCCGTGCTCGCCGCCGCCAGACTGGCTCTGGCCCGCGAATAAACCCTCTCATTCAGGGCAGCCGAAGGTCTCAACCAAACAGACCGGAGGCGATGAGAGATGACCGCCGAGACGTGGATCTGGGTGGCTGTTGTCGTGGTCGTTCTGGCGGCGATCGCCGCCGTGGGCTACGTGGTCCTGCAGCAGCAGAAGCGGAGCAAGCTCCGCTCGCGGTTCGGCCCCGAATATGAGCGCATCATGTCCGAGCATGACACCCGGCGCGAAGCCGAGCAGGACATGATCGCACGTGAGCAGCGGCACGCCGAGCTGGACATCCGGCCGCTCAGTCCCGAATCCCGCGACGCCTACGCCAGGCGCTGGACCGAGGTGCAGGAGCGCTTCGTGGACGCGCCCGGCTTCGCCGTCACCGAGGCGGACCAGCTGGTCACCGCGGTGATGGCCGAGCGCGGCTACCCGACGGAGGACTATGGGCAGCGGCTGGCCGACCTGTCGGTCGCGCACGCCGCGACGCTCGACCACTACCGGCAGGCCCACCAGATCAGCGGACGCGCCGCCCACAAGGAGGCCTCGACCGAGGAGCTCCGCCAGGCGATGGTGCACTACCGGGCGCTGTTCGAGGAGCTGCTGGAGGAGACGACCCGGGAAGGGCGACGAGATGGCTGACCACGAGCGCCGCGAGGACGAACTGCTCGTCCCCGCCCCGCGCGACGACGACCAGACACCCAACGACAACGCACCCAACGACAACAGGAACGACGACATCGAGAACGACAACACCAGAAACGACGACTACGACACGAGGGCCGTGTACGACACGCAGCCCTCGTCCGCTCCGGAGGAAACGACCGGGGAACACGGGGCCGACCGGAGCCGTGAGCCCTACACCCTGCCGGCCGACGACAGCGTGCCGCCGGCGCCGCCGTACCCCACGGCCGTGGAGAACACAGCCGCCGAGACCACAGCCGCCGAGACCACGGCCGTGGAGAGCACGGCCGTCGGGACGGAGCGGGGGAGCGGTCAGGAGTTCGGGGACGGCGCGTACGCGAGCGGCCAGATAGCCGACCGCTGGCGCGACGTCCAGGCGGGCTTCGTGGACGACCCCAGGGCCGCCGTGGAGCGTGCGGACGACCTGCTGGAGGACCTCCTGCGGGACGTCACCCGTCAGGCCGGCGAGATGCGCGAAAGCTGGAAGAGCCAGCAGGACACCGAACAGCTCCGTCTGGCCCTGCGCGAGTACCGGTCCGTCATGGAGCGCCTGATGGCGTTCTCAGAGAGGAAGTGACCCCCCATGCTGGCGATCGTCTCAGCGATCATTTTCGGCCTCGGCTTCCTGCTCGACCTGCTGAACACCAGGATCGCGGGCGGCATCACCGGGACCACGTTCATGCTGCTCGGTCTGTGCCTGCTGGCCCTTCACCAGGCCGGCATCGGTACGGCGAGCATTCGCAGTGGCACCGGCTCCTGGCGGGGCCGTACCAGGCGATGACGCGCAGGCGAACTCCCGCCGCGGCCTCGCGGCGGGAGGACGGCGCCGCGGCGTCACCCCTTTCCCGAGAAGCGGAGAATGACCGTCGTCCCATCGTCCTCAGGATGAAACTGCACGCTGGCCGACAGAAGCCGCGCCACCCACAGCCCCATGCCGCGGGTGGCGTTCGGCGCTGGACGGGTCCGGCCGTAGTCCTCGTCGGTCCAGACGCCGCGGTCGTAGATCTCGATGACCAGGTCGCCGCCGTCGCTCCAGGAGCGCACGCGGGCGGTGGGCGAGCCGTGGGTGACGGCGTTGGTGGCGACCTCGTTGACGGCGAGCACGAGGTCGCCCGCCTCGTCGTCGTGCAGTCCTGCCTCGCGGGCCTGCGCCTCGGCGAAGAACCGGACCTCGGGCAGGCCGCTCAGGGTGAACTCGAACCCGGACACGCGGGCGCCCGGCGGGGGGCCGGTCGCCCTCGTGCGCGGGTCGGTCTCTCCGTTCACCCGATGGCCTGCCAATCAGCTGGTGAGATCCTGTCGCAACTGGTCGAGGACCTTTCTGAGAATGCGGGAGACGTGCATCTGCGAGATGCCGAACTCCGCCGCGATCTCCGCCTGTGTGAGATTACCGAAGAAGCGCAGCAGCAGGATGTTCTTCTCCCGGTGCGGAAGCGCGTCGATCAGCGGCTTGACGGACTCGCTGTCGATGAGCTTGCTGAGCGAGTCGTCGGTCTCCGGGATGACGTCGCCCAGAGACGCGGCGTCGTCGTCGCTGCCGAGCGGCGCGTCGAGCGAGAGCGTGCTGTACGCGGCGGAGGCGTCGAGCGTGAGCAGGACGTCCTCCTCGCTGATGTTCATCTTGGCCGCCAGCTCGGCGACCGTGGGCGAGCGTCCCAGGTCCTGGCTGAGCTCGGAGACCAGGCGGTTGAGTTCCGAACGGCGCTCCTGGTACACGCGCGGAACCCGGATCGCCCAGGTGCGGTCGCGGAAGTGCCGCTTGACCTCACCGGTCATCGTCACCACCGCGTAGCCCCTGAAGGCGTGGCCCAGCGTGGGATCGAAGCCGTTGACGGCCTTCATGAGGCCGACGTAGGCGGCTTGGAGGAGGTCCTCGATGGGTTCGCCCCGGTAGCGGTAGCGGCGGGCGATCTCCATGGCGAGCGGGCGGTGCATCTCGACGATGCGTTCGCGCAGCCGCTCCCTGACGCTGTCGGGGGTGTCCGGCTCGGTCGTCTCGGCCAAGAGCTGTTCGGCGGTCAGCTCTTCGAGGGCGTATTCCTTCACAGCCATAGCTGCTCCTTGGTCCAAGCCATGGAACGGCCGTCCGCCCGAAAAGCAAAAAAGCCCAGGCAGAGGCACGCCTCACGGCGTTGCAGACGGAAGCCCTCTGCTGGACTTCGAGGATCAGTATCCCCACTTTCGCCGGAAGTATTCCACCCTTCTTGGGTGACAGTATGGTTGCCTCGTGACACTGACCCTGACGTCCTCGCCCCAGGACGGGCTGACGGTGATCCGGGTGGACGGCGTCCTCGACGCCACCACGCGCGATCAGTTCGCCGACTACCTGTCGGCCGCCGGCCCCGACCTCGTCCTGGACCTGTCCGGCGTCACGTTCATGGACTCGCGCGCGCTGGGTCTGATCGTTCACCAGTGGCAGACCAGCCTTGAGGCCGGTTCCCGCTTCGCGCTGATCGGCGTGCAGTACAGCACCGCGAAGGTGATGTGGATCACCGGGCTGGCCAGCCGGCTGCCGCTCTACGACACGCTGGATGAAGCCAAGCGCGCCCTCGCCTAGCCCTTGTTGCTGCTGCTGTGCTCCTCCACCAGCAGTTTGGCGAGGTCGGCGACCTTGATCTGGTGGTGCTGGGAGATACGGCGCAGCTCCTCGAACGCGGCCTCGGCCGAGCAGCCGCTCGTCTTCATGATGATCCCCTTGGCCTGGTCGATGATCGCCCGGCCGGCCAGCGCCTCCTGCATCTGCGCGGCGTCGGTGCGCACCTGCTCGAAGTCCCACAGGTTCGCCATGGCCACGCCGACCTGCTCGGTCAGCATGCCGGCCAGGGCGTGGGCGTCGTGGCCGGGCAGGACGCCGGGCCGTACCGCGTAGAGGACGACCACCAGCAGCACCGGGTCGACCCTGATGGGCAGGGCCAGCACCGAGCGCACCCCCCAGCCGACCGCCAGCCCCGCGTACTCCGGCCAGCGGGGCTCGCGCAGCAGGTCGGGGGCGCTGACCGGGCTGCCGGTGCGCCGCGCCTCGACGCTCGGGCCCACGCCGAGCTCCCGCTCGCCCTCGACGAGGCTGATCAGCTCGCTGTGGGAGCTGGCGACGAGCACGCGCTCGCCCTGCCACTGCTCGGCCGAGCCGCCGGAGCAGCCGGGCACCCCCGCCGCGACGGCGTTGGTCAGCCCCCGCAGGACGCTCTCGGTCGAGTTCTCGTTGTCCAGACGCCCGAGAGTCGCAAGCTCGCGGGCCAGCACCATGGTGTCCATAACGTGTGGGAACCTTCCCTGTATGGCCGTCTTAATCCCTGATGGCGTAGCGTCAGCGTCATGACGACCCCGCTCGAACGTGCCCTCGACTCGCTGACGGAGCGGGTGTCGTCCCTCCGCACGGCCAGGACCGCCTACCCCGATCAGGCGGGTGAGACACTGGACGCCGCCCTCGCCGAGCTCGACACCGCCCTCGAACTGCTCGCCGAGGCCCGCGAACAACTCCGCCGGACGCCCAAACAGGGCTCCAAAAGCGGCGCGCAGCGTGAGCTCAAGCTCCTGCGCCAGGTGCTGCGCGCCTTCCCCGTCCCGGTGTTCGTCCTCGACGGTGGCGCGGTGATCAGGCGGATCAACGCCGAAACCTCCCGGGTGCTCGGCAGCCCCGACGGCTACCTGGTGGGACGCTCGTTCCCGCTGCTGGTGGAGACCTCGCGCCGGGCGGCGTTCCGCTCGCATCTGACCTCCGTGCTCCAGACCGGGCAGTCTGCCACGTTCGAGACACGTCTGAGCCACCAGGGCCGCACGCACACCGTCCAGCTCGTGCTCACCAGGCTCACCCTGCCGGGCGAGCCGCAGCCGCTGGTCGCCGCCGTCGCGCTGCCCACCGAGCTCCAGATTCAGGGGTACGGCGCCGCCACCCCCGCCGCCTCCCACCCCGACGCCGCCCTGCTCATGGCCGCGGCCCACCGGCAGGAACTGCTGGCCGGGATGGCCCGCATCCTGCTGGACGAGGAGAGCCTGCGCCGCCCGGTCGCCCTGGCCCGCGCCGCCAGGCTGCTGGCCGCCGACTGGGCCGACTGGGTGATCGCCGACGTCGTCCGCGACGGCGTGGCCCGCCGTACCACGGTGCTCGCGCCCAAGGACGAGCCCGTCGGCGAGCTGGCCCGCCTGGTGGAACGTGCCGACCCGCTGGCCGGTCGGCTGGTGGCCCAGGTGATGGAGCAGGCGACCGGCGTCCTGCACGAGATGGTCGACGACGAGGACGTGCTCGGCTCCCACGCCGGCGGTCCGCTGCTGACCGCGATGGGCGCCGTGTCGGTGATGTGCGTGCCGATCGGCCCGGGGGAGGGGGCGCTGACGCTGGTCAGGACCCACAACCGGGCACCGTTCACGCTCGGCGACCTCGGCCTGATGGAGCAGGTCGGCGTCCAGCTCGGGCTGGCCGTGCGCGCCCAGCGCAGCTTCCAGAGCAGTTCGCGGGCGGCCGACGCGCTCACCGCGAGCGTGGTGCCGCGCACGATTCCCGAGACGCCCGGCTTCGAGGCGGCGGCGATCTACCATCAGGGCGCGTCGGTCGGCGCCGAGTTCTACGACGTCTTCCCGGTCTCCACCGGCTGGGGCTTCGCGCTCGGCGGCGCGGCGGGCAAGGGCGAGGAGGCCGCGTCGGTCAGCGCCATGGTCAAGGGCGGCCTGCGTGTGCTCAGCGTGTGGGAGAAGGACCCCGACCAAGTGGTCAGGCGGGTCAACGAGGCCATGGTGGCGCAGGGCGGCGGGATGTTCGTGATGGCGCTGGCCGGCTTCGTGAACGGCCGCCGCCTGACCCTGTCCTCGGCGGGTCACCATCCGGCGGCGCTGGTCTCGGCCGACGGCGCGGTCCGCTTCGTCTCGGGGGGCGGGGTGCCGCTGGGCATCGCGCCGGTGGCCGAGACCGCGAGCGAGGAGCTGACGATGGCCTCGGGGCAGACGCTGGTGCTCTACTCCGACGGGCTGGTCTCCTCCAGGAACGAGCGCGGCGAGCCGTACGGGGAGGAACGGCTGGCCGACGTGCTCGGCCGGCACGCGGGCCGCCCGCCCGCGACGCTGGCCAAGGCGATCGAGGACGACCGGCACGCCTTCTCCGGCGGCCGGGTGTGGGACGAGATCGTGATTCTGGCCTTCCGACCTGCATAGGTTTGCGATCGGGGCGAAACAGGGTAAACATAGGGGCGTAGATCGCGTGCCTAAGACGCAGGCACACCTTGAAAGCGCCATTTGCTGAGGTGTGCCATGAATATCGCCATTGTCGCTTCGACCACCGGCAACCAGCGTCGTTATCTTCTCGCCGCCGCCCGTGAGCTCGGACACGACCACCGGGTCACCATCTACTCCCGCCGCACCAGCGCCGAGCCCAAGCAGCGCACCCGGCTCACGCAGGGCGTCACCATTGAGCACATCGACGCCGGGCCGGCCCGTGACCTGCCCGCCGACGACGTGGTCTCCTATCTGCCCGAGCTCGGCCGCTACCTGATGCGCAAGTGGAGCGCCGAGCGGCCCGACGTCATCCACGCCCACTCCTGGACGACGGGCCTGGCCGCCGTGGCCGGTTCCGAAGGGCTGGGCGTGCCGGTGACGCAGACGCTCCACCCGTCCGGGACGACCCATCTGAAGCTGGAGCAGGCGCTCGGCCGCCGCGCCAGCGCCGTCATCGCCGGCTCCGGCGACGAGGAGTCGGCGCTGATCCGGCTGGGCGTGCCACGCCGCAGCATCGCGGTGATCCCCGCGGGCGTGGACGTGAGCAGGTTCCGCCGCCTGGGCGCGGTCGCCGCCCGCGGCACCCGCAAGCGCATCCTGCACGTCGGCTCGCTCACGCCCGGCATGGGCGCCCACACCGCCGTGCGCGCGCTGAGCGCGATCCCCGACGTCGAACTCGTCATCGCCGGCGGCCCCGACCCCGCCGACCTGGACACCGACCGCGAGGCGCGCCGCCTGACCGACCTGGCCGCCAACCTGGGGGTCGGCGACCGCGTACGCCTGCTCGGCCGGGTGCCGCGCGCACAGGTGCCGCGCCTGATGCGCAGCGCCGACGCGGTGGTCACGCTGCCGCGCGAGGTGCCCAGCGGCGTCGTCGCGCTGGAGGCCATGGCCTGCGGCGTCCCCGTGATCGCCTCGGCCGTCGGCGCCCACCTCGACTCGGTGGTGGACGGCGTCACCGGCATGCTGGTCCCGCCGGACCGCCCCGCCCGTACGGCGCGGCTGGCCCGCACGCTGCTGACGGACATCACGCTGCGCACCGCGCTCGGCTACGCGGGCGCCGACCGCGTCCGCTCCCGCTACTCGTGGGAACGCATCGGACAGGAACTCCTGCGGGTCTACGAGGACGCTCTCGTCCGCGCATGATCACTCAGATGTACGGCGGCGCCGCCCGGAGACCCCGGCGGCGCCGCCCGCATGTTCCGGACGGACCGAAACGCGGCCTTAACGGCCCCCGCGAGGGCGATTGTCCATGTCAGGTGGGATATGGCCTGTCTAGGGCCTTCACACGTGATTTTTCCGTCGTTGACAGGCTTCGCAACTGATGTTTATTTAGGCTTGCCTTGCCTAAGTTTGGTAAGGCGAGCCTAATCTTTGGAGTGGTAAGCGTGCTGAAGGACCTCATAGGGCCGCCGCCGCTGCCCGTGTCGGGCGTCAGATGGCAGGTCACCCCGGTGGATCCACAAGCGGGTGACGCCGAGATCGTCCACACGTGGATGAACGAGCCGCACGTGGCCACCGCCTGGGACCAGGCCTGGCCGCTCGAGCGCTGGAACGCGGAACTCGGCAGGCAGCTCGGCGGCGATCACTCCCGCCCCTGCCTGGCCCACCTCGGCGGCGAGCCGGTCGCCTACCTGGAGATCTACCGGGTCGCGCGCGACCGCCTCGCCCCGCTCTACCCCCACCGCCCCGGCGACCTCGGCGTGCACGTCGCCATCGGCGCCCCGGGCAACATCGGCAGGGGCCTCGGCCGCGACCTGCTGCGTACCGTCGCCGACGGCCTGCTCGCCGCGGACGACTCGTGCACCCGCGTGGTCGCCGAGCCGAACATCCTCAACACGGCCTCCATCCGCGCCTTCACCGCCGCCGGGTTCCGCCGCGCCGGCGAGGTCACGATGCCGCACAAGATCGCCGCTCTCATGGTCCGCCCGCGCGACGAGGGGGATCTCCCCACATGGTGAACTCGGTCCACGACCTGGTGGGGATCGGTTTCGGCCCCTCCAACCTGGCCCTGGCCATCGCCCTGAACGAGCCGGAGGGCGCGGGCCTCGACGCGATCTTCCTGGAGAAGCAGGAGTCCTTCGGCTGGCACCGCGGCATGCTCATCGACGGCGCCACCATGCAGGTGTCGTTCCTGAAGGACCTGGTCACGATGCGCAACCCGGCCAGCCCCCACAGCTTCGTCGGTTACCTGCACGACAAGGGCAGGCTGGCCGAGTTCATCAACCAGAAGACCATGTACCCGACCCGGCTCGAGTTCCACGACTACCTGGAGTGGGTGGCCGGCCGCTTCGAGCACGTCGCCCGCTACGGGACCGAGGTCATCACCGTCGACCCGGTCGTCCGCGACGGCGTCGCGCACTGCCTCGACATCGTCAGCCGGGCCGACGGCGAACTGGTCACCCACCGCGCGCGCGGCGTCGCCATCGCCGCCGGGCTGCGGCCGGTCCTGCCCGAAGGCGTCATCTCCGGTGACCGGGTCTGGCACAGCCAGGAACTGCTGAGCCGGCTGGAGGGCTTCGCCGAGCCGTACCCGCGCAGGTTCGTGGTGGTGGGGGCCGGGCAGAGCGCGGCCGAGGTCGTGGAGCACCTGCACAGCCGCTTCCCCTCCGCCGAGATCTGCGCGGTCTTCTCCCGGTACGGCTACAGCCCCGCCGACGACAGCCCCTTCGCCAACGCGATCTTCGACCCGGCCGCCGTCGACCACTTCTTCGAGGCGCCCGGCGACGTCAAGCGCATGCTGCTGGACTACCACGGCAACACGAACTACTCCGTCGTCGACCTCGACCTGCTGCAGGAGCTCTACCGGCGCATCTACCAGGAGAAGGTCGCCGGCCGCCCGCGCCTGCGGATCCTGAACATGTGCCGGGCCGCCGGGCTGGAGACCCACCGTTCCGGGGTGTCGGTCGGCGTGCGGTCCCTGGTCACGGGCGAGGCCGAGACGCTGCGCGCCGACGCCGTCGTGTACGCCACCGGCTACCGGCCGACCGACCCGCTGGACCTGCTCGGCGCGGCGGGCGAGTACTGCCTGCGCGAGGAGGACGGCGGCCTCAGGGTCGGCCGCGACCACCGCGTGGAGACCGCGCCCGAGCTGCGCTGCGGCATCTACCTGCAGGGCGCGACCGAGCACACGCACGGCATCACCTCCACGCTGCTGTCGACCACGGCCGTGCGGGCGGGGGAGATCCTGCGCTCGCTGCGCGCCCACGCCCGGTCCGAGGTGGAGGAGCCAGCCCGGTGACCGGCTCGCTGCTCGAACTCATCGAGAGCCGGATCGCGGCCGCTCCCGGTACGGAGGCCGTGCGTCACGGGTCCGCCTCGCTCACCTACGCCGAGCTGGACCGGGCGGCGAGCACGCTGGCCGCGCGGCTGGCGGAGCGCGGAGCGGGGCCGGAGCGGATCGTCGCGGTGTCGCTGCCGCGCTCGCTCGAACTCGTGGTGGCGCTGGTGGCCGTGCTGAAGACGGGCGCCGCGTATCTGCCGGTGGATCCGGAGTATCCGGCGCCCCGGGTGGAGTTCATGCTCGCCGACGCCCGCCCCGTCCTGACGCTGCGCCCCTCGGACGTGGACCTTTCCGCCGGTACGGCGGCGCCCGGCGTGCGGACGGACCCCCGCAACCCCGCCTACGTGATCTACACCTCCGGCTCGACCGGGCGGCCCAAGGGCACGGTGATCACGCACGAGGCGATCGTCAACCGGCTGCTCTGGATGCAGGACGAGTACGGGCTGAAGCCGGACGACCGCGTCCTGCAGAAGACGCCCTCCAGCTTCGACGTGTCGGTGTGGGAGTTCTTCTGGCCGCTGATCGCCGGGGCCGCGCTGGTCCTGGCCGATCCCGGCGGGCATCGCGATCCGGCGTACCTGGTGGAGCTCATCCGGCGCGAGCGGATCACCACGGTGCACTTCGTGCCGTCCATGCTGCGGGCGTTCCTGGCCGAGCCGGGGGCGGGGGAGTGCGTCTCGCTGCGGCGGGTGGTCTGCAGCGGCGAGGAACTGCCCGCCGACCTGGCGGCCGGATTCCACCGGGTGCTCGGCGACCGGCTGCACAACCTGTACGGGCCCACGGAGGCGGCGGTGGACGTCACTTCGTGGGCCTGCCGCCCGGGTTCGGCGGGCCCGGTGCCGATCGGGCGGCCCGTGTGGAACACCACGATCCGCATCCTCGGCCCCGACCTGCGCCCGGCCGCCGAAGGCTCGGAAGGTGAGCTGTACATCGCCGGTGTCCAGCTGGCCCGCGGCTACCTGGGACGCCCGGGGCTGACGGCCGAACGGTTCGTGCCCGACCCGTACGGGCCCGGCCGCATGTACCGCACCGGTGACCTGGCGCGGCTGCGGGCCGACGGCGCGATCGAGTACCTGGGGCGGGCCGACGATCAGGTGAAGATCCGGGGATTCCGGGTGGAACCTGGCGAGATCGCCACGGTGCTGGCCGGGTGCCCGGATGTGCGGCACGCCGCCGTGGTCGCCCGCCCGGCCCCCGGTGGCGTACAGCTGGTCGCCTATGTGGTCCCGGAGACCGGTTCTTCGGGAAATATCGAGCTTTGGCGGGAGTTCTTGGCGGAGCGGCTGCCCGCCCACCTCGTGCCGGCGGCGTTCGTCGCCATGGCGGAGCTGCCCGTGACCGTGAACGGCAAGCTCGACCGCGCCGCCCTGCCCGAGCCCGAACGCGAGACCGGCGGCGAAGCCCCCGCCACCGCGGCCGAGCGCACGCTGGCCGGGCTCTTCGCCGAGGTGCTCGGGCTGCCCGAGGTGGGCGCCGGTGACGACTTCTTCCGGCTGGGCGGGGACAGCATCCTGGCGCTGAGCCTGGTCGGCCGGGCCCGCCTGGAGAACCTGGTGCTGACGGCCGGTCAGGTGCTGGAGCTCGGCACCGTACGCGCGCTGGCCGCCGCGGCCCGTGCGGGCGTCGTCGAAGAACCTCCCGAGCGGGCTCTCGGCATCGTCCCTGCCACCCCGATCATGCGACGGCTGCTGGAGCGCGGCGGGCCCATCGACGGGTTCAGCCAGTCGGTGGCGCTTCGCCTGCCCGCCGACGTGGACGCCGCCCGCCTCACCGCGGCCCTGCAGACCGTCCTCGACCACCACGACCTGCTGCGCGCCCGCCTGGTGGACGACCACCTGGAGGTACCGCCACCCGGAACCGTCCAGGCGGCCACGATCCTGCGCCGCGCGGACGACCCGGCCGCGGAGATGGGCGACCTGGCCGAAGAAGGGGAGGCGGCAAGGAAGCAGCTGGCGCCTCGGGAGGGCGTGATGCTCCAGGCCGTCTGGTCGCCGCGGGCACGCGTCCTGCGCCTGGTCGCCCACCACCTGGTGATCGACGGCGTCTCCTGGCGCATTCTGGCGGAAGACCTCGCCCGCGCCTACGACGGCGCGACCCTGCCCAGGTCGGCGTCCTTCCGGCGCTGGGCCACAGCTCTGCCCGAGCACGGCCGCGCGGAGGAACTGCCCCACTGGATCACGACACTGACCGGTACGGCACCGGACGGACCCGGCACGCGCGCGAGCGCGGGGCGGCTGACGCTCACGCTGGAGGCCGATCTGGGGCGGACGGGCACCGCCGAGCTCCTGCTCACCGGCCTCGCGGCAGCGCTCGCGCGGGCCGGGGACGGCGGGCCCGTCCTGCTGGAGCTGGAGGGGCATGGGCGTGAGGGCGAGCACGCCGACCTCTCACGCACCGTCGGCTGGTTCACCAGCATGTTCCCGGTCCGGCTCGACCCGGGCCGCCCCGGCTGGGACGACCTTGTCGCGGGCGGGCCCACGGCGGGCCGTACGCTGGCGCGGGTCACCGAGCAACTGGCCGGCGTGCCGCGCAAGGGCATCGGGTACGGCATCCTGCGCCACCTGAACCGTTCCCCCGAGCTGGACGGCCTGCCGCACCCCGCGGTCTGCGTCAACTACCTGGGCCGCTTCACCGAGTCCGCCGCCGACTGGGCCATGATCCCCGAGCCCGGCGCGCTGGCCGACGCCGCCGACGAGGGCCTGCGGCCCGCCCACGAGCTGACGATCGACGCCGCCGTGGTGGAGACGCCCGCCGGCCCGCGCCTGGACGCCACGTTCACCTGGGCGTCCATGGACGAGCGGGCGGTGCGCGAACTGGCCGCGAGCTGGTTCGCCGCGCTCGGCGCGCTGGCCCGTCCGCAACCCCTGGTCGCCCTCGGCCAGGACGAACTTCACGACTTCGAGGAGATGCTCCGTTGAGCCGTGTCCAGGACGTCTGGCCACTGACCCCTCTGCAGGAAGGCCTGCTCTTCCACGCCCTCGGCGACGAGGCCGACCCGTACGTCGTGCACACCACGCTCGACCTGCGCGGCCCGCTCGACGCCGCCGCGCTGCGGGAGGCGGCCGAGGAGCTGGTGCGCAGGCACGACAACCTGCGCGCCGCCTTCACCCACCGCAGGAACGGCGAGCCCGTCCAGGTGATCGCCACCACGGCCGCCGTGCCGTGGCGCGAGGAGGACCTGACCGGGCGGCCGGAGTCGGAGGCGGAGCTGGTCAGCGCCCGTGAGCGGGCCGCGCGCTTCGACCTGACCGAGCCGCCGCTGCTGCGCTTCGTCCTGCTGCGGCTGGCGCCCGAACGGCACCGCCTGCTGGTCACCAACCACCACCTGCTGCTCGACGGCTGGTCCCTGAACCTGCTGCTGCGCGAGCTCATCGACCTGTACGGCGGCGCCGAGCCACCGGCGGCCGTGCCGTACCGCGACTATCTGACCTGGCTGGCCGCGCAGGACCGGCAGGCGGCGATCACGGCCTGGCGCGAGCATCTGGACGGCCTGCCCGGCCCCACCCACCTCGCGGGGGGCAGGAGCGGAGGGGCCGTGCGGGAGGTGGTCAGCGAGCTGCCCGCGGACCTGACCGCACGGCTCGGCGCGCTGGCCCGCGAACGGGCGGGCACGTTGAACATGGTCGCGCAGACCGCCTGGGCGCTCGTTCTGGGCAGGCTGACCGGCCGCGACGACGTGGTGTTCGGCACCACCGTCTCCGGGCGCCCGCCCGAGCTGCCCGGCGTGGACCGGATGGCGGGACTGTTCATCAACACGGTGCCGGTCCGGGTACGGCTGCGGCCGGACGTCCCGGTCGGCGAGCAGCTGTCCGGGCTCAGGGCCGGGCAGGCGGCGCTGAACGGGCTGTTCCACGTGAGCCTCGCCGAGATCCAGGCGGGCGGGCTGTTCGACACGTTGCTGCTGTTCGAGAACCATCCGGCCGGCGGGCTGGGCGGCGCCAAGGGACTCGTGGTCGCGGGCGCCTCCGAGCGCGACGCGACGCACTATCCGCTGACGGTCTGCGTGCGGCCCGGCGAACGGCTGCGCGTGGAGCTGTCCTACCGCGAAGGAGCCTTCGAGGCCGCGGCGATCGAACGGATCATGGGCTACCTCGTCCAGGTCCTGACCCGGATGGCCGCCGATCCCGGGCAGCCCGTGGGCGAACTGGACATCCTCCCCGGCGCCGAACGCGCCACGATCCTCACCACCTGGGCGGGCACCCGCCCGGCCGCCCCGCCGATGACGCTCGCCGAGGCGTTCAGCGCCCAGGTCCGGGCCACGCCCGGCGCGGTCGCGGCCGTAGGACCGGACGGCGCCGCCCTCACCTTCGCCGAGCTGGACGCCGCCGCCAACCGGCTGGCCCGGACGCTGGCCGCCCGCGGCATCGGCGCCGAGGACGTGGTCGCCCTCCAGCTGCCACGCGGCATCGGGATGGTCGCGGCCGTGCTGGGCGTCTGGCAGGCGGGCGCCGCGTACCTGCCGCTCGACCCGCGCTACCCCGCCGGCCGCCTGGCCCACATGCTGTCCGACGCCCGCCCCGCCCTGGTTCTCACCGACCCGCCGGACCTCGCCGCCGGCCATGCCCAGGAGCCGGTGACGCCCGTCCGGCCGTGCCTGCCCGCGCATCCGGCCTACGTCATCTACACCTCCGGCTCCACCGGGAAGCCCAAGGGCGTGAGCGTGCCGAACGCCGCCGTCGCCAACCTGCTGGAGTCGCACCGCGGCGACGCCATCGCCCGCGCCGAGGCGGCGGTGGGCGGGCGGCGGTTGCGGGTGGGGCACGCGGCGTCGTTCTCGTTCGACGCCTCCCTCGACCCGCTGCTGTGGATGCTGGCCGGTCACGAACTGCACGTCCTGGACGAGGAGACCTGCCAGGACCCCGAACTGCTGGCCGCCTACACCGCGCGCGCCCGCCTCGACTACCTCGACGTCACCCCCTCCTACCTGCCGCCGCTGCTGGCCGCCGGGGTGTTCGGAGAGGGACGCCACCGGCCCGCCGTGGTGGCCGTCGGCGGCGAGGCCGTCGCCGAGCCGCTCTGGCGCCGCCTGCGCGCGACCCCCGGCCTCGTCGCCCGGGACCTCTACGGCCCGACCGAGTGCGCGGTCGACGCCTACCAGCGGCGTGAGGACGGCACCGCCGCGCCCGTCGCCGGTCACCGCGTGTACGTGCTCGACGCCGGGCTGCGGCCGGTGCCCGCCGGGGTGACCGGCGAGTTGTACGTGGCGGGCGCCGGGCTGGCCCGCGGTTACCTCGGCCGGTCCGGGCTCACCGCGGAGCGCTTCGTGCCCTGCCCGTTCGGGCCGGGCGGTGAGCGCATGTACCGCACGGGCGACCTGGCCCGCTGGCGGGAGGACGGCGTGCTGGAGTTCGCCGGACGGGCCGACGACCAGGTGAAGATCCGCGGGTTCCGGGTGGAGCCGGGCGAGGTGGAGTCCGTCCTGGCCGGGCACCCCAGGCTGGCCCACGCCCTGGTGACGGCCCGGCAGGACCGGCCGGGCGAGCGCCGCCTCGTGGCCTACGCGGTGCCCGCCGGCGACGGCGTGGACGAGCGGGAGCTGCGCGGCTATCTGGAGACGCGGCTGCCCGCGTACATGGTGCCCGCCGCCTTCGTGGTCCTGGACGGGCTGCCCCTGCTGCCCAACGGCAAGGTGGACCGGCAGGCGCTCCCGGCGCCCGGCGGGTCCGGGACGGCGGCGGGACGCGAGCCGAGGGACGCCGTCGAGCGGCGGCTGTGCGAGCTGTTCGCCGACGTGCTCGGCCTCGATCGGGTCGGGGTCGAGGACGACTTCTTCGCGCTGGGCGGGCACTCCCTGCTGGCGGCCCGCCTGGCCGGCAGGATCCGGGCCGAGCTGGGCGCCACGGTGCGGGTGCGCGCGGTGTTCGACGCGCCGACCGTGGCCGGGCTCGCGGGCAGGCTGGGGCCGTCGGGAGAGCGTCCCGCCCTGGTCGCGCGGGATCGTCCCGAACGGCTGCCGCCGTCGCACGCCCAGCGCCGCCTGTGGTTCCAGCAGCAGCTGGAAGGCCCGTCGGCCACCTACGCCATGCCGGCGACCCTGACGCTGGACGACCCGATCGAGTCCGGCCCCATGCGGGCGGCGCTCGGCGACGTCGTGGCCAGGCACGAGGCGCTGCGCACGGTGATCGGGCAGGCGGACGGCGAGCCGTACCAGGTGATCCTGGGAGTGGAGGAGGCACGGCGGCGGCTCGTGGTGCTGGACGGGGAGGGCGACCCCGCGGCGCCCTTCGACCTGGCGGCGGACCTGCCGATCCGGGCCTGGACGGACGGGCGGCGGCTGCTGCTGGTGCTGCACCACATCGCCGGGGACGAATGGTCGATGCGCCCGCTGCTGGATGATCTGTCGCTCGCGTACGCGGCGCGGCTGGCCGGAGGCGAGCCGGAGTTCGCGCCGCTGCCGGTGCAGTACGCCGACTACGCGCTGTGGCAGCGGCGCTGGCTGGGCGCGGACGACGACCCGGCCAGCCCCCTCGCGAGGCAGCTCGCCTACTGGCGGCACGCGCTCGACGGCGCGCCGGCGGCGATCGACCTGCCGGTGGACCGGCCCTGGCCCGCGGAGATGTCGTGGCGGGGCGCGAGCGTGGACGTCCGCCTCGACGTGGACGGCCTGGACGCGCTGGCGCGGCGCAGTGGCGTGACGCCGTTCATGGTCGTGCATGCGGCGGTGGTGGCGTTGCTGACCCGGCTGGGGTCGGGGACGGACATTCCGCTGGGTACGCCGGTGGCGGGCCGGTCGGACGAGGCGTTGGCGGATTTGGTCGGATTTTTCGTGAATACGGTGGTGTTGCGGGCCGACACCAGTGGCGACCCGACCTTCCTGGAACTCCTGGAACGGGTCCGGGAGACCGACCTCGCCGCCTTCGACCATGCCGACGTGCCGTTCGACCTGGTCGTCGAGGCCGTCAGACCGGAACGTGCCCCGGGACGGCCCCCGCTGTTCCAGGTCATGATCGCCTACCAGCACGCCGCCGGGACCACCGCCCGGGACATCGGGCTGGACGTCGCCAAGTTCGACCTCACCTTCGCCTTCACCGAGACCGGCGACGGACTGGCCGGGCAGATCGAGTACCGCGCCGACGTGTTCGACGCCGCCACCGCCCACGGGCTGGCCGAGCGGCTGGCGAACGTGCTGGAGCAGGTCGTGGCCGCACCCGATCGGCCGATCGGCGAACTCGCGGTCCCGGCCATGGACTCCGCCGCGGCCCCCGCGCCCGCCCCCGACGGCGCCGAGCCGCCGGACACCCCTGAGGCACGGACCCTCTCCCGGTTGTTCGCCGAGGTGCTCGACGTGCCGCACGTCGGCGCGCACGACGACTTCTTCCGGCTCGGCGGCCACTCGCTGCTCGCGGTCAAGCTGGTGAGCCGGATCAGGGCGGCGCTCGGCGCCGAGGTCGCCCTGCGGGAGGTCTTCCGGCATCCGACCGCCGCCGGGCTGGCCGGGCGGCTCGTCACGGCCCGCGACCCCGGGCCGGTGCCCATGGTCAGGCCGGAGCGGGTGCCGCTGTCGCACGCGCAGCGCCGCTTGTGGTTCCTGCACCGGCTGGAAGGGCCGTCCGACACCTACAACATCCCGATCTCGCTACGCCTGCGCGGGCCGCTGCGGGCCGGGGCGCTGCGGGAGGCGCTGGGCGACGTGGTGGCCAGGCACGAGGCGCTGCGCACGCTGGTCGGCGAAGAGGACGGCCTGCCGTACCAGGTGATACTCGACGCGGCGCGGGCGCCGCTCGCGGTGCTCGACGGGGCGGGCGATCCCGGCCATGCCTTCGACCTGGCCGGCGAGCTGCCGATCCGGGCATGGCTGCGCGCCGACGGGCCCGACGAGCACGTCCTGCTGCTGGTGCTGCACCACATCGCCGGTGACGAATGGTCGATGGGGCCGCTGCTGGACGATCTCTCGCTCGCCTACGCGGCGCGGCTGGAGGGAAACGAGCCGGACTTCGCGCCGCTGCCGGTGCAGTACGCCGACTACGCGCTCTGGCAGGCCGGCCGCCCCGTCGACCTGGACTTCTGGACGCGGACGCTGGCCGGGCTGCCCGACCGCGTCGAACTGCCCACCGACCGGCCGCGTGCCGGCGACCACCGGGGCGGCACGGTGGAGTTCGCGGTGCCCGCCGGGGTACGCGACGGGCTGGCCGCCCTGGCGCGGCGGGCCGGTGCCACCGCCTTCATGGTGACGCACGCCGCGGTGGCGGCGCTGCTGGCCAGGCTCGGCGCCGGCACCGACATCCCGCTGGGCACGCCGGTGGCGGGCCGCTCGGACGAGGCCCTGACGGACCTGGTCGGATTCTTCGTGAACACGGTGGTGCTGCGGGCCGACCTCGACGGCGACCCCTCCTTCCTCGACCTCCTGCAGCGGGTACGGCAGGCCGACCTGGCCGCGTTCGACCACGCCGACACCCCCTTCGACCAGGTGGTGGAGGCGGTCAACGCCTCCGGCAGGGACCTGTTCCAGGTCATGGTCGCCCACCAGAGCGGCCGGCCCGCGCGGCTGCGCCTGCCCGGGATCACGGTCACCGAGGAGCCGGTCGGTCACGCGAGCGCCAAGTTCCCGCTCACCTTCGCCTTCACCGAGACGGCCGACGGCCTGGCCGGGCTGATCGAGTACCGCACCGGGCTGTTCCGCGAGGACACCGTGCGCCGCCTGGCCGGATACCTCACCAGGCTGCTCGCCCAGGTCGCCGCCGAGCCCGCCACCCGGCTCGGCGACCTGGAGCTCATGTCCGACGGCGAACTGCGCGAGGTGCTGGCCGCGGGGGACGGCGAGGCCGCCGACGGCCCGCCCGCCACCGTGCCCGAGCTGTTCCGCGCCCAGGCCGCCGCCACCCCGGACGCCGTCGCCGTCGTCTGCGAGGAGGAGTCGCTCACCTACGCCGAGCTCGACGCGCTCACCGACCGGCTCGCCGGCACGCTGGCCGCCCGGGGCGCGGGACCGGAACGCGTGGTCGCGCTCGCGCTGCCCCGCGGGATCGGCCAGGTCGCCGGCGTGCTGGCCATCGCCAAGGCGGGAGCCGCGTACCTGCCGATCGACACGGCCTATCCGGCCGAGCGGATCGCCATGATGCTCCGGGACGCCGATCCCGTGCTGGTGCTGGCCACCCCGGACAGCCTGCCCGAGGGGCCCGTGCCCGTCGTCCATCCCGGCGACGACGAGTCCGGCACGCCCGTGCCGCCGCTGCCGCTCAACCCCGCGTACGTGATCTTCACCTCGGGCTCCACCGGGCGGCCCAAGGGCGTCGTCCTGGAGCACGCGGGTGTGCGGCAGCTCGTCGCCACCGCCGTCGAACGCTTCGGCGTCGGGCCCGGCAGCCGGGTCCTGCAGTTCGCCTCGATCAGCTTCGACGTGGCGTTCTGGGAGATGACCATGTCGTTGTGCACCGGCGCCACGCTGGTCGTCGTGCCCGCGGAGCGGCGCGTGGCCGGGCCCGAGCTGACCGGCTACGTCAACGACCGGCGCGTCACCCACCTGGCCCTGCCGCCCGCGCTGCTGTCGGCGCTGCCCGGAGACTGCCTGCTGCCCGAGGGCTCGACGCTGCTGGTCGGCACCGAGACCGTGACCCCCGAACTCGTCCGCCGCTGGACGGGCCGCCACCGCCTCTTCGACGCCTACGGGCCCACCGAGGCCATGGTCAACTCCACGCTCTGGGAGGCCGCCGGCGACCTGGAGAACCTGACCAGCGTCCCCATCGGCCATCCCGACGTGGGCAAACGCGTCTACATCCTGGACGGGCGGCTGCGCCCGGTGCCTCCCGGCGTCACCGGCGAGCTGTACGTGGGCGGAGCCGGTCTCGCCCGCGGGTATCTCGACCGGCCGGGTCTGACGTCCGAGCGGTTCGTTCCCGACCCGTTCGGCAAGCCGGGCGAGCGCATGTACCGCACCGGCGACCTGGCCCGGTGGCGGCACGACGGGGCCGTGGAGTTCGGCGGACGGGCCGACGGCCAGATCAAGATCCGCGGGTTCCGCATCGAGCCGGGCGAGGTGGAGTCGGCCCTGCTGTCCTGCCCCGGCGTACGCGAGGCCGTCGTCGCCGCGCACGAGTACGCCCCCGGCGACACCCGCCTGGTCGCCTACGTCACCGGCGCCCGGGACGATGCGGCGGAACTGCGGGCCCACGTGGCCGCGCGGCTGCCCGCCCACATGGTCCCCGCCGCCTACGTCACGCTGCCCGCGCTCCCGCTCATGGTCAACGGCAAGGTGGACCGCAAGGCCCTGCCGGCCCCGTCCGGCGGCGCCGCCGTGGCCGCGCGCGCTCCGCGCACGGCCACCGAGCGGGCGCTGTGCGAGATCTTCGCCGACCTGCTCGGGCCGGCGCGCGTGGGCATCGACGACGACTTCTTCCACCTGGGCGGCCACTCCCTGCTCGCGGTACGGCTGGCCGCCAGGATCCGCGCCCGCTTCGGCACCGAGGTGCCCCTGGGGACGCTGTTCGGCGCCTCCACGCCCGCCGCGCTGGCCGCCACGCTCCAGCACCCCGGCACCGCGGGCGCCCGCCCCGCGCTCGTGCCCGCCACCCGGCCGTCACCGGTGCCGTTGTCGTCGGCCCAGCGGCGGTTGTGGTTCCTGCAACGGATGGAAGGGGCCTCGACGGCCTACAACATTCCGATCCGGGTACGGCTGGGCGACGCCCCGGCCGCGCTGGAGGCACTGCGGGACCTGGTGATCAGGCACGAGGTGCTGCGGACGGTGATCGGGGAGCGGGACGGCGAGCCGTACCAGGTGGTCCTGGAGGTGGAGGAGGCGCTACGGCGGTTCGCCGTGGGCGAGGGGGATCCCGGCGCGCCCTTCGACCTGGCCGCCGAGCTGCCGATCCGGGCCTTCTTCCCCGCCGGCGGTGAGGTGCTGCTGGTGCTGCACCACATCGCCGCCGACGAGTGGTCGATGGGGCCGCTGCTGCGCGACCTGTCGTCGGCCTATGAGGCGCGGCTGGCCGGGCGTGAGCCGGAGTTCGCGCCGCTGCCCGTGCAGTACGCGGACTACGCCCTCTGGGAACGGCGGGCGCTCGGTGAGCCCCGCGACCCGGACGGGGCGCTGGGACGTGGTCTCGCGTTCTGGCGGCGGGCGCTGGACGGGATGCCCGAGGAGATCGTGTTGCCCCGCGGGACCGGCGCCGGTGGGTCGGTGGGCTTCCGCCTCGCCGCTGACGGGCTTCGGGGGCTGGCGCGCCGGGCGGGTGTGACCACGTTCATGGTGGTGCACGCGGCGGTGGCGGCGTTGCTGGCGCGGCTCGGTTCCGGGACGGACATCCCGCTGGGCACGCCGGTGGCGGGCCGGTCGGACGAGGCGTTGGCGGATTTGGTCGGATTTTTCGTGAATACGGTGGTGTTGCGGGCCGACCTCGACGGAGATCCATCGTTCCTGGAGCTGCTGGAACGGGTGCGGGAGAGCGATCTGGCCGCCTTCGACCATGCCGACGTGCCGTTCGACCTGGTGGTCGAGGCCGTCAACCCCGAGCGCGCGCCGGGCAGGCACCCGCTCTTCCAGGTCATGATCGCCTACCGGCACGCCCCGGAGACCGCGCTCGCCGTGGAGGAACCGGACACTGAGCAGGAGGCCAAGTTCGACCTCGCCTTCGCCTTCACCGAGACGGCCGAGGGACTCGACGTGCTGGTCGAGTACCGGGAAGGACTGCCCGGCGACGCCCTGGCCGCGGCGCTGGCCGCACTGCTGGAGCAGGTGGCGGCGGAACCCGGCCGGCGCCTGGCCGAACTGGACCTCCCCCCGGGAGAGCCGGGCATGTCGCGTGGCTCCGTCTCGCCGGCGCGCTCCGTGGCCGTCCGCCGTGCGGCCACGGCGCTGCGCCGGGAGCCGCGGGGGCCGGTCGAGACCCGGATGGCGGAGATCTTCGCCGGCGTGCTCGCCGTGCCCGAGGTGGGCGCGCTGGACGACTTCTTCCACCTGGGCGGCCACTCCCTGCTGGCCGTACGCCTGGCCGGGCGCGTGGCCGCCGAGTTCGGCACCGCCACCACGGTCAGGACGGTCTTCGAGGCTCCCACGGTCGCGGCCCTGGCCCGGCACGCGTCCGGCGCCGGTCAGGACCACGGCAGGCCGCCGGTGGTCCGGGCGGAACGGCCGGACGTCGTCCCGCTGTCGGCGGCACAGCGGCGGCTGTGGTTCCTTCAGGAACTGGAAGGCGCCACGGCCACCTACAACGTGCCGTTCGCGGTCCGGGTACGCGGGCCGCTGGACCACGACGTCCTGCGGGCGGCGCTCGGGGACGTCGTGGCCAGGCACGAGGCGCTCCGGACGCTGATCGGGGAGCGGGACGGCGAGCCGTACCAGCTGATTCTGGACTCCGGCGAGGCACGGCGGAGGCTGGTCGTGCGCGACGGGGAAGGCGAGCCCGAGCTGCCCTTCGACCTGGCGGCCGAGCTGCCGATCCGGGTGTGGGCGCGGGCGGTGGGCGGCGACGAGCACGAGCTGCTGCTGGTGCTGCACCACATCGCCAGCGACGAGTGGTCCGTCGGCCCGCTGTGGGCGGATCTGTCCGCCGCCTACGCGGCGCGGCTGCGGGGGCGGGCGCCGGACGCCGGGCCGCTCGCGGCGCAGTACGCCGACTACACGCTGTGGCAGCGCGACCTGCTCGGCGACGAGGACGCCCCCACCGAGCTCGCCGCGCGGCAGCTCGCCTTCTGGCGGGCCGCGCTCGACGGGGCCCCGGACCGCCTGCCGTTGCCCCACGACCTGCCGCGCCCGCCCGTCGCCTCGCCGGAAGGGGACTCGGTCGCCTTCGGCGTCGACGCGGACGGCCTGCTCGGGCTGGCGCGGGCGAGCGGTGTGACGCCGTTCATGGTGGTGCACGCGGCGGTGGCGGCGTTGCTGACCCGGCTGGGGTCGGGGACGGACATTTCGCTGGGTACGCCGGTGGCGGGCCGGTCGGACGAGGCGTTGGCGGATTTGGTCGGATTTTTCGTGAACACGGTGGTGTTGCGGGCCGACACCGGCGGCGACCCGACCTTCCTGGAACTCCTGGAACGGGTCCGGGAGACCGACCTCGCCGCGCTGGAGCACGCCGACCTCCCCTTCGACCGGGTCGTCCGCGAAACCGCACCGGCCAGGACACTCGCCTGGCACCCGCTCTTCCAGGTCATGATCGCCCACCACACGGCACAACCGCCGCTCGAACCGCTGCCCGGCCTGGACGTCCGGCCCACCGGCGCGGGGACGGGCACGGCCAAGTTCGACCTGGCCGTCGCCGTGGGGGAGGACGGCTCCGGGGTGATCGAGTACCGGACCGACCTGTTCACCCGGCAGCGTGCCGAGGCGCTCGCCGGCGCCCTGGCCGCCCTGCTGACCAGTGCCGCCGCCGACCCGGCCGCCCGCCTGTCGGCCCTCCTGCCCGACCCTCCGTCCTTCGCCCGCCCGGACGCCCCTCCCTCCGGCGAGCGCCCGCCCGCCTCCGCCCCTCCGGACGCGGCTCCCGGCGCCCGCCCGCCCGCCTTCGCCCCTCCGGAGCCGGCTCCCGGCGAGCGCCCGCCCGGCGTCGGCCGCCCGGACGTGCTCGCGTCCGGCGAGCATGATCCGGCCGTGGCGGAACGGCTGGCCGGACTGTTCGCCGCCGCACTTCACGGAGACCGCGGCGGCGCCCTTCCCGGCCACGAGGCGAACTTCTTCGAGCTCGGCGGCCACTCGCTACTGGCCGCCAGGCTCGTCAACCGGATCCGCGCCGAACTCGGCACCCCGGTCACGATCCGGGACCTGTTCGAGGCCCCCACCCCGGCCGCTCTGGCCGCCAGGCTCGCCGCCCCCGGACCCCGGGAGAGCGGGGCGCTCGACGGGCTGCTGCCGATCCGGACGGGCGGGGACGGGCCGCCGCTGTTCTGCGTGCATCCGCTGTTCGGGCTGGCCTGGTGCTTCATGGGGCTGGCCGGGCTCATGGACGGCCCCGTCTACGGGGTGCAGGCACGTGGGCCGGCGGGGCCGTACCCGCTGCCCGGGACGCTTGAGGCCATGGCGGCCGACTACGTCGAGCGGATCCGCGAGGTCCAGCCCAGCGGCCCCTACCGCCTGATGGGCTGGTCGTTCGGCGGGGTCGTCGCCCACGCGATGGCCGCCGAGCTGGTACGGCGCGGCGAGCACGTCGACCTCCTCGCCATGCTCGACTCCTACCCGCTGGGCCCTGGCGAAGAGCCGGAGACCGGCGACAATGAGCAGGACGCGCTGCGCTTCCTGCTGCGCATCGCCGGGCTGCCCGAGCCCGACCGGCGTGTCGGCCGGCGCGAGGTCGTCGCCACGCTCAGGAGGCGCGGCGGGCTGCTGGCGGAGCTCGACGAGGCCACGGTCGGCGCCATGATCGACGTCGCGGTGAACGCCGAGGACCTCATCCGGCCGGGCGCGCACCCGGTGTTCGAGGGTGACCTGCTGTTCGTCACCGCGACCGCCGACAAGGCCGGTACCACGCTGGACGCCGCCCGCTGGCGCCCCTTCGTCACCGGCGCCATCGACGAGCACGAGATCGACTGCGAGCACTACGAACTGGCCGACCCGGAGCCCCTCGCCCGGATCGCCGCGATCATGAAGGAGAGACTGCGATGACCAACCCGTTCGAGGACGCCGACGGCGTGTACCTGGTCCTCGTCAACGACGAGAACCAGCACGCCCTGTGGCCGCAGCGCCTGCCCGCCCCCGCCGGGTGGACCCAGGCGTACGGCCCGGCGGGCCGCGACGCCTGCCTGGAGTACGTGGAGGAGAGCTGGACGGACATGCGCCCGGCCAGCCTCATCCGCGCCATGGATTGACGTACCCGTTTTGCCATCCTGTCCCGGGGCCTGAAGTCAGTTGGCGGGCAGCGGGCGGGTGCGGCGCAGGGAGGGGATGGCCACGGCGAGCGTGGCCACCCCGGCCACGCAGGCCAGCCCGCCGATCACCGCCGCCCCGCCCGGCGGCGCGAGGCGGGCCAGGCCGCCGGCGACCACGTTGCCCAGGGCCGGGCCGACGGTCGCCTCGGTCAGCCACAGGCTCGACACCCGCCCGAGCAGCCGGTCGGGCGTACGTGACTGGATGAGCGCACCGGCCAGCACCTCGGAGACCACCTGCCCGGCTCCGGACAGCGCGAGGAACGCCAGCGCCAGCGGCAGGCCCACCGGCAGCCACGCGCTGGCGCCGAACCCGGCCACCGCCAGCCCCCACAGCGCCACCGCGCCGATCAGCACGCGCCCGGGACGGCGTACCCGGCCGATCCAGCCGCCGGCCAGCGCCGCGAGCAGCGCTCCCGCCGCGGGGGCGCTGTAGAGCAGCCCGGCCGTGGCCGCGTCGCCGCCGTAGTGCGCCGCCACGAACGCGGGAAACAGCGCGTACGGCGTGGCCATCAGCGTCCCGCTGAGATCGAGCAGTATCACCCCGGCGATCACCGGGTCACGCCGGGCGAAGCGCATCCCTTCCGCGATCGACCGCAGCGGATGGGCCTGCCCGCCCCCGTCGGGCCGCAGCGGGCGCAGCATCCACAGCAGCACGGTCGTCACGACGGTGGTGGCGCAGGTGAGCGTGTAACAGGCGACGTATCCGGGCCCGGCGACCAGAAGACCGCCCAGCGACGGCCCGGCGATGGTCCCGACCTGCGTGGTGATGGAGGTGAGCGCCTCGGCGGCGGCGAGCTTGTCCCGGCCGACGAGCGCGGGCACGGCGGCCATGAGGGCGGTCTCGCTGAGCCCGTCGGCCAGCCCGATCAGCCCGGCGCTCAGGTAGATCACCCCGAGCCGCGGCTCGGGCAGGAAGGCGTTGACCGCGAGCACCGCGAACCCCGCCGCCGCCCCCGCCCGTGACCCCACGATGAGCAGCCGCCGGTCCATCCGGTCGGCGAGCACGCCGCCTGCGAGCGTGCCGGCGAGCAACGGCCCGCCCAGTGACAGGCTGATCAGGCTGACGTGGAGTGACGAACCGGTCATCGCGTACACCTGCATGGCCAGCGCCACACCGGTCACACCGATGCCGAGGAGGGAGACCATCCGGGCCGCGAAGACATAGCGGAAGTCGCGGCCGGTCCGTAGCGGAGTGATGTCGATGACCACGTGTCCCAGGCGCACGAGTCTCCCCAGACGGTCAAGATGACGTTAGATTACCCTAAAAAAGGGAAGCCTTACCTAACTTCTGAGAAGGGTAGTTTCATGGCATCCGGCATCACTCGTCGTCAGGCCCTCCGCGGCGGTTCCCTCCTCACACTCGGAGCCCTCGCCGCCGCGTGCGGCACCGCCGGCCGCGGCGGGCCGCCGGCCGCTCCCGCCGGCGCGGCGTCCAAGGCGGCGAGTACGGCGGGGCCATGGTCGTTCACCGACGACCGGGGCAAGAAGGCGGAGGCGCCCGCCGCCCCCAATCGGATCGTCGCCTACGTGGGCGCGGCCGCGGCCCTGTGGGACTTCGGCGTCCCGTCGATCGGCCTGTTCGGCTCCACCACGCTCAAGAACGGCTCCAAGGACCCGCTCGCCGGGGACGTCGACCTGGCCAAGGCGACCTCGATCGGCACCGGCTACGGCGAGTTCAACGTGGAGAAGTACGCCTCGCTCCAGCCCGAGCTGCTGGTGACCACCAAGTTCAACGACCTGGTCTGGTACGTGCCGGAGAAGCAGATGGGCGACATCGAGGCCCTGGCCCCGATGGTCGCGATCGAGACCGTCAAGGGCACCGACCTGAAGAAGGTCCTGGCCCGCTTCGAGGAACTCGCCCTCTCGCTGGGCGCCGACCCCGCCGCGCCCGCCCTCGCCCAGGGCAAGAAGGCCTTCGACGAGGCCTCGGAGAAGGTGACCAAGACCGCGCAGAAGGGACTGAAGGTCCTCGCGGTCGCCGGCGGCCCCGACCAGTTCTGGGTGGCCAGGGCCGGGGCGGGCGGCTACACCGACCTCACCTACCTGGCCTCCCTCGGCCTCGCCATGGAGAAGGGCGCTGGCGACGACCCGCTGTACGAGACGCTGAGCTGGGAGCAGGCGGCCAAGTACGAGGCCGACGTCGTCCTCTACGACGCGCGCAGCCAGTGGCTGACGCTGGAGGACATGAAGAAGAAGGCCACCTTCGCCCAGATCCCGGCGGTCAAGGCCGGCCAGGTGGTCCCCTGGGTGGTGGAAACCCCCTACAGCTACCAGCGCCAGGCCGCCTGGCTGGACAAGCTGAACGAGCAGTTGTCGGCGTTCAAGCCCCTGTGACCTCAGGCGGTACGGCGGCGGCCCAGCATCCACAGCAGGTAGCCGCCGCCGATCGCGCCCGTGACCACCCCGGTCGGCAACTGGGCCTGGCCGAACAGCCGCTGGGCCGCCAGGTCGCTGACCACCATCAGCAGCGCCCCCATCGCGGCGCTCGCCCAGATCGGCGGCCCCGCCACCCCGGTCAGCCGCCGGGCCAGTTGCGGCGCGGTCAGCGCCACGAACAGGATCGGCCCGGCCGTCGCGATGGCCACGCAGGTCAACGTGCTCGCGCAGGCCAGCGCCGCCAGCCGGGCCGGCTCGGCGCGCACGCCCAGCGCGACGGCGACCTCGTCGCCCATCTCCAGCAGCCGCAGCCGCGAGGACATGGCGGCCAGCACGGGCAGCAGCACCCCGCACGCGATCCAGATCGCCGCCACGTGACCCCAGCGGCTCCCGGCGACGCTGCCGACCAGCCACGTGGCCGCCTGGTTGGCCGACCAGAGATCGGCCCGGGTGATGAGGTAGGCGTTGACCGCGCCGAGCATCGCCGCCACGCACACCCCGACCAGCACGAACCGGGCGCCGCGCAGCCCGCCGCGGAAGGCCAGCAGGTAGACCGCCACCAGCGCGATCGCCCCGCCCGCCACCGCGGAACCGGCGATCGCCGCCGAGCCGCCGCCGAGCACCAGGATGCCGAGCAGCGCGCCCGTCGCGGCCCCCCGGTCCAGGCCGATGATGTCCGGGCTGCCCAGCGCGTTACGGGTCAGCGTCTGCAGAACCGCCCCGCCCACCGCCAGCGCCGCCCCGACCCCGAGCGCCACCAGCAGCCGGGGCAGCCGCAGCCGCATCACCACGAACTGCCCGGCCGCGCCGCCGTCGCCCGTCAGCGCCGCGACGACCTGCGCGGGAGAGAGCGGGTAGTCGCCACTGCCCAGGCTGACCACGCCGATCGCGAGCGTGACCACGACCAGCGCGCAGGTCACCACGGCCGCGCGCAGCGGCAGCAGATACGACCAGCCGCCCGCGCGCATCCTGAACCGCTTGACCGGGCGTTCCGTCATGGTCCTGGTCACAGCTCGCCCACCCGCCTCCTGCCGCGCAGCAGTGCGATCAGCACCGGGGCGCCGGCGAACGCCGTGATGATCCCGGCCTCCAGCTCGGCCGGCCGTACGATGATCCGGCCGAGGACGTCGCAGGCCAGCAGCAGCGACGGCGCGATCACCATCGAGTACGGCAGCAGCCACCGCTGGTCCGGACCGATCAGCGCGCGCACGATGTGCGGGACCGCCAGGCCGAGGAAGAAGATCGGGCCCACCGCGGCGGTCGCGGCCCCGCACAGCAGCGTCACCGCGGCCACCGCCAGCAGGCGTGCCCGCCCGACGTGGACGCCGAGCGCGCGGGCCGCGTCCTCGCCCAGCGCCAGCGCGTTGAGCGCGGGCCCGAGCGCCAGCGCGAACACCGCCCCCGCCACCAGGAACATCCAGATCTGGCCCAGGGCGGCGGAGTCGACCGCGGCCAGCGAGCCCACCGACCAGAACCGGTAGCGGTGCAGCGTGTCGGAGTCGAGCAGCAGCACCGCCCAGACGATCGACAGGAGCGCGGCGTCGGCGGCGGTGCCGACCAGGGCCAGGCGGATCGGAGTGGCGCCGCCGTACCCGCGCGAACCCAGCGTGTACACCAGCACGGTGGCACCCGCGGCGCCCGCGAAGGCGAACCACACCGAACCCCGCAGGTCGGTCAGCCCGAAGACGGCGAAGGAGAGCGCCACGCCCGTGGCCGCGCCCGCGTTGACGCCGAGGATGCCCGGGTCGGCGAGCGGGTTGCGGGTCAGGGACTGCATGATCGCGCCGGCCAGGCCGAGCGCCGCCCCCACCCCCAGCCCCACGAGTGTGCGCGGTACCCGCAACTCCCAGATCGCGGTCACCCCCTCCGCGCCCTCGCGGCGCAGCAGCGCGTCGATGAGGGCGGAGGGGGTGAGCTCGGCCGAGCCAAGCGCGATGCTCGCCGCGCAGACGGCCGCCAGCACCGCCAGGGCGAGGGTGAGGTTGCGCGCGTGGGCGGTGCGGCCTTTCCGGACGGTGAGGGACGTCACGTCACCTTAGGTTAGCCAAGCCTTATCCCGATGGCGAGGGATCCGACAGGTGCGCTGCCTTGAGGCCGAGATGGACGACCAGGCGGTCGTCCCCGTCGTCCAGGTCGCGGTTGAGCGCGCGCTCGGCCTTGCCGAGCCGGTAGTAGAGCGTCTGGCGGTGCACGCCCAGCTCGGCCGCCGCCTTCTGGGCGTGCCCGCCCAGGTCGAGGTACGTCTCGACGGTGCGGGCCAGTTCCCCGTCAAGCCCCGCCACCTCCGCCGCCAGCTCCCGCAGGTCGGCCCGGCCCAGGCGGGCCAGCAGCCGGTGCACGCCCAGGTCCTCCCAGCGGGCGACGGGGGCGAAGCGGGTGAAGTGCTCGGCGATGCGCAGCGCCTGCTGGGCCTCCCGCCAGCTCTGCCAGGCGTCGGCCGGGTCCTGCCGGGGGGCGCCGATGCCGGCGGCGGTGCCGTACACGCTCTGGAGGGTGTGCGCGACCTCGGCGGCCAGGTGCGCGGGGGACAGCAGCGCCACCGGCGAGCCCGCGAGGGCGAGCACGCCGCGCGGCAGGGTCCAGAGGGCGGCCACGCGGTCGGGCGACTCCCTGACGGCGAGCGCGGCCACCGGGCCCGGCATGCCGGTCGAGGCGGTGGCGCGTTCCTCGGGGTCGGCCGAGAGCAGGGCGCGCAGCCCGCGCCCGGCGTCCTGGCGGCTGCGCGCCTCGTGCGCCAGCGCGCTCGCGGCCCGCGCGACCAGGCCGCCGGCGCGGGCGAGCACCTCGTCGGACAGGGCGCCGGAGTCGAGCAGCCAGAGGTAGCCGTAGGTCACCTCGCGGTGGCGCAGCGGCCAGCAGATGCGCGCCTTCAGGTCGTGGTCGGCGGGGATGCGGACGGGGCCGTGCGCCTTGGCGATGCCGAAGCGCTCGAAGTAGTCGCGCACCTCGCCCGTGGCGCGGCGGCGCAGGATCGACTCCTGGCGGACCGCGTCGATCTCCCCGTGCTGCGCGTTGTAGGCCAGCAGGCGGAACGAACGGTCCTCCAGCGTCGCGGAAGCCCCGAGAACGCGGGCTATCTCGTCGACGGTCTCCTGGAGATCGGCGGTGTTGTGCATTTGTATGACAGCCTGCCACATCCCGCGTTACGGACGTCGATGGCTGGGGTCTGAACAGGAGTTTTAGGCTGGATGCATGCTCGGTCAACTGCTACTCGCCACGTCACGGAGCAGGCTCGTACGCCGCTCCGTGTCCGGCTTCCCGCTCACCCGCAAGGTGGTCGACCGTTTCGTCGCAGGCGAGAGCGCCCACGAGGCGCGCGCGGCGATCGAGCGGCTGGTCGACGGCGGACTGACCGTCACCGTCGACCACCTCGGCGAGGAGACCCACGACGCGGGCGCCGCCGCGGCCACCGCCAAGGCCTATGTGACGCTGCTGAACACGCTGCGCCCGCTGGAGCTCGGCGAGCGCGCGGAGGTGTCGGTCAAGCTGTCGGCCGTCGGCCAGGAGCTCTCCGACGACCTGGCCCTGGAGCACGTGCGCGACATCTGCGCCGCCGCGGCCGCCAACGGCTCGGCCGTGACGCTCGACATGGAGGACCACACCACCGTCGACTCGACGCTGGGCATCCTGCGCAAGCTGCGCGAGGAGTACCCGTCGACCGGTGTCGCGATCCAGGCCTACCTGTTCCGCAGTGAGGACGACCTGCGCGAGCTCTCCACCGAGGGCTCGCGGGTACGGCTGGTCAAGGGCGCCTACAACGAGCCCGCCTCGGTCGCCCACCAGGGCAAGGCCGAGGTGGACAAGGCGTACGTGCGATGCCTGCGGATCCTCATGGCGGGGAAGGGATACCCCATGGTGGCGACGCACGACGACCGCCTGATCTCCATCACCGAGCTGCTGGCCGACCGCTTCGGCCGCGCCATCGGGGACTACGAGTACCAGATGCTCTACGGGATCAGGACCGACAGGCAGGAGGCCCTGGCCGGAGCGGGCCACACGGTCCGCGTCTACGTGCCCTACGGCGACGACTGGTACGGCTACTTCATGCGCCGTCTCGCCGAACGCCCCGCCAACGTCGCCTTCTTCCTTCGTGCCCTTGGAGGCAAGTAAATGGACGCCATCAGCAACGTTCCCGCTCCGGCCAATGAGCCGGTGTACGGCTACGCCCCGGGCAGCGCCGAGCGCACCGCCCTGGAGAACCGGATCAAGGAGCTGGCCGGCAGCTCCATCGACCTGCCCATGACCATCGACGGGAAGTCCCGCATGGGCGGCGGCGCGCCGATCGACGTGGTGCAGCCGCACAACAAGGCCTCCGTCCTGGGGCGTACCAACGACGCTACGGCCCAGGACGTGAAGGACGCGGTGGACGCGGCGCTGCGCGCCGCTCCCGCGTGGCGGGCGCTGTCGTTCGACGAGCGGGCGGCGGTCTTCCTCAAGGCGGCCGACCTGCTGGCCGGGCCCTGGCGGGCGACGCTGAACGCGGCGACGGTGCTCGGGCAGTCGAAGTCGGCGCAGCAGGCGGAGATCGACGCGGCCTGTGAGCTGATCGACTTCCTGCGCTTCAACGTGGCCTACGCCCGGCAGCTCTACGCCGACCAGCCCGTCTCCTCGCCCGGTGTCTGGAACCGGATGGAGTACCGGCCGCTGGAGGGCTTCGTTCTGGCGATCACGCCGTTCAACTTCACCGCCATCGCCGGAAATTTGCCGACTTCTGCTGCTCTGATGGGCAATGTCGTTGTCTGGAAGCCTTCGCCCACGCAGCAGTTCGCCGCGCACTTCACGATGAAGCTGCTGGAGGAGGCCGGTCTCCCGCCGGGCGTCATCAACCTCGTCACCGGCAACGGCGCCGCCGTCTCCGAGGCCGCCCTGACCCACCCCGCGCTGGCCGGCATCCACTTCACCGGCTCCACCGCGACCTTCCAGCACCTGTGGGCGACCGTCGGCGCCAACATCACCGGCTACCACGGCTACCCGCGCCTGGTCGGCGAGACCGGCGGCAAGGACTTCGTCCTGGCCCACCCCTCCGCCGACCCCGCCGTGCTCACCACCGCGCTGATCCGCGGCGCGTTCGAGTACCAGGGCCAGAAGTGCTCGGCCGCCTCGCGCGCCTACATCCCGCGCTCCGTCTGGAACCGCGTCAAGGACGACCTGGTGGGCACCGCCGAGTCGCTGACCGTGGGCGACGTGGCCGCGGACCTGTCGACGTTCATGGGCGCCGTCATCGACGAGCGCGCCTTCGCCAAGCACAAGGCGGCGATCGACCGGGCCCGCTCGTCGGCCGGGATCGAGGTGCTGACCGGCTCCTACGACGACTCCACCGGATACTTCGTGAAGCCGACCATCCTGCTGTCGGACGACCCGGCCGACGAGATCTTCGTCAAGGAGTACTTCGGCCCGATCCTCGGCGTCCACGTCTACGACGACGCCGCGTACGACACCGTCCTCGACCAGATGGAGTCGGTCTCGCCGTACGCGCTGACCGGCTCGATCATCGCCCAGGACCGCTACGCCGTCGCCTCGGCCAGCGAGAAGCTCCGCTTCGCCGCCGGCAACTTCTACGTCAACGACAAGCCCACCGGCGCGGTCGTCGGGCAGCAGCCCTTCGGCGGCGCCCGCGCCTCGGGCACCAACGACAAGGCCGGCTCGATCTTCAACCTGATCCGCTGGGTGAACGCCCGCACGATCAAGGAGACCTTCGTCCCGCCGGTCGACCACCGCTATCCCCACATGGGCTGACCTGCCGGCCCATCGACGTACGCCCCCGGTTCCTGTGCTGCTCCGGGGGCGTACGCCGTTTCGTCAGTCGTCGCCGAACAGGGCGAGGAACTCCAGCATCTTGACGATGTCCGCCTTGAGTTCACTGTCGGGCAGATCGTCTCCGGAGAAGGAATACTTTCCCTTGAATTTCTTGGGCGCCTCGGAGGGCTTGACCTCTGTTTCGTTGACGGTGAAGAAGTAGTTTCCGTTGTTCGTGCCGCCCGTAATGGTGAGATGGGCGCTGTTGAAATAGAAACTCTCGTCCGAGCCGCCCATCGGGCTGAGGCTGATGTGGCCGTTGTACCACTTGCCCTTGATCTTGTACTGGAGTCCTTCCAGGAAGGACTGGTCCCCGCTGCCGCTGTCGGTGCGCGTTTTACCTTCGGCTATGCGGAGCGAGGGGAAGGACCACGCGTCCCAGTCGAAGGTTTTGAACGTGGTGATCGCCTGCGAGATCGTACGGGTGGAACGTTCCTGTACGCCGTCGGTCACGTCGACTCCTTTGTCGCCACGGGGGAACAAGAAATGCGCTCGACGCATCGTGCGCCGCGCTCACATTCTCGTCAAGAGCCCTTTCCGGACGCCTTGGAGTACCACTCGTGCAGCGGGGCCGGGTCCTCGGGCGGGGGCCAGCCGTTGACGATCGCGAGCAGGTGCAGGTAGCGGATCCAGCGCGGGTCGCCGGCGGCCTCCATGAGCGGGTTGCCCGTCTCGGCCAGGGCCTTGGCCTCCGGTGAGGCCGGGTCGACTCCGGCCGCCATGGCCTGCCGTACCTGGGAGCGGATGATCGCGACCGGGTCGGGGCGCGGGACGGACGCGCCCGCTTCGTGGTGCTCGGCCAGCAGGCGTACGGCGGCGCGGAAGCCGGCGTCCCGGGTGAGTTCGGCCAGTTCCACCCAGGCTTCCACCTGCTCGACCTCGGGGTCGTCAGGGAGTTCCGGGGTGAGCGAGCGCCGGACTCCGGCGTGGACGCCCGTGAGCGTCGCGTCGAGGAAGTCGTCGATCAGCCGGCGCCGCTCGTCCGCGGAAAGTCTGGCAAGTTTGTGCATGATGTCCGTCTCCTCGGGGGTCGATCCACGCCTGGCGACCGCTCTCAGCACCGCGCGCCGCAGCCGCAGCGCCCGCATCTGGACCTCCAGTGCCTCGGCGTGCGCGGCGGCGACCTCGGGCAGCGACAGTTCCCGGTCCACGACCTTGCGGATCGTGGCCAGGTCCAGGCCGAGTTCGCGCAGCGTGCGCACGAGGTCCAGGCGGGCCAGGGCGTCGAGGTCGTAGAGCCGGTATCCGGCGTGGCTGCGTCCTGACGGCGGCACGATCCCCTTGTCGGAGTAGAACCGCACGGTCTTGACCGTCAGCCCGGTACGGCGCGCGAGGTCGCCGATCGTGTAGCCGTCCATGCCGCTCACCCTCGCGCCTCCCCTTGGTGGAGACTCAAGTTACCCTCGCCGCCATGACGAGAATCCTGGTCACCGGCATGTCCGGCACCGGCAAGTCCGCCGCCCTGCGACTGCTGGGTGAGCGCGGCCACCGTACGGTCGACACCGACGACGGCCCGTGGAACCACTGGGTGACCGGCGAGGACGGCGAACGCGAGTGGGTCTGGCGCGAGGACGCCATCGCGGAGCTGCTGGCCGGGCACCGCGAGGGCGCCCTGTTCGTGTCGGGCTGCACCTCCAACCAGGTCACCTTCTACCCGGACTTCGACCACATCGTCCTGTTGTCCGCGCCCGCCGACGTCATCCTGTCCCGCGTCGCCGCGCGGACGGACAACCCGTACGGCAGGCGTCCCGAGGAGCGCCGGGAGATCCTGGACAACCTGGCCATGATCGAACCGCTCCTCCGCACCGGCGCCACCCTGGAGATCGACACCCGGGCGCCGCTCGACGAGGTCGTCGGACGGCTGGAGGCCCTGGCCGGGCGAAGTAAAGAAAACTAGACATGATGTCGAGTTTAATTTACCTTGATGGCATGACGATGAAGGCGATCACACAGGAGCGGTACGGCGGCGCCGGCGTCCTGGGCATGACGGAGCAGCCCCGCCCGGTGCCCGGCGACGGGGAGGTGCTCGTACGGGTCAGGGCGGCCGGGGTTGACGTCGGGGTCGTTCATCTCATGAAGGGCGAGCCGTACCTCATCAGGCCGATGCTCGGGCTGCGCGCGCCCAGGAACAAGGTGCGCGGCAGCGACCTCGCGGGCGTCGTCGAGGCCGTGGGAGCGGGTGTGAGCGGGTTCCGGGCCGGTGACGCGGTGTTCGGCGTCTGCGACGCGGCCTTCGCCGAGTACGCCGTCGCCCGGCAGGACAAGCTCGCCGCGAAACCCGGCGAGGTGGGGTTCGAGGAGGCGGCCGCCATCCCGTCGTCCGGGGTCACGGCGCTGCAGGCGGTGCGCGGGCGGGTCACACCCGGGCAGAAGGTGCTGGTCATCGGGGCCGGGGGCGGGGTCGGGAGTTTCGCGGTCCAGCTCGCCAAGGATCTCGGGGCGGAGGTCACCGGGGTGTGCGGGGCGGACAAGGCCGAGCTGGTGCGGTCGCTGGGGGCCGGGCACGTCATCGACTACACCCGTCAGGACGTCACCGCCGGTTCGCTCCGCTACGACCTCATCGTGGACGCGGCGGGCAATCGGCCGCTGTCGCGGCTGCGTCGTGTTCTGGCGCCCCGGGGCCACCTCGTCATCGTCGGCGGGGAGGGCGGCGGGCGGTGGCTGAGCGGTCTGCAGCGGCAGTTGCGGGCGGCGCTGCTGAACCTGGTCACCGGGCAGACCCTCCAGGCGTTGTTCGCCGTCACCCGGGCCGAGGATCTGCGGGAACTGGCCTCGCTGGCCGCCGCCGGACGGGTCAGGCCGGTGGTCAGCCGCACGTACCCGCTGGAGGAGGCGGCACGGGCGGTCGGGGAGGTGGCGGGCGGGCATGGGCGAGGCAAGATCGTCGTGACCATCGGCACCGCCTGACCAGCGCGGCCCCGGTAACCTTCCTGGCGGAACCCCCTTCCCGCTGAGGAGAAACACCCGCCCATGGGCGCCAACCACTCCCACGGCCCCGCCGTACCCCCGTCGAAGAGAGCCGTGCTGGCGGCGCTCGCCGTGCTGGTTCCGCTCGCGGTCGCGACCGTCGCCGCGCTCGTGTGGTTGTGGCCCTCACCTCCCGAGGCGCCCGCCTCGCCGGAAGGCGGGCTGGCCCGCTACACCGCCACCATCCAGGCCATCACCCTGACCCCGTGCCCGGAGGAGCCGCCGGTCGACGGCGGCCAGAAGCTCCCCCCGCCGGACCCCGCCAGCTGCGGCGACGCCGTGGTCAAGCTCACCAGCGGCCCCAGCCTCGGCAAGGAGGCCAAGCTTCAGCTGCCCAGCGGGCCGGGCGCGCAGATCTTCCACGCCGGCGACGACGTCATCGTGGTCTACGCGCCCGAGCCCACGCTCGACGTGTCGCCGTACCGGCTGTCCGACCACGACCGTTCGACGCCGCTGTGGTTGTTCGGCGCCGCGTTCGCGCTGGCCGTCGTGGCGTTCGGCCGGTGGCGGGGGCTGAGCGCGCTGTTCGGGCTGGGGGTGACGTTCGCGGTGCTGCTGCTGTTCGTGCTGCCCGGCATCCTGGACGGCAAGCCGCCCCTGCTGGTGGCGATCGTGGGCTCGGCGGCCATCATGCTGACGGTGTTGTTCCTGACGCATGGCTTCACGCTGCCGACCGCGATGGCCGTCCTGGGCACCCTGACCAGCCTGGTGATCACCGGCGCCCTGTCGTACGTGTCCCTCGACCTGGCCCACCTGGCCGGCATCACCGACGAGGCCGCCTTCAACCTCGGCATGAGCTACGACATCGACACCCAGGGCCTGCTGCTGGCCAGCATCATCATCGGCTCCCTGGGCGTCCTGGACGACGTCACCGTCACCCAGGCCGTGACCGTGGCCGAACTCTCCCACGCCAATCCCGGCTACGGCTTCCGCCGCCTGTACCGCGCCGGCGGCCGGGTCGGCAGGGCCCACATCGCCTCGGTCATCAACACCATCATCCTGGCGTACGCCGGGGCGTCGCTGCCCCTGCTCCTGCTGATCAGCGTGGGACGGGAGCCGCTGGGCCAGGTCCTCACGAACCCGGTCATCGCCCAGGAGATCGTCCGCAGCGTGGTGGGCACGCTGGGGCTGATCTCGGCCGTCCCGATCACCACCGCGCTGGCCGCCCTGGTGGCCCGCCGTACCGCCGACCCCTCCCCGCCCCCGCCCCCACGCCGCGCCCGGCACGCCGCCCACCACCAGTAGGGGCGTCACCCCCGAGCGGCCGGTCGGCGTCATGGGCACCGGCCGGCGCGCGGCATCGCGTCACCGCGACGAGGTCGGTGAGGCGGCCCACCCGCGGCCGTGACCGGCCGGCGGGCCTCGGCGACGGCTCCCAGGAGAACGGGCGGCATTCCAGCATGCGCCCGCCCCGCACCCTTTGGCCGGGGGCAGGGAAGCGTGGCCCCGCCGGCTCCGCGGACGGTTCGCCTGGCGAGGCGGGCGCGTCAGGTCCTTGGCTCTCGGGTCCCGTCCGTGTGGCCGGCGCGGAGGCCGTCGAGGGTCAGGGTGAGGAGGCGGTCGGCGCGGGCCGGGCCGGGGGCGGACCGGGCGATGCCGGCCGTCAGTTCGACCAGGTCGGTGAAGTCGACGTCGGGCCGCAGGCTGCCCTCCCGCTGGGCGGGCAGCAGGAGGCGCTCGGCGGCGGTGCGGAGCATGGCCCAGCAGTCCACGCCGGCGGCCGAGGTGGGGACCATCATGCGGGCGCCCAGGCCCTTGTCGGTCATGGCGTGGACGGTCAGCAGGCGAAGCCAGGCGATGAGCGCCTCGCCCGGGGGCTTGGCCGCGGCCAGTTCCTCCGACTGCTCGCACAACCTTGACAGGCGGCCCTCGAACACGGCGGCCAGCAGCGCGTCCCGCGTGGGGAAGTGCCGGTAGAGGGTGCCGGGGCCGACGCCGGCGCGGCGGGCGATCTCGTTCAGGGAGGCGTCGGGGCCCTCTTCGGCGACCACGGCGATGGCCGCCGCCACCAGCAGGTCGCGGTTACGGCGGGCGTCGGCGCGCAACGTCACGGGCACCTCCGGGCGAGTTGAAAACGGAGAACTTCTCCGATTATAGTCCCGCAGTATCCGGAGAGGTTCTCCGGATAGAAGGGGAGCATCATGACGGACCACGGCCTCGGCAGGATCGGCGTCTGGACCTTCGCCTTCGACGGGCGCCCCGCGGCGGAGGTGCGCGAGGCGGCCGCCGAGATCGAGGAACTGGGGTACGGGACGCTGTGGTTCGGCGAGGGGTTCGGGCGCGACTCGGTGAGCCAGTCGTGGCTGCTGCTGTCGGCCACGCGGCGGATGACGGTGGCCGCGGGGATCGCCAACGTCGCGCTGCGCGACCCGATCTCCATGGCCGCCGCGGAGCGGGCGATCAACGAGGCGTACCCGGGCCGGTACGTGCTCGGCCTCGGCGGGCACCGGATCAGCGACGAGCCGATCAGGATGGACGGCTACTCCATCCCCAGCAAGGGCAAGGCGGTGGCCTCCATGAGCGCCTACCTGGACGCCATGGACGCGATCCCGCTGGTGTCGGCGGCCTCGCCGTACCCGCCGAGGAGGGTGCTGGCGGCGCTCGGGCCGAAGATGCTGGCGCTGGCGGCAGGGCGCACGCTGGGCGCGCACCCGTACTTCGTGCCGGTGGAGCACACCGCGCGCGCCCGGGAGGCCATGGGGCCGGACGCGCTGCTGGCGGTCGAGCAGGCCGTGGTGCTCGACACGGACGTGAGCCGGGCGCGCGAGGTGGCCAGGGAGCACGTCGGCTTCTACGCCCGCGCCGCCCCGCACCAGATCGCCAGCCTGCGGCGGCTGGGGTTCGGCGAGGACGAGATCAGCCAGGTGGGGGACCGGCTGGTGGACGCGATCGTGGCCTATGGCGACCTGGCGGCGATCGAGAAGCGGGTGCGCGGGCACTTCGACGCCGGGGCGGACCATGTGTGCCTGCAGGTGCTCACCGCCCGGCCCGGCGAGATGCCGCGTGCCGAGTGGCGGGAGCTGGCGGCGCTCTGAGTTCCGGTTCTGTCACCCGGGCGACAGGGCCGCGTGCGGCGTACCCTATGTAGATTTTCGGCATGCCCTCCGAAGTCCGTCTGACCACCACGGTGGCCACCGTGCTCCGGATCTTCCTCGAAGACGTCTCCGAGCCCCGCTACGGCTTCGAGCTGATGAAGCACGCCAAGGTGCAGAGCGGGACGCTCTACCCGATTCTTGCCCGGCTGGAGGCGGCCGGCTGGATCGAGGGGCGGCGTGAGGTCGTCGACGCGCGGCACGAGGGACGGCCGCCGCGCCGGCTGTACCTGCTCACCGGAGGCGGCGCGGCCGCGGCCAGGCAGGCACTGGCCGAGCTGAGCGCGCGCCTCACCCCGCCGTCACCGCGCGGCGCCGTCCGGCCCGAGGGCGGATACGCGTGAACACTGTCATCGCCGTCGCCGCCGCGATCGGGGCGATCCTCGGGACCGCACTGGCCGAACTGGTCAGCGAGGAGATCCGCGGCCGCCTCGACCGCATCCCGGAAGGGCTCCTGCGCCTGGCCAGGCGGCGCCTGCCCGAGGACATGCGGGTGCCGCTGCACGACGAGGAGTGGTACCCGGAACTGCGGGAGGTGCTCAAGGGCGAGGACGCCAGGCCGATCACGCGGCTGGTGACGGGCGTCAGGTTCAGCCTCGGCCTGATCAGGACCGCGAACGTGGTGGCCTCGATCCGCAACCGGCGGGTCACGCTGCAGGCCGAGCACGACCGGTGGGTGGCGCTGGCCGACCTCCTGCGCTTCCCCGCCAACGCCTGCGTGCTGATCACCGGCCTGGCGTTGTCGGCGGCGGCGGGCGTGCTGGTCGGCCTGCTCGTACCCCAGATCCTCAGCATCACCCCGGCGCTCGGCGCGGTGCTGACGTGGGCGCTCACGGTCGCCTTCGGCACGATCGTCGGCCTCGCGCTCACCCTGGTGCTGGCCAACGGGCTCAGGGGCACCACGCGCAAGATGCTGCTCCTGCGCGCGCCGGTGGTGCGGGCACCCGAGCAGCGGCGCGAGCTGTTGCGGGCCCGGCTCATGAACCTGCTGCTCGGGCGCGACCGGGACAACGCCCACGGCATGCGCACCGCCGCTTTCCTCGGCTCCTACACGGGCGTGGGGCTCGGCGCGGTGATGGGGCAGCGGCTGACCACGTTCTGGCAGCCGCTGCTGCTCACGGCGATCACGATCGCCGCGCTGATGGTGCTGCGCTTCTCGCTGGTGTCGGCGCCGCGATGGTGGCTCAAGCGCCTGCGCCGCCGCCTGGAGGACGACGCCGGCGCGCCGCCCGGCGAGGGGCGCGAGCAGATCTAGGAGAACGGCGTCCTGGGGCGGTCCTGGAGCACCTCGTCCACGTAGATGTCGAGCTTCTCGTTGTAGAAGGAGATCAGGCCGGCGACCCGCTCGCTCTCCGGCAGCGGGGTCCGGTAGGACCAGGCCAGGTCCTTGCCGCCGTTGACCGTCCAGTACTCGGCCGTGCCCTTGTACGGGCAGCTCGTGGCCGAGTCCGTGTGTTCCAGCAGGTCGAGGCGGACGTCGGTCTTGGGCAGGTAGTAGCGGGCGGGCAGCCCGGTCTCGAACAGGATCATGGCGTGGGTGGAGTCGGCCACCGTGACGCCGTCCACCTCCACCCTGATCCGCCGGGAACTGGGCAGGATGTCCACGCGGGTGTACGGGTCGCGCGGATGCACGTACACCTCCTCGTCCTCCTCGAACCAGGCGTCCATGGAGTCCCAGTCGAGCCGCACGTGCCCGCGCAGCTCCTCGATGGGCGAGTCCGGATAGGTGAGGGCGGCGTTCTCGGCGACCCTGCCCCCCGCGCTCACCGCGTGCACGACCGCCTCGCCCCGGCTCGGTGACCGGCTGGTGGCCCCGCTCGCCTTGAGCGCCCCGGGCGCCACGTCGCCGAGCGGCAGATAGTAGGTCGGGTAGTGCGGGCTTTCCCAGACCAGCAGGGCCCGGGTGGTGTCGGCGACCAGTTGCCCACCGAGGTAGGCGCGGACCCGCTTGGCCGTCGGCTCGACTCTCAACCGGCTCTTCATAGCTTCGGCAACCGCACGCACCGCCCCGCTATTCCGGCCCGTCAGAGACCGAACGCGGTCAGGGTGGCGAGGGTGGTGGTCAGGCCGACGGCGGCGCCGGCGCTCACCTGGGCGGGGGTGTGGTGGGACAGGCGTACCCTCGCCCAGCACACCAGCGCCACCACCGCGCCCCCGATCAGGACGGTCGGTACGGCCGGCAGGACGTAGGCCATGACGACCACGGTGCCCGCGCACACGGCGGCGTGGAAGGAGATCTTCCAGCGCAGCGTGATCGGGACCGTCACCGCCAGCGCGGCCAGCATCGCGGTGACGGTCGCGACCAGCAGGGTCGGGGCGCCCAGGGCGATGAGGAGGATCAGCGCGGCGACCACCGCCGCCACCGCGCTGAGCAGCGGGCCGGTACGGCGGGCCCGATCCACGATGTGGTGGGAATCCAGGCGGCCCGATCGCACGCCCGCGGCGATCACCGCCGCCGGGACGCCGCCGCACAGGGCCGCGGCGAGCACGCCCCACGCGGCCCCCTCCCAGCCAGAGGAGACCATGCCCACCAGCGGCGGCATCGCGATGACCAGAACCTGCGGCGCGAGCAGGTCGGTCACCTTCCGGGCGACGAGATCGGCCGTCATGCCAGTGATCATGACATGACGGCCGAATCGGTCTTCGGGCAGGGCCGAGGGGTTTCTGGAGACTTGGGGAAACCGATGCCGAGTGCGCAGCACAAAAGCTCATGAATTCCGCCCAGTGGTATAAAGAGCCGTGGCCGAGATCCCCCTGCTACAGGCGTTCGCCGAGGTCGGCTACCAGGTGGCGGGCGGAGGCGGCGCCCACGGCGCCATGGCCGCGCTGCGCCGGGTCGTCCCCGTCGACGCCTACGAGTTCGTGGCTTACGACCCCGACACCGGACGCCACCGCAGCGTCGTCTCCAGCGGCCACGAGCGCATCGACCGCGACGCCGCCGAGGAGTACGCCGCCCTCGACGCCTACAAACGCGCGATGGCCGCCCGCGCCCCGCTGGCCATGCCGGATCCGGGCACCCGCCGCTACTTCCGCCGCCACCTGGAGCCCTACGGCTGGCGCGCGGGCCTGACCGCGCCGCTGTTCCTGGCCGAGGGCCGCTACACCGGCCTGCTCCACCTGGCCTACCGCCAGGCGCCGCCCGAGGGCGCGGACGCGCTGGTCGAGGCGGCGGCGCCGACGCTGGCCCACGTCACCGACCTGTCGCGGTGCGTGGTCGCGCCCACCGCGCCGCCCGCGGGCTACCGCGCCGTCGCCTTCGACCGGGCAGGGGTACGGCGGGCCGTACCGGGAACCGAGCCCTCACCCGCCCTGTACGGCGAGCCCGGCCTGGCCGCCTTCGCCCGCGCCTTCATCGACTCGCGCGAGCTGAGCAGGCGTGGCCTGTGGCTGGACGCGGCAGGGCAGTGGCGCGACGTGCGCGTGATCAGGGCGGGGGTCGGCTTCCAGGGTTCCCTGCAGGGGGCGGTGGTCGCCGAGCGGCCGTGCGGCCTGCCGTACGAGCTGACCGGGCGTGAGGTGGACGTGCTGACCCGCGTGGCCGCGGGGGACTCCAACCCGCAGATCGCCGCGGCGCTGGTGCTGAGCGTGCGGACGGTCACCACGCACCTGGAGCACATCTTCACCAAGCTCGGCTGCGACAGCCGCACCCGGCTGACGACCAAGGCGCTGGCCGAGGGGCTGTGCCGGTTAGACCTGTAACGCCCAGACGGCGGGGACGGTGACCAGCAGCAGTTCGAACCAGACGCAGTTGGCCCCGTTGGAACGTTCGAATCCCCAGCGGTGGCTGAGCGCCTCCAGCAGCGGCAGGCCCCGCCCGCTGGTGGTCAGCCCGCCGGCGCGGCAGGCGCACGGCGGCGCGTCGGAGCCGGCGTCCTCGACGCACACCCGCACCAGGTCGCCGGTGGCCCGCACGCTGACGGTGAACGTGCCCCCGGCCCCCGACTGGGTGTGCAGGACGGCGTTGGTGGCCAGCTCGCTGGTGAGCAGCACGGCCTCGTCGTGTAAAGGGTGATCGCGCCCGATCGCGCTGGTCACGGCGCTCCTGGCCCGTGCGACCTGGGCCGGTGCCCCCGGTAGCCGGACGACCAACTGGCTGTGAAAGTCCGGCGCTGCCATGGCGACCTCCCCGAATTCGCTGACGTCATGAGACGCGCGAGGAGGGGGTCGCAGATTATCGCGAAAAGGTAGGAATGCCCTTTCCCATGGTCGCCTGCGCGGCCGTTTGCCATGACCAAGTACGCTGCGATCGACGAGTCCGCCGACGGAGGAGAGCACGGGTGAGCAGCCTCGAGGCCGTGTGGGTGCGACCCTACGACCAGCCGGGCGCGGCGTACGTGACCGGTGTGTTCGACATCCTGCACGTCGGCCACGTGCGCTATCTCGACGCCGTGGCCGCCCGCGGGCTGCCGCTGGTGGTCGGCGTCGAGGACGATCCCCGCGTACGCGCGTGGAAGGGACCCACGCGCCCGGTCAACCCCGCCGCCGAGCGGGCCGAGGTGCTGGCCGCGCTGCGCTGCGTGAGCGGCGTGTTCGTGGTGACCGGCCCGCCGGAGGCCCACGGCCCCGAGGACTACATCGACCTCATGGCGCCCATGCGCCCCGGCGCGCTGGCCCACACCGCGGGCGACCCGCACGCGGGCGGCCGGTGCGCGGCAGCGGCGCTGCTCGGCGCCGAGTGCTGGGAGCTGGAGGCCATCCCCGGCCGCTCCACCACCCGGATCGTGAATGCGGCGCGGGGACGCTGATGCTACGGTGATCCTCATGCAGCGCGTTCACGTCACGACGACGCCGGACCCCGTCCCGGCGCGCTGAATCCTGCTCTCCGGGCGAACGCCCGGAGACGCGCTCGAAGGTCGTTCGCCCCCTTTCCACCCAGGGGAACCACCATGAACGATCACCGCAAGCTCGGCCGCGAACTCGCCATCTTCGGCACCGACCCGCTCATCGGCTCGGGACTGCCCTACCTGCTGCCCGCGGGCGCCGCCGTCCGCAAGGCCGTCGAGGACTACGTCCACGAGCTCGAACGCCGCAACGGCTACCAGCACGTCAACTCGCCCGTCCTCGGCAAACAGGAGCTCTACGAGCTGTCGGGCCACTGGTCGCACTACAGCGAGGACATGTTCCCGCCGATAGAGGTGGGCGGTGAGCGCTTCGTGCTGCGCCCGAGCCTGTGCCCCCACCACGCGCTCATCTATCGCTCCCGCCGGCGCAGCCACCGCGAGCTGCCGCTGCGCCTTGCCGAGCTGGGCGGGCAGTACCGCTCGGAGATGTCCGGGGTGCTCGGCGGCCTGAACCGGGTGCGCTCGATCCAGCTCAACGACGGCCACGTGTTCTGCCCGCCCGAGCGGGCCGCGGCCGAGGTCGCGGCCGCGCTCGACCTCATCGAGGCCGCCCACGCCCAGCTCGGCATCAAGGCAGCCCGCTACCGGCTGTCGCTGGGCGGTTCATCGGGCAAGTTCGTCGACGACCCCGCGCTGTGGGCGAGCTCGGAGCGCGTGCTGCGCGAGGTGCTGCACGCGCGCGGCCAGTCCTACGACGAGGAGTACGGCGAGGCCGCCTTCTACGGCCCGAAAATCGACATCCAGATAGCCGACCCGGCGGGCCGCGAGTCGACCCTGTCCACCGTCCAGGTCGACCTCTACATGCCCGAGCGCTTCGGGCTGTCCTACGTGGGCGGCGAGCGCCCGGCCATGGTGCACCGCAGCGTCGTCGGCGGCATCGAACGGCTGCTGTCCCACCTGGTCGAGGCGCACGGCGGCGCGCTGCCCGCCTGGCTGGCACCGGTGCAGGCGGTGGTGGTGCCGCTGTCGGAGGCGGAGCTTCCCGCCGCGCACGACCTGGTACGGCGCTGCGTCGAGGCGGGACTGCGGGCCGAGCTGGCCCACCCGGACCGCGGCAGCCTCGGGGCCAGGATCCGGGCGCATCGGCTGGTGCCGTACCAGCTGGTGGTGGGGCCGCGCGAGGCGGCGGAGGGATCGTGCGCGGTGCGGCTGCGCGACGGCCGGCAGGAGGGAAACGTGCCCGTCGCCGAGCTCGCCGCGCGTTCCCGCCCGATTTTCTGACCGCTGAATTATCGTCGAGAAATCAATGAGATAACGGACCCTTCCCAGGGACCTAAACAGGCTCGTAAAGTCCCCCCAACGCCATGTCGGGGAGGCAAGAACGTGACCGAAGTAAGTGACAAGCGTGCGGCCGAGTTGGTCTCGGCCGCGGAGGGGGAACGTCCGGCCCGTGAATTGTCGGGACCGTTACGGCTCGGCGTCTGGATCATCGGCGGGCTCCTGTCGGCCTACTCCCTCGTCGTGGTCTTCCAGCCGGTGGAGCCGGTGCAGCATCGGATGACGTTCCTGGCCGTGGCGCTGCCGCTGGTCTTCCTGCGCTACCGCTCCGGGCTGGTCTCCCTGGTGCGGCGCCTGCGTCAGCAGGAGCCCCTTGAGCAGCGGCGTGGCGAGGCGCCCACGATCCTCGACTGGGTGCTCGCGGCGCTGTCGCTCGGGGTCCTGCTCTACCCGCTGCTCGACATCGACGCCTTCCGCGACCGCGGCTCCAGCTCCAACCTCAGCACCTGGGACATCATCGGCGGGCTGGGCCTGACCGTGCTGCTCCTGGAAGCGGTACGCCGCACGGTCGGCAGCGCGCTCAGCATCATTTGCGGAATTTTCCTGGTATACGCCTACCTCGGAAACTATTTGCCGGTCAGCTGGCCGATCGGGCACCGCGGATTCGACCTCGGCCAGATCATCTCCCAGCTCTACACCGGCACAGAAGGATTCTTCGGCGTCCCGATGCAGGTGGCGGCCAGTTACATCGTCCTTTTCACGATCTACGGCGCGGTCCTCGACTACTCCGGCGCCAGCAAGTTCTTCATCGACCTGAGCTTCGCCGCCTTCCGCAAGTCACGGGCCGCCCCCGGCCGTACCGTCACCACCGCGGGATTCCTGCTCGGCACCGTCTCCGGCTCCGGCACCGCCACCACCGTCAGCCTCGGCAGCGTGGCCTGGCCGGTGCTCAAGCGGGCCGGCTACCCCCGCGAGGCCGCCGGCGGCATCCTGGCCGCCAGCGGCATCGGCGCGATCCTGTCGCCGCCCACGCTGGGCGCGGCCGCCTTCATCATCGCCGAGCAGCTCGGGGTCAGCTACCTGACGGTGCTGCTCTACGCGACGATCCCCACGATCCTGTACTACCTCGGCATCTTCCTGGCCATCGAGATCGACTCGCGGCGGTTCGGCACCCATGCCGTCGAGGTCGACGCGCCCAAGGCCGGCAAGCTCATGCTGCGCTTCGGCTACCACTTCAGCTCGCTCATCCTCATCATCGTGCTGATGGCGCTGGACCGCTCGGCCTTCCAGTCGGTGGTCATCGCCACCTTCGTCGCCTTCGCGCTGTCCTTCCTCGACCCGGCCCACCGCATGGGGCCCAAGCGCATCGGGCAGGCGCTGGCCAAGGGCACGCTGGAGGTGCTGCCGGTCACCGCGGTCTGCGCGGCGGCGGGCATCATCGTCGGCGTCATCACCCAGACCGGGCTCGGACTCAACCTCAGCTCGATCATCGTGGACGTGGCCGCCGGCAACCTGATCTTCACCACGATCATGGCGGGCCTGGCGGTCATGCTGCTGGGCCTGGCGGTGCCGGTGACCGCGAGCTACATCATCGCCGCGGTCATCATCGCCCCCGCGCTCATGACGCTCGGCGTCGCCAAGGCGGAGGCGTACATGTTCATCTTCTACTACGCGGTGCTGTCGGAGGTGAGCCCGCCCACGGCGCTGTCGGCCGTCGCGGCGGCGGCCATCACCGGCGGCAACACCTACCGCACGATGATGATGACCTGGCGATACACGCTGCCCGCCTTCCTGGTGCCGTTCGCCTTCGTGCTCACGCCCAACGGGCAGGCGTTGCTGGCCCAGGGACCGATCGGGACCATCCTGGCGCTGACCGCCGTCTCGGGGGTCGCCGTCCTGGCGCTGGCGATGGCCACCGGCGGCTTCACCGGCCTGCCCGAGCGCGTGATCGCGGCGGTCGCCGGAATCCTCCTGCTCTTCCTCGAACCTGTCCCGATCGTCGCCGGTTTCGCGGTTCTGGCCGTGGCGACAGCCGTACATCTCATTCGAAAAAGGAGAACTCCAGCGTGAAACGTGTGCTCATCACCCTGGCGGCGGCTGTCGTGGCGCTCGCCGCGGCCGCGGGCTGCGGCGGCGGCAACAGGTTGTCCATCGCCACCGGCGGCACCACCGGTGTCTACTACGTCTACGGCGGCGGCCTGGCCAAGCAGATCCAGGCCAACGTCGCCAACACCCAGGCCACGGCCTCGGTCACCTCGGCGTCGGTGGAGAACATCAAGCTGCTGGCCACCGGCAAGGCCGACATCGGCTTCTCCCAGACCGACACCGCGGCCGACGCGGTCAACGGGGTCGGCTCGTTCACCGAGAAGCAGCCGATCCAGGCGATCGCCCGCATCTACGACAACTACGCGCAGGTCGTCGTCGCGCCCGGCGTGGCCGCCACCAAGGTCGCCGACCTGAAGGGCAAGCGCGTCTCGCTCGGCCCGCCCAACTCCGGCACCCAGGTCATGGCCCGCCGCATGATGGAGGCGGCCGGGCTCAACCCCGACAGCGACGTCACCAAGTCGCAGTTGTCGATCAACGAGTCGGTGCAGGCGGTCAAGGACGGCACCATCGACGCGTTCTTCTGGGTCGGCGGCGTGCCCACCGCCGGAATCGTGGACCTGGCCACGAGCAAGCCCGACATGAAGATGCTCGACACCAGCGACGTGCTGGGCGGCATGCAGACCAAGTTCGGCAAGCAGTACGTGACGCTCGACGTGGACCTGGCGGGCTCCTACAAGCTCACCGGCGCGATCAAGACGATGGCCGTCGGCAACGTGCTGCTCGTGCCGGACAAGATGGACGAGCAACTCGCCTACGACATCACCAAGACCCTGTTCGAGAAGAAGGCCGAGCTGGTCAAGGTGCACACCGAGGCCAGCAAGCTCGACCCCAAGCTCGGCCGGCAGGTCGAGCCGGTCGTGCTGCACCCCGGCGCGGCCCGCTACTTCAAGGAGACCCAGGGCTGATCAGGCTCCTGCTCGCGCTGCTCGCGGCCCTGGCGCTCGGCTCGGGCGCCGCCGCGGGCGGCCCCGCCGTCCACGGCCTGGCCCTGGGCAGGGGCGGCTTCGCCCTGACCTACGTGCACTCCATGTACCACGCGCCCTCCGCGGAGATCTTCTCCGTGGAGGGCCGCCGTTTCACCATGCGCGCGGTGATCTCCGGGAGCGCCGGAGTGCTCGACTACTACGCCCTCGACGGCGCCCGCTCGCGCACGGGCGGCCTGTGGGTGCTGCGCCTGTCGGCGCCGGTCACCTACGACGGCCTGGAGCTGATCGCCAGCCCCGTCGGCCGCCGCACGCTGGTGGCGGGCGGCCGCTGCCTGCCGCTCTACCCCGCCTCCGGCGCCACGCGGGTACGGCTGGCCGTCGGCACCGCCCCGCCGGGCAGCCCCGCCACGGCCCCGTGCTACAACCAGTCCTTCTTCTTGAAGACGGTGTACAGGGCCACCGAGGCCCCCGCCACGACCATGGTCGACACCCAGAAGCCCCACGGCCGGCCCTCGCCCGGATAGGGCACGTTCTGCCCGTAGAAGCCGGTGATCGCGGTCGGCACCGCGATGATCGCCGCCCACCCGGTCAGCCGCTTCATGATCTCGTTGAGCCGGAAGCCCTGCTGGGCCAGGTGGGTCTCGCGCAGGTTGCTGATCAGCTCGCGCAGCGAGTCGACCCAGTCGGTCACGCGCAGCACGTGGTCGTAGACGTCCTGGTAGTAGGGTCCCATCTCGGCGTTGACCAGGACCTGCCGGTCACGGCGCACCAGCGTCGAGAGCACCTCGCGCATGGGCAGCGTGACCTTGCGGAAGCGCACCATGTTCTTGCGCAGCCGGAACGTGCGCCGCTGCAGTTCCCGGTTGTTGCCGGCCTCGCCGAACAGCGCGTCCTCCAGCTCCTCGACCTGGCCGTCGAGCGTCTGCACGAGCTCGAAGTGCCCGTCCACGACGTAGTCCAGCAATCCGTGCAGCAGGAAGGCCACGCCGTGGCGGGCGGTGTGCTCCCCGCTGGCGTCCCAGCGGGCGACCACGTCGTCGATGGTGAAGCGGTCGTTCTCCCGTACGGTCACCAGCGCGTTCTTCGTCACGAAGACGTTGATCTCCACCGGGTCGAGGTTGCCCTCCTCGTCCAGGTAGATCCCGTACACGGTGATGAACAGGTGGCTGTCGTAGACGTCGAGCTTGGGCCGCTGGTGGTCGTTGAGCACGTCCTCCACGGCCAGCTCGTGCAGACCCAGTTCCTCGCTGATGACGCCGAGCTGGCCGGGGGTGGGGGAGCACAGGTCGAACCAGACCACGCAGTCGTCGTCGCAGACGTATTCGGAGACGTCGGCGATGGGGAAACCCTTCTTCACGACGACGCCGTCTTTGTACAACCGGGTGCGCATTTACCGCATTATGGCCTATCGCTTAGCGGGCGCTGTTGCGGAACGGCGCCACGGGCCTGCCCAGATTCGGCGCCCCCAGCAGCTTGCCGGACGAGAGCGCGTAGATGCCGTCGTTGGTGAACACCCACACGATCTTCCTGTCCCATTCGGTGTAGATGGCATGGGTCTGGTTGCCGAGCGCGTAGTCGGGGACGGCGGCGCTGTATCCCGCGGGCACGAACTGGGCGGCGATCTTCGGCCGGCGCACGTCGCGTGTGTCGAAGAACTGCACGCCCGCGTTGTAGAAGGCGTAGGCGAGCAGACCCTGGGCCGGGTCACCGGGCGAGGTGTAGGAGCCGGAGCGCTTGGGGCCGAAGCTGCCGCCGCGCTGGCAGTAGTCGCCGAACCGGGCTCCGGGCGCGGGCTCCGGGCGGGGCAGCACGCCGACGATCCTGGGCTTGGCGGGGTCGCGCGCGTCGACCTGGAAGACGTCCTTGTAGGGCTCGTGGCAGTCCTCGCCGAGCGGGTAGCCGGAGACGTAGACCATGCCGGTCTTCTCGTACTGGGAGACGTCCACGTTGTCGGCTTCGGTGCCACCGGAGGAGACGGGGAGGTCCAGGTGCGCGATTTCCCGCATCTTGGACGGATCCGAAATATCGAGAATCGACAGGCCGTAGCCGCCCATGGCGGCGAAGCCGTACTTTCCGGCGACGAAGAACGGCATCCGGGCGCCCATCCACGACGTGCGGTTGCCGCAGCGCGGGTTCTTGGCGTAGGCGGCCTCCTCGCCCTCCACCTGGCCCTTGCGGTGCCACTCGCCGACCAGGCGCGGCCTGGTCAGATCGGACATGTCGTAGGCCTGGTAGCCGGGGGAGTAGAGGTAGGTGGGGACCTCGGTGTTGCTCCAGCTGTCCAGCGGCGCGACCGCGACGTACATGTACTTGCCGCCGGTCCAGTAGGGCACGTCGAGGGAGCCGGAGCCCTGCTGCACGCCCGGCTCAGGGCTGCTCAGCGTCGGGTCGGTGGTGACCGTGGACAGCAGCGTCCAGTCCTTCCTGCGCGGGCCGTCCAGGCGGTAGACCTTGAAGCCCTTGAACGTCGTCTGCGCGCGCAGCTTCGCCACGCCCTCCGGATTGCCGAACTTCGAACGTTCCGGGCTGTCGCCGAGCTCCTCGACCTGCCGCTTCTGCTCGAACGACTGGATCATCACGTAGCGGCCGTCGCGCCACTGGATGGTGGCCGCGCCCCAGTAGTCGGCCTGCTTCCAGTCCTTGCCGGTGAGCCGCTCGACGATCCGCACCCTGCGTACGTCGGTGACGTCGTAGACCCGGGCCTCGGTGCGGTCGTACTGGAACAGGTAGCGGCGCCCGCCGAAGTCGACCACGTTCTGCCAGGTGTGGAAGTAGTCCGGGGTGAAGTCGGGGCCGCGGTAGGCCGCCTCGACCTTGATCGGGCCCTCGGTGTAGGAGCGGGGATCGTAGCCCTTGGTCTTCGGGAACAGGTCCTTCGCGCCACCGGGGAAGGAGAAGCGCTCCTCGCCCGGCGGGGTCAGGTCGGGGTGGCGGAAGGAGCCGTCGAGCTGCATGCCGTACGTGCCGGGGCCCGGGTCGCCGGGGCGGCGGTCGCCGCACACCGTGGGGACGCCGTCGTCGGCGGCCCGCACAGCGGCCTGAACAGAGGCCTGCGCAGGGGCCGGAGGGACTGTCAGCAGACCGGCCACGCTCGCCGTGGCGAGGGCGCGGTGGAGGAGTCGGCGCATCGGGGGGTGCCTTTCGTGGGGGGATGCGCCAAGAGTGCCGATCGCCGCTCACGTTCCCAAGAGCCGGTTCCGCCGCGCGGAACCGGCCACGCGGCGGGCGTCAGGTGACGGCCAGGCGGATCGCGTACCTGTCCTCGCGCCACAGTTCCTTCTCCAGCACCTCGGCCACGGTCTGGGCGGCGTTCCAGACGTCCACGTAGCGGGTGTAGAGGGGGGCGAAGCCGAAGCGCAGGATGTCGGGGGCGCGGAAGTCGCCGTGCACGCCGTGGTCGATGAGCGCGCGCATCACCGGATAGCCGTCGTGGTGGTAGAAGCTCACCTGGCTGCCGCGGCGCTCGGGGTCGCGCGGGGAGGCCAGCTCCAGCCTGTCGCCGACCAGGTCGACGAAGAGCGAGGTCAGCGCCATGCTCTTGGCGCGGACCTGGTCGAGGTCGACCCGCTCCCACATGTCCAGCGCCGCCTCCAGCGCGGCGAACGACAGCACGTGCGGGGTACTGACCGTGAAGCGCCTGATGCCGTCGGCCCGGCGGAAGCCGGGTTCGAAGGCGAACGGCTCGGCGTGGCCGTACCAGCCGGACAGGACGTTCTCGGCGGCGGCCTGGTGGCGGGGATGAACGCGCAGGAAGGCGGGGGCGCCGGGGCCGCCGTTGAGGTACTTGTAGGTGCAGCCGACGGCGAAGTCGGCGGCCGAGACGTCCACGCGCAGCGCGCCGACGCTGTGGCAGACGTCCCAGATCATCAGCGCGCCCGCCTCCTGGACACGGGCGGTGACCTCGGGCACGTCGTAGCGGGCGCCGGTGCGGTAGTCCACCTCCGACAGCAGGACGGCGGCGGCGTCGTCGAAGCGGTCCTCGCCGATGTCGCGCAGTTCGCCGAGGCCCTCGATCATGTAGTTGTCGGTGGGGAAGTTGCCGCGGTCCACGACGATCACGTCACGGCCGGGGCGCAGGCGCATGGCGGCGCTGACGGCCTGGTAGACGGCGATGGAGGTGGTGTTGCCCGCCACGACCTCGCCGGGCCCGGCGCCGATCAGCGGGGCCAGGCGGTCGCCGGTGGTCAGGGGCTGGGCGTACCAGCCCGCCTCGTTCCAGCCGCCGACGAGGTGGCGGCCCCACTCGTCCTCGACGGCCTGCCGTACGCGCTCGGCCGCCGTACGCGGCGGCGCGCCCAGCGAGTTGCCGACCAGGTAGATCTCGTCCTCCGGCAGCACGAACTCGTCCCGGAACGCGCGCAGCGGGTCTTCTTGGTCCATGGCCAGGCAGGCCAGGCGATCAACCACTGGTCAGCTCCTCAATAAATCCACATTTAACGCCTATGTTGGTATAGAACCCCTGATGAGGGATAGACAAGAATGCGTTCCGTGACACGGAACCCGGACCGTCTCTCGATGCTGGAGAAATCCTGGCTCGTCCTGGACGCCTTCCGCCCCACCGGCGGCCCGCTGCGCCTCATCGAGGTCGCCGAGCGCTGCCAGCTCCCCAAGACCACCGCCTACCGGCTCCTCACCGACCTGACCGCCATCGGCGCCGTCGAGCGCCGCGAGCGCGGGTACGTCCTGGGGCGGCGGCTGTTCGAGCTCGGCAGCACGGTTCCGCTGGAGCGCGACCTGCGGCACGCGGCGCTGCCGTTCATGCACGACCTGTACGAAGCCACGCGCGAGACCATCCACCTCGGCGTCCGCGACGGCCTCGACGTCGTCTACGTCGAGAAGCTGCGGGCGCACGAGTCGCTCGCGCTGCCCTCGCGCGTCGGTGGCCGGTTGCCCCTGAACTGCACCGGAGTGGGCAAGGCGCTGCTGGCATACTCCTCGCCCGGTCTCATCGAGGAGGTGCTCGCCCGGCCTCTGCGCCGGCTCACCGCGCACTCCATCGTGGACGCCAAGCGGCTGGAGGAGGCGATCGGCCAGATCCAGGTGGCCGGGCTGGCCTATGAGCGGGAGGAGGCGCAGATCGGCGGCGCCTGCATCGCCGCACCCATCTTCCGCGAGGGCACGGTCGTGGCCGCGCTCTCGGTGTCGGTCCCGCTGTCGCGCTTCCATCCGACCCGCCTGGCCCCCGCGGTCAAGACCGCCGCCCTCGGCGTCTCCCGGGCCCTGACCCGCTCCACCCCCCGCTGACCCTCCCTGCCGGCCCTCCCCTACGGTGAGCGGGTGACCGGGGCGCCGGTGACGAGGTCCTTGGGGCGGACCAGCACCAGCGCGATGACCGCCGTCACGACCGACAGCGCCGCGGCCGTGTACATGACCAGGGAGGCGCCGCCCGCGGCGTAGGGGATGCCGAGCAGGCCCACGCCCGCCGCCGCCCCGATGGCCAGCATGGTGTTGACCATGCCGGAGGCCATCCCGGCCCGCTCCTTCTCCACCACGTTGACCGCGAGCGTGGTCTTGGGCGTCGCGGCGAGGCCGCCGCCCACGCCCCACAGGATCAGGCCGGGCAGGAAGTCCCAGGCGCTCGCGGCCGGTGCGAAGGTCATCGCCATGTGGACGCCGCCGAGCCCCAGGACGGCCGAACCCCCGGCGATGAGGAACGACGGCGAGAACCGGGCCAGGAGCTTGCCCGCCAGCAGGCCGGTGAGCAGCTGGGGGATGAGGATGGCGGCCATGAGCAGGCCGGTGGCCAGCGGGGTGAGGCCGAGCTCGCGTTCGAAGTACAGGACGTAGTAGACCGAGCTGCCAATCGTGGCCACCCGGGAGACGAACGCCAGCAGTGAGGCGGCCACGAAGGTCGGGATGCGGAACAGCGACAGGTCGAGGACCGGGGCCACGGCCCGGCGTTCCACCAGGAGGAAAGCGGCCAGCAGGAGGACGGCGGCGGCGCCGTACCACCACTGGGCCAGGGTGAGGGCCAGGTTGGCCGCGGTGAGAAGGAGCAGCAGCAGCGTCGCGCCCGGCCAGTCGATCGGCGCGGTGCCACGCGCGGCGTCGGCGGGCAGCACGCGGCGGCACAGGAACAGGGCCACGATGCCCACGGGGACGTTGACCAGGAACAACGCGCGCCAGTCCGCCACGGCGAGCAGGATGCCGCCGAGCACCGGCGCGGCGGCCCCCGCGGCGCCGAGCGTGGTGCCCCAGACGGCGATGGCCATGTTGCGGCGCTGGCCCTCGTAGGTCTGGGCGAGCATCGGCAGCGCGTTGGCCATGATCAGCGCGGCCCCGGCGCCCTGGGCGAGCCTGGCCAGGTCCAGGGCGAGCGCCGACTGGGCCAGGCCGCAGGCCAGCGAGGACGCGGTGAACACGGTGATGCCCGCCGTGAACATCGTGCGCCGGCCCAGGCGGTCCGACAGCGAGGCGGCGGGCTGCTGCAGGGCGCCGAAGGTGACGGTGTAGCCGATGATGATCCACTGCGCGGCGGCCAGTCCGCCGCCGAGGTCGGACTGGATGGCCGGCAGCGCGATGGAGACGATCGTGATGTCGATGACGAGCAGCGCGGTCGCGGCGATCGTCATGATCAGGACAGCCAAGGGGAGCTCCTTAGGGAAGGCTGCCCTCACCTTAAAGTCCACATGTGTGAACTTCAAGGCTGATAGGCTGCCGCCCGATGGAGCGCACCAGGAAGCGGCCCGAGTTCCGCAAGGGGCGGCCGACGCTCACCCGCGAGGCCATCGGGCGCGCGGTGCTCGAACTCGGCGACGCGGAGCTGACCATGCGCGCGCTCGCCGCGCACCTCGGGGTCACGCCGCGGGCGCTGTACAAGTACGTGGCCGACCGCGACGACGCCGTACGCCTGGCCGCCGACCAGCTCCAGAGCCAATGGCTCCTGCCCGAGCTCGACCCGGCCCGCTGGCGTGACAGCCTGCGCGAGCTCTGCCTCGGCCTGCTCGGCCTCTACCGGCGCCACCCGGCGGCGCTGCGCCTGGCCGAGACCGCCGCGCTCGACGTGCACGACAACACCCGGCGCTCCAACGAGGCCATGCTCGCCTTCTTCGCCGCGCTCGGCCTGCCGCCCCGCGACGCCCACCGCGCCTGGCGCCAGACCATCGCCGTCGTGGCCGGGCACAGCGAGATCGAGCGCTGGCGCGCCCGCGCCTCGGCCCACCGGGAGATGCCCGAGGAAGAGGGCACCTTCGACGACGTCGTGGAGATGCTCGCCGCCTGGATCTCCACCCTCGCCGCCACCAGTACGTAAACCATCCGATGCGCGCCCTGCCAGCCGAAACCACAATGGTGCCGGTGCCCGTCTCCTACACCCGGCTCGCCCCAGGCCGCACCGCCTTCACCGAGCTGGGCTTCGCCGCGACCGAACTGGTGCCCTCGTGGACCGCGAGCGCCCCCGAGGGGTCGTGGATCGAGGTCGCGCTGCAGGCCAGGCTGGTCTCCGGTGAGCCGACCAAGTGGTACGTGATGGGCCGGTGGTCGGAGGAGCCCGGCCGTACGTCGGTGCCGGGCCAGGGCGACGAGCACGGCGACGTGGCCGTCGACACGTTCGTGGCGAAGGCACCGGTGACCGCCTGCCGGGTGCGCGTGGAAACGCACGGCGCGGGCGCGCGGATCAGGTCGCTCGGGGTGCTGGCCTCCGCGATCCCGCACCGCCCGAGCGTGACGCCCACCCCGGCGGGTACGGCCGCCGCCGTGGAACTCGACGTCCCCCGCTACTCCCAGCGCGAGCACACCGGCCACTACCCCGAATGGGACGGCGGTGGCGCCAACTGGTGCAGCCCCGCCTCGGTCGCCATGGTGCTGGCCTACTGGGGCAGCGGCCCGGAACCCGCCGACCTGTCCTGGGTCGCCCCCGGCGACCCCTGTCCCGCCGTCGACCACGCCGCCCGCGGCATGTACGACCAGAGCTACCAGGGCACCGGGAACTGGCCCTTCAGCGTCGCCTACGCCGGCCGCTACGGCCTGGACGGCTTCGTCACCAGGCTCCGCTCCGCCCTGGAACTGGAGACCCTCGTCAGGGCCGGTGTCCCGGTGATCACGTCACTGTCGTTCAAGGAGCACGAGCTGCCCGGCTCGGGCTACTCCACCGGCGGCCACATCCTGGTCGTCGCCGGATTCACCGCCGCGGGCGACGTCGTCGCCAACGACCCCGCCGTGCCTGAGGTGCGCAGGATCTATCCGAGGGCGGCGTTCGAGAACGTCTGGCTGAGGAGCTCGGGCAGCGGCGGCATCGTCTACGTCCTGCACCCACCCGGGCACGTGCTTCCCCCTTCCGACGGCAATTGGTGACCAGCATGAGCATCAGCGCGATCGACGTGGCCAGAACCGACGGCGCCGCCCAGTGGGTGGAGGCCGTCCCGACGCCGGACGGCGTCGAGGTGTGGTGGGACGAGCCCCGCCCGCGGGAGGGCGGGCGCCGCTGCGTGGTGCGCCGCCTGCCGGACGGCTCGCGCCACGACGTCCTGCCGGGGGGATGGAACGCGCGCAACCGGCTCATCGAGTACGGCGGGCGGTCCTGGCGCCCGCTGCCCGGCGGCGCGCTCGTCTTCACCCACTGGGCCGACCAGCGCCTGTACCTGCTCCACCCGGAGAAGGACCCGATCCCCCTGACGCCCGAGGGCCCTCACCACTACGGCGACCTCTACCTGCCGCCCGGCCGCGAGGAGGTCTGGGCGGTCAGGGAGACCAACGGCGCCGCCCGCGACCTGGTGGCGGTCCCGCTGGAGGGCGGCGAGCCGCGGGTGATCGTCAAGGCCCACCACTTCCTCATGAACGCCCGCCTGGCGCCGGACGGGCGGCACCTGTCCTGGATCGGCTGGGAACACCCCAACATGCCCTGGGACGGCACCGAGCTGTGCGTGGCCGAGCTGGACGGGGAGGGGGTGGCGGGGCCGTCCCGGGTGGTCGCGGGCGGCGAGCGCGAATCGGTCGTGCAGGCCGAATGGCGCGACCCGGACACCCTCTACGCCGTCACCGACCCGACCGGCTGGTGGAACCTGCACGAGATCGCCCGCGACGGCTCCCGCTCACGCAACCTGACGCCGGTGGAGCTGGAGTTCGGCAACGCGGTGTGGAAGCCGGGCGCCGCCTGGTTCGCGGTGGCGGGGGAGGGGGTGGTCGTCGTGTACGGCTCGCCCGGCGATCGGCGGCTCGGGCTGCTGGATCCGGCCGATGGCGCCATCCGTGACCTCGGCGGCGACGCCACCCACTGGGCCTCGACGGTGTCGGCCGCGGGCGGGATCGCGGCCGGGGTGGCGGCCTCGCCGTACACGCCGATGGAGGTGACGGTGGTCGGCCTCGCCGACGGCGCGCACACCGTCGTGTCGGCGCCCAAGCCGTTGCCGCCCCGCGCGCTGCTGCCCACGCCCGAGACCGTCGTGATCGAGGGTGTGCACGCCCACCTCTACCCGCCCGCGACCGGCCCCGCCCCCTACGTCGTCTTCGTGCACGGTGGCCCGACCGGCATGCACCCGCTGATGCTCGATCTGGAGATCGCCTACTTCACCTCGCGCGGGCTGGGCGTGGCCGTGGTCAACTACGGGGGCTCGACCGGGTACGGCAGGGCCTACCGGGAGCGGCTGCGGCACCAGTGGGGCGTCGTGGACGTGCACGACTGCGCCAAGGTCGCGCGCGGCCTGGTCGAGCTCGGACGCGCGGACGCGGCCAGGCTCGCCATCCGCGGCGGCAGCGCCGGCGGCTGGACCACCGTGGCCGCGCTGGTGCACAGCGACGTGTTCGCCGGCGGCGTGGCCCACTACGCGATCACCGACCCGGCGGCCTGGGCGGAGGAGACGCACGACTTCGAGTCGCGTTACCTGGACGGCCTCATCGGCCCGCTGCCCGAGACCGGGGAGCGCTACCGCGAGCGCTCGCCGCTGCTGCACGCCGGCCGCGCCTCGGGCCCGTGCCTGATGATGCACGGCCTGGAAGACAAGATCGTGGATGTGGGCCAGGCCGAGCGCTTCGTCGCCGAACTGGACAGGCACGGCAAAGAGTGGGCCTTGCTCACCTTCCCCGGCGAGCAGCACGGCTGGCGCCGGGAGGAGACTATCGTCGCGGCGCTCGAAGCCGAACTGGCCTTCTACGGCCGTATCTTCCACTTCGACACGCCGGAAGTGACCGCACTCGACCTTCGGGGGGCCAAGTGAAGAGCGTCGCCGAGATCTGCTCGGATCTGATCAGGTTCGACACCACGAACCCGGGCTCGGGCGAGCGCCCGGCCGCCGAGTACGTGGCCACGCTGCTGGAGGACGGGGGCATCGCCACGGAGGTGTTCGAGTCGGCGCCGAGGCGTACCACGGTCGTGGCCCGCATCGACGGTGACTCGCCCGACGCGCTGCTCATCCACGGCCACCTCGACGTCGTGCCCGCCGACCCCGCCGAATGGCGCATGCACCCCTTCTCCGGCGAGATCACCGACGGCTGCGTCTACGGCCGCGGCGCCGTCGACATGAAGGGCTCCTGCTCGATGACGCTCGCCACCGTCCTCGGCATGGCCGCGCGTGGCGAGCGCCCCAAGCGCGATCTGGTCCTGGCCTTTCTCGCCGACGAGGAGGCCACCGGCGAGTACGGCTCGCGCCACGCCGTCACCGAGCACCGCGAGCTGTTCGACGGCGTCACCGAGGCGATCAGCGAGTCCGGCGGTTTCAGCGTCCCGGCCGGCGACGAGCGCGTCTATCCGGTCGCCGTGGGCGAGCGCGGCACCGCCTGGATGAAGCTCACCGCCCACGGAGTGGCCGGCCACGGCTCCCGCCCCGCGATCGACAACCCGGTCGCCACTCTCGTCCACGCCCTGTCGCGGGTGGCCACCCACGAGTGGCCGGTACGCCTGACGCCGGCCGTGAAGGCCCTCATCCAGTCGTTGTCCGAGATCACCGGCGGCCCCATCGACCTCGGCCGCCTGGATGAGGAGGCCGGGCGCCTGGGGGTGCTGGGCACCCTTTTCGAAGGCCAGATCCGCAACTCCGCCAACCCGACCATGCTGGACGCCGGCTACAAGGTCAACGTCGTTCCCTCCACCGCCTCCGCCCACGTGGACGGCCGCTACCTGCCCGGCCTGCAGGAGGAGTTCCTGGCCACCATCGACGACCTGCTCGGCCCCAAGATCACCCGGGAGTTCGTCAACCTGGAGGACGCCCCCGCCGCCCCCTACCCCTCGCCCTTCTTCGACGAGATGGCCGCCGCCCTGCTCGCCGAGGACCCGAAGGCCAGGCCGGTCCCGTACCTGATGAGCGGCGGCACGGACGCCAAGTCGTTCGCCAGGATCGGCATCGAGGGCTACGGGTTCGCGCCGCTGATGCTCCGGCCCGACCTGGACTACTTCGGCATGTTCCACGGCAAGGACGAGCGGGTGCCGGTGGCGGGCCTGGAGTTCGGCACCCGGGTGCTCACCCGGCTCCTCCGGGGAAATTGACCTTTCCCGACCGGAGACTTCACTAATAGGAAACTTTCCTTTTTTATGAAGGAGGAAGCAACCCCTAGCCACCGTAGAGGAAGCATGTCATGCGAAGGTTGATCACCTTCATTGCCATGGCGGTCGTCGCCACAACCACCGTTGTGTACAACGCCTCGCCCGCCTCCGCGCACGGCTTCATCACCAACCCGCCCAGCCGCCAGGCCAACTGCCACGCGGGCAAGGTCCCCAACTGCGGGCAGATCGTCTGGGAGCCGCAGAGCGTCGAAGGGCCCAAGGGCCAGCGCAACTGCCACGCCGGCGACGCCCGCTGGGCCCCGCTCAGCGACGACTCCAAGCCGTGGCCGGTCACGACCGTCACCAGCACGGTGAACTTCAAGTGGTACATCCCGGTCCCGCACTCCACCAGCACCTGGGAGTACTACGTGGGCACCGAGCGGGTCGCGGTGTTCAACGACCGGGGCAGGCAGCCGCCTTCCACGCTCACGCACACCGTCGATCTCGGCAACCGGACCGGCCGCATCAAGCTGCTGGCCATCTGGAACATCGCCGACACCCAGATGGCCTTCTACAACTGCGTCGACCTCCAGATCGGCAGCGGCCCCGGCCAGCCCACCCCCACCCCGACGCCCACCGTGACCCCGACGGTCACCCCCACCCCCACTCCGACACCCACGGCCACCGGTCCCGCCGGGAGCTGGGCGGCGGGCACCTCCTACACCCCCGGCACGCAGGTGACCTACAACGGCGTCACCTACCAGTGCCTGCAGGCGCACACGGCGATTCCCGGCTGGGAGCCGCCCAACGTCCCCGCCCTCTGGCGCCGGACCTGACCTGACCCCTGCCGGTGCCCGGCGAACCCGGGCACCGGTGGATGCCATGGCACAGCGGTAGATCATGCTGCGGTTGCCAGGAAAGAGGGGGCTACGGGGTTGATTATGCGGCAGATAAACTGGTGGTCGTGACGCTGTCCGGCTGCAACGCCATCTGTCTCGGCGGGCCGTGCCATGGCGTGCTCGCCCACGTGGACCAGGACATCGGCATCCTGGACGTCCCCGTCCCGCGCGGCCGGCCGGACGAGCCCGAGCGGCGTGCCGGGTACCGGATCACTCGCGAACGGGTGCGCTACTGGGGTCAGGCCGAGCCGTACATCGCCCTGCACTGGGCGGGGCCGCCCTGATCTCTAGGCCCTCCCCGTGGACAGGTCGGCCGTGATCTGGTCGGCGCTGATCGGCTCGCTGGGCAGCGGGGTCGCCTCCTGCGGGCGCAGGCCGTCCAGGAGCGTGGTCAGCATGCGTGCGCGTACCACGTCGTTGAGCTGTCCGGAGACCGTCGGCAGCGGCCGGGTCAGGACGGCGAGGAACATCACCAGATCGGCCGCCCCCACGTCGTCGCGCAGCGCCCCTTCCGCGCGGGCCGCCGCGACCAGCGCCTCCAGGGCGTGCAGGAGTTCGGCGCGGGCCGTCAGGAACTGCGGGTCGGTCTCGACGTGGCCGCCGAGGATGGGCAGCATCGCCACGGCGCCCCGCTCGACCACCCGCGTGGCGAAGACCGTGAGCGCCCGCCGGGCGGTGGGCGCGGCCGCCAGGGTGCCGGCCGCCAGCGCGGCCATCTGGCCCATGTGCTCGAAGGCCACACATCTGATCAGCTCCAGGCGGGTGGGGAAGTGCCGGTAGAGCGTGGCGTTGCCCACGCCCGCCCGTTCGGCGATCTGGTCGAGCGGAGCCTCCGGACCCATCTCCAGGAAGGCCAGGTGCGCGGCGCGCAGGATCTGCTCCCTGTTGCGCCTGGCATCGGCGCGTAGCTCTTTCACGAACCGCTCCCTAACCGTGGACACTCTCCCCGGTTATGTTACAGTCCGAGCGAAACGGGGATTCTCTCCCCGCTTATTGAAGGAGTGAGATGGGATTCATCGCGAGAACCTCGCTCTCCTGCGTCGTGACCGGCGGCGGCCCGGCGGGCATGGTGCTCGGCCTGCTGCTGGCACGGTCGGGCGTGGAGGTGGCGGTGCTGGAGAAGTACCCCGACTTCCTGCGCGACTTCCGCGGCGACACGGTGCACGCCTCCACGCTCGGCCTGCTGGACCAGCTCGGCCTGGGCGAGCGGTTCGCACGGCTGCCGCAGCAACGCGAGCGGCGGCTGCACATGCGCTTCGACGACGGCGCCGTCATCGAGGACTTCACCCGCCTGCCCGGCCGCCACCAGCACATCGCGCTGGTGCCCCAGTGGGACTTCCTCAACCTGCTCGCCGAAGCCGCGAGCGCCGCACCGTCCTTCCACCTCGCGCGGAACGCCGAGGTGACCGACCTGATCACGACGGAGGGCCGGGTGGGCGGCGTGCGCTACCTGGACAAGGACACCGGCAGGACCCACCGCCTCGACGCGCCCCTGGTCGTGGCGGCGGACGGGCGCCACTCCACCGTGCGCCGCCTGCTCGGCCTGCGTCCGCGCGCCGCCACCGCCCCGCACGACTGCCTGTACGTACGCGTCCCGCGCGCCGACGGCGACCCGGACGGCACGACGCTGCGCTTCTCCTCCTCCGGCGGCCTCATCATGATCAACCGCGGTGACTACTGGCAGGTGGCGCTGCTGATCGGCAAGGGTACGGCCGACGCCGCACGGGCCGGCGACGCCGCCTGGGTACGCCGGACGATCGCGCGGCTGGCGCCGTACACGCGGGACCGGATGGCCGCGCTCGACCCGCGCGACATCGCGGCCCTGCGGATCCGCATCGACCGGCTGGACCGCTGGTGGACGCCCGGCGCGCTGCTGATCGGCGACGCCGCGCACGCCATGTCCCCGATCGCCGGCGTCGGCATCAACCTGGCCATCCAGGACGCGGTCGCGGCCGCCCGCATCCTGCTGCCCGCCCTGCGCCGTGGCCACGTCACCGACCGGGACCTGGCCCGCGTGCAACGGCGCCGCCAATGGCCGACCGCGCTCACCCAGCTCGCCCAGCGGCGGGCGCAGGAGAGCTTCGTGGCCGCCGGCCCCGGCACCGCCGACACCGGCGACGCGCCGCTGCGCGTCCCGCAGCCCCTGCGCACGCTGCGGCATTGGCCGGGTTTCCCGCACCTGTTCGGGCGTATGGTCGCGTTCGGCCTGCGCCCCGAGCGGCTGACCGGGCCGCTGGAGCCGCTGAGCCATGGGTAGCCGGGTGTTCGTCACGCTCAACGTGCTCGCGACGCTGGTGACCCTGGCGGTCTCGGTCCTCGTGATCGCCGACCCCGGCCTCGCGCTGCCCGCGGGGGCCGAGGTCACGCCGGGGGTGGAGGTGTTCGCGCGGGCCTGCGCGGTCCGGTCGCTGGCGGTCGGCGGCGCGCTGCTGGTGTCGCTGGCCCGTGGCGCGCACGGCGCGCTGACCGCGCTGCTGTGGGCGAGCGGGCTGATCCAGATGGGCGACGCCGCGATCCACGCGCTGAACGGCAGCCTCGCCGCCGTGTCCGCCGGGGTACTGGCGGCGGTGGCGTTCGGGTCGCTGTGGTGGCTACGCCGCCGCAATCCCGTGCGGCCTTTTGTTTTCCATAAAGAATTGTCGCGATAACCACGCCATTAGTGGAAAGAGTTCTGCGCGCGTTTTCGGTCGCCGGGCGGGGGTCATATTCCCTGGGCAGCCTGCGATTCGAAGGAGCTCTCACATGGCGGATGGGTTGAATACCGGGGACTCCGCGTGGGTGCTGGTGAGTTTCGCGATGGTGCTTCTCATGACGCCGGGCCTCGCGCTTTTCTACGGGGGCATGGTCCGCGCGAAGAATCTGATCAGCGTGCTGTACATGAGCTTCGTCTCCATCGCCGTGGTGACGGTGGTCTGGTTCCTGTACGGCTACGGCCTGGCGTTCGGCAGGGACCTGGGCGGGGCCGGGCTGATCGGCTGGGGCGACTGGGAGTTCTTCGAGATCAGCCCATCCGTCCCCTATGGCAGGATCCCGCTCTACGTCTACTCCCTCTTCCAGCTCGTCTTCGCGATCATCACACTCGCGCTGATCAGCGGCGCGGTGGCCAACCGGGTGCGGCTCGGACCGTGGATGGTCTTCGGCGTCGTCTGGATGACGCTGGTCTACGTGCCGATCGCGCATTGGGTCTTCTCCAAGGGCGGCTGGATCAACCGCTGGGGAGTGCTCGACTTCGCGGGTGGCCTGCTCGTCGAGCTGAATTCGGGGGTGGCGGGGCTGGCACTGGCGCTGGTGCTCGGCCCGTCGGTGCGCTTTCGCCGGGAAGGGCCGCCGCAGCCGAAGAACATCCCGATGGTGATGACCGGCATGGGCCTGTTGTGGTTCGGCTGGTTCGGGTTCAACGGCGGGTCGGCGCTGACGGACGGCGCCCTGGCGGCCAACGCCGTGACGAACACGATGATGTGCGCCTGCGTGGCGATGATCGTCTGGATGCTCCTCGAACGCCGGCGTTTCGGCCAGTTCTCCCGGCTGGGCGGCACCACCGGCGCGCTCGCCGGCCTGGTCGCGATCACGCCGGCCTGCGGGTACGTCAACCTCTTCGGCGCGACCGTCATCGGGATCGTGGCCGCCGTGGTCTGCGCGTACGCCGTGGAGATCAAGACGACCGCCGGCTACGACGACACCCTGGACGTCGTGGGCATTCACGGAGCGGGCGGCATCGTCGGCCTCGTGCTGCTCGGTTTCTTCGCCACCGGTCAATATGGGAGCCCGATCGCCGGACTGTTCTTCGGTGGCTCGATCGCCTTGCTCGGCAAGCAGATCGTCGCCATTCTCGCCGTCGGCGCCTATTCCTTCGTGCTGACGTTTCTCATCGGCAGGGCCGTGGACCGCCTTTTCCGGCTCCGCGCCAGCGCGAGCGAGCAGGCCGAGGGCCTCGACAGCGAACTCCGCATGGGCTGAACGTCACTGTTTGCGGGCCTGGGGCGCCGGTACGCCCAGCAGCAGGCGGCGCACGGCGTCCCAGACACCGTGGAAGGCGGCCAGGACCTCGGGGGAGCGCTCGCCGAGGAAACGAGCCCAGGCTCCCCGGCCTTCCGGCAGCACGCCCGCCCCTGCCCGCAGGCCGCAGCCCCTCAGCGCCTCGTGCATCGTGCCGGCGACCTCCTGCGCCGGATGGCTGCCGGTCACGACGTACAGGGTGGACACGACGCCGAAGCCCGCCATGACCGCAGGACCGTCCACCGGCATGTCTCCGGGGACCAGGCGCATCGGGTCGGCGAACAGGAGCCCGCCGCCGGGCTCGCGCACCTCCACGTCGGCGCAGTAGGCCGTGTACGCGTGCCGCTCACCCCTGGCGAGCCTGCCCGCCAGCATCGTCTCGCCCAGCACCACGGTCGCGCCGGCCGCCGCGGTGACCGCGGTCCGCTGGTAGTAGCGGCTGCCGGCGAAGGCGATGGCGGGATCGGGCAGGTACTCGAGGTAGCCGCCGGGGCCGACGTTCAGCTCGACCAGCTGCGTGGCGTAGTCGTGCTCCATCCGGTACAGCCGGGTGGCGCCCTGCGTGGTGAGATGCACCGACGCCCCGGCCTCGCAGGAGACGTCCACGCGGTAGCGATCGCCCTGAAGCACGCCGCCGCCGGACATCATGAGCATCACGTACGGCATGCCCGGCACAGCCGGGTCGTAGTAATGCGGCCGGGTGATGTGCAGCGGAGCCTTCTGGAAGTGCCCGGTCAGCTCCGTCCGCCCACCCACGCGCCGGAACGCCAGGTCCAGCACGCCGACCTTGCCGGGGCTGCCGACGGGCAGGGTGTCGAGCCCGCCGGAGTGGCGCCGGACCGGCTGGGGGATCCAGTCCGGCTGATAGCGCTCAGGGGCCAGCCGATCGGGTACGGCGCCGCCGCCGAGCGTCGTCACGCCGGAGCGGAGCACGCGGACCTCGCCCGGCTCTGGATGAGGTCGGCGACCTCACCGACCCCCGTGCCGGCCAGGCAGTCGGTCAGCGCGACCGGGCCGTCGCCGCGCACCATCCGCGCGTCCCGCTCCATGATCCCCAGGTCGGTGCGCACGTACGGGGCGATGTCGATCTTGTTGATGACCAGAAGATCGGAGTTCGTGGTGCCGGGACCGCGCTTGCGTGGCATCTTCTCGCCCTCGGCGGTGTCCAGCACGAAGATGAACATGTCGGCGAGCACCGGGCTGAAGGTCAGGGTCAGGTTGTCGCCGCCGCTCTCGTAGAACAGCAGGTCGATGTCGGGAAAGCGGTCCAGCAGGTCGGCGCCGGCCGCCAGGTTCATCGTCGGGTCGTCGCGGACCGCCGTGTGCGGGCAGGCGCCCGTCTCGACGCCCACGATCCGCCCGGGGTCGAGGATTCCCGCCAGCGTACGCCGTACGTGCTCGGCGTCCTCCTGGGTGTAGATGTCGTTGGTGATGACCCCGACGCTGTGGCCCCTGTCCCGCAGAATCGGGACGAGGGCCTCGATCAGCGCGGTCTTCCCCGAACCGACGGGGCCGCCGATCCCCACTTTGAAGACCTTCTCCAGTTCCATGCTCTCCGCCTTCTCGAGTAGTGGGTCAGGTGATGAACAGCCGGGCCGGCGCCCGCTGGTGCCCGGCCGCGACGGTGTCGGCGAGGGGAACCGAGCTGTGCAGGTCCCGCGGGTCTTCGGCGCCGAGCGCCGCCCGCGCGACAACCTCCAGATCCGGGCGTACGGCACGCAGCAGCCCCTGCGCACGACGGAAGTCGGTGCATCCCAGGCGGACCGCCGCCGTCACGTAGCTCGCGGCGAACGCGTACAGGTCGGCGGCCACGGCCCGCGCCTCGGCGACACCGAGACCCGCGTACAGGGCGCCCACGACCACGGCGTGACTGCCCGGCGTGGCCTTGGCGGCCACCAGCTCCGCCAGGCGCGCGGCCTCGGGGATCGGGAAGGCGAACGCGGCCGTGTCCAGGACCTGGCGTCCGGTGCGCACCGACGCCGTGCGCTGCTCCTGGACGAGCTTGGTCGCGTGCAGCCTGTGGTCGACCTCGGCCAGCCGTTCCCAGTCGTCCGCCCGGACCGCGCGGTGGGCCAGGACGAGCGCGGCGGCGTCCCCCGGTCCCACCATGTTGTGGAGCAGGTCGGTCAGCAGCTCGCGCAGGTCCTCCGGGCCCACGGGCCCCAGCTGGGTGTAGCCCTCCAGCCCGTGCGACAGCGTGTACATCCCGCTAGGGAAACCGGAGTCGGTCAGCTGGAGCTGGGCCAGCAGCGCGCCGAGGTCCTCGCTCACAGGAAGAACAGCCGGTTCAGCGGCAGCTTCTTGGCCGGTTCGATGTGCACGGGCTGCCCGTCGAAGGTCACCTTGTAGGTCTCGGGGTCGACGCGGATGTCGCCCAGCGTCGCGTTGCGCACCATGTGCCGCTTGTCGACGGTACGGCACTGCCGTACCGGACGGACCATGCGGCGCAGGCCGAGACGGTCGGGCACGCCGTCGTCGATGGCCGCGCCCGACAGGAAGGTGACGCACGTCGCCGCCAGCGCGCTGCCGTAGGCGGCGTACATCGGGCGGTAGTAGATGGGCTGCGGCGTCGGCAGCGAGGCGTTGGCGTCGCCCATCTGGGCCCAGCTGATCAGGCCGCCCTTGATGACCATCGTGGGCTTGGCCGCGAACGTGGACACCGGCCACAGGACGATGTCGGCGAGCTTGCCGTCCTCCAGTGAGCCGATGGTGTCGGCCATGCCCGAGACGCGCGCCGGGTTGATCGTGAGCTTGGCCAGGTAGCGCAGGACCCGGAAGTTGTCGTTGCGCGCGGAGTCCTCGGGCAGCGGGCCGCGCTTGTCCTTGCAGTGGTGGGCGACCTGGAAGGCGCGGGTGAACGACTCGCCGATGCGGCCCATGGCCTGGGAGTCGGAGCCGATGATGCTGATGATGCCCAGGTCGTGCAGGACGGTTTCGGCGGAGATGGTCTCGGCGCGCACGCGGCTCTCGGCGAACGCCACGTCCTCAGGCACGTCGTAGCTGAGGTGGTGGCAGACCATCGTCATGTCGAGCAGCTCGTCGATCGAGTTGACCGTGTACGGCAGCGTCGGGTTGGTCGAGGCCGGGCAGACGTTCGGCTCCCCGGTCACCCGGAGGATGTCGGGGGCGTGGCCGCCGCCGGCGCCCTCGGAGTGGTAGGTGTGGATCGCGCGCCCGTTGATGGCGCTGATCGTGTCCTCGACGAACCCGGCCTCGTTGAGCGTGTCGGTGTGCACGGTGATCTGGATGTCGAGCTGGTCGGCGACCGATAGCGCGCAGTCGATCACCGCGGGCGTGGCCCCCCAGTCCTCGTGGACCTTCAGCCCGCAGGCCCCCGCCCGGATCTGCTCCTCCAGCGCTCCCGGCAGGCTGCTGTTGCCCTTGCCGAGCACGCCGATGTTGATCGGGATGTTCTCGAAGGCCTGCAGCATGCGGCCGATGTTCCAGGCGCCGGGGGTGGTGGTGCAGCCGCGGCTGCCGTCCGCGGGGCCCGTGCCGCCGGCGACCAGGGTGGTGACTCCGTTGCTGAGCGCGTTCTCGACCTGCTGGGGCGCGATGAGATGCACGTGGGTGTCGATCCCGCCGGCGGTGGCGATGAGGTTCTCGCCGGAGATCACCTCGGTGTTGGCACTGATGACCAGGCGGCGGTCGACGCCGTTCTGGGTGTGCGGGTTGCCGGACTTGCCCACCCCGACGATCCTCCCGTCCTTGACGCCGATGTCGCCCTTGACGACCCCCAGGACGGGATCGACGATCACCGCGTTGGTGATCACCAGGTCGAGGGCGACGGCTCCGCCGGTGGCGGGGTCGGCGGCCATGCCGTCCCGGGCGGTCTTGCCCCCGCCGTACTGCGACTCGTCGCCGTAGTGGCCCTCGGTGTAGTCCTTCTCCACCTCGACGACCAGGTTGGTGTCGCCGAGCCGGATCCGGTCGCCCACGGTCGGGCCGTACATGGACGCGTACCGCCGGCGGCTCATGCTGGTCATGCGGCTCAGCCCTTCTTCCTGGTCTTGGCGGGCTTCTTGCCGGTCTTGGCGGGTGCCGGTTCCGGCTCGTCGAGGTAGCCGCGCTCGCGCATGCGCCTGAGCGCCTCCCGGTGCGCGTCGCGGCTGCGGACGCCGCCGTTGAGCAGGCCGCCGAATCCCACGATGCGCCGGCCGCCGCCGTACTCGACGAGGGTGACCCGTTTGGTGTCGCCGGCCTCGAAGCGGACGGCGGTCCCGGCCGGGATGTCCAGGCGGGTGCCGAACGCCTGCTCGCGATCGAAGCTCAGGGCCCGGTTCACCTCGAAGAAGTGGAAGTGCGAGCCGATCTGGACGGCGCGGTCGCCGGTGTTGCGCACGGTGAGCGTCACCCGGGCCTGGCCGGCGTTCAGCTCGATGTCGCCCTTGCCGTAGATGTATGGATCATCCGACATGAGTGTGTGTCTCCTCGTGGGTGTGGGTGTGTGGCATCGGTTCGGCCAGGCCGTCGTCGCGATGCCCGCTCCAGCGATGCTCGGCCTCCGTGGCGCGCCGGTGGATGAGCGCGATGAGCGAGGCGCGTCCGAGGAGGGGCCCTGCCGTCCGCGTCCCGGGCCGGGCGGGCACCGGGACGAAGGAGGCGGGCACCAGCACGATCTCCCCGGCGCCCAGCAGCCGGCAGCGCTCGACGCCCTCGTCCACGTCGGGATCGCCGCCGCTCAGCGCGACCTCGACCCAGCGGACCGGGGTAAACTGCCGAACGAGCCGGGCGATCTTGAACAGCTCGGCGTCGGGCTCGGGCCCGATCGCGGGCGCCACCAGCAGGACGGCGGACGCCGGGGTGAGCTTCGCGTGGACGACCGCGGCCCGCAGCCAGCCGACCAGGTGACCGGTGCCGGCCAGCGGCCGGGCCAGGAGCAGTTCCCCGTCCGCCCGCCCGCGCGCCGCCCAGCGCAGGGCCTGCGCGGCCACGCCGGGAAGGTCCGGATCGCGGCCCAGCGTCATCGGCACGACCACGGCCGGGCGCCGGGGGATCGCCGAGCGCAGCTCGCGATCCACGGCGCAGACCCTGGGCGCGTCCGGGCCGAGCAGCTCCGGCAGGCAGCGGCCGCCGAGGCTCTCGGCCCCCGCCGCGAGCAGGATCTCGTGGCCCGGCACCGTCATTGCGCGCCGACCGGATCGTGGCAGGACACCAGCTTGGTGCCGTCGTCGAAAACCGCCTCGACCTGCAGGAGCGAGAGCATCCCGCGCACCCCCGGCAGCACGTCGTCCGGGCCGATGACCTTCTTGCCGAGCTCCATGCACTCGGCGACCGACCTGCCGTCCCGCGCCGCCTCGACGACCGCGCAGCTGATCAGCGCGACCGTCTCCGGATAGTTGAGCTTCAGACCGCGATCCTTGCGCTGCCGCGCCAGCTGCGCCGCGGTGAAAAGCAGCAGCTTCTCCATTTCCCTGGGGGTGAGATTCATGAGAGTTCCTTTCTGAACGGGTCACGCGTCACGTGCGCGCGATCCTGGAGAACATCGGCACAGCCGCCAGGAACGTCCACGTCACCAGCACGAACGGCCAGGTCAGGGTGTGGCCTCCGGCCACCGCGAACAGGTTGCCGACCCCGGCCGTGAGTCCGGCCGCGCCCACCACGCCGATCAGTGCGTAAGCGGCGCTCACGGGCGTGGCCACGACGAACGTGCCGGACAGCGCGACCCCGGTCAGCACGGAGTTGTAGCCGTAGAGCCCGGCCCCCAGATCGGCCGCCTGAGCACCCAGCACCCAGCCCGTGAGCAGCCCGGCCACACTGGACACGAGCGCCACCAGCCCCACCCGCCAGCCGGCGACCACCAGCCCGGCCAGGAAGATGAGGCCCACGTACCACTGATCCTGGAGAAAGACCTGGCCGATCCCGCTGAACGTGCCCCGCCACAGGTGGTCCCAGCTCATGCCGGTGCCCGGAGCGGTCGCGGACGGCGCCGCCGTACTGACCTGCCGGGCCCAGACCCTGCTGAAGGAGGATCCCCCGACCACCATCACCGTCGTGATCACGCAGAAGGGCGCGGTCAGGCCCGGCAGCCCGTACGGCTTCAGCAGCACGTTGAGCGCCGAGGTGAGAACGCCGCCCGCGACCGCACCGAAGATCACGAGCAGGACGGTCATCCAGCCGACGTCGAAGTAGAGGGTCAGCCCCACCCCGATCAGCGCCCCGCTGAACCCCTCCAGGCCGGGCGCCACCCGTTCGCTCCACGGGACGCCCAGCAGATGGGCGGTGAGCGTGGCGGTCACCGTGCCCAGCAGCCCGAACACCCCGAACCGCCAGCCGCCCGCGAACAACGCGGCCAGGAACACCAGCCCCACCCAGGGATTCGGCTGGAAGACGACCTGGGCGACACCCTTGAGGATCACCCGCGGCAGGTCGTCGCGCGGTATCCGAGATGTCCCCGATGACATGAACCCAGCCGTTCCCGCCGCTACCGGATGTGACGCCGGGCCCCTCCTGCGAAAGGGCGCGACACCTTGGCATCTATCCCTGACAGAAAGGAGAAAAGACCAAGGACGGCCATCGACTGGACAAATTCCTCTTGGCCGCCATCGCGCGTCATGGACTGAGATGCCCGGCAACGCGCCTGAGCCGCCGAGACTCGCCCCGGACCTCGCTGATCAAGCGGCAGACCAATGTGCAGCGAGGATGTCCCGTTCACTCGGAAGCCTGGAGCGCACGGTCATGAAGTACACCGTCTCGATCGAGATCGCCCTGCCGCGGGAGAGGGTGGTCCAGTTGCTCGCCGACCCCGTACACCTGCCGATGTGGCTGCGGGGTCTGGTGCTGCACGAGCCGCTGAGTGGGGTGCACGGGCGGGTCGGTACCAAGTCGCGGGTCGTGATGCGGGCGGGGCGGCAGGAGTTCGAGGGCACCGAGACCATCACGCGCCGGGAGTCGGCGGATCTGCGCGAGATCCCGATGGGGAGCGTCGTTCACTTCGACCGCGAGATCGTCGGCGAGGGCATGTGGAGCGCTGTTCGCGAGCGGCTGACCGAAGCCGGTCCGGAGACGACGCTCTGGGTGAGCGAGAGCGAGTACCGGTTCAGCGGCGTGCTGATGCGGCTGGTGGGGCTCCTGATGCCCGGCGCCTTCCGCAAGCAGTCGCGACAGCACATGCAGGACTTCAAGGCGTTCGCCGAGCTGGGAAAGGACGTCCGCGAAGCGAAGGACTGATCTGCTCGCGGACGTGACTCACCGTGGCCGGCAAGGCCCTCCAGCACCCGATCCGCGACCCTTTGACATCGGGGCTCAAACCCGGAAGCCACGGATTAAAGTCAGCATTCCCTGGCGTGATGGTGCAGCCTATTTCAGACATTCAGCCGCGGCTTCCCCCGTTCAGTCTCGCCGCAGGAAAACCACAGCCCGGTCTTCCTGGCGATGGGGACCATTCCGGCGTCGCCTTCGCGATGCCAGCATGTATTCATGGTGGATCCAAGTGTGGTTCCCGCCCTGGTCACCGTTGGCGGCACGTTTCTCGGAGCTCTCACTGCGTTCGCAGGAGTTGCTCTCACGAACCGGGCGAATCGCTATCGAGAGGAGCGCCAAGCAGAAAGGCAGTCCGCCGAGCGACGCGAACAGGAGCGCTACAAGGGCGCAGCCGAACTCTTAAGCAGCGTCTCGCGGTTATGCACATTGCTCGACATCACAGCGCAACGACCATGGGGGGACATGAACGTCCATCTGGCCGAGATCAAGGCCCAGGCTCCGGCTGTCGTCGCACAGGCCAGCCAAGTCGCACTCTTATGGCCAGGTCCTGTTGCTCATGCCGCCCGGGAACTGGGCAGAGAGATGCAGGACCTGGTCAAGGAGGTGCTGCTGTCGGTGCAACTGAGGTATGGAGTCGATGGTGACCTGCTCAGCGGGGAGTTTGTCACGCGTGCCGACTTCAGGACGTTGGAAGCGAAAATCGATCACTTCTACCAGATCGCCGCTGCGGCCGCCACTTCCTACGACGTAGCTTCAGCTGCTGAGGCCGGCGTCCCTGGCCGGGTCGGCAAGCTGAAGCGCCTGTTTGCGGTGCGTGGGAGGCAGCGAAACGGGAGCGGAAAGAGCGCTGCGGGCTAGCGCCGCAGGCTCGTCCACGGCTCCCTGCCGGGCTCGCACCCGCGCGGCGAAAAGCAGCACGAGCCCGTGGTCGGGGGCATCGGCGAGCGCGGAACGCAGATCATTCTCTCCTTCGTCGCCCCTCCCCAAGGAAGACAGCGCCAGAGCGCGGGCGGCTCGGGCAAGCGGCGGCCGGTAGCCGCGCACGTGGTTGAGGTCCGCCAGTGCCGCATCGGCTTCGCCGAGGTCGGCCAGCATCTCGCCTCTTGTCCGCATCGCTTGAGAGGCCGTGGCGTCCATCGCCAGCGCTCCGCTGAGAATGGCTCGCGCAGGCTCGGGCAGGCCGATCAGCCACAACGTTCTGCCGAGCTGGATCTGCAACGACAGGTCGTTCGGCAGCCGATCGGCGGCCGAGCGCATGACCGCCATGGCCTCCGAGCTGTGTGCCTCGTGCACCAGTAGCGCCCCGCTGACGGCTGCGAGCAGCCAGGCGACCGCCGCGGTGTTCTGCAACGTCTCAAAGAGCTTGGCGGCATCACGATAGTGGCCGGCCGCTTCCATGTGCTCCCGGCGCGCGAAGGCGAGGTTGCCGCGCAGAGTCTCAGCGGCAGCGAGTAGCCGTGCGTCATTCTCGTAGCCGAGGCGCGCGCTGATGGCAAGCCGCCGTTCTGCCTCGTCCAGCTGACCCTTTCCGAAGGCGATCACCGCGGAGTCGATATGCCTGCGCAGGGTGGCCGGCCTAGGTGAAACGAGGTTCGCGCCGCCCAGCCGTCTGAGCGGTTCGGCCAGCCGGTCGTGCTGCAACCGCCAGACGAACCTGGGCCCGTGCGGCTCGACCTTGAGCAAATGAGCATCCACGAGCAGCCGGAGGGCGGCGCTGGGAATGCCCTCGGCTTCGGATTCGTCCAGCGCCGCCGGCTCGGCGGCGGGTCCGGCGAAGTGCTGCCGGAGCCAGGAGGCAACGAAGGACGGGTGGAGACCGGAGCTGTCTGCGGCATCTTGGATCACTTCGCCGCAGAAGGTGATCAAGCACTGGTCGAGGTTGGCATGCTCGTACATGTCCGCCCATGTGATCGCCTCGACGTCGTCGGGCAGTGCCTCCCACAAGCGCGAGCAGGCGACCTGGAGCAGGACGGGCTCGACGGGGCCGGATCCGCCTGCGAGGTCGCCGACGAATTCCTCGGCGACGTCGCTCGCGAACCATTTGCCCGTACCGCGCAACGGCAGCGTCACAGCGTCGAGTGCCGCGTCCGCCTCAAGTGGCCCGAGAGATTGAATCTCCACCGGTCCGAGGTGAGCCCGCAGCATGGGCAGACGTTCGTCGCGGACGGCGAGCAGCAGCCGCAGGTGGGGAAACGAGGTCAAGGCTTGGTCCACCTGGGCGAAGAACTCCTCCCGGTGCGGCTTCCACGTGCGCGGACCCTCGAACAGCTCTTCGGCCTGGTCGATGCAGATCAACAGGGGTGCGGGCGGCCCGAAGAGACTGGTGTGATCGTCTTGCCTGGACAGGAACTCGGTCAGGGTCACACCGGCAAGGCGATTCGCGGGTATCGCCGGAGACCACGTGGTCAGCAGGGCCAGTACATACGGATTGAATTCGGACAGTGCGGCACTGGGAAAGACGGAACGCTGTGCGACGCGCCCCGGCGGCAGCACGTGCGCGGTACGTCGGCTGACCGTGGGGAGCACGCCGGCCTGAAGGAGACTGGTTTTGCCCACTCCGGAGGGACCATGCAGGATCACCGGCCGCTCCGCCGACCACCAAACGTTCGTCAGCATGGACGACTCGGCCGCGCGTCCGAAGAACCTTGGCTCCTCCCTCGCACGAAAAGGGCGCAAACCAACGTAAGGGGCTTGCTCGACATCGTTTGCCATTTGGTTAAATGGATTAAAAACCATGACTTGCCCTTGATGTCGCCATCATGAAGGCAAGTGAAATCGCGCCAATCGCGCAGGACATAGACATTCGGGCACACTTTGCGGTTGGGTTTCGACGAAGGCCGGGATCGCCCGAATGCGGGCACGCGGCTCCTAGGTGATGCGTCTCGGATTCTCCGGGGTTCGATTCTGATCCCATAAGCAGTGCCTGTCGTGGGCGAGTGGTTGGCCTGGCGGGACGATCAGGTTATAGGCTCGAATCGTGGCCGAGTTGCGATTCGGATTCTCCTATGGCTAGGGCTCGAAGGAGGGTTCGCCCAAAGACTGAGAGATCTGTACTAGCCGTCTCTTTGAGTGCAGCACGGTCGGCAGCCGACAAATCGGACAAGGCTCCGCTAATGGTGTAGGCGCCACCGGGTTCTGCGCGCTGCTGCTGTCCTGTCAAGCACGTCACCTTCCTCTTCTAATGTCCTGCGGGGTAAGAGTGTAGGGTCCATACTCCTGTCAGGATCTCTCTCGATCAAGGTGTTGCCTAGGTGTGCAGGGTAGCCAAGTACTGTCCCGGGGGCTGGGAAGTGGAATCCGGGGTAGGTCCTGGCGTGGTGGCCGTCTTTGCGGGCGGCATCCCGGCCGCGAAGGTGCTGTCCGATATGTCTGAAGCGACGAAGTCCTGATCTCGGCCCTTGAAATACCGCTTAGGATTATCGCACCGGAAGGGGAGGGGTCATGGTGGCGACGGATGCGCACCGGCCGAAGGTTTGGGGTAAGAGGGTTCCACCCCGATTGAAGAACTTCACGGGGCGTGACGACCTCCTAGAGGGCTTGCGTGACAAGCTTTCGACCGCTGTCACCGCGGTACTTCCGCATGCCCTGCACGGTATGGGCGGCGTGGGTAAGACGCAGATCGCCGTCGAATACGCCTACCGGTATCAATCCGAATATGATCTCGTGTGGTGGGTCTCCGCCGACAGGCCCGAGCTCATCAACGCCTCGCTGGCCGCCCTCGCCCCCTATCTCGGCCTGGAGGGCGTCAAGGCCCAAGGCATCGACGACGCGGCCAACACCGTCCTCAACGCGCTGCGCACCGGTGAGCCCTTCGAGCGCTGGCTTGTCATCTTCGACAATGCGCATCAACCTGACGAGGTCAACGACCTTATTCCGCACGGCTCCGGGCATGTCATCATCACCTCGCGTAATCAGGAGTGGCAGGACGCCGCCGACACCATCTCCGTCGATGTCTTCACCCGCAGGGAGAGTGTGGAGTTTCTGCGAAAGCGCGTCCCTAAAGGGATGACCGACGCCGAGGCCGGCAGGCTGGCCCAGGAACTCGGTGACCTCCCTCTGGCGCTGGAGCAGGCGGGTGCCATGCAGGCGCTGGTCGGCATGTCGGTCGACGAATACCTCGCTCTGCTGGAAAAGCAGATGATGGTCGTGCTCGACATACACAAGCCGCGCGAATATCCACGCTCCATGACCGCCGCCTGGCGGCTGTCGGTCTCGCAATTGGGTGAACAACTCCCGGAAGCGGTCGACCTTCTTCGCTGCTGTGCCTTCTTCGGATCGGAGCCTATTCCGCGCGAGGTCTTCCGGAGGGGAAGCCCGGTTCCGGGTGATCGGCTGTCGAGAGTGCTCGACGATCCCATTCTTCACAGTCGCGCGATCCGCCTGATTGGCAATCTCGCTCTCGCGAAGATCGATGCCGGTAGGCGTACTCTCCAGGTTCACCGCCTCATTCAGTCTCTGCTTCGGGCTGAGCTCAGCAAAGAGGATCAGGAATACTTCCGCCATACCGTCCACCTGCTTCTGGAGAGCGCCGCTCCCGATGATCCCGACGTGGAAGGAAACTGGCCTCGCTACAGTGAGCTGATCGCTCATGTCACCGCCGCCTCCCTCGAGACCTGCCAAATTCCGGAAGTGCGCGCATTCGCCAACAAATCCATCCGCTATCTGCACCGCGCCGGCGACTGGAAAACGGCCAGCACCTTCGCCGATAGATTCATCGAACGGTGGACCACCGACTCGGGTGCTGACGATCCGGACGTCATCTTCGCCCGCAGACACCTCGGCAACGTCCTGCGCGAGCTGGGGCGATTCTCCGAGGCCTACGAGAACGACAAGGATGCCCTTGAGATCGCTCGGCGGGTGCTTGGCCCCGACGACCCCCGAACGCTCATGTTGGCCAACCAATTCGCCGCTGACCTCCGAGCACAAGGCGACTTCGTCGGCGCGCTACGGCAGGACGAGGACACGCTTCACCGCTACGAGCATGTATACGGGCACAATGCCTCGCAAACACTCCGCATGGTGAACAATCTGGCCCTGGACGTGGGTCTGGTGAGCCGCTACTTCGACGCTCGCGAGCTGCAACTCAAAGCCTACGACGGGCTCAAGACGACGAAGGGCGTCACCGCCGTCTCCCTTCTGATCGCATGGAATAACCTCGCCCGCCTGGTGAGGCTATGCGGCGACTACGCCGCCGCGTGCGACCTTGGAGAAGACGCCTACGACTACGCCGTCGGTGAACTCGGGGCCGACCATGTCCGGACGCTGCACATCGCCAAGGATCGTGCGATAGCGCTGCGCCGCCACGGTGACTATGATCTGGCACTTGAAATCGCAGAAAGCGTCTACGAACGCTGTCTGCGTCTACTCGGCGAGGACCAGCCCGATACCTTGGCCGCGGCCATGAACCTGGTTAATATTCTGCGCACGACCGGAAGCATCACCACAGCGTTCAGCCTGGCGCGGGGCACGATGGACCTTTATGCACGGGTATACGGCGAGGATCATCCGTACACCCACGGCTGTGTGGGCAACCTCGCGCTGTTGCACCGGGTGCGAGGCGACGCGCTCACGGCGTCCAGGCTCAATGAGAAGAGTTTGGCCCGGCTTGACGCCAAGCTCACCCGTGACCACCATTACTCGCTAACCCTCGCCACCAATCTCGCCAACGACCAGGCAGTGCTCGGCAACCTCGATCAGGCTCGCACCCTCTGCCAGGACACTCTGGACCGGGCGCGCGTGGTGCTGGGTGAGGAGCATCCTCTCGCACTGGGCAATGCGGCGAACCTGGTAGGCATCATGCGCAGACAGGGCGACGACGAGGGCGCTGAGACGCTCGCAGGAACCACGTTCGAGACCTACGATCGCCTGCTCGGCGTCCATCACCCCGACACGATTGTGGCCAAGGAGATTCGTCCTCTCGACTTCGACTTCGACCCGCCACCGATGTAGCCCGATTACCCATGCATCCCCCTTCCGGTTCTCCCGGATGAGGTGCTGATCAGCGTCTGGGAAGTTGTTTCGCTATTCGGTGGCACCGTCATTCTTATTGATGTGGCCGAGCCGTCCAATGATGTCAGCCGTAAGGACATCCTCGATGTGCGTGATCAACCAATACAGATCACGGCAATAGACGGATGGGTTGGCGAATCCACTGCCCGCACGATAGCGGTGCGCGTACAGGCCGCCGCCGCAGGTGCGGCGGATTCGGCAGGAACGGCACGTCGCCGCTAAGGCGGCTCCGCCGATCTGGCGAGCGATCACTATGGGAAGGGCCAGCGCGTCGTCGAAGGAATGATGTGTCACGTTCAGACCGGTAGCGCCTGCGCCTGGATAGGCTGATTTGAGGATGTCTGACTGCTCAATGGAACCGTCGGTCTCGACCACGGCGATTGTCACCGGACTCAGTCCTATTGCCTCGCTATTGGTCACGCCACCGAGCAGCACATGCATGATCTCCTCGAAAAGGCGGATCTGTGTTTCTCGTTGTGGCGCGTGGTACCAGCGGTCGAACACGGCGGTGAGCCACCGGCCGTAGGGAACATCGGTCGAGTCCGGATCGCGGCCAGGTGGAGGAGACGACCAGTTTCCGTGCGGCAGAAGGAAGTTCAGGGATGGGGGGTGGAAGGCCAGGAGGGCTTCATAGGTTTCGAGCGGATCGTTGCGTAGATCGATGGTGCAGAGCAGGCCTCTGTAGAGGTGCCTGAGGGGCCCCATGAGGTGCTTGAGCGCTTGCGTGGCAGCGGCATGGCTGCCGCGGCCGCCATGGTTTCGGCGGTGCCGATCATGTGCGCTCGCGGTGCCGTCAAGACTGACGCCGACCTTGACGTCCAGCTGCTCGAACAGGGTGAAGAACCCGTCGTTCAATAAGGTCGCATTGGTCTGCGTGAACATCCTTATGTGAGTGCCGGGTCCGGCCTGCAGGCGGATGGCGGTGACGAGATGTTCGATGGCATCGGTACCGGCGAGTAATGGCTCGCCGCCATGCAGTACCACGTCGGCGGACGTGTGAGCGTGACGCTGAAGGTGCTCTGCGATCCGGGCGGCCGTCCGCTCCGCCACGGTTGGAGACATGCGGATGGGGCGATCGAGCCAGCTCTGATCGGCCATCTCGTACACATAGCAGTAGTCGCAGGCGAGATTGCATCGTCCGTGAACCTTGAGGATGAACTCGCGGAACGGCGTCGGAGCCCATCCGGTATCCCGCAAGGCCTCAACGTCCATTGTGGCCGGCCATTCTGCCTCATATTGTTGTGGCCCGATCCTTGCGCCTGCTGTCACGCGTAATCAGCTCCGCAGGAAGATATCGCGATTGCGCCGCTCAGTTCGAATGTAACTGGATTTACGTGGAATCGCCAACCCTCGTAGAAACTTGGAAGGCATATTGCTGAGGGAAGCCCCATGGACCGTTGGCGCTTTAGCCGGAGGGGCCCGGACGTCTAGGGGCGACAGCTCTGAGGAACCTGGCAGATTTCAGGCCATCGGCTATGTGGGCTGATGAAAGTCTGGAAGAGGTCAGTACGCGACGAGGAGTCGTAGGCAGCAGCGGGGGAGACGGAGGGAATCCACACGCGCCCAGGCGCGAGGCCTTTCAGAGGTACAGGCCGGTGGGTTCGGCGGTGGCGGCCGGGGCCAGGGCGGTGCCGTTGCGCTTGGCGTACAGTTCGGCCAGGGTGGCGCCCTCCGGGCCGATGCCGTCCTGGGTGCCCAGCCATGAGGTCGCTTCCGCGTGTGACAAGGCGCCGACCTCGATCTGGGCCAGGCAGCGGCCGGGCCGTACCACCGCGGGATGCAGACGCGCGAGGTCCTCGTTCGTGGTGATCGCGACCAGCACGTCGCGGCCCTGTCCCAGCAGGCCGTCGGTCAGGTTGAGCAGGCGCGACAGGCCCTGGCCCGTCATCTCCTTCGCGCCGGAGCGGATGAGCTCGTCGCAGTCCTCCAGCACCAGCAGGCGCCAGCGGGAGCTGCCCTCGTCGTCTTCCTGGTCGTAGCCGACGGCGACCTCCATGAGGTAGCCGGGCTCGGCGAACAGGTGCTCCGGGTCCAGGACGCAGTCGACCTGGCACCATTCGCGCCACTGGCCGGCGAGCGTGCGCAGGAGCGTCGTCTTGCCGGTGCCGGGCGGGCCGTGGAGCAGGACCAGGCGGCCCGTCACCTCCGCGGGGGTGACGGCCATCAGGGCGTCTATGGAGGTACGGGCGGTGCCGGAGTAGTTGCCGGAGATCTCCGACCAGGCCTGCGTGGTGATCGGCTTCTCGGAGCGGTGGCCGCCGTGCGGGCCGCGCCACCAGAAGCCCATGCGGCTGTGGTCGTCGGTCGGCTCGGGCTCCTCCGCGCCGTCGGTGCACTCCCGCAGCACCGAGCGGGCCAGGTCCTCGCTGACGGCGGTGACGGAGACGGTGGCGGTGCGGTTGCGATGGCGTACGACGCGCAGCGTCCAGCCTTCACCGGTGACCAGGCGCGACTCGGTGCCCTCCTCGACCTTCGCGGTGCGTACCACCTTGCCGGTGGAGGGCTGCAGGGCGGCGTCGGGGCGTACGCGCTCCAGCTCTGCCTGCCGTGACCACGGCTGGGTGCCGGTGGCGAACGGGGACAGGGCGAGAGCGTCGATGACGTCGATGGCCGAATCGGCGTCGTCGAGCCACAGGTTCATGGGCAGGCCGGATGACATGAGCTCAATGATCCAGGTCAGCGCCATCCGGTGTCGAAGGATTTTGCGGGAAATAGCGGTATACCACTATCTTCGGGGGATGACCGACCTGCTCCTGCGCGATGCCCGGATCTGGGGCTCCGACGCGCTCACCGACCTGCTCATCCGCGACGGCGCCGTCGCCGCCGTCGGCACGGACCTGGCCGCCGGCGGCGTGCCCGTGGAGGGGCTCGGCGGCCGGCTGCTGCTGCCCGGGTTCGTGGACGCGCACGCGCACGTCGACAAGACCATGTGGGGTGGCCCCTGGGTTCCGCACGACGCCGGGCCCGGCCTCATGGGCAAGATCCGCAACGGCGTCGAGGCCCGCCCCGCGCTCGGCCTGCCCAGCGCCGACTACATCACCGCGCTCCTGCAGCAGATGGTCGTCTCCGGCACCACCCACGCCCGTTCGCACGTGGACGTCGACACCGCCATGGGCCTGGCCGCGGTCGAGGCGGTACGCGAGGCCGTGGCCCGTCTCGACGGCCGCATCACCGTGGACCTGGTCGCGTTCCCGCAGGCCGGCCTGCTCACCGCCCCCGGCACCGCCGACCTCATGGACGAGGCACTCGCCGCCGGCGTCGGGCTCGTCGGCGGCATCGACCCCGCGGGGCTGGAGAACGCCCCCGTCGAGCACCTCGACGTGGTCTTCGGCCTGGCCGAGAAGCACGGCGCCGGCGTCGACATCCACCTGCACGACGGCGGCCCGCTGGGCGTGTGGCAGTACGACCTGATCATCGAGCGCACCCTGGCGCTCGGCATGCGCGGCAAGGTCACCATCTCCCACGGCTACGCGCTGGGCGAGATGCCCGCCGACGTCCAGGCCCGCGTGATCGCCCGGCTGGCCGAGGCGGGCGTCTCGCTCGCCACCGTCGCGCCCGCGAGCGCCCCGCCGCTGCCCCTCACGGCCCTGCGCGCGGCGGGGGTCGCGGTCGGCGCGGGCAATGACGGGGTACGCGACCTGTGGAGCCCCTACGGCAACGGGGACATGCTGGAGCGGGCACTGTTCCTGGCCCAGCGCAGCCGGTTCGTCCGCGACGAGGAGATCGAGATCGCCCTGGAGGCCGCGACCCTGGGCGGCGCCCGCGTCACGGGCCGGCGCGCCGGGTTCGCGGTGGGGGACCCGGGCGACTTCGTGGCGGTGAACGCCCGCACCCCGGCCGAGGCGGTGTGCGTACGCCCGGCCAGGTCCCTGGTCGTCAAGTCCGGCCGGGTCGTCGCCCGCGAGGGGCGCCTGGTGTGATCGGCCGGTGTGATCAGCCGGTGTGATCAGCTGGTGTGATCAGCGCCGCCGCAGGTCGCCGGTCTGGGTGACCATGTCGTTGCCCGGCACGTCCCGCCACTTGTAGGCCAGGACCTCGCCGTTGAGCGTGAGCCAGATCGTGCCCGGGATGCACCCGCCAGAGGAGGCGCCCAAGCTGAAGATCAGCGTCCTGCCCTCGATCTTGGTCAGCGGGATGGTCGCGGCACACTCGGACTGCGAGTCCTTCTCGGTCCAGGCCGCCGTGGTCGCGCCGGCCTTGAGCGTGACCGAGTTGATGGAGCCGTCGGTGTCCAGGAAGTTGGTCGACTCGGTGTGACCGGCCCAGGAGCCCGCGAAGTCCTTCGGAATCTTGACATTTCCGGACTTGACCGGGGTGGGCGGATCGCTCGTGGGCTCCTGCTCCGACGGCCGCGTGGTGGCCGGCGACGAGACCTCGGCCGTGGACGACGGCGGGGGCGTGGTGGAACGTGCCGACCACCGGCTGTCCGGGCCCTGGTTCAGCAGGAAGACGGCGGTCCCGCCCGCGGCCAGGGCGGCCACGGCGGCGATCCCGCCCAGGAGCACTCCGCGCCTGCGGTCGCGTGGCGAGCTCTGCGTGGTCAGCGCCGGTGACTGCGGGCCCGTCAGGTGGGCCGCGCCCTGCGTTCCGGAAACAGGTCCGGTGTACGGCACGCCGGAAACAGGTCCGGTGTACGGCACGCCGGAAACCGGTCCGGTGTACGGCACGCCGGAAACCGGACCGGTGTACGGCACGCCGGAACCACCGGACCCCCGGCCCCCGAAACCCGGACCCCCTGCGGGCATGCCGAACCCCGGTGCGCCAGGAGCGGGTCCGTGGGGGAGGGGGAAGGCCGGGGCGGCCTTCGGGTCCACCAGGGCGACCATCAGGTCCCTGGCCCCCGGACGGCCCGCCGGGTCCTTGGACAGGGCGGCGGCGATCGGGCCGCGCAGCCGTTCGGGAAGAAGGGACAGGTCGGGTTCGGCGAACAGGACGCGCTGCATCGCCGCGGGCACCGTCTCCGCGCCGAACGGGCTGATCCCGGTCGCCGCGAACACCATCGTCGCCCCCCAGGCGAAGACGTCGGAGGCGGGCGAGGCGGGCGTGCCGTTGATCTGCTCGGGCGACAGGTACGCGGGGGTCCCGATCAGGCCGGAGGTCATCGTGGCCGCCCCTTCGGCGCGGGCGATGCCGAAGTCGACCACCCGCGGCCCGTCCGGCCCCAGCAGCACGTTGGCGGGCTTGAAGTCGCGGTGCACGATGCCGGCCGAGTGGATGGCGGTCAGGGCGGTGGCCGTACCGACGACCAGGCGCTCGAGGTCGCCGTCGCGCAGCGGGCCGAGCGAGCGCACGCGGTCGGCGAGGGAGGGCCCGTCCACGAACTCGCTCACCACGTACGGCCGCGAGCCCGACACCGACACGTCGAGCACCCGGGCGGTGCAGAAGGAGGCGATGCCCTCCATCGCCTGGAGTTCGCGGGCCAGGCGGGCGCGGGTGACCGGGTCCCCGGTGCTGAGGAGTTTCACGGCGACCTGCCCGCCGGAGCGGGTGCGGGCGAGGTACACGATCCCCTGGCCGCCCTCGCCGAGTCGGGCGTCGAGGACGTAATCGCCCAAAGTCTCCGGATCGCCTGGTGTCAGGGGGGTCACCATGGCCGATACGTTACCGGTCGGCATGCGTTTCGGCAGATCGCCCGGTACCTTGTGTCGTTGGTCAAATTTCCCCCTATGTGGAGGTATCGGGGTGTCCAGGGTGACGTTCCGCGAGCGTGCTCGGTACTGGTTCGACAACACCATGTCCAAGGGCACCCCGTCGCTGATCGGCTGGCTCGCCCTCGTCTCGGTCGCGCTCATTCTCGTGGTCACCGGGCTCACGCTCTGGCTGGCGCCCGAGGAGCCGGAAGGCGTCGGCGGACCGGGCCACGTGCTCTGGATCTCGCTCATGCACGCCCTGACCCCCAGCAAGGTCGCCAGCGACAAGGGCAGCATCTGGTACATGACGGTGATGTTCGCCGGCTCGCTCGGCGGCATCTTCATCGTCAGCATGCTCGTCGGCCTGCTGTCCAACGGGCTCAAGCAGCGCGTCGACCGGCTGCGCCGGGGCCGCTCCCGCATCGCCGAGTCCGGGCACACCGTGGTGCTGGGCTGGTCGGACCAGGTGTTCACGATCGTCGGCGAACTGGCCAAGGCGCACGCCAGCCAGCGCGGCTCGGTCATCGCGGTCCTCGCCGAAGGCGACAAGCTCGCCATGGAGGAGGAGATCCGCGAACGCGCCGGCGACCTCGGCAGGACCCGCATCGTCTGCCGCACGGGACGCCCCACCGAGCCCCGCGACCTCAGCCTCATGAACCTGGCCGCCGCCCGCTCGGTCGTCGTGCTCTCCCCGGAGGGCGAGGACCCCGACGCGCACGTCATCAAGATCCTCCTAGCGCTCGCCAAGCGCTCCGGCATCCACCCGCCGGTCGTGGCCGCGCTCACCTCCGGCCGCAACATGGCCGCCGCCCGCCTGGCCGGCGGCCCCCTCGTGCACCTGGTCGACTCCGATGACACCGCCTCCCGGCTCATCGTCCAGTCCTCGCGCCAGTCGGGCATGTCGGTCGTCTGCATGGACCTGCTCAACTTCGACGGCGGCGAGATCTACCTGCGCCCCGCCGAGCTGCTGGCGGGCAAGACGTACGGCGAGGCGCTGCACGGCTACCACTCCGCCACCGTCATCGGCCTGCGCACGAGCGCCGGCGTCGCGCTGAACCCGCCCATGGACACCGAGATCGGCCCCAAGGACGAGGTCATCGTCATCGCCCACGACGACTCCTCGATCTGGCCCGCCGCCGGAGCCCCGAAGATCGACGAGTCCGCCGTGGCCGTCTCGGAACGTGCCAAGCACGCGGCCGAGCGCACCCTGCTGCTCAACTGGAACGGCCGCGCCGAGCAGATCGTGCGCTACCTCGACGGCTACGTCGCCCCCGGCTCCGTGCTGGAGGTCGCCGCCGACCACCCGAAGGCCGGGGCCAACCTCACCGGCCTGCGCAACCTCACCGTGAACCTCAAGGACTGCGACACCACCGACCGCTTCGCCCTCGAAGCGCTCGGCCTCGGCCTGTTCCAGCACGTCATCGTGCTGTCCGACGACCGCTTCAAACCGGACCACGCCGACACCCGCACGCTCATGACGCTGCTGCAGCTGCGCGACATGCAGACCAAGCTGGGCGAGCACTACTCGATCGTCAGCGAGATGCACGACGAGAGCAACCGCTCGCTGGCCGAGGTCACCGAGGCCGACGACATCGTCATCAGCGACACCGTCATCGGGCTGCTGCTGGCCCAGCTCGCCGAGAACCAGCACCTGGCCGACGTCTTCGGCTACCTCTTCGACTCCCACGGCTCGGAGATCTACCCGCGCCCCGCCTCCGCCTACGTCAGGACCGGGGTCGAGGTCGGCTTCTCCACCGTGGTCGAGGCGGCCCGCCGGCGTGGGGAGACGGCCATCGGCTACCGGACGGCGTACGCGCGCAACAAACCCCCGCACTACGGGATCGTCCTCAACCCGGACCGGTCCCGGCGTGTGTCGTTCGGCCCGCATGACTCGGTCATCGTCCTGTCGGAGCGCTGAGGCCCCACAATGACCCTGTGAGGACCATTGACTGGGTGGACGGCGCCATCGAGCTCGTCGACCAGACGAAGCTGCCCGACGAGCTCGTCACCCTGCGCATCACCGACGTCGACACCCTGATCGGGGCCATCCGGCGGCTGTCGGTGCGCGGCGCGCCCGCGCTCGGCGTGGCCGGCGCCCTCGGCGTCGTCCTGGCGGCGGGCGACGCCGCCCAGATCGCCCGGCTGCGCGCCGCCCGGCCGACCGCCGTCAACCTGGCCTGGGCCGTCGACCAGGTCGCCGCGCTCCCGCCGGAGAAGGCGCTGAAGGCCGCCCTGCGCATCAGGGACGAAGACATCGCCGCCTGCCACGCCATGGGCGCGCGCGGCGCCGACCTGCTCGAAGGCGACCGGCTGCGGGTCATGACCGTCTGCAACACCGGCGGCCTGGCCGCCGTGGAACGGGGCACGGCGCTGGGCGTCGTCCAGACCCTGCACGAGCGGGGCCGGCTCGGCGAGGTCCTGGCGCTGGAGACCCGGCCCCTGCTGCAGGGCGCCCGCCTCACCACCTGGGAGCTGGCCCGCATGGGCGCGCCACACCGGCTGGTGACCGACTCGGCCGGGCCGTACCTGCTGGCCAGGGGTGGCATCGACGCGGTGCTCATCGGCGCCGACCGCATCGCCGCCAACGGCGACGTCGCCAACAAGATCGGCTCGTACGCGCTGGCGCTCGGCGCCGAGCGGGCCGGCGTCCCCTTCATCGTCGTCGCCCCCGAGTCCACGATCGACGAGGGCACCCCGTCCGGCGGGCAGATCGCCATCGAGGACAGAGGCTCGGAGGAGGTCACGGCCATCCGAGGTGTACGGCTGGCGCCCAAGGGCACGGAGGCGGTGAACCCGGCGTTCGACGTGACACCCCACGACCTCGTCACGGCGATCGTCACGGAGAGGCGGGTGATCCGGCCCTAGAAGGCTCCAGGCGATCCAGACGGCCCAGACGAATAAGGGCAACTCCCGGACCGGCCCGCACCTCCCGCGTTACGCTCAGTTGTCACCTCAACGTGATCCCCCGGGAGCAGACCGTGGCCATCGACCTCATTCTTCGACGCGCATGGAATGCTCGGCCGCCGCGTGGCGACTACACGCAGCTCGACGCCACACGCGGCGTGAAGGTCCACTACACAGGAGGCCGTGTCGACCCCGGCCTCACGCGTGACCACGCGAAATGCGTCGCTCTTGTCCAATCCATCCAGAACCACCACATGGACGGCAACGGCTGGATCGACATTGGCTACACGTATGCGGTTTGTCCGCATCGGAAGGTGTTCGAGGGGCGGGGGCCGCACCACCTGCCCGCCGCCAACGGGGCCGGGCTCAACGCCGGTCACTACGCAGTGCTAGGGCTCGTCGGCAACGCCGGGCTGGTGCAGCCGCCCGACACGATGCTGCACGGCATCATCGACGCCGTCGAGCACCTGCGGGCCAAGGGCGCCGCCGGGCGGGAGATCAAGGGGCACCGCGACGGCTTCGCCACCGACTGCCCGGGCGAGGCGCTCTACGCGTGGGTGCGCAAGGGCGCGCCGCGTCCCGGCGGGACCCCGCCGGACCCCGATCCGCCGTCCGCGCCGCCCTTTCCCGGGCGGCTGCTGAAGTACCCGCCGGTCATGTCCGGACAGGACGTGCGGACCTGGCAGACGCAGATGAAGAAGCGCGGCTGGGAGATCGACGCCGACGGCGCGTACGGACCCGCCTCGCGTGACGTGTGCCGCAGATTCCAGCGCAACCAGGGCATCGCCGACGACGGGATCGTGGGGCAGCTCACGTGGCGGCTGGCGTGGGAGGCGCCGCTTCCCTAGGCGACCCCGGAGCATTGTTCTGGATCGGTTCCGCTTACTATCCGAGACATGGAACTGGCAGCCGGGTATCCCCCCGCCACCCGTGACGACTGGCACGCGATGGCGCTCGCCGTGCTGGGCAAGTCCGGCCTCGACTTCGAGGCGCTGACCAGCCGGACCTACGACGGGCTCACGCTCCAGCCGCTCTACGACGCCGCCGACCTGCCCGGCACGCCCCGGCCGCCGCTCGGCGCGCGTGGCTGGGACGTGCGCCAGCGGCACTCCGTGGCCGACCCCGAGGCGGTGCTCGCCGACCTGGAGAACGGCGTCACCTCGCTGTGGCTGGCCGTCGGCCCGGACGCGATCCCGGCCGCCGCCCTGCCGCGGGTGCTCAAGGACGTCTACCTGGACCTCGCGCCCGTCGTGCTCGACGCGGGGCCGCTGGCCGAGCAGGCCGCCGAGGTCCTGCTGGGGCTGGCCGCCGGACGTCAGGGGCCGGTACGCGGGAATCTGGGGGCCTCGCTCGCCTCGGTGGAGCCGCGGGTGGTGGCCGCCCTGGCCAGGCGGTGTGCGCAGGGGTACCCGGAGCTGCGGGCGGTGGTCGTGGACGCCACGCCGTACCACGACATGGGGGGCAGCGACGCGCAGGAGCTCGGCTGCTCGCTGGCGCTCGGGGTCGCGCACCTCAGGACGCTCACCGGCGCCGGGCTGAGCGTGGAGGAGGCGTTCGGGCAGCTGGAGTTCCGGTACGCCGCGAGCGCCGACCAGTTCGCCACGATCGCCAAGCTGCGGGCGGCGCGGGTGGTGTGGGCGCGGGTGGCCGAGGTGTGCGGCGGGCCCGCGCGGCAGTCGCAGCACGCGGTGACCAGCGCGGCCATGATGACCGCGCGCGACCCGTGGGTGAACATGCTGCGCACCACGCTGGCCTGCTTCGGCGCCGGGGTGGGCGGGGCGGACGCGGTGACCGTGCGGCCGTTCGACGCCGCGGTGAGGGAGCCGGACGCGTTCGGGCGGCGTATCGCCCGCAACACCCACGCGCTGCTGATGGAGGAGTCCGGCGCCGCCCGGGTGGCCGATCCGGCGGGTGGCTCCTGGTACGTGGAACGGCGTACGGCGGAGCTGGCCGAGGCGGCCTGGACGTGGTTCCAGGAGATCGAGGCGGCCGGAGGGCTGCCGGGCGGGGCCGCGGAGCTGGTGGACGGGCGCATCGCGCGGGTACGGGCCCGGCGCGAGGCCGACATCGCGCACCGGCGCCTGCCGATCACCGGCGTGAGCGAGTTCCCGGACCTGGGGGAGAAGCCCCTGCCGGGTGGCGCGCCGAGCAGGAGCGGGCGCTACTCCGAGCCGTTCGAGGAACTGAGAGACCTGGCCGACGCGCAGCCGGAGCGGCCCACGGTGTTCCTGGCCACGATCGGCCCGGTCGCGGCGCACACCGCGCGGGCCACGTTCGCCGCGAACCTGTTCCAGGCGGGCGGGCTGGCCACCGAGAGCGCCGGGCCCGGAGTGGACGCCGAGCGGATCGCCACCGCCTTCGCCGTCAGCGGCGCGCGGGTGGCGTGCCTGTGCTCCAGCGACAAGCTGTACCCCGAGCATGCCGAGGCGGTCGCAGCGGCGCTGAAACGGGCCGGTGCGCGACGCGTCTGGCTGGCGGGGAAGGGGGAGTACGAGCACGTGGACGGCCGCGTCTTCGCCGGGTGCGACGCGCTGGCGGTGCTCAGGACGACCTTCGACGACCTGGAGGTGGCACGATGAGCATCCCCGACTTCACCTCCGTCCCGCTCGCGGGCGGCGGGCAGGACCACCCCGCCGAGGTGGCGGGGGAGGTGTGGGAGACGCCAGAGGGCATCGGGGTCAAGCCGCTCTACACGGCCGCCGACCTCGACGGGCTGGACTTCCTCCAGACCTATCCGGGGGCGGCGCCGTACCTCAGAGGGCCCTATCCCACGATGTACGTCAACCAGCCGTGGACGGTCCGGCAGTACGCGGGCTTCTCGACGGCCGAGGACTCCAACGCCTTCTACCGGCGCAACCTGGCGGCCGGGCAGAAGGGGCTGTCGGTGGCCTTCGACCTGGCCACGCACCGGGGGTACGACTCCGATCATCCGCGGGTGGCCGGTGACGTCGGGATGGCCGGGGTGGCGATCGACTCGATCTATGACATGCGGCAGTTGTTCGACGGCATCCCGCTGGATCGCATGTCGGTGTCGATGACGATGAACGGCGCGGTGCTGCCGATCCTGGCGCTCTACATCGTGGCGGCCGAGGAGCAGGGTGTGGAGCCCGGGCAGCTTGCCGGGACCATCCAGAACGACATTCTCAAAGAGTTCATGGTCCGCAACACCTACATTTATCCCCCGGCACCCTCCATGCGGATTATTTCGGATATTTTCGCTTATACCAGTGAAAAGATGCCGAAATTCAACTCCATCAGTATTTCGGGGTATCACATCCAGGAGGCCGGGGCCACCTGTGACCTGGAGCTGGCCTACACGCTGGCCGACGGGGTCGAATACCTGCGGGCGGGGGTGGGCGCGGGGCTGGACATCGACGTGTTCGCGCCCCGGCTGTCGTTCTTCTGGTGCATCGGCATGAACTTCTTCATGGAGGTCGCCAAGTTGCGGGCCGCGCGGCTGCTGTGGTCGCGCCTCGTTTCCGGATTTAATGCGAAGAATCCGAAATCTCTGTCCTTGCGGACCCACTCGCAGACGTCCGGCTGGTCGCTGACCGCCCAGGACGTCTACAACAACGTCGTGCGCACCTGTGTGGAGGCCATGGCCGCCACCCAGGGCCACACGCAGTCGCTGCACACCAACGCCCTCGACGAGGCGCTCGCCCTGCCCGGCGACTTCTCCGCGCGCATCGCCCGCAACACCCAGCTCCTGCTCCAGCAGGAGTCCGGCACCACCCGCGTGATCGACCCCTGGGGCGGCTCCTACTACGTCGAGCGCCTCACCCACGACCTCGCCGAGCGCGCGTGGGCCCACATCAGCGAAGTCGAGGAGGCCGGGGGCATGGCCAAGGCCATCGACGCCGGGCTGCCCAAGCTGCGCATCGAGGAGGCCGCCGCCCGTGCCCAGGCCCGCATCGACTCCGGCCGCCAGCCGGTGATCGGCGTCAACAAGTACCGGCCCGCCGCCGACGAACCCATCGACGTGCTCAAGGTCGACAACAGCGCCGTGCGCGCCCAGCAGATCGACAAGCTGCGCCGCCTGCGCGCCGAACGTTCCGGCGACGAGGTACGGCAGGCGCTCGAAACCCTCACCAAGGCCGCGGACGCCGCCCAGAACGGCACCCGCGGCCCCGGCCTCGGCGAGAACCTCCTGAAGCTCTGCGTCGACGCCGCCCGTGCCAAGGCCACCGTCGGCGAGATCTCCGACGCGCTGGAGAAGGTGTACGGCAGGCACGCCGGCCAGGTGCGTACCATCTCCGGCGTGTACCGAGACGAGGCCGGCCCGGCCGCCAACATCGAGCGCGTACGCGAGGCGTGCGCCGACTTCGAGCGCGCCGAGGGCCGCCGGCCGCGCATCCTGGTCGCCAAGATGGGCCAGGACGGTCACGACCGGGGCCAGAAGGTGATCGCGACCGCCTTCGCCGACCTGGGCTTCGACGTGGACGTCGGCCCGTTGTTCCAGACGCCGGAGGAAGTGGCGCGCCAGGCCGTCGAGGCCGACGTGCACATCGTCGGCGTGTCCTCGCTGGCCGCCGGGCACCTGACGCTGGTGCCCGCGCTGCGCGAGGCCCTCGCCGCCCTCGACGCGGAGGACACCATGATCGTGGTGGGCGGGGTGATCCCGCCCGGCGACTTCGCCGAACTGCGGGCGGCGGGCGCCAGTGCGATCTTCCCGCCGGGCACGGTCATCGCCGACGCCGCCCTCGGCCTGCTGAAGGACCTCACCGCGCGGCTGGGCCACTGACGGGCGAGCCGCTGGACAAGTGAGGCGCAAGTATCACGCATGTGAGGCGCAGTTGAATCCAGTCTGACAGCTCTGACTGGAAGGACGTGTGGTGTCCATGCCGTTGCACGATCAGTCCGAGGCTCCGGCGGCGTACGGTGTCGGCTGGGGCAGAGGCTCCCGATAGCGACAGCTCCTCCGTCTCACCTTCCCGGAGGGCGGGTGCCTCCGGGAAGGTCGATCTGGTACTTCACGAAACCCGGGTTGGTGGCCACCTTGTCGTACAGGCGGCGGGCCGTGGTGTTGCCCTCCTGGGTGTGCCAGTAGACGCGGGCGCAGCCGTTGGCCCCGGCCCAGTCGGTGACCGCGGCGATGAGGGCCCGGCCCACGCCCTTGCCGCGTACGTCCGGGGCCGTGAAGAGGTCCTGCAGGTAGCAGAGGTCGGTGTCGGGAGCCGAGGTGCTGCCGTGGACGAGGAAGTGGGTGATGCCCACCAGCCGTCCGCCGAGCCGGGCGCCGAGCGCGTGCAGCCGGGTGCCGGACCGGAACTCCTGCCATGCCCTGTCGTACATGCTCTGCGGCTCGCTGCGCCGGTAGAAGGCGATGTAGCCGCGGAACAGTTCCTCCCAGGCGTCGCGATCCGATGGCAGCAACTTCTCCACAGTGAGCATGCACCCCAATCTACGGATGAATCCGCAGGTGGGGCAGGGCCACTCGCCGCGCTTACCGCCCGACCACTACTCCTCGGGCCAGGGGGCGCCGTCGCAGGTGCTGAAGGTGAACGTCCGCGTCATGGCGTTGGGGGACAGCACCCGGAACTGCACCGTGTGCGCCCCGTCCGACCGGATGTGCGCGTACCCCAGCACCAGCTTCGTCGGCGCCGTCGCCGCGGCCTTGCCCATGTCGCGGCCGTCCAGGATCCACCGGTAGGTGAACGGCGTCTTGGTCCCGGCGCTCACGGTGGCGGCGATGTTCGACTGCCGGTAACAGTCGCCGGTCCGCAACCCCTCCGACCGCAGGCTCACCGACCCCACCCGCCCGCTGGGCGCGGCCGGCTGGGACGTGGAGGGCTTCTGCGTGGGCTTCTGCGTGGGCTTCTGTGTGGGTTTGTCTGTGGTGGGTGGGTCGTCCGCCGTGGGCTTGGTGTCCGGGTTTTCCCGGGTACGGCGCGCCGTCGGCTTCGGCGTCCGGGACGGCTTGCCTGACTTCCTCGCCGTCGGCTTGGCCGGGCCCGCGCTGCTCGGCGGAGGCGTACCCCCGGACGGCAGCCCGAGCGGCGTCTGGGCGACCGGCCAGGAGATGCCGGTGACCAGCGCCGTGACCAGCCCGGAGGTCACCACCACCGCGCCCGCCGCCGCCCCGGCCACCAGCAGCGCCCGCCTCCGGCCATCCCCGCCGGACGGGCGAGGCGCCCGGGTGTCCGCTCCCGGGAAGGGGTGAACCTCCGCTTCGGGGGACGCGCCGATGAGCTGGAGCAGGACCTCCTGCATCGCCGGGCGGGCGGCGGGGTTCTTGGCCAGGCAGCGGGTGACGATCGGGCGCAGGGGGCCGGTGAGGTCGCCGAGGTCCGGGTCGGCGTTCTGGATCCTGGTGATGACCGCGGGCAGCGAGTCGTTGCCGAACGGCGGGCGGCCCGTGGCGGCGTACACCATGACGCCGGCCCACGCGAACACGTCGGTCGCGGGGCCGACGCCCGCGCCGGCCAGTTGCTCGGGGGCCATGTAGGCGGGGGTGCCGACGATGCTGCTGGTCAGCGTCAGGGAGGCGCCGGAACGGGCGATGCCGAAGTCGATGACGCGGGGTCCGTCGCGGCCGAGCAGGACGTTGCCGGGCTTGAAGTCGCGGTGCACCACTCCCGCCCGGTGGATGGCCGCGAGCGCGGTGGCGGTGGCCACGGCCAGACGCTGCAGCCCCGCCCCGCCGTGCCGCCCGGCCTCCGCCAGGGACGGCCCCTCCACGTACTCGGTCACGATGTACGGCCGGCCGCCGGTCGAGGCGTCCAGCACCTGCGCCACGCAGAACGGCTCCACCCGCCGCAGCGCCGCCACCTCCCTGGCCAGGCCGTCCCCGCCCTCGCGCAGCACCTTGACCGCGACCCTGGTGCCGTCCGGCGCCTGCCCGAGGTAGACCACGCCCTGGCCGCCCTCGCCGAGGCGGCCGGTCAGCCGGTAGGCGCCGATGGTCTGCGGGTCGTCGGGACGGAGCGGGCGCATCTAGGACGTCGCGCACATCTTGAACGACACGGACGCGGAGCCGCCGCCGACGACCCTGTACGCGGCGGTGTGGGGGCCGTCGGACAGGGAGAGCTGGCGTTTGGAGAAGACGTAGTCGCTGCGGCTGCCGTCCGGGAGCTTGCCGGAGCCGGTCTCGATGACCTCGCCGTCCACGATCCACTGGAAGGAGTACCGGGCGCCGGGGACGGTGGCGTCGATCCCGGCGCCGAAGTTCATGGAGCCCACGTAGCAGGTGCCCTCGTCCTTGATCTTGGACGCGCCTTGGGAGCGTACGTAGGCCACGGAGAACCGGGCGGCCTTGGTGGGTGTGGGGCGCTTGGTGGGGGTTCGGGTGGGGGTGGCCCTGGTGGGGGTCGGGCGTACCGGGGTGCGGGTCGCGGTGGGGCGTACCGGGGTGCGGGTGGGCGCCGGCCCGGCGGTCCTGGTGGCCGGTGTGCCCGCGCGGGTCGGGCCGTCACCGGGTTCGCGGGTCTTGCCGCCGCGGTTGCCGCTCGGTCCGCCGGTGGCCGGGCGGTCGTGGGAGCTGCGCCCGCCGGTGCGGGACCTGCCCTGGCCGCTCTTCGGCACCTCTCCCGAGCCGGGCCGGAGGGCCAGTGTGGTGAGTTGTCCGGCCAGGGTGACCTTCCACACGACGGCGGTTCCCGCGGTCAGCGCCAGCGCGGTGGCCACCGCCGCCCCCGCCAGCACCGGCACGCGGAACCGCCGCCTGGGGCTCGTGTTTCCGGGGGCGGTCGCGGGGCTGCCTGCCGTACCTCTGCCGGATGGGCCGCCGAGCAGGCGGAGCAGGACCTCCTCCATGGACGGGCGGGCGGCCGGGTCCTTGGCGAGGCACGCGTAGACCACCGCCCGCAGATGCTCGGGCAGGTCGCCGAACTGGGGCTCGTTGTGCAGGATGCGGTTGATGATCGCGGGCAGCGTGTCGCTGCCGAACGGCGGCGTCCCCGTCGCGGCGAACACGATCACCGACGCCCACGCGAACACGTCGGCGGCGGGCCCGACGCCCGCGCCGGCCAGTTGCTCGGGGGCCATGTAGGCGGGGGTGCCGACGACGCTGCTGGTGACGGTCAGGGAGGTGCCCGCGCGGGCGATGCCGAAGTCGATGACGCGGGGTCCGTCGCGGCCGAGCAGGACGTTGCCGGGCTTGAAGTCGCGGTGCACCACTCCCGCCCGGTGGATGGCCGCGAGCGCGGTGGCGGTGGCCACGGCGAGACGGTCGAGGTCGGCGCCGGCGTGGCGGCCGGCCTCCGCCAGCGAGGGCCCGTCCACGAACTCGGTCACGATGTACGGCGTGCCGCTCGCCGAAGCGTCCAGCACCTGGGCGATGCAGAACGGCTCCACCCGGCGCGCCGCCGCGATCTCCCGCTCGAAGCCGCCCTCGCGCAGCACCTTGACCGCGACCCTGGTGCCGTCCGGCGCCACGCCCAGATACACCACGCCCTGACCGCCCTCGCCGAGCTTCCTGACGATGCGGTACGGCCCCACGCCCGGCGGTGTCACTAGTCCTCCATCGAGCAGACGCTGAACGGCATCGACCTGGCCGCGCTGCCCGGCGCGGTGACCTTGAGGGTGACGTTGTGCCCGCCGGTGCCGAGCATGTACTGGTGCGCCAGGGCCGGAGCGGTGAACTCACCCTTCGGCACCCAGGTGCGGTTGCGGTGCTTGACCTTCCCGTCGACCACCCACGCGTAGCTGATCCACACCTCCGACCTGCTCGACTCCAGCGAGCCCGAGAACCCGACCGGCGGCATGTGGCAGCTCGCCGTGTGGTCCTGGCCGGGGCCGCCGTGCAGGTCGATGCCGAGGACCCGGACCCTGGCGGCGGCCGGCGCGGGCTTCTTCGTGGTGCGCACGGGGGTGGGGGTCGTGCGTTCGGGCGTGGCGCGGTCCCGCGTCGGGGTGGGGCTCTGGGTGACGCGCTCGTTCGACGGCTTCGGTTCGGGGGTCTGCTTCGGGGTCTTCCCGGGGGTGGTCTTGGCGGGGCGCGGAGTCCTGCCGCCGGTCGCCGTGGGTGTCGCGGTGGCTGCCGAGGTGTACGGCGCGGCGGCCGCCCACAGTCCCGAGCCGCCGCCGAGCCAGGTCAGCCCCGACACCAGCCCACCGGCCACCACGACGGACCCGGCCACGGCCAGCGGCACCACGAGCGCGGCCCTGACCGGTTTGCGGCGCCGTACCCGATCGGTGGCCTGATCGCGACGCGCGCCGGGATCGGTGACCGGCCCACCGTGGGCACGCTCCCACGCCGGGCCCGCGTGTCCCCTTGCCGAGCCCGCGTGTCCCCTTGCCGGGCGTGCGTGTTCCCGTGCCGGGATCTGGACGTCCGGGCCGGGGCGCTGGTCGCCGCCGAGGAGGCGTAACAGGACCGCGCGCATCGGCGGGCGCGCGGCGGGGTCCTTGGCGAGGCAGTCGTACACGACGCCGCGCAGCTGCCGGGGCAGGTCGCCGAGCTGGGGCTCGTTGTGCAGGATGCGGTTGATGATCGCGGGCAGCGTGTCGCTGCCGAACGGCGGCGTCCCCGTCGCGGCGAACACGATCACCGACGCCCACGCGAACACGTCCGCCGCCGGCCCCACGTCGTGCCCGGCCAGCTGCTCGGGCGCCATGTAGGCGGGCGTGCCCACGATCCCGCTGGTCGCGGTGGCCGCCGCGTCGGTCGCGCGGGCGATGCCGAAGTCGATGACCCGCGGCCCGCCCGGCCCGAGCAGCACGTTGGCGGGCTTGAAGTCGCGGTGCACCACGCCGGCCTCGTGGATCGCCGCCAGCGCGGTGGCCGTCGCGACCGCGAGCCGCTGCAGGTCCGCGCCGGCGTGCCGCCCCGCCTCATGCAGCGACGGCCCTTCCACGTACTCGGTCACGATGTACGGCCTGCCGTACCCCCGGGCGGGAACGCCTTGCCCCGGACGGTGCCGCCGGCCGGGCCCCGGAGCGTCGCCGAGAGAGGCGTCGAGGACCTGGGCGATGCAGAACGGTTCCACGCGCCGCGCGGCCGCGATCTCCTTGGCGAAGCGGTCGTCGCCGCCCAGCCCGTCGCGCAGCACCTTCACCGCGACCGGCGGGCCGTTGCCGGCCTGACCCAGGTACACGACGCCCTGGCCGCCCTCGCCGAGCCTGCCGGCCAGTCGGTAGGGACCGACGGCGGCGGGGTCGTCGGGACGGAGGGGCGCGAGCGTGCCCATCTACTCCGTCCCCACCGGGCACACCTCGACCGCGATCGACTCGCGGGCCGTCACCGGTGAGGTGACGCGAAGGGTCACGGTGTGCCGCCCGGGGATCGTGAGGGCGGGCGGCGGGACGACGGCGCGGGTGCGGGCCTCGGTGATGTACGCCGTGCCGCGCCTCGCCACCTGCCCGTCCACGATCCAGGCGTAGCGGAAGCGCACCGGCCAGCGCGTTCCCTCGACGAGGCCGCTGATCACGGTGTCGCCCACCTGGCAGTCGCGGGTCTGGGCGGTTCTGACGCCTTGGGCGCGTACGTACAGGACCCGGATCGTGCCGGCGTCCCGCGTGGAGGAGGAGGCGCTGGGGGAGGGCGTGGTGGAGGAGCCGGGGGAGGGCGTGCCCGTCGCGCGCGGGTGGCGGACGCGGGTCTTGGTCGGCTTCGGGCTTGATGAGGACGCCGAGGCGGGCGTCACCGTCGTGACCACGGGGCCGGCGTCGCGGCGGGGGTCGGAGGTGAGCCAGACGATCGCCCCGGACAGGGCCAGCACCATCACCCCGGACACGCCGGCGATCAGCGCCCGCCGTACCCCTCGGCGGACGGGCGAACGGCCCGCCTTCGCGGCCGGGAGCGGCTGCTCACCACCCAGCAACTGCAGGACGACCTGCCGCATGGCGGGGCGGAGCCCGGGATCCTTGGCCAGGCAGCCCTGCACGATCGCGCGTAGCGGCTGCGGCAGGTCGCCCAGCTCGGGCTCCTCGTGCAGGATCCGGTTGATCACCTCGGGCAGCGCGCCGTCGCCGAACGGCGGCCTGCCGGTCGCGGCGAACACCACCGTCCCCGCCCACGAGAACACATCGGCGGCGGCCCCGGCGCTCTGCCCCGCCAGCTGCTCCGGCGCCATGTAGGCAGGCGTCCCCACCACACCGCCCGCGCTCGGCGTGTGGTCATCGCCGGCCAGCCCGAAGTCGACCACCCTCGGCCCGCCCGGACCCAGCAGCACGTTGGCCGGCTTGAAGTCCCGGTGAACCACGCCCGCCTGGTGGATCGCCGCCAGCGCGGTGGCGGTCGCGTTGGCCAGCCGCTGCAGCTCGGCGCCCGTGTGCCTTCCCGCCCGCTGCAGAGGCGGCCCGTCCACGTACTCACTCACGATGTACGGCCGGCCGGCGAACGCGGCGTCCAGCACCTGTGCCACGCCGAGTGGTTCCACGCGGCGGGCGGCGGCGATCTGCTCGGCGAGGCGGTCGTCCCCTGTCCGGCCTTCGCGCAGCACCTTGACCGCGACCGGCACGCCGTTCCTGGCCTGGCCCAGATAGACCACGCCCTGACTGCCGGCGCCGAGCCGCCCGACCAGGCGGTAGGGTCCCACCACCGCCGGATCGCCCTCGCGCAACGGTTCGACGTGCGGCATGAGGGGAGTGACTCCTGTGACGGCTGAGATGGATCTCCAGAGACCCTAGCGCGTGGAGACACGATTTGTCGGAACTTAGTCCGATAAACACGTAAACACCCCCCACCACCAGCCCAAACCCCCCAACGCCCCGCACCGCCCCACCAGACCCCTCGCCCGCGTAGCCCCCTGACCCCCGAAATGTCACCCCCAGCCACACCGCAAGCCCACTCCTGACCCGGATCACCCCCACGGGATCACCCCCACGGGATCACCCCCACGGGATCACCCCCACGGGATCACCCCCACCGGGTCGCCTCCGCCGGATCACCCCCACGGGTCTCCGCCGGGTCGCCTCCCTCCGCCGGGTCGGTTCTACTGGTCGGCTCCGCCGGGTCGCTCCCGCCCGGGGCGTGCCCGGAGGGCGGCGTGTCCGCAGGGCAGCTTGCGCCGCGCCCCCCGCTGGGTGACGTGACCCGCGGGGCGGTGTGCCTGCGGGGCTGGCTCCCGGGTCGGGTGGGTGGGGGTGGTGGGGTGTGTGGGGCTGGGTGGGTGGGGGCGGGGAAACGTACGATCGGGGGCATGCGGTCGGTCGAGGACTATGTCGAGGGTGTGAAGGCCGGGTCCCGGACCTGGATCGGGCGGGCGATCACGCTGGTGGAGTCCACGAAGAGTGACCATGCGCGCCTGGCGCAGGATGTGCTGGTCGCGCTCACTCCCCTCGCCGGGCGGACGTGGCGGGTCGGGGTGTCCGGGGTGCCGGGGGTTGGGAAATCTACATTTATCGATGGGTTCGGGACTTTGCTCACCGGGCTGGGGCATCGGGTGGCGGTGCTGGCCGTCGATCCCTCCTCCACCCGGACGGGCGGCAGCATCCTGGGAGACAAGACGCGGATGGGGCGGCTGGCGGCTGACCCGCATGCCTACATCCGGCCTTCCCCCACCTCGGGGACACTCGGGGGAGTGACCAAGGCGACCCGGGAGGCCATGGTCGTGGTGGAGGCCGCCGGGTACGACGTGGTGCTCGTCGAGACCGTCGGCGTCGGCCAGTCGGAGACCGCCGTCGCGGACATGGTGGACAGTTTCCTGCTGCTGAGCCTGGCGCGTACCGGGGACCAGCTCCAGGGCATCAAGAAAGGGGTGCTGGAGCTGGCCGACGTGATCGCCGTGAACAAGGCCGACGGAGAACACGAGCTGGCGGCGCGCAAGGCGGCCAGGGAACTGGCCGGTGCGCTGCGCATGCTGCGCTCGGAGGGGCCGCCGCCTCCGGTCCTCACCTGCAGCGGGCTGACCGGCGCCGGGCTGGAGGAACTGTGGCGGCAGATCGGCGCCCACCGGGAACGGGTGGACGTGGCGGCCAGGCGACGCGCCCAGCAGGTGCGATGGACATGGACACTGGTCCAGGACCGGCTGCTCGCCGAGTTGCACGGCGACCCCGAGGTGGCCGCGCTCACCAAGGAGGTCGAGCGCGAGGTGCTGGCCGGCGAACTCACCCCCGCCCTGGCCGCCGACCGCCTCCTGGCCGCCTTCAAACGCCGCTGACAGACGCCGCTGGCAAACGCCGCCTTCAAACGCCGCTGGCAAACGCCTACTGACTACCCCGCCGTAGCCGCCACACCGGGCCCCACCCCAAAGCGCCCACGCTCCCACACGACCCACACACGAGCCACGCACTCTCCCACGCGAGCCACGCACCCTCACGCGCGCCGCCCTGCCCGCGCGTGTGCTGTCCGCCCCAGGGACGAGGCTCCGCGCAGGCCGCTTGTTTGCGACGGGTGCCGCTTCGGGTGTGCCGCCGCGCGCGAGGCGCTTCACCGGCACTGTCACACGTCTGCCGCTCTGGGGTGCTGCCAGGTGCGCCGCGTGTCGCGTGTGCCCGGAACCCGGAAAACAAAACGACCGGTCGTTCGTATATAGTGGGGCCCATGACCGATGGACGCAGGTTGCGTGGGCAGCGCAGCAGGGAGGCGATTCTCGAACGCACCGTCGCCCTCGCCTCCGTGGACGGGCTCAGCGGCCTCACCCTGGGTCGGCTGGCCGAGGAGTCCGGCATGAGCAAGTCGGGCTTCTTCGCTCACTGGCGCGACAAGGAACAACTCCAGCTGGACGCCGTCGACTGGGCCGCTCGCCAGTGGGTCGACCACATCGTCCGGCCCGCCATGCGCGCCCCCGCCGGTGTACGCCGCCTGTTCACGATGCACGAGGCTCGCCTGCGCTTCTATGAAGACGGCGTCCTCCCGGGCGGCTGCTTCTTCTTCGTCGCCCAGGCCGAGTTCGACGACCGCCCGGGAAAGGTACGCGACCGGGTGGCCAAGGCGATGGCCGACTGGCTCAACGCCGTACGCGCCATGGTCGAGGAAGCCATCACCCTGGGCGAGCTCGGCGACGCCACCAACCCCGGGCGTCTCGCGTTCGAGATCAACGCCCTGGGTGAGGCGACCGTCGCCCATGCCCGGCTGATCGATCCGGCCGAGGCCTACTCCTACTCCCGCGCCGCCGTCCTGCAGCGGTTGCGCGCACTCGCCACCGACCCCTCGCTCCTTCCGGAGGATTGACCGTGACCCAGTTCAAGCCCGTTCAGGTGCACTTCGACGACCTCGATGCCATGGGCCTGCTGCACAACTCCCGCTACGCCCTGCTCGTCGAGCGCGCCGTGTCCGCCTTCTGGACCGAGGCGGGCTGGCGGTTCGACCCGGCGCTGTCGAAGTTCAAGGACTACTACATGGTCGTGCGCGAGTTCAAGATCGTTTACCATGCGCCGGTGGTGGGCCCGGGCGACGTGCTCGTGGAGTTCTGGCTGGAGCGCATGGGACGGACGTCCGGCGTGTACGGCTTCCGCGTCCTGTCGGCCGACGGGACGGTGGTCCACGCCGAAGGCCATCGCGTGAACGTCAACCTCGACTCCACCACCCTGCGGCCCATGCCGTTCTCCCCGGAGATCCGCGAGGCGGCGGCCGTCCTGATGCGTGAGCCCGCCGCGTGCTGAGCACCCGCTGGCTGCCCGGTCCCCATGTGCCCGGCGACACCGCGCTGGTGGTCAGTGAGACCGCCTTCCAGCTCAACCGCGCCGTCGATCTGCCGCGTGCCTGCCGGGCCGGCTGGCGGCTGAGCCGGTTGTGGCCGGAGCTGGAGGGCGCCGTGGCGTTGCGGCTGTGGGCGGACCCGCTGCGGCGCCGTATCGGATCGGTGTCGGTGTGGCGGGCGGGCGCCGATCTCGACCGGTTCGTACGGCTGCGCGCGCACGTCGACATTGTCCGCGCCTACCGGGGCAAGGGCACGCTGACGACCAGGACGTGGGAGAGCATCGGCGTCCCCGGTGGGTGAACTATCCATCGCCGGGTGAAATATCGCTACTCGTTTCCGCACGGGCGGCTACCCAGAGGTGCGACGTGTGCCACGATGGCGCGCAGTCGACGACGGGGAGAGCGCACATGTGTGATGACCCGATGCTGCCCGAACCGGTCGCGGGGGCCCTGCGAGAGTACGGCGGGCTGCTCGGCGAGCACGGCATCACCTGGGGCGAACCGGAGATTCACTACGTCAAGCTCTTCGCCCGCAGACGGGTGCTCCCGCCCGAGCTCCAGGGCCGTTTCTGGCGGGTGGCCTTCGGCCGCCTGGCCGCCCGCCACCCCGGTGAGCCGCTGGAGGGCCTCGGCGCCCGCCTGGCCGAGCCCGACTACGACGAGATCCTGCGCGACACCCTGGACGGCGAACTCCCCGCCCACGCCGCCGCCCTCCGCCTCACCCCCGGGGCCCCGGTGCTCGACGGCACCCCGCACGTGATCCTGCGCGCGGGTGACGAGGCCCGCGTCCCGCTGCTGGTGGACTCACGACGCCAAGAGTCGGCCACCGTCCGCATTGGCGGCTTACGTCGCGAAATATCACCTCAAGGTGCTTGGCTGACCGAGATCACCCCCACCACCGAGGTCACGCTCGACGGCGTCCCGGTGGACACGACACCCCTGTTCAGGGTCGCCGAGGTGGCCAGGGTGAGGCTCCGCTCGCCGTACCCCTGCCGGTGGAGTGTCACCGGCGACGGCGGCCAGGGCTGGTTCCCCGCGGGCGCCCCGCAGCGCCATGACTTCCACGGCCGTCCCTACTTCCACGGTGACGATCTCACCCTCGACGTCCCCGCCGAACCCCTGACGATCACCGCCACCCGCGGCATGGAGTACGACCAGGCCCGCACGGAGCTCACCCCCCGCCCCGGCCACGACCACCAGGTACGGCTCACGCCGCACCGCATCTACCACGCCGCCGCCCGCGGATGGTACGGCGGCGACCTGCACACCCACCTCAACTGGGCCGGTGACCTCATCGCCGCCCCCGCCGACGCCGCGGCCGCCCAGCACGGCGAGGACCTGCACGTCCTGAACCTGCTGGCGGGCAACGTCTCCGGCGCCCGCGTGTACGACCGCGAGGCCCTGTCGCACTGGATCGGCCGCGACCTGCCCTGGTCTGACGCCACGCACATCGCCAGGATGGGCGCCGAGTACCGCAACGACCTGCTCGGCCACGCCTACGCCTTCGGCCTCACGGCCGAGCCGGGCCGCCTGCACACCGGCTTCGACGGCGCGCCCGACTGGCCGCCGAACGCCGCCGCCCTGGCCGGGTTGCGGCGGCTCGGGGCGCTGCTCGGCTACAGCCACCCGTTCGGCCAGCCGGTGCGCGACGACGATCCGGCGAAGGCGTTGTTCGGGCCGGTGGCGCGTGACTGCTCGGCCAGCGCGCTCGTCGCCGACGCCGCGCTCGGCCTGGTCGACAGCCTGGACGTGCTCACCCACGCCTCCATCCCGGCCACCGCTGCCGTCTACCGCCGCCTGCTGGGCGCCGGGAACCGGCTGGCCGTCACCGCCGGGACCGACACGATGATCTCCTTCACCCGCTCCGACAACCAGTCGAACCCGCCCGGCTGGGGCCGCGTCTACGCCCGCGTGGACGGGGCGCTCACCGCGGAGTCGTTCGCCGCGGCCGTGCGGGCCCGGCATACGTTCGCCACGACCGGTCCCTGGCTGGAGCTGTCGGTGGACGGCCACGGACCGGGCGCGGTCATCGACGCGGAGCCGGGCGGGCGGCTGCCGGTCACCGCGACCGCGATCGGCCCCGAGGTGTCGGCGGTGCGCATCCGCACCGCCGACGGGGTGCGGGCGGGCGCCGGACGGCTCGGCGGCGGCGACGACGCGCTGACCGTCACCGTCGAACTCGACGTCGGCGAGCCCACGTACGTGCTGGCCGAGGCCCTGTGCGAGCCGCACCCGCGCACGCTGACCGCCACCGGGTACGCCCTGACCAGCCCCGTCCACGTGGACGTCGGCGGCAGGCAGGTGGCGCGCGGCTCCGACGTGCGCTGGTGCCTGGACTGGCTGGACCTGCTGGAGGACCTGGTCAGAACCCACGCCAGGCTGGACGCGCCGGGCCAGCTGGAGGACCATCTGGAGCTGATCGAACGAGCCAGGGGAGTGTACAGAACCCGGCTAGGCTGATCGCCGATGGACATCAAGAACCTTCTGCGCGAGCACCCCGCGTGGCTCGCCCACCTCGAGTCGCTGGGCGGCTTCGAGGCCCGCCCGCCCGCGCCCGGCGACCTGCTCGGCGAGCTGATGCGGCTGACGGTCCCGCACGAGGACGTCGCCGGGGTGATCACGAGTGCGCCGGAGCCGGGCACGCCGCAGTGGTGGCTGCTCGAACGCTGCGTGCACTCCCTGGTCTCCACCATTGACGTGCTCGACGACCCGCCCTTCTTCCCCGACCTGCCCGAGCTGGGGCCGTACTTCTACGTGCACGTGTTCATGGCGGCGCTGCCGTACACGCGGGAGTTTCATCGCGCGCGCGGCATCCCCGAGGAGGTGTCGCACGAGACGCTCGCCGACATCGGCCGCAACATGGCCGTGCACCGCAAGCGGCACGGCGGGCCGGGGCTGCACGCGCCGTTCTGGTACATGGCCCACGTGCGCGGGATCCTCTACCAGCTGGGGCGGCTGCAGTTCGCCCGCGACCGGATGAACGGCAGGACCCTGGAGGCGGTGCGCGCGGCCGGGGTGCCGGTGGGCGAGCACGGCCGGACGCTGGGCTTGCACATCCCCGACTTCTGCGGGCCGTTCCCGCCCTCGGCCTGCGAAGACTCCCTGGAGCGGGCGCGCGCCTTCTTCCCCAAGCATTTTCCCGGAGAGGACTACCCGGTGGTGACCTGCAGCTCGTGGCTGCTGGACGACCAGTTCGCCCAGTACCTCCCGGCGAGCTCGAACATCATGTCCTTCCAGCGCCGCTTCCGGCTGCTGCACCGCTTCGAGACCAGCGGGATGATGGACTTCGTCTTCGGCGCGGACGCCAAGGCCGACCCGCTGCCGCGCCGTACCAGCCTGGAGCGCGCGATCGCCGGCCACCTCGCCGCCGGCGGCACCTGGTACGGCCGCACCGGCTGGCTGCCCCTCTAGGCGGTCTCCACGAAGGCGGCCAGGCCGTCCAGCATGATCCTGAGGTTGACGGTGAAGATCTCCTCCAGGTCGGCCAGGACGTCCGGGCTGTCGCGCAGCGCGCTCTGGCGCGGGTAGCGGTCGGTGCCCAGCTCCTCGTAGACGGCGGGCACGGTCACCGCGCGCCACTGGCCGAGCGAGATCCCGCCCCGCCGGTCCGCGGTGACCTCGCTCACCCGTAGCAGCGCCAGCCCCTGGACGAGCCCGCTGATACCCAGGTAGAGCCGGTGGGTGGTCACCGGGTCCAGGCCCAGGCCGTCGAACGCGCCGAGTCCGCGCTCGAAGCGGGCCAGCAGGCTCGGGACGAGCGGCGGCCGGACGGTCGCGATCACCTCCAGCAGCCACGGGTGCGCGGAGTAGAGCTCCCACTCCCACCGGGCGGCCGCCTCCAGCTCGGCCCGCCAGCCTCCCGCGACCGGGGGCCCGGAGTCCAGGCCGTCGGCGAAGACGGCCTCGACCATGAGGTCGATCAGCTCGTCCTTGCCCTCGAAGTAGTTGTACAGCGACATCACCTTGACGCCGAGCACGCTCGCCACGTGCCGCATGGACAGGCTCTCCAGGCCGTCGGCGCCGGCGATCCGCACGGCGGTGCGCACGATCAGCTCCCTGGACAGGCCCGCCTCGCCGCGCTGCTCCCGCACCGGCGCCACGACCACGGACCGGCGTGCCCGGTAGGCGCGGGCCTGGCAGGAGCGGGAGCAGTACAGAGGTCTGCGGCCCCGCCCGGCAGGTACGAGTTCCTTTCCGCACCGCGCGCACGCCGTCATTTCATCACACCCTTTTTCCGTGACGAAATGATATCACTTCCCTGCAAATAGCCGGTAGAACAGGAGTCACGTACATCGTAAGGAGGCGGAATGAAAAAGGCGGGCCCGCGGGAATGGGCGGGGCTGGCGATCCTCATGCTGCCCGTCCTGCTCATCTCGGTCACGGTGACCGTGCTGTTCTTCGCGCTGCCCGCGCTGACCGCGGAGCTGGAGCCGAGCGGCACGCAGCAGCTGTGGATCGTGGACGTCTACGCGTTCCTGCTGGCCGGGCTGCTCATCCCGATGGGCCACCTGGGCGACAGGATCGGCCGCAGGCGGTTGCTCCTGCTGGGCGCGGTGGCCTTCGGCGCGGCCTCCGCGGCGGCGGCGTTCGCGCCCAGCGCCGATCTGCTCATCCTCGCCCGCGGCCTGCAGGGCGCCGCCGCGGCCACGCTGATGCCGCCCACGCTCGCGCTCATCCGGGTCCTGTTCGCCGACCAGCGCCAGTTGCGGATGGCGATCGCCGTCTGGGCCGCGGTCTTCACGCTCGGCAGCGTGGCCGGGCCGGTCGCCGGAGGGTGGCTGCTGGAGCACTTCTGGTGGGGATCGGTCTTCCTGATCAACGTGCCGATCATGCTCGTGCTGCTGGCGCTCGGCCCGCTGCTGCCGGAGTACCGCGATCCCGCTCCCGGCCGGTTCGACCCGGCCGGCGGGGTCCTCGTCCTGCTGGCCGCGCTGCCCCTGGTGTACGCGGTGAAGAAGGCCGCCGGGCAGGACTTCTCCGTGGCCATGTGGGTCGCCGCCGCGGCCGGGCCGGTGTTCGCCGTGCTGTTCCTGCGCAGGCAGCGCGCCCAGGCGGACCCGATGCTCGATCTGACGCTCTTCCGGCGGCCCGGCTTCGGCCTGTCCCTGGCCGCCGCCACGCTCGCGGTCTTCGCGCTGGTCGGGACGTTCTACTTCCTCACCCAGTACCTGATGTCGGTGCTCGGCATGCGGCCGATCGCCGCCGGCCTCATGATCGTGCCGGCCGCCGTCAGCTCGGCCGCCGGATCGGTACTCGGCGCGGGCCTCACCCGGTGGCTGCGGCCCGGCCAGGTCATGGGGTCGGGGATGGTCTGCGGGGCGGCCGGGTTCCTGCTGATCGCGGGGCTGGGCACCGAGGCGGACCTGCCGCTGCTGTTCGGCGGGCAGATCCTGCTGGGCTGGGGTATCGGATCGGTCCAGGCGCTCGCCTCCGGCCTGGTCGTGTCCACGGCGCCGCCGGAGAAGGCCGGGTCGGCCTCCGGCCTGTTCGAGTCGGCCACGGAGTTCGGGCAGGCGCTCGGCGCGGCCGTACTCGGCAGCATCGGCATGGCCGTCTACCGTGCGGCGCTCGCCGCGTCCATGCCGCCGGGGGTGCCCGCCGGGCAGGCGGCGACAGCCAGGGAGACCCTGGGCGGCGCCCTCTCCCTCGACGCCGGTACGGCGCTCGCCACCGCGGCCCGCGCGGCCTACGTGGACGGCATGCGCACGGCGGCGCTGGCCGGTGCCGTCGTCATGGTGACCATGGGCGTTCTCGTTCTGCGCGCACGTTCTGGCCGACTGTGCTAAATTCTGGCCATGCGGTCAGAAAATAAGCCGACCGGCCAACGATCGTTCATCGAAGAGGCCAGGCGCACGCAGATCATCGCCTCGGCCATCGAGGTCCTGGCAGAGGCGGGGTGGGCGGGCGCGTCCCTGGCGAACATCGCCAAGCACGCCGGCATCAGCAAAGGCGTCATCTCCTACCACTTCGCCGGCAAGGACGAGCTGATGGAGGAGGTCGTCGAGCAGGTATACGCGCAGATCGCCGCGTACGTGCTGGCGAAGATGGAGGGCGAGAAGTCCGCCACCGAGCTCCTGCGCACCCACGTCCTGGCGGTCGCCGAGCACATGCGCGGCAACCGCACCCGGCTGCAGGCCATCGGCGAGATCTTCCACAACCTGCGCGGCCCGGACGGCGGAGCCCGCTACGGCCCGCAGACCAGCGAGGAGATCTACCAGGCCCTGGAACTGGTCTACAAACTCGGCCAGGACACGGGCGAGTTCCGTGCCTTCGACCGGCGCGTCATGGCGGTCACCCACTCCGCCGCCGTCGACGCCATGTTCAACTACTGGGTGGTCATCCCCGGCCACGACCTCGACGCCCACGCGCGCGAGCTGGCCGACCTCCTCGAAAGGGCCGTCAAGTGAAGACCGAGACCCGCACCAGGCTGACGGCCGTCGACAACCTGCGCGTCGTGCTGACCGCGCTCGTCGTCGTCCACCACGTCGCCGTCACCTACGGCAACATCCCCGCCTGGTACGTCTTCGAAAAGGCGCGGGACGGCACCGGCATCGCCCTGGACCTCCTGGTCATGGTCAACCAGGCGTTCTTCATGGGGTTCTTCTTCCTCATCTCCGGCTTCTTCACCCCGCGCTCCTACGACCGCAAGGGCCCGGGGCCGTTCATGCGCGACCGGCTGAAGCGGCTCGGCATCCCGCTCCTGGCCTACCTGCTGTTCCTGCGGCCCGTCGCGCTGGCCGGGATCTACGACGGCTCCATGCCGTACTGGCACTTCTACATCGGCTCGTGGGACCCGGGACCGATGTGGTTCGTGGAGGTCCTGCTGGTCTTGACCGGCCTCTACGTGTTGTGGCGCCGCTCCGGGCGGCAGATCGAAGAACGGCGCGGCGAGCTGACCCTCCGCGCGATCGCGCTGTTCGTGACCGGGCTGACGCTGGCCGTCTTCGCCTGGCGGTTCCTGGTGCCGGTGGGCCAGTACTGGCCGGTCGCCGGCCTGCCGACGCCCTCCTACCTGCCGCAGTACGCCTCCATGTTCGTCCTGGGCCTGATCGCGCAGCGGCGCGGCTGGTTCGAGACGCTGCCCAGCTCGGCGGCCAGGTACGGGTTCATCGCCGCCGGCGCCGCCTCGGCGGTGCTGCTGCCCGCCGGGATGTGGACCACGGGCTGGGCCGCCCAGCTCGGTACGGCGGCATGGGAGTCGGTGTTCGCGGTCTCGATGGTCATCGCGCTCAGCGTCTGGTTCCGCGACCGCTTCGACCGGCAGGGCCCGTTCGGCAAGTTCCTGGCCGACCAGGCGTTCACCGTCTACATCATCCACCCGCTCGTGCTCGTCGGCATCAGCACCCTGCTGTCCGGCCTGGCCGCGCCGGCCGTCGCCAAGTTCGCGCTCGTGGCGGCGCTGGCACTACCGATCTGCTGGGGTCTGGGCTACCTGGTGCGCTCGATCCCCGGCGCCAGGCGGATTCTCTGAACGGCGGGAACCCCGGGCGGCCGGGCGGTGTATCCGGGACATGAGACGCACGCTCCTCGCCGCGGCCGCCCTGCTGCTGAGCGGCTGCAGCGCCGCCACGGGCGGCACCATACCCTCCGCCGTGCACGAGCCTCCCGGCCGGCGGGTCTGCGCGGGCGCCAACCAGCAGGACTTCGACGCCGGCCTCGACGACCGCGTCGTCGTCTCCGGCCCATCCGCGCTGCTCGCCTTCGGCCTGGCCCCGCCCCCGAGCGCCCCGCCGTCCGGGGGCGGCCAGCCGGTGCGCGGCTTCAAGCTCGCCGTCCGCGCCGAGCCGGGCGCCGACTTCACCGTCACGACCCGCACGGCCGGCACCGCCCTGCTGTTCGACCGCGCGAAGTACCGCCGCGACAACGCCTACTCCCTGTCCGACGGCACGCCCTCCTACCGCTTCACCGGCTGCGCGGACGAGCGCGCGCTGTGGGTGGGCAACGTCCTGACCACCGGCCCGGTCAAGGTCGAGCTCTCCATCCGGTACGGCGCCGCCGACCACCCCGTCACCGTCACCGCCTACGCCAGAAAGTGAAACCCGGCGCCCGCTCTCCCACGTGACCCCGGGCGGCGATTGGGCAGTATGGGGTGTATGCGACTCCGCTCCCGCCTGCACCGCTGGGACAAACGCCTGTTCAAGGCCGTGGCCAACGCGCACCTGCCCGGCCTCGAAAGCGTTCTGCCCCCGCTGTCCAACGCGGCCAACAACGCCGTGCTGTGGGGCCTGATCTCGGGCGGGCTCGCCTTCACCGGCAGGCGCAGACTGCGCAGGGCGGCCACCCGCGGCCTGCTGGCCATCAGCGTGGCCAGCCCGCTGGCCAACATCGCCGCCAAGCGGGCCTTCAACCGCAAGCGCCCGCTGGCCGACTTCCTGCCGCTGGCGCGGGTGCTGAAGACCCCGTCGTCGACCTCGTTCCCCTCGGGCCACTCGGCCACGGCCGCCGCCTTCGCCACCGCGGTCGCGCTGGAGGCGCCCCGGCGGATCAGCGTGCCCGTCGGCGTGGTGGCGGGAGCGGTCTGCTTCTCCCGCGTGTACACCGGCGTGCACTACCCGGGCGACGTGCTGGCCGGGGCGGCCATCGGGGTGGCCGCCGGGCTGTTCACCCGGCGGCTGTGGCCCGACGTGGGCGAGGCCGTACCCGTGCTGAGAAGGACGCGCGCGGCGCGGCCGGAGCGAACGGACGATCAGTCGGAGTAGAAGCCGTCCAGCACCTTGCCGTGGTGCTCCTCCACGACCTTGCGCTTGATCTTGAGGCTGGGGGTCAGCTCCCCGGTCTCCACCGTGAAGTCCCCGGCCAGCACGGCGAACTTCTTCACCGTCTCGTAGCTGGCCAGGCTCGCGTTGACCTCGTCGATCGCCTTCTGGACCTCCGCGCGCATCCTCGGGTGCTCGCGCAGCGCCTCGGCGTCGGCGGGCAGGTTCTCGGCCTCGGCCCAGGGCCGCACCACGTCCATGTCGAGCGTGACCAGGGCGGTGCAGTAGTTGCGCCGGTCGCCGTGGACGAACACGTGCGACAGGTACGGGCAGGCGGCCTTGATCCGGCCCTCCAGGTAGGTGGGCGCGACGTACTTGCCGCCGGAGGTCTTGATGAGCTCCTTCTTGCGGTCGGTGATGCGCAGCCGGCCCTCGTCGTCGAGTTCGCCGATGTCGCCGGTGCGCAGCCAGCCGTCCTCCAGCGCCGCGGCGGTGTCCTCGGGCAGGCCGTGGTAACCGCGCATGATGCCGCGCCCGCCGATGAGCACCTCGCCGTCCTCGGCGATCTTCACGGTGGTGCCGGGCAGGGGCGGGCCCACGGTGCCGAACTTGACGGTGCCGGGCCGGTTGAGGAAGCTGCCCGCCGACGACTCGGTCAGGCCGTAGCCCTCCAGGATGGTCAGGCCGGCGGCGTCGAAGAACTCGGCGATGTCCTGGGACAGCGGGGCCGCGCCGGAGATGAAGAAGCGGATGCGCCCGCCGAAGCGCTCGCGCAGCTTGGCGAAGACGAGCCGGTCGGCCAGGCGGTACTCGAAGCCGGTGGTGACCGGGATGGACGCGCCGCGCTGGCGGGCCCGCACGACGCGTACGCCGGTGGCCTTCGCCCAGGTGAAGATGCGCAGCTTGAGGCCGCCCTCGTTGCGCATGTTCGCCGCCACCGTGTTGTGGATCTTCTCGAAGATGCGCGGCGCGGCGGCCATGAAGGTGGGCCTGAGCACGCCCATGTTCTCGGCGATCTTGTCGAGCCGGCCGTCGAGGGCGGTGGGCACGCCGCAGTCGATCATCACGACCTCCAGCAGCTTGCCGAAGGAGTGGGACAGCGGCAGCCACAGGAAGTGCAGGTCGTCGGGGCCCAGCAGGCCGAGTTCGCGTACCGACGCGGCGGCGAACAGCCAGTTGTCGTGGGTCAGCTCCACCCCCTTGGGCCGCCCGGTGGTGCCGGAGGTGTAGATGAGCGTGGCCAGGTCGTCGGCGGAGATGGCCTCGACCATGGCGTCGAAGTCGCCCTCGCCGGTCACCTCCGCCAGGGGCACCACCCAGCCGTCGTCGGCGGCCGTGCCGTCGATGACCACGACGTGCCGGACGTCGGGCAGTTTCTCGCGCACCGAGCGCAGTTTGGCGACCTGGGCGTCGTCCTCGGCGATGACGAGCGTGCTGCCGGAGTCGGTGATCACGAACGCGGACTCGTCGGCGGTGTTGGACGGGTAGATCGTCGTGGTGGCGGCGCCGGTGGACAGCACGGCCAGGTCGGCCAGGATCCATTCCAGGCGGGTGGAGCACAGCAGCGCCACGCGCGTACCCGGCCCCGAGCCCAGCCCGGCCAGGCCGAGGGCCAGTTCGCGCACCCGGTCGCCGGTTTCTCGCCACGACAGGGACGTCCAGCCGCTCTCGGACGGCGTGCGGTAGGCCTCGGCGTCCGGGGTGGCGTTGACCCGGTCGCGCAGCAAGGCGGGAATGCTGGACATACCTGACCTCCTGAGGGGGGTGTTGGTGCCGACAATAGGACGAACACCCTCGGAGAGTCGATGGTGCCGGTCAGTCACATCCCACGCGTGTCGCGGCGATCGCGACATCCGCCCCGCCGCTCGCACGCACCTCCCAGGCCCCGCAGTCACAGCGGAAGTACGCGACCAGGCCCTCGGACGTGCGATGGGAGGAGACGGCGGTCAGTTCGTGCAGGTGTGCAGAGCGCATGCCTCCAGCCTGATGTAATGAGCTTGTGCATTTCAACGCTTACGGAGGCAACGGGGCGGCGCTGTCCGCCGACCTGGTCAACACCGCCGACCACTCGCCCGGCGCGCTGACGGCGATCCTGTCCGCGAACGCGATGCTGCGCGCCGAGCTCACCCCGGCCCAGGCAGGGGAACTGGAGCTCTGGGCGGGCCGGCTCGATCCCGTCTTCGGCGAGCGCGACCAGGAGACCCAGATCGCGCTGGTCAACGACCTGCTGAAGATGACCGCGGCGACGCCGTACGTCAGCGCGCACGACGGCAGGAAGCCGCACCTGCACTTCTTCGCCATCGACGCCGACATCGTCAGCAGGGCCAAGGACACCACCGCCGGCGGGCTGGCCATGGCCATCTCCTTCTCCGACGGCCGCCGCCTGGGCCGCTGCGACCGCGAGGGCTGCGCGACCGTCTACGTCGACACCTCGCGCAACGGCCGCCGCCGCTTCTGCTCGCTGGCCTGCGCCAACCGGGTCAACGTGGCCAACCACCGGGCCCGCCGGGTCACTCCCTAACCAGGCGGTCCAGGCGCGGCGCGTAGGTGACGTGGAAGACCAGCGACGCCGCGCCGATCGCCGCCGCGTCCGCGGCGATGGGGGAGATCTCCACGCGTACGGCCTGCAGCCCCCGGGCCAGGACCCGGGTGGAGACCGCCCGCCCGATCACGTCCCGGTAGAGCCCGCCCAGTTCCCGCACCGCCGGGCCGCCGAGCACCAGCAGGTCCACGTCGAGCATGTTGACGATCGAGACGGCGGCGTCGGCCAGCCGGTCGGCCGCCTCGGCGGCCACCGACCGCGCGAGCGGGTCCCCGGCGGCCGCGGCGGCGCACACGGCCGCGTGGCTGAGCCGGCCGCGCGTCAGCACCGACTCGGCGCCCAGCGCCAGGCGTTCCCTGGCCGTGGCCACCATCGCGCTAGGGCAGCACAGCGCCTCCACGCAGCCGCGGTTGCCGCAGTAGCACTTGGGCCCGTCCGGCATCACGGTGACGTGGCCGAACTCGGCGGCGTTGAGGGTGCGGCCCCGGTAGACCTGCCCGTCCAGGAACAGCCCGCCGCCGATGCCGGTGCCCAGGTAGAGGTAGGCGAAGCTGGTCACGGCGCGGGCCAGGCCCGCCCACCGCTCGCCGATCGCCGCCGCCGTGGCGTCGTTGTCGACGGTGACGGGGTAGCCGACGTGGCGCTCCAGCAGGCTCCTGATCGGGACCCCGTCCCAGCCGGGCAGGCGCGGCGGGGTGACGATGACGCCGTCGGGGTCGAGCGGGCCGGGGGAGGCCAGGCCCACGCCGAGCACCTTGTGGTCCGGTACGCCGGCCTCCTTCAGCAGGCGGCGGGCGGTACGGGCCAGCGTCCTGACCACCGTCTCCGGCTCGGCCCCGCGTACCGGGCGGTGGAGCTTGACCAGCGGGCGGCCGGCCAGGTCGGCGAGCACGTAGGAGACCTCGCCGGGGTCGAAGTGGATGCCGACGGCGTACCCGGCGGCCGGGTCGACGCGCAGGATCGTGCGGGGCTTGCCGCCGGCGCCGGGCGCCGAGCCGTCCTCGACGACCAGCCCGTCCTCCAGCAGTTTGCGGACGATGACGGAGACGGTCTGCGGTGTCAGCCCGGTGATGCCGGCGATCTGGACCCGGCTGATGCCGTCGGAGGCCTGGACGGCCTCCAGCACGACCGCCCGGTTGTAGGTGCCGACCTTGGGCAGGTTGGTGCCCATCTGCATGAGGTCAATCTCACACGAAGGCGTTGACTCTGTAAATCAATTTGATTTACGTTCTCGGTTAACCGGCGACATAGGGGAGTCCCCCGATGAAACGTGTCCTGATCGCCTCAATCCTCATCATCGGCGTGGCGGCCTGCGGTTCCGGATCGAAGGAGCCCGCCGCCGGCGGCGCCAAAGAGCTCGAAGTCCTCTACAAGGTCGAAACCACCTGGCCGTACCTGGAGAAGATGCTCCAGAACGCCAAGAAGCAGTACGAGGCCACGCACAAGGGCGTGACGATCAAGCTGACCCCGGTGCAGGGCAACAACGAGGCCTACTACACCAAGCTCGCGCTGCTCAACCGCTCCGCCGACTCCGCGCCCGATCTCTACTACCACGACACCTTCCAGGTCAACGCCGACGTCGCCGCGGGCAAGCTGGCCCCGCTCGACGACTACCTCGGCGCCTGGCCCGACTGGGGCACGCAGTTCCCCGACTCGGTCAAGCAGGCCGCCAAGGGCGGCGACGGCAAGATCTACGGGGTCCCGATCAGCACCGACACCCGCGGGCTCTGGTACCACAAGGACGTGCTGGCCAAGGCCGGCATCGCCGTACCGTGGGAGCCCAGGACATGGGCGGACGTGCTCACCGCGGCCCGCGCGGTCAAGCAGAAGGTTCCCGGCGCCATCCCCTTCAGCATGTACTCCACCAAGATCCACGGCGAGGCCGCCACCATGCAGGGCTTCGAGATGCTCCTGTACGGCACGCCCGCCGGCACCCTCTACGACGAGACCCAGAAGAAGTGGACGACCGCGGGCAAGGGCTTCACCGACTCCCTGGCCTTCATCAACACGATCTACCGCGAGAACCTCGGCCCCAAGCTGTCCGACGCCCACAACGCCAAGCTGAACGACAAGCACACGCTGGAGTGGTTCCCGCAGGGCAAGCTCGGCATCCTGCTCGACGGCGCCTGGACCCCCTCGGCCTGGAAGCCGACCGGCACCAAGCCGTGGCCGGAGTGGACGCGGAAGATGGGCTGGACGCGGATGCCGACCCAGAACGGCCAGGAGCCCGGCGCGGTGAGCATGTCGGGCGGCTGGGTGATGGCGATGAGCTCCTATACCCCGCACAAGAAGGAGGCCTTCGACTTCATCACCACCGCCACCAACAAGGAGAACTCGATGCTCTACTCGGTCGGGACCGGTGACCTGGCCACGCGCAAGGACGTCGCCGCCGACCCCGCCTACAGCGCCGACAACCCGTCGGTGAAGTTCTTCACCGACCTGGCCGAGGTCACCCATTACCGTCCGGCCTTCGAGGAGTATCCGAAGGTCTCGGCCGAGGTTCAGGAGGCCATGGAGGCGGTCACCACCGGCGCGCGTAGCCCCGAGGAGGCGGCCAAGGCCTACTCCGACACGCTGCCCGGTGTCGTGGGCGGCCCCGGCAAGGTCGTCGCGGGCGGATGACGGCCACCGCCCTTTCTCCTCCGGTGGCGCGGGGCCCGTCGGGCAGGCGGCGCGCCCTGCGCCGGCTGGCGCCGCTCGGGCCCGCGGTGGTCCTGCTGGTGCTCTTCCTGGCCGGGCCGATCCTGTGGAGCCTGTACGTCGCGTTCACCAACGAGACGCTGTCGGGCACGAACTCGGTCAGCCCGAGCTTCGTCGGCCCGGCCAACTTCGTGCGCATGTTCGGCGACGCCGACTTCGTCAACTCCTTCACGCTCACCTTCGCCTTCGTGGTCGGCTCCGCCGTCGTCGGGCAGAACACGCTCGGCCTGATGATCGCGCTGCTGCAGCGCGGGCGCTCGCGGGCCACGCGCAGCACCGTCAACGGCGTGGTGATCGCGGCGTGGGTGATGCCCGAGGTCGTCGCGGCGCTGTGCTGGTTCTCCTTCCTGGCCGAGGACGGCACGCTCAACACGCTGACCGGCATCGGCCAGGAATGGCTCTACACGGCGCCGATGGTCGCGGTGATCCTGGCCAACGTCTGGCGGGGGACCGCGTTCTCGATGCTGGTGTACTCGGCGGCGCTGTCGGAGGTGCCCGCGGAACTGGTCGAGGCGGCGGCCGTCGACGGCGCCGGCACCTGGCAGCGGCTGTGGCACATCACGCTGCCGCTGATCCGGCGCTCGATCATGGCCAACCTCATGCTGATCACCTTGCAGACGCTGGCCAGCTTCGGGCTGATCTACACCCTGACCGGCGGCGGACCGGGCAACGCCAGCCAGACCACGCCGCTCTACATGTACGACAAGGCTCTGCGCTACGGCGAGATCGCCTACGGCTCGGCCATGGCGCTGGTGATGCTGGTGATCGGGGCGCTGTTCTCGCTGGTGTACCTGCGGCTGATCAAGGTGGAGGACTGAGGGATGGGCCGACTCGCCGCCCGGATCGCGCTGCTGGTCGTGGCCGTGTCGTTCGCGGCGCCGTTCCTGTGGGTGGTCATCGCCTCCGTCCAGCCGGGCGCGGGCCTGTCGGCCCAGCCCACGGGGGAGTTCTCGCTCGGCAACTTCCAGGCGGTGCTCACCTGGGAGACCACGATCCTGCCGGTGATCAACTCCATCGTGATCTCGGCGGGAACCGCGCTGATCACCGTGCTGGTCGCGGCGCTGGCCGCCTACCCGCTCTCACGTTACGAACTGCGCTACAAACGCTCGTTCATGCTGACGCTGCTGTTCACGACCGGGCTGCCGCTGACGGCGATCATCGTGCCGGTCTACTCGATGTTCTACCGCTTCAACCTCTACGGCTCGGTGCCGGCGATGGTGCTGTTCCTGGCGGCCAGCGCCCTGCCGTTCGCGATCTGGCTGATGAAGAACTTCATGGACGGCGTACCGGTCGGGCTGGAGGAGGCGGCCTGGGTGGACGGGGCCGGCTGGGTGCAGTCGCTGGTGCGCGTGGTCGGCCCGCTGATGGCGCCGGGCATCGCCGTGGTCGGCATCTTCGTCTTCGTCGGCCAGTGGGGCAACTTCTTCGCCCCCTTCGTGCTGCTGGACGAGCCGGAGGAGGCGCCGGCGGCGGTCACCATCTACACCTTCTTCTCCCAGTACGGCCAGGTGGCCTACGGCGAGCTGGCGGCGTTCTCGATCATCTACACGGCCCCGGCGGTCGTGCTCTACGTGGCGGTCAACAAGTATCTGGCCGGCACCTTCAACCTCGGCGGCGCGGTCAAGGGCTGAAAGGAGCTTGCGGCGAAATCTTGGGTCGCCTACACTTTTCCACGTCTTATCGCCTAGCCCTGGGGGCAGCTGACGTGAAGGTTTGAGGTCGCGGGCACCGCGCCGTTCCGCCCTGTCGTGGGCACGCGCGCAACCTGGACCTCTGGCGTTCCGCCACCTCACACGGGCGTTTCGCGGTGTTTCCCGCCAAAGTCACGAATTCTTGATCTTTGTGATGGGAGCCACCTCATGTCTTTTTCCGTGGTCATCGACCGCGTTTCCTACGGCTGGGCCGACGGAACGCTGGTCCTCGACCGGCTCGAAACCGCCTTCCCCGCGGGACGTACCGGGCTGATCGGCGCCAACGGGTCGGGAAAGTCCACCCTGCTCAAGATCCTCGCCGGGGAACTCCGGCCCACCGGCGGCAGCGTGAGCCTGGCCGGCCGGGTCGGCTACCTCGCGCAGAACCTCACCCTGCGCCGGGAGTCCACCGTCGCCGGCCTGCTCGGCATCGCCGGGGTCCGGGCGGCGCTGCACGCCATCGAGTCCGGCGACGTCGCCGTCGCGCACTTCGAGACCGTCGGCGACGACTGGGACGTCGAGGAACGGGCGCGCGCCGAACTCGACCGGCTCGGCCTGGACCACGTCGGCCTCGACCGGACCGTCGGCACGCTGTCCGGCGGCGAGGTCGTCATGGTCGGGCTGGCCGCGCAGTTCCTCAAGAACCCCGAGGTGCTGCTGCTCGACGAGCCCACCAACAACCTCGACCTCCAGGCGCGCGAACGGCTCTACGCCGCCGTCGGCTCCTGGACCGGGGTCCTGGTGATGGTCAGCCACGACCGCGCCCTGCTGGCGCTCGCCGACCAGATCGCCGAGCTCCGGGAGGGCCGGGTACGCCTGTTCGGCGGCAACCTGGACGACTACGAGCGCATGCTCGCGGCCGAGCAGGAGAGCGCCGAGCGGATGGTGCGCACCGCCGAGGCGGACGTGCGCAGGCAGAAGCGCGACCTCGCCGACGCGCACGTCAAGCTTGACCGCCGGGTCCGCTACGGCAACAAGATGAGCGCCCAGAAGCGAGAGCCGAAGATCATCATGAACGCCCGCAAGCGGGAGGCCCAGGTCTCCGCGGGCAAGCACCGGATCATGCACACCGAGAAGCTGGAGGGAGCCATCGACCGGCTGGCCGAGGCCGAGCAGGGCGTCCGCGAGGACCGCGAGATCCGCATCCCGCTGCCCGAGACCGCCGTACCCTCCGGGCGGGTGGTCCTGGACCTGCCGCTGGAGTCCGCCGCCCGGCCGGACGGCGGCGCCGTACTGGAGAAGCTGCTCGTGCAGGGGCCCGAGCGGATCGCGCTGACCGGCGCCAACGGTTCGGGCAAGACCACGCTGCTGCGGCGGATCGCCGGGCAGGGCGCCCTGGTGCCCTCCCGCTACCTGCCGCAGCGCCTCGACCTGCTGGACGAGGGCAGGAGCGTGCTCGACAACGTGCGCCTCCTCGCCCCGGACGCCGGGGTCACCGAGGTGCGCTCGCGGCTGGCCAGGTTCCTGTTCCGGGGCGAGCGGGTGCACCAGCCGGTGTCCACGCTGTCGGGTGGCGAGCGCTTCCGCGCGACGCTGGCGGCGCTGCTGTCGGCCGATCCGGCCCCGCAGCTGCTCCTGCTGGACGAGCCCACCAACAACCTCGACCTGGCCAGTGTGCGGCAGCTCACCCAGGCGCTGTCGGCCTACCGGGGCGCGCTGATCGTGGCCAGCCACGACCTGCCGTTCCTGCGGGAGCTGGGCATCACCCGCTGGCTGCGCCAGGACAGGGAGCACGGCCTGTCGGAATCGTGAATTGACGCAAGGGGATCAACCGGGCAATAGTGTGGCAGGTGGCTGTCCCCCGGTTGATGACCTGCGTGCTCGCCCTCGCGACCCTTACCGCCTGTACCTCAGGTGTCAGCGGACCGACCGGTGGTGAGCCCGTCGCCAGGGGCGTGGCCGGCGGCCCGGGCACCGCCAAGCCCAGCACCGGCACGGGAACCACCGCACCGCCCGCCACGGCGCTCACCCCGGAGAGCTACAAGAGCGAGCTGTCGGGCCGCAAGCGGGCCATGACCGACGCGATCGACTCCATGATGGGCGCGCGCACGGTCAAGACCCTGAACACGCGGGTGGAACGTGCCGAGGAAGCACTGCGCGGCGCCGCCGACGAGCTGTCGGCGGTGACACCCCCGCAGGAGGTACGCGCCCAGCACGACGCCTACGTCGGCAGCCTGCGCGAGTTCGCCGCCCAGCTCGGCTCGACCCTCGGCAAGGTCGGCAGCCGTGACGTGTGCACCCCGGGCGGCGTGCTCACCGATCTCAGCGCCGCCCTCAAGCAGCTCGACGAGACCGGCGCCGCGCTGCAGGCGGCCGGCGACTACCCGGCCGACGTGATCGAGGTCAAGGCCGGGGCCAAGCAGAGCCGGCGGCTGAGCACCGGCAAGTTCATCAAGCGCGAGAACCTCAACGGCCGCAGCTCGCTGCAGATCGACAACGGCTCCACCCGCGACGCCGTCGTGACCGTGATGCGCGGCGGCACCAAGGCCTTCAGCATCTACGTCCGCAAGAAGGGCAAGTACAAGGTACGCGGCGTCCGCGACGGCAACTACAAGATCTACTTCACCCACGGCGTCGACTGGGACGGCAAGAACAGGGCCTTCACCCGCGACTGCAGCTTCGAACGCTTCCAGAAGTCGGTGAAGTTCAAGACCACCTACACCGCCTCGCAGATCCTCTGGCACGACTGGCGGATCACCCTGCACGCGGTCTCCGGCGGCAACGCGCCGACCGACCCCGTGGACCCGGAGAGCTTCCCCAAGTAGGCCGAAGGGCCGCGCGGACGCCCGCGCGGCCCTCTCGTCACGTCAGGAGGAGACGTTTAGGACGAGACGTTCAGGAGGAGAACAGCATGCCGAGGAAGCTGTCCTTGCGACGGTGACCGTGGTGGTAGCCACCGTGGTGGCCGCCGTGCGACGGAGCGCCCCAGGCCGGGCCGCCGGGCGCGGGCGGCGGCGCGCTGCGGTACTGCGACTCCATCCTGGTGATCGTCTCGAGCTCGCCATAGTCCAGGAAGATCCCCCGGCAGTTGTCACACTGCTCGATGTGGACCCCGTTGCGCTCGTATGTCCGCATGTTGCCGCGGCACTTGGGGCACTGCATCCGCTTGATCTCCTTGCCGTCAGGGGAAAAACTCTGTGCGTGCGCCACTATGGCAGGCCCTGAGGGAGCCCGACAATTCTGTCGCACGCCTCGATCAACGAATGCTCCACCTCGTCGAGTTCCCGGCCGTCGCGGGCGGCGTTCACGACCGCGACCGCCGCCAGCTGGGCGGTCAGCGCACGGGTCGGCACGTCCAGCCTGGCCCACGGGTCGTCCGGGTCCAGCGCGGGGCCGCCGGAGGCCAGGTAGGCGCCCAGGAAACGGTCCCAGATGGGCGCCTCCAGCAGCCCCGCCGCGTACCAGGCCGCCGGGCGGGCCAGATCCCAGACCGGGTCGCCGACGCCCAGGTCGTCGATGTCGATGAGCAGCCAGCGCTCCCGCCGTACCAGCTGGCCCAGATGCCAGTCGCCGTGGGTCAGCAGGCCGGGGGCGGGCTCGGGCTCGGGCAGACCGGCGAAGGTCATCCGGATGAGCTGCTCGACCGGGCCGTCACCCGCCATGCGCCGCACCGCGCGGGCGGCGCGCGCGGGGCCGCCCGCCGCGGGCAGCGGCGACACCACCGGCAGGGGTACGGCGTGCAGCCGCGCCAGCAGCCTGGCCCCCTCCTCCCACGGCGCGGTGTCCGGATCGACGGTCTGCCCGGCGGGCCAGACGGTGACGGCCCGTCCCGCCACGTCGAGCACCTCGGTGTCGAGTGGCGCGAGCATGATCCCGCTGAGCGCGGCGGCCCCTGCGGCCCGCAACCGGGGCGCCAGCAGCACCGGGTCGTCGCGCACGGAGTGCGCCTTGACCACGACCTCGCCCCTGCGCAGCACGACCACGTCCGTGCGGCTGGGATGGACGTCGGGCGCGCCCGTGCCCCCGTAGTCCGCCGCCACCCTCGCCAGTTCTTCCGTGAGACCCACTTGATAAGACTAGGTGTCCCAGCACGATGCCAAAGCGGGAGATGTCATGAAGATCAGCTTCGGGGTGCCGATCTCAGGGCCGTGGGCCCGGCCGGACAACATGCGCAGGGTGGCCGGTCGCGCGGAGGAGCTCGGCTACGCGGGCCTGTGGACCTTCCAGCGCCTGCTCTATCCGGAGGGCCACGCGATGGGGCCCGTCTACCGCAGCGTGCACGACCCGCTCATCACGCTGGCCCACCTGTCGGCCGTCACCGAGCGGGTCGAACTGGGCGTGGGGGTGGTCAACGCGTTCATGCAGCCGGTGATGCTGGCCAAGCAGCTCGCCACCCTCCAGACGCTCGCCGGCGGGCGGCTGGTGGCCGGGGTGGGGCTGGGCTGGCTGGAGGAGGAGTTCACCGCCTCGGGCGTGGACTTCGCCGGGCGCGGGCGCAGGGGAGAGGAGTTCGTGCGGGTGCTGCGCGCCTGCTGGAACGACGAGGTCGTGGCGCACGAGGGCGAGTTCTACCGGGTTCCGCCCGCGCACATGGACCCCAAGCCGGAGCCCGGTCCGCCGCCCGTCCTGATGGGCGGGGTCGCCGAGCCGGCGCTGCGCAGGGCCGGGCGGATCGCCGGCGGCTGGATGAGCTCCAGCCGCGAGGACCTGACCACGATCGACCGGAAGATCGCCCAGGTGAAGACGGCGGCCGAGGAGGCCGGGCGCGACCCCGCCGCCCTGCGCTTCGTCGTCAGAGGCGTCACCCAGGTCCGGACCGGGCAGCGCGCGCCGCTGACCGGCACCTACGCGGAGATCCGCGCCGACGTGGACGAGCTGGCCGCCAAGGGCGTCACCGAGGTCTTCCACGACCTCAACTTCGACCCCGAGATCGTCACGGCGCCCGCGCCGGAGGCCATGCGCCGGGCCGAGGAGGCGCTGGAGGCGCTCGCTCCCGCTTCCTGACGCCGGAAGGGCTACTGGGTGAGTCTCAGCGCCGCCGCGGCGCCGGCGTGGCTACCTGGGCGAGGGGGAGCGCTTCCGCGGCTACCGGGCGAGGAGGAGTGCCTCCGCGGCGACGGCGTGGCGCAGGGCGCGGATGCCGTCCCTGCCGCGCACCGGGTGGACGGCGTTGGTGAGCAGGACGACGGTCAGGCGGCGCACGGGGTCGACGACCAGCGAGGTGCCGGTGAACCCGGAGTGGCCGAAGGCGCCTTCCAGCGGCCCGACGATGGACGGGTCGCCGATGCGCACGCCGAGCCCGTGACGGAACGCGGCGCCCTCCGCGCCCTGGTCGCGCAGCATCTCGGCGACGGTCTCCGGCCGCAGGACGGGCCCGCCGCCGAGCCGCAGGTTCTCGCCGAAGCGCAGCACGTCGTCGGCGGTGGAGAAGATCCCGGCGTGCCCGGCGACGCCGCCGAGGCCGTAGGCGGTCTCGTCGTGCACCCGGCCGCGCACGCAGCCGGGGCCGGGACGCTCCGGCTTCCACTCGGTGGCGGCGATCCTGGGCAGCCTGTCCGCGCCGGGGTTGTATCCGGTGTCGGCCAGGCCGAGCGGCCCGGTCACGCGGGCCCGCACGAGCTCGTCGAGCGGCGCCCCGCCGGCGAGCTCGGCGATCCGCCCCACGGTGACCATGCCGACGTCGGTGTAGAGGTACGGCCCGCCGACCGCACCGGTGACCGGCGTGCCGGCCATGGCGGCCATGCGCGTGGCCGGGCCGGCGTCCGGCAGTTCGAGGTCGATGCGGCGCGTCGCCTGCAGCCCGGCGGTGTGCGTGAGCAGCCGGCGCAGCGTGACGCGCGGATCCTTGCCGGGCAGCCACCGCGCCACCGGCTCGTCCAGCCCGGCCAGCCCGTCCTCCGTCAGCGACAGCACGGCCGCCGTGGTGAACAGCTTGCTGATCGAGGCCAGGTCGAAGATCGAGTCGCGCCGGGCCGCCGGCCGTTCGGGAGCGAGGGTGAACTCCAGGTCGGTGTAGCGGACCAGCTCGCCCGCGACCGATGAGGCGGCCACGACGCCGTCGACGGCGATGACCGCCACGGCCGCCGGGGCGGTGCCGGGAACCGCTTCCGCCAGGATCGCGTCGAGCCGGTCGGACATCAGCTCTGCGCGCCTTCCAGTGCGTCGGCCAGCCGTTCGCCGTGCTCCTCCAGCAGACTGCGGGCGGCCTCGACGCCGATGCCGTGCCTGATCATCAGGACGGCGACCTTGGTCTGGCCGTCGGCGGCCTCAAGCGTCGTGCGGGCGGTCTCGGCGTCGGCGCCGGTGATGTCGCCGACCATGCGCACGGCCCGCCCGGCCAGCTTGGAGTTCATGGCCGACATCTCGATCATCTGGTTGCCGTAGGTACGGCCCAGCCTGATCATCGAGATCGTCGAGATCATGTTCAGCACCAGCTTCTGGGCGGTGCCCGCCTTGAGCCGGGTCGAGCCGGTCACCACCTCGGGGCCCACGACGACCTCGATCCCGTGCTCGGCCGCCGCCGACAGGGGCGCGCCCGTGTTGCACGACAGGCCCACGGTCAGCGCACCGCGCCCGGTCGCCTCACCGAGCGCGCCGATCACGAAAGGGGCGCGCCCGCTGGCCGAGACGCCGACGACGGAGTCGTCCGCGCCGACCTCCAGCTCCGCGATCGCGGCGGCGCCCGCCTCGGCGTCGTCCTCGGCGCCTTCGATGGAGCGGGTCAGCGCGTCGGGTCCGCCGGCGATGATGCCCTGGACCAGCGACGGGTCGGTGCCGAACGTGGGCGGGCACTCCGAGGCGTCCAGCACCGCCAGCCGGCCCGAGGTGCCGGCGCCGACGTACAGCAGCCTGCCCCCGGCGGCCATCCGCGCGGCGATCGCGTCGATGGCGGCGGAGATGTCCGGCACGGCGGCGGCGACCGCGGCGGGAACGGACGCGTCGGCCTGGTTCATCAACTCGGCGATCTGCTCGGTCGGCAGCCGGTCAATCTGGCTGTAGCGCGGATCGCTCTGTTCCGTGGACAGCTCCGGATCACTCATGACGCTAATTTCCACCATCTACTTCTCTCTTGTAAATAACTTTCAGACAATGGGTTCATGCAACACGTGAGAACCGGAGCCGAACGGCTGGCCAACGACCCCACGCTCGTCCCCGGCGAGCGGATCGGCCTCATCACCAACCCGACGGGTGTCCTGCCCGACCTGACCCCCACGCTGGAGGCGCTGCTGGCGGCCGGAGCGCCGGTCACCGCGCTGTTCGGGCCCGAGCACGGCATGCGCGGCACCGCCCAGGCGGGCTTCAGCGAGAAGGACGCGCTCGATCCCAGGACCGGACTGCCCGTCTACGACACCCACCAGATCTCCGGCGACGAGCTGGACGCCGTCGTGGCCGCCTCGGGGGTGGACACGCTGGTCTTCGACATCGCCGACGTCGGCACCCGCTTCTACACCTACATCTGGACGATGTACGACCTGCTGACCTCCGCCGCCCGGCTGGGCGTGCGCTTCGCCGTCCTCGACCGGCCCAACCCCCTCGGCGGGACCGTCGTCGAGGGCCCCCTGCTCGACCCCGCCTTCGCCAGCTTCGTCGGCCGCTTCCCGCTGCCGATCCGCCACGGCAGGACCGCGGGGGAACTGGCTCTGGCGTTCGACCCCGACGTGCTGGTCGTCGAGATGGACGGCTGGACGCGCGAGATGTCCTACGCCGAGACCGGGCTGCCCTGGGTGATGCCGTCGGTCAACATGCCGACCGTCGACACCGCCCTGGTCTACCCCGGGACCGGGTTGTTCGAGGGCACCAACTTCTCCGAGGGCCGCGGGACCACGCGGCCCTTCGAGCTGGTCGGCGCGCCGTACGCGGACGAGCGCTACGCCCGCGAGCTCAACGCACTCGGCCTGCCCGGCGTGCGCTTCCGCGAGGTGTACTTCACCCCCACCTTCCAGAAGCACGCCGGGACCACCGTCTGCGGCGTCCAGCTGCACGTGCACGACCGGCGGGCCTTCCGCCCCGTGCTCACCGGCCTGTCGATGCTCCACCTGGCGCGCACCCTCTACCCCGGCGACTTCGCCTGGTGGGGCCCCAACCTGTTCATGGAGCACCTGTGGGGGTCCGACACGCTCACGCGCTGCCTGGACGACGGCGGCGACCCCCGCGAGCTGTGTCCTGACCCTAGCCTCCCCGATGGCCACCTGCTCTACCCCAGCTCGCGGCGGTAGAGCCAGAAGACGCGTTCGGCTCGCGCGCCCACGGCGCGCGAGTAGAACCGCAGGGGTCCCACCCACCCGATCTGCGCGTGGGACTGCCCCTCGTCGCGCTGGCAGGCCAGCGCGCGGCGCAGCAGCACCCGGCCCACGCCCAGCCCCTGCGCCGCCGGAGCGGTGCCCATCGGGCCGAACCAGCCCGGCCGCCCGCCCCACGCCGCGAACGCCAGGATCTCTCCGTCGCGCTCGGCGTAGACGACGCCGTCGGCCGTCTCGGCCTCCCAGGCCCAGCTGTCGTTCCAGTTGCGGCGGGCGAACTCCACGATCGGCCCGCGGTCATCGCCGCCGGTGCTCACGCCGACCCGCACACCCCGCCCGGCCAGCCGGGCCAGGTCCTGCTCCACGGACAGGTCCGTGCCGAGGTCGGCGGTCATGTTCCACGCCACGTGGTAGCGCTCGTAGCCCAGCCGCTCGGCCAGCGCCGCCGCGGGCGTGTAGCGCACGTCGATGCCCGGCCAGGCGTAGCACGGCGGGTTGCCGGCGAAGCGCGCCTGCGTCGCGCCCCGCGCGCGCAGCCACTCCTCGGCCGCGCCCACCAGCTCCCGGCCGCGCCCCTTGCCCTGCTCATCCGGATGTACGGCCAGCAGGTCGATGTGCCCGAGCGCGGCGTCCCGCGTCGACATGGAGGCGAAGACCACCCCGCCGCCCTCGACGATCGCCGTCCAGCGCCGGTCGGCCGGAGGCCGCGCCAGCCGCCTGACCAGCGCCGCCCCCTCCGCGCAGTCGTACGTCAGCGCCGCCCGCGCGATCCGCCCCGCCTCCTCCAGGTCGGGCCCGGCCCCGCGCGTTCCCCCCACGGGCCTCACACCCCGCTCATCGGCCGGGCGATCACGTCGCGGCGCTCGGGGTAGAAGCAGGCGTGCTCCTGCGGCGCCCCCTCGGTCACCTGGAGCACCGGCCGCTCGGTCTCGCAGCGGTCCTGGCGGAACGGGCACCGGCTGGCGAACAGGCAGCCCTGCGCCTCCTGGCTGCCGTCCAGGGCCTCCACGGGCACGACCGGCTGGGCGCCCGGCTCCTCCAGGCCGTGCAGCACCGGGATGGCCGACAGCAGCGACTGCGTGTACGGGTGCACCGGGTCGGCGATCACGGTGTCCACCGGGCCGCGCTCGACGACCTGGCCCCGGTAGATGACGTACATCTCGCCGTCGTCGCCGATGTAGCGCGAGGTCGCCACGTCGTGGGTGATGAACAGCACGCTGACGCCCAGCCGTTCGCGCAGGTCCTTCAGCAGCGCCAGGATGCCCAGCCGCAGCGACACGTCGATCATGGAGACGGCCTCGTCGGCGACCAGCACCTCCGGGTCCACCGTCAGCGCGCGGGCGATGACCACGCGCTGGCGCATGCCGCCGGACAACTGGTGCGGGTAGCGCGACAACACGCTGCCCGGGTCCAGGCCCACCAGCGACAGGACCTCGGCCGCCCGCTCGTCGATCCACTTCTCGTCGCGGCCCGTCTGCTTGGCGCGCAGCTTGAGCGGCGCGTAGAGCGTCTGGTGGATGGTCCGCGTCGGGTTCAGCGCCGAGTACGGGTCCTGGTGGATCATCTGGATGCGCCGGAAGTACGGCTGGCGCTGCTTCGGCTTCAACGACGACATCTCGGTGCCGTTGATGCCGATCTCACCGCCGTCGTAGGTCTCCAGCCCGGCGATGATCCGGCCCAGCGTCGTCTTGCCGCAGCCCGACTCGCCGATGAACGAGACCGCGCCGCCCTTGGGGATCTCGAAGTCCACCCCGCGCAGCGCCCGCACCTCCCGGCCGGCGAGCACGCTGCCCCGCTGCTTGAAGGTCTTGGTGATGCCTTTCCCCGTGATCACGCGTGCTCGCCTTCCCTGGATGGCACCTTGACGGCGCTTTCGACGGCGTGACAGGCCACGATCCGCTCGCCGTACGCCTGGGCCGCCGGGTCGACGGTGTCGCAGACGTCCATGCGCAGCGGGCAGCGCTCGCGGAACACGCACCCCTCCTTCGGCACGGTGGCCAGGGTGGGCGGGCGTCCCGGCAGCGCCTGGGCCTCGTTGATGTCGCCCACCAGGCGGGGGATGGCCCTGATCAGGCCCCTGGTGTACGGGTGCCGCGGGTCGGCCAGGACCTCGCGGGTGGGGCCCTGCTCGACCAGGCGGCCGCCGTACATGACCGCCAGCCGGTCGGCCACCTCGGCCACGACGCCGATGTCGTGGGTGATGACCAGCGTGGTGAGGCCGCGCTCGGCGTGCACCTCGCGCACGATCTTCAGGATGTTCGACTGGGTGATCATGTCGAGCGCGGTCGTGGGCTCGTCGAGCACCACGAGGTGCGCGTTGAGCACCAGCGCCAGCATGATGCCGACGCGCTGGCGCATGCCGCCCGACAGCTCATGCTGGTGGGAGTCCAGCACCCGCGCGCCGTCCAGGCCCATCCGGCCCAGCAGTTCCTTGGCCTCCCTGACCAGGGCGCGCAGGTCCTCCACGCCGTGCGAGCGGCCGAGGTCGAGCAGTTGCTTGCCGACGGTCTTGAGCGGGTTCAGCGAGTTCTGCGCGGCCTGGAAGACGTAGCCGATGTGCCGGCCGCGGGCCTTGCGCAGTTGCTCGCCCCGGAACCCGGCGACGTCGCCGAGCCCGTCGATCTCCACGCTGCCGTGCTGGATGCGGCCGGGCGGCTGGACCGCGTTGAGCAGTGACAGCGCCATCGTGGACTTGCCCGAGCCGGACTCGCCCACGATGCCGGTGATCGTGCCCGGCTTCAGCTCCAGACTGACATCGCGCACGGCGGGCAGTTCGCCCGCCGGGGTCTTGTAGACGACCGTCAGGCCGTCGATGCGCACTCCCGGCGCCTGTTTTGCCACCTCTACTCCTCGCGCAGCCGGGGGTTGAAGATCTCGTCCATGGCGTCGACCACGAGCACGATGCCGAGCGTGAGCAGCAGGATCGCCAGCAGCGGGGCCAGCAGATACCCGAGCGCGTACGGCTGGATCATCGCGCCGGCCTGGAAGACCGCCAGGTTGAGCATGACGCCCCAGTTGTCCGACTCATAGGGCAGGACGCCGAGGAAGAACAGGCCGACCTGCGCGTAGACGGCGCCGGTGACCGCGATGAGCATGTTCATGGCGATGTAGGGCGCCATGCTCGGCAGTAGTTCCTTGCCGACGATGTGCGTCGTGGACAGGCCGAGCCCGCGCGCCGCCTCGATGAAGCCGCGCTCGCGCAGCGACAGCGTCTGCGCCCGTACGGCCCGCGCCACCCCGCCCCAGCCCAGCAGCCCGAGCACCAGGCCCATCTGGAACGGGTTGCCGAACTTCCACACCGTGGCCAGCACCAGCAGCAGCGGCAGACCGGGGATGGTGAGCTTCATGTCGGTGACCCGCATGAGCACGGTGTCCCAGCGGCCCCGCTTGAAGCCGGAGAACAGGCCGAGACCGGTGCCGACGACGACCGTGATGACCGCGGTCACCGCCGCGCTGAGCAGGACGTAGCGCGAACCCTTGATGACCAGCGCGACCACGTCGCGGCCCTGCGGGTCGGTGCCGAACCAGTGCTCCCAGCTCGGCGGCTGGGTGATGGCGTTGGCGTTGTCGGGAAGGATGTCCGGATAGAACATCGGGCCGAAGATGCCCATGAACGCGAAGCCCAGGATGATGACGACGCCGACCATGCGGCTGGGCTTGCGCTTCATGACGCGCCACACGCCGTGCCAGAAGTTGCGGCGCATGGTGGCGCTCGTGCTCGTGCTCTCCAGAATGACGCTCATGAGACCTCCTCCCCGCTGCGCACCCGCGGGTCGATCACGGTGTAGAACAGGTCGGCCACGATGTTGGCCACGATGACCGAGGCGGTGATCAGCAGGAACGCGCCGCCCATGAGCGGGTAGTCGCGCAGGTTGATGCTGTCGATGAGCAGCAGTCCCAGACCCGGGTAGTTGAAGATCTTCTCGATGAAGACGGCGCCGCCGAGCAGCAGGCCGAGCGAGAGCGCCAGGATGGTGAACAGCGGCAGGATCGCGTTGCGGGCGATGTAGCGGAAGACGATCGAGCGCTTCATCCCGCGCAGCTCAGCGGCCAGGATGAAGTCGTCGCCGAGCACCGTCACCACACTCGACTTCATCGCCAGGATCCAGCCGCCGTACGCCGACAGGGCGTAGGTGGCGACGGGAAGGACGGCGTGCTGGGCCAGCGAGCCGAGGTAGCCGGCGTTCCAGCCGGGCTCGAACAGGATGTCCACCGGGCTGTCGGGCGGCAGGAGCGGGATCAGCGTCGAGAAGATGACCACCAGCAGCATCGCCAGGATGTACTGCGGGATGCCGTGCAGCAGCGAGCCGGAGATGGCCAGCGCGTCGCCGAGCTTGCCGGTGCGCTTGATCGCCGCGTAGACGCCGAAGATGACGCCGACGAGGAAGCTGAGCAGGGTGCCGATGAGCACTGGGAGAACGGTCCATTTCGCCGCCTCGGCGAGCACGTCCGTGACCGGCTGTCCGGGCCGGGTGATGGAGATGCCGAGGTCGAAGCGGAACAGCCCGCCCATGTAGGCGAGGTACTGCTCCCACATCGAGCCCGAGGGCAGGAAGCCGTACATCACCTTCGTGGCCTGCAGCGCCGCCTCGGGCGACATGCCGCCTTCGAGCAGCTTCTCGTAGCGGGCCGCCACCGGGTCGCCCGGGATGTTGTTGACGATGAAAAAGCTGATCGTCGCGACCACGAGGATCATGACGATCCCGCGGGCCAGGTGGCCCGCGAGACGCCGCGCGATAACCGTCATGGGTGCCTTACTGCTTCTTCTTGACCAGACCCTGCTGGATCCAGACACCCGAGGGAAGGACGCCGGTTCCGAGGCGCAGGACCTCGTCGTCGTGGGGCCAGCCGGTGAAGCGGCTGTTGTTGACGAACTGGTTGTTGACGTAGTCCCAGAGCTGGATGACCGGCAGGTCCTGGTTGGCCGCCTGGGCCAGCTGGCTCATGATCGGCTTGGCCTCGTCGGGGCCGACCGAGTTCAGCTTGGCGGTGAGCTCACCGGGGTTGATCTTGCCGCCCTCGACCTCGATCTGCTCGGGGCTGCCCATCCAGTTGCCGCTCTTGCCCGCGGCTGAGTGCTTGATCTTGCCGCCGACGTTGGCCCAGCCGTTCGAGGCGCCGTAGAGGCGCTGGAAGATGTCGTACGGCGCGGGGCCGAGAGCGATCAGCCAGAAGCCGACGTCGTACTTGCCCGCGGCGAGCTCTTCCAGGTAGACCGGGTAGTCAGCCGTGGTCACGACCTCGGCTTCGATGCCGGCCTTGGTGAGCTGGCTCTTGATGTTCTCCTGCGCCGACAGCCAGTCGGAGAACCCGGCCGGCGCGTGCATGGAGACCTTCCACGGCGAGCCGTCGGCCAGGGTCCACTTGCCGTCCTTCTTGGTCAGGCCGGCGGTCTTGAACTCCTCCTCGGCCTTGGCCAGGTCCGGCTTGTACGGCTCCAGCTTGGGCAGCGTCTCGGGGATCCAGGCGTCGGCCGCCTTCTGGTGGATGCCGCTGGTGGTGGTCGCGGCGGTGCCGCCCTCGGGCGAGGCGACCTTGGTGACCTGCTCGCGGTCGATCAGGTAGGCCAGACCCCTGCGCACGTGCACGTTGTCGTAGGGCTTCTTGCTCTGGTTGAAGGCCATGCTCACGGCGACGGGGGAGTACCCCTTGATGACCTCGCTGCCCGGAGCGGCCTTGATGCGGTTCATGACGTCGGTCGGAGCGGCGACGAAGCCGGAGTGGTCGAGCTTGCCCTGGGTCAGGTAGTTCCAGATCTGCTCGTTGCCGGTGTAGTTGAGGAACTTCACCTGGTCCGGCGCGACGTTGGCGGCGTTGAAGAAGTTCTTGTTCTTGACCAGCAGTGCCTCGCCGGGGTTGGCCCGCTCCAGCACGAACGGGCCGCCGGCGACGTCCTTCTGCGGTGCGAAGGCGATCACCTGCTGGCCCAGCTTGGTGATGTCCTCGCGGGCCTTCTCGGCCTCGGCGCCGTCACCGCGCGCGGTCTTGATCGTGTCCCAGATGGTGGCGGGGACCGCGGCGCTCCAGATGTGGGCGGGCAGGACCGTGGTGTCCAGCACGCCGCGGGCGAACTTGGGGCTCGGGTTGGAGAGGTCCTGCGTGATCTTGACGGTCTTGTCGTCCACCACGGTCACGTCGGCCGCGGCGCCCGCGGCGCCCGGGGTGACGGCGAAGGCCGTGCTGCCCTGCGTGTAGGCGAGGGCGATGGAGAGCTTGACGTCCTCCGCGGTCACCGGCTTGCCGTCCGACCACTTGGCGTTCGGCTGCAGCTTCAAAGTGATCGAGGAGTTGTCCGGCGCGATCTCCCAACTGGCCGCCATCCCCGGCAGGGCCTTGTTGGGGTCGGTCAGGTGGTTGACGACCCAGCCGATCTTCATCGTGGTGTACCCCGGGAAGGCGTTGCCCTTCGGGTTGTACGGGTTCGGCGGCGCGCTCGCGTCGATGCCCGGCCTGTTCACGTCGATCGTGGTGAAGAGCCCGCCACCACCGCCCGAGCCGGACTTGTTGGTGGTGCCGCTGCCGCCGCTACACGCTGTCACGCCGGCCGCAAGGCCCAGCAACGCCACTGCCGCTGCTAGTCGCTTCATTTACCGCTCCGGAGATAGTTCTGGGGTTGTCCGGACCTTATGGGCAGGTGGAGGAGGCGTCAATAATCTCCAGAGGTTGTGAGGTTAATGTAACTTTCCTTCATGGACCCCTTGTGTGGCGCTTGGCGCCATCACTCGATGATAAGGACCGCTGCACCGTTGACCTGCCCGTTTGCCAGATCCATGAGCGCCTGAGCGGCTTCGTCGAAGCTGTAGGCGGTGGTTTTCACGCTCGGCGGGTGCCGGCCGGCCAGGCGCAGGTAGGAGCGTCCGTCCTGCCGCGTGTTGGCGGTGACGCTGCGTAGCACCCGCTCCTGGAACAGGTGGCGGTCGTAGTTCAGGGCCGGGATGCCGGTCAGGTGGATGCCCGCCACGGCCAGCGTGCCGCCCCGGTCGAGCGCCTCCAGGGCGGGCGGCACGAGATCGCCGACCGGGGCGAACAGGATCGCCGCGTCCAGCGGCTCCGGCGGCTCGTGCCCGTCCGCCGAGGCCGCGCCCAGTTCCAGGGCGAGCCGCCTGGCCGCCGGCGACCTCGTGACGACGTGAACCGTGTGGCCCAGCGCGACGGCGGCCTGGGCGGTGAGGTGCGCGGAGGCGCCGAAACCGTAGACGCCCAGCCTGCCACCGGACTCCGGCAGGCCCGCCTTCATCAGGGCGCGGTAACCGATGATGCCGGCGCACAGCAGCGGCGCCAGCCGTTCGGCCGGGACGTCGCCGGGCAGCGGGTAGACGTAGTCGGCCCTGGCCACCACGTACTCGGCGTAACCGCCGTGCGCGTCCCAGCCGGTGTAGGCCGAGTCCGGGCACAGGTTCTCCTCGCCGCGCAGGCAGTACCGGCACCGGCCGCACGTGCTGCGCAGCCAGGCCACGCCCACCCGGTCGCCGCCGCGCACGCGGCCCACCACCTGGTGGCCGGGCGTGACGCGCGGACGGCGCGGCGGCAGGTCGCCCTCGGCCAGGTGCAGGTCCGTACGGCAGAGCGCGCACGCCTCCACCTTGACCAGCACCTCACCCGGCCCCGGCACCGGGACCCGGCGTTCCTCCATGACCAGCGGCCGCCCGGGGGTGTCCACCACCCAGGCGCGCATCGTCCCTACAGGCGGGGTATCGGATCCCATGGCGTGTCCTCATAGACGGTGAGGATGGGGGAGAGGTCCTGCGGCTCGGCGGACAGGACCAGATCGTCCACCTGGCCGACGGGGCTGACGCCCCAGGAGTTCGTGAGGAAGACCGCGGCGAAACCGGTCAGGTCGGCGGGCTTCAGCGTGCGGACGACCTGCGGGATGCCGGCCAGGGGCAGCCGCCGCCGCAGGAGCCGCAGCGTGATGCCCTCCAGCATCGCCGCCTGCGGCCACACGACGCGCGAGCCGTCGAAGCAGCCCAGGTTCGTGATCGTGCCCTCGGAGATCGTCCCGTCGTCGGCGACGAGCAGCGCGTCGTCGAACCCCTCCGCCGCGGCCCTGCGGCCCAGGTGGATGGAGGGGAAACCGCCGCCGTGCTTGATGTGCGGCAGGAAGCGCTGGTACGCCACCGTCATCAGCCGCTGTGGCGCGGACGGCGCGTCGACCGGCGCCCCGGTCGTGACGATGACGTGCAGGCGGCCGGTCAGCACCACGTTCACCCGGACCGAGGCGTCGTGCAGGTCGCCGCCGAGCGCGGCGGCGATCGACTCGACGACCAGGTCACGGTCGACGGGCAGGCCGTAGAGCTCCTCCGTGGCCTGGTCGAGACGGTCGAGATGCAGATCGAGACCACGAACGGCGTGGTTCCTGACCTGCATGGCGGTGAAGTGCCCGCCTCGGGCGGCGATCCCGAGTCCCACGTCGGCGCCGGTCGCGGGCCTGCCGTCGACCACCGCGCGCTCCAGAGCGATCACCCCTCCACCCTATGACCGCGTCAAGGACCCACCCCACCCAGGAGGCACCGAACCGCCCCGGCAGGAGAGACCGAGCCAGTAAACGGCGCTTTGGCCGGTCAAGCAGCGCCGAGCCGGTCGAACGATGCCTTGGCTGGTCGAACGGCGCCTTGGCCGGTCAAGGGGCCCTGGCCGGTCAAGTAGCGGCATGGTCGGCCAAGGGGCTTGGCCGGTCAGGAAGGGACTTGGTGGGTCGAGAAGGGACTTGGTCGGTTATGTGGTGCCTTGGCCGGTCAAGGGGGGCCGTGACGGCGGGTGCCACGTCCGACGTGAGAAGCGACCGTTGCAAGTCGGGTTGTTCACACGCCTCATGCCTGCCTCAGGGTATCCCTGCGGGACGTGCGTAAGCCCCCGGTCATCAAGGGATGCCGGGGGCCACGCGAGGGGCTGAAAGCCTTGTCAGAGGGTCAGTGGGGACGTCTGTCCGGCTTGATGGAGTCGGGCCATGCGGAGTCGGGCCACGCGTAGTAGGTGAGTGTAACTGGGACGACCGCCCCAGGGATGGCCAGCCAGGGGGATAGCCAGGGGGAAATGCCGGATGCCATCAGGGTGAAGGAGACCAGCGCGAACGCGACTCCCGACAGGGTGAGCAGGACTGCGCCATTCAGGGCACGGCGGCGTTTGGCAAGGGTCATGCGGTGTTCTCCTGTGGAAAGCGGGCCGCCCCCGAGGGAGGGGGCTAGCTGAGTTGCACTCGGGGGCGGCCCTTGGGCGGCCCCTGGCCTGGGTTAGGCCAGGGGGGTCGGCACGGGTGCGGCCGGTAGGGGGGCCACCGGGCAGGCGGGGTCAGATGCGGTACCCGGAGGCCCCGTGCGGCCCTGGCCAGGGGTTCGAGGCCAGGGGGTAGGCACGGCTACAGCAGAGGGTGTAGCCGTGCTGGGAGTCATCGCGAACGGGGCATGTACCTTCGACTAGCCCCTGGCGGGCACGGCTCGGCATGGACGCTGGCCTCTATCTCGACACCAGTGGATTCACGCAAGTCGCCCGCGAGGATGTTGATAGTGGTCGTGAAGGATCCGTCCGCGCTTGGGACACGGACGTGCTTCGTGTATCTGACGCGGAGATGGGTCGGGCTGATCAACCGTTCCCCGCCCGCCATCACGGAGATGTCGAGGCAGATTTTGGCCGTTTTGCCTAGAGCCTTGATCACGGCTTCGTAATCGGGTTCGTTCCCCCAGTTCAACGACACTGTCAGCGTTCGCACGCCGCCTGTTGCTGAGGGCGTGGACACCTCCCTCCCTTGCTGCCCGGCAGGCGGATCGTGGCGGGGTGCAGTAGGCAAGGGATGCGGGGTAGTCACTGCGGCTCCCCATGCTGTGGGTCAGTCATCGCGACGCCGTACCAGTAGCCGGAAGGGCTAGGGGCAGCGCACATGGCGTCCAACCGTGCTGCGATCTTGGTAGCTGCCGTTGACGGGTCGTCGCCGGGAACGGAGTCGTAGATCGTGCTCGACGTAGTACGGCCGATGACCCACGAGTACAGGTCAGAGTCACAGCGGATCAGCAGTCCGCGCCAGACCGACACCCAGGCCGGAGCAGCGAAGAACGGCTGCGCGTCGGCATCAACTCCACGGGCAGCAAGTTCCGCGACGAGGCGTTCAGCAACCTCGTACGGGGTTGCGCTTAGCCGTGTCGGGATGTCGCTCTCTGCCCTGATACCTCTAGAGTCCTGCATTGGGTTGCACCTCCAGTGTGCGATCAAGAGCCCGTCCGGCGCGATCATCGCCGTTGACGGGCTCGCCCTTTATGGACATCACGCGGACCGCGTGACACCCGCGAATGAATCCAGGTGAGTTCCCGATCTTCGATCTTCGCCAGTACGCAAATGGGGAATCGTTCGCGATCAAGGCAGCGACGTTCACCCATTAGTACGAGTTCTCCGCGAACTTCGCCTGCTTTGTCCGATAGTGATGCGAGAACACCATTTATGCGCGCTATCGCCCGATCGAGGGTGTAGGCCCTGCCGAAAGCTCCGCCGCGCTTGGTCTCAGTCAGGCAGTAGACGACCGTCCAGTCGTACGCCTCATGGGGGTCATCCATCGGAGCCTCTACTCCATATCTCGTATGTGCACAACCTCGCATGTGCACATACTAAGCATGCTTCCCGTGTTGCTGTCTATGGATCTGTGAGATCATGCGCGCATGGCGGATCACGAGCCGTACAAGCCCCTCTACCTGCAGATCGCCGACGACCTGAGGGCTAGGATCAAGAGCGGCGAATTGGCTCCGGAAACCCGAGTTCCCAGCGAAAGAGAACTATGTGGTCTCTGGGACTGTTCGGCCATTACTGCGCGCCACGCTCTCACGTCGCTTCGCAATGAAGGCTTGATTTACACGCTCAAAGGTAAAGGCGCTTTTGTCGCTCAGCGTCGGCCTCTCGTTCGAGTAGCACCCGATCGTTTTCAACGAAACAACGATCGCGCGGCATATCGCATGGAAGCCGAACGATCCGCCGTCGATATTCAGGTCGAACACGAGACCGAACGGACCGATGCCCCGGCCGAAATAGCGGAGCGACTAGGAATCAGCGAGGGCGATCCTGTCGTCGAAACGTCTTACCGGATCAGCATGGACGGCGAGCCAGTATCGATGAGTGTCACGTGGGAGCCATTGGCGATCACCGACGGGACCGACATCGTGTATCCACACGAGGGCCCATATGCAGGTCGAGGAATTGTCCCGCGATTTGACGCGATCGGCATTCGCGTGGACATGGAAGAAGAATTCGTTTCGGCCCGCATGCCCGAGCCACACGAAGCAATCCATCTGAAATGCCCTCCAGGCGTGCCGGTGATGCAAATCTGGCAAACGTTCTGGGCAGGCGATGTACCGGTAGAAGTGGCGAAGATTATCTTTCGTAGCGACCGGTATGAGTTTAACTATCGCCTGCCGATCACGTAGCACCCCATGAGTGATTCCGACGCCATAGACTCTGCCATCGCCAACGAATGCGGTGACGTCTATCTAGTGCCAGACTCATGGGAAGCGTTCGAGGTCACCTGCACGCGACCGCCAGGCCACGACGGCGAACATAGAGATCGCACTGGGGCGTTCGTGTGGGGCGACTGATGTGAGCTAGGGAGCACAGAGAAAACCGGCATCCCATTGGGGTGCCGGTTTTTGGCGTTTCTCTCACGTTGTGGACAGTCGTTCGCCTCATACTCATCGTCGGATAGCCAGCCCCTTTAAAGAGACATGCGCGTACTATCTCCAGGCCAAACCGTGACCGAGTAATCTACCGGAACGCCCTCTCGATCGCGGGTTAGTGCAACGTGAACGAGTACGCAAGACGAGGGGATAAGGGCAAGAGCCATGGACTCATTGTCGCTTGGATGGCGCGCTTGAATGTATTCCATTGCGGGTAGGAGTTCGCGATCCGTATAGGCAGATAGTGCCTCGCGCCATTCGACATCAAGTGCAGCAGGCTCACTCAATGGCGTATCTTCGCCAACTCCGGGTGCGAGATAGCTCGTCTTTAGCTCTACGGGAGATTTATCCTCATCTACCGTGAGCGTGCGCCTTACGAGAATGCGCATTTCGAGATTGGGTAGCCCTAGGGCCATTGCGGCGTCTGGTGACGCTGCCTCCGTCCGCACCTGTACGACCGTGGGAGCTATCCCTGTTTGTCCTGCACGCGAGAGCACACGCATTCTCGGGAGACCAATCGATGACGGCCTCTCGAACTTTAGGGCAGCGCTCTCTTCTGTCCTTTGCGGACCGGTGGAAAAGTGACCTCTTGTGCTGTCGGCACGCGCATATCCCGATTGGACAAGCTCACTGAGGACACGTCGAGCGGTCGTCGTACTGACCGTCCAACGGACCCCGATCTGTTTCATGGACGGCAGGAGCGCGCCCGCAGGGTAGCCCCGGCCTGACTCGATGTCAGCTATCACCTCATCGCGGATGATCTGCCACAGCGGCGTGGACTCCTGCCCCTCGGATGCGCTTTTGGGCTCTTTAGCCACCTCTGACCCTCCCCTCACGTGCGGAAACTTCCCAACGCGACCTTAGCGCGCACAACTGTGTGCGTCAAACTATGCGTACCCACTTGCGCGCACCCAACATGGCGCGCATAGTTAGGTGCACACAGTTAGACGCACACAGTTGAGCGGGTGGACGGGAGGACTTCAGATGATCGGTTTCGCGAGTGCCCCCCACGCCCGCCTGATCACGGGAGTCCGCCTCGCCGCTGACTGCCTCGACGCTCTGCCTGATGGGTGGCTGCCCGAGGTTGCCGCCACGGTGCTGCTGCTGACTGCCGTGATGCTCCACATGATCGCCGAGGTTCTCCAGAACTGCTCTGACCTGGCCGAAGGGAAGTGATCTCCATGACCCACACCGACACCGCCACCCGTAGGCGACGACTCATCGCGGATCTTCGCGAGTTCGCGACCTACCTGGAAGCCCACGCGCACATCCCGATCCCGCGTTATCTGGACCTGGAGTTTCAGGTCCACACCCGCAATGACACGGATGCCGCCACCGAGGACGAAGCGATCGCAGAGGTTGGGCGGATCGCCGAGCGTCTGGGGGTGCCCGTCACGGTGCGATCAGGCCACCACGTGGCGACGCTGCGCATGGGCCTGGTCGTGTACAAGGCCGTTGCCATCGAGGAACAGGCCCGAGCGGCCTACCGGTCCAGTCTCCGCCCCGACGACTCGGGGGGCGTGAGATGACCGTGGACATCCCCCTGTTAGTCGTCGTGGTGGCGTTCGTGCTGGCTGTCGCCACGCTCATTGCGTTCGTGATCATGGCGATCTCGATTCGCTCTGAGGACAACCGGCGTCGCCTGGTCGGCACGCCGAGTCACACCGAGTGGATGACGCGCCGCCTGGTCGGCGCGTACGCCCGCCGCCATGACCGAACCGCCGCGACTCCGAAGGGAGGTGAACGCCCTTGAAGAACGTCACTGTCCCTCGGTCGGTGCTCGGCGCGTGCCCATGCGGCGCGGCCGTACTGCCTGGTTGCCGTAGCTGTGTGAAGTGCCGTGCCCGCCACCGCTGGCACCGCCGCAAGGCCCTGCACTACGGCATCTGACACCCGCACCGAGTCTCGGAAAGGAGGTGAGCATTGACCATCTCGATTCCCCTGGTTGCCCTGCTGGGCGTGGCCCTGATCATCGCTCTGCGGTACCTCGGTCTGCGCCTGTGGCAGGCCATCGTCTGCACCCTGTTCGGCTTCCTGCTCGCGGCTACTGCGCTGGCACCGGACATCCGGCACGTTCTGACGGGACTGATGGACCTGATCACCGGTCGCTGACATCCGGACCAAGATCATTTAGAGCGAATTTGCCGGCAATTCCATGATCATTTAGCGCTACCGCAGATGGAAGGTAGGGGCCAAGCCCCCAATCTCCCGACAAGCCCCGACACCTGACACCCCCGCACCTATCCGAGCCAGCGCCCGCGCACGCTGGCACCCCGAAGGAGCCGCCCTTGACCCACATCACCCGACCGAAGGAGTTGATCTTTGTTGACCCACCGCCACCCGTACCCGGACGCTGATCTACAGGAGGTTCTCTCCCGCAACCACACCGCCGCCCACTTACTGACCGCGCTTGCGCGGGCCACGCCCGCCCACGCACCCATCTGGGACCACATCCACCTCGCGCTCGTCGATGAGCGCGACATCCTCGCCGAACTCGCCAGTGTGCGCGCCGAGCGCGCCGCCGACCGCCGCCGCCGCGCCGACCTGATCGCCGCCATGCGCGCCACGCTGGCCGCGCACGCCGAGGGTGAGCACGATCCGCTGTTCTACATCCGCGACGAGGTGCAGGCCCAAGAGCGGGCCGAAGCCCGCCGCGCGCCTGGTACCGGTGGTGGCCGATGACCCACCACCGTCGCGTCTCCCGTCACCAGATGCGGCGCAACGCCCGCCGCATGCGCCGCCACGGTATCCAGCCGATCGCCTCGATCACCGATGATCTAGAGCTCGCGCCCCTGCTCATCGGCAGCATCGCGCGCGGGCTGTGGCGCTACCGCTCCGAACTCGCGCCCATGATCACGCTCGCCCTGCTGTTGGGGGCGGGGTGGTTCCTGCACTCCTCCTACCGGCTGTGGTGGCCCACCGTCGCGGGCATCACGGTCATCGTGGCGGCGGCGGTGGTCGTCGCGGGCAGATGGGTCGGTCTCACCCGGCCCGCCGAGCGCGCCTACGCCGCCACCGCCGCCCTGTTCGGGGGCGGGTGGCTGAGTGCGGCCACCACCCTGGGACCGATCACCCCGCCCCTGCCGTTGCTGCTGGCCATCGGGTGTGTGCTGCTGGCCATCCCGTGGTGGGCGCACCGCCGCCGCCGCGCCCGGGTGCGCGTCGAACGCACCTTGGCCGCGTGGCCCGACATCGCCCAAGCCGTCGGCCTGACAGGATCGCGCGTGCAATCGGCGATCGTGGACCTGTGGGGCTACCGGTTCCGTCTCGGTCTGGGACTCGGCCAGACCGTAGAGGACGCCATCACCGCAGTGCCCCGCCTGGAATCGGCGCTCGGCTCCACACGCGGCGGGGTCCGGGTGCAACCGGTGGCCAGCAAGAAGGCCAACCGCGCCGACGTGCGCGTGATCGAAACCGACCCGCACGCCGACGCGATCGCCTGGCCAGGCCCGTCGATCACCTCGATCACCCAACCGGTCAAGCTCGGCCTGTACGAGGACGGAACCCCCGTGCGGGTGCGGCTGCTGCGGCGGCATGGGCTGTTCGGGGGAGTGTCGGGCGGGGGCAAGTCCGGGGGCCTCAACATCCTGCTCGCCGAACTGACCGCATGCCCAGACGTGATCATCTGGGCCATCGATCTCAAGCGCGGCATGGAGCTGCAACCGTGGGCCTCCTGCATCGACCGGCTGGCCACCACTCCGAACGAGGCAGAGACCCTGCTCCGGGACGCGGTGGCCGTTCTGGATGGCCGCGCCGACGATCTCACCAGGCGCGGTAAACGGGTCTGGGAACCGACCCCCGAAACCCCCGCACTGGTGATCATCGTCGATGAGTTCGCCGAACTCGCCGAAGAATCACCGAAAGCGATCAGGTACGCCGATTCCCTCGCTCGGCGTGGCCGTGCCCCTGCGGTCAGCCTCATCGTGGCCACGCAACGCCCGTCCAAGGACGCCATGGGCAAGAGCGCGGTCCGCTCCCAGATGGACGTGCGGGTGTGCTTCCGCGTGCGCGAACCCCGCGACGGTGACCTGATCCTTGGACAGGGCATGGTCAAGGCCGGATGGCACGCCCACCGCCTAGACGCGCCCGGCAAGTTCCTCATCTCCGCCCCCGAGCACGACATCCCCCGCCGCGCCCGCACCTACCTGATCACCGACGCGGGCGTACGGGCCGCCGCCGAACGGCACGCCGAACACCGCCCCCGCCTCGACCCCGTGTCGGCTCACGCCCTGGAGCGCGCGTCTGAAATGGCCGCAGAAGCCCCGGCAGAGCCCGACCGGACGTCACCCCGCCACGCTCGCGCCGATGCCGTCAGAGAGGCTGAGGAGGCTCTCATGGCCGCGCTCCACGCCGCGCCCGCAGAAGGCGTTCCGGTCGGAGACCTGATCCGCGCGGCGGGCAAGGGCCGCCGATGGGTGTACTACCGCCTCGATGAACTGGCACGCGCCCAACGCGCGGTTCAGGTATCGCGCGGGCGGTGGCGGGCCGAGCCTCACAATCCGTAACCGAACCCGCTTGTGCACGTGCACGTTCCCCTCGCGCGTCTGCGCGTATAGGGCACACACGCGCCATGCACATGCACGATGCACAATCACACTCCGTAATTTCGATCAAGGTCACGCGGGCCGACCGCGTGACCAGGAAGGGGGCCGCCCCGGCTCAGTCAAAGGAGGTGGTGAACACCTGACACGCAACCCCGCCGAAGATCCGGAACCCGAGGACGACCGGGAACTAGTGATCATTGCGCCCGAGGACTTCCGGCTTCCCGAGGTTCTCCGGCACCTGGACGCCGGACGGATCGTGCTCGTTCTGCCCCGGCCCGAGCGCTAGCCCGTGCCACTATCGCCACGAGGCGACGGACCGCATCAGGAAAGGGGGTACTCGGATGATCGTTAACAAGATCGCCATCTTGCTCGTCGGCGCGGGCGTGATCATCGGCCTCATACCCGTAAGCAGTGGCCATGTCGAAGTCCCGTGCGGGAGCGCCTTTTTCGCAAGCAAGATGCCGCGCCGACTGGATTTAACCAATGCGCTACAAGCGGCATTCGGAAGTCGAGACCTACCGACCGACAATGAAGCGCGATGCGCCGATGTGCGAAACACCATCCGCATTCCCGCGCTTCTCTTGATCGGTGGCGGGGTCGGAATTTTCGTCGGGGGAGTCATCACCAGCCGCAAGCGGTCGGCGACGCCGCCCGACAACGCCACCGACTAAGTCACCGGAAAAGCGAACCGCCCGACCAAGAGGGTCGGGCGGTTCTTCGTGCATTCCTGTGCCGTCGGACTAGCGGCGGAAACACAAACCGTTTCCGAGGTCCACGATTGTGCTCTCCGCGCCTTCCGTCGCTGCCGTATCGACACGGAGCCCCCATCGGTCACCGTGGGGCGTGAGAGACAGTCGCAATGCGGCTTTCACCGCGAGAACCATGCCCCGCCTGACGGTGTCGTCTCCGTCATTCCACATCTCGGCTACGGTCTGCCCGGTCGGGGCGTAGGCGTAGGAGTCCGGCACAACTACGAACCCTTCTATGCGCGCTTTGGTTGCTTTGCGTTCGGCAACCATCGCGTCTAGTTCGTCGTCATCCTCGGTAACGCTCAGACGCGCCTGGAGTTTGCGTAGCGATGCCTTGAGCGCGTCAAGCTCGTGCGCGTTACCGGCGACGCGCTGAAACGCGAGAATCTCGGTTGAGTCGTTCGCGAACATGGCGCTCACCAGATCAATCACGGGTCGCGCGTCGGTGCCCTTGAATCTCCCGCACGCGAGACGCTCTTTCCGGTTTCCGTTGCAGCGAAACTTGGGCGTACGGAGACGTCCCGAGGGGAGTCGGCCCTCATTCAAATACAGCTTCCCGCCGCATTCGGGGCAGTCGAGGACGCCTGAAAGCCAATTGGTGGGCCGCGCCACCGGACGACCACCTTTGTTGGCGCGCTGCTCTGTCACGTTCGCGTTTAGCACGCGGTTGGCGCGCCACCAAAGTTCCGAGTCCACGACAGGCTCAACCTCGTGTTGCCACGTTTCCGTGACGCCCTCGTGCGTATAGCTGCATTCGACAACGCCCGTATGATTCGCCGCGAATCGGATGACGGCCTTGATGCTTTCAGGCCAGAGGTTATAAGCTCGCGCGACGGATGCGATCGTGTCGCCGTTCGCGACCCGCTCGTAAATGTCGTTAACGGCGCTCGGGTCGTAGCAGTACGCTTGCCTGTGGTAGCGGCTACCCCTGGTTTTCCAGAATGAGCGCAAGGGACCATGATGCGCATTGTTGTTACGCACCATCGTGATTCCACGGTAGGTCTGATTCCGGCCGAGCCTGGATTTCTCAGCGTTCCCGTGCTGCGCGACCAGCGTTGCGATACGCCCCGCGAAATCCGTCTTTCCGAAAGTCGGTTCCGCTATTGCGTCGATGTCGCCTCCGGCAGCACGAATAGCCAGAAGGATTTCCGCTTGCGCGTCTAGATCTTCGCGGCGGTCGAGACGGGAGGACTCCGTCACGATGAGCGTGCTGTATTCCCCGCGCTCCATATCCGCGATGGCCTGACGGAGAGCAGGCTCTTGTGTCCCTTTGGACGCGGAGTAACCTCGCAGCCGGAAGGTCTTTACGATCGTGATCCCGCGCTCGGCGGCGTAGGCGTCGATGGCCTCGATCTGGGATATCTCATCCTGACTGCCCGTGCTGACCCTAACGAACGCTGCTGCGAGGCTCATGACTGATCCTTCCGGGTAGCGTGCCTACAACGTGCACACTACCCGGCAACGTACGACCCCCACGATCGGCGCCCGCCAACGGCGGCGGGTGGCGTGGGGGCGGCTTCGCCGTAACGTGTAAGAGCGCCTTAGAGAGAGGCGAGACGAGCATGGGCGAGGGCGGCGTAGAGGGCGGCGCCGTCGGGGAGGACCGCGTCGTCGAAGGCGGCCTCGGGTGAGTGGTTGTACGGCGCGCTGGCCGGATCCCGGTCGGCCGGGCAGGCCCCCAGGAAGATGAAGGCGCCGGGCACCTGCTCCAGCACGTACGAGAAGTCCTCCGAGCCCATCACCGGCTGCGGCGAGACGAAGAACCGGCCCGGCCCGAACAGCTCCTCGACCGTCTGCCCGGCGAACTCCGCCTCCGAGGCGTTGTTGACCGTCACCGGGTAGCCCATCCCGAACCCGGCCTCCACCGTCAGGCCGTTCGCGGCGGCGATGCCCTCGACCACCTCGATCACGCGCCGCTTGACCAGCGCCCGGTTCTCCTTGCTGAAGGTCCGGATGGTGGCCTGGAAGTGCGCGTCGTCCGGGATGACGTTGTCGACCGTGCCCGCGTGGAAGCTGCCCACGGTGATGACGACCGGGTCGAAGACGTCGAACTGCCGCGTCACCAGCGTCTGCAGCGCGGTGACCATCTCGCACGCTGCCGGGATCGGGTCGAGCGCGCGGTGCGGTGAGGAGCCGTGCCCGCCCTTGCCCTTCACCGTGACCAGGAACGTGTCGGCGGCCGCCATGAGCGGCCCCGGCCGGCTGGCGAACAGCGCCGGCGGCAGCATCGCCGACACGACGTGCATGCCGTAGGCGGCCGCGACCCGCTGACCGGGCGCGTCGAGCACACCCTCGTCGATCATGTACTTGGCGCCCTCGTAGCCCTCCTCGCCGGGCTGGAACATGAACACCACGTCCCCGGCCAGCTCCGTGCGCCGCGCGGCCAGCAGATGGGCGGCCCCGGCGAGCATCGCGGTGTGCAGGTCGTGGCCGCAGGCGTGCATCTGGCCGTCGTTCTGCGAGATGTAGGGCAGGTCGTTGCGCTCGGCGACGGGCAGCGCGTCCATGTCGCCGCGCAGCAGTACGGCTGGGCCCGGCCGCCCCCCGCGCAGCACGGCGGTGACGGAGCTCAGCGACGTGCCGGTCGTGATCTCCAGCGGCAGGCCGTCGAGCGCGGCCAGGACCTTCTCCTGCGTACGTGGCAGGGTGAGGCCGATCTCGGGAGTGGTGTGCAGCGAGTGGCGGAGCCGGACGAGCTCGTCCCGCATGTCCTGGGCGGATTCCGTGAACGACGACATGCCGTCATTCTTCACATCCCTGTTGCCATGTTGACAAGCGGGGCTCGCTACGATTGTCCTCGTGACTGAGCGTAAGCGCATCGACTCCTGGTTGTCCGACATGGATGGCGTTCTCGTGCACGAGGGGCTGCCGGTGCCGGGGGCCGATGAGTTCATCAAGCGGCTGGCGGAGTCCGGCAAGCCCTTCCGGGTGCTCACGAACAACTCGATCTACACCCCGCGCGACCTCTCCGTACGGCTGCGCGCCGCCGGCCTCGACGTGCCGCCCGAGTCGATCTGGACCTCGGCCCTGGCCACGGCCCAGTTCCTTCAGGACCAGCGCCCCGGCGGCTCCGCGTACGTCGTCGGCGAGGCGGGGCTGACCACCGCGCTGCACGAGGCCGGTTACGTCCTGACCGACCTCGACCCCGACTACGTGGTGCTCGGCGAGACCCGCACCTACAGCTTCACCCAGATCACCCGCGCCATCCGCCTCATCGAGGCCGGCGCCCGTTTCATCGCCACCAATCCCGATCCGGTCGGTCCCACGAACGAGGGTTCGCTGCCGGCCACCGGCGCGGTCGCCGCGCTGATCACCAAGGCGACCGGCGTCGAGCCGTACTTCGTGGGCAAGCCCAATCCGGGCATGATGCGCAGCGCGCTCAACGCGATCGAGGGTCACAGCGAGAACACCGCGATGATCGGCGACCGGATGGACACCGACATCGTCGCCGGCATGGAGGCGGGCCTCTTCACGATCCTCGTCCTGACCGGCGTGATCCAGCGCGACCAGGTGGACCGCTATCCGTACCGGCCGTCGCTGGTCGTGGAGTCGGTCGCCGATCTCATCGACCTAATCTGACGCTCCCTGTCAGGTATGACTGCGAGGCTGGACGACATGACCCGCATCTACCTGGAAAGCGGCCTGAAGAAGGTTTTCGCCTGCTCGCTTGAGTGGCCCGGCTGGTGCCGTAGCGGCAGGTCGGAGGAGCAGGCGATCGAGAACCTCATGCACTACGCGCCCCGCTACGCCGTCGTGGCGGAACGGGCGGCGCTCAGCTTCGAGCCGGGCGAGCCCGAGGTCGTCGAGCGGCTGAAGGGCGGCGCCACCACCGACTTCGGGGCGCCGGAGAAGGAGCCGGAGGCCGACCACGCGGCGGTCGGCGCGGACGCGGCCGCCCGCGACGTCGCGCTCATGCGCGCGGCCTGGCAGTTGTTCGACGAGACGGTGGCGATCTCGCCGGAGGAGCTGCGCAAGGGACCGCGCGGCGGGGGCCGCGACCGGACGAAGATGGCCGATCACGTCACCGAGGCCGAGCGCAACTACGCCCGCCAGGCCGGCGTGCGCCACCCGCCCTACAAGTCGGTGGCGGACCGGGACGCGATGCGCGGCGAACTCGCCGCCGTCCTGGGCCGGCCGTGGCAGGGCAGCTGGGACTACAAGTGGACGCCGCGTTACGTCGTGCGCCGCGTCACGTGGCACGTCCTCGACCATCTGTGGGAAATGGAGGACCGCTCGGCCTGATCCTTGTGGGTTTCGCACACAAAAGGCGGTTTTGCCCATCGGGTAGCCTAACCTACGGTGCCGTAACTTCAAGGAGACGATCTTTTATGGCGATGACTCAGACGGAACTGCTGCACGCGCTGGAGCCCGTGGTCGCGGGCGAGCTCGACCGCCATCTCAAGGTGGCCAAAGAGTGGTTCCCGCACGAGTACGTTCCTTGGAGTCAGGGCCGCGACTTCGACGGCATCTACCAGGGCGAGGCCTGGCAGGACAGCGACTCCAAGATCCCCGAGTCGGCGCGGGTGTCGCTGATCGTGAACCTCCTCACCGAGGACAACCTCCCCAGCTACCACCACGAGATCGCCACCACGTTCGGCCGCGACGGCGCGTGGGGCACCTGGGTGCACCGCTGGACCGCCGAGGAGGACAAGCACGGCACCGCGATCCGCGACTACCTCACCGTCACCCGCGCCGTCGACCCGGTGGCGCTGGAGCGGGCCCGGATGATCCACATGGAGCAGGGCTTCCAGACCGAGTACGGCACCATGCTCCAGCAGCTGGCCTACGTCTCCTTCCAGGAGCTGGCCACCCGCATCTCCCACCGCAACACCGGCAGGGCCACCGGCGACGAGGGCTGCGAACGGCTGCTGGCCAGGATCGCCGCCGACGAGAACCTGCACATGCTCTTCTACCGCAACCTGCTCAAGGCCGCCTTCGAGCTGGACCCCAACCAGACCATGCGCGCCGTCACCGACGTGGTCACCACCTTCCAGATGCCCGGCTCCGGCATCCAGGGCTTCGCCCGCAAGGCGATGATCATCGCCAACGAGGGCATCTACGACCTGCGCCTGCACCTGGACGACGTGCTCATGCCGGTGCTGCGCCAGTGGGCCGTCTTCGACCAGACGGGGCTGGACGCCGAGGGTGAGAAGGCCCGCGAGGAACTGGCCGGGTTCCTGGAGAAGACCGAGGTCACGGCCGCGCGGTTCGTCGCCCGCAGGGAAGAGCGCCGGGCCAGGGCCGCCACCATGGGATGATCTCCCGCATGGACGTCCAAACCTCCTTTTTCTTCTCGTTCGCCGTCCTGGTCATGGTCCTGATCGTGGCCAGGCTGGCGCAGCGGCTGCTGGGCGTCCATCTCGGCGGGTTCCGCGTGTTCCTGGCCGCGGCGATCGGCTTCGGCTTGTCGGGGCCGATCTTCGCGCCGATCATCGGTGGGTTCCAGAACCTCCGGCCGGGGGAGGACCCGGGCTTCGGCGCCGTCTGGGTCATGGTCATGCTCGGCATGCTGGCCGTGCTGATCCCGATGGTGATCCTGGTGATGGCCGAGGCGCTGGTGCCGCCCGGCTCCATCCCCGGCCCCATCGAGGTGGTCAAGGGACTGCGCGGCCGGATCTCCCGGGGCCGCCGCTACTCCCAGATCACCCGTATCGCGATCAGGCACGGCCTCGGCCCCTACCTGCGCGGCCGGGGCGAGAGCCTGAACGACCGCTCCGGCAAGGTACGGCTGGCCCGTTCGCTGCGCGAGGCCCTCGACGACGGCGGCGTCACCTTCGTCAAGCTCGGCCAGGTGCTCTCCACTCGGCGCGACCTGCTTCCGCCCGAGTTCGTCGACGAACTCGGGCGGCTGCAGGACCAGGTGGCGCCGCTGCCGTGGGAGCGCATCGAGCCGGTGCTCGCCGCCGAGCTCGGCGGGCCGGTCGACCAGGTGTTCGCCGCCTTCGACCGGGTCCCGCTCGCCGCCGCCTCCATCGCCCAGGCCTACACCGCCCGCCTGCACACCGGCGAGGAGGTCGTGGTCAAGGTCCAGCGGCCCGGCATCGGGACCGTCGTGGCCAAGGACCTCGACATCGTGCGCAGGCTGGCCGTCACCCTGGAGTCACGCACGAAGTGGGGCCGCTCCCTCGGCATGCGCGACCTGGCGGAGGGGTTCGCGGTCGCGATCCGCGAGGAGCTCGACTTCCGCATCGAGGCGGCCAACATGGCCGCCGTCGCCGCCACCCCGAGCGACCAGGTCACCTACCCGGTGCCGTACACGCGCATGTGCACCGACCGGGTGCTGGTGATGCAGCGGCTGAACGGCAAGCCGCTGGCGGGCGTACCCGGGGAGAGCGCGCGGCTGGCCCGTGACCTGCTCGACACGCTGCTGCGCCAGATCCTGCTGGAAGGCGTCTTCCACGCCGACCCGCACCCCGGCAACATCATGGTCCTGGACGACGGCAGCCTCGGCCTGCTCGACTTCGGCTCGGTCGGCCGCCTGGACGCCTCCGTCCGCGCCGCCCTGCAACGTTTCCTGATGGCGCTCAACCGGCAGGACCCGCTCGGCGTGACCGACGCCCTGCTGGAGGTCGTCCCGCGCCCCGAGGACATCGACGAGGCCGGGCTGGAGCGCGCGCTCGGCCAGTTCATGGCCCGCCACCTCGGGCCCGGCATGGACAGCGCCGCCATGTTCACCGACCTGTTCAGGATCGTCTCGGAGTACGGGCTGTCGATCCCGCCGGAGGTCGCCGCCGTCTTCCGCGCGCTGGCCACACTCGAAGGCACGCTGGTACGGCTGGCGCCCGGCTTCAACCTCATCACCGAGGCCCGCGCCTTCGCCGGCCGCTACCTCGCCGAGCAGTTGTCCGGCACCACCCTGAAGGAGGCCGTGGCCCAGGAGGCGGCCGCGCTGCTGCCGATGGTGCGCCGCCTGCCGCGCCGGATCGAGCGCATCGCCAGTGCGGCCGAGCACGGGCGGTTCTCGGTCAACGTCCGGCTGTTCGCCGACGAGCGTGACCGGCGCTATCTCACCGGGCTGCTGCACCAGATCCTGCTGACCGTGCTGGGGGCCACCGCGGGGATCATGGCGGTGTTCCTGCTGGGGACCGAGGGCGGGCCGGTGTCGGTCGCGGCCCTGAACCTCGGCCTGTTCGATCTGCTGGGCTACAACCTGCTGGTCATCGCGGCGATCCTGGTGCTGCGGGTGCTCGTGCTGATCTTCCGGCGCCGAGAGGACGTTCCGTCGTGATCGGGCGCCGAGAGGACGTTCCGTCGTGATCGGGTGCCGAGAGGAAGGCCGGCGATGATGTATCCGCCGAAGCCGCAGCCGGGGGACAAGGTGGCCGTGCTGTCGCCCTCGGCCGGGTTGCCGGGGATCCTGCCGCTGCCGTTCGAGGCGGGGCTGGGGGTATTGCGCGAGGAGTTCGGGCTGGTGCCGGTGGAGTTCCCGTCCACGCGGGTCATGGGGGCGAGCGCGCGTGAGCGGGCCGCCGACGTCAACGCCGCCTTCGCCGACCCGTCGATCAAGGCCATCATCGCCAGCATCGGCGGCGACGACCAGATCACGGTCACGCCGTACCTCGACGACGCGGTCATCCGGGCCTGCCCCAAGCCGTTCTTCGGCTACAGCGACAACACCAACCTGCTGCTCCACCTGTGGAACCTCGGCATCGTCGCCTACCACGGCGGGTCGGTCATGTGCCAGTTCGGTCGGTGCGGCGGCATGCACCCGGCCAGCGCCGAGTCGCTGCGCGCCGCCCTGTTCACCTCGGGCCCCTACAAGCTGCCGGAGTCCTTCGAGTTCAGCGACGTGGACAAGCCGTGGGACGACCCGGCCTCCTTCGACGCGCCACCGCCGGCGCGCCCGTGCGACGGCTGGCACTGGCACAACCCGGACCGGGTCGTCGAGGGCACCACCTGGGGCGGGAACCTGGAGATCCTGTCCTGGCTCCTGATGGCCGATCGCGGCATCCGGGCCGCGCCGGCGTACGAGGGCATGGTTCTGATCGTCGAGACCAGTGAGGAACTGCCCTCCTCCGTCGAGGTCTTCCGCATCCTCCGCAACATGGGCGAACGCGGACTTCTCGCGAAATTCCCGGCCATCTTGATCGGCCGCGCCAAGTCCTGGTCCTTCGAGCGCCCCCTGGCTCCGGCCGAGTCCGCCACGTACGCCGGCGACCAGCGCGCGGAGGTCCTGAAGGTCCTCGCCCACTACGCCCCGGACACGATGGCGGTCTTCGACGTCGACTTCGGTCACACCGACCCCCAGGTGGTCATCCCCTACGGTGGCCAGATCCGCGTGGACGGCCCCGCCCGCACCATCACCGTCACCTACTGACCCCACTGACCCCACTGACCCCACTGACCCCACTGACCCCACTGACCCCACTGACCCACTGACCCACTGACCCACTGACCCACTGACCCCGGTCCCTCATCCCTCGCTCGACCACCCGCGCGAGGGATCCGCGCTCAGGGCCCGCCGGCGCGGGTGCCCGGTGACACGCGGCTCCGGCGCGGTGCCGTCCACGGCGGCGCGCGGTTCCGGCACGCTGTGGGGTGCCGTCCACGGCGGCGCGCGGTACCGGCACGCTGGGCGGTTCCGGCACGTCGCGCGGTTCCGGCCGGGCGTGGTTCCGGGTGCTTCCGACGTGGCGGGATCCCGTGCGGGCCGGACGCCGTGAGAGTGCGGCCGGGGGCGGCCGCGAAAATTCCTGCGGAATCTTTGGCCCGGCATGTCGAGAACGTCGCCTCGGCTTCTACGTCCCCGATGAGAAGCACAACCTCACAACTAGGAGGAAGTCAGATGGAGACTCTCATCGGTGGCGGCGCGTTCTTCGAGGGGGCGCGCTGGCACGAGGGCCGGCTGTGGGTGTCGGACTTCTGGCGGCGCCACGTCCTTGCGGTCTCGATGGACGGCACCGCCGAGGTGGTGGCCGAGGTCCCGGGGTCGCCTTCCGGGCTGGGCTGGCTGCCCGACGGAAGCCTGCTGGTCGCCTCGATGATGGACCGCAAGGTGCTCCGGATCGCCGACGGCGGGACCAGCGTGCACGCCGACCTGTCCGCACTGACCGACCTGCCGGTGAATGACCTGGTCATGGACCCGTCCGGCCGCGCCTACGCCGGGGCCTGCGATTTCGGCGGGGCGCAGACCAGCCTGTACCGGGTGGACCCGGACGGCGGCGTGCGTGAAGCGGCCGGCGACATGGCCTTCCCGAACGGCCCCGCCATCACCCCGGACGGCCGCACCCTCATCATCGCCGAGTCCTACGCCAACCGGCTGACCGCCTTCGACCTCGCCCCCGACGGCACCCTGACGAACCGCCGCGTCTGGGCGGACCTGGGCTCCGCCAACCCCGACGGCATCGCGCTGGACGGCGAGGGCGCCGTCTGGGTGGCCGACGCGGGTGGCAACCGGGCGATCCGGGTACGGGAGGGCGGCGAGATCGTCCAGGAGATCAGCACCGGGGACGTCGGCGTCTTCGCCTGCGCCCTCGGCGGCCCGGACGGCCACACCCTCTTCCTGTGCACCGCCCCCGCCTTCGAACCGGAGGAGGCCGCCCGCATCCTGAAAGCCGAGATCCGCACCATCCGGGTGGAAGTCCCCGCCTGAACCCCACACCCCGTCCCGGAAGGACGGCTTCCCGGAAGGACCGCACGGAGCGGCGGGCCGGCGGCTCGGCGGCTCGGCCGCGGGGCCGCCCAAGGCAGGGCCCCGCACGGAGCGCGGGGATGGGGTCGCGTGGTGGTGGGCGACGGGGTACGGCCGGCGCGCCGCCGTACCCCGCTAGACGTCGCGGCGCAGGCGCTTCACGTCGGCGCGGGCCTTCTTGGAGGCCAGGCGGCGCTCGACCGAGCCCCGGGTGGGCTTGGTCGCGCGGCGGCGCTTGGGCGGCGGTGCGATGGCCTCGCGCAGCCGCTGGGCCAGACGCTGGACGGCGGCTTCACGGTTGCGCAGCTGCGAGCGGTACTCCGAGGCGGCGATGGTGATCATCGGCCCGCCCAGCCGGGCCAGCGCGCGCTCTTTCAGGGCGGGCGGCAGCGCGGTCGTGGCGGAGACGTCGAAGAGGAGTTCCACGCGGCTGTCGGTGGTGTTCACGCCCTGGCCGCCCGGTCCCGACGAGCGGGAGAAACGCCAGACGAGCTCGGCGTCCGGGATGACGACCGAGTCGTTGACGACCAGTGGGGCGGGCATGGGAGATCTCCTTGGGTGGGTGCTTCTCTACGGTATCTGCCCGGTATGTGCGGCCAGCAACGGATTTTCCGGATGTGCCGAACAGCACGCGCATGTGACTATGAGGGGAACGCTCTGCGGGAGAGGCGGATTCCATGGACGACCTTGCCGTGCGCATAGGCCTGACGGTGGTGCTGGCCGTGGTCTCGGCGACGGCGTTCCTGCTTCTGCGCTGCCAGGGCAAGGGCCGCCCTTTCGGACCGGAGGGACGCTGGCTGGCGGTGTCCATCATCCTGCTGACCGGGCTGGTCTCGGCGGGGGTCGCCCTCCTGTTCGGCGCGATGCTCAACGACAACCTCGCCACCCTTCTCGGCGCGGTGGCGCCCAGCGGGTTATGGCTCAGCCAGGTACGCGCCCATGAGGAGGGCCGCCGCTCCCTGGCGAAGGAGGCGGCGACGTTCTGGCTGGTCTCGCTGCTGACCAGACTCGACCAGGCGATGGCCGAAGACCAGCGCTCCTGGTGCGAGCGACGGATCGACGACGAGTGGAGCGTGTACGAGCTCAGCATGGCCGCCAACCGCTACCACGAGCGCATCGGCGAACGCCTGACCCCCGACGAACGGCGCCGCGAACGCATCCACGCCCGCCTGGACGCCATCGACAGAAAACTCGACGTGGCCGCCCTGATCGAGGACGGCGCCCCGCGCTCCAAGGTCGTCACCGCCCTGGGCGGCTCCCGCCACACCCGCCTGGCACGCTACGACCGCTACCTCAACGACCTGACCCGCCTGCGCGGCATCCTGCGCCACGACGCGGAGAGCGAACTGCTGCGCCTGCTGTCGTCGGCCTATCGCAGCGGTTACCGTTCGCTACCCCTCTACACTCCGCCCTCACGTCTTGCCGCCGCCGGGCCCGTGCGCCCGCATCCCTAGCGGGAACCGGCTGCCGCGCGGGAGCCGGAGGTGACACCATGGCCGCATCTCCCAGAGGAGGCGGGATGGATCCGGTCACCTTGGTTGTGACGGCGCTGGCCGCGGGCGCGGCGCTGGGGCTGAAGGACACCGCGTCGGCGGCGGTCAAGGACGCGTACGAGGCGTTGAAGGGGCTGGCCAGACGGCGGCTCGACGGCCGACCCGACGGAGAACTGGCGCTGGACCGCCACGAACAGGCACCCGGCACCTGGCGCGACCCCCTGCTGGCCGAGCTGGCCGCCGCCGGCGCCGAGGGCGACGGCGAACTGGTCACGGCGGCGCGGGCGCTGATGGAACTGGCCGACGCGGCGGGGTCGCGGGCCGGCAAGTACGCGGTCGACGCGCGCGGCGCGCAAGGCGTGCAGGTGGGTGACAACAACCAGCAGGCCAACGTGTTCCACGCCCCGCCGGGCCGGTGACCCGGTGGACGCGCACGCCGCCCAGGGCGTCCAGATCGGCGACGGGAACCGGCAGTTCAACACGTTCATGGTGGTGCCGGAAGCCGCCGCCGCGCCGCCGTTCACGGCGCCCGGCCTGCCGCGCCACTTCGTGCCGCGTCCCCGGGAGCTCGAAGGCGTCGTCGGGCGGCTGCTCGGCGGGGCCGTCGTGGTCGTGCACGGCGGCGGCGGCTTCGGCAAGTCGACGCTGGCGGCCGCCGCCTGCCACGACGACCGCGTCCGCGCCGCCTTCCGCGACGGCGTCCTGTGGCTGCGCTTCGGCCAGGCCACCACGCGCGAGGGCGCGGTCGCGCTGCTGCACGACCAGATCCGGCTGCTGGCCCCGCACACCCACGCCGCCAACGACCTCGGCGCCGCCTCCGCCCAGCTCCGCTCGCTGCTCGCCGGGCGCGCCGTCCTGCTCGTGCTGGACGACGTCTGGTCGGCGGGCCTGCTGCCGTACTTCCTCTTCACCGGTACGCCCTGCCTGGTCACCACGCGGCTGGACGCGGTCCTGGGCAGGGCGGGCGGCCGTCCGGTGCCCGTCGGTGAGCTCACCGCGGAGCAGGCCGCCGAGCTCCTGATGAGATGGCAGCCGGAGCCGCCGGACGCCGTGGCCGCGGCCCTGCTGAGCGCTCTGGCCGGGCGGCTGGGGGAGTGGCCGCTCATGCTCGAACTCGTCGGCGCCGAACTGCGCTCGCTCGTGGCCGCGGGCCGTACGACGGCCGAGGCGGTGGCGCACGTGGAGCGGCGCCTCGCGCTCGACGTCGGCTACCTCGACCGCCACAGCGACGAGGACCGCAACGCGGCGATCTCGTCGTCGCTGGACGCGAGCGTGTCGCTGCTCAGACCGGAGCACCGTGCCCGCTTCGCCGAGCTCGCCGTCTTCCCGGCGGGCGCGGACGTCCCGTTCGGCACGATCTGGCGGCTGTGGCGGGCGACGGCCGGCTACGACGCGCTGGCCGCCGAGGACGCGGTGGAGGAGATGTACCGGCTGGCCCTGTTCACCCGCTACGACGTCAGGCGCCGCCTGCTGCGGTTGCACGACGTCGTCCAGCGGCTGATCGTGGGCAGGGCCGGCGACCTGGACCTCCTGCACCGCCGCCTCCTGGAGTCGTGGGGCGACCCGCGCCACCCGCCCGACGCGTACGCCTGGACCTTCCTCATCCACCACCTGCACCAGCTCGGCAGGGACGAGGAGATCAGGCGGCTGCTGTCCGACTTCGACTGGGTGTACCGCAGGCTCCAGGCGACACCGGCGGCCGGGCTCATCGCCGACTTCGCCGAGCGCTGCCCGGATCGCGACGGCGAGTTCGTCACCGCCGCGCTGCGCATGGCGGGGCCGGCGTTGTCGGACCCCGCGCAACTGGCCGCCCAGCTCGTGGGACGGCTCGCCGGCGTGCCGCCGGGCCTGCCGATGGTCGAGCGGCTGCTGGAGGAGGCCCGCCGCTACGAGTCGGCGCCGTCGTGGCTGCCCGAGCGGGTCCACCTCCTGCCCGCCGACCGCGGTGTGCACACCAGGGTGCACGTGGGTTCGCCGATCCTGTCCGCGGCGCTCAGCGAGGACGGCGCGCACCTGCTGACCGGGCAGAACGACGGGACGGTCGGCGTCTGGGACTGGCGGCGCCACGAGCGCGTCTCCGTCCTGGCCTGCGGGGTCGGGCAGCCGTGGTCGCTGGCCGTCCAGGGCGAGCTCGTGGCCGTCGGCGGCGCCCACGGCTCGCTGACCGGCCAGCGGCCGCGGGCGCCCGTGCAGATCTGGAACTGGCGTACCGGTGAGCACGTCCGCGACCTGGGCGGCGACGTGCCGGGGGTGGAGGAGGGCTACGTCACGCACGTGGGCGGCACGCTCGCCGCCCTCACGACCGGCGGATCGGACAACCGGATCGAGCTCATCGACTGGATCCGGCACACGCGCCAGACACTCGACGCCGGCACCGGCTCCATCGGCAACCGGCCGGACGAGGTCTTCCTGGCTCCGCCGTACCTGCTGCACCACAACGGGTCGTCCAGCCACACCTACGTCTACGACCTGCGCCGGGGGCGGTGGCTCGGTGGCACGAACGGGCAGGTCGGCATCCGGACGATCCCGTTCGTGGTGGGCGAGGCGCTGTGCCTGGCGGCGCGCTGGACGGAGGTCCCCGACGTGCCGGGGCTGATCTTCCGGCGGGAGGCGGAGGAAGCGCGGCAGGGAGGATCGCCGCGGCCGGCCGACGCGGCGTGCGACATCTGGGGCTATGCGGCGACGGTGGCGGCGGTCGCCCGCGACGGGGCCCGCACCCTTGTCGGAGGCCACGTCGTGGAGGTCTACGACCGGCTCGACGAGCCGCCTAAGGGCCGCCTCGAAGGCCACTCCGACCTGGTCACCAGCATCCACCCGGCGGGCGAGGCGCTGCTCACCACCTCCCACGACGGCACGATCAGGATCTGGGACCGGCGCCGCCCGCAGGCGCCGCCCGCCGGCGATCGTTTCCACCGGCCCGCGATCACGGCGCTCGTCGCGGAGGGCGAGTCCGTCTTCACCGGGACGCTGTCGGGCACGATCGAGGAGTGGGACTGGCGCTCGGCCACCCTGCGCGACAGCGACGAGGCCGGCAAGGCGGTGCGCGCCCTGGCCGCCAACGACCGGTGGCTCGTCTACAGCACCTTCGACCATCTGAAGCACAGCGAGTTCGTCGTCAGGGACCGGCGCCGGTGGACGGACCCGGCGGCGGACGCGCCCGTGCGCGCCGAGGCGTCGGCGCGCGCGGCCATCCTGCAGGCGCACCAGGCCGTGGTGCGCGCGCGGCTGTGCGGCGACTCCTGCGCCGTGGTCGTGCGGCCCTACTACACCCCGGCCAACTCCCTCGGCGGCGCGCCGTCCACCGGCAACTGGATCTGTGTGGCCGACCTGTCGGCCGACACGGCGGAGCTCGTGGTGGGCGAGTGGGTCACCGCCGCCGACCTGACCCGCGACCTGGTCGTCGCGGGCACCGCCGAGGGTCAGATCCACCTCTGGACCAGGGGCGGCGCGCCGGTATGGGCGTTCTCCGCGCACGAGGGCGCCGTGCTCGACCTGCGTGTCAGCGGGGAGTGGTTGTTCACCAGCGGAGCCGACCGCATGGTCAGGAGCTGGCAGTTGCGCACGGGTATCGCGCGCCGCGCGTTCGGCCCCTTCGCGGGCCCGGTGACCGGGCTGCACGTACGCGGCCGGCTGCTGGTCACGGCGGCCGAGGACCAGTGCGTCACGGTCTTCGACCGCTACGACGGGCGCGAGCTGGCCCGCTTCGACGACGACGTGGCGGTGACCAGGGCGGTGGCGCTGGGGGATGACCTGGCCACGGTCGCGGCCGGTGGGATGTCGGGCTTCCTGCACGTGCTGCGGGCCAACGGGCCGCTGCGCGCGCGGTTCGGGGCGAGCCCCGCGACGGGTGCCTAGGTGTGCCGGTCCTCGGCGTCGGAGAGGGTGAAGTCGAGGCGGGCGCCGAGGGCCGTGACGACGGCGCCGAGCGTGCGCAGGGTGAGGTTCTCGTCGCCCGAGAGGATCTGGCTGACGCGGCCCGCCGACACGCCCATGGAGGCGGCCAGGTCAGCGCGAGTGATCTTGTGTTCGCGCATGTACCAGGTGATCTCGTCCACGACTTCCTGCGCGAACGGCGACGTGTCCTCGCGTCTGCTGGCCATTTCCGGCTCACTCTCTGCTGACTGACTCCACTTTAGCTCTACCTAAACCTTTAGGCAAGCCTAAAGGCGGTCAATCCAACTGCAAGTCGGATATGCCACGATCTTGCCGACACCAACGGGGCCAAGTGGGGAGGCGCTGTGACGGCGATCGTCGGCGTGCACGGGATCGGCAAGTACAAGTACTACCTGGAGGCCGGCAACGACGTCGCCCGCGCGGCGGCGGCGATGCGCGCCAAGTGGGACGGCTACCTCCACGCGTCGCTCGGGGGCGAGACGCGCGCGTACTTCGCCGAGGTCGCCTACTTCGCACACCTGCTCAACGAGCCGCGCCCGCCCGGGGTTCGAGAGGCGGAGGCGATGCGGGTACGCGAGCAGATGGTGCTGGCCGCCTGGGCCAAGGAACTCGGCGTCGGCGAGCACCTCACCGGGGCGCTCAAGACGTTCGCCGGCTGGCTCCTGGACCGGCTCGACGGGCGGGCGGCGGCTTTCGCCAAGCTGTTCTGCCCCGAGGTGGCCACCTACCTGGCCGACGCGGGCCGCCGCGAGAAGGTCCGCGCTCTGGTGGCCGCGTCGCTGCGCCGCCACCGGCCGAAGGTGGTGATCGCGCACTCGCTCGGCAGCGTGGTCACCTACGAGACGCTCTGGGCCAACCCGGACATCGAGGTGGACCTGCTCATCACGCTCGGCAGCCCGCTCGGGATGCGCAACGTGATCTTCGAGAAGCTGCTGCCCGCCCCGATCGACGGCCGTGGCGAGCGGCCCCGCGGCGTCGGGCGCTGGGTGAACATCGCCGACAAGGACGACATCGCCGCCATCCCTCCCGAGCTGCGCGAGAGCTTCGCCGGCGTCGACGAGGAGCAACTGGTCAACCTCGACTGGATCGACTTCCACACCGCGGGCAAGTACCTCGGATGCGGCGCGCTCAACCCGTACCTGCGACCCTATCTGGCATGACCTGGATAGTTTTCGACTACGGCGAAGTCCTGTCCCTGCCGCAGCCCGCGGCCGACGTCGCGGCCATGGTGCGCGCCGCGGGCGCCGAGCCCGCCGCGTTCGAGCGCGGCTATTGGGCGCACCGGCTGGAGTTCGACCGGGGCGCGCTGAGCGATGAGCAGTACTGGTCGAAGGTGCTCGGCCGCGAGGTCTCGGGCGGGGAGGTGTCGCGGCTGGTCGCGCTCGACGTGGTCAGCTGGACACACCCGCACGACGGTACGGTGGCCCTCCTGCGCGAACTCCTCGACCGGGGCCAGGACGTGGCGCTGCTGTCCAACGCCCCGGCCTCCATGGCCGACGGCCTGGACCGGCTGCCGTGGATCGCCGGGATCGGCCCCCGCTTCTACAGCGCCCGCCTCGGCCTGGTGAAACCCGACCGGGAGATCTTCGAGCTGATGGCCCGCGAGCTGGACGCCCCGCCGCGGGAGATCGTCTTCATCGACGACCGGCAGCTGAACGTGGCCGGCGCCGCGCGGGCGGGCCTGACCGGCCTGCACTTCCGCGACCCGGAGACCCTGCGCCGGGAGCTCGGCGCGCTGCTGAGCTGACACCCGGCCGACTTCTGGACCCCCAATAAATGTGGGCGGTTTGTCGGGGTTGGTGATCTATGGTGACCGGCATGGACGTGGAGAGCCTGCTCGGCGAGGCGAACGGCATGCCGTACGGCGAGGCCAGGACCGTCGTGACCGAGCGCGCGCTGCGTGCGGCGCAGGCGGCCCGCGACCCCGGGCTGGTCGTGCTGGCCCGCTTCGAACTGACCGCCGCCTACCAGCTCGGTGGCGAGCCGGCCAAGTCGTTCGCGACCTTCTCGCGCAACCTGGCCGACTACGACCGCGACCCGTCGCTGTTCGGCGAGCGCCGGCTGTGGCGGCTGCTGTGGCAGTACAAGTGGATCGTCGCCAGCCTGCGCAGGTTCCCGGAGATCCCGCTGCGCCGCGCCCTGGACGGCCTGGACGACATGGAGCGGCGCTACCGCGAGGCCGGCGCGGGGCCGCAGGCCGTGTACGCCCGCCGCTGCCATGTCGCCCAGCACCTCGGCGACCGGGCCGCCGCCGAGGAGTGGTTCCACCGGTGGCGTACCGCGCCACGCGACGAACTGTCCGACTGCGCCGCCTGCGACGTGCGCGGGGTGATCGCCTACCTGTCCTGGACGGGCCGGGACGAGGAGGCCATCGTGGCGGCGGCGCCGGTCCTGTCCGGGGCCATGACGTGCGGCTCCCAGCCGCAGGGCATTCTGGAGGCGCTGCTGCTGCCGTACGTGCGCACGGGCCGGCTGGAGGAGGCCGCTTCGGCGCACCGGCGGGCGTACCGGATCGTCCAGGGGCGGCTGTCCGACCTCGGCGACATGGGCACGCACCTGCGGTTCCTGGCCCTGACCGGAAACGAGAGCCGCGGCCTCGAGATCCTCCAGCGCGAGCTGCACCTGCTGGAGCGGCCGCCCTCGCCCGGCGCCGCCCGCGCCTTCATGACCGGGGCGGCCGTCCTGCTGCGCCGCCTGGAAGAGCTCGGGCACGGTGACACACCGGTACGGCGCGGCGGCGCAGGCGTCCCGGTCGCCGGGCTGCGGGCCGAGATGGAGGTGGGCGCGCGCGGCGTCGCGGCGGCCTTCGACGCCCGCAACGGCACCGGCGAACACCTGCGCGACCTGGAGGAGGTGCTGGCGGCGGCGCCGTACCTCACGCGACTGGTGCTCGCGCCCGCGGCCGGGGAGAGCGACCCCGCCAGGCTGCTCGCGCGCGCCGGAAAGCTGCGCGGCGACGGCGAGGACGCCGAGGCGGCGGCGCTGTTCGAGCGCGCGGCGGGCCTGTACCGGCGCGCGGGCGACCGGGCGGGGGAGGCGCGGGCCATGCTCGCCTACGCCAAGTCCGTGTACTACGCCGCCGACGAGGAGGAGGAGATCCGCGCCGCCTACGCGCGGGCCCGCCCCGTCGTCGAGGCGGCGCGGGAGGAGTCGCCCCGGGATCTCGCCGAACTGGCCTACGACGAGGCGGTCGCGCTCGACTGGCTGGAGCTCCACGACGACGCCCTGCGCGCCTGCCGCGAGGCCGTCACCCTCTACACCGCGCTGGGAATCACCCACGACGGGGCGATTTCCCTGCTTGAGGTGCTTGAGCAAGACTGACGCTGTTCATCTGCCCTTGACTCCAGGGTCACGACCGGGTCAGCGGAGCCGGACATATCTGGAATCGTGGACCGCAGATCCTTCCTCGCAGCGGCAGCCGCCACCTTCGTGCTCCCCGCTCCCGCCACTTCCTCCTCCCGGACCCTCGCCCGCGACCCCTTCACGCTCGGGGTCGCCTCGGGAGACCCTTCCACCGACGGCTTCGTGCTCTGGACCCGCCTCGCGCTCGACCCGCTCGGCGCCAACGGGCGCGGCGCCATGCCCTCCCGCGACGTCGAGGTGGACTGGCAGCTTTCCGCCGACGAGCGTTTCGGCAAAGTCCTCCGATCCGGTACGGCCACCGCCCGCTGGAAGGACGCCCACAGCGTCCACGTGGAGCTGGACGGCCTGGAGCCGGGCAGGGAGTACTTCTACCGCTTCCGCGCCGAGGGCCGCCTCTCGCGCACCGGCCGCACCAGGACGGCCCCGTCCGGCGCCACCCAGCCGCTGGACTTCGCCGTGGCCGCCTGCGCCCACTACGAGCACGGCTTCTACACCGCCTACCGCCGCCTGGCCGAGCAGGAGCCCGACCTGGTGCTCTTCCTGGGCGACTACCTCTACGAGTACGGTCCATCGGGCTACACGGCCCTCGCCGGCCGGGTGCGTACGCACACGCCGGGCAAGTGCGCCACGCTGGCCGACTACCGGCTGCGGCACGCCCAGTACAAGAGCGACGCCGACCTGCAGCGCGCCCACGCCGTCGCGCCCTGGCTGGTCTCCTTCGACGACCACGAGCTGGAGAACAACTGGGCGGGCCCCGTCTCCAGCACCGGCGCCCCCGCCTTCGCCCACCGGCGCGCCGGAGCCTTCCGCGCCTACTACGAGAACATGCCGCTGCGCCGGGCCAGCCTTCAGGGCGCCGTCCTGCGGGTCAACCGCCGCGTCTCGTGGGGCACGCTGGCCCGTTTCCATCTGCTCGACACGCGTCAGTTCCGCGACGACCAGGCCTGTCTGGACGGCGTGCGGGCCGGTTGCGACGAACGCCTGTCCGAGCGGCGCACGCTGCTGGGCGGCGACCAGTGGCGCTGGCTGTCGGACGGCCTGCGCGCCTCCACGACCCAATGGAACCTGCTCGGCCAGCAGATCCTCATGATGCAGCGCGACTACAAGCGCGGCCCCGGCCGCGAGGTCAACCTCGACGCCTGGGACGGCTACGCCGCCGAGCGCGCCCGCCTGCTGGAACTGATGTCCACCACGTCCAACCCGGTCGTCCTGACCGGCGACGCCCACATGCACCACGCCGCGTCGCTGAAGCTGAACTTCGACGACCCCGACAGCCCGGTCATCGCCCCGGAACTGGTCGCTTCCTCCATCGCCAGCGACGGCGACGGCTACCGCGACAAGGTGTGGATCGAGGAGGGGCTGGCGGAGAACCCGCACATCTCCTACATCGACCAGCGGCGCGGCTACATCATGGCCCGCCTGACCTCCACGGAGCTGTCGGCGGAGTTCCGCACGCTGGAGTACATCTCCCGCAGGGGCGCCCCGGCCAGGACCTCCCACCGCGTGACGGTCCCGACCTCCGCACCCTGACCCTGGCGCCCTGACGGGCCCGGCCGGGTCAGCTGAAGGCGTAGCCGTACAGGCCGGAGCCGGCGCCCAGCTTGGTGGCCTTGTTCGCCCGCAGGCCCGGGTGCGCCCCCGGGCGGCGGGCGCCGGGCAGCAGGGTCAGGACGCCGTCGCCGGGGGCCGCCACCACCAGGCCGTAGACCGGGCGGGCGCGGCCGAGCAGCCGGTACCGCGGGGTCGCGGCCAGAGCGGTCATCGCGGCGCCGAAGTCGCGGCCCTTGCCCTTGATGAGCAGGTCGCCGTGGCGGGTGAGGCCGCCGGAGCGGGTTCCTGCCAGCACCTGGACCGCGCGCTCGCCGGGCACGCCGATGGCCAGTTCCGCGTCGCCGTCGCCGTTGAAGTCGCCCGCGGCCAGCGACGCGCCGAAGCGGTCGTAGTAGCGGGGCTCGCCGTTCAGGACCCGCTGCGTCCACGCCTCGCTGCGCGTGGTCCGCAGCCCCGAGCGCGAGCCGTAGATCACGTGGACCATGCCGTCGCCGTAGTCCATGGCGCGCTGGTTGGCGCTCAGGCCCTCGCCGGGCGCGCCGATCGCCAGGTCCGCGCGGCCGTCGGCGTTGAAGTCGCCCGTGGTCAGCGAGGCGCCGAAGGCGTCCCACTTCTCCGAGGAACCCTTGATGCCACGGCTGTCCTGGGTGATCTGCGCCGCGTGCCGGCGTACCGGGTCGAGGACCGTGGCCGAGCCCTGCCCGTCCGTGGTCACGCTGTCGGCGGGCGCGCCCACGACGAGCTCCGCGCGGCCGTCGCCGTCGAAGTCGCCGGTGGTCAGCGCCGCGCCCCACTGGTCGGTGACGCGCCCCTGCTGGCCGACCCAGCGGGTCTGCTGGGTGATCTGGTACGGCTTGCGCTTCTTGAGGAAGTGCACGACCACGCCGCCTCCGGCCCCGAGGCCGGGGGCGCCGACGGCCAGTTCGTCGTCCCCGTCGCCGTCGAGGTCACCGGCGGCCAGCGCGGCGCCGTACCTGTCGCCACGCGGCTTGGCCAGGGCCAGCTGCCGCCAGGCGACCAGGCCGCTCGGGCCGCCACGGAACACCTGCACGACCCCGTCGCCGTCGGCGCCCGGCCGGGCCGTACCGGTGAACTCCTCCGACACCCCGACCGCGAGGTCGGCGCAGCGGTCGCCGTCGAAGTCGCCCACGGCCAGCGCCGAGCCGAAGGAGTCGCCGGTCTCGGCGCCGTCCTGGCGCAGCGTCGCCTTGCGGCCGGAGCCGTAGAGGACGTTCACGGATCCGGCCCTGGAGCCGGTGTACGGCGCCGCCACCGCGAGGTCGGCGCGGCCGTCGTCGTCGAAGTCGGCGAGCCGCCCGCCGCACCCGGCGGAGGCGCCCGCCGAGGCGGGGGAGAGCAGGGGCACGACCAGGCAGGCGGCCAGCAAAGCGTTCATGTCTCCAGTGATGTCCGCACCGGCCGAACCCGGCATGAACACGGCGGGAACGTGCCACGATAGGCGGGTGAGCATCGACCTCGCGGATCTGGATTTCTGGCGCAGACCCCTCAAAGAACGACACGAAGCCTTCGCCCGGCTCCGCCAGCTCGACCGGCCGGTGTTCTTCCCGGAGAAGAAGGTCCCCTTCTTACGCTCCGGCGCGGGTTTCTACGCCCTGGTCCGCCACGCCGACGTCGTGGAGGCCAGCCGCAACGCCAAGGTGTTCTCCAGCGAGCCCGCGGTCACGAACCCGGAGCCGCCCGGCTGGGTCAAGCACGTGTTCGGCGAGTCCATGGTCAACCTGGACGATCCCCGGCACGCCCGCCTGCGCCGTATCGTCACCCGCTCCTTCAGCCCCCGCATGCTGGGCAACCTCCAGAACGACATCGACGCGGCCTGTACGCGCATCGTCGACGACGTCGTGGCCCAGGGCCCCGGCGACTTCGTCGGGCAGGTGGCGGCCCGCCTGCCCATCCACGTCATCTGCGACATGATGGGCATCCCCCGGCAGTACCGGGCCAAGGTCCACGAGCACGTCGACGTCTCCACCGCCTACACCGGCGTGCGCCCGAGCCTGCTGCGCAGCGTCGCGCTGGCCGGGCAGAACATGCTGGCCCTGCTCGCCCTGCAGCGCCTGGTCATCAAGCTCGGCCACGAGCGCCAGCGCGAGCCCACGGGCGACCTGGTCTCGCTGCTGGTCAACGCCAACCCCGACGGCGAGCGGCTGACCGACAAGGAGCTCGGTTCCTTCTTCGCGCTGCTGCTGGTCGCCGGCAACGAGACCGCCCGCAACACGATGGCTCACGGCATCAAGCTCCTCACCGACCACCCCGCCCAGCGCGAGCTGCTGCTCGGCGACTTCGACGCCCACATCGGCGGCGCGATCGAGGAGATGGTCCGGCACGTCTCGCCGATCATCCAGTTCCGCCGCACGGTGACGGAGGACTACGAGCTGCGCGGCCTGCACCTGAAGAAGGGCGACAAGGTGGTGCTCTTCTACGGCTCCGCCAACCGCGACGAGAGCGTCTTCCCCGACCCGGACGCCTTCGACATCACCCGCGACACCAAACCGCACGTGGGCTTCGGCGGACCCGGGCCGCACTTCTGCCTCGGCGCCAACCTGGCCAGGCAGGAGATGCGTTCCATGTTCCGCGAGCTGTTCACGCGGCTGCCGGAGATCAGGACGGTGGGCGAGCCCGAGCTCCTGCTGTCCAACTTCGACAACAGTGTCCGAGCTCAGCGCTTTACCTGCTAACAATTCGGCTTATGTCACCTTGGGGAACTAGGGTGACTCGGCGTGGAGAACGCCTTTCAAGTTGACCTGCGCGGTGTCGTCGATCTCCTGAGCCGGCACCTGTATTCCAGCCCGCGTGTCTACGTGCGCGAGCTGCTGCAGAACGCCGCCGACGCGATCACGGCCCGCCGTACCGGCGACCCCGACGCCCCCGCGGCGGTGACGATCGAGGTCGGCGACGGCCGGATCGAGGTCAGCGACAGCGGTGTCGGGCTCACCGAGGACGAGGTGCACCTCCTGCTGGCCACCATCGGCCGCTCCTCCAAGCGCGACGAGCTCGGCTTCGCCCGCCACGAGTTCCTCGGCCAGTTCGGCATCGGGCTGCTGTCCGGTTTCCTCGTCGCCGACGAGATCCGCGTCGAGACCAGGTCCGTCACCGGCGCGCCCACGGTCGTGTGGACCGGCCGCTCCGACGGCCGCTACAGCGTCGAAGCCGCCCGGGCCGAACGCGCCGAGCCGGGCACCACCGTCACCCTGGCCGTGCGCGCCGACGCCGCCGACTGGGTCACCGAGCGCACCGTCACCGAACTGGCCGGGCTCTACGGCTCGCTGCTGCCGATCGACGTCACCGTCAACGGCCGCCCCACCACCGTCGGCGGCCCGCCCTGGCAGGCCCGCCACGACGGACCGGAAGACCGGCGCGCCGCCCTCATCGCCTACGGGCGCGAGCTGTTCGGCTTCACCCCGTTCGACGTGCTCGACCTGAACGTCCCGGAGGCCGGGCTGAGCGGCGCCGCGTTCATCCTGCCCAGCCAGGCCAACCCCGCCGTCAAGGGCGCCCACCGCGTCTACCTCAAGCGCATGCTCCTGACCGAGCACGCCGAAGGGCTGCTGCCCGGCTGGGCGTTCTTCGCCCGCTGCGTCGTGGACGCCGGCGAGCTGCGCCCCACCGCCTCCCGCGAGGCCCTCTACGAGGACGACCTGCTGGAGCACGTACGCGAGCAGCTCGGCGCCCAGCTACGCGCCTGGCTGGTACGGCTGGCCGAGACCAACCCGGACGGCCTGCGCGCCTTCCTGCGCCTGCACCACCTCGGCGTCAAGGCCCTGGCCCTGCACGACGACGACATGCTCCGCCTGGTCGACCGCTGGCTCGAGTACGAGACCAGCTCAGGGCCCATGACCCTCGCCCAGTTCCGCGCCCTGCACCCGCGCGGCCGCTACACCGCGAGCGTCGACGAGTTCCGCCAGCTCGCCGGCGTCTCCGGAGCCCAGGGCATCGGCCTGCTCAACGGCGGCTACGTCTACGACGGCGACATCCTGCGCGGCCTGTCCCGCATCGACCCCGAGGCCCGCCTCGAACCCCTCGACCCCGCCGAGCTGGCCACCCACCTCGCCCCCGTGGAGCCGGCCGCCGAGCTGGCCGCCCGCCCCTTCCTCAACGCCGCCGCCCGCGCCCTCGACCCGCTGGGCTGCGAGGTCGTGCTGCGCGACTTCGACCCCGCCTCGCTGCCGGCCCTGTACCTGACCAGCCGCGCCGCCGAGCACCACGCCCAGCTGCGCGAGGCCAAGGACGCCAGCGACGAGCTGTGGGCCGACGTGCTCGGCGCGATGGAGCGCTCCCTGGCCGCCGACCGGCCCCGGCTCGTGCTCAACCACCGCAACCCGCTCGTCCGCAAGGTGCTGTCGCTCAGCGACATGAACCTCGCCGCCACCGCCGTGGAAGCCCTCTACGGCATGGCGCTCCTGCACGGCCACCACCCGCTGCGCCCGGCCGACAGCGCCGCACTCAACCGCTCCTTCCTCGGACTCCTTGATTGGGCCACTTCGTGATCGACATCGACGACCTCATCGACGAAGCCTCCGACCTGCCCTACGGCGAGGCCAGGACCCTGCTCCTGGAGCAGGCGCTGCGCCACGCCGAGTCGGGCGGCGACCGCGAACAGATCCTCGCGGTGCGGATGGAGCTCACCGAGGCCTACCAGTTCGGCTCGGAACCGGCCAAGTCGTTCGCCACCTTCTCCCGCTGCGTGGCCGACTTCGACGCCGACCCCGAACTGTTCGACGACTGGCAGACGCACACGCTGCTGTGGCAGTACAAGTGGATCGTCGACTCCATGCGCGACTTCCCGCAGGTCCCGCTCGGCCGCGCGCACGACGCGCTGGCCGAGATGGAGCGCCGCTACCGCGAGGCGGGCACCGGCCTGCACGCCGTGCACGCCCAGCGATGCATGGTCGCCGGGCACGTCGGCGACCGGGCCGCCGCCGAGGAGCACTTCCACCACTGGACCATCACGCCGCGCGACGAGATGTCCGACTGCGAGGGCTGCGACCCCGACGGCAAGATCATGCACCTGGCCGCGCTGGGCCGCGACGAGGAAGCGGTCGCGCTCGCCGCCCCGGTCGTCGCCGGGCACCTGACCTGCGAGAACCAGCCGCAGAGCATCCTCAGCTGCCTCCTGCTGCCCTACGTCAGGACGGGCCGGCACGCCGAGGCCGCCCAGGCCCACCTCAAGGCGTACCGGCTGATCGAGGCCCTTCCCCACTACACCAGCAACCTCGACCTCCACCTGGAGTTCCTGGCCCGCACCGGCAACGAGCATCGCGGGCTCGAGATCCTGCGGCGCGAGCTGCCGCGGCTGGAGGAGCGGGCCTCGCCGCACACGCTCATGAGCTTCCTGGGCGCGGCCGGGCTGCTGCTGCGCCGCCTGGAGGAGCTCGGCCACGGCGACCTCGCCGTCGCCGTGGGCGCCGCCGAGACCTCCGTCGCCGCGCTGCGGGCCGAGGTGACCGGGCGGGCGCGCGAGCTCGCCGCCGCCTTCGACACCCGCAACGGCACCCGGGAGCAGAGCTCCAGAATCGAAGCCTGCCTGGCGGCGGAACCGCTGGTCGACCACCTTCCCCTGGTGCCCCACGCGCGCCGCGTCACCCTTTCCGGTACGGCGCCGCGCGAGGGCGAGACGCCCGCGGCGGAGACCCTCCCCTCGATCAGGGTCTCCGGCGCCGACCCGGCCGTGGCCGAGCTCGCCCGGCTGGCCCAGGAGCACGCCGATGCCGGACGCCGCCAGGAGGCGCTCGACCTGCTCGCCGGCACACGCGACGGCTCACTGCTGTTCCTGCGCGCCCGCCTGGAGGAGCCCGTCACGGCCGCGCGCACGCTGCGCGCCGCCCGCGTGGCCCTGCGCGCCGAAGGCGACCTCGCCCTGCTGGCCACCGCCGCCCTGACCCACGGCGAACTCCTGCGCCACCTGGCCACGACCCCCCAGGACGCCGAGCTGGACACCACCCCGGACGAGCTGCCGGAGGAGCCGGGCTCGCTGGAGGAACTGCTGGCCGCCTACGGCGAGGCCGCCGCGGTGAGCAGGGACCCGGAGCAGCGGGCCGTCGCCCACGCGGTCCGCGGCGAGGTGCTGGTCGCGGTCGACCGGCCAGAGGAGGCGGCGGAGGACCTGATCGAGGCGGTGGCTCTGTTCACCGCGCTGGGCGGCACCGCCAACGCCGCGCTGGCCCGCGTCGACCTGGCCGCCGCGTACCTGTCCACGGACCGGGTGGTCGAGGCCGCCATCGCCGCGGAGGAGGCGCTCGGCCTCCTGGAACCCGGCGACTACGACAACCGCGTCAACGTCCAGTGGACCAGAGCGCACGCCCGCCGCATGCTCGGCGAACCGGAGGCGGCGCTGGCCGACTTCACCGAGCTGGCCGGGCGCTACGCCGAGCCGATCCGCGCCGCCCGCGCCTGGGAGGCGGCCGGCATGCTGCTGGGCGAGCTCGACCGGGACGAGGAGTCGTCCGGCGCGTTCTCCCGGGCCGTCCAGAACTACGTGGACGCCGGCGCCCGCGACGAGGCCGGCACCGCGATGCGCAAGCAGCTGTCGGCCCTGCATTGGTCCGGTCAGGCCAAGGCCGCGCTGGAGGCGGTGGCGCCGGTCAGGGATTTCCTGCGTACGCTCGACGGCGGGCAGGCGGCGTTCGAGCTGGCGGCGCTCGACTACGACGAGGCCAGGATGCTGCTCTCGCTCGACCGCCACGAGGAGGCGGCGGTCCGCGCCCGGGAGGCGGTCGCCGCCTTCACCGCCCTCGGCCTGGCCGACCTCGCCGAAGCCGCTGCCGACCTCCTCGAGCACCTCGGACAGCCGGATCAGGACTGAACGCTCTCGTCCTCCTCGTCGGGCGCGAGCACGTTCCGCCGGATCGTGACCACCGTGATCAGCGCGGCCACCAGCATCATGCCCGCGCTGATCAGCATCGCCATCTCGAAGCCCGCGTCGAACACCCCGGGCTTCTTGAAGGCGTCGCCCACCAGCCCCACCACCGGCGGGATGGCGGCCACGGCGAACAGGCTGCCGGTTCTGGCCACCGCGTTGTTGACGCCGCTGGCCGTACCGGCGTAGCGCTCCTCCGCGCTGGCCAGGACGGTGGCGGTGAGCGGGGCGACCACCGCGGACAGGCCCAGGCCGAAGAGCGTGACCGACGGCATGACCTGCAGCCAGTACGAGGAGCCTTCGCCGATCGTGCCCATCCACAGGAACGCCGCCCCGGCCACCAGGATGCCGATCGTCATGGGCCAGCGCGGCCCGGCCCGCTTGGCCAGCTCGCCCGCCCGTGACGACAGCAGCAGCATGAGGATCGTCACCGGCAGCATGGCCGAGCCCGCCGCGATCGGCCCGAACCCGGACACCACCTGCAACTGCACCACCAGCAGGAAGAAGACGACGCCCATGGCGGCGTACACGATGAACGTGACCACGTTGATCGCGGTGAACACGCGGTCGCGGAAGATCCCGACCGGCACGAGCGCGTCGGGCGAACGCCGTACCTGCACCCAGACGAACGCGGCGCCCAGCAGGAGCCCGGCGATGAGCGGGACCGGGGTGCCCGTCTCGATGAGGCCGTAGGTGATGCCGGCCAGCGCGAGCGCGGCGAGCGCGGCGCCGAGCACGTCGAAGCGGCCCGTGGCCTGCTCGTCGCGCGTCTCGGGCACGTGCCTGATCGTCACCCACACCACGAGCGCGGCGAACGGCAGGTTGATGAGGAACGCCCACCGCCAGCCGGCCGACTGCACCAGCCAGCCGCCGAGCAGCGGGCCGATCGCGCTGGCCACGCCGCCGAGCCCGGACCAGGCGCCCACCGCGCGCGGACGTTCGCCACGCACGAACGAGGCCTGGATGATCGCCAGGGAGCCCGGCGTGAGCAGCGCGCCGCCGATGCCCTGCAGGGCACGGGCGGCGATGAGCATCTCGATGTTCTGCGCCGCCCCGCACAGCGCGGAGGCGATCGCGAACCAGACGGTTCCGATGAGGAAGACCTTGCGCCTGCCGTAGCGGTCGCCGAGCGAGCCGCCGAGCAGGATGAGACCGGCCAGCGTGAGGGTGTAGGCGTTCACCGTCCACTGCAGCCCGGCCATTCCGGCCTTCAGCTCCTCGCCGAGGGCCGGCAACGCGACGTTGACCACGGTGCTGTCGAGCATGGCAAGCCCGGAGCCCAGCACGGTCGCCGCGAGGATCCACCGCCCCTGTGCGGATTTAAGAGTGATGTGGCCGTTGTCCATGGGGCAATCCTGTCACCGGGTTCCGAGAACGCCCGGCCGCCCCCGGGTTCCGCGTCAGCCGTGGCCCAGCGCGCGCAGGACGAAGCCGGAGACGAGCTTCTCCGCCTCTTCCGGCGTCAGCGTGCCGCTGATCAGGGGAACCCGCTCGGCCCCGATCACCGCGAGGATCATCCGCGCGGTCGCCTCCACGTCGGTGACCTGGAAGGCCCCGCTCTCCAGGATGCCGACGAGCACCCGCTGCATCGGCGCCACGTGCTCGGCCAGCTGCTGGTAGGCGTCGGGGCCGAGGGTGGCGCTCAGATCGGCGGCGCCGGGGTGCGGGTGGGCCAGCAGCCCGGCCAGCTGCAGGCGGATGAACGCGCGCAGCCGGTCGGCGGGGGAGGCGTCCGCGGGCAGGTCACGCTCGTAGCTGTCGAGAAAGTACTGGGTGACCCGCTCGGTGAAGGCCAGCAGCAGCGCGGCCTTGTCCGGGTAGTAGTTGTAGAGCACCGTGCGGGTGATGCCGGCCTCACCGGCCACGTCGGTCATCGAGATGGCGTCGATCCCGTGCGCACGCGACAGCCGCGAGACCGCCTGCAGGATGCGGTCCTGCGTCTGGGCGCGGTGCTCACCTATGGTCGCGGCACTGATCCGGGGCATAACCTCATGTTAGGCGTACGGCGCCGCCTAAGCCGCTGCCTTGACCGTGTGAAGGAGTTCGGCCAGGACCTCGGTGTTGAGCTGGTAGGCCAGTTTGACCTCGCGGATCACCCGCCGCTGCTCGCGATCGTCGAGGTTGAGCGCGTCCAGGCGGGTCCGGTACTCGTTCTTGAACCGGGGCAGGCTGCCCACCTGGTCGAAGATGTAGAAGTCGACGCCGCCGCCCTTGGAGTAGCCGTAGATCTTCTGCAGCTCCATGCGGATGAACTGGCCGCCGGACAGGTCGCCCATGTATCGCGTGTAGTGGTGGGCGATGTAGCCGCAGGGCCAGTCGGCGACCTGGTTGATCCTGGCCACGAGGGTGTGGGTGGCCTTGGAGGGGGCGATCCGGTCGCGCCAGGCGGGGCCGTAGACGGTGTGGAGGTCGCGTTCCAGGGCTTCCTGGCGGTAGAGCTCGGGGAAGACGAAGCGGCCGGCGACCGGGTCCCCGGCCAGCGCCTTGGACGCGCCGTCGAGCGCCAGGTAGGCGAAGTAGTGCTGGGCGATCATCTCGCCATACTCCTGCGCGCTCAGGCGGCCGCCCATGAGCTCCTTGAGGTAGCTCTCGTCCTCGGCCGATTCGTGGTCGGCCCAGGTGGCGGTCTTCAGGATCTCGGAGAACGACGTCACGGCTCACCCCGTACTGGACTGGTGTTTCACGACACAGTGTCACAAAGCGTGGGGCGGCCGTCAAGCTGACACTGTGTCATCAACCCTGAAGGTCACCACCGGCGGGCCTTGGGTGGCTGGGGGCTGTGCGTGGTGCGCCGGGTTCCGGGCGCGGTGGTGCTCGCCGTACCGGCGCTCAAGAGCTGGGGTCGCGCGGTCTCGCCGCGGGCTTGCCCCGAGCGGGGTTGCAGGGGGCTTGAGGGTGTGGGGGGAGCGTCGCGTGTTCTCGGGCGGGGTTACCGGGGTGGGCGGGTGTAGCGGTGTTTGGTGCCGGGTGGGAAGTAGGTCGGGTCGGCGGTTTCGCGTAGGCGGATAGTCGGGGTCTGGTGGGGTTCTGGGACGTAGGCGGTGAACTCGCTGTTCAGGCGGTTCAGCTGGGTGCGGATCGAGGTGGCGGCCAGCTTGGACAGGGATGGGGTGGGTGCGGTGCCGGGGGAGAGTTCTATGGTGATGGTGAGATGGCGGTCCCGGGTGCCGTCCTCTTCCACCTCCATGACGAACTTTCCGGTGACCGAGCCCGCGATCTCCGGCTGCTCCAGGCCGATGGCGATGTTCTCCGGGTAGATGTTGGCGCCGTAGTACGACACGGTGAAGTGGCTGCGTCCGAACACGTACGCGAACGGGTGCTCGGGACCGGGGGCCGAGGGCGTGAGGCCGTGGGACCGGGCGAAGGCGAGCATGTCGGCGTACGGGATGAGGCCGCCTTCGTCGGCGATGTGGTAGCGGATCAGCGGGATGCCGTTGTCGCCGGTGAAGACCAGCGTGCCCGCGTGTTCCTCGAAGTAGCGCACGCCCGGGTCGTACTGGACCAGCGTGGGCAGCCGGGACTCCCCGAACAGGCGCCTGGCCGGATCGGGACGGGCTGACAGGAAGCGGCGCAGTTCGATGGAGAGCGGGGTCTCGTTGCCGAGGACGCCCGCGTCGGCGGTGCCGTACAGGCCGGCGGTGGATGTGACGGGGTCGGCGATGCCGGCGCGCTCGCACACCAGCGTGCGCCACTCCTCGCTGAAGACCTCGCCCGCCGTGACCAGCTTGAGGTTGTACGCGGGCCAGCCGGACCCGGCGTCGATCACGTCCTTCAGGAACGGCGGGTAGCCGAGCAGGACGACCTGGTCGAAGTGCGGCGCCAGCGGCGGGATCACCCGCAGGATCTCGCGCTTGTCGCTGCCGGGCGCGATCGCGGTGACGCGGTGGCCGCGCTCGGCCAGGTGGCGCACGCAGTTGAGCGTGAACAGCCCGCCGACCCAGGTGCCGAGGGCGAAGCAGACGACGGCGAGCGTACGGCGGGTGCGGGTCTCGAAGGTGTCGAACACCTCCTCGAAGCGGTCGGCGATGACCCGCTCGTCGGCGGCGGAGCGGGGCCAGAAGGACGGTTCGCCGGTCGAGCCGGAGGAGACGGCGATCATGTCGCCGATCACGCCGCCCCTGCACAGGTCGGGCAGGGGGTAGCGGCGCGTGTAGGTGTCCTTGGTGGTCAGCGGGAGGTCGTGGAACGGCGTGGTGCGGGGGTCGGCGCCGTGCGAGGCGAGGAAGGCGCGGTAGGCGGGCACGCTGTCCGCCACGTCGTGGAAGAGCTGGACCGGATCCACGGTGCGACTGTACGCCACTCCGGACTTGCTGCGCAGCTGTCACAGAATCACGAAAGTTTTCATCAAAAGATTGCAAGCAAGGAAACGCCCCGGTAACGTCCCGGGCAATCCTCGCGAACCCCCCACAGGAGAGCCCGCCCATGGACCGTCGCCGTTTTCTCCAGCTCAGCGCCCTGACCGCCGGAGGCACCCTGCTCAGCGCCTGCGGCGGAGGTGGCGCCCAACCGGTCAAGGCGGGCCCCACCGGCACCGCGGCCACCGGCGAGATCACCGTGTGGAGCTGGCAGGGGCCGGCGGCGATGATGAAGGAGCTGGTCCCGTCCTTCACCAAGCAGTTCCCCGGCGTCAGGGTCGACGTCCAGGACATCGGCAACCCGGCCATCTGGGACAAGATCACGACCGGGCTCGCCGCCGGCGGGCAGGGGCTGGGCGACGTGCTGCACATCGGCGTCGACTATCTGCCCGCCTATATCGAGAAATTTCCGGACGGCCTCGCCGACCTCGTCCCCCTCGGCGCCGACAAGCACAAAAGCAGCTTCGCCCAGGGCATGTGGGAGACCGTCAGCCGCGACGGCAAGGTCTACGCCCTGCCCTGGGAGGCCAACTCCGCGGGCTTCTACTATCGCGCCGACCTCTTCGAGAAGGCCGGCGTCGACGTCGAGGCCGTCCAGACCTGGGACGAGATGATCGAAGCCGGGATCAAGCTCAAGGAGAAGACCGGCGTCCAGCTCCTCGGCATCGACAAGGCCGCCACCCAGGCCGACTCCGCCAACCTCTTCCAGGCGCTCATGCAGCTCCAGGACGCCTTCTACTTCGACATGCGGGGCAACATCACCCTCGACTCGCCCGCCGGGGTCACCGCACTGACCATCATCAAGAAGCTCAACGACGCCGGCCTGGTCGCCGACTACGGCGGCGGCTGGGAGGCGATGATCGGCTCGATCAAGAAGGGCGGCGTGGCCGTCCAGCCGATGCCCACGTGGTTCGGCGGCATCATCGAGGAGACCGTCCCGGCCGAGAAGGGCAAGTGGAAGGTACGGCTCCCGCCCGCCGTCACCCGGGGCGGCAAGACCTCGGCCGTCGTCAACTCCACCCACCTGGCCGTCACCGGCACCGGCAAGCACCGCGAGGCGGCGTTCGCCTTCGCCGAGTTCGTCCTGACCCGCCCGGAGAACCAGGTCGCCATCTACAAGGGCAAGGGCATCGCGCCCGCGCTCATGTCCGCCTACGAGGACCCGGCCTTCCACCAGGCGTCGCCGTTCTTCAGCGGCCAGAAGAAGGGCGAGATCTTCCTCGACTCGCTCAAGCAGCCCTCCTACGTCACCAACTACTCCGCCGACTACCCGCGCGCCCTCAAGGCCGTCACCGACGCGCAGACGAAGGTGCTGCTCAAGGGCGCCGACCCGGCCGCGGCGCTCAAGGAGGCGGCCGACCTGATCGCCGGCCAGACCGGCCGCAAGGTGCTGCGGTGACGGCGAGCGCCCTCAGGTCGCCGACGCGGCTGGCGCCGTACCTGTTCGTGCTGCCCGCCGTCGCGCTGTTCGCGATCTTCAAGCTGTACCCGATCGCCTGGTCGTTTGTGCTCAGCCTCTTCAGGACCGACGGGGCACTGCAGACGTTCGCCGGCACCGCCAACTACGAGCGTCTGGCCGGCGACCCGCTGTTCTGGACGGCGCTGCGCAACACCGCGCTCATCATGGTCGTCCAGGTGCCGCTCATGCTGGGGATCGCGATCGCGCTGGCGGTGGCGTTCAACTCGCCGCTGCTGAAGCTGAAGGCGTTCTTCCGGCTGGGGTTCTTCCTGCCGATGGTGACCGGGCTGGTGGCGTACGGCATCCTGTTCGGGGTCCTGCTCAACCCGCAGGGCGGGCTGGTCAACTGGTTCCTCGGGCTGTTCGGCGTCCCGGAGATCCCCTGGCTCACCGACACCCTGTGGGCGCGCATCGCCGTCGGCCTCGCGCTGACCTGGCACTACACCGGCTACAACGCGGTCATCTACCTGGCCAGGCTGCAGGCGCTGCCCCGCGACCACTACGACGCGGCCTCGGTCGACGGCGCGGGCGCCTGGCGCCGGTTCTGGCACGTGACGCTGCCGGGACTGCGGCCGGTGCTGCTGCTCACGGTGGTCATGTCGACGATCGGCACGCTGCAGCTGTTCGACGAGCCGTACGTGCTGACCGGTGGCGGCCCCGACAACGCCACCCTGACGCTCGGCATGTACCTCTACATGAACGGCTTCCGCTACTTCGACTTCGGCTACGCCTCGGCCATCGCCTACGCGCTGGCGGTCATCATCGCGATCCTCAGCATCGTGCAGTTCAAGTTCCTGGGTGAAAAATCTTGAAAGACAAAGCATGAAAAAGGTGATGCTGACCTCCACGCTGCTCATCACCGTCACCGTCGTCCTGGTGCCCTTCTACTGGCTGGCGATCGCCAGTACCCACAGCACCGGCGACATCTTCGGCAGCCCGCCCCCGCTGCTGCCCGGCGGCCACCTCCTGGACAACCTCGCCAACCTCGAAGAGGGCATCGGCTTCAGCAGGACCGTGCTCAACTCCCTGCTGATCTCGCTGATCTACACGATCCTGTCCGGCGCGGTCTGCACCCTGGCCGGGTACGGCTTCGCCAAGTACTCCTTCAAGGGCAGGGAACTCCTGTTCGGCCTGCTCATGCTCGGCCTGGTCATCCCGAGCCAGGTGACGCTGGTGCCGTTGTTCAAGATGATGCTGGCGCTCGGCTGGCTCAACACCTACCAGGCCATCGTCCTGCCGAACCTGGCGCTGCCGTTCGGGATCTTCCTGATGCGCCAGAGCATGTCCGCGCTGCCGGACGAACTCCTGGCGGCCGGCCGCGCCGACGGCTGCGGCGAACTGCGGCTGTTCGTCCGCGTCGTCCTGCCACCGATGCGCCCGGCTCTGGCCGCCCTGGGCATCTACCTGTTCCTCTACCAGTGGAACGACTTCGTCTGGCCCCTCATCGCGCTCCGCACCAAGGACGCCTACACCATCCCGCTGGCCATCGCCTCCCTGCAGGGCGCCACGGAGACCGACTACGGCCAGATCCTCGCCGGAACGGCCGTCGCCGCCCTCCCGATGGCCGTGCTGTTCCTGTTGCTGCAACGACACTTCGTGTCCGGACTTCTCGCTGGAGCTGTGAAAGAGTGAGCGTCACGACGGCGGGGCTGATGCCCGTGCCCACCGCCCACCTGCTCGATGACGTACGGCTGGCGGTGCTGCCCGCCTCCGCGCGCCGGGAGCTGAAGCGGCTGCCCGGTGGCGCCGCGGTGCTGGAGATCCACTCCGGGGAGGAGATGGAGATCCGGTTGTCGGTGGCGCTCGGGGACGCCGTGGGGTTCTGGCACCCCGACTGCCGCTGGAGCCGGACGATCGTCGCCGACTGGGCGGGGCGGGCCGACATCTCGCTGGTCAAGGGGGCCGCGGCCGGTTGTCTCTATGACAGCTCCGGCCGGACGATGCTGGCCTTCGCCGCCGCCGATCCGGTGCCCGAATGTTCCATGAGGTTCGGGGTGTCGGAGGAGAACAAGGCGTTCGTGGTGCATCTGCGGGCGCCCGCCGGGACCTACCGGCTCTACCTCGCGCCCCGGTCGGAGAGCGTCGCGGTGGCGATGCGGCTGCTACGGGCCGAGCTGGGCCGGGGGCCGGCCCCGGTGCCCGCCGCGGCCCGGGAGCCGGTCTACTCCACCTGGTACGGCTTCAGCCAGGCCGTCGGGGCGGCGGCCGTGGAGGAGGAGGCCCGGCTGGCGGCGGAGCTGGGTTGCGGCGTGGTCATCGTGGACGACGGCTGGCAGGAGAAGGGAAACGGGCGCGGCTATCCCGGCGTGGGCGACTGGCGACCGGATACCACGAAATTTCCGGATCTTAAGGGTCATGTCGCCCGAGTGCGGGCGTTCGGCCTCAAGTATCTGCTCTGGGTCGCGCCGCTCCTGCTCGGGGCCGATGCGGACTGCTTCGACGCGCTCGCCCAGTACGCTCCCGCCTCCGGTGGACCGCCCGGCGCCCGCGTGCTCGACCCCCGCCGCCCCGAGGTCCGGCGGCACGTCGTGGACACGTGCGCCCGCCTGGTCCGCGACTACGGCCTCGACGGGCTGAAGATCGACTTCCTGGACGACGCCATGGTCTACGCCGGCAAGCCCACCCACGGCGACGTCGCCGACGTGGGTGAGGCCATGCGCCTCCTGCTGACCGAGGTGCGGGCGGCGCTGGGGCCCGAGGCCCTGATCGAGCTGCGCCAGCCGTACGTGGGGCCGGGCATGGCGGGCTTCGGGAACATGCTGCGGGCCGACGACTGCCCCGCCGACGCCGTGGCCAACCGGGTGCGCACGATCGACGTCGGGCTGCTGGCCGTGCGCGGGGCCGTTCACTCCGACATGCTCATGTGGGACCCGGCCGCGCCGCCCGCGAGCGCCGCCAGGCAGCTGATCGGGGCGCTGCACGCCGTACCGCAGATCTCCGCGCGCCTGGCCGGCCTCGGCGCCGAGCAGCGCGAGATGCTGCGCTTCTGGCTCGCGCAGTGGCGGCGGCTGCGGCCGCTGCTGCTCGACGGCGAGGTCGAGCCGGGCCGCCCGGACGAGCTCTACCCCGTCGTGCGGGCCGCGCGCGGCGACGCCTGCGTCATCACCGTCACGGCCGAGCGGGTGGCGGTCCTGGACACCGCCGGGCACCGTAAGATCACCTTGGTCAACGGTACGGCGGCGCCGCGCCTCGTCGTCGAGGTCGCCGGGCCCGGAGGGGTGTTCGCCACCGTGGTCCACGACGCCGCCGGCCGTATCATCGAGCGGGCACGGCGGCGGCTGGAGCCCGGCCTGAGCGTGCTGTCCGTGCCGCCCTCCGGGCTGGCGACTCTGGAGGGGACCCCGTGAAGATCGGCATCACCGAGCTGGCCGCCCGCGCGGGCGTGAGTGAGGCCACGGTCAGCCGGGTCATCAACCGGCGCTCCGGTGTCGCCGCCAAGACGCGCGAGGCCGTCGAGCGCGCCATGAACGAGCTCGGCTACGAACGCTCCACCCGCGGCCAGATCGTCGCGGTGATCACGCCGTGGCTGTCGAACCCGTTCTTCTCCGAGGCCAGCGAGCTGATCGAGGGAGCGCTGGCGCCCCACGGGCTCAAGGGCGTGCTCTGCCCGGCACTGCCCGGCGGTATACAGGAGCGCGAGTTCGTCACGTCGCTGGCCGACCACGGCGTGGCCGCGGTGGTGTTCCTGTCGGCCAGCAACACCGTGGAGGGCGCCGACCCCGAGACCTTCAACGTGCTGGCGGCGCGCCGCATCCCGTTCGTCGGCGTCAACGGCGGGTTCGAGGGCCACGACGCGCCCGTCTACTCCACCGACGACTTCCAGTCGGCCGAGCTGGCCGTCGACCACCTGTGGGCGCTGGGGCACCGCGCGATCGGCATCGCCTCGGGCCCGGTCGGCAACCAGCCCGCCGACCGGCGGGTCAAGGGCTTCCGCGCGGCCCTGGCCAGGCGCGGCGCGGCCGAGACCGAGCGGTGGATCGTCCGGCAGCACTACACCATCGAGGGCGGCCAGTCCGCCGCGCTGAGCCTGCTCAAGCAGGGTGTGACCGCGATCGTCGCGGCCAGCGACTTCATGGCGCTCGGCGTGATCCGCGGTGCCCGCCGCGAGGGCCTGTCGGTGCCCGCCGACCTGTCCGTGGTCGGGCACGACGGTTCCATGATCATGGAGTTCGCCGATCCGCCGCTGACCACCGTCCGCCAGCCGGTGGACCGGCTGGCCAAGGAGGTCGCCCGGGGTGTGGTCGCGCTGGTGAGCGGCCGCGAGGTGCCCACGGGCGAGCTGCTGTTCAACCCCGAACTGGTCGTGCGCGGCTCCACGGCTCCGCCCCGCGCCTGACCTCTGTCGTCCCGCCCCCTTCCTTCGGTAGTACCTCACGATTCATCCGATCATCGGGAGACCCCATGAAACGCGTCGTGTTAACCTCCGCCCTCCTCGCCGCCGCCCTCGTCAGCCCCGCCGAGGCCGCCTCCGCCGCCGCACCGCTCGTCATCGTCAACCCCGGCTTCGAGAAGGGCCCCGAAGGCTGGACGTTCACCGCCGGCTCCGGCGTCGCCACCAACAACCCCCACGGCGGCACCCGGCTCATCTACCTCGACTCCGGGCCCGGCAAGAGCGTCAGCCAGTCGATCACGGTGCCGGCCGCCGGCCGCTACTCGATCTCCGCCTGGATCGCCACCGGCGGCGCGGGCGGCACGTTCTCCGCCAAGGTCAACGGCACCGAGGCGGCGAGCGTCACACTGCCCGCCCGCGGCATCTACAGCCGCTACACCCTGTCGCGCCTGAGCCTCAACGCCGGCGACACCCTGGAGATCGTGTTCGGCTCCGGCGCCGGCTGGGTCAACGCCGACGACCTCATGATCTCCCCGGCCGCCCCCGCCGACCCGCGGGTGAGCTCGGGCAACCCCAAGGTCGTCGCGATGTTCGACTGGGCCAAGGCCAAGGCCGCCGGGTGGGTCCACCAGGACGGCGTCGTCGGGCCCATCAACATCGGGGCCACCAACCCGGTCGACCCGGGCGAAGCCCCGTACACCGCGACCTACTGGGGTGGTTACGCCCACCGCACCGCGTACTACTCGCGTGACTTCGCCCACCAGCTCGACGGCGCGCACATCCTGGGCTTCGACGCCGAGAACAAGAACATGCTGCGCTCGTTCGCCGCCAGCGCCACGCCGGAGCACAAGTTCTATCCGGTGTGGGCGATCAACTTCGACGCCAAGACCTGGCACACCATCGACTACAAGTCGCCCACGAACTTCGTGCGCGAGGTGCCGGCCACGTTCGAGCTGGTCGAGAAGGCCAACCAGGCCTTCCGCTGGACCGGCGACCGCGCCTACCTCGACGACCCGGTCTTCTGGGACTACTACCGCAACGCCACGACCGGCTTCGTCGAGCAGCACGACGGCGCCAAGCCGAACGGCGTCGCCGAGGGCACCGGCAGGGGCATCTTCCAGGGCGTGGCCAGCTACAACGAGGTCAGCCGCGAGCCGCTGGCCGAGGCCGGAGACGGCATCGGCGCCCAGTACCAGGCCTACCGCGCGCTGGCCGACATGGCCCTGGACAAACGCGAGATACGCCTGTCGATGGAGACCGGGGCCCGCGCCCGCGACCTCAAGCGCTACTTCAACCAGACATGGAGCGTGAAGCCCGGCTCGGAGGAGTTCGTCCGCGCCTACACGATCGACGGCGCCCCGCTGACCGGCTTCGGCAAGGAGAACAGCTGGTTCATGCCGATGAAGGGCATCATCGACGCGGGCCCGCGCAACGACGCCTACCTCGACTTCGTCGACACGCAGGCCTCGGGCCCCGACCGGCCGGCCAACATCGAGGCGATCACCTACCTGCCCGACACCTTCTTCCGCCACAACCGCAACGACACCGCCTGGAAGTGGATGCAGCACGTCTACGACCAGCGCGACGCCCGCCACGTCAGCAACCGCCAGGGACTCAACGGCGACTACCCGGAGGTGCCGTTCACCCTGGTCAGCCAGACCGTCGAGGGCCTCATGGGCGTCCAGCCCGACGCCCCGAGGCGCACGGTCGCCACCCAGTCGCGCCTGCCCGGCGACATCCCCTGGCTGCGCGTGGACGCCGTCCCGGTCGGCGGCGGCACCGTGGACGTCCGCCACGACGGCCGGACCTCGACCACCTTCACCAACCGCACCGGCGGGCTCACGTTCTGGGAGGCCCGCTTCCCGGCCGGGCACCGCGAGCTGACGATCGCCGGGCACCGTGTGCCGGGCATCCAGAAGACGATCGACGGCGTCCGCTACACCGTCGCGATCCTGCCGGTCCGCGACGGCCAGACGGTCACGGCCTCGGTCACGAGCTGACGTTCGCGGGACCGGCGGCGTTCAGTCTCCCGGGCGGACGAGGCCGGTCTCGTAGGCGTAGACGATGGCCTGGGCGCGGTCGCGCAGGCCGAGTTTGGTCAGCACACGGCCCACGTGCGTCTTGACCGTCTGCTCCGAAAGGATCAGCTTGGCGGCGACCTCCTGGTTGGACAGGCCGCGCGAGACCAGGACGAGGACCTCGGTCTCGCGCTCGGTCAGCCGGCCCAGGCGGCGGGTGGACGGGGCGCGCGGGCCGCCGAGGCGGGCGAACTCGCGGATGAGGCGCCGGGTCACCGCGGGGGCCAGGAGGGCGTCGCCGCCGGCGACCACACGGACGGCCTCGGCGAGCTGGATGGCCGAGGCGTCCTTCAGCAGGAAGCCGCTGGCACCGGAGCGCAGGGCCTCGTAGACGTAGTCGTCCAGATCAAAGGTGGTCAGGATCAGGATTTTGGCCGGAATATCCTCGCGTTGAGCGATGATTCGGGTTGCTTCAAGGCCGTCCATCACCGGCATGCGGACGTCCATCAGGATCACGTCGGGCCGCAGCTGCGCCGCCCGCTCGACCGCCTGCGCGCCGTCGGCCGCCTCGCCCACCACCTCGATGTCGCTCTGGGCGCCGAGGAAGACGGTGAAGCCGGTGCGTACCATGCCCTGGTCGTCGGCGATCATGACCTTGATCACGCCGCCTCCAGGGGCAGCCGGGCGACGACCTCGAAGCCGTCGGCGATCGGCCCCGCCTCCAGGGTGCCGCCGAGCAGCACCGCGCGTTCCCGCATGCCCACGAGCCCGTGCCCGGCCCCGGCCGAGGATTCGGCGGGCCCGGCGCCTGGGCCGTTGGCGACCCGTACGACCAGTTCGTCCCGCTCCCGCGCGACCTCCAGGGAGACGGTCGCGCCCGGCGCGTGCCGCATGACGTTGCTCAGCGACTCCTGCACGATCCTGTACGCCGACAGTCCCACGGCCTGCGACACCTCCTCCACCTGCGGCGATCTTCTGAACAACACGGCCAGCCCGGCCGCCCGCGCGTTGGCCACGAGCGCGTCGATCCGCTCCAGGTCCGGCTGCGGCGTGGTCTCCTTGCGCCCGTCGGCGTCGCGCAGCACACCGAGCACCTGCCGGAGCTGGGCGATCGCGTCCAGCGACAGCGAGCGGATCACCGCCAGCCCCTCCTCCAGCTGCCTGGCGTCCCCGGCCGCCTTGAGCGGCACCGCCTCGGCCTGGATGGCGATCACCGACATGTGGTGCGCGACCACGTCGTGCAGCTCGCGCGCGATGCGCGCCCTTTCCTCCAGTACGGCCTGCGCCCCCTCGGCCACCACCTTGAGCTGCGACTCCTCGGCCAGCTTCGCCGAGGCCCCGCGCCGGGCCCGCACGTTGTAGCCGAGCACCAGCGGCACCGCGAAGACGGCCCCGCCGATCGGCAGCACGTTGGCGTTGACCACCCCGAGGAAGAGCATCGACACGACCCACGCCACGATCGACACGGCCTCGGAGTTGCGCGAGGCCACGGTGTAGAGGACCAGCAGGTACGTCAGGACCAGCGGCCACGTGTACGTGACACCCTGCTCGGGGAACCCGTCGATCATCCGGTCGACGTACACGTACGCGGGCATGGTCACCAGCGCCGTCCGCCACGCTCCCAGCGGCCAGCGGTCCCGCAGGGCCACGGGCAGGGAGAGCGCCAGGAAGGCCGTGTTGAGCACCAGCGCCCCGGGCGGCTCCATGTTGCGCTCGTCGAGCCGCACCCACAGGTCGGTCGCGGCCGTGCCGAAGAGGAAGAGCGCGAGGGTCAGGTCGGCCAGCCGTACCCCGTCGAGGGTGGTGAAGGGGGCCAGCCAGCGCGGCGCGGTGACGCGCGTGCGGCGGTTGGCGAGAGGAGGCGGCTCGGCTTTGCCCGTGAACAGTGCGAACTTCACCAGCCGCACCAGGGCGGATATCACCTGAATGACCTTATGTCCGGCGCCAGGTAGCCCGCGTCACTCTCAAGGGGTACTTACATGATTACGATCGCCGTGAGCGAACATCGGCAAGCTTGGGAACAATCAGAGGCTCTGATGAATTGAGTCGGTATAACTCAACCCTTTGGAGTTCGCATGAGTGAGAAGCTGATCCTCCCGGTGCTGCCGCTGGACGACGAGGTCGTCCTGCCCGGAATGGTGGTGCCGCTCGACCTGTCTGACTCCGAGGTGCGTGCCGCGATAGACGCCGCCCAGGCATCCGGTGGCAACAAGCCACGGGTGCTTCTCGTTCCCCGGATCGACGGCAGATATGGCGCGATCGGCGTGCAGGCCGTGGTGGAGCAGGTCGGAAGACTGCCGGGCGGTGAGCCGGCGGCGGTCGTACGCGGCGTGAACCGCGTGCGCGTGGGCACCGGCACCACCGGGCCCGGCGCGGCCCTGTGGGTCGAGGCCGACAGCGTCGACCGCGTGGAGGCCGGGGAGCAGGCGCATGAGCTGGCCCGCGAGTACAAGGCGCTGGCCACGACCATCCTGCAGAAGCGCGGCGCGTGGCAGGTGGTCGACCAGGTCAACCAGATCGACGACCCCTCCGTGCTGGCCGACAGCTCCGGCTACACGCCGTGGCTGACCACCGCGCAGAAGGTCGAACTGCTGGAGGCGCCCGACCCGGCCGACCGGCTCGCGAAGCTGGTCGACTGGTCCCGCGAGCACCTCGCCGAGCTCGACGTCGCCGAGACGATCCGCAAGGACGTCCAGGAGGGCATGGAGAAGCAGCAGCGCGAGTTCCTGCTGCGCCAGCAGCTCGCCGCCGTCCAGAAGGAGCTCAGGGAGCTCAAGGGCGACTCGGCCGAGAGCGAGGAGGAGGACTACCGCGTCCGCGTCGAGGCCGCCGACCTGCCCGAGAAGGTGCGCGAGGCCGCGCTCAAGGAGGTCGACAAGCTGGAGCGGACCTCCGACCAGTCGCCCGAGACCGGCTGGATCCGCACGTGGCTCGACACCGTCCTCGACATCCCCTGGAACACCAGGACCGACGACACCTACGACATCAACGGCGCCCGTGAGGTGCTGGACTCCGACCACACCGGCCTCGACGACGTCAAGGACCGCATCATCGAGCACCTGGCCGTGCGCAAGCGCCGCCAGGACAAGGGCCTCGGCGTGGTGGGCGGCCGCCGCAGCGGCGCCGTCCTCGCCCTCGCCGGTCCTCCCGGAGTCGGCAAGACCTCGCTCGGCGAGTCCGTCGCGCGCTCGATGGGCCGCAAGTTCGTCCGCGTCGCCCTCGGCGGCGTACGCGACGAGGCCGAGATCCGCGGCCACCGGCGCACCTACGTGGGCGCGCTGCCCGGCCGCATCGTCCGCGCGATCAGGGAGGCGGGCTCCATGAACCCCGTCGTCCTGCTCGACGAGGTCGACAAGGTCGGCGCCGACTACCGGGGCGACCCGACCGCGGCGCTGCTCGAAGTACTCGACCCGGCCCAGAACCACACCTTCCGCGACCACTACCTCGAGGTCGAGCTCGACCTGTCGGACGTGCTCTTCCTGGCCACGGCCAACGTCCTGGAGGCCATCCCCGGGCCGCTGCTCGACCGTATGGAGGTCGTCACCCTCGACGGCTACACCGAGGACGAGAAGCTCGCCATCGCCCGCGACCACCTGCTGCCCAAGCAGCTCAAGCAGGCCGGTTTCGAGGCCACGGAGATCTCCTTCGAGGACGGCGCGCTGCGCCGCCTGGCCACCGAGTACACCCGCGAGGCGGGCGTGCGCTCCCTGGAGCGCGCGGTCGGCCGGGTGATCCGCAAGATCGCGGCGAAGGACGAGGTCCCCGTCACGGTCAGCGCCGAGGCGCTCGTCGACTACCTCGGCCGTCCGCGGTTCGTGCCCGAGTCGTCGCTGCCGGAGTCCAAGCAGCGCACCTCGGTGCCCGGCGTGGCCACCGGCCTGGCGGTCACCGGAGCGGGCGGCGACGTCCTCTACGTCGAGGCGTCGCTGGCCGACCCCGAGACCGGCGACACCGGGCTCACGCTCACCGGCCAGCTCGGCGACGTGATGAAGGAGTCGGCCAGGATCGCCCTGTCCTACCTCCGCAGCCACGGCGCGGAGCTGGAACTGCCGGTCACCGCGCTGAAGGACCGGTCGGTGCACGTGCACTTCCCGGCCGGCGCCGTCCCGAAGGACGGTCCGTCGGCGGGCGTCACGCTCACCACCGCCCTGGCCTCGCTGCTGTCCGGCCGCCTCGTCCGCAACGACGTCGCGATGACCGGCGAGATCTCCCTCACCGGGCGGGTCCTGCCGATCGGCGGCGTCAAGCAGAAGCTGCTCGCGGCGCACCGGGCGGGCATCACCACGGTGCTCATCCCGGCCCGCAACGAGCCCGACCTGGACGATCTGCCCCAGGAGATCCGCGACGAGCTGACCATCCACGCGGTCGGCGACGTGCGCGAGGTCCTGGACATCGCCCTCGCCCCGGCCAAGGTCGCCGCCTCCGCGGCCGCCTGACGCCTCCCGTTCCTGCCCCGCCGTACCAGCTGGATCTGGTACGGCGGGGCAGCTTGGCGTTCCCCGTGAGGCAGCTCACAACGGGCCGGGGGAATAGGGCGCGGTAAAGAGGTCGTTGGCACCAGCGTGAACGAGGCATACACGACAGACATGAGCGCCATGGGCGACATCATGTGTCGGGGCATGCGCCGAATGCGGGCGATGGCCTGTCCGGCCCGCTGAGCGACCCGCCCGCCCGTTCTCGCCGAAGGTACTTCCTCATGATCGCACCACCCAGCTACGTGCTGCGCAGGCTCAGCCACCTGCCCTTCCACCCCGGCACGCGCTAGCCATTCCCCCTCACCAGCCTGTTCCAGCTTGAGTTCGTCTCAGCGGCCCGCCGGCGCGTGGTCGCCATCCGTGATGGGGAAATTTCGTGATCCAGGCTTCTGGCCTGCGCAAGCAGTACGGGGACACCGCCGCGCTCGACGGCGTCGACCTGCACGTGCGCAAGGGCGAGATCTTCGGCGTGCTCGGCCAGAGCGGCGCCGGCAAGAGCACGCTGCTGCGCTGCGTCAACCTCCTCGAACGCCCCGACGCCGGCACCGTCACCGTCGACGGCCAGGACCTGACCCGGCTCGGCGACCGCGAGCTCAACCAGGCCCGCCAGCGCATCGGCATGATCCACCAGCACTTCGCCCTGCTGTCGTCGCGGACCGTCGCGGGCAACGTGGCGTTCCCACTGGAGGTCATGGGCGTGCCCCGGGCCGAACGCGAACGCCGCGTGGCCGAGCTCCTCGACCTCGTCGGGCTCGGCGGGCGCGGCGCCGACCGCCCGAGGCAGCTGTCCGGCGGCCAGAAGCAGCGGGTCGGCATCGCCAGGGCCCTGGCCGGCAACCCGGCGGTCCTGCTGTCCGACGAAGCCACCTCCGCCCTGGACCCCGCCACCACCGACTCCATCCTGGCGCTCCTGAAGCGCCTCAACACCGAACTCGGCCTCACCATCCTGCTGATCACCCACGAGATGAACGTCGTCAAGGCGGTCTGCGACTCGGTGGCCATCATGGCCGGCGGCCGCATCGAGGAATCCGGCACCATCGCCGGCCTCATCCGCACCCCGCTCTCGCGCCTGACCCGCGAGATCTTCCCCCTGCCCGCGCCGTCACCGGGCGACATCACCCTCACCTTCACCGGCCACGCCGACGAGCCGGTGATCTCGGAGGTCGTCCGCAAGTTCGACGCCGACGTCAACGTGCTGGGCGGCGCCATCGAAGACCTGGCCGGCTCCCGTGTGGGCCGCCTGCGCGTCACCCTCTCCGGCGACCCGGCCGCGCTCTCATACCTGCGCGACAAGGGCCTGCTCGTGGAGGTGGCCCCGTGACCCACTCCCATGCCGCCCGTCCGTCGCGGCGGCCCGCCGGTCTTCGTGCTCTTCCGGTTCGGGTGGCCGTCGTTGGTGCTCTTCCCGTTCGGGTGGCCGTCCTAGGCGCTCGTCCCGTTCTAGTGGCCGTTCTTCGCGCTCATCCGGTACGGCGGGGCCAGGTGGGCGCCGCCCGCCGCCGTGGGCTCGCGCCGATCATCCGAGCGCCGCGCACGTCGGACGTGGTCCCCGCCGCCACGACGCGGGCTTGGCCCGCCGCCGTGCCCCTGCCGCCCGCCGCACCTGCCGCGCCGCCCACCACCGGCCACCATCCCGCCGTCTCGGCGCGGGAACGCGGGCCGGGGTGGGTGCGTGTCGCGCCGGTCTCCGCCGCACCGCGTCTCGCCGACCCGGCGCCGCAAGGGCCCGGGGCCCGATGGCAAGGGGCTGCTTCGGGCCGCCCCGCTCTGGCTTGTGGCGACGCTCCGGAAGGCCGGGTGCCTCGGGTGGTCGTGGTGCCTCGGGCGGTCGTGGCGTGCCGTGGGGTCGTGGTGCCTCGGGCGGTGGTGGCGCGCCGTGGGGTCGTGGTGCGGCGTGGGGCCGGGCTGGTCGGGCCGGGCCTTGCGGCCGGAAGGACGAGGGCTGCCCTGGCGGCCGGGAAGCCGGGGGAGGGGGTCTTGTGACCTGGGATGAGATCGTTCCGCTGCTCTGGGAAGGTGCCGGGCAGACGGCGGCCATGGTGGGGCTGGCCACTCTGTTCACCGTGGTGCTCGGGCTGCCGCTCGGCGTCTCGCTGGTCGTCTTCGATCGGGGCGGGCTGCGGCCGGTTCCGGCGCTCAAGGCGGTGCTCGGGGCGGTCGTCAACGTCGGGCGGTCGCTGCCGTTCATCGTGCTGATGATCGCGATCATCCCGTTCACCCGCCTGGTCGTGGGGACGACGATCGGGACCGTCGCCGTGGTCGTGCCGTTGACCGTGGGTGCGGTGCCGTTCTTCGCGCGGCTCGTGGAGACGGCGCTGCGCGAGGTCGGCGGGGACGTGGTCCAGGCGGCCCAGGCCATGGGCGCGAGCCGTACCGCGATCGTGCGGAAGGTTCTGCTGCCCGAGGCGCTGCCCGGGATCGTCGCGGGGATCACCGTCACCGTGGTCGCGCTGGTCGGGTACTCGGCCATGGCGGGGACCGTCGGTGGCGGCGGGCTCGGGGACCTGGCCGTCCGTTATGGGTATCTGAGGTTCGAGGGGCAGGTCATGGTCGCCACGGTCGTGGTGCTCATCGTGCTCGTGCAGCTGATCCAGAGCCTCGGGGACCTTGTCGCGCGCCGTATGTCGCACAAGTAGTTCTTTCACATCAAAAGGAAGATCAATATGAAGATTCGCGCTTTCGTGGGCGTCGCGGCCCTCTCGTTGTTGCTCGCCGCATGCGGTACGTCGCAGTCCGCCACCAGCTCGGCCCAGCCGGCGGCCGAGTCGGCCGACACGGTGCTCAAGGTGGGCGCCAGCCCGGTGCCGCACGGGGAGATCCTCACCTTCGTCAAGGACAACCTGGCCAAGCAGGCGGGGCTGAACCTCGAGGTGGTCGAGTTCACCGACTACGTGCAGCCGAACGTCCAGCTCAACGAGGGCCAGCTGGGTGCCAACTTCTTCCAGCACAAGCCGTACCTGGACGACTTCAACAAGTCCAAGGGCACCAAGCTGAGCTTCGTCACCCCGGTCCACCTGGAGCCGCTGGGCCTGTACTCGAAGAAGATCACCGACGTCGCCGCGCTGGCGAACGAGGCGACCGTCGCGGTGCCGAACGACGCCACGAACCTCGGCCGCGCGCTCAAGCTGCTGGCCGACAACGGCCTGATCACGCTGAAGGAGGGCGTCGGCACCGCCGCCACCGAGCGCGACGTCACCGGCAACCCGAAGAAGCTGACCTTCAAGCCGCTGGAGGCGCCGCTGCTGCCCCGCTCGCTGGAGGACGTCGACGCGGCGGTCATCAACGGCAACTACGCCATCGAGGCGGGCCTGAAGCCGGCTTCCCAGGCGCTGGTGCTGGAGAAGACCGAGGGCAACCCGTACGTCAACGGCCTGGTCGTGCAGGAAGGCCACGAAAAGGATGCGGGTGTCGTGACGCTGGGCAAGCTGCTGCAGGACCCGAAGGTCAAGGAGTTCATCAAGAGCAAGTACGCGGGCGCGGTCATCCCGGCCGAGTGACCCGGAAAGTCGAGATCCCCCTCCACGGCGATATCCGGAGGGGGATCTTTATTATTTGTCAAAGATCGGGAAAAGCGCCTTATCAAGTAATTTGAAAGTGTTCGGCAATCCCCGCGGCGTACCAATGACGAGTCAGCACCACCTCTCCCGAGGAGGACCTCGAAGTGCGATTCGTCTCACGAATCCTGATCGGCGTCGCGGCGGCCACCATGGCCGCCGTAGCCGCCCCGGCCGTCGCCGGCGCGACGACCGCGACCACGTCGGCCACCACGACCGCCTCGTCCTACTACGAGGCGGACTGGGGGCCCTACTTCTCCAGCGACCACAAGTCCAAGGCCGAAGGTCACGTCAGCGTCGACAAGAAGCCGTACAAGTTCTGGTACTGGAAGACCTTCCACGTCAAGAAGCAGATCTGCTGGAAGGACAAGCACGGCAACAAGCACTGCAAGTGGGTCGTGGAGAAGGTCAAGAAGAAGGTGTGGAAGTGGAAGCACCACTACTTCTACACCGTCGACAGCAAGCTCACCAACACCAAGTGGTGGGGCGGCAAGAAGTGCGCGTGGGAGACGTTCAAGGTCGTCGGCTTCGACGGCTCGACCTCCTTCAAGAACTTCAGAAACTGCACCAAGAACCCGAAGCACTACTCGTTCTCCGGTAAGAACGCCGCGCACATCTACGTGGACGTGAGCCGGGGCGGCTTCTTCGGGCCGAAGAGCCACCACTCGGGCTGGCAGCCCGTGTACCACTTCTCCTGATCCCCGCGGTTGGGCGGCGAAGCCGCGATCTCTCCCCGTCGAGATCGCGGCTTCGCCGTACCTGGGAGAAATTTTGGGGTGGGATATGCGCGAATGCGGCCATTTATCAATGGTGCGCATTCTGATGGCGATACTGATGGTGATGCCGGGGCAGGCGGGAGACGGGCGGGTCGTCTACCAGCGGGAGGCCGGCGTCGTGGCCGGCGGCTTCGTCCGGGCGGGCGCCTGGGAGGTGGCCCGCTGGACCGGGCCGATGCGGCGGATCGGGTTCAACGCCACCGAGATCGTGCCCTCGTGGACCGCGGCGACGCCGCCGGGCAGCTGGGTCAGGGTGGAGCTGCGGGTGCCCGGATCGGGGTGGTACGTGATGGGCCGCTGGTCCTACGACGGCGTGCGGACCACCGTGAAAGGGCAGGCCGACGCCCAGGGGCGGGTCGCCGCCGACGTGTTCAAGGCGGGGCGGGCGGTGAGCGCCTACCGGCTGCGCGTGTCGCTGTATCGGCGGCCGGGCTCCGCCGTACTGCCGGAGATCCGCACGCTCGGCGCGGTGGCCTCGCGCGCGGGCGGGACGCGGGCCCGCGGCGGGCGCGCGTGGGGGCGGGAGCTCGCGGTGCCGCGCAAGTCGCAGCTCGCGCACGCCGGCCACGGCGGCGCGGCGTGGTGTAGCCCGACCGCCACCGCGATGGTGCTGGCCTACTGGAAGAAGGGGCCGCGGCCGGGGGAGATGTCCTGGGTGCCGCGTTCCGACCCGGACCCGGCGGTCGACCACGCGGCCCGGCACACCTTCGACAAGGCGTACGGCGGCACGGGCAACTGGGCCTTCAACACCGCCTATGCCGGAAGTTTCGGACTCGACGCGTCGGTGGCCAGGATGCGCTCGCTGGCCGAGGTCGAAGACCTGGTCGCCGCGGGGGTGCCGGTCGTGACCTCGCTGGCCTTCACCCGCGAGGAACTCGGGTACGCCTCCGACGGCCACCTCATGGTCGTCACCGGCTTCACCCGCGACGGCGACGTCATCGCCAACGACCCGGCGGTGCGTGGCGTGCGGGCGATTTACCCGCGCAAGGCCTTCGAACGAGCCTGGCAACGTTCCAGTACGGGCACCGTCTACGTCATCAGGCCCTTCCGGGCCGGCGCTTAACCGAATATCGTTCGGTTCATGTACCCGGGAGCCATCGCAGCAGTCACCCCCGACAAGCCCGCTGTGATCATGGCGGGCTCCGGGGAGGTCCTCACCTACCGCCGGCTGGACGAGGAGTCGAACCGGCTGGCCCACCTGTTCCGCTCCGCCGGGCTGCGGCCGGGCGACCACATCGCGTTCATGCTGCCCAACCATCCGCTCTTCCTGGCCGTGGCCTGGGCCGCGCACCGATCCGGCCTGTACTACACCGCGGTCAGTTCCCGGCTGCAGGCCGGCGAACTGGCCTACATCGTGGACAACTGCGAGGCCCAGGTCTTCATCACCAGCGTGGAACTGGCCGAGGTGGCGCAGGCCGTGACCGGCGTACGGCTACGCCTCATGCTGGACGGCGTGGCCGACGGCTTCGACTCCTACGAGCAGGCGGTGGCCACGCAGCCGGTCACGCCGATCGAGGACGAGTCGCAGGGCGCCGACATGCTCTACTCCTCGGGCACCACCGGCAGGCCGAAGGGTGTCAAGCCCAAACTGTCGCACGCGGCGCTGGACGAGCCGGGGGCGTTGTTCAACCTGGTGTCGTTCCTGTTCGCGCCGGAGCGGGACAGCGTCTACCTCTCGCCCGCGCCGCTCTACCACGCCGCGCCGCTGCGCTACTGCATGACCTTCCAGCGGCTGGGCGCGACGGTGGTGGTGATGGAGAAGTTCGACCCGGTCCGCTACCTGGAACTTGTCGAGAAACATCACGTCACGCACTCGCAGCTCGTGCCCACCATGTTCATCAAAATGCTCAAACTTCCCGAAGAAGAGCGGACAAAGCGGGATATTTCCAGTCTCAAGTTCGCGATCCACGCGGCCGCCCCCTGCCCCGTCCCCGTCAAGGAGCAGATGATCGACTGGTGGGGCCCGATCGTCCACGAGTACTACGCCGGCACCGAAGGCAACGGCTTCCTCTACGCCGGCCCCCAGGACTGGCTCGCGCACAAGGGCACCGTCGGCCGCTCCCTGCTGGGCAAGGTGCACATCCTCGACGAGGAAGGCAACGACCTGCCGCCCGGCGAGCACGGCACGATCTACTTCTCCGACGGCCTCACCTTCGAATACCACGGCGATCCCGGCAAGACCCGCGCCGCCCAGGACCCGGGAGGCCGCGGCTGGACCACCCTCGGCGACATCGGCTACCTGGACGAGGAGGGCTTTCTCTATCTCACCGACCGCCGTTCCTACATGATCATCTCCGGCGGCGTGAACATCTATCCCCAGGAGTCGGAGAACGTTCTGGCCCTCCATCCCAAAGTGGCCGACGTGGCGGTCTTCGGCGTACCGGATGAGGAGATGGGTGAGCAGGTCAAGGCCGTGGTGCAACCGGCCGACCTGAACGAGGCGGGACCCGCGCTGGAGGCCGAGCTCATCGCCTACTGCAGAGCCCGGCTGGCCCACTTCAAGTGCCCCAGATCCGTGGACTTCCGGGAGGAGCTGCCCCGCCATCCCACCGGCAAGCTCTACAAACGGTTGCTCCGCGACGAGTACTGGCCGAAGCCGGCCTGAGAATCGCATGAGAATCTCACCGCCCCTGACTCATCCGACCAGGGCGGATAAGGCCCGCGTCAGCCCGTTCAGAAGCCTCTGATCACCGGCTTAAGCTGCCTTAACAGCGACATTGGCACCCTTGAGGCATCGGGACTTGAGGAGATGACGATGGACGCGAACGAGCCTCGCGAGCAGGGCTGGACCCAGTTCGGCGCCAAGCCGCCGGCCGCCGGGGGCTTCCCCAGCCAGGACACGGCGATCCTGACGCCGCCGCCCCCGCCGCCGCCCGCGGCCAGGAAGCCGGGCTTCACCGGGGGGCAGAAGGCGATCGCCGGCTTGGCGCTGGCGGCCATGGCGATCGGCGGCGGTGTCGCGGGGGCGGCCATCACGAGCGCCTTCCAGACGCCGCAGATCGTCCAGTCGGCGCCGAGCCCGGCCTTCAAGCCGGCCTCCAACCAGATGACGATCAGTGAGGTGGCGACCAAGGTACAGCCGTCGGTCGTCATGATCCAGGGCCAGAACGCCGGCGGATCCGGCGTCGTGCTCTCCGAGGACGGCCTCATCCTCACCAACAACCACGTCGTCGCCGCCAACGGGAAGGGAAGCCCGCTGTCGGTCAAGTTCAGCGACGGCAAGACCGCCAAGGCCGCCGTCGTCGGCACCGACCCGTCCACGGACCTGGCCGTCATCAAGGCCGAGGGCGTCTCCGGGCTGACCAAGGCCGAGCTCGGCGACAGCGACCAGCTGAAGGTCGGCGACGCCGTCCTGGCCATCGGCAGCCCGCTCGGCCTGGAGGGGACGGTCACCTCCGGCATCGTCAGCGCGCTGGACCGCACGCTCAACGTCGGCGGCGAGCAGGAGCAGCAGATTCCGCCCGGCTGGGGCCGCGGCGGTCAGGACTCCGCCCCGCCCACCAGCATCGGCGGCGCCATCCAGACCGACGCCTCGATCAACTCCGGCAACTCGGGCGGCGCGCTCGTCAACGCCGCCGGCCAGGTGGTGGGCATCAACACCGCGATCGCCACGAACGGCAGCAACGGCAGCATCGGCCTGGGCTTCGCCATCCCGGTGAACACCGCCAAGCAGGTGGCCGACCAGCTCGCCGCCACGGGAGCCGTGAAGCACGCCTTCCTCGGCGTGAGCGTGACCGACGCCACCGGGGACGTGCCCGGGGCGCTGGTGCGCCAGATCACCGAGAACAGCCCCGCTGCCAAGGCCGGACTGAAGCAAGGCGACCTCATCACGCGAATCGGCGACAAGCCGGTCGATGGTGGGGATACGGTGGTCGGACAGGTCAGAGGTTTCAAACCGGGCCAACAGGTCAAGATCATATACATGAGGGACGGGAAGCAGAGCGAAGTGACCGTTACCCTCGAAGAGAAGAAATAGGACCCCCTCACGGACGGGTGCGCCGTCGAGATCGCTGCGGACTCGGCGGCGCACCCCCGTTCGTACCCGGGGCGGCGGCTAGGCGAAGCGGCGCCCCTCGTCACGGCGGTAGGCCCAGGCGGCCAGCGCGGCCGTCACGACGATCCAGACGGCCAGCGTCACCAGGGCGGTCACGTTCGGAGCCACGCCAGTGACGGCCCACCACATGAGCTCACCGGCGCCCCTGCTGGGCAGGAACAGCGACAGCGTCTGGACGAACGACGGCATCATCTGCAGCGGCAGCAGGAGCCCGCCCAGGATGGCCAGCGGGAAGAACGCCACCTGCGACACCGCGATCGCCCCCTTCGACGGCATCATGTAGCCGATGAACAGGCCCAGCAGCATGAACGGGATCGTCGCGGCGGCCAGCGCGCCCAGGGCGAGCGCCAGCCGTAGCGGGGTGATCTGGGCCGTGGTGAAGGCGGCGGCGATGATCAGGACGGGGATCACCGAGATGAACATGGCGATCACCGTCGTCACGATCCGGCCGGCGAAGGCTGGCAGCGGCCCGGCGGGCAGCGTGCGCAGGTAGGGGTTCCAGGGTTGCTCGCGATCCTGTGACACCGAGATGGACAGCGAGATCAGCGCGGCGGAGATGGCGCCGAAGAGCATCATGGAGCCCGTGGCCCGCGTGGCGTTGACCGGGTCGTCGCCGGCGAACGGCACCACGAACGCCAGCATCGTCGCGGCGGGGAAGAAGGAGCTGGCCACGAGACCGATCGGCACCCGCAGTTGCTCGATCATCAGGTAGCGGGTGTGGGCCAGGATCAAGCTGGACATGCGCACTCCTCAGGCGGTGACGGGCTCGGGGGCGGTCAGGTGGAGGAAGGCCTCCTCCAAAGAGGTCGGCCGGATCTCCAGGCCGGTGAACGGCGTCCCGCTGCGGACCAGCGCCACCACCAGGTGGTCGGCGTCGGCGGTCATGAGGTGGGTGCGCTCGCCGTCCCGCTCGCTGGACAGCACGCCGGGCAGTTCCGGCAGGGCGGCGGCGGTCAGCGAGACGCGCTGCACGCCGACCATGTCCCGCACCGCGCGGACGGTGTCGTCGGCCAGCACGCGGCCCTGGGCCACGACGATGACCCGCTGGGCCAGCGCCTCGATCTCCTCCAGGTAGTGGCTGGTCAGCAGTACGGTGCCGCCGTCCTCGTGGAAGGCGCGGATGCCGTCCCAGAGGGTGCGCCTGGCCTCGACGTCCAGGCCGGTGGTGGGCTCGTCGAGGAAGACCAGCCGAGGGTCGCCGGCGAAGGCGAGGGCCACGGCCAGGCGGCGCTTCTGGCCGCCGGACAGCCCGCCGATCTGGCGCCGGTCCAGGTCGGCCAGGCCGAAGCGCTCCAGGAGCTCGCCCTTGGGACGGGCCTTCGGGTAGTGGCTGGTGACGAAGCCGACGACCTCGCCCACACGCAGCGCCTCCGGCAGGCCGGTTTCCTGCGGGGTGACGCCGATGCCGCGCCGTACCAGGGGGTCGGAGGGGGAGCCGCCGAGCAGCTCGACGGTGCCGGAGGTGGGGCGGCGCAGGCCGACGAACAGGTTGATGAGGGTGGACTTGCCGGCGCCGTTGGGGCCGAGCAGGCCGACGAGCTCACCGGCGCGGATCTCCAGCGAGACGCGGTCGAGGGCGAGCACGCCGCCGTAGCGCCGGGTGACGTCGATGGTTCGCGCGAGAACGCTCATGTGGTGCCTCCAGCGGTGTCGAGCAGGGCGCGGATCGCTTTGGTGTACTCGTCGAAGGCCGCCCTGCCGCGTTTGGTCAGCGCGACGTAGGTGACGGGGGTGCGGCCTTTGTGGGTTTTGGTGATCTCCACGTAGCCGGCCTCTTCGAGCTTGGACAGGTGGACGGAGAGGTTGCCGGCGGTCATGCCGAGCACGTCCTTCAGGCCGGGGAAGGCGAGCCGGTCGCCGTCGGCCAGCGTGCTGAGCGTCGCCACCACCTTGAGCCTGGCCTGGGCGTGGATGACGGGGTCGAGCTCGTGGTTCACCGCTGCCTCCGCAGCCACAGGCCGGTGGTGACGGCGCCGCCACCTCCGAGGACCGCCAGCAGCAGGTAGATCCAGCCGCCACCCAGCACGGTGCCGACCACGTCGACCACCACGACCCAGACGCCCAGCAGGAACTGCGGCCACAGGCGGTAGACCGCGCCGCCGGCCATGTAGAGCAGCCCGGCGACCAGCATGAACAGAGAGGTGTAGAACGGCCCGATGGTGTCTTCCTGGAGAAGCGGGACGAAGCGCGTGGCGATGATGCCCATGGCGTTGAAGCCGACGAACCAGGCCAGCCCGTACATCGCGCCGCGTGCCTCGGACTCGCCCTTGATGTGGCCGCCGGAGCGGAGGAGGGCGATGATCATGAGGACGAAGGCGATGATCTGGGTGGCCCAGAGGACCGTCAGCCCGACCTGCCAGGTGATGGGCAGAAGCCCGTTCCCGTCCCCGGCCAGGCCCTGGCCGAGGAAGAGCGTGCCGAAGCCGACGAACCAGGCCACGCCCCACGGCACGTACATGAGGAGCGGGTCCGGCACGAACCTGCGCATGGCCGCCGTCCGCTGCTCCTCGATGAGACGCAGCATCTCCGCGGGGGTCGGTGGGGCCTCTTCGTCCGTCATCGCCAAACTCCTCGCTCACTCAAACTGGTTTGAACTATAAACCAGAGGAGTTTGCGATGCAAACCTGAGGGCTCAGCGGCGGGTGAGCGCCTCCGACTGCCAGAGGTCGCGGTAGTAGCCGGGGACGGCGACCAGCTCGTCGTGGCGGCCGCGCTGGATCGCCCGGCCGTGCTCCATGACGATGATCTCGTCCACCTGCTCCAGGCCCTTGAGACGGTGGGTGACCAGCAGCGTCGTGCGATCGTGGGTGACGTCCAGCAGGTCGGTCATCAGGGCGTCGGCCGTCTCCTCGTCCAGGGCCTCGGCGGGCTCGTCGAGGAGCAGCACCTGCGGGTCGTACAGGAGCGCGCGGGCCAGGGACAGGCGCTGCAGCTGGCCGCCGGAGACGGTCCTGCCGTCCTCGCCGAGCTCGGCGTCCCAGCCGGTCCTGCTCACCCACTGCTCAAGCCGGGCATCGCGTACGGCACGCGCCAGCTCGTCGTCCGTCGCGTCGGGACCGGCCAGCCGGAGGTTGTCGCGCAACGTGGTCTGGAAGATGTACGGATCCTGGGTGAGCCCGGTCATCAGCGTTCTCACCTGGCCGGAGTCGAGCTCCGCGGTGTTCACGCCGTTGACGCGGACGCTGCCGGACTCCGGCTCCAGCAGACGCATGAGGGCCGCCAGGACCGTGCTCTTGCCCGCGCCGCTCGGGCCCACCAGGGCCACGCGCCTGCCGGGTTCGAGCGTGAACGAGATGCCGTCCACGGCCGCGGGCGCGCCGGGCGCGTGCCGTACGACGAGGTCGTCGACCTCGACCGTCACCGGCCCGCCGGGCAGCGCGGCCGGAGCCGGCGGCTCGGTGACGGCCGGGGGAGCCGAGCGCACCTCGCGCAGGCGGCGCAGCGCGGAGGTGATGCCCGCCATGCGCTCGCCCGCCGCGGCCAGCGGCAGCACCGGCTCGAACGACACCAGCGCGGTCAGCGCCAGCACCGCCGTCGCCACCGTGTCCGCGCCGGCCGCACGGGCGGCCAGGACGATCCCCGCCACCGTCAGGCCCTGCACCAGCGTGCCCACGCCGAGCGAGGCCGCGTGCACGCGGGACTGGCGGCGTTCCAGCGCGGCCAGTTCGGCGTCGGCCTCCATGGCCTTGGCCAGGGCACGCTCACCGGCCCCGTACGCGGCCAGGTCGGCCGAGCCGTGCACCAGGTCGGCCACCCGCTCGGCCAGCGCGGCCCTGGCCGGGGCCAGGCGGGCCGACCAGCGGCGCGCGGCGGCGGCCGTGCCCGCGGGCAGCAGCACGCCGGCCACCACCAGGCCCGCCAGCAGCACCAGCGCGGCGAACGGCGCCAGCGTCAGCGCGATCACGACCGCCGCCGCGCCGGTGATCAGGGCGGCCGTCGCGGGCAGCAGGACGCGCACCAGCAGGTCCTGGACCGCCTCGGTGTCGTCGACCATGCGGCTGAGCAGGTCCGCGCCGCCGTGCCTGGGCCGCTGGGGCGCGATGAGCGCGCCGTAGAGCCGTTCGCGGGTCTCGGCCTGGGCACGCAGGGCGACGTCGTGGCCGGTCAGGCGTTCGGCGTAGCGGAAGACGCCGCGGCTCGTGGCGAAGGCGCGGGTGGCCACGATCGCCACGCTCAGCGCGGCCAGCTCCGGCTGCTCGGCGGCCCGCGTGATCAGCCACGCGGCGGCGGCGATCAGCCCGAGCCCGGCCAGATCGGCCGCGGCCCCGGCCAGCACGGCCCAGACGATCCGCAGGCCCATGCGCCGCTTCACCGGATCTCCCTCACGTCGTCGCCGGAGCCCGCCACGGTGGTGGCGTCGCGGCGGGTGTCGGACAGAACCCGGCCGGCGTGGATGCGGATCACCCGGTCGGCCAGGTCGATCATGGCGGGCCGGTGGGCGACGATGACCGCGGTACGCCCCTCGGCCAGGGCGGCGGTGGCCTCCACGACGGCGGCCTCGCTGCGGCCGTCGAGGCGGGCCGTGGGCTCGTCCAGGAGCAGGACCGTGGCGCCGGGGCGGCAGAACGCCCTGGCCAGGGCGATGCGCTGGCGCTGGCCCGCCGAGAAGTTGGCGCCTCGCTCGCCCACCGGGGTGTCGTACCCGCCGGGCAGGGCCTCGACGAAGGCGTCGGCGTGGGCGGCCTTGGCGGCCTGCCGTACCTCGGCGAGGGTGGCGCCGGGGGCGCCGAGGCGGATGTTGTCGGCGACGGAGGCCGCGAACAGGTGCGGGCGCTGCGGCACGAACGCCAGTTCGTCGGGGGTGTCCGGCGGGCGCCCGCCCACCAGTACGCGTCCGGAGGCGGGGGAGACGAAGCCGAGCAGCAGGTGCAGCAGCGTGCTCTTGCCGCCGCCGCTCTCGCCGACCAGCGCGACCCGCTCGCCGGGCGCGATCACGAGCGAGACGTCCTCCAGCGCCGCGTCCTCGCGGCCGGGGTAGCGGACGGTGACGTTCTCCAGCCGGATCTCCGGCGGCCCCTCGCCGCGCTCCGTGCGCGCCGGCGCGGACGCGGGCTTCACCTCTTCATCCAGTACGGCTTCATCCAGTACGGCCTTATCCAGTACGGCTTTATCCAGTACGGCGAAGGCCGCGTCGGCCGCCGCCACACCCTCCATCGAGGCGTGGAAGCGGGTCCCCATCATCCGCAGCGGCAGGTAGGCCTCGGGCGCCAGCAGCAGGACGAGCAGCGCGGTGGTGAGGTCGAGGTTGCCGCCCAGCAGCCGGAGCCCGATCGGCACCGCCACGAGCGCCAGCGACAGCGACGCGCACAGCTCCAGCACCAGCGACGACAGGAACGCCACCCGCAGCGTGCGCATCGTGGCGCCCCGGTGCGCGTCGGCGACCTGCTCGATGACGGTGGCCTGGTAGCGGGCCCGGCCGAAGGCGCGCAGCGTGGGCAGGCCGCGCACGACGTCGAGGAAGTGCCCGCCGAGCCTGGCCAGCGCGTGGAACTGCCGCTCGGTGGTCGCCTTGGTGTGCATGCCGACCAGCGCGCCGAAGATGGGGATGAGCGGCAGCGTGACCAGCACGATGACCGCGCTGGCCAGGTCGGCGGCGAACAACCGGATGAGCACCGCCAGCGGCACCACCCCGGCGACCGCCATGGCGGGAAGGTAGCCGGTCAGGTACGGGTCGAGCCGGTCGAGCCCGCGCCCGGCCAGCGTGACGAGCTCACCGGAGCGGTGGCCGGCCAGGCGCGCGGGTCCCATCTCCTGCAGCCGGCCGAGCAGCCGCTCGCGCAGCGCCGACTTCACCCCGGTCGCGGTACGGCCGGCGAACACGCCCTGGCTCCACCCGAGCAGCGCCCGCAACCCGACGACCAGCGCCAGTACGCCCAGCGCGGCCAGCGTGAACCTGCCGGACAGCACCCCGGCCAGAAGCTCGGCCTGGACGAGCACGAGCAGTCCCGCCAGTGTGGCGGCGGCCAGGGTGACGGCCAGATGCCTGCGCACCGACTGCTCGGCCCGCATGAGCCGCAGGAGATCTTTGTGCACGAGTCCTCAGAAGAACGACGGAGTACGGATGGCGCCCCGGAAGGTCCGCCAGACCCATACTTGCGCGCCGACCATGATGGGCGCGAACGGCAACACCATGAAACTGAGCACATTCAGGCTGGAACCGGCCGCGGAGGAGGCCATGAGGAAGCCGGCCGACCCGATGAGCAGGGCGATCACGGGCGCCGCCGCGGCCAGGCCGGTGAGCAGGAGCCGCGCCGCCTTCCCGCCTTCGCGCCAGTTCAGGAACGCCTGCCCGTGCAGCGCGAACAGCACGGCCAGCAGCGCCCCGAGCCCCAGTCCGAGCGGGTGCGGCGACGGGGCGGTGAACCCGGTGGCCGCGGCGTACAGCGCCACCCCCCACCCGGCCGACAGCCCGAGCGAGCCCAGCGTGATCATGAGATCCCAGAAGGAGCGCCACGCGGCGCCGTCCATGCGGCGGCGGAACCACAGTCCCGCGTCACGCAGCACCCAGGACAGCAGCATGGCCACGACGATCGGATAGAGCCCGAACAGGACGGGTCCCTCCAGCATCGGGTAGACCCCGAACAGCGCTCCGGCCACCGCGACCAGCCACACCTCGTTGGCCAGCACGAACGGCGCCATGGCGGCCACCATCCGGTCCCTGCGGGCCTGGGGGCGGCCCAGCATCAGCAGGCCGACGCCCAGGTCGAAGCCCTCCAGGGCGAAGTAGCCGGCCAGCAGCACGGCGAAGATGACGAACCAGATCAGTTCCATGTGAAGGCTCCTAGAGGCTCATCGCCGGCCGGCGGTCCTCGGCGGGGGCGCCGAGGGCGAGGTCGGCGGGGCCGCGCCGTACCACGCGGACGATGAGGACGTAGTCGACGACGGCCAGCAGGCCGAGCACGGCGACGAACCCGATCAGAGAGGCGGTGATCATCCCGGACGTGAGCCCGGGGGACATGGCGTCGGCGACGGAGAGCTTCTCCCAGATCATCCAGGGCTGGCGCCCGATCTCCCTGGCCATCCAGCCGAGGATGGACAGCACGAACGGCAGCGGCGTCATGATGATGAGGATCGGGTAGGTCCAGCGCCAGGTGGGCAGCCAGCGGACCAGCGGCAGCATCACCAGCATCACCACGAACCAGAGCAGCTGCCCCAGCTCGATCATGAAGCCGAGCCCGACGGCGGCGCCGACGTTGTTGTCGAACTTGTCGGTCTCGATGACGGCGAACTGCCCGTAACCGGCGACGACCGCCAGCGTGATGCCGATCGCGGCGGTCGTCACGCCCGTGCGCAGCGACTTGGTGAAGAACTCCCCCTCGTGGGTGCGGCGCCTCAGCTGGTACGCGCTGGCGCCCACGAAGACCATGCCGCCGGTGAACAACGCCGCCCCGATGATGTGCGGGAAGGCCAGGACCAGCGCGGGGTTGGTCAGCAGCGCACCGAAGTCGACCAGCTCCATGTGGTCGCCCTTGACGACGGAGCCGACCGGGTTCTGCAAAAAGGAGTTGGCGACCATGATGTAGAACGCGCTGGCGTAGGCGGTGAGCGTGACGATCCAGATGCAGGCCAGGTGGAGTTTCTTGGGCAGCCGGTGCCACCCGAAGATCCACAGCCCGAGGAACGTCGACTCCAGGAAGAACGCCACCAGCGTCTCCATGGCCAGCGGCGCTCCGAAGACGTCGCCGGCGTAGTGCGACAGCCCGCTCCACGAGAGTCCGAACTGGAACTCCATCACCAGCCCGGTCACGATGCCCAGGGCGTAGTTGATCACGTAGATCTGGCCCCAGAAGCGGGTCATTCCCTCATAAAGCCGCTTGCCCGACAGCACCCAGCGCGTGTTGAGGATGGCCACCAGCGGAGCCAGTCCCAGCGTGAGCACCACGAACAGGAAGTGCAGGCTACCCGTCAGCGCGAACTGCGTGCGCGCCAGATCCAGTGCCTCCATGGACTCCGTCCCCGTTGTTGTTGTGTCTGCCTACATATAGGGAGCCTACATGTAGACTGCCTATATGACGAACGGGAACCTAGGATTGTCGCCATGAACCCGGACGCGCTCCGCGGCCATCTGGACGCCCTGCTGCTCTCCGTACTGGAGCACGAGCCACTCCACGGCTACGCGATCATCGAAGCCCTGCAGGAACGCAGCGGCGGCGCGCTCAGCGTGCCCACGGGCACGGTCTATCCGGCGTTGCGCAAGCTGGAGCGCGTGGGATACCTCGCCAGCGAATGGGCGACGGTCGGCGGCCGCAAACGCCGCACCTACCGGCTCACCGGCTCCGGCAGGCGGCAGCTCGAAGGCGAGCGATCCGCCTGGCGGGAGTTCACCGCCACGATCAGTGGTGTGCTACGGCCGTCCTCGTGATGCGCAGGCACCGCACCGCGCAGTACAACTGCACACCGGCCAGCACGTAGCTCAAGACCGTCACCATGACGCCCGGGGGATAGGCCGTGAAGCCGATCGGCCCCTTCACCCCGATCGTCAGGATCAGGCCCAATACCGTGGTGATCGCCAGCATGGCCAGCACCAGCCCGCCCAGCGACCGGGTCACCAGCCGCGCCTTGGGCAGCAGCCGCGCGCCGCGCCCGAGTGCCAGCAGCGACAGCCCGCCGCTCACGCCCACCGCGACCTGCAGCAGGTCCAGCGCCAGCGAGATCGCGCCGAACCAGGCCGGCTTCTGCGCCCAGATGGTCGGATCAAGCGGAAACACCCGCCAGAGCATCGCCCAGGCCAGCGCCGTCAGCGGCACGCTCACGAACAACAGCCCGCCCAGCCTGCGCCCCGCGCACGCCGTCAGCTCGCTCTGGTAGCCGGGCGCGATCTCCTCGACACTCCCGAACTCCCGTACGGCCAGCCGCTCGGCCTCCTCGCGCGCCAGCCCGTCCGCCTCGTAGGCGTCGGCCGTGTCGATCAGGCTGTCACGGGCCTCGACGACCATGTCGCGCCTGGGTCCCGTCGGCCCGTACAGGGCCCGGCCCAGATCGGCCACGTAGTCGTCGATGAGCATGGCTCGATTCTACGGACGGCGGCCCCGGGGACTCATCAGGGATTCCCCCGATATTGATATGTAGGATAATTCCTACGTATAGTGGCCGACATGGAAATCTCCACTGTGACCATCCCCGTCTCCGACCAGGAGACGGCCCTGGCCTTCTACACCGGCCCCCTCGGCATGGCGATCAGGACCGACAACCCGTTCCCGATGGGCCGCTGGCTCACCGTCGCGCCGGAGGGCGGCACGACGACGTTGCTGCTCGCCTCGTGGTTCCCCGAGATGGCCCCGATCGGCGGCCTCATCCTGACCGCGCCCGACCTCGACGACCTGGCCGGGCGCCTGAGGTCGGCGGGAACCACCGCCGACGGCCCGTCCGACGAGCCCTGGGGACGCCAGCTGCTCTTCCAGGACCCGTTCGGCAACGGCTTCGTCGTCAGCCAGAGCTGATGTCGTCCGACGCCCTGTTCGCCGCGCTGGCCAGTCCCGCGCGGCGGCGGTTGCTGGAGCTCCTGCTGCGTGAGGGGGACCAGCCCGCCGGGCGGCTGGCCGAACGGTTCGACATGAGCCGCCCCAGCGTGTCCGAGCACCTGAAGGTCCTCAGGGACGCCGGTCTGGTGGCCGAAGCCCGCCAGGGACGCGAGCGCCATTACCGGTTGGAGGCCGAGCCGCTGATGCGACTGCGCGACTGGCTCAGCCCGTACGAGCGGTTCTGGCGGGAGAGACTGACCGCCCTCGGCACGGTCCTCGACGACATGCCCGAGACGATGGATGAGCAGGATGATGACTGACGACCTGACCGCGATTCGCGTCGACCACTTCTACGCCCACCCGCCCGCCAAGGTCTGGCGCGCCCTCACCGACCCCGAGCTGATGGCCAAGTGGCTGATGCCCAACAGCTTCCGGCCGGAGATCGGCCACGAGTTCACCTTCACCACCGAGCCACGCCCGAACGTGGGCTTCGACGGCATCGTGTACTGCCGGGTGCTGGAGATCGAGCCGGGGAAGCTCCTGAAGATCAGCTGGAGCGACCGCAAGAAGGCCGACTGGACGGTGAGCTGGCGCCTGGAGGGCGAGGGCAGGGGGACCCGCGTCTTCCTCGACCACGAGGGCTTCGACCCGGACGACCCGGCCCAGCAGTTCAGCCGCAAGATCATGGGCGGCGGCTGGCGCACCCACCACTTCACCAAGATCGCCGAACTCCTGGCCACCATCCCCTGACCCCTCCCGCCCCGCGCCACGCCGCCCCGCGCCACGCCGCCCCGCGCCACGCCGCCCCCCCGCGCCGCGCCGGCCCGGCCCGGCCCGGCCGTGTGGGTTGCGCCGGTCTCCGGGTGGGGGTCTTCTCGCCGGCGCGGCGCTCGAAGCGGGGAGGTGGCCACGGCTGTGAAGCCCCGGCCGCCTCCCGCCGGGTCTTGAGGTCCGGCGCCGCCGTCTCCGGGCGATGAGCGCCTCTTCTGCCCGGAGACGTGAGAAGGACCTCGCCGTCGACGAAGGGCGAGGTCCGGAGGGTCAAGCCGTCAGGCCTGGTCGGCCTTCTTGAGCTCCTCGGCCAGCTCCGACCGGATGGAGTCCATGTCCAGCGCGCGCACCTGTCCGATCAGGTCCTCCAGGGCCGGAGCCGGAAGGGCACCGGGCTGGGCGTAAACGACGATGCCATCGCGGATGGCCATGATCGTCGGGATCGAGGTGATCTCGAAGCCCTGGGCCAGCGCCTGCTGGGCCTCGGTGTCGATCTTGCCGAAGGTGATGTCGTCGTGCTTCGTCGACGCCTTCTCGAAGATCGGCCCGAAGGTACGGCAAGGCCCGCACCACGCAGCCCAGAAGTCGAGCAGGACGATCCCCTTGTCGGCGATGTCGTTGAAGTTCTTCTCTGTTACTTCGATAGTCGCCACAAGTGGCTCCTCGTATCGTCGTTGAAGTTGCAACGGTGTCAACCACTCACCGCTTTCCAGCATTCCATGTCCCGCCGGGCCCGCACACCAGGCTCCGGCGGGACACGCGATGCCGGTGCCTCGGTTCCGGTGATCTCGCCGTGGCGGCCGGGGTTGCCGTGGCCACCGCCGGTCACGGGCTGCTGGAAGGCCGATGGAACACTCTCGCGACCACCTCCGGCCCACTCTCCGAGGGGAGCGGCCGCCGTTGGCGTGGTGGCGAGGGCGGGCCGGGCGACCAGGGAGAGGGCGGGTACGGCCCTGACACCGACCCTGGCGAAGGCGGGTGTGGCCGTAGCGCGGGTGCGGGTGCGGCCGTGGTGTCGGCCGCGGTGCGGGTGCGGGTGCGGTCGTGGCGGTGGTGATGGGGTGGGTGCGGTCGTGGCGCCGGCCGTGGGCGGTGTGGGCGTGGTGTCGGGGGCGGGTGCGGGGCGTTGCCTGGGTTAAAACACGGATGGCCAGCGCTTTAAGGGCGGCTGGTTTCGTATATATCCGCTTGAAGGTGGATAGAGCGTTGATACGGCCAACCTTGACCGGCGGGGTCCCCGGGTATGACCACTGCATGGACTGGGTCACCTGCGCGCATTCCGGCGCCTGCACAGGCTTCGCACACCAGCCTCACGGCACCTGCCTGCTCCACACCACGCCCGAGGCGCGCGCGGAGGTGCTCCGCACCTTAACCCCCGGCCGCCTCGTGGACCTCCGCGGCACCACCATCGACGCCGAACTCCTGGACCAGGTCCTGGAGGCCACCGGACGCAGACCCGGCAGAACCCGCCTCGACCGCGCCCACTTCACCTGCGAGACGCGTTTCGCCGGAGTCGCCTTCCTCGGTGACGTCTCCCTCGACGGGGCCAGGTTCGACCGCCTGGCGTCCTTCTTCGGCGCCCGTTTCGAAGGCAACGTCTCTCTGGCCGGAGCGCGCTTCGCCCGCGAAGTGTCCTTCCACGGCGTACGGGTCCGCGGTCACCTGTCGCTGGACCGGGCCGTCCTGGCCCGCGACGCCCTGTTCAGCCAGACCGCCTGCGGCCGTGGCCTGTCCTGCGAGCGAACCCGGTTCGACGGGTTCGCCACCTTCGACGCCGCGAGCGTCGGCGACGGCGCCAGTTTCCGCGGCGCGCGCTTCGGCCGCACGCTGTCCTGCCGCAAGGTCGTCGGCCCGGCCGCCTTCGACGCCGCCCACTTCCTGGGCAACGTCTACATCTCGGTCACCGGCCGTCTCTCGGCCGCCCACGCGCACGCCGAGTCGGGACTCGACCTGTGCGTCACCGGCTCGGGCGCGGACCTGCGCCACGCCGAGATCACCGGCCCGCTGCTGCTGCGTCTCGCCGACGCCCAGGCCGACCTGGAATCGGCCGTCCTGCACCACCCGTCGGCCATCTCCGGCAGGGGCCGCTCCGGCCTCACCTCTCTTCGCGAGGTACGCGCCCCCGCGCTCAACCTGACCGGCCTGGACCTGTCCACCTGCCGTTTCGCCGGCTACAGCGACCCGGCGGGACTGCGCCTGAAGGACTGCGCCTTCGCGTTCACGCCCAGCGGCGTCCGTTTCGGGCTGCGCTGGCCGCCGATGCGCTGGTTCTCCCGCCGCCGCTCGCTGGCCGACGAACACCTGTTAAGAGGCTGGACCGCCCCCGGCGAGACCGCCGCCAGCGCGGAACGCCTCGCCATCCTCTACACCGGCCTGCGGGCAGGCCTGGACGACGAGTCCATAGCCAGCGACTTCGCCTTCGGCGCCATGGAGATGCGCCGCAAGGCCGGGGCGTCACGGCGATGGTGGCTGGCCCTGTCGTGGCTGCTGTGCGGCTACGGCCTGCGGATGGGCAGAGCGGCACTCTGGCTGGTCATCCTGATGGCGATCACGGCCGGTGTCTTCTGGACCTCCACCAGCCAGGCCACCCGCCGCCCCGTCCCCACCCAGCCCGACCCCTCCATCCACCTCCCCTGACACCCCGAAACCTCACCGAACCGGGGACGTTACGGCGGGTAACCCCGTTGCGACCATGGCTCGACAGCCGGGGTGGGCGTGGCGCCGGTCAAGAGCGGAGTTGTCACGGCGGGAGACCCCGTGGGCCCTCACGACCATCGCTCGACAGGGGGAAAGGAGTTACGGCGGGGCGGGCAAGCCGGCCCCGCCGTAACGGAAAGTGCGCCTGAACGGACGCGTGTGACAGGCCTGTCGCTAGACGGAGCGGTAGAGCTCGGCGACGCGGAAGGCGAGGTCCAGGGACTGGGAGCGGTTGAGCCTCGGGTCGCAGGCGGTTTCGTAGCGCAGGGCGAGGTCGTCCTCGACGATCTCCCGGCCGCCGCCCACGCACTCCGTCACGTCGTCGCCCGTGAACTCGATGTGGATGCCGCCCGGGTGCGTGCCGAGCGCGCGGTGCACCTCGAAGAAGCCGGCCACCTCGTCCAGCACGGCGTCCAGGCGGCGCGTCTTGTGGCCGCTCGGCGCCTCGAACGTGTTGCCGTGCATCGGGTCGCAGATCCACGCCACCTGCGCGCCGGACGCGGTGACCTCCTTGACCAGCGGCGGGAGCAGTTCGCGGATCTTCGGCGCGCCCATGCGGGTGATGAACGTCAGGCGGCCGGGCTCGTTGGCGGGGTTGAGCTTCTCGATCAGCGTGAGCGCCTCGTCGGCCGTCGTCGTGGGGCCGAGCTTGACGCCGATCGGGTTGCGGATGCGGGAGAAGAACTCCACGTGCGCGCCGTCGAGCTGGCGGGTGCGCTCGCCGATCCACACCATATGAGCGGAGACGTCGTACGGCAGGCCGGTGCGTGAGTCGATGCGGGTGAGCGCCTGGTCGTAGTCGAGGATCAGGGCCTCGTGGGAGGAGTAGAACTCCACGGTGTGGAACTCCTCCGGGTCGGCCCCGCAGGCCCGCATGAACGCCAGCGCCTGGTCGATCTCCCTGGCCAGTTGCTCGTAGCGGCGCCCGGCGGGCGACTCGAGCACGAAATCCTGGTTCCAGGCGTGCACCTGGCGCAGGTCTGCGTAGCCGCCCTTGGTGAAGGCGCGGGCGAGGTTGAGCGTGACCGCCGAGGAGTGGTACGCCTTCAGCAGCCGCCACGGGTCGGGCACCCGGGAGGCCTCGGTGAAGTCGAACCCGTTGACCATGTCGCCCCGGTAGGCGGGCAGGGTGACGCCGTCGCGGGTCTCGGTGCCCTTGGAGCGCGGCTTGGCGAACTGCCCGGCGACCCGGCCGATCTTCACGACGGGCACCTTGGCCGCGTACGTGAGGACGATGGCCATCTGCAGCAGCGTCTTGAGCTTGTTGCGCACGTTGTCGGCGGTGGCCCCGGCGAACGTCTCGGCGCAGTCGCCGCCCTGCAGCACGAACGCCTGGCCGCGGGCCACGTCGGCCAGCTGGGCCTTGAGCTGGTCGCACTCGCCGGCGAACACCAGGGGAGGAAGAGAACGCAGCTCGTCCACGACCTTGCCGAGCTCGGCGGGGTCGGGCCAGTCAGGCTGCTGGGCGGCGGGAAGCGCCCGCCAGGAATCGAGGTTGCTCAGTGCGCTCACGACAAACGAGGGTATTCCACTCCGCCTTCCTCTCCGACCCCGGATTCCGCATTCTGAGAACGTGTTCTCACCTGGCGGCCCATCAAACCCGGTAAACCGGTCATATCACTTGGATAACATGCTTCCCGCGGACACCGCCCGCCTCCAGCGCCCGGTGCGCCTTCGCGATGTCGGACAGCGGGTGGATCGTGTCCACGACCGGCCGCAGCGCCCCGGACTCCGTCAGCCGGGTCAGCTCGGCGAACAGGTCGTGGGTGGGGTTGCCGCTGAAGGCCCGTACGCGGTGCCTGCCGTACGCGGTGGAGGCGAGGATGTAGCCGAGCGAGGCGGCCACGCGCGCCGTGTCGAACGCGATCGCCACCATCCGGCCCCGCGGCGTCAGCAGGCGGCGCCACGCGGGCAGGTCCCTGCCCACGGTGTCGAGGACCACGTCGAACCGGCCGAGGCCGGCCGGACCGGTCGTCGCGTAGTCGTGCACCTCGTCGGCGCCGAGGTCGCGGACGAGATCCAGGTTCCCGGCCCCGGCGAGCGCGGTGACGTGGGCGCCGTAGGCGCGGCCGAGCTGGACGGCGAGGCTGCCGACGCCGCCCGCGCCGCCGCGCACCAGGAGGCGCTCGCCGGGAGCGAGGCGGGCCTTGTCGCGCAGCGCGGTGATCGCAGTCGTGCCCACGGGCAGGGCCGCGGCCCGGACCAGGTCGAGCCCGGCGGGGGCGAAGGCGAGCTGCCGGGGCCGCACGACCACGTACTCGGCGGCGCTGCCGAAGCCCTGGGATCTGGCCATGCTGCCCCAGACCCGGTCGCCGGGCTTCAGCCCGGACATCGGTGAGCCCAGGCCGGCGACCTCGCCGGCGAAGTCGATCCCGGTGCGCTTGGGCCAGCCGCGTCCGGCGAGGGCGGTGACCGGCCGCATCTTTCCGGCCCGGCCCAGGAGTTCGCCGCCGTTCACGGTGGCGGCGTGGACGCGTACCAGGACCTCACCGGGGCCGGGGACGGGCTTGGGCAGCGTGCCCTCGTACAGCACTTCAGGGGGGCCATAGCGGTCATAAAGGGCCGCGCGCATCTCACTCATGCCGTCACGCTAGCCCGCTAAGCGGAGAGGCCACTCCATTTGAGCTAATGTGAGAAACATGTCTGCGGAATCCTCTCGGATGGAGATGCGCGCGGACGCGCGCCACAACCGCGAGCGCGTCCTCGAAGCGGCCGGCGACCTGGTCGCCGCGCGCGGCCTCGACGTGCCCATGGCCGCGATCGCGCGGCGCGCGGGCGTCGGCGTGGCCACGCTCTACCGGCGCTTCCCCACCCGCGAGGCGCTGATGACGGAGGTGTTCCGCGAGCATCTCTGCACCTGTACGGCGACGATCGACGCGGCTCTGGAGGATCCCGACCCCTGGCGTGGATTCCGCACGTTCATCGAGACGGTGTGCGCGATGAACGCCGTCGACCGCGGGCTCGCGGCGGCCTTCCTGACGGAGTTCCCCGGCGCGGCCGACTTCGGGCGCGAGCGGGAACGGGCCGAGCAGGGCTTCGCCGAGCTGGTACGGCGGGCCAAGGCGGCAGGTCAGCTGCGCGCCGAGTTCGACCGCAGCGACCTGTCGCTCATCCTCATGGCCGCCGACGGCATCACCGCGGCCTCCGCCGAGACCGCGGTGGCCGCCGCCCGCCGTCTGGCCGGCCTGATGCTGCGCTCCTTCCACACCGGACCGGCCGTGCCCCTGCCGCCGCCCGCTCCGCTCGCCCTCTACCACCTGCGCCTGCCGGACTAGCGGCGGATCAGGGCCTTCGTGCGCACGTGCTCGGGCCGGACGCCGAAGCCCACGAACCGCCGCAGCGCCGGGCCCAGTATCGGGATGCCGGTCACGTTGGCGGGGATGCGGGGCGGCTCGCGCCGGTTCTCCAGGGTGACGCTGATGACGCGGTCCTGGAACAGGCGCTGCGCGGTCTGCGTGACCGCCGCCGGGAACAGCCGCCGCCGCTGCACCAGGTGAAGCGCCGGCTCCGGGATCGGCGCCCCCGAGCGCAGCGACCCGGCCAGCAGGTTGGCCGTGGCCACCGCGTCCTGGACGGCCAGGTTGATGCCGACGCCGAACACCGGTGACATCGCGTGCGCCGCGTCCCCGATGCACAGGAAACCGGGCAGGTGCCAGCGTTCGAGCCGGTTGACCGCCACGGTCAGCATGCTGAGGTCGTCGTAGCCCTGGACGAGGTCCACCCGGTCGCCGAGGAACGGCAGCAGCCGCCGTACCGGCTCCCTGAGGGCGTCGATGCCCTGGGCGCGCAGCCGGTCGAAGCCGCCCTTGGGGATCACGTAGGCCATCTGCCAGTAGGTCTCCCGGTTGATGGCGACCATGAGCCGGCCGGCCGCCAGGCGCAGGAACGTGTGGTCGACGTCGCCGGCCTCCCGCGGCATGCGGAACCACAGCACGTCCATGGGCGCCCCGAACTCCTTCGGCACGAGCCCCGCCGCCGCGCGCAGCGTGGAGCGCCGGCCGTCGGCGGCCACGGTGAGCGCGGCCCTGATCTCGTGCTCGCCCGAGGCGTCCCGGTAGCGCAGGCCGCGGACGACGCCGTTCTCGCGGATCAGGCCGGTCGCCCCGGCGTTCATGATCAGCCGGAACGAGGGGTACTCCTTGGCCGCCCCGGTGATCAGGTCAAGGAAGTCCCACTGCGGGACCATCGCGATGTAGTTGTACGGCGTGCGCAGTTCCCTGAGGCTGACCACCGGCCGGAGGCCCTCATCGGTCAGCGCGTGGACCTGGTAGGTCTTGCGGTGGGGCATCTTGAGGAAGTCGCCGATGAGCCCGAGTTCGTCGAGCACCATCATGGTGGAGGGGTGGATCGTGTCCCCCCGGAAGTCTCTGAGGAAGTCGGCGTGCTTCTCCAGTAGCGTCACCTCGACGCCGGACCTGGCGAGTTGCAGGGCGAGCATCGCGCCCGCCGGACCGCCTCCCGCGATGACACAGCTCATAATTCATCACCTAATGAAATTGTCGCACGACACGGGAAAAGCGCAAGGCCCGGCATCCGGCGAGCCCGAGGGGCCGAAGTACAGACGTGAGCGTCGCGACCGCCCCGCCACGGCCGCGACGCGCCACCCCGTTCGCGGCGCTCACCGCGCGACGGGCCGTACCGGCTGGGAGCGACCCCATGAACGAAGACCTCCACGCCCTGTCCGGCGCCTACGCCGTGCACGCCCTGCCCGAACTGGAAGGCGAGTTGTTCGAACGGCACCTGGTCCGGTGCGTGGCCTGCCAGGGCGAGGTGCGCCGCCTGCGCGAGACGGCCGCCCGCCTCGCGCTCCCCGCGGCCGTCCCGCCGCCCGCCGCGCTGCGCCGCCGCGTGCTCGCCTCGGCCGCCCAGGTACGGCAGGCCCACACCCCCGCCACCCTCCATCCCTGGCCGCTGGCCGAATCGGGCGCCACCGTCTGGTACCCCAGGACGGAGGTGACGGGCACCCTCCCCTTCGCGACCGGCGCCCCAGGACCCGACCGGCCCGGACCCCGGCGGACCGGCGCCACGGGGGCCGGGTCCTCGCCGGCGCCGGACGCGACCGGCGCGCGGCCGGAAGCGGGCGGCCCCCGGCCCGGCAGGCACGGCCGGGCGGTGTCCGGCGGGCCCGGATGGCGGGGGAGGACGGGATTCGGCGGGCCCGGGTGGCGGGGGAGGACGGGATCCGGGGGGTCCGGGTGGCGGGGGCGGGCGGCGGCGGGGCTGGCGGCCGTGTCCACGGCGGCGGCCGTCGCCCTCGGGGTGCTCGCGGTTCAGGGCCAGCAGCGATTGGAGACGGTGACCGCCGGCCGGCAGGAGGCGCTGGAACGGCAGAAGGACCTGCTGGACGTCATGGCCGCCCCCGACGTCCGGGTCGTACGCCGGCCGGTCACCGCCGGGGGCGAGGCCACCATCGTGGTCTCCAGGGAGCGGGGCAGGATGGTGTTCGCCGCGACGGGGCTGCCGCGGCTGAAGGAGGAAGAGGACTACGCGTTGTGGCTGATGGGGCCGCGGGGCGCCCGCCCGGCAGGGCTGCTGGACGACGGGGACGGGATGCTGCGGGCCGTACCGGAGAAGGGGGAGGGGCGGGTGGCGCTGACGGTCGAGCCGGCGGGCGGGTCGCGCCGGCCCACCACAGTGGCGATCATGCTGGCCGAGCTGCCTTCAGGCTGAGGCGCCCACGGCCTTGCGGAAGGCGAGCAGGCACAGCCCGAGCGCGTCGTGCTTGGAGGTCTCCTCGTCGCGGATCTGCTGCCACGCGGCGTACAGCAGCGCCCACATCACCTGCTGCACCCAGCTCGCCGGCATCCGCGCGTCGACCGAGCCCTCTTCGTGGCCGCGCTCGATCATGGAGATCAGCTCGCGGTCACTGGGGGTCTCGTTCTCCCAGTCGGCCGAGTCGATGAGGTGCGGTTCGGTGAAGGCGAGCATGAGGTAGTCGCCGAGCTCGAAGTACTCCTGCATCAGGCGGTCGAGCACCTGGATGGCCGGTCCGTCGGTGAGCCTGGCCCGGCTGGTGGCCTGGGCGATCTTCTCCAGCAGGTCCTCGGACATCGCGGTGATCAGGTCGGTGCGCTCGGGGAAGTAGCGGTGGATCGTGGTGCGGCCGACCCCGGCGGCCGCGGCGACATCGCTGAGTGAGGCCCCCGAGTTGCCGGTCAGTGTGGAGAAGGCGGCATCGAGGATGGCGCGACGGGTCCGTGCGCGCAGCCCTGTCTCAGCAACGGTCATGGGCACACCGTACCACTAAGAAACTGATTTGCCTTTCTTGGAACAAGTGTGTTCCACTGTCATCCATGACTGCTCCAAAAAAGTTTCCACGGCTCCGGATTTTGTGGAGCTTTGCCCGGCCCCACAGGGGCAAGCTCGTCCTCGGGTTGTTCCTCGCGCTGCTCGGCTCGGGGATGAGCCTGGCCACGCCGATGGTGACCAAGTGGGTGCTCGACTCGCTCGGCGCCTCGCTGTCGTTGTCCGGGCCCATCACCGCGCTGGTCGGCCTGATGCTGGTCGGCATCGTGATCCTGACCTGGCAGTGGATCATGCTCGGCGCGCTCGGCGAGCGGGTCGTGCTGGAGGCGCGCGAGTCGATGGTGCGCCGCCTGCTGCGCGCCACCATCCCGGCCGTGACCAGGCGGCCCAGCGGTGAGCTCGTCACCCGGGTCACCTCCGACACCGTGCTGCTGCGCGAGGCCGCGTCCTCAAGCGTCATCGGATTGATCAACGGCGCGATCATGCTGGTGGGCACGCTCGTGCTCATGGGCGTGCTGGACCTGGTGCTGCTCGGCACGACGGTCGCCGCGGTCGTCGTGGTGGGACTGCTGTTCGCCACGCTGATGCCGGCCATCGCCAAGGCGCAGGAACGGGCCCAGGAGCACGTGGGCCGCGTCGGCGGCCGGCTCGAAGGCGCGCTGCGCGCGATCAGGACCATCAAGGTGAGCCGCGCGGAGGACCGCACCGCCGAGCGGATCATCGACGACGCCCGCGTGTCGACCAAGTACAGCATCCGCGCCGTGCGCAGGGAGGCGATCGCCTGGACGCTGGCCTGGTCCGGCATCCAGCTGGCCATCATCCTGATCCTCGGCGTCGGCGCCTGGCGGGTGAGCCTCGGCGTGCTGGAGGTCTCCAGCCTGATCGCGTTCCTGCTCTACGCGTTCGCGCTGATGGAGCCGATCACCGAGCTCAGCCAGAACGTCACCGCCCTGCAGGCCGGCATCGCCGCGGCCGAGCGCATCCGCAGCGTCGACGACCTGGAGCAGGAGAGCTCCGTTCCCGCCGGGACGGGCGTCGCGACCGCGGGCGCCGCCGCGCCGGCGATCCTGGAGCTTCGGGGTGTGCGGGCCGCCTACTCGGCCGACTCGGAACCCGCCGTCAAGGGCGTGGACCTGGTCATCCCGCGCCGTGGGCACGTCGCGATCGTCGGGCCGTCGGGGGCGGGCAAGACCACGCTGTTCTCCCTCATCCTGCGGTTCCTGCAACCTCAGGAGGGCGAGATCCTGCTGGACGGCGTGCCGTACCAAGACCTCACGCACGACCAGGTGCGCGCCCGGCTCGCCTACGTCGAGCAGGACACACCCGTCGTGCCCGGCACGATCCGCGACAACCTGCTGCTGTCGCACCCGGAGGCCGGTGAGGACGAACTGCGGAAGGTCCTGCGCGACGTACGGCTGGCCGACATGGCCGGCACCCTCGACCAGGAGCTGTCGCCGACGTCGGTCTCCGGCGGCCAGCGCCAGCGGATCGCGCTGGCCAGGGCACTGCTGCGCACCCCCGACGTGCTGCTCCTCGACGAGGCCACCGCCCAGCTCGACGGCCTCACCGAGGCGGCCGTGCACGACTGCATCAGCGATCGGGCGAGCAAGGGCGCCGTGGTGACGATCGCGCACCGGCTGTCCACCGTGATCGACGCCGACACGATCGTCGTCCTCCAGGACGGCAAGGTACGCGCGCAGGGTTCCCACACGGCGCTCCTGGAGACCGACGAGCTCTACGCGAGCCTGGTCGAGGCGCTCAGCCTGGCCGAGGGCAAGAGCCCGGCCGCGGCCTGAGCGGCCGGGTGACGACGCCGGTCACCCGGCCGGCGTGGCCATCGGGAACGGGTCCCTGGGCACGGGGTCTCCAGGGGCCGCGCTGCCCGCGACCGTCCACGCGACGGTCGCGGGCGGCTCACTCAGCGCAGTGCCTCCACCGCCTTCACCAGCGAGGTCGTGGCCAGGTCGCGCAGCGGCGCGTACTCCTCCTCCGGGTACTGCCGCGGACCGTTCTCCACCAGCAGGATCAGATAGAGGTAGGTGCGGTAGAGGTCGAGGCGGGCCAGCGCGGCCGGCGTGAGCTCCAGCGGGCGCACCTCCCGGTACCCGGCCAGCAGCGGATCGTTCTCGCCGACCTCGCCGAAGATCGTCGGCGTGATCAGTTCGGCCAGCGGATCGCCCCAGAACGCCCGCTCATGGTCGATGATCGCCTGGATCCGGCCGTCGAGCGTGAGGAAGACGTTGCCCGGCCACACGTCGAAGTGGACCAGGCTCGGCGTACGCACCTCGTCCAGCACGTGCGCGGCGGACTCGGCCACCCGCCGGATCTCCTCCGCGGGCAGCGGCAGCGGCGTCGGATAGCGCAGGGTGTCGTCCAGCAGCGCCCCGAGCATCGCCAGGTACGCCGCCCGCCAGGTCGGGCCGGTGATGCCGTTGTGCGGATAGCCGAACACCTCGCCGGTCACCGAGGCCAGCGTGGCCAGGTGCCGGCCCAGCTCACGGCGTACGTCGTCGGGGGAGTCCGGCCGGGTACGGTTCCACGGCGTGCCGTCGAGCGCGCGCAGCACCAGGTAGTCGCCGCCGAGCACCGGATCGTCGAAGCCCGCCCGCAGCAGGGCGGCCACCGGCACGCCCGCCGCGCCGGCCAGCTCGATCGCGTGCGCCTCCATGCGCAGCAGGTTGCGCTCGTAGGTGAGCTGGTCGAGGTCGGGTGGCGGGGAGAGCTTGAGCACCACCTCACGGCCGTCGTCCAGCCGCACCCGCCACACGGCGTTGGCGAACCCGTCGGTCAGCTCGCTCGCGGCGGCGACGCCCGTGCCCATCGCCCGCCGGAGCAACGCGTCGAGCTGCCCGGGGGACAGGCGGCGCTTGGTTCTGCTCTCCACAGAGCGAGATTCTGTCCGCTTCGAGCGGTGATCGTCCAGTGCGTCTCGAAGCCTAGACGGCGCTGATCGTCCAGCTCGCCTCGTGGTGCTCGCCCGGCTTCAGCACCACCAGGTCGGTTCCCGAGTTGAACGCGTCCGGCGGGCACGTCATCGGCTCCACCGCCACACCCTCGTAACCGAGCTGCCCGCCGGTGCACACCTGCACCCACGGCAGCACGGCGGGATCCCACCTCACGCGGGTGCCGCCCACCCGCACCTCGCCCGCCGTCAGCGCGGTGAAGGCGTTGTCGACGTCCTGGCCGCCCAGCGGGCGCGGCGCGCGGAAGTCGTACGGAGTGCCGGACACCTCCTCCAGCGCCCGGGGCAGCAGCCGCTCGTCGTTCAGCACCACCTTGCCGGCCGGGACGTGCAGCACGTCGGAGTCGCTCAGCAGCCACGGATGCGGCCCGCACCCGTAGGGCGCCGGGCGCTCGCCGGTGTTGCGGGCGGTGACGGTCGTGCTCAGCCCGGCGGCGTCGAGCCGGTGAAGCACCCCCAGCTCCAGCGTGAACGGGTAGCCGGGCGCCGGCGTGATCGTGTGGACCAGCCGGACGAAGGCGTGATCGTCCTCGGCGGCCAGCCACTCCGCGACCCGCCAGTCCGCGGTGGAGACCAGGCCGTGCAGCGCGTTGCCGCGCTCCGGCTCGGTCAGCTCCAGCCGGTGCCCGTCGCCGTCGAAGGAGTAGCGGCCGCCCGCGACCCGGTTGGGCCACGGGGCCAGGATCGTCCCGGCGTAGAACGGGATCGGGCCGCCCTCCGGCCACGAGGTCACGAGGTCGCGCCCGCCGTGCCTGAGCACGCGCAGGGCGGCGCCGCGCTGGCTGATCTCGGCGGTGTAGCCGCCGCCGGACAGAGAGGGCACGGGGAGTCCTTTCGCCAACGCTGGGGTCGGTCAAGGATATCCGCTGGTCAAGCGGAGGCTCGCCGTACCAGATGAGTGTCGAGTATGACGACCGGCTGGCTCAGCTCCTCGCCGTTGATGCGGGCCACGAGCAGGTGCGCCATCTGGCGGCCCATCTGCTCGGTCGGCTGGTGGACGGTCGTCAGCGGCGGGTCGGTGTGCAGGGCCGCCTTGGAGTCCTCGAAGCCGACCAGCGCGACGTCCTCGGGCACGCAGCGGCCGGCCGCCTTCAGCTCGCGCAGCGCGCCCACCGCCATCAGGTCGGAGGCGGCGAACACGGCGTCGAGGTCCGGATGGCCGGCCAGCAGCGCGCGCATCGCCGCGGCGCCGCTCTCCTCGGAGAAGTCGCCGTAGGCCACCAGGTCGGGGGCGTTCGAGGCCAGCAGCGCGTCACGGTAGCCGGCCAGGCGGTCCACGCCGACGCCCATGTCCTGCGGGCCGGCGATGGTGGCGACGCGGGTGCGGCCGATGCCCAGCAGGTGCTTGACCGCCTGGCGGGCGCCGCCGCGGTTGTCCATGTCGACGTAGCTGTAGGGGTCGAGGCCGACCGGACGGCCGCCGAGAACGGTCGGCACGCCCATCTCCTCCAGCCGTCCCGGCAGCGGGTCGGCGCCGTGCAGTGACAGCAGCAGGACGCCGTCGACGTGCTGGCCGGTCAGGAAGTGCTCCAGCCGCTCGTGCTCTTCCGGCGACTGGGCCATCGCCAGTATGAGCTGCAGGCCGGTCTCGGCCAGCGCGGAGCCGATGCCCCTGATCGTGCCGGCGAAGTACGGTTCGTCGAACACGCGCAGCTCCGACTCCGACACCACCAGCGCCACCGTGTCGGTGCGGCGCGTGACGAGCGTGCGGGCGGCACGGTTGGGGACGTAGCCGAGTTCGTCGATGGCCTGGCGCACGGCGGCGCGGGCCTTCGCGCTGACGTTGGGCGAGCCGTTGATGACCCTCGACACCGTGCCGCGCCCGACCCCGGCGCGGGCGGCGACTGCTTCAAGAGTCGGTCGGTTCATGGCCACCATTCTGCCGGATGATCTCCGCGTACCAGAGAGCGCTGTCTTTGGGGATGCGGCGCTGGGTGGCGAAGTCGACGTGGACGAGGCCGAAGCGTTTGCCGTAGCCCCATGCCCATTCGAAGTTGTCCATGAGCGACCAGGCGAAATAGCCCTCAAGCGGGATGCCGCGGCGGGTGGCCTCCAGGCAGGCGGACAGGTGTTCGCGCAGGTAGGCCACCCGGCCGGGGTCGTGGACGCGCTCTCCGTCCAGGTGGTCGTCGAAGGCGGCGCCGTTCTCCGAGACCACCATCGGCACGGCCGGGTACTCCTCGCGCACCCGCGTCAGCACCTCCAGCAGGCCGCCTGCGTCGATCTCCCAGCCCATCGCGGTGACCGGCCGCCCGCCCGGGACGAACGAGACGTGCTCGCTGCCGACCCACGGCGAGCCCGTGCCGGTCGGCGCCGCGGCGGCCGAGGCGGGTCCGGGGCGGGAGGAGACGGTGAAGCGGCTGTAGTAGTTGACGAGCAGCAGGTCGATCGGCTCGCTGATGACCGCAAGATCCTGATTTTTCATGAAATCCAGGTCCATGCCGAGGTCCTCCAGGACGTCGGGTGGATAGGAACCCTTGAGAAGAGCGTCCAGGAAGAAGCGGTTCTGCAGGCCGTCGATGCGGCGGGCCGCGTCGTGGTCGTCCGCGGTGGCGGGCGTGATCGCGTAGAGGTTCACGCAGCCGCCCACGCGCGAAGGCCGCAGCGCCTGTACGGCCAGCCCGTGCGCCAGGTTGAGATGGTGCGCCGCCCGGATCGCGGCGACCGGGTCGCGCCGCCCCGGCGCGTGCTCACCCGAGGCATACCCCAGGAAGGCCGCGCACCACGGCTCGTTGACCGTCGCCCACGTGTGCACCCGGTCGCCCAGCGCCTCGTGCACGGTGGCGGCGTAGTCGGCGAAGCGGTAGGCGGTCTCCCGCTCCGGCCAGCCGCCTCTGTCCTCCAGCGCCTGCGGCAGGTCCCAGTGGTAGAGCGTCAGCCACGGCTGGATGCCGTGCTCCAGCAGTTCGTCGGTGAGGCGCCGGTAGAAGTCGAGGCCCTTCCGGCTGACCGCGCCCGAGCCGTCCGGCTGCACGCGCGGCCACGAGACCGAGAACCGGTAGGCGGTCAGGCCCAGGGCGGCCATGAGCTTCACGTCGTCGCGGTAACGGTGGTAGTGGTCGATGGCCACGTCCCCGTGGTCGCCGCCGACCACCCGTCCGGGCACGCGGGTGAAGGTGTCCCAGATCGATCGGCCGCGCCGGTCGGCGGCGCCCTCGATCTGGTAGGCCGAGGTGGCCGCGCCCCAGGCGAACCCCGCGGGGAAACGCCCGGGCGCGTGCCGTACCTGATCTTCCTGGGTCGTCATGCCTTGACCGCGCCTTCCATGAGCCCGCCCACGATCTGACGGCCGAACAGGACGAACACCACGAACAGCGGCAGCACCGAGGCGGCCGTGCCGGTGAACAACATCACGTAGTCGGTGCCGTGCGCCGAGTTGAGCGCCGCGATCGACGTCTGCACCACCGGGTTGTCCGGGTTCAGCACGATGAGCGGCCACAGGAACTCGTTCCACGTCTGCATGAACACCAGCAGCGCCAGCACCGCCATGCCCGGCCGCAGCGCCGGGAGCACGACCCGCCAGTAGATGCCGAGCGTGGCCGCGCCGTCCACCCGCGCCGCCTCGACCAGCTCATCGGGTACGGCCTGCGCGACGTACTGCGTCATCATGAACACGCCGAACCCGTTGACCAGGAACGGCAGGATCACCGCCTTCAACTGGCCGGTCCAGCCCAGCGAGACCATCAGCTCATACAGCGGCACCACGCCCATCTGCTGCAGCGGCACCATCATCGTCACCAGGATCAGCCCGAGCAGCAGCCGCGCGCCGGGAAAGCGCAGCTTGGCGAAGGCGAACCCGGCCAGCGTCGAGATCGCCACCACCGACAGCGTCACCGTGCCCGCCACGACGGCCGAGTTCAGCAGGCCGGTCAGGAAGTGGGCGTCCTCGGTGGCCAGCAGCCGCTCGACGTTCTCGCCGAGCAGGCCGCCGGGCAGCAGGGGCGGAGGGGTGTCCAGCGCGTCCTCGTTGGAGCGCGTGGCCATGATGAACATGTAGTAGATCGGGAAGGCCGACAGCACGAGCGCCACCGCCAGCCCGATCCTCGTCGTGATCGTGGCCCGGTTCATCGGATCCGCCTCGTGAACAGGTAGTTGACCAGGGTGCCGAGCAGGATCAGCACGAACAGGAGCCAGGCGGCGGCCGCGGCGTACCCCATGTCGAAGTCGCGGAAGCCCTCCTTGACCACGAACATCGCCACCGTCTGGTACTGGCCCGTGGTGCCGCCGGTCATCATCGGGTTGCCCTCGAACATGACCGGCTCGGCGAACAGCGTCAGCCCGCCGATCGTGGAGACGAACACCACGAACACCAGCGTCGGCCGGAGCATCGGCACCGTGATCCGCCAGAACTGCCTGCGCGGCGAGGCCCCGTCGATCGACGCCGCCTCATAGAGGTCGCGGGGGATCGTCTGCATCGCGGCCAGCAGAATGATCGCGTTGTAGCCGGTCCAGCGCCAGTCGATCATCACGGCGATGGCGATCCAGGACGACCACTTCTCGTTCTGCCAGGTGATCGGGGTCCCCAGCAGCCAGTTGACCAGGCCGTAGTCGCGGGAGAAGAGCTGGCTGAAGATGACCGCGACCGCCACCACCGAGGTGACCAGCGGCAGCAACACGCCCAGGCGCAGGATCAGGCGGCCCCTGAGCCGCTTGTTGAGCGCGTTGGCCAGCATCAGGGCCAGCAGGAGCTGCGGCACCGTGGCCAGCACGAACATGCCGAGCGTGTTGCCCACCGCGTTCCAGAACTCGGCGTCGGCGACCAGCTCCGCGTAGTTGCCGAGCCCCAGCCAGCTCTTGTCCCCGGCCAGCTCCCAGTCGTGCAGCGAGATCCACAGCGTGTACCCGAGCGGGAAGGCCCCGAAGACGGCGAACAGCAGATAGTACGGCGAGACCAGCAGATACGGGGTACCACGAAGATCGAACCGGGACCACCGGCCACCCCTGCCCCCGTGCTCGTCTCGCCCGCCCACGCGCCGCGCCCGCCGCCCCGCCGACCGTGGTTCCTCTGACCGTGCTTCCTCTGACCGTGCTTCCTCCGAGCGTGGCTCCCTCGGCTTTGGCCCCTCTGACTGCGGCTCCGGCGACCGCGGCGACTGCCGCGGTCGTGGCGGTTGCTGGGGTTGCTGGGGTGGCTGGGGTGGCGCGAAGTCCATGGCCATGCTCAGCCCGCGGCCTTCACGCCGGCGGCCACGAACCTGGCCCACGCCTCCTCATACGGCACCGCGCCGTGGTCCATGCCCTCGATGACCTTCTCGACGGCCGTCTTGACCTGGGCGTGCTTCTCGCCCAGGAACATCGGCAGCAGATCCTTGACCGAGGCGGAGAAGATCTGGCCGGTCGGCGCGTCGCTGAAGTAGGCGTTCTTCAGGCCGGTGACCTTCGCGTCCTGCTGCGCCGGCAGCGAGCTCGGGAACGCGCCCGCCTCCTCGAACGCCATGACGTGGCCGTCCTTGCCGGTCAGGTAGTTCAGGACCTCGGCGGCCTCCTTTGGGTGCTTGCTCTGCTTGGGCAGGGCCAGCCAGGAACCGCCCCAGTTGCCCGACCCGCCCGGCACCGCCGCGACGTCCCAGTTGCCCTTGTTGCCCTCACCGGCCTTGCCCTCGATGACGCCGAGCATCCACGACGGGCAGCCCATCGTCGCGAACCCGCCGCCCTTGATCGCCTTGTCCCACGCCGGGCTCCAGGCCTGCAGCTTCGCGGTCATCCCGGCCTTGCTGAACGTCTGCACCCAGTCGAACGACGTCTTGATCGCCGGGTTGGACTCGATGACGAGCTGGTTGCCCTTGTCGAAGTAGGCGACGTTGCCGTTCTTCGGGGCCTCCTGGGAGAGGATGACGTTGTAGATGGTGTTGGGGCCGTCCATGAACTTGGCCCCGGTCTTGGCGGCCTCGAACTTCCTGCCGGTCTCCAGGAACGCGTTCCAGTCGGGCCAGAGCTTGGCCACGTCCTCCCGGCCGGTGGGCAGGCCGGCCTTCTTGAACAGGTCCTTGCGGTAGCACATCGTCATCCCGCCGATGTCGGTGCCGAGGGCGAACAGCTTGCCGTCGGCGTTGACGCCCGCCTCCCACTTGGCCGCTGGGAAGTCGGCCTTGCGGTTCTGCATGCCGTACTGGCCGAGGTCGGTGAAGAACTGGGGGCGGGCGGCCATGAGACCCATGGCGCCCTCGTCGATCGCCACCACGTCCGCGGCACCGCTGCCCGCCTGGAGGCGCTGGAGGAGCTGAGGGAGGTAGACGTCCTCGAAGCGGTCGGTCAGGTTCTGGTACTTGACCTGGATGTCCGGGTGAGCGGCGTTCCAGGCCTCGACCGCCTTGTCGTAGCCGAAGTTCTCACCGCCGCCGAAGGTGTGCACGGTGATCGTGACGGGTTCCGCCTTGGCTTGGGCCGAGGTTTGGGGCTGGGGGGTGGAGGTGGTTCCGCAGGCGGCCAGAGCGGCGGTCATGACCGCGGCGGTGGCCAGACGCGTGTGCTTCATGTGTGCCCCTTGGTGGTGGGGTGGGGGATGTGGGAGCGATCTGGGAGCGCTCCCATGCAGAGTGCATCAGGGCGATGGCCCCGTCAACGAGACGACACGCAACCGTTACATTCCGCTCGTCCTGCGGGCTTCGTACCGGACTTCAGGCCACAAACCCCCCCGTGAAGATCTCTGGGAGCGCTCCCGTCGCACTTCTCGTGCGGCCGAGATCAACCCCGCCATGCCGATCGCTCCCGCCGCCTCGCCGGCCCTGGGGCGATCCAGGTTGGCGGAGGTGGCCGGGGTGGCTTGAGGTGGCCAGGTGACCGGGCCGGCCGGTTGGGTGTGGCTTGCCCGCATGTGGCCAGGCAACTGGGCAGCCAGCGGTCCAGGCAGCTCGGCAGCTGGTCCGGCCTGCCAAGCGGTCTGGCGGGTGGCCGGGGGTCAGGGAACTGGTTGTTGTGCGGGCGTGCGCCGCCAAGGGGAGGGAAATGTGATAGCCGATGTGGCTATTGGGGTTTGTGGTGTTTGTGTGGTTTGGGGATGGCAGATCACGAATGGATAACGGGATGGGAGATCTATTTGAGGCGAAAAAGGGAGATCTATTTGGCGGGAGCCGTATCGGCGGGAAAGTCGTAATGGACGCCGGTGAGGGCTTCGGAGACCGACCACAGGCGGGCGGCGACGGCGCGGTCCTTGGAAGCGGGGGAGGAGTCGACGGGGGTCGGGTAGCCGCGTGAGCCGAAGGGGCCGTCGGGGCCGACGTAGGTGCCGCCGGCCAGGCCGCGTTCGGTGGCGGCGTAGAGGAGCGGCAGGGCGCCGTGCTCGGCGCTCTGGGCGAACAGCACGTTCCCCAGCCGGGAGCCGAACTCCAGGATCGGGTTGCCCTCCATGCGCGGGCCGACGGCCTGGAGGTTGGTGGCGGCGTAGCCGGGGTGGGCGGCGACGCTGGTCAGGGCGCCGGCGGCGCGGCGCTGCAGCTCGTAGGCGAACAGCAGGTTGGCCAGCTTGGACTGCCCGTAGGCGGCCCACTTGCGGTAGGAGCGTTCGCCCTGGAGGTCGTCGAAGTCGATGCGGCCCGTCTTGTGCATGCTGCTGCTGACAGTCACTACGCGGGGATCGGGACGCTCCAGCAGCCGGGGCAGCAGCAGGCCGGTGAGCGCGAAGTGCCCGAGGTGGTTGGTCCCGAACTGCATCTCGAACCCGTCCACGGTCTGCCGGTACGGCAGCGCCATCACACCCGCGTTGTTGACCAGCACGTCGAGCCCGCCGGTGTACGCGGCGGCGAACGCGCGGACCGAGGCCAGATCGGCCAGGTCAAGTTGCCTGACCTCCACCGAGGCGTGAGGAGCCGCCTTCTTCACCAGCTGGGCGGCGGCCTCGCCCTTGGCGACGTCCCGGCAGGCCAGCACGGTGGCGGCGCCGCGCCTGGCCAGCTCACCCGCGGCGATCATCCCGATGCCGCTGTTGGCTCCCGTCACCACGGCGGCCAGGCCTGACAGGTCGCCGATGTCCGCTGCGGTCCATCCCATGACGCCTCCACATGTGATCACCGTCACCCTAACCCGCCCACTCCCTCCCCGGTCATCAGACTCCGCGGGGACGGGACTTGAGGGTCCCGGGGAGCGCGACCCGCGGGCCGGGGCCGGGGCACGGGCGGGTTGCGGGCCAAGGTGTGGGGCGCGGGTGGGCCGGGGTGTGGGGCGCGGGCGGGGTTGCGGGCCAGGGCCGGGGCACGGGCGGGTTGCGGGCCAAGGTGTGGGGCGCGGGTGGGCCGGGGTGTGGGGCGCGGGCGGGTTGCGGCCAGGGCCTGGGGCACGGGCGGGTTGCGGGGGTTGCGCGTGCGGGGCCGTGGGAGGGGGCCGGCGGGGCGTCGTGGCGGTGGGGACCCCGTCCGACGTGCGCGGCGCCCGGCGATCGGCGCCCACCCACTGCGGCGGGAGGCGGGGGCGGGGGCTTGCCGTAACGGAGAGGCGCGGGGAAGGCGGGAGAGGGGCGTGCAGAGACGGGGCGGCGCGGGCGAGGGGGCGCGGGAGTGGTACGAACGCGAGGGGCGCGCCAGGGGGCCGCAGGGGCGGGGGCGCGGAGGAGAAGGGGAGAAGGGGAACGGCGCGCCCGGGGGGAGGGGGCGCGCCGTTCCTGGGGAGGGAGAGTGGGGGGAAGGAGGGGAAGGTCAGGCGGAGTAGTCGGGGTAGCCGTAGCCGACGACCTGGGAGGTGGGGCGGACGCGCTCCTCGACCTTGCCGTTGCCGGTGTTGCCCTCGACGGTGGTGATGGTGCCGTTGCCGTTGTCCTTGATGACGAACCCGACGTGGTTGATGGAGTCGAGGCTCTTGCTGCCGCTCCACGAGAAGAAGACGACGGCTCCGGGCTTCGCGCCGACGCCCCAGCGGTTGTTGTTCTTGAACCACTTGGCGTGGGTGACGGTGTAGGCGTCCCAGCCGACGGTGGTGCGGGCGCCGGTCTCCTCGCCGACCCAGCTGACGAACATGGCGCACCATGCGGCGTTCAGGTAGGCCTGGCGGTTGCCGCCGTCGCGCTTGATGGTCTCGGCGGCGCGGGGGGAGGACATGTACCACTTCTGGAACTTGGTGCCGCCGCCCCTGGAGTCCTCGCGGGTGCCGATCTGCTTCTTGGCCAGCGAGAGGACCTGGGCCGCGGTGGGCTTCGGCCTGTCGCTGCCGGCCTTCTTGCCGGGCTCGGCCTGGACGACGGTTTCCGGGACGCCCTTCGCGGCGGCGGCGGACGCGGCGTGCGTCTCGGCCTGGGCGGGGTGTGTCGCGAACGCCGCGGTGGCGGCGATGGTCACGCCGAGAGCGGCGCGGGTGAGGTCGATCTTGGGGGCACGGGTAAGACGATGCTTCGCCATCGGGTGGGGTGACTCCTTGCTTCCATGCCGCTTACCGGGTTAGCTGACGGGTTCGGGCATGGAAGCTGCCCTACGGCGCGAGGCGCCGATTCACCCCAAAGGACCTGGGTCCCCGGTTCCGCGAGGGTGCGGATTCAGCGGTCACAGGCAAAGCCTGTGATGTGTGTGCGATGGTCTGGCAACGAACGGGTAGCCCGGACGTATGCCTTGGATGACCTGAAGGTAATACATGGGGCAAGGGGATTACAAACTCATAAATGACGATCTAAGGCTTGGTGCGGCCAAAAGGCCGCACCAGCCGGTCATCCCATCCAGTTAAAATTTGCCGGATCAGGTCCCAGACGGGTGCCGTTGTTGAGGGCTCCCATGGCAGCCATGTCCTCCGGGTCGAGCGTGAAGCCGAAGACCTGGATGTTCTCCTTGATCCGCGCCGGCGTGACCGATTTGGGGATCACCACGTTGCCGAGCTGGATGTGCCAGCGGAGCACGATCTGGGCGGGCGATTTGCCGTGTTTTCCGGCCAATGTGGCGAGCGCGGGGTCGTTCAGCAGGCCCTTGCCCTGGCCCAGCGGGCTCCACGCCTCGGTGAGGATTCCGTTGGCCTCGTGGAAGGCGCGCAGCTCGATCTGGGGGAAGTTCGGGTGCAGTTCGATCTGGTTGATCGAGGGGGTGATCTCGGCCTCGTCGATGAGCCTGGTGAGGTGCTCCACGCCGAAGTTCGATACGCCGATCGCGCGCGCCCGGCCGTTTCGGTAGATCTTTTCCAGGGACTTCCATGCCTGGAGGTATTTGTCCTGATCCGGAACCGGCCAGTGGATGAGGTAGAGGTCGACGTAGTCGAGGCCCAGGCGGGCCAGGCTCTCCTCGAACGCCTCTTCGGCGCGGCTGTGGTCGGCGTTCCAGAGCTTGGTCGTGATGAACACCTTCTCCCGTGGCAGCCCCGACTCCCGGAAGGCGCGGCCGACCCCGTCCTCGTTGTAGTAGAGCCTGGCGGTGTCGATATGGCGGTACCCCGCCTGAAACGCGGTGGCGACCGCGCGTTCGGCCTCGTCGTCGGGCACCTGCCAGACTCCGAAGCCGAGCTGCGGGATCTGCACACCGTCGGTGTTGAGCAGCAGCGAGTTCATGCGACCCATTGTTCACATGGCGTTCCCTGCGGCTTAAGGCGACCGGGCTAGCTTGAACCCGTCGTGAAGAAGCAATGGGCTTGGGTGGAATCGCCGCTCCAGATGCTCTGCGCCGTCGAGGCCCACCACGCCGGGCTGCTCGGTGAGCGCACGGTCATCGTGCCGAGGGCGCGTCAGCGCGCACTCGTGGCCACCCGTCGCGAGCTGGCCGGGCTCGACCTGCCCGACGGGCTTGAGCTGGCCAGGCCGAGCGAGGAGATGCCGCGGCCGGTCCAGGTGGTCGGTGACGCCTTCTCCGGGCGGGTGCAGCTGCGCTGGCTGACCTCGCGGCCCGGCCGCATCGTCATCGTGGACGACGGGCTGGCCACGCTCCGGCTGCTTGAACTGCTGGCCGCGGGGCCGTATCGGGCGCTGCTGAGGGCCAGGCACAAGGCGGGACTGCCGCGCAGGGTCCTCGGGACGGCGGCGGCGCTCAGGCTGGCCGCCTCCAGCACCGCGGTGTTCACCGCGCTGCCCGTCAAGGACGACCTCGCCGGCGCCGTGCGCGAGCGCGGCATCGACCTCGTCTCCCACGACTTCGGCTGGCTGCGCGCGCAGCCCCTGCGCTCGCCCGGCCCGGTGGAGCGCACGGTCGTGCTCGGCACCTCGCTGGTCCGCAACGGGCTCGTGCACCGCGAGCGCTACCTGCGCTGGCTGACGGAACTGGCCGCCAGCGAGCCCCTCGCCTACTTCCCCCACCGCCGCGAGGACCCCGTCGACCTCGCCGTCATCAGCGAACGGCCCGGCATCACCGTGCACGACGCCGGCGTGCCCGCCGAACTCACACTTCGCGGCCTGGACGCGAGCCAGCGCGTCCTGAGCCTGCCCTCGACCGCCATCACCTCGCTGCGCGTGCTGCTCGGCACCCGCGGGGTCGCGGTCGAACCGGTCGAGGTGCCGGACGACTGGTGGACCAGCCGGGCGGCCCCGGCGCTACGCTCACATCTGACGGGGGTTGCCGGGTGAGGATCCTGGCCGTTGCCGACTCTGACTCGTATCTGAAGTGGGCGGCCTGCCTGCTCGCCGACCTGCCCGGGGGCTGGGAGCGCGATCTCGCGGTGGTCCGCACGCCGATCGTGCCCTCGCCGCTGCAGATCGCCGCCGCCGTCGGCGACGGTCCCCTGCCGCCGGTGCTGTCGGCGCGGTCATTGCGGCGTATGGCGCAGCGGACCAGACCCGACGCGATCGTGGTGGCGTGCACGGGCCCGGTGGTGGACGTGCTGGTCGCCGAGGTGCTCGACGAGCTGCGGCCCCGGCCCGTCTTCGTCACCGGACTGCCCGGCATCTCGGTGCCCGCCACCGACAAGGCCTGGCTGTTCCGCAGCGGGTGCGACCTGTTCGTCGTGCACAGCGAGCGGGAGGCGGCCGAGTTCGGCGAAGTGGCCGGCCGGCTCGGCGGAGGGGGGCGGGTGGGTCTTGCCCGCCTGCCGTTCCTACGCGTCCCGGAGGACGGGGCCCGCTTCGAGCCCGACGGGCGCGAGCGCGACCGGGTGGTCTTCGCCACGCAGGCCAAGGTGCCGCGTGGCCGTGAGGAGCGCGAGGAGGTGCTGCTGGCCCTGGCCAAGCTGGCCGAGCGCCGCCCCGACCTGGACGTCGTGGTCAAGCTGCGCGCCCTGGACGGCGAGCGGCAGACCCACAACGAGCGCCACCCCTATCAGCGGCTCTGGCAAGAACTCGGCGAGCCGGGACGGCTGCGCTTCGCCGCCGGTTCGATGGACGAGCACCTGGCGGTGGCGGCGGGGTTCGTGACGGTGAGCTCGACCGCGGCGCTGGAGGCGATCGCCCGGGACGTGCCGTCGCTGGTGCTGGAGGACTTCGGCGTCAGCGCCGAGATGATCAACGTGGTCTTCACCGGCAGCGGGCTGCTGGGCACGCTCGACGACCTGGCCGACGGAGCCTTCCGCGAGGCGCGGGGGGCGTGGCGGGCGGCGAACTACTTCCACCCGGCCGAGGCGGGGACCTGGGTCGGGCTGCTGGACGAGCTGCTGGCGGGCCCTCGCGAGCCGGCCCGTTCGCTGCTTGACGGCGCCGAGCACCTGGCCGCCCGGCGCCGGGCGCGGCTGCGGGTGGAGGTGCCGCCCGAGGTGCTGCGCATCGGCTACCGCACCAAGCGCAGGCTCTCCCGCGCCCTGCGCACCGGCTGACCAACCGCGCACCCGCCCTCAGACGCGCACACGCCCTCGAACGTCCGGAACGCACCCTCCTAAGACCGCTCCTCCCGCGACCTTGTGGAGGTGGGCTCCTTCCGAGAAGCTGCGGGGGCGCCTAAGAGCGTGCTTGGGAGCCTCAAAGGCAAGCGCTAGCTTGGGTCGAGGTGTGGCCGGAGCACGTCCAGGTGCTCCGGGCGGCCCGCGGCGATCACGTTCGAGCGGTAGAGACCCACGGCGTCGGGACGGTCGAAGTAGGCGCGCTCGCACGGCACCAGCGTGTTGTGCAGCTCGTCGATCAGATAGACCCGGGGATAGTGCGCGTAGACGAGGTCGAGCAGTTCGCCGGTGTCGCAGCCGCAGTTGGCCTGCAGCTCCGGATGCAGCTCGAACAGCAGCGCCGGGCGCGCGGCGAGCGTGGCCCGCGCGCCCTTGAGCACGAAGCCCTCATAGCCCTCGACGTCGATCTTGATCAGGTCGGCGGTCCGGCCGTCGAGGTAGGCGTCGAGCGTGGTCATCGCGACCGTCACCGACCTGCCGCCGGGACCGGCGTTGCGGACGTCGGCCGAGTGCTTGCCGGACTGCTCCGCCGACAGGTGCAGCTCAAGGGACCCGGCTTCCGCGCCCACGGCCGTCCCGGCCACCTCGACCCGCTCGCCCAGCCCGTTGCGTTCGACGTTGGCGCGCAGGTGGCCGAGGTTCTCCGGCACCGGCTCGAAGGCGATCAGCCGCCCGGACGGCATCCGGGCGCCGCCCGCGCAGGCGTAGACACCGATGTTGGCGCCGACGTCGGCCACCAGCCCGCCGAGCGCGGCCAGGTCCTCGAAGAGCGAGACCTCGAACTCCTCGTAGTAGCCGCCCGAGATCGACGGCATGATCGTGTTGTCCCACGCGGGCCCGGTCAGGCGTACCCCGCGGTAGGCCACGACGGCGCCCGGGGCCACGCCCATGCGGAAGACGCGATGGTAGACGACGTTGACCAGCGGCAGCCTGCGCACGCTGCGTCCACGCAGCAGCACCCTGGCCAGCCGGCTGCGGTTGGCGGCGCGGGCGGCACGCATCGTGGTGACGGCGAGCCTGTGCCTCAACTTGCCGATCATGACTCCACCCTGTCACGGAGCCGGGGCGGATGTCAGGAGATCTCAGGACAGGGCTCGGCTCAGCTTCTTCTTGAGCCGCGACAGCGGGCTCGGCTGCTCCGAGCCGGGCAGCAGGCCGACGGCGGAAAGGCGCTGCTTCTTGAAGTAGCGGCCGCTGCCGTGGGCCTCGATGAACGCCGCCGCCCCGGAACGCAGCTCGGGGTGCGACTCGGGCTGCATGCAGTACCCGACCGCGCGGACCACCTCTTCCACCGGCGGCCGCCCGTCGCACAGCAGCGCGTCCACGATCGTGGCGGGGATGCGGTTGCTGTTCTCGTACGGCGACAGCCGTTCCAGCACCAGCTCGGTCCCGAACGCGGCGGCCGGCAGCCCGTAGAAGTGCCGGGCGCTGACCAGCCCGGTCGAGAAACAGCCCACGACCAGCTCCGGCCGCAGAGCCGCGAAGCACACCTCGGCCGGCACGCTCTCGTCGGCCACCGACAGCTTCACCCCCAGCGGCTCGGCCGCGGCTCGCAGCAGCCGGGCGTGCCGGCGTCCCGCCGCCGGGTGCGGCTTGAACACGACGCTGGAGTAGCCGAGGTCGGCCAGGGCGCGCAGCATCGACTCGTGCAGCGACGCCTCCTCCTGCGGCGTGAGGATCTCCAGCGCCGACAGGTACTGGCCCAGGATCATCGCCTGACCGGCCAGCATGTCGGGGGCGGTCGCGGCCACCTCGGTGACGACCCGCAGGAACGCGTCGTCGGAAATGGTCGAGGCGGCCACGCCGTACTCGCTGAGCAGCATGGGCGACAGGCCCGGCAGCAGGTCGAGGTGGAGCAGGCGGGTGACGCGGCGGAAGATCTCGGCGGGCAGCGGGTCGCGGGTGGGGCCGTAGCTCATCAGGCCGTCGGCGTAGACGGTGATGGGGCAGTCGCGCACCAGACCGGCGATCGTGCGCGCGGGCGGCACCGCGATCGACTCCAGCACCAGCTCGTCGACCCGGTCCAGCTTGAGGTGCGTGCGCAGCAGCCGTTCCAGCATCGGCACCTCGATGACGCGGGCCTTCCACGCCGACGGGTGCAGCGGCGCGATCAGCTCGTTCCACGACACCACCTCGTCGAAGCGCGAGCGCAGCACCGCGAAACCGGGCGTACGGTCCAGCGGCAGCGAGACCTCGGGCACCGCGGCGTTGTTCGACACCAGCAGCGTCCTCCGGCCCTCGTGCGGGCCGAAGGCGCCCTCGTCGATCGCCGCGGCCAGCGACATCGCGCCGTAGAGCGTGGAGGCGTAGAACACCTGCGTCATGCCAGCTCCTCCCGGTCCCGGCGCAGGCGCACGGCCTTGCCGGGCAGGTCGGGGACGAGCGCGCGCAGCACTTCCTCGCGCTCGACGGACATCCGCGCGACCGAGTCGGCCACGAGGTCGGCGGGCAGGCCGCGCACCATGGCGGCCCCGCGCTCGGTGAAGCGGGCCCGCAGCTCCGGAGTGAAGCGGCCAGCCAGCTCCAGGTGGTGAGCGAGCAGGGCGCAGAAGTTGCGCACCGCCTTGCTCAGATACCGTGCTTCGAGATCCTTGAAGACCAGGTCGAAGGCGTCGAAGAAGTGCAGTTGCCGCTCGTCGCCCACCTGGGTGAGCGAGCCGGAGACCTGCCGCCGGTAGAAGACGCCGGCCGCCGACACCACCGCGAACGTGGCCGCCTCGCGGTGCAGCCGCCAGATCCACGGCCGGTCCTCGGCGGTGTGCAGCGATCCGGGAAACTGCAGCAGGTCCCGCAGCGAGCGCCGGTAGACCCCGGCCCACGCGTACGGGTAGTCGACCATGGTCTTCACCTCCGCGGGCAGGATCGCCTCCTTCGGGTCGACGACCACCCCCCGCCGTGCCCACGGGGCGCGGTGCACGACCCGGTTGCGGCCCGTGACCTGCACATGGTCGGCGCGGACGAAGTCGCAGCCGAGCCCCTCGATGGCGGCGACCATCTCGGCCAGGTAGCCCGGGGCCAGCCAGTCGTCGCCGTCGAGGAAGCTCACGTAGCGGCCGGTGGCCGCGGCCAGCCCGGCGTTGCGGGCGTCGGCCAGGCCCACCGGCGTCAGGTGCCGCAGCACCGACAGCCCCGGCACCGCCGCGTCCTCGACGATCTGCCCGGTGGCGTCCACGGAGCCGTCGTCCACGACGATGAACTCGAAGTCCGGCCGCGCGTTGCGGGCCAGCGAGGCCACGCAGTCACCGATGTAGGCCTCGCCGTCCCGCACCGGGACGATCACCGTGAGCAGCGCCGCCATCAGACGGTGATGCGGCGCAGGCGGGCCTTGGGGGCCTCCTCACCGGGGAAGACGCGCTTGACGCCGTCGCCCAGTGCCTGCTCGATGATGCGGATGTCGCGCACCAGATGCTCCAGCCCCGACGGTTCGAGTGAGGCGGCGTGGTCGGAGCCCCACATGGTCCGGTCGAGCGTGATGTGCCGCTCCACCGCCACCGCGCCGAGCGTGACCGCGGCCAGCGAGATCTGCAGGCCGCGCTCGTGGCCGGAGTAGCCGACCGGCACGCCGTACCGCTGCTTGAGTGTGGTGATCGTGCGGAGGTTGGCCTCCTCGGGAGGCAGCGGGTAGGTCGAGGTGGCGTGCATGATGATCAGCTTGTCGGTGCCGAGGATCTCGACGGCCTCGTCGATCTCCGGCAGCGTGGACATGCCGGTCGACAGGATCAGCGGCTTGCCGGTCGCGGCGAGCGCGCGCAGCAGCTCACGGTCGGCGACGCTGGCCGATGCGATCTTGTGCACCGGGACGTCCATCTCCTCCAGGAACTCCACGGAGGGCACGTCCCACGGCGAGGCGAACCACTGGATGCCCCGCTCGTCGCAGTACTTGGAGATCTGGGTGTACTCGTCGCGGCCGAACTCGGTCCGCTCCTTGTACTCCAGGTAGGTCATCTCGCCCCACGGCGTCTGCCGGATCTGCGAGCGCTGCTCCACCGGCACGCAGATCGACGGCGTGCGCTTCTGGAACTTCACCGCCTGGCAGCCCGCGTCGGCCGCCACGTCGATGAGCCGGCGCGCCAGCTCCAGGTCGCCGTTGTGGTTGATGCCGATCTCGCCGATCATGTACACGGGCTGGTCGTCGCCGACCAGGATGTCGCCGACCGCCACCGGCGCCGACTTCAGCCGCAGCGCCGCACGGACCTGCGCGGGCTCGCCCACGGGCTCCGGCCGCGCCGCCGTCACCCGGTCACACAGCTCGCGTACGGCTCCCGCCCCGCCCGCCCTGCTCAGCACGACGCGCGCGGCGGCCCGTACCCGGGGGTGCGCGTCGGGCACCGCCACCGGCCAGCCCACCAGCCCCATCGGGCCGAGGTCGTTGACGTCGTTGCCCACGTAGGCGACGCGGGCCGGGTCGAGGCCCTCGATGGCCAGCCAGTCGCGCAGCACGGTCGCCTTGTCGGCCAGGCCCTGCAGCACCGGTACGCCGAGCTTGCGGGCCCGCGCGGCCACGACCGGGTTGTGCTCGGTGGACATCACCAGCAGCTTGACCCCGGCCCGGCGCAGCAGGGCGATGCCCATGCCGTCGGAGCGGTTGACGAGGACCATCTCGCGGCCGTCGGAGTCGACGTAGGCGCGGTCGTCGGTGTGCACGCCGTCGAAGTCGGTGATGACCGCGTCGACGTCGATCGGCTCCGGGGTGTCGACGAACGGGGCGAGCGCGCGCACGATCTCGAGGTCGGCGGCGGAGTCCACCTCGACCGCGTGGCTCGGGGAGACCGGCTGGACGGCGACCTCGCCGAAGAATCGGTGGCCGTGCTCGCGCAGGCCGGCCGCGCGCATGACGTAGAAGGCGCCGGTCTCGCGGTACTGCGGGTCGAGCTGCTGGCGGGGCAGGCGGACCGAGCGGTCGTGGTTGATGCCGACGCCCGCGGCGTCCCACAGGAACTCGTGGGTCGCGGTGGCGGAGAAGACCGCGTCCGCGCCGCCGTCCAGGACCTTGGAGATCGCCGCGTCGAGGTCGGCCGGGTCGATGAAGGCGCTGGTGCACTGCACCAGGAGCACGACCTCGGGCTCCTCCCGCGCGGTGTCGAGCGCGTGCAGCACCGCGGACTCGCTGGAGGCCGACGGGCCGCTCAGCTCCGCCGGGCGGTCCACGACCAGGGCCCCGGCCTCGCGCGCCGCGGTGGCGATCCCCTCGTGGTCGGTGCTGACGACGACCTGGTCGATCAGCTCCGCGCGCACGCAGGCACGTACGGCCCGCGTGACCAGCGGGATGCCGCCCACCGGGGCGAGGTTCTTCAGGGGGACGCCCACAGAACCTCCGCGGGCGGGAATGACGGCCAGGACTCGCAAGGTGACTCCTTGAGATACGTAGGTGCCACCCGAAGCTAGGCCCCCGAATTGAACCCCGAATTAACTGCGCGGGGTCATCCGGTAGAGAAGTTCTGGCCGTCCGACGCCCCCGTAGCGCGGGAGCCGTACCGCTGAGCCGATTTCTACCAGGTACTCCAGATATCGGCGGGCGGTGACGCGGGACATCCCGGCCGCCGTGCCCAGGGCCTGCGCGGACATCCCCTCCTCGGCCGCGCTCAGCTCCGCGGCGACGGCGTCCAGGGTGTCCTGTTGCATGCCCTTGGGCAGGCGCGAGGTCCCGCGCAACGTGCCCAGGACCCGGTCCACGTCGCCCTGGCCGATGATCTGCCCGGCGTCCTGGCGAAATCTGGCGTACCTCTCGAGTTTTTCGTGGAGGGCGGTGAAGGTGAACGGTTTGAGAAGGTATTGCGAGATGCCCAGAGAAACGGCGGAGCGCACCATCGCCAGATCGCGCGCGGAGGTGATGGCGATGACGTCGCACAGCAGGCCGCCGGCGCGCACCGCGCGGATGACCTCGAGTCCGTGCATGTCGGGCAGGTAGAGGTCGAGCAGGATCAGGTCGACGGGGGTGGCGCGCAGGAAGCGCAGCGCCTCGCCGCCGGAGCGGACCACCCCGGCCACCTCGAAGCCGGGGACGCGCTCCACGTAGATGCGGTTGGCGTCGGCCGTGATCTCCTCGTCCTCCACGACGAGCACGGAGATCATGGCAGCCTCACCGTGAAGGCCGAGCCGTCCACCTCGATGGTGCCGCCCAGCCGGCGTACCGCCTGGCCGACCAGCGCGAGGCCGAGCCCCCTGCCGTCGCCCTTGGTCGTCCATCCCTTCGCGAACGCCTCCGGCTCCGGCAGTCCCGGGCCGTCGTCGCTCACCCTGACCACGATCCCGTCCGGTTCCGTGCGCACCATCACCTCCACGCGCGAGGCCACCTCGATCGCGTTGTCCAGCAGGTTGCCGACGATCGTCACCAGGTCGCGCGCCGCCATCTCCACGTCCTCCAGCCTGCTGTCCTCGCTGATCACCAGCTCCACGCCGCGCTCGGCGGCCTGGGCGCTCTTGCCCAGCAGCAGCGCGGCCAGGACCGGCTCGCGCACCGAACCCACCACCCGGTCGGTGAGCTCCTGCGCCGAGCGCAGCTCCGCCGTCGCGAAGGCCACCGCCTGCTCGGAGCGCCCCAGCTCCACCAGCGTGATCACGGTGTGCAGGCGGTTGGCCGCCTCGTGCGCCGCCGAGCGCAGCGACTCGGCGAAGCCCCGCTCGGCGTCGAGCTGGCCGGCCAGCGCCTGCAGCTCGGTGTGGTCGCGCACGGTCACCACCGCCCCCAGCTCGCTGGGCGTGCTGCTGACCTGCAGGACCCGGTCCCCGATCAGGTGCACGCGGTCCTCGCCGAGCTCGGGCGCGGGCCGTCCCTCCGCGTCGGGCGGCAGTTCCAGCAGCGTGTGGGCCGCGTCGTTGCAGAGCGTCAGCGTCCCGTCCCTGCCGACGAGAAGCAGTCCTTCCCGTACGGCGTGCAGCACGGCCTCGTGGTGGGCATGGATGCGCCCCAGCTCCACCGGCCCGAGCCCGTGGGTCTGGCGGCGCAGCCGGGTGGTGACCAGCCAGGTGCCCGCCCCGCCCGCGAGCAGGGCGAGCAGGGCGATCAGCAGTCCCCAGACGAGCTGGTCGTAGAGCCGGGCGGTGATCCGCTCGATCGTGATGCCCGCGCTGACCAGCGCCCTGACCTGCCCGTCGCGCATCACGGGGGTGACGGCGCGCATGGAGGGGCCGAGGGTGCCGGTGTAGGTCTCGGTGAAGGTCTCCCCGCGCAGCGCCGGGGCGGTGTGGCCCAGGAACCGCTTGCCGATCTCCGCGGGGTTCGGGTGGGTGTAGCGGGTGGCGTCGTTCCGCATGATGGTCACGAAGTCGACGCCGGTGCGCAGCCGTACCCGTTCGGCGTAGGGCTGCAGCGTCGCCGACGGGTCGGCGGCGTCGAGGGCGGCGAGCACGTCCGGTGAGGCGGCCACGGTGACCGTGACCGCCGTCGCCGTGTTGGCCGCCTCGTCGGTGAGCAGCTCGCGGGCCTGCAGCACCGCCAGCACCGCCCCGCCCGCCACGGTCACGGAGACCACCACCAACTGCAACAGGAGCATCTGACCTGCGAGGCTCCAGCGCCTCATCGGATCCTCCCGGTGTACGAAATGAACGCAATGGTGACCTGGGTCACTGTGCAGCGCATAGTCGCACAACCAGAAGCTTCCTCCAAAGCCGGAGACCCCCTATGCGTGATCGCACTCGCTATCTCTACCTGGCCGTCATCGTCGCGGTGGTGGCCGGAATCGCCATCGGACTCGTCTGGCCGGACGTCGGCAAGGAGCTGAAACCCCTGGGCACGGGCTTCGTGGCACTGATCAAGATGATGATCAGCCCGATCATCTTCTGCACCATCGTGCTCGGCGTCGGCTCGGTCACCAAGGCGGCCAAGGTCGGCAAGGTCGGCGGCCTCGCGCTCGGCTACTTCATCGCCATGTCGACCGTCGCGCTCGTCATCGGCCTGGTCGTGGGCAACATGCTCGACCCCGGCTCCGGCCTGCAGCTGACCGACGCGGCCAAGGAGTCGGCGGCGGCGGAGGCGGCCAAGGGTGGCGAGGCCAGTACGACGGACTTCCTGCTCGGCATCATCCCGACCACGCTCGTGTCGGCGTTCACCGAGGGACAGGTGCTGCAGACGCTGCTCGTGGCGCTGCTGGCCGGCTTCGCCCTGCAGGCCATGGGCCCCAAGGCGACGCCGATACTCAACGGCATCGGGCACATCCAGCGGCTCGTGTTCCGGATCCTCGCCATGATCATGTGGGCCGCGCCGGTGGGCGCCTTCGGCGCGATCGCCGCCGTGGTCGGCTCGACCGGCGTCAAGGCGCTGCAGTCGCTGGCCGTCATCATGATCGGCTTCTACGCGACCTGCCTGCTGTTCGTCGGGCTGGTGCTCGGACCCATGTTGTGGCTGGTCGCCCGGATCAACCTGTGGTCGCTGCTGCGCTACCTCGGGCGGGAGTTCCTGCTCATCCTGTCCACGTCGTCGTCGGAGTCGGCGCTGCCGCGGCTCATCGCCAAGATGGAGCACCTCGGCGTCAGCCGCCCGGTTGTGGGCATCACGGTGCCGACCGGCTACTCCTTCAACCTTGACGGCACCGCCATCTACCTGACGATGGCCACGCTCTTCATCGCCTCCGCCACCGGGGCGCCGCTGGGGGTGGGGGAGCAGATCTCCCTGCTGCTGTTCATGATCATCGCCTCGAAGGGGGCGGCGGGCGTGACCGGGGCCGGGCTGGCCACGCTGGCGGGCGGCCTGCAGTCGCACCGGCCCGAGCTCGTGGACGGGGTCGGGCTCATCGTGGGCATCGACCGGTTCATGTCCGAGGCGCGGGCGCTGACGAACTTCGCGGGCAACGCGGTGGCGACGGTGCTGGTGGGGACGTGGACCAGGGAGTTCGACCGGGAGCGGGCCCTGGACGTGCTGGAGGGGCGGGCGCCGTTCGACGAGGCGACGTTGCTGGACGAGGACGAGCACAAGCCCGACACGTCCGCCCCCCGCACCCCCGACATGCAACCCGTCAGCTAACCCCTTCCCCCAGGACACCCTTTCTCCCCGGATCACCTGCTCGGGTCACACCCTCCGGAGGATCACACCTCCGGAGGGTCACCGCTCCCGGCGGTTCACCGCTCCCGGAGGGTCACCGCCCCCGGAGGGTCACCGCCCCCGGGGGTTCACCGCCCGGAGTTTGCGGAAGGGGGCGGGTTTACGGCCGATGCCGGCGTACCCCATGCGGGCCAGGTCCTCGTCCAGGAACATCGTGGCCTCGGGGTCGGCGAACGGCCAGACCGTCCCGAGGCCGGTGTCCAGCCCCGGCGGGATCAGCTCGAAGTCGCCGAAGAACGCCTCGATCTCCTTGCCGGACCGGGGGCAGAACGGGGCGCTGGCCTGCTGGTACACCTCGACGATCTGCTGGGTGCGCTCGCTCTTCCAGTCGGTGCTCAGGTGGGTCAGCGCGAGGTAGCCGCCGGGCGCGAGCGCCTCCCGGTACGCCGCCACGAACCCGTGCGGGTCGTCGGAGTCGGGCACCAGGTGCAGGAAGAACATCATGAGCAGCGCCACCGGCCGCTCGAAGTCGATCAGCTTCCTGACCTCCGGGTCGGCCAGGACGTGCTCGGGCCGCCGGGCGTCGGCCTCCAGCATCAGCACCCGTTCCGGGTCGGCCAGCAGCGCCCGGCCGTGCGTGCAGACGACGGGATCGTTGTCGACGTAGACGACCTTGGCCTCGGGCGCGTACCGGTGGGCCACCTCGTGCACGTTCTCCCGCGCGGGCAGCCCCGAGCCGAGGTCGATGAACTGCGTGATCCCCTGGTCCACGAGGTAACGGACCACGCGGCCGATGAACAGGCGGTTCTGCAGCGCTCCCTCGCGGGCCTCGGGCAGTACGGCCAGCACCAGCTCGGCCAGTTCCCTGTCGGCCCGGAAGTTGTCCTTGCCACCGAGGAAGTAGTCGTACATGCGGGCCGCGTTCGGGATCCGCGGGTCCACGCCCAGGGGAGCCTGCTCCGTCATCCCCACATGATCGCGGCAGTGCCGTGCGATTTCTATGGATTCGCGTTATCTGTCCATTGTGTGGGTCCGATTTCCCGGTGGCCGGGGGCCAGCGGGAGGCGTACCACGAAGCGGGCGCCACCGATCGCCTCCTCGGCGCTGATGATGCCGCGGTGGGCCAGGGCCACGTCACGGGCGATCGCGAGACCGAGGCCGGTGCCGCCGGCGTCGCGGCTGCGGGCGGCGTCCAGGCGGGTGAAGCGGTCGAAGATGCGCTCGCGGTCCTGGGTCGCGATCTCGGCCCCGTCGTTGGAGACCTCCAGGACCGCGTAGCCGTCCTCGGCCTCCACGGAGATGGTCACGTGGGTCTCGGCGTGGCGCTCGGCGTTGTCGAGAAGGTTGGTGAGCAGGCGCGACAGCTGCATGCGTACCCCCTCCACGATCACGCCGTCGGCCAGGGCGTCGCGCACGGGGATGAGGTCGTGCCGGGCGATGAGTTCCTCGCGCACCAGCTCCGACAGGTCGACCGTCTCCTTGACCACGTCCACGCGCGAGCCGATGCGGGCCAGCAGGAGCAGGTCGGTGATGATGGCCTCCAGCCGGTCGGTGTCGCGCAGGGCGCCGGACACGAGCTCGCTCACGTCGGTGTCCTCCGGGTAGAGCTGCGCGGACTCCAGCTGGGCGCGCAGGCCGGCGATGGGCGTGCGCAGCTCGTGGGAGGCGTCGGAGGCGAACTGGCGCTGCTGGTCGGCCGAGCGTTCGAGGCGGGCGAGCGTGCTGTTGATGGAGCGGGCGAGCTCGGCCACCTCGTCGTCGCCCGCCGGCTGGGCGACGCGGCGGCTGAGGTCGCTGGCGTTGACGGCGTCGAGTTCGGCGCGCATCACGGCGACGGGCCGCAGCGCGCGGCCGGTGACCAGCCACGTGGCCCAGGACGCCAGCCCCACCAGGATCGCCACCTGCGCGAACACCACGGCTTCGAGCACCCGCGTGGACAGCACGCCGGGCGTGGCGCGGCCGGCGTAGACCACGGGGGAGTCGGGGGCGGTGTCGATCCGGATGGCGCTCAGGTGGACACACATCTCGTCCTGGCACATGACGCTGCTGATGATGCGGTTGTCGGGCGGCGGCCACAGCGTGGTGAGCGGCGGCATGTTCGCGGCGGCGGCACTGCGCGCGACGACCCGTCCGCCGGGCCGGACGACCTGCACGAGGTTCACACTGGCGTCCGTCAGCGGGATCGTGCCGCCGCGCAGCCCGCCGTCGCGGACCTGGGCGGACACCTGGGAGGCCGCTTCGCGGGTGGAGCGCCACAGGCCGTTCTCCACCACGGATCTGGCCACCGCGACGCCGCCGACCCCTGCCGGGATCAGCACGGACGCGGCCACCGCGGTGGCGATGAGCGTGACCCGTCCGCGCAGGGAGCCCGCCCATATGCGTGACACGTCATGAGGCTACTAAGTGTGATTTGTCGTGCACGCCGAAGAGACGAAAGGTTTGCGCGATCCATACGGTAAAAGACCGGTTCAGCGGGGTGCCGTCGAACCCCTGACGACCAGCGACACCGGCAGCAGCAGCGACCGGGAGGGCCGCTCGGGATCCTCGATGCCCTCCAGCAGCATGCGCGCCGCCTCCACCCCGACGTCGTGGTGCGGCACGTGCACGGTGGTCAGCGGCGGGCGCAGCTTGTCCAGGAACGGCATGTCGTTGAAGCCCACCACGCTGATGTCGCCGGGGCAGTCGATCCCGCGCTCGCCGAAGACGTCGTAACAGCCCAGGGCGATCAGGTCGTTGCCCGCCACCACCGCCGTGACGTCCGTGCGCGCGTCCAGCAGCGAGCGCGCCGCGCCCGCCCCCGCCTCCTCACTCCACTGCGCGCACTCCACGACGAGCCCAGGCTCGTCGGACAGTCCCAGATCCCGTACGGCATGCCGGAACGCCTTGGCCCTTGCCGCCCCCGTCGAGGTGGTCCGTGGCCCGGCGAGGTGGGCGATGCGCGTGTGCCCGAGCGCGGCCAGATGGGCGACGGCCGCGCTCACCCCGGCCGCGTCGTCGGCCGTCACGCACGGCACGTCGATGCCCTCGACCCGCCGGTTGACCAGCACGAGCGGCACCCCGGCCGCGTGCAGCTCGGACAGCAGCGGGTGCTCCAGCCGCGCGGTCGCCACGATCAGTCCCTCGACCTGCCGCGAGCGCAGCGACTCGATGAGCTTGCGCTCGCGCTGCGGGTCGTTGTCGGTGTTGACGATCCAGCCGCTGTAGCCGCCGGCCTCCAGCGCGCTTTCGATCCCGCGCACGATCGGCGGGAACAGCGGGTTGGTGATGTCGGGGATGACCAGGCCGACCGTGCGCGACCGGGAGGTGCGCAGGCTGAGCGCGATCGGGTTGGGCTGGTAGCCGAGGTCCTTGGCGGCCTTGCGCACCCGGCGCACGGTGTCGGCGCCGACCTGGTTCTGTGTCCTGGGGTTGAGCGCCCGGGAGACGGTGGTGGTGTGGACGCCCACGGCCTCGGCGATGTCGCGCAGCGTCGGAGCGGATGGCCGGTTGGCTTTCATCGGCCGGGCTCTCCTTCTGGTCGGATCCATCGTTTGCGTCCCAGGGCCCCGAAGAGGCCGAGCGGTGCGGCCAGCGCCGCTGCCCAGCCGAAGATCTGAGCATACCGTTGCTGCTCGGCCAGACCGGCGACCACGACGGCGGCCACCGCGCTGCCGAGGAAAAGGGACCCGGCGAACGCCGACACCACGGTCGCCCTGGCCGCCGGCAGCACCTCGGTGGCCCAGGTCTGCAGCGAGGAGTGCATGGCGGCCCACGCCGCGCCGAGCAGCGTGGCTCCGGCGAGGGCGGCGGCGGGCGATCTGGACGACGCCACCAGCGCGCAGGCGGCCACCGCGGCGGCGGCGCCGTACGCGATGAGCCGCCAGGCGTGCACCCGGCGCGAGAGAAGGCCGACGAGCTGCGAGAACGCCAGGACGGCGATGCCATAGGCGGCGGTGACGGCGCCCGCGACGGCCGCGTTCACACCCGCGGCCTCGACCGCGGCGGGCAGCAGCGTCAGCACGCCGATGAGGACGCCGCCCTCGACGAACGCGAGCGCGAGCACGAGCAGCGCGGGCCGCGAGCGCGAGACGGCGGCCAGCGGGGAGAGCAGGCCGAGGTGGGCGCGCGAGCGCGGGGGAGCGGGCAGGCGGCCGAGCGCCCATGCCAGGGCCAGCGCGGCCAGGCCGGTCGCGGCGAAGGCGACCCGCCAGGTGGCGTACTGGACCAGCACGCCCGCCGCGGTGGAGGCCACCGCGGTGCCCACGGCCACGCCCGCCATCAGGTTCGTGATCTCCCGCTGGCGGCGCCCGGCCGGGACGGTGTCTCCCAGGTAGACCAGGCTGCCGGGGATCGCCGCGGCGAAGCAGGCGCCGGCCAGGCCGCGCGTCAGGGCCAGGGCGAGCGCCGAGCCGGTGAAGGCCGAGGCGATCGTGCTCACCGCGCCGAGCGCGAGCGCCACCCGCATGGTCCTGACCAGTCCCGTCCGGTCGGAGACCATCCCCCACACCGGCTGCATGATCCCGTACGCCAGGACGTAGGCGCCGACCGCGTGCACGACCTGCGACAACGGCAGCCCGAGCTGGGCGGCCATCGAGACCATCATGGGCGGCATGGCGAAGCGGTCCAGCGTGCTGACGAACGGGACGGCCAGGAGCAGCCGGGGGGCGGGGGTCATACCTCGATCAGACCACGGGCGGGATCGAGGGCGCCCTCCAGCCCCTCGTCGGGGAGATGGCGCAGCCGCAGGCCGAGCACGGTGCGCAGCGCGCCCCGGTCGACGGCGCCGCCGGGGATCAGTCCTTCGAGCGGATCCTTGAGGCGCCGGAGGTAGCGGCGGGCCGGCGCATCGGTCAGGCCGAGCGCCGCCCCGGCCTCTTCGAGCACGAGCGTGTCCGCCGTCCCGGCCAGGATGCGGTCGCAGGCCTCGCGCAGCGCTCCGGCCAGCGCCCGCGCCGCCGCGAGGTCCGCGCCCTTGGCGGCGAGCACGGTTCCCAGGTACGGCCCGCAGACCTCGGCCACCCCGGCCAGCCGTACCATGCCCCGGTCCTCGGCGATCAGCTCGTTGCCCGCGTTGAGCATCGTGATGTCGCACCGCCCGGCCAGCAGCGCCTCCAGGCGGCGGGGAGTGGAGCCCATGGCCTCGACGCGGTACTCGCGCAGCCCCACGTGCTCCATCAGCGTGTAGAGCCCGAAGGCGAACCCCGATCCGGGAACGTCGACCCCGGCGGTCACCGGCCTGGACGGGGTGGGCAGGTGGAGGGCCGGATGGGCGTACAGGCCGAGTCCGAGGCCGCGGTCGACCGCCGAGACGATGCGCACGTCGGCGGTCTCGCCGAGTGGGTTGGCGGCCGTGAAGCGGTAGGCGAGCACGTTGTCCGGGCTGGTCAGCACCGCGTCCACCCGGCCGTCCAGCAGCGCGCGGAACTGGGCGGGCGAGGAGGCGACCGGCTCCTCGGCCACCGTCAGGCCGTACGCGTCCAGCAGTCCGAGGCGGCGGCACACCCGCAACGGCACCGAGGGGCTGAAGGCTCCCAATGTCAGCGAAGTCGATTGCTTTGCTCTTGACATGGCGGGGAATATACTCCCATGCTGCTGGCAACGCAATCGATTGCGTAACGACGAGGAGGCACGATGAGAGTCGGCTGGATCGGCACCGGCCGCATGGGATACGCCATGGCCGCACGCCTGGCCGGGCCCGGCACGGACCTGGCCGTCTGGAACCGCACCCGTGCCAAGGCCGAGCCGCTCACGGAGCTCGGCGCCACGCTGGCGTCCTCGATCGCCCAGCTGCGCGATCGCGAGGTGGTGTTCACGATGCTGTCCACCTCGGAGGACCTCGCCGAGGTGCTGGGCGAGCTGCTCGGCGGCGAGCGGGCGCCCGGCCTGGTCGTGGACTGCTCGACCGTCTCCGCGCAGGCCTCCGCGCGGGCCAGGCTGGCCTGTGCCGAGCGCGGCGCGGCCTTCCTGGCGGCGCCGGTGAGCGGCAACGCGAAGGTGGCCGCCTCGGGCGGGCTGAGCCTGGTGGTCTCCGGGCCGCGCGAGGACCACGACCGGGTGGAGCCGCTGCTGGCCCGCCTGGGCAAGGCGGTCACCTACGCCGGAGAGGGCGAGAGCGCGCGGCTGGTGAAGATCGCGCACAACCTCATGCTCGGCGTGGTCACCCAGTGCCTGGCGGAGATCACCGTGCTGGCCGAGAAGGGCGGCGTGTCCCGCCACGCCTTCCTGGAGTTCCTCAACAACAGCGTCATGGGCTCGGTGTTCACCCGCTACAAGTCACCGGCCTTCGTCAACCTCGACTACACCCCGACCTTCACTCCCGTCCTGCTGCGCAAGGACTTCGACCTGGGCCTGGCGTCGGCCCGCGAGCTCGGCGTGCCCATGCCGCTGGCCGCGCTGACCGCCCAGCTCGTGCAGGCCAGCGTCGGCACCGGCCGGGTGGAGGAGGACTTCGCGATCCTGCTCGACCTGCAGGCCGCCGCCTCGGGTCTGGAACTGAAGCCGGAGAACGTGCCCGTGGACGACGGGCTGGGCCATGCCTGAGGACGCGCGGCCGCTGCCCGCGCCCGGACACATGGCGGTCGACTTCGAGCAGCGCGTCGACTTCGGCCGCTTACGCGCCCACCGGCTGGAACGGGCCCGCGCGGCCCTGGAGGCCAGCGAGTGCGGCGCGTTCCTGCTGTTCGACTTCTACAACATCCGCTACGTCACGCAGACCTGGATCGGCGGCGCGCTCGGGGACAAGATGACCCGATACGCGCTGCTGACCAGGGACAAGCCGCCGATGCTCTGGGACTTCGGCTCGGCCGCCCGCCACCACCGCCTGTTCAGCCCGTGGCTCGACCCGGCCGACTGCCACGCGGGCATGCTGGGCCTGCGCGGCGCGATCGCGCCGAGCGCCGGACTGATGAGAGAAGCGGTCACCCAGCTCAAGGACCTGCTGGACGACCCGTCCGCCCCGGTCGGCGTGGACCTCGTGGAGCCGCCGTTCCTGTTCGAGATGGAGCGCCAGGGCCTTCGGGTGCGCGACGCCCAGCAGCACATGCTGACCGCCCGCGAGATCAAGTCCGCCGACGAGATCACGCTGCTCAACCAGGCCGCCGCCATGGTGGACGGCGTCTACCACGACGTGGTCCAGGCGCTCAGGCCCGGCGTACGCGAGAACGACATCGTCGCCCTGGTCGCCAAACGCCTCTACGAGATGGGCTCCGACCAGGTCGAAGCGGTCAACGCGGTCAGCGGCGAGCGCTGCAACCCGCACCCGCACAACTTCTCCGACCGCCTCATCCGTCCCGGTGACCAGGCCTTCTTCGACATCATCCACTCCTTCAACGGCTATCGGACCTGCTACTACCGCACCTTCGGCGTCGGCAGCGCCACCGCCGCCCAGCGCGCGGCCTACGCCAGGGCCCGCGAATGGATGGACGCCGCCATCGCCGCGGTCAAGCCGGGCGTGGGCACCGACCGGATCGCCGCGCTCTGGCCCAGGGCGGAGGAGTTCGGCTTCGAGAACGAGATGGCCGCCTTCGGCCTGCAGTTCGGTCACGGCCTGGGCCTGGGCCTGCACGAACGGCCGATCATCTCGCGGCTCAACAGCATGCGCGAGCCGGTCGAACTGCGTCCCGGCATGGTCTTCGCGCTGGAGACGTACTGCCCCGCGAGCGACGGCTTCTCCGCCGCCCGCATCGAGGAGGAGGTCGTCGTCACCGAGGACGGCGCCCGCCTGCTCACGCTCTTCCCCGCGCAGGACCTCGTCATCGCCAACCCGTACTGAACCGGGAGGTTCCCATGCTTCACATCGGGGGTCGATCAACGCCCGCCACCGACGGCGGCCGGTTCGATGTCACAGATCCCGCCACGGGCGAGGTGATCGCGTCCGTGGCCGACGCCACGCCGGCCGACGCGCTCGCCGCCGTCTCCGCCGCCGCCGACGCTGCCGAGTCCTGGTCGGCCACGACGCCGCGCTACCGCTCCGAGGTCCTGCGCCAGGCGTTCGAGCTCATGAGCGAGCAGGCCGAGGACCTGGCCACGCTGATCTCCCGCGAGAACGGCAAGGCCATGCCCGACGCCCTCGCCGAGGTGGCCTACGCCGCCGAGTTCTTCCGCTGGTACGCCGAGGAGGCCGTACGCGCCAGCGGAGAGGTGCTGACCGCGCCGTCGGGCGGCAACCGCATCCTGGTGCTGCGCCGCCCGGTCGGCGTCTGCGTCCTGGTCACCCCGTGGAACTTCCCGGCCGCCATGGCCACCCGCAAGATCGGCCCGGCGCTCGCGGCCGGCTGCACCGTCGTGCTCAAGCCCGCCAGCGACACCCCGCTCACCGCGCTGGCCCTGGCCAGGCTGCTGGAGGAGGCCGGCGTGCCGCCGGGCGTGGTCAACGTGCTGCCCGCCCGCCGCTCCGGCGAGGTCGTCGCGACCATGCTGCGCGACCCGCGCGTGCGCAAGCTCTCCTTCACCGGTTCCACCGAGGTCGGCCGCCTGCTGCTGCGCGAGGCGGGGGGCCAGGTGATCAACAGCTCGATGGAGCTCGGGGGCAACGCCCCCTTCCTCGTCTTCGCCGACGCCGACCTGGACGCCGCGGTCGAGGGCGCGATGATCGCCAAGATGCGCAACGCCGGCGAGGCGTGCACGGCCGCCAACCGATTCTACGTCGAGGAGCCGGTCGCCGAGGAGTTCGCCCGCCGCCTGGCCGCCCGGATGTCGGCGCTGCGCCTCGGCCCCGGCACCGACCCCGGCGCCGAGGTCGGCCCGCTGGTCAACCAGGAGGCCGTGGACAAGGTGGACGGCCTGGTGCGGCAGGCATTGGAAGGCGGCGCGAAGGCCCTGGCGGGCGGCGGGCGCCCGGACCGTCCCGGCTTCTTCTACGAGCCGACCGTGCTGACGGGCGTACGCCCCGACGCGCCGATCCTGCGCGAGGAGATCTTCGGCCCGGTCGCGCCGATCGTGGCCTTCTCCGGAGAGGAGGAGGCGCTGCGGCTGGCCAACGACACCGAGTACGGGCTGGTCGCCTACGTCTACACCGGCGACCTGGCCCGCGGGCTGCGGGTCGGCGAGCGGATCGAGGCCGGGATGATCGGCCTCAACCGGGGCCTGGTCAGCGACCCGGCCGCGCCGTTCGGGGGGATGAAGCAGAGCGGCGTCGGCCGGGAGGGCGGCCACGAGGGACTGCTGGACTACCTGGAGACCCAGTATGTGGCGGTCAGCTGGTGACACCCCGGTCGAAGGCCTTGCCGTCCGGGTAGGAGACGAGCTCGAACTGCATGCCCCACGGCGACAGGAAGTAGATCCAGCGCTGGCCCTCGCTGGGGCCCCTGCTGGCGGTCGGGCCGCTGTGCACGGTCAGGCCGCGTTCCCTGAGGTAGGCGACGGCGGCGTCGAGGTCGTCGACGTACAGGGCGATGTGGTGGCCGCCGACGTCGCTGTTGCGGGGCTGGGTCTTGCTCTGGTCCGGGGCCTCGTACTGGAAGACCTCGAAGACCGCCTGGCCGCCGCAGCGGAAGAAGTGCAGCTCGCGCATGACCGCGCGGGGGTGCACGTTCAGGTGCTCGGCCATCCAGTCGTCGGCGTGCTCGTAGGGGCCGAGCTTGTACATGTACTCACAGCCGAGCACGTCCACCAGGAACGCCCTGGCCTCGTCGATGTCGGGCACGGTGAAGCCGATGTGGTCGAGCCTTGCCAGTCCGGGGAGCATCGGGACCCTTTCCGTCGCGGACGCAATCGATTGCGGAGACTAACATGAGCGAACACCACAGACTAGAACCCGTCGTCCCCTGGATCGAGGTCGCCGCCACGGAGGCCGACTGGGACGCCGCGGACCCGCCCCTGCTGACCACCATGTACGGCCAGCTCGTCCTCATCCGCGCCTTCGAGGAGCAGGTGCTGGAGCTGGCCAAGGCCGGGCTGGTCCACGGCCCCGCCCACGCCAGCATCGGGCAGGAGGGCGGGGCGGTCGGCTCGGTCCTCGCCCTGGCCCCCGGCGACACGGTCAACGGCTCCCACCGCGGACACCACCAGTTCCTGGCCAAGGCGCTGTGCCACGTGGAGCCCGAAGGCCTCGACCCGCGCGCGGACCTCCCGCCGCGGGCGCGGGCCGTCCTGCTGCGCGCCCTCGCGGAGATCTGCGGGCTGGAACGCGGCTTCAGCCACGGCAGGGGCGGCTCCATGCACCTGCAGTGGGCCGAAGCCGGAGCCATCGGCACCAACGCGATCGTCGGCGGCGGGGTGCCGCTGGCCGCGGGCTCGGCGTGGGCGCACCGGCAGGCGGGCACCGACGCCGTGGCCGTCACCTACTTCGGCGACGGCGCGATCAACATCGGCTCGACGCTGGAGACGTTCAACCTGGCCGCCGCGTGGAAGCTGCCGCTGTGCTTCTTCGTCGAGAACAACCGCTACGCCGTCTCGACCGGCGTGCAGGAGGCCACCGGCGAGCCGCGGCTGTCGGCGCGCGGGCCCGGCTTCGGCATCGCCAGCTTCAAGGTGGACGGGATGGACCCGCTGGCCGTTCACCTGACCATGCGCGAGGCCCTGGCCCTGCTGCGGTCCGGCCGCGGGCCGGTCCTCATCGAAGCCGACGTCTACCGCTACTTCCACCAGAACGGCCCCTTCCCCGGCAGCGCGTTCGGCTACCGCACCAAGGAGGAGGAGCGGCAGTGGCGCGCCCGCGACCCGCTCGACCAGGTGGCGCGGCACCTGGAGCGCCGCGGCCTGCTCACCCCCGCGGAGCTGGAGAAGGCCCGCGAGGCCGCCGCCGCGCTCATGGCCGGGATCGCGGACACGCTGCTGGAGCCGGACCCAGGCGCCGCCGGCCGTCAAGGGAGCGCGGTGCGGCGGATCAAGCCCGCCGAGTGGCCGCGGCCGTCGTTCGCCGACGTGGGCGTCAGGGGCGACCTGAGCGAGTTCGGCGACGCCCGCTTCACCTTCGAGGGCACGCTGGCCGGGCAGAAGTTCATCGACGCGGTGGCCGCCGTCATGGCGCGGCGCATGGAGACCGACCCCGGCGTGGTGGTGCTGGGCGAGGACGTCCACCGCCTCGGCGGCGGCACCAACGGTGCCACCCGGGGGCTCAAGGAACGTTTCCCCGACCGCGTGCTCGGCACGCCCATCAGCGAGAACGCCTTCTCCGGCCTCGGCGGCGGCATCGCGCTGGACGGCCGCTTCCGCCCCGTGGTCGAGTTCATGTACGCCGACTTCATGTGGGTCGCCGCCGACCAGCTCTTCAACCAGATCGGCAAGGCCAGGCACATGTTCGGCGGCGAAGGCCCGGTGCCGCTCGTGCTGCGCAGCAAGGTCGCGATGGGCACCGGGTACGGCTCGCAGCACTCCATGGACCCGGCCGGGATCTTCGCCACCGCCCCCGGCTGGCGCATCGCCGCCCCCTCCACCCCCTACGACTACGTCGGCCTGATGAACAGCGCCCTGCGCTGCCAGGACCCCGTCCTCGTGCTGGAACACGTGGACCTCTACGGCACCGTCGGCGACGGGCCCGTGGGCGACCTCGACTACTGCCTGCCCGTCGGCAGCGCCGCCGTCCGCCGTACCGGCTCCGCCGTCACCGTGCTCACCTACCTCGCGATGACCCCCCTGGTGCTGGAGGTGGCCGGCGAGGCGGACGCGGAGGTGATCGACCTGCGCTGGCTGGACCGGGCCAGCCTCGACTGGGACACCGTCGGGGCCAGCGTCCGCAAGACCGGCGCGGTGCTGATCGCCGAACAAGGAGCGCTCGGCACCTCCTACGGCGGCTGGCTGGCCGACGAGATCCAGCGGCGCTACTTCGACTGGCTCGACCAGCCCGTACGGCGGGTGACCGGTGGAGAAGCCTCGCCCAGCATCAGCAAGGTGCTCGAACGCGCCGCCATCGCCGGGGCCGCCGAGGTGTCCGCGGCGCTGGCCGAGATGACGAGGAGCTGACGGCCATGGCCAGAGTCCTGCGCATGCCGGAGGTGGCGGCCGGCGCGATCCAGGCGATCTTGCAGGGGTGGGCGGTCGCGGCCGGCGCCCCGTTCGGGAAGGGAGAGGTGATCGCCACCGTCGAGACGGACAAGGCGGTGGTGGAGGTGGAGGCCGAGGAGGCGGGGGTCCTGCTGCGCACGCTGGTGGAGGACGGCGCCACGGTGGAGGTGGGGGCGCCGATCGCGGTGCTGGGCGCCCCAGGCGAGCCTCCCGGCACGCCCGTCCCGGATCTCCCCGAGGCCGCCTCCGGCCGGGTGGACGCGGGCCGTACCGGAGAGCGGGTCTTCACCAGCCCGCTGGCCCGGCGCCTGGCCAAGGAGGCGGGGTTGCGGGTGGAGGACATCCCCGGCTCGGGGCCCAACGGCCGCGTCGTCCGCAGGGACGTCGAGGCGGCCGTGGCCGCCTCGGCGAAGGCCCCGCGAACGCCCGCCCCCACCAACACGCCCGCCGGCATCGAGACGCCCGCCCCCACCAACACGCCCGCCGGCATCGAGACGCCCGCCCCCACCAACACGCTCGCCCACACCGAGTCGCCCGCCTACACCGAGACGCCCGCCCCCACCGAGACGCTCGCCTACACCGAGATCCCGCACACGCCGATGCGCCGGGCCATCGCCGCCCGGCTCACCGAGAGCAAACGCACCGCCCCGCACTTCTACCTGCGCGGCACCGCCGGAGCAGACGCCCTGCTGGCGACGCGCACCCAGCTCAACCAGGGCGGCGGCCCGCGCGTCTCGGTCAACGACCTGATCGTCAAGGCCGCCGCCCACGCCCACGTCCGGGTCCCGGCGATGAACGTCACCTGGACCGACACCGCCGTCCGCGCCCACACCCAGGTCGACATCGCCGTGGCCGTCGCCACCCCGGGCGGCCTGCTCACGCCCGTCCTGCGCGCCGTCGAGCGCGCGCCCGTCTCCCTCGTCGCCACCACCCTGCGCGAGTACGGCGAGCGCGCCCGCACCGGCCGCCTGCGCCAGGACGAGCTGGAGGGCGGCACGCTCACGGTCACCAACCTCGGCATGCACGGCACGGAGGAGTTCGCCGCGATCGTCAACCCGCCGCAGGCCGCGATCCTGGCCGTCGGCGCGGCCAGGCAGGCGCCGGTGGTCCGGGACGGCGCCGTCGTGGCCGCCACGGTCCTGACGGTGACGCTGTCGGTGGACCACCGTCCGGTGGACGGCGTGGTGGCCGCCGAGTGGATGCGCGTCTTCCTGTCGCTGCTGGAGAATCCGCTCGCGATCCTGGCCTGACCAGCGGTTGTTGCATGTTCCACATCCGCTGGCCCGCCTCGCCGCAGGTCACGCAGGATGGCCGCATGAGCCTCACCGACGACGCCGCGGCGGTGCCCGCGCAGCTGTTCAAGACCCTGGCGGGCTCGCTGCCGACCGGGGTCACGGTGGTGACGAGCCTGGCGGGACCCGGGCGCCCGGCGGGCCTGACGTCGGGGGCGGTGTGCGCGCTGTCGGCCGACCCGCCGCTGATGCTCGTGTGCATCGGCCGCGGCTCGCGCACGCTGACGGCGATCGAACGTTCCGGCGCCTTCTGCGTGAACGTCCTCGACGCCGGCTCGGCCCCGCTGTCGGAGCGTTTCGCCGGCGGCGGGGACGGCAAGTTCGACGGCATCGCCTGGCGGCCGGGGCGCCACGGCGTGCCGGTGCTGACCCGGGGCACCGTCGCCCACGCGATCTGCGAGGTGCTGGAGACCGTCGGCGGCGGAGACCACCTCATCGTCATCGGCCTCGTCGTCGAGGGCGCCCGCGAGCGGGAGGCCGCCCCGCTGCTCTACCACCGCCGCCGCTACGCCGGGTTCCCGGCCTAGCGACCACGAAGGAGGAACCCGGATGCGCTTCTCCATCTACCTGAACGCCCAGACCCGCGGCCCGCACGAGGACGTCGGCATCATCGAGACCCTCACCCGCCAGGCACTTGAGGCCACCCGGGCCGGCGTCCGGGGCATCGTGCTCACCGAGCACCATTTCTCCGGCTACAACACCTATGGCGACAACTTCATGTACGCCGCCCACCTGGCCGCCCTGGCACCCCGCGGCACCCGGTTCTCCCTGGCCGTGGCGGTGCCCCCGCTGCACAACCCCATGCGGCTGGCCCAGCGCTGCAATCTGCTGGACATCCTCACCGGCGGCGAGCTGATCGTGGGATTCGCCGCCGGCGGCTCGCCGCTGGAGTACGCCGGCATGGGACGCGACCCCTCCCAGCGCCACGCCCAGATGATGCACAACCTGGACATCCTCGAAGCCGCCCTGGCCAAGCGGCCCGACGATCCTCCCCTGGAGTGGGAGACCGCCTTCGAGCGCGGCACCCTGCACACCCGCATCATGCCCGCCGCCCATCATCGCGCCGCCCCGGCCTTCGCCCGCGCCACCCAGAGCGATTCCGGCGCCGAGTGGACCGGCCGCAAGGGCTGGTACCTGTTCACCGCCCGGGAGAAACCGCAGCCTCTGACCGCCCGCTGGCGCGTCTACGAGCGGGCGCTGCGCGACGGCGGCCTCGGCGAGGAGGCCGTCCAGGACCGGCTCGACTGGAGCATGGTCCAGAAGCAGGTCTACGTGGCCGACACCGACGAGCAGGCCGAGCGGGAGATCCGCGAGCGTCTCGTGCTCATGGCCGAGCACCAGCGGCGCAGCTTCGGCATGGTCAAGGACGTGCGCGACGCCGCCCACCTCAAGAGCGTCGTCGGCGTCTCGCCGCAGAACCCCGACGAGTTCCTCGACCAGGCCATGCTCATCGGCCACCCCGGGTCGGTGTCCGAGCAGATCAGGGAGTACGAGGCGGCCGGAGTCCGGCACATGGCGCTGCTGTTCAACTACGGGTTCATGTCGCCCGAGGTCTCCGGCCGATCGCTGCGCCTGTTCCTCGACCAGGTACTTCCCGCCTTCGGCTGAACGGAGCACGGTGATGGACATCGGGTTGCTGATCCTCCGCCTGGCGGTCGGCCTGGTCATGGCCTACCACGGCACGGAGAAGCTGTTCGGCTGGTGGGGCGCCGACGGGCTGAAGGGCGCCGCCGCGTTCTTCGGCCGCATGGGCTACCGGCCGCCGCTGCTGATGGCGGCGGTGGCAGGTCTGGCCGAGACCGCCGGTGGGCTGCTGCTGGCCGCCGGGGCGCTGACACCGCTCGCGGTGCTGATGCTGGCCGGCACGTTCGCCAACATCGTCATCCTGCACCTGCCGAACGGGCTCTCGCGCCGCCGCAACGGCTTCGAGTACGAGCTGGTGCTGCTCGCGGCCACCTGCTGCCTCGCCTTCACCGGGCCGGGCGCGCTGGCCGTGGACGCGCTGCTGGGGCTCTCGCTGGCCGGCGCCACCTGGGGTGCGGCGCTCGTGGGCGCGGGACTGCTGGCGGGGGTGATCGTCTCGGCCAGCCGTACCGGGAAGGTCTCCGCCGGACCGGCGGGGGCGCCGTGAACGCGCCCGTCACCACCACCGGCGTGCGCGCCGGGCCGCGCCGCCCGGGCGTGCGCCGCCGCACCTCCCCGCGCGGCGCGCTCGCCGCCTTCCTCAGGGGTACGGCGGGCGCCGCGCTGCTGGCCCTCGCCTTCGAGGTGTTCGCCCGGCTGGAGCTGGTCGACCCTCGGCTGCTGCCGCCCGCCGGAGTGATCCTGGGCGAGGCGCTGCGGCTGCTGGTGGATCCGGCGTTCCTGGTCGAGGTGTGGGCCACGCTCGTGGCGGTGCTCGGGGGCGTGGCGCTGGCCACGGCGATCGCGGTGCCGCTCGGCGTGCTCATTGGCTCCTACCGGCTGGCCGCGCTGGGGCTGACGCCGATCATCGACTCGCTGCGGTCGGTGCCGGGGATCGCGATCATTCCGCTGCTGGTCCTGGTCATGGGCCAGGGACTGCCGATGAAGGTGACGATCGTGGCGTTCGTGGCGGTGTGGCCGCTGCTGTTCAACACCGTCTACGGCGTGCGCGGCGTCGACCCGGTCGCGATGGAGACCGCCCGCGCCTTCCGGGTGCCGGTGCCGCGGACCTGGTGGCGGGTCGTGCTGCCGAGCGCGCTGCCGCTCATGCTCACCGGGCTGCGGCTGGCGCTGGCCACCGGGCTGACCGTGGGCATCGCCGCCGAGATCGCGGTGGGAACACGCGACGGGGTCGGCTACTTCATCCTGCGCGCCAGCTATGCCGGATTCCACGCCGACACCGTCTTCGCCGCGGTGACGCTCGCCGGGGTGCTCGGCTACCTGATGAACGGGATCACCGTCGCGGTGACGAACCGCCTGGTGGTCTGGGACGGAAAGGGACCCTCATGAGCGCCGCGCAGGCGCCCGCGCACGCCCCCGCCGGCAGGGGAGCGCGCGAGCTGGCCCGGGGGGCGCTCGCCCGGCTCGGTCCGGTGCTGCTGGCCGTGCTGCTCTGGCAGTGGGCCGCGGTGGCGGCCGGCTCGCCGTTCTTCCCGCCGCCGGGGCGGATCGCGGGACGGGTGGCCGAGCTGTGGTTCAGCGAGCCGCTGCTGACCGAGCGGTTCTGGCAGGACGCCGGGCCCAGCGTGCTCAGGGCGGTGACCGGCTGGCTGGCCGGGGCCGCGGCCGGGGTGGTCGTCGGGCTGGCCGCCGGGCAGTGGAAGGCCGCCGCCGGATATGTCGATCCGCCGGTCAACTTCCTGCGTTCACTGCCCAAGCCGGCGATCGTCCCGGTGTTCCTGCTGGTCTTCGGCTCCGGTGACCTCATGCGGATCGGGCTGATCACCTTCGGCTGCGTGTGGCCGGTGCTGCTCAACACCATGCAGGGAGTGCGATCGGTGGACCCGATGTACCTGGAGACCGCCCGCGCCTTCCACATCCCGCCCCGCACCCGGCTCCTGCGGGTGGTGATCCCGGCCGCGCTGCCGAAGATCTTCGCGGGCATGCGGGTGACGTTGTCGCTCTCGCTCATCCTCATGGTGCTGTCGGAGTGGCTGCTGGCCGACCACGGGCTCGGCCACTTCCTCATCACCGCCCAGCGCACCTTCGAGATCCTCGACGTGTGGGCGGCGATCGTCCTGCTCGGCCTGCTCGGATACCTGCTCAACGTGCTCTTCCTCGCCGCCGAGCGGCGCGTTCTAAGGAGTCGCCCCTCATGACCGCACTCCAGGTGAGCAACCTGTCCAAGACCTACGGGGAGGGGAACCCGGCGCTGCACAACCTCTCCTTCGAGGTGCGGGAGGGCGAGCTGCTGTCGATCGTCGGACCGTCGGGGTGCGGCAAGACGACGCTGCTCAAGTGCGTGGCGGGGCTGGTCCCGGCCACGCGCGGCGAGGTGCGGGTGCACGGAGAGGAGGTGAGCGGCGTCCCGGAGGGCCTGGCCGTGGTCTTCCAGGACTACGGGCGCTCGCTGTTCCCGTGGATGAAGGTGGGACAGAACGTCGAGTTCCCGCTGGAGACGCTGCGGCTGCCGAAGGCCGAGCGCCGGGAGCGGGTGGAACGCTCGCTGGCCGCGGTCGGGCTGGAGGGCAAGCACGAGCGCTACCCCTGGCAGCTGTCCGGCGGCATGCAGCAGCGCGTCGCCATCGCCCGCGCTCTGGCCTACCGGCCGAAGGTGCTGCTGATGGACGAGCCGTTCGCCTCCGTCGACGCCCAGACCCGCTCGGGCCTGGAGGACCTGACCCGCCGGGTCCATCTGGAGTTCGGGATGACGATCCTGTTCGTCACCCACGACATCGACGAGTCGGTCTATCTGGCCGACCGGCTCGTCGTCCTGCGCAGGTCGCCGGGGAGCGTGCTGGCCGAGCTCGTCATCGAGCTGCCTCGCGTACGCGATCAGATCGTCACCAAGTCGCTGCCGGCGTTCGTGCGCCAGCGCAGCGTCGTGGCCCAGCACATCAAAGACGCGTCCTGAGGAGAGCCCCGTGAAACGCACCATCGTCATCTGCGTGGCAGCCCTGATCGTCGCAGGGTGCGGGGGCGGGCCGGCCGCGGCGCCCCCGGCCGGCCCCATCTCGATCACCATCAGCAATCCGGCCAACGTCAGCAACGTCCCGCTGCACCTGGCCATGGACAAGGGCTATTTCGCCGCCGAGGGCCTGACCGTCAAGGCCGACGTGGACCTCGGCTCGGGCAGCACCGTCGAGGCCGTCGTCGGCGGTCAGGTGGACATGGCCTGGTCCAACGTGGTGAGCGGGCTGAGCGCCTACTCCAAGGGCCTCGGCGTCAAGCTCGTCGCCCTGACCGACACCGCGGTCACCGGGTCGCAGCAGGTGCTCGTGGGCAAGGGCTCACGCGCCCGGAGCCTGGCCGACCTGAAGGGGCAGAAGCTGGCCGTGCTGTCGCCGAGCACGGTCTGCATCCTCAACGTGCGCTCGGAGCTCAGGGCGAAGGGGCTGCCCCCGGACACGATCGCGTTCACGCCGGTGGCGCCGCCGGAGCACGCGAACGTGCTGGAGTCGGGAGAGGTGGCCGCGACCTGCACGAGCGACCCGTTCAGGACGCTCATGATCGACCAGCTCGGGGCCAGGTCGGTCTACGACACCTCCTCCGGGGAACTGGAGGGGTACGCGGTGGGCGGCTACCTGGTCTCGGAGAAGTACGCGGCGGCCAACGGCAAGGCGCTGGCCGGGTTCCGGCGGGCGCTGCTCAAGGCGACCGCCTACGCCAACGCCCATCCGGCGGAGGTGAAGGCGGCACTGCCGAAGTTCACCACGATCGACGCGGCGGTGGCGGACAAGGTCATCATCAACAAGTACCTGGAGACGGCGGACGTCGCCACGCTGCGTCCGCAGGTGCAGCGCATCGCCGACGCCATGCGGACCTACGGCCTGGCCGAAAAGCCCATCGACGTGTCCGGATATTTCCTGACCAGCCCGTGAGAGGCTGTATTCAGGTGATCCCGTGAGAGGAGCACTCCGTTGCTGGCAGAGCCCGCCGCGCAGGCGCACACCGAGGAGGAGCTGCGCAACCTGGAGGTCGTCCGCGCCCTGCGCCACGCCACCGTGGAGGGCCGGCAGGCCCACATGGCGCCCGGCGCCCGGATCCACCGGCGGGGCATGGCCCACCTGGCCGCGCGCTCCGGCACCTCCTACGCGCCGGAGGGCCTGCCCGACCGGGCCGACGAGATTCACGCGATGATCGCCAAGGGGGACCGGGTGTGGGCGGTGTGGACCATCCACGCCACCCACGGCGGCCCGCTGTTCGGCCATGAGCCGACGGGGCGTCCGGTGGAGGTGCTGGAGGTCGGCATCTGGCGCCTGGCCGGGGGCAAGGTGGTGGAAGCGTGGTTCCTGGCCGACGAGTACGCCCTCGCCCAGACCTTCGGACTGCTGCCATGACCGGCGGGATCCCGCTGCTGGACGGGCTGGCGGAGGAGGTGGCGGCCGACTTCCTGTCGCTGGCCGCGCGGGCCGCCTTCCCGCGCGGCGCCCGGTTGTTCACCGAGGGGGAGCCGGGTGACTGCGTCCTGGTCCTGCTGAGCGGGAAGGTGAAGGCGACCCGGCCGGGCCCGGAGGGCGGCGAGATCCTGCTGACCATGGCAGGTCCGGGGGAACTCCTGGGCGAGCTGTGCCTGTTCGACACGGCCCCGCGCCAGGCCACGGCCACCGCCGTCCAGGACACGACCGCCTACCGCGCCCCCGTCAAGGAGATGTCGGACTGGATCGACCGGCATCCCGAGGCGGCCCGCCGCGTCATGTGCCTGCTGGCCGCGCGCATCCGGCGCATGAACGACCGCATCGAGGACGCCGCGGGCGTGGACGTGGCCACCCGGGTGGCCAGGGTCCTGGTGGAGCAGGGGGCCCGCTTCGCCCGCCGTACCAGCGTGGGGCTGCGCCTGACGCTGGACCTCAGCCAGGACGACCTCGCCCACCACGTACGGGCCTCACGCGAACGCGTGAACCAGATCCTCGGCGACTTCACCCGCCGGGGCTGGATCACCAGGGACGGCGGCGACCTCCTCATCCTCGACGCCCCGCAGCTCACCCGCCGCGCCCGCCACCGCTCCCGCCGGCCGTCGCTCCCCTAGGGGCGCCGCGTGTGACGGGGCTCACGGGGGTTCGGCGCCCGCCGCCTTCTCCGGTGTAGTAGACATGAGACATCTAGATCCATTCGTCTCAGCGTCTCGGTTGAGGAGGGTCGATGCGGACCCGGCGAGAGGAACTCCAGGCCGCCCTGGCGGGGGTCAGGGCGAGCGGCGATCCGGCGGTTCCCGAGGACGTGCTGAGCGATCTGGCGCGGCGGTGGTACGCCGCGCTCGGGGCCCGCATGGACGCGCTCCTGGAGGACGGCGCCCCGCCCGACGTCGTCCGGCGGGCCTACGACGAGCAGGCCCGCGCCGACCCCACGTGGCGCTGGGTGCTCGACGCCCACCGCGACCATCCGGCCGTGGCGCGGACCGAGGAATGGTTCATGCGGGTGACGCTGGGCGGCCAATCGCTGCCCATATGAACCGGGCGATCTCCGCGCTGCCGCCGAGCGAGGTGGTCGGGTGGGCGATCAGGCTGAGGATCACCCGGGTGGTGAACTCCACGGCCTGCTCCGGTGTGACCCGCAACAGGTGGGCGTTCGGGCCGGCGGCCAGGAACGGCGCCATCCCCTCGGTCAGGAACGTGATGAACGCCGTGTGCCCCGGCCGCTCGATGAGCATCGTGAACAACTCCTCCGGCTCCTCCATGAGCATGCGCTGCAGCACGTCGTGGTTGCCGGTGAACTCCAGCGCGAACTCCACCGAGCGCGCGATCTGCTCCTGGGGCGGCGCGGCGGAGGCGAAGATCTCCTCGATCTGCTCGATGAACCTGGCCCCCTCGTGGCGTACCACGAGTTCGCCCATCCGGTCCTTGGAGCCGAAGGCGCGGTACACGGTGGCCCGCGAGACCCCGGCTTTGGCCGCCACGTCGCTCAGGGAGGTCTTGCGGTAGCCGTAGGTGGCGATGCATTCCAGCGCCGCCTGAATGAGCCGGTGGTCCACAGGCGGATTCTAGGGGGCGCTCACGAAGACCGCGGCGGTGCGGCCCGGCACGGTCAGCGCGCCGGTGGCGGCGTCGAAGCGGGACTGCCCGGCCACCGGGTCGGCCTGCTCCGGGTGGAGCGTGGTCACGGTGCCCTTCAGCTCCGGCACGGTCACGCCGCGCGCCCCGGGGGTGGCGTTGAAGACGACGGTGACCGCGGACCAGCGCGGGTCGAGGCCGGTGCCGTCCAGGCGCATGGCGATCACGCCGGGCGGCGCGGCCGGGAAGGAGACCCGCCCGTGCGCCCGCCCGCCCAGCGCGAACAGCGGGGACGAGCCCCGGATGCGCAGGAACTCCCCGAACCGCTCCCGCGCCGCGGAGATGGCCGCGCAGTCAGGGCGCAGCCGCGGATCGGCCAGCAGCGGACGCGCGTAGGGCCACCTGGCCTCGTTGTCCGCCTTCGGCGGCAGCCCGGCGCCGAAGCCGTTTCCCCGCGCGCAGTCCCAGTGCAGGCGGTTGAACCAGTCGCCGGAGTCGTAGGAGTTGCGGTCCAGCGACTTCGAGCGCAGCCGCTCGCTGCCGGCGTGCACGAACGCGGTCCCCTGCCCCAGCAGCGCCGTGGCCAGCGAGAGCGCCTGCATCCGCACCCGCGCCGCCATGTCCGTGGCGGGCGGGAGCTTGTAGGCGAGTGCATCGTAGAGCGTCTCATTGTCATGCGCGTCCACATATGTCACGACATCGGAGGGGTGGGCGGCATATCCGGCTTTGTGGCCGTTGTAGGTCACCTCCGCGCCGGTACGGCCGTCGGGCAGCACGTAGTCGCGCAGGTTGCCGGTCAGCCCGAGCATGATGAGGTCCTGGTAGTGCGCGAGGCGCGCCGCCGCGTCCCCGTTGGCCGGGCCGCCGTTGAGGTCGCCGGCCAGACCGGAGCCGAAGCCCTGCACGCGCGGGTCGGCGTCGAACGGCCCGCCGCCCCGCACCCCGTCACGCAGCCGGTCGTTGAAGGTGGCGATCCCGGTCCCGGCCAGGTTGGCCTGCGTGGCCTGCTCGAAGCGGGCGTCGTCGGCCACCTCGCCGAAGTTCCAGCCCTCGCCGTACAGGAGGATGTCCTTGCCGTTCACGCCGTCCTTGGCGGGCGTCAGCGCGTCCAGGGCGCGGCGCACGGCCAGGATGTTGGCCTTCGGGTGGTGTCCCATGAGGTCGAAGCGGAAGCCGTCCACCTTGTAGTCGCGGGCCCAGGTGACGATCGAGTCGACCACGAGCCGGCCCATCATCGCGTGCTCGGGCGCGGTGTTCGGGCAGCACGTGGAGGTGGCGACGGTGCCGTCGGGCAGGAGCCGGTGGTAGTAGCCGGGCACGATCGTGTCCAGCACGTCCGTGGAGTGGGTGTGGTTGTAGACGACGTCCATGACCACGCGCAGCCCCGAACGGTTGAGCCCGGCCACCATCGAGCGGAACTCGCGGGTGCGCGCGTCGGGGTCGGTGGCGTACGAGCCCTCGGGCACGGTGTAGTGCAGCGGGTCGTAGCCCCAGTTGAAGCCGTCCTTGGCCGCGGTCTTCGCGACGCACTCCTGCTGCAGCGGCGAGTCCGGCGGCAGCGCGGCCAGGTCGCAGGGCGGCTCGCCGCGGTCGGCCCGGCGTTCCGGCACGGTGGCCAGGTCGAAGACGGGCAGCAGGTGCACGTGCGTGAGACCGTCGCGGGCCAGCTCGCGCAGCGCCCGCATGCCCGCGCCGTCGCCGGTGAACGCCCGGTAGGTGCCGCGCAGGTCCTGCGGGACCGTGGTGTCGGTGGCCGAGAAGTCGCGTACGTGAAGCTCATAGATGGTCTTGGCGGGTTTGGGCGGGGGTTTGGCGAGGTCCGTCCAGCCGGGCGGGCGCTGCGCGTCCAGGTCGGCGAGCCTGCTGCGCACGCCGTCGGCGGCCACCGCCAGGCTGTAGGGGTCGGTGACCTCGTTGGTGACGACCCGGCCGTGCGCGGGGGAGTGGACGGTGACGAGGTAGGTGTAGTCGCGGCCGCGCCAGGACCGGGGGACGCGCACGGACCACACACCGGTCTTCGCCTCCCGCCGCATGGCGTGTTCCGTGTACGCCGCCGAGTCCCCGTCGTACAGGGCCAGCCGTACCCGCTGGGCGGTCGGGGCCCAGAGGGCGAGGCGGTCGCCGGTGTAGCCGAGCGGCTCGTCGGTGGCGTACAGGTCGTCGAGCACGCCGGGCAGCTGGACGCCGGTCGCGGTCAGCAACCGGCCGCCCGCGTCGCGCTCCACCGCCGCCACCTGGCCGCGCAGCGCCTCGGGCACCAGGGCGGCGTCGCGCGGGTCCACCGTGAAGGCGGGCAGCGCCTTGAGGTGCGGCCACGTGGCCTTCTGCGCGTCGGTGAGCGTGCCGGGCAGCAGCCGGATGAGCCGCTTGACCGCGCCGGTCGTCGACTCGAGCGCCTTGACCGTGTCGTCGCCGGCCTGCCAGACGACGGTGTCGCGGGCGATCCAGTGGGCCCGTAGCTTCTTCAGGTCCACGTCCGCGCCGCCCGCCCGCTGCGGCAGCACGTACCCGTCGGCGCCGGACAGCTTCCACGCCTCGTCGCCGTCCAGGCGCTGGTCGGCGGGCTGGTCCTTCTCCTCGCCCTTGTGCACGACGTAACTCAGCCCCTTCGCGCCGTCGGCCAGTGGCACCCTCCAGTACACACCGAAGGCGTCGCGACCGGACGGAGGCAGCGGCGCGTTCCACTCCGTCGGGGTGGCCGCGCCGCCCCACACGTGCAGGCCCCAGCCGTCGTAGTTCCCGCCGGGCCGGTGGTAGTGCAGCACCGCGACGCCGTCCGCGGCCGCGCGGGTGGCGTGAACCTGGGCCCGCCCCGAGTTCACGTACGCCTCGGGGCCGGTGAACGTCTGGTCCGGACCCGGATCCTTCTCGTCGCCCCGGTGCACGATGAAGTCGACCGGCCGGTCGGGGGCCTTGAGCGGCACCTTCCAGAATGCGCCGAAGGAGTCGGTGCCGTCCGGCGGCTTCGGGTTGGCCCAGTCGGTCGGCTCGGCCACCGCCTCGCCCCACAGATGCAGGCCCCAGCCGGTATACGCGCCGTCGGGACGCCGGTAGCGCACGGTGGCGTAGCCCTGGGCGGCCTGGCGCGAGGTGTACACCGGCTCCTTGCCCCGCACCAGCCAGACCTCGCCGGTGCGCGCCGGGTTGACCTCGCGGTCGCCGCCGTCCTTTTCGTCGCCCTTGTGGGGGAGGAGGCCGACGCTGGTGGCGCCCGGCTTGAGCTTGATCCAGGCGAACCGGCCGAACGTGTCCTCGCCCTGGAAGGCCACCGGCGAGCCCCACTCGGTGGGCCGCTCGACGTCGCCCCAGACGTGCAGGCCCCAGCCGTCGGGATCCTGGCGCTGGTAGTGCACGACCAGCCAGTCGCGGGTGACGGGCTCGCCCGGTTCGGGGTCGGGGCCCTTCCTGGCCTGGGCGGTGGCCGAGGCGTGCCGTCCCGCGGAATCCTTGACGACCGCCTTGTAGAGGATCGGGGTTCCGGCCGCGATCCCCCTCAGGTCATGAAATATCCGGTACGTACGGCCGGTGCCGGGCGCGTCATCGGTCCCCAGCACCCGCCACGGCCCGTCACCCGCCTTGGCCGCGAAGGTGACCTGGTCGAACCCGTCGCCCGGGACCGTGGCCCTGATCTCGACCCGCTCGTCCTCGGGGGTGCCCCGGATCTCCTCGCCGGGCAGCGTGAGCGAGATCCGCGGGCCATGGGCCGGGGTGGCGAGCTTGCCGCCCGCCCGGAAGACGACGGCGGACATCGGGGGAACGGTCACGTCGAGCGCGGCATCCGTGCCAGAGGTCAGCGTGGCTCCCGTGGCCGAAGCGGCCGGTCGCGCGCCCGCGGGCACGGTCGTCGTGGCGGCCGGGGTGGTCTTTGTACCGCTGCTCGGCGGGGTGATCGTGCCCAGGGCAGGTGAGGCGGCCGGGCCTTTCGGCCGCGTGGTTCGCGGGGTGCTGGTTGGTGGGGTGCCGGTGGCCGGGGTGGGGGCGGGGCCGTACAGCTGGTGGAAGGGGGTGGACGGGGAGTAGGTCGGGACGCGCGCGCTCGCGGGTGTCGTGGCGTTGTTGATCGCGACCACGTACTCGACCTGCTGCCGGGCGTCGATGCGGGAGAACGCGTAGAGGCCCGCCTCGGACAGCCGCTCCACCTGGGCGCCGTCGGCCAGGGCCGGGTGGCGGTCGCGGAGGGCGGCCAGGGCGGCGATGTGGCGGTACAGCGGGTGCGACGGGTCGTAGTTGTCCCCGGCGTGGGTGGCGTCGGTGCCGATCAGGTCGTCGTCGAGGTAGTCGGGGGTGCGGGAGGCGAACAGCGAGGCGCGGGCGTCCTTGTCGCCGCCCGCCCCGGTGAAGCCCTGCTCGTCGCCGTAGTAGACGACCGGCTGGCCGCGGGTCAGGTACATGAGCTCGTGGGCGAGCCTGTCGCGCCGCAGGAGCTCGGTGGCCGGGGCGTCCCGGGTGAGGAAGTGCCCGATGCGGCCCATGTCGTGGTTGCCGAGGAAGGTCGGCAGGGAGGCGGCGTTGGAGTCGGCGTCGAGATGGTGGTCGTCGGCCGCGTACAGGGCGGAGAGCTTGGCGGCGCCGCCCTTGCCGCCCGCGTAGGAGCGGGCGGCGTCCTGGAAGGGGAAGTCGAGGGTGGCGTCCATGCCGCCGCGCGTGGAGTAGCGGCTGGTGAAGGCGGGGTCGGAGCTGAACACCTCGCCGAACACGAAGAACCGGCCCCGGTTGACCGCGGGGGAGAAACGTTCCCAGAACTCCATGTTCACGTGCTTGGCGGTGTCGACGCGGAAGCCGTCGACGCCGGTCTCCCGCACCCACGTGCGGTAGATGTCGATCATGCCCTGGACGACCTCGGGGCGCTCGGTCCACAGGTCGTCGAGGCCGAAGAAGTCGCCGTACTCGGAGCTTTCGCCGGTGAAGGTGGAGTCGCCGCGGTTGTGGTACATCGCCGGATCGTTGAGCCAGCGCGGCGTCTTGGCGGTGCGCGAGCCGACGGGCGTGTACGGGAACGACCCGGTGCCGACCTCGGGGAAGGTGTCGCGGCCCGCGTGGTCGCGGTCGTCGAAGGGCCTGCCCTCGGTGTCGATGTAGGGGTAGGCGCCCTTCGAGCGGTACGCCCGCGAGCCCTCGGCGTAGTCGATGATGTCGGCGGTGTGGTTGGTGATGATGTCGAAGAACACCTTCATGCCGCGCCGGTGCGCCAGCTTGACCAGCTGTTTCATCTCCGCGTTCGTGCCCAGGTGGGGGTCGATGCGGGTGAAGTCGGTGATCCAGTAGCCGTGGTATCCGGCCGAGTCCCCCTGGACGGGGCGGTTCTGGAAGGCGGGGGTGATCCAGAGGGCGGTGGTCCCGAGTCCCTGGATGTAGTCGAGCTTGGCGATCAGGCCCTTGAGGTCGCCGCCCTGGTAGTAGCCCTTGTCGGCCGGATCGAACCCGGTGCTCTGCCGGTCGCCCCGCAGGCCGCCCCGGTCGTTGGCCGGGTCGCCGTTGGCGAAACGGTCGGTCATGGCGAAGTAGAAGCGCTCGCGTGACAGCTCGTTCCGCGCGGCGTCCCTGGCCAATGACTCGTCCCCCGGCCGCGCCCGGTCGCTCAGTGGCGTCGTCACGGGCCCGCCGCCCGGCGCCGCCGTACCTCCATCGGCTGGTACGGCGACCAGCGCGGCGGCCAGGGCGAGAGCGGTGAGCGTGCGTAAGGCGGGGCGGGAGCTCACGGGCACTCCAGGAGAAATGGAGGACGTTGCCCGGAACGTACGCGTTCACGGAGGGCCTTGCAGGGGATTGCAGCAAAAGTGCCGAAGATCAGGGCCTCAGATGTAACAAGTTTGCAGACCTTGCAGAAAGTTCTTCCGGATTGGGTCATGCGAGCGTAACGTCCCGGTTGCTTGACCCCGGTTTCGAGTACTTGAGGAGATGGACCATGCGGCGAGCCTTCCCTGCTGCTGCGGTCGTGGCGGCCCTTGCGCTGGCGGTTTCCGCCTGTGGTGGTGGTGAGAGCGCGGCTCCTGCCCCGGCGCAGTCGGCCGCCGACCCGTCGAAGATCAGCGGCGAGATCATCTGGTGGGACACCACCAGGCCCGACAGTGAAGGGCCCGTTTTCCAGGAGCTGATCAAGGAGTTCGAGGGCAAGTACCCGGCCATCAAGGTCAAGTACGTGAACGTGCCCTTCGACCAGGCGCAGAACCAGTTCCAGACCGCCGCCCAGGCGGGCACCGGAGCGCCCGACGTGATCCGCGCCGAGGTGGCCTGGACGTCGCAGTTCGCCTCGCTGGGATACCTGCAGCCGCTCGATGGATCCCGGGCGATCGACAACGAGGCGGACTTCCTCCCCGGACCCCTCAGTAGCACGAAATATCAGGACAAGACGTATGCGGTGCCCCAGGTCACCGACACCCTCGCCCTGCTCTACAACAAGAAGCTCCTGGAGAAGGCCGGCCACGCCGAGCCGCCCAAGAACGTCACCGAGCTCAAGCAGTTCGCCCTCGACGTCAAGTCCAAGGCCGGCGTCACCGGCCTGGCACTCAACGTCGACGCCTACTTCCTGCTCCCCTTCATGTACGGCGAAGGCGGCGACACCCTCGACGTGGCCGCCAAGAAGATCGTGGTCAACTCCCCGGCCAACGTGAAGGCCATGCAGACCCTGTCGGACCTGGTGACCTCGGGGGCCGCCGCGAAGCCGGCCGTACAGGACAGCTACGTCAACGCGATGACCGCCTTCAAGGACGGCAAGGCCGCGATGATCTACAACGGCCCGTGGGCGCTGTCGGAGATCTACCAGGGCGCGGAGTTCAAGGACAAGGCGAACCTGGGCATCGCGCCGGTCCCCGCGGGCAGCGTCAAGGCAGGTTCCCCGACCGGCGGCCACAACCTGGCGATCTACGCCGGTTCCAAGAACATCCCGGCCAGCTATGAGTTCGTCAGGTTCATGACCTCCAAGGAGAGCCTGGCCAAGATGTCCGGCAAGCTCGGCCTGCTGCCGCCGCGTACGTCGGCCTTCACCGACCCGGCGGTCACCGCGAACAAGGACGTCACCGTGTTCAAGCCGGTGCTCGACTCGGCCGTGCCGCGGCCGTGGATCCCCGAGGGCGGCCAGCTGTTCCAGCCGCTGCTTGAGGGCTACCAGGCGCTGGTCGGCGGCAAGGAGACGCCCGAGCAGATGGTGAAGACGGTCGACGAGAAGTACCGCGGCATCTTCAAGGACTGGAGCTGACGCGTGCCGGACTCGGGCACATCAGGCCGCGTGCCGGACTCGGGCACGTCTGAGCGCGGGCGGCGGGCCGCGGGGCGTGTCGGCGGCCCGCGGCGGGCCTGGCTGCGTCACTGGTACGCCTGGGCGATGGTGGCCCCCGTGCTCATCGTCATGGCGGTGCTGATCGGCTGGCCGCTGGCCCGCGGCGTCTACCTGTCGCTCACCGACGCCACCGAGGCCAACGTCGGCCGGACGATCGGGGTCAACGTCATCCCGTCCCGCTACGAGTTCGTGGGGCTGGAGAACTACCTGGACATCCTCGGCAGCGGGCTGTTCTGGGCCAAGCTCGGCTGGACGGTCACCTGGACCGTGGCCTGCGTGGCCCTGCACTACGGGCTCGGGCTCGGGCTGGCCGTACTCCTGCATCGCAAGCTGCGTTTCCGGTCGGTCTACCGGGTGCTGCTGATCCTGCCGTGGGCGATCCCCGCGTTCGTGGCCGCGTTCATCTGGCGCTACCTCTACAACAGCGACTACGGCGTCATCAACGCGATGCTGGAGGCGGCCGGGCTCGGCGCGGTGGGCTGGCTGAACGACCCGTTCACCGCCAGGATCGCGGTGATCGCGGTCAACGTGTGGCTCGGCGTGCCGTTCATGATGGTCGCCATGCTCGGCGGGCTGCAGTCGATCCCCAAGGAGCTGTACGAGGCGGCCGAGGTGGACGGCGCCTCGCCGTGGCAGCGGTTCACCAACATCACGCTGCCGTCGCTGCGGGCCGTCTCCAGCACGGTGATCCTGCTCGGCACGATCTGGACGTTCAACATGTTCCCCGTCATCTTCCTCGTGACCGGCGGCGGACCGGGCAGCGAGACGGAGATCCTGGTGACCTACGCCTTCCGCGAGGCCTTCACCGGCGTCAGGAACTACTCCGGCTCGGCCACCTGGGGCGTCATCATCCTGCTGCTGCTCGTGCTCATGGCGTTCGGGTACCGGCGGGCACTCCGCAAGACCGGGGAGGTGTGGTGAAAAAGCAGCATAAGAGGGGCGAGAGAGGCCCGCTGGCGTCGATCGCCTTGCACGCGACCCTGATCGTCGCCTCGCTGATCTCGATCTTCCCGGTCGTGTGGCTGATCCTGACCTCGCTCAAGCCGCGCGACGGCTGGCTCTCCACCGAGCTGGAGCTGTTCAACAGCCCCTCGCTCGGCAACTACGGCCGGGTGCTGTCGGAGACCGCGTTCCCGACGTGGCTGCTCAACTCGGTGCTCGTCGCCGGGCTGACCATGCTGCTCGGCGTGTTCCTGGCCGCGACCACCGGGTACGCGATCAGCCGCTTCCGCTTCCCCGGCTACCGGGGCGTCATGTGGCTGCTGCTGATCACCCAGATGTTCCCGGTGGCGATCCTCATCGTGCCCCTGTACAACCTGATGGCCTCGCTCAAGCTGCTCAACCAGCTTCCCGGGCTGGTCATCGCGTACATGACGGTGGCGGTGCCGTTCTGCGCCTGGATGATGAAGAGCTACTTCGACACCATCCCGCAGGAGATCGACCAGGCCGGGATGGTCGACGGGCTCAGCCCGTTCGGCGCGTTCTGGCGGGTGGTGCTGCCTTTGGCCCGTCCGGGCCTGGCCGTCACCGCTTTCTACTGCTTCATGACCGCCTGGGGCGAGGTCGCCTACGCGACCGTGTTCATGTCGCAGGAGGAGAAGCGGACGCTCGGCGTCGGCCTGCAGCAGTTCGTCGGGCAGCACTGGTCGGACTGGGGGCTGCTGACCGCGGCCGCCGCGCTCATCGCGATCCCGGCCGCGGCGGTCTTCCTGCTGGTCCAGCGCCACCTGGTGACGGGGCTGACCGCGGGCGCCACGAAGCTGTGAGGCTCGCCGACATCGCCGCCCAGGCCGAGGTGAGCGAGGCCACGGTGAGCAGGGTGCTGAACGGCCGGCCGGGCGTCTCGCCCGCGACCCGGCAGGCCGTCCTCGCCGCGCTCGACGTGCTGGGGTACGAGCGTACGCCCCGGCTGCGGCAGCGCAGCGCCGGACTGGTCGGGCTGGTGACGCCCGAACTGGAGAACCCGATCTTCCCGGCGTTCGCCCAGGCCTTCGAGCGCGCGCTGGTCCAGCATGGCTACACGCCGCTGCTGTGCACCCAGACACCCGGCGGCGCGGCGGAGGACGAGTTCACCGAACTGCTGGTCGAGCGCGGGGTGAGCGGCATCGTCTTCCTGTCCGGCCTGCACGCCGACACCGCCGCGCGCTCCGACCGCTACGTGCAGCTGATCGGCCAGGGCGTGCCGATCGTGCTGCTGAACGGCTACGCGGCCGACGTGCCCGCGCCCTTCATCTCCCCCGACGACCGGCTGGCGGCGCGGCTGGCCGTCCAGCATCTCGTGGACCTCGGGCACGCGCGCATCGGCCTGGCGGCGGGGCCGGCCCGGTTCGTCCCGGTGATCAGGAAGATCGAGGGATACCGGGAGGCCGTGGGCGGTCCCGGCCTGGTGGCCCATTCGCTGTTCTCGGTGGAGGGCGGGCAGGCCGCCGCCGCCCAGCTCCTCGACCAGGACTGCACGGGCATCGTGTGCGCCAGCGACCTCATGGCGCTCGGCGCGATCCGCGCCTGCCGCGAACGCGGGCTGTCCGTGCCGGGGGACGTCTCGGTGGTCGGCTACGACGACTCGCCGCTGATCGCGTTCACCGACCCGCCGCTCACGACGGTCCGGCAGCCGATCAGGGCGATGGTGACGGCGGCGGTGCAGACGTTGATGGAGGCGTTCGGCGGCGCGCCGCCGCGGCACTCCGAGCTGGTCTTCCAGCCGGAGCTGATCGTGCGCGGCTCGACCGGCTCGGGCCCGCAGGTGGTCAGGTCCTCTTGACATACGGCAGGGGCGCGTCATATAAAACCGTCTAGTTATGGAACTGGACAGTTATGAACACCTGGACGCCACGTTCGCCGCGCTGGCCGATCCGACCCGCCGGGCCATCCTGGCCAGGTTGCGCGCGGGGGAGGCGACCGTCAGCGAGCTGGCGGAGCCGTTCGCGATGAGTCAGCCCGCGATCTCCAAGCATCTGAAGGTGCTGGAGCGCGCCGGGCTCATCTCGCGCGGGCGCGACGCCCAGCGGCGTCCCTGCCGGTTGGAGGCCCGCCCGCTCAAGGAGGCCACCGACTGGCTGGAGCACTACCGGGACTTCTGGCAGGAGAGCTACGGCCGGCTGGACGCGTTGCTGGACGAGCTGAAGGAGCGGCCGTGACGCTCACCGTCGAGGCGTTCGGCGAGACCGAGATCATCATGATCCGGCCGTTCGACGCACCGCGGCGCCTGCTGTGGGCGGCGCTGACCGATCCCGCGCTGGTGCCGCGGTGGATGGGGGCGCAAGGCTGGCGGATCGTGCGGTGCGAGATCGACCTGCGGGTGGGCGGCGCGTGGCGGTTCGTGTCGGCCGGGCCCGGTGGGGCGGAGATGGCGCATGGCGGGATTTATCGGGAGATCGTGGCTGAGTCGCGGCTGGTGTTCACCGAGTCGTACGACGACCAGTGGGTGGAGGGGGACTCGCTGACCACGCAGATCCTGGACGAGCACGCCGGTCGGACCACGCTGACCACGACGATCACTTACTCGTCGCGGGAGGTGCGCGATGTGGCGCTCCGCTCACCCATGGAACGCGGGGTGGGCGAGGGGTACCGCCGCTTGGACACGGTCCTGGCCAGCCTGGACCCCTGACCCCGCCCGGCTCCGCCCACGGGCTTCGCGCCGCCGCGCCCACCGGCCCGCCCACCGGCTTTGCCCACGTGTCCCCATCGGCTTTGCCTCTTGTGCGGGTGTGCCTTGGGCCGCGTGTTGTCGCCTGGCCACTTGGCCGGCCCACGGGGCGGGCGTGGCGGCGGCCCGCCCCGCGCGGCCTGCCTGCCGTCTTCCTGGAGTGCCCCCAGCCCCGTGCGCGGGGTGGGGGCGGGGCGGCCGGCCGTAACTTATGGGGGGGTTCCTAGGAGGGACGGTCGATCGCCGAGACGTGCACATCGGCGGGGGGAAGCTGGGCGCGCCAGGCCAGCCAGTTCTCGCGGGTGCGGTGCGGGTCGTTGGTCTCGCGGGTGCGGCGGCCGGTGCCGCCGGTCTGCCACGGGTGCGGGCCGTCGAGCGGGCGGTACTCGCAGCCCGCGGCCTCCAGCCGGGCCAGGTGCGCCTCGCTCAAGCGGCGGGTCAGGCCGGCGAAGTCGGCGGGGCGGCCGGACCACACGGCCTCGGCGATCGCGCACGCCCTCGGGAAGGTCATGTAGTCGAGGTGGCGGTCGTCCGGGATGTACTCGCGCCACACCTGGAACTGCCCGCCCAGCACGCGCCCGCGCTCCTCCTCCGACCAGGCGCCGGGCAGGACCTCGAACGTCGCCGCGTCCTCCAGCGTGATCGGGCCGCCGATGGACAGCGGCTCGCCGGGCAGCGTGGACTGGTCGTAGTCGAAGTAGGTGGGGTAGGTGGGGGCGCGGACCACGTCGTACCCGGCCGCGGCGGCCTGGCGGGCGATCGCGTCGCCGCGCCAGCACATGACGATCGAGTCCGCGCGCACGCCGCCGCTCTGGAAGCCCTCGTCCCAGACGATCATGCGCTTGCCCCGCGTGGCCAGGTGCTCGGCGATCTCGCGCAGGAACCAGCCGTGCATCTCGTGGGCCCGCGTGACGCCGAGCGCGGCCATGTGCGCGGACACCTCGGGGTCGAGCGGCCAGTCCTCGGTCGGGCACTCGTCGCCGCCGAGGTGCACGTACGGCGTGTCGACGGCCTCCAGCACCTCGTCCAGCAGTTCGCACACCAGCGTGACGGCGGCGGGGATCGGCTTGAGCACCCCGGCCGAGACGCCCCAGCCGCCGAGCACCTCGCGGCTGCCGGTGCCGAGTTCGGGGAAGGCGGCCAGCAGGGCGGAGGCGTGGCCGGGCAGGTCCAGTTCCGGCACGACGGTGATGCCGCGCTCCGCCGCGTAGGCGGAGATCTCGGTCAGGTCGTCGAGGGTGTAGTAGCCGCCGTGCGGGGTGCCGTCGTAGTCGTTGGAGTGGCGCCGGTGGCCGATGAGCGTGTCGGGCCGGTGCGTTGACCTCCGGTTGATCACCGGGTGCCGGCGGCTCTCGACCCGCCAGCCCTGGTCGTCGGTGAGGTGGAGGTGGAGGCGGTTCATGCGGTGCATGGCGAGGAGGTCCACATACTTGAGGACCGCCCCCTTAGTCATGAAATGTCGTGACACGTCGAGCATCCCGCCGCGCCAGCCGACCGCGGGGGCGTCCTCGATCTCGCCGCACGGCACCTCCCACCGTCCCGGCAGCGCCGCCGCCCGCCACGCGTCCGCCGTGAGCAGCTGCTTCAGCGCCTGTACGGCATGCCGTACCCCGGCCAGGTCCGTCGCCGTGATCGCGATGCCGTCGCCGGAGACGCGTAGCCGGTAGCCCTCGGCCTGCCCGCCGTCCCCTGCCCGTCCGTCGTCCTCGACCCGGACCGAGAGCACTCCCTCGGGTGCGGAGCCCGGTGCGAGGGGCAGGTTCAGGGGGTGCAGGAGGCGCCGTACCACGTGGGCGACCTCGGGTTCCGCGTGCAGAAGCGTGCCCGCGTCGAGCGTGAACGAGCCGGGCCGGGCCGTGGCGTGCCGGGGAGCAGGGACGAGGAGTGCGTATCGATCGCTCATGCCAGCAAATTAACAGGACGGTATCCAGAAAGAAAGGCTATGTGGTACATCTTGGCCCATGCCGCGCACCGCCTCGCCCCACACCGCCCGCCTCATCAACGACCGGGCGGCCTTCGACCTGCTGCTGGAGCATGGCAGCCTGTCCAGGGCGGAGCTGCAGCAGCGCACCGGGCTCTCCCGGGCCACCATCGGCGATCTGGTGGATCGTCTGGAAGCCGGCAACCTCATCACCCCGGTGGGCGAGTCCCCGGCCCGGCGCCGCGGCCCGAACGCCGTCCTCTACGGCGTGGTCGCCGACCGGGCGCACGTGGCGGGCGTGGAGGTGCGGGCCGGCGAGGTACTGGCCTCGGTCAACGACCTGACGGGCAACCAGGTGGGTTCCGCCCGCCGTCCCCTCGACCCGGCCGCCGAACCCGACCAGCTCGTCTTCGACACCATCACCGCCGCCCTCCTGGACGCCCAGCTCGAACCCGGCCGCCTGGACGGCGTCGTCGTCGGCACCCCGGGCCTCATCGACCCGGAGACCGGCGACGTCTCCTACGTCGGCGCGTTGCCCACCTGGCACGCCAACCTCCTGCCCGGCCTGCGCGCCCGCCTGGGCGGCCTGCCCGTCCTGGTCGAGAACGAGGTCAACCTGGTGGGGCTGGCCGAACACCGGCTCGGCGCCGCCCAAGGAGAAACCACCTTCGCCCTGCTGTCGCTGGGCACGGGCGTCGGCATGGCCGTCATCCTGAACGGCCGCCTGCACCGGGGCCGATCGGGCGGCGCCGGCGAAATCTCCTACCTCCCCCTGGGCCTGACCGGCTCCACCTTCCCCGACCTGATAGCCGGCCCCGCCCTCCTGACCCTGGCCCGGACCCACGGCCTCACCCCACCCGCCGGCGCGTCCACCTCATCCGCCGCTACCTCCACCCCGGTCGAGGTCCCTCCCACACCACCCGAGGCCACGCCCCACCCGCCCGGCAGCACCCCCACGCCCGCCTCGCCGGAGCACTCCCGCGCACCCCACACGCCCGGCGGCGCGGCCGCCCCGCCCGGAGCTTCCGGCCACGCGTCCGGCATCCCGGCCGGGGCCTCTGACCGCACGCCCCGCCACCCTTCACCCGACGCCCCACAGGCAGGTGGCCCGGCCGGGGCGGAGGAGCTTGGTGTGCTTGTCAGGCAGGCGCCGCCCGCGTTCCTGGACGCGCTGGCCGATCGGATCGTGTTCGGGGCGCGGGCCGTCTGCGCGGTGCTCGACCCGGGCGTCCTCATCCTCGCGGGGACCATCGGCAGGGCCGGAGGAGAAGATCTGGCGGCCAGGGTGGAGGAGCGGCTGGCGGCGCTGATCCCGTTGCCCACGCGGGTGGTGCCCGGAACCGTCGAGGGCGATCCGGTACTGCGCGGCGCGGTGGTGGTGGCCCTGGAAAGGCTCTACACCCAGATGTTCGACCAGCAATAATGCGAAATAGCCGCATCATGCGTGACATCTCCGTGGAACGTGGTGGAAACCTCGACACGGCACCGTGGACCCTCACGAAAGGGGGCGGACGATGCTGCTTCGGATCAGAGTGTCCCTGCCGGACCGGCCCGGTGGACTGGGCCAGGTAGCCAGGGCACTGGGCGCACTCGGCGCCGACATCCTCCAGGTGACCGTGCTGGAACGCGAGGCCGGTCGGGCCCTGGACGAGTTCACCGTCAACTGGCCGGCCGCCGCGGGCGAGGTGAGCGACCGCCTGTCCGGCGCGCCCGGCGTGCGCGTGGAGGGTTGCTGGCCGACCAAGGAGGTCCCGGGTTCCGCGCCCGACTACGACGTCCTCACGCAGGTGGCCGCCGACCCCGCGCGCGGGCTCGCGACGCTGGTGGACGCCCTGCCCGGCCTGTGCGGGGCCGACTGGGCGCTCGCGCTGGCCGACGGAGTGGTACGGCATGCCAGCCTGGCCGCCCCCTCCGCCTTCGACCTGCCCGACCCGCCCCTGCGCCCCGCCTCCCGGGCCGGCGCCGACCTGAGCCTCATGGTGCTACCCGTCGCCGAACTCCACATCGTGGTGGCCCGCTCCATCGGCCCCGCCTTCCACAGAGCCGAACTCCACCGCGCCACCCGCATCGCCGACGTAGTGGCCAGGCTGTCCGCCCGCACCCCAGAAACCACCCACCAGCCCTGAGGCCCACCAGCCCGCGCCCGCACCGGCCCCGGGGTCCTCGCGTGGCGGTGTCCGTGCCGGGCCCGGGGTCCTCGTGTGGCGGTGTCCATGCGGGGCCGGGGTCCTCGTGCCGCCGCGTCACGCGGGGCGTGCCTCCGCGCGGGGTCTCCACGTGGGCCGGTGTCCGTGCGGGGCCGGGGTCCTCGTGCCGCCGCGTCACGCGGGGCGTGCCTCCGCGCGGGGTCTCCACGTGGGCCGGTGTCCCCGGGCGGTGTGTTCGCGCGGGTAGGCCCGCGCGAGGTTGTGGCTGTGCGGGCATGGGTTCGGGGGAGGCGGGTCGCATGAGTGCAAGGGGGTGGTGGAGAGGGGGTGGGTGTGGGGCGTTGACCGGGAAAAGGTCTGATGATTAACGTGGCTAAGGTGACCGTGCATGAGGCGGCCATCGGCCGCTACTACGAGGACTTCGTGGTCGGCGACGTCTACCAGCACCCGTTGGGGCGCACGATCAGCGAGGCCGACAACACGTGGTTCACGCTGCTCACGATGAACACGAACCAGAACCACTTCAACGCCCACTTCGCCGCCAAAGCCCCGGTCGGGAAGGTCATCGTGAACTCGGGCCTGACGGTGGCGATCGTGCTTGGCCTGTCCGTGATGGACGTCAGCCAGACCGCGATCATGAACCTGGGCTGGGAGGACATCAAGCTCACCCACCCCGTCTTCATCGGCGACACCGTCTACGCGGAATCGCTGGTCACCGCGAAGCGGGAGTCGCGGTCGCGGCCGTACGCGGGGATCGTCACGGCGAGGACGCGCGGACTCAATCAGGACGGCGACGAGATCATGTCCTGGACCAGGACGGTCATGGTGTACAAGCGCGACGCCCCGCACGACAAGGACTATTTCCCCGAGGCCAAGAACGGTCCCATGACCACATGAGGATCACCTACGGCCCGTGGGGCGAGACCCTCGCCGAACTGACTGGGGCGGCGCGGGCCGCCGAGGAGGCCGGGGCCGAGGTGGTGTGGCTACCCGAGCTGCACCGCAGCGCCACCGTGACCGCCGCCGCCGTCGCGCCGGCGCTGAGCGGGGCGGGCGTCGGCACGGCGGTCGCGCTGGCCTTCACCCGCAGCCCGCTGACGCTGGCCCTGGAGGCGCTCGACCTGGACGAGTTGACCGGCGGACGGTTCGTGCTCGGTCTCGGCGTGGGGGCGCGCCGCCTGAACGAGCGCTGGCACGACGTCGCCGCCGACCGTCCCGTCACGCGATTACGCGAGACCGTCGAGATCATCAGGGCCGTGGTCGCGGGTACGCCGGTCGTCGAGGGTGAGACGCGGCGGGCCGACCTGCGCGGGTTCCGGCGGCCGCACCGGCCGGTCCGTGCCGCCGTCCCCATCTACCTCGCCGCCGTCGGGCCCCAGCTCACCCGCCTGGCCGGGCGGATCGCCGACGGGTGGATCTCGCATGAGCTGTGCTCGCCCGCCTACGTCCGCGAGCACGCCCTGCCCAACCTGGGCCGGGCGGCGGCCCCGGACCATGGCACAAGCCCGGATCCGGGAAAGGACGCGGGGACGGAATCAGCGGAGTCAGCGGTGTCAGCGGGGTCAGGCGAGCGGATGGATGTGGTGGTTTCCGCCTGTTGTGCCATCGACGCCGATCCCGCCGAGGCGCGTCGGCAGGCCAAGGGCGTCCTCGGCTTCTACGCCAGCGTCGCCACCTACCGCGACTTCTTCGCCTTCCACGGTCTGGCCGAAGAGCAGGAGGCCGTCATCGAGGCCTTTCGCTCGGGGACGCCGGCCGACGGGCTGGCGGCAGCCGTACCGGATCGGATGGTGGAACGGCTGGCGCTGGCCGGCACGCCAGCGCAGGTCGCCGAGGGGATTGAGGCCTACCGCGGGCTCGCCACCACAATCAAGCTCACCCCGCCCGTGTACGGCCGGCCGCCCGAGGCCGTGCGCGAGTCGCAGGCCCGCATCATCGCGCTCATCAGGGAGCTGACATGAGGCCGCTGGAGGACGTCAGGGTCATCAGCCTGGAGCAGTACGGCGCCGGGCCGTTCGGGAGCGTGCACCTCGCCGATCTCGGCGCGGAGATCATCAAGGTCGAGGACCCCCGGGCCGGGGGCGACGTGGGGCGGTATGTTCCGCCCTACGCGGAGGGCGGGGATTCGCTGTTCTTCGAGACGTTCAACCGCAACAAGAAGTCGATCGCGCTGGATCTGGGGTGCGCGGCGGGGCGGGAGGTTCTCGAGGACCTGGTACGGCACGGCGATGCCGTCTACTCCAACCTGCGCGGCGACGTCCCGGCCAAGATGCGGCTCACCTACGCCGATCTCCGGCACCTCAATCCCCGCGTGGTCTGCTGTTCGCTGACCGGGTTCGGGATGACCGGGCCGCGTGCGGCCGAGCCCGGCTACGACTACATCCTCCAGGGCCTGGCCGGGTGGATGACGCTGACCGGCGAACCCGGCGGCCCGCCGGCCAAGTCCGGGCTCTCGCTCGTGGACTACTCCGGCGGGCTGGTCGCGGCGCTCGCGCTGGTGGCCGGGGTGCACGCGGCGCGCCGGGACGGGGTGGGGCTGGACTGCGACCTGTCCCTGTACGACACGGCGATCACCATGCTCACTTATGTCGGGACCTGGGCGTTGAACACCGAGTTCGAGCCCGCCCGGACCGCGCGGTCGGCGCATCCGTCGCTGGTGCCGTTCCAGAACTTCGCGGCGGCCGACGGGTGGCTGGTCGTGGGGTGCGCCAAGGAGAAGTTCTGGCGGCGGCTGGCCGCGATACTCGGCGCGCCGTTCGACACCGATCCCGGGTACGCCGACTTCGCCGGCAGGCGGCGCAACGCCCACCGGCTGCTGCCCGCCCTCGCCGATGTCTTCCTGACCAGGACCGTGGCCGAGTGGCTGGCGGTGCTGCGGCCGGCCGGGATCCCGTGCGGGCCGGTCAACTCCGTGCACGAGGCGCTGGCCGAAGAGCACACCACCGCCCGGGGGCTCGTGGTGGAGACCTCCCATCCCCGCTACGGACGGGTGCGCCAGCTCGGGTCGCCGGTGCGGGTGGGCGGGGAGCCGGTCGGGCATCGCCGGGCGCCCCGGCTGGGCGAACACGCGGATGAGGTGCTCCGGGGGCTGCTCGGGTACACGGAGGCGCACGTCAGAGCCCTGGCCTGGGCGGGCGCTTTCGGGGAGCCGGGATGACGGCCGCAGAGACGCTGGTCGCGTGGGGGCTGGGGCTCCGGCTGGATGACGTTCCTGACGAGGCGCGCGCCGCCGCCCTGCGGCACCTGCTCGACGGCCTCGGCTGCGCCGCCGCGGCCGCCGGACGACGCGAACGACCGGAGGCGCCCTCCCGAGACGGGGCGCGGGGCGACGGGGTGGCGCGGGACGGCGGGGTGGCGTGGGACGGCGGGGTGGCGTGGGACGGCGGGGTGGCGTGGGACGGCGGGGTGGGGGAGGGGGCGTGGGCCGCCGTTCGGGTCGCGGGGGAGATGGGCGGGCCGCCGGAGGCGACGGTGTTCGGGACCGGGCGCCGGGTCGGGGCGGTGGCGGCCGTGCTGGCCAACGGGACGCTGGTGCACGCGCTGGACTTCGACGACACCCACGCCCGGGGACTCGTTCATGCCACGGCCCCGGTGCTGCCGGTGGCGTTCGCGGTGGGGGAGGAGACCGGGGCGAGCGGGGCCGAGGTGCTCACCGCAGCTCTTGCCGGGTATGAGGCGATCTGCCGGCTTGGCGGTGCCGTACCGCATGGATTTCACGCGCGTGGCCTGCACGCCACCTCGGCCTGCGGCCCCCTGGCCGCCGCGCTCGTCGCCTCCAGGCTGTACGGGCTCGCGCACCGCCAGGCGGTCGCCGCGCTGGGCATCGCGGGCAGCATGTCCGGTGGACTGCTGGAGTTCCTGAACACCGGGGCCTCCACCAAGCAGCTCCACCCGGGCTTCGCCGCCCAGGCGGGGGTGCTGGCCGCGCGGCTGGCGCGGGCGGGGGCGAGCGGGCCCGCGACGGTGGTGGAGGGCGAGCACGGCCTGTACGGCGCGCTGATCGGCCGCCCGGGTGTCGACCCGTTCGGCGACCTGGGGCGCGGCTGGGAGGTCGGCCGGATCACGATCAAGCCGTATCCCGCCTGCCAGCTGCTGCACGCCGCCGTCGACGCCGCGAAGGTCCTGCGGGGGCTGGTCGCCGCTGAGGAGGTGGCCGAGATCGGGGCGGAGGTCCACGATGACGCCGCGGCGCTGGTGTGCGGGGCGGGGAAGGAGCGGCCGCGCACGCCGTACGCGGCGAAGTTCAGCCTGGCCTGGTGCGTGGCGGCGATGCTGCTCGACGGCGAGCTGACCGCGCGCACGTTCGCCCGCCCCGGGCGCGCCGACGTGTGTGATCTCGCCGCGAGGGTACGGCACGTGCCATCCGGGCACCGGGGCCCCGCGGCCGACCAGCACGGGCGGTTGCGTGCGCTGCTGACGGACGGGCGCGAGGTGGTCGCGGAGGTGGCGCGCGGTTCGGGTGGCCCGGGTGATCCCCGCATCGACCGCCTGGTCACGGACAAGGCTCTGGGAAACGGCCTGAGCGAGCGCGCCGTGAACCTCGCGCTGCGCCTGCACGAACTGCCCGCCCTCGACGACCTGCTGAAGGAGCTTGGGCGAGGGGGCTTTGAGTGAGGGAGCTTGGGCGAGGGGGCTGTGAGTGAGGGAGCTGTGAGTGAGGGGGCTTTGAGTGAGGGAGCTTTGAGTGATGGTGATGAGCGTGATGGAGGGGCCGATGTGAGGGACAGGACCGTGCGGCTGCCCGCGCTGACCGGCACGGATGCCAGCGACGCCTATGAACGGGCCCGCGTCGCGCTGGGCGCGCTCGGGCTCACGTGGGCGGACGTGGTGCATGTGCGGGAGTACGCGAGTGCCCGGCCGGACCCGGCGGCCAGGCCGGAAGGGGTCACGCTGTCGGCGATCGCGGTCGAGGGCGTGCTGGAGGACGGGCACGAGGTGGCCGTCGAGGTGACGGCGTGCCGAGGGGGCGGGGAGCGGTTCGCCACCGGCCGCGGCGTGGTGACCGTGGCGGGGGAGATCGTGTATCTGCCCGCCGTCGTCCCGGCCGATCTGACGGCGGGGTTCGGCGAGCAGTACCGCTCCTGCCTGGAGGTGGCGGCGGAACTGCTCAAGGTGGCCGGGATCGGGCCGGAGGGACTGGTGCAGACCACCGACTACACCGCGACCGCCACCCGGGCCGACTACCCGCGCTGTGGCCGCCCCCGCAAGGAACTGCTGGGCGGCGAGGGCACCGACGGGCGGCCCGTGCATCCTGGCGCCGCCGGGATCCTGGTCGACCGCGCCGCCGTGGAGGGCGCGAAGGTCACGCTGGACGCGGTGGGTTCGCGGCTGCCGCTGCGCGCCGTCAACCCCGGCTGGACGCGCTACGACACGCTCACGTACAAGCCGGGGGTGGCGGCGGGCGGCACGCTGTTCATGTCGGGCTTCGGCGCGCTGGATCCGGCGACCCAGCGGTCGCTGTTCGAGGGCGACCTGGTGGCGCAGGCCGAGTACACCTACACGGCGATCGCCGCCGTACTGCGCGAGGAGAACCTGACCGGCTCGGACGTGGTCAGGCTGGTCGAATACATCACTCCCCCCGCCATCACGAAATATCCGGAAATAGTGGCGGTCAGGGAGCGCCACTTCCCCAACCGCCCGGCCCTCACCTCGGTCGTCTGCACGGCCCTGCTGCGCCCCGAGTTCCTCATCGAGGTCGTCCCCACGGCGGTGCTCCGGTGAACGAGGTCACCTACACCGCCCCGGAAGAGCTCGGCCGCGCCGCGATCCGCTACTTCGCCCAGGCCGTGGGCGACGCCAACCCGCTCTACACCGACGACGCCTACGCCCGCGAACACGGCTACGACGGCGTCATCGCCCCGCCCACCCTGATCTTCGAGACGAACCAGTTCACCGGCCTGCCCCGCGACCCCGACGGCTACTGCGGCCACACCTGGGACCTCGCCTTCCCCGGCACCCGCCTCGTGCGCGGCGGCAACACCTACGAACTCCACCAGCCGGTACGGCCCGCCGACGTCATCACCGTCACCTGGCGCCTGGGCGACATCGTCCGCAAGGCGGGCAAGGTCTTCGTGACGTCCACGGCCACCTACACCAACCAGCACGCCGACCTGCTGGCCGTCAACGAGGAGACGCTGATCTACGTGCCGCTGGAGGACCCGTGATCCCCCCTCTGGAACGCGAGATCGACCAGGCCGGCATGGTCGCGTACGCCGGGGCCACCTGGGACTGGCACCGCCTCCACCACGACTCCGCCTACGCGGCGGACCGGGGCCTGCCGGCGCCGGTCGTGGACGGCCAGCTCTTCGGCGCGCTCCTGGCCGAGCAACTGCAGGACTGGCTCGGCCCGGGGGCGCGGATCACCCGCATGAGCTTCCGGCTGCGCTCGATGGTGTTCGCGGGCGAGACCGTGCGCTGCACCGGGCGGGTGGTGGCCGAGCGGGACGGCTTGCTCACGGTGGAACAGCAGGTCGAGGTCATCGGAGACAACCCCCGGGTCGCCGTGGCCCCCGCGACCTCCGTGGTAAGAGCGACCGGCGTGGAAAGATCGACCGGCGTGGTGAGAGCGACCGGCGTGGAAAGAGCGACCGGCGACGGCCGGTGGACATGAGCGGCGTGGCCATCGTGGGCGCCGCCGAGTCCGATCTCGGCGTCACCGGCAGGAGCGCACTCGAACTCCAGGCCCAGGCGGCCACCCGCGCCCTGGCCGACGCCGGCCTCACCCCGCGCGACGTCGACGGCCTGGCCACCGCGGGCGTGGGCAGGTTCGCCGCCACCCAGGTCGCCGAGTACCTGGGCCTGCGCCCGGCCTGGAGCGACTCCACGTTCGCCGGCGGGTCCGCCTTCGAGATGTACGTGGCGCGGGCCGTACAGGCGATCGGGGCCGGGCAGTGCGCGACGGTGCTGATCTCCTACGGCTCGAATCAGCACAGCGCCCGCACCCGCTCCCTGTCCGGCGTCCACGAGGGCGACGTCCCCCAAACCACCCACGAGGCCCCGTACGGCCCGCTCTACCCGATCTCGTACTACGCGATGGCCGCCCGGCGCTACCTCCACCAGTACGGCAGAAGCCGGGCCGACCTGGCCCAGGTCGCCGTGGCCGCCCGCGAGTGGGCGCTGCTGAACCCGCGCGCGTACCGCCACGCCGCCGGTCCCCTGACGGTCGGGCAGGTCCTGGCCGCGCCCATGATCTCCACGCCGCTCACCGCCGCGGACTGCTGCCTGGTCACCGACGGCGGCGCGGCGATCGTGCTCACCGCCCTCGACCGCGCCCGCGACCTGCCGAAGCTCCCCGTCACGGTCCTCGGGTACGGCGAGGCCACCGCGACGGCGAGCATGTCCCAGGCCCCCGACATCCTGGACACAGGCGCCGCCGAAGCGGGCCGGAGAGCCTTCGCCCTGGCCGGCCTCTCGCCGGGCGACGTGGACGTGGCCCAGGTGTACGACTCGTTCACGATCACCGTCCTGCTCACCCTGGAGGCCCTGGGCTTCTGCGAGCCGGGCCGCGCCGGTGACCTCGTGAAGGAGGCGGGGCCGGGCGGCGCGTTCCCGCTCAACACCACCGGCGGCGGCCTGTCCTACTGCCACCCGGGCATGTTCGGCCTGTTCCTGCTGGTCGAGGCGGTCCGCCAGCTACGGGGCGAGTGCGGCCCGCGCCAGGCGCCCGGGGCCGAGGTGGCGCTGGCCCACGGCACCGGCGGCATCCTGTCCACGCACGCCACCGTGTTGCTGGGGGCCGACCGTGGCTGACCGCCTGGAACTGCAGGAGTGCCGGGCCTGCGGCCGCCGCCAGCACTACCCGAGGCCGCTGTGCCTCGGCTGCGGCTCGGCCGACCTGGGCCTACGCGAAGCCGGGGGAGGCGGATCCGTGGACACCTTCACCGAGGTCCGCCGCGCCCCGTCCGAGGATTTCGAACCCCCGTACGTGATCGCCCGAGTCCGCCTGGACGAGGGCCCCGTCCTGCTCACCCGCCTGGTCGGCCCCGGCCCGTGGGCCTGCGACGAGCGGGTACGGCTCACCTGGTGGCAAGGGCTGCCCGTCTTCGAGAAGGAGTAACGCGCCATGGACTTCGAGCTGACCGACGACCAGAGGGCCTTCAGGGAGACGTTGCGCGCCTTCGTCGAGAAGGAGATCGTCCCCGTGGCCACCGAGTGGGAGCACTCCGGGAGGTATCCCACCGAGATCGTGGCGAAGATGAAGGAGATGGGCCTGTTCGGGCTGACCGTCCCCGAGGAGTACGGCGGGCTCGAAGCCGACATGGTGACCTTCGCCCTGGTCTTCGAGGAGATCGCCAGAGGCTGGATGGGCGTGGCCGGGACCATCGGCTCCCACTCGCTGTCGGCCTGGATGATCGCCCGCCACGGCACCGAGGAGCAGAAACGCCACTACCTGCCGGATCTGGCGAGCGGCGCCCGCCGTACCGGACTGGCGCTGACCGAGCCGGGAGCGGGCACGGACCTGCAGGGCATCCGGACGCGCGCGGTGCGAGACGGCGAGCACTACGTCGTCAACGGCGTCAAGACCTGGATCACCAACGCCCGCCACGCCGACCCGCTTCCCGTGCTGGTGAAGACCGCGATCACCGAGCCCGCGCACAAGGGCATGTCGGTGCTGCTCGTCGACGCCGGAACGCCCGGTTTCACCGTCAGCCGCGACCTGCCCAAGCTCGGCTACAAGGGCACGGAGACCTGCGAGGTCGCGCTGGAGGACGTCCGCGTCCCGGTCTCGGCCCTGCTCGGGGGCGAGGAGGGCCGGGGCATGCAGCAGGTGCTGTCCGGCCTGGAGATCGGCCGGGTCAACATCGCCGCCAGGGCCGTCGGGGTGGCCCAGGCCGCCTACGACGCCGCCCTTTCCTACTCCCGCGGGCGCGAGGCGTTCGGGCAGCCGATCGCCGAGTTCCAGGCGGTTCAGCTGAAGCTCGCCGATTTGGCCACGGAGATCCAGGCCGCGCGGCTGCTGACGTACTGGGCCGCCTCGCAGGCCGACGGCGGCAAGCGGGTGGACATGGAGGCCGGGATGGCCAAGTACTTCGCCTCGGAGGTGGCGCTGAAGGCGTCGCTGGAGTCGATGCGCATCCACGGCGGCTACGGCTACAGCCAGGAGTACGTCGTGGAGCGCCTCTACCGCGACGCCCCGCTGATGGCCATCGGCGAGGGCACCAACGACGTGCAGCGCCTGGTGATCGCCAAGGCCCTGATCAGCGGCAAGGGCAAGGTCGGCTGGTGATCACACGGGAAGCAGACGCAGGAGCGAGTCGCGCAGCCCGGTGCGCCGTACCGTCATGAACCGGTGCAGGCTGCGCGAGCCGAACGCCACCCGCTGCGCGCTGCGCCGCCGCTCGGCGTCGTAGGCCCGCAGCGCCTCCGGCAGCGTGGCGTGCGTGGAGACCGCCCTGGTCAGCGCCTCGGCGTCGAGGATCGCCGTGCACGCCCCCTGCCCCAGGTTGGGCGTCATCGCGTGTGCCGCGTCGCCGACGAGCGCCACGTTCCCGCCGCTGGTGAAGGAGGGCAGGGCGGGGTGGAGGTGGCGCATCTCGTAGCGGATCCACTCCGAGGGATCCGTCTCGTGCAGGATGCGGGGGATCGGGTCGTGCCAGTCGCGGAACAGCTCACGCAGTTCCCCGGCGGTGGTGGCCTCCGGCACCGTCGCGTACCAGTTGGTCCGGCCCGGCTCGACCGGCGTCATCCCGAAGAACCGCCCCGCGCCCCACGTCTCGCCATGGACGCCGCTGCCGAATCCGGCGATGCCGATCCACGCCACCGTCCCCACGTGGCGCGGGCCGCTGCGCCCGCCGAAGCGCCCCTCCCGCACCGCGCTGCGGATGCCGTCGGCGCCGACCACCAGGTCGTGGCCGGCCGCGAGCTCCTCCACGTCGCGCACCTGGCTGCCGAACTCGATCGGCACGTCCAGCGCCCCGGTCAGCACATCCAGCAGGTACGGCCGCGCGATCAGCAGCTCCGGCCGCCCGGCCCTGCGCTCGATGCGCTCCAGCGGCAGCTTCGCGATCACCGTGCCGTCCGGGGTGCGGACACGCCCGTCCCGGTACGGCACCGCCCGATCCCGGAACCCCTGCCCGACGCCGAGCCGCTCCAGCGCGCCCTGGGCGGTCGGGTGGATGCCGAAGGCGGTGCCGTACCTCTCGATCCCGGCCCGCCGCTCCAGCACCCGCACCGACCAGCCCGCGCGCCGCAACCCGATCGCGGTGGCCAGCCCGCCCACGCCCGCCCCGACCACCACAGCCCTTCCGGCCATGTCACACCTCCACGCATCGACTACCACATCTGTGGTACCACGTTTGGGGTAGTATCGGCAAAAGCGCGAGCGAGAGGCGGAGCATGGCGAACCAGGACCGGCGCGACCTTCTGCGCGACGCGGCCATCCACGTCTTGGCGCGCGAGGGCGGGCGCGGTCTGACGCACCGCGCGGTCGACGCCGAGGCGGGCGTGCCCGGCGGCACGGCGAAGAACTACTTCCCGGCCCGCGAGGCCCTTCTGCGCGCGGTCGCCGAACGCTGCCTGGAGCTCTATCAGGGCGCCGTCCCGTCCGCGCCGCCCGGCGACGCCTGCGGGCTGGCCGCCCTGTTCGAGGCGCTGCTGCGCGACGCCGCGGGGCCCGGCCGCGCCCGCCTGCTCGCCTACCTGGAGCTGCAGGCCGAGGCGGCGCGCAGGCCGTGGCTGGCGGAGATCCTCGACCCGATCGCGGCCGGGGACTTCACCGGGTTCGAGCGGGCCCAGCGGGCGGCCGGGCTGCCCGTCACCCGCGAGAGCGCCGCGCTGGTCACGCTGGCCCTGCACGGGGCGCTGCCGCACCTGCTCTCGGGCGGCTCCGGCACCCTGGCGGCCGCGGGACTGGACGATCCGGCCGCCTTCGTCCGCGGCGTGCTGCGGGCCGCCTATCCGGACGCGGAGCTCTAGGAAGGACAATGCGGGGGTGAAACCACTTCTGGCCGTGAGCGCGGTCGTGCTCGGGGATGGCGAGATCCTCATGGTCCGCCAGCGCAACGCCGGCGACCCGCACCCGATCTGGGGCCTGCCGGGCGGCATGGCCGAGGAGGGCGAGCTGTCGGACCGCGCGGCGGCCCGCGAGGTCGCGGAGGAGACCGGGCTGAAGGTGGGCCCGCCCACGCGCCTGCTGGCGGTCGTGCAGTTCCCGGCTCCCGCGACGCTGACCGCCCTGTACTTCGCCTTCGAGCGGCCGCGCGGCCAGGACCTCGCGCCCGCCGACCCCGACGGGGACGTGCTGGAGGCGGCCTGGGTGCCGCTCGGGCAGGCGCTGGCGCGGATGGCGGACTTCCCGCTGGCCGTCATGCGCGAGCCCGCGACCGCCTGCCTGCGCGAGCCCGCCGGCCCGGTCCGCTACTGGACCTGGCCGGACGGGCCCGGCGGCCGCGCCGTGGTGATCTAGATGTACTAGGCCACGGTCAGGGGGAGCAGGGCCGAGGCGGGGGCCCCGGAACGGGCTGCCGCCACCAGAGCCTCCATGCGCTCCTCCGGCAGGGCGCGGCGGGCGTTGTCGCGGAACTTGCGGGCCAGTTCCTCCCCGGTCAGCGGATGTTCGGGACCGCCCCGGGAGGAGTCGACGCGGTGCTCCAGCTCGGTGCCGTCGGCCAGCCGTACCCGCAGGACGGCCGCGAAGGCGCGCGGGAAGATCTCCGTCGCCCGCGCGTCGGCCACGCAGCGCACCCGCGCGGCCAGCGCCAGCCGCGCCGGGTGCAGCTCGGCGAAGTCGTCCAGGCAGACGCCGAGCCCGCCGCCCGAGCCGAGCAGCGCCGTGGCGACCGTGTAGGGGCCGGAGAACTTCGCGTGGTAGGGGGAGCGGGGCGCCGCCTTCTCCCCGGCCGGTTCCGCGATCGTGCGCAGGACCGGCGCGGGCACCCCCAGCTCGATCTCGGCCTCCGCCAGCGCCTCGGGGCCGAGCCGCCCGCGCAGGGCGAGCGCGCAGTCGATCGCGGGATGGGTGAAGTGGTTGGTCGGGTACGGCTTGTAGACGGTGCGCAGCAGTTCCCACCGCCCGCCCAGCCCGTCGAGCAGCGCCCCGGCGTCGAACCGGCCGTCCAGCCAGGCCTGGAAGAAGCCGAACCGTCCCTCCAGCACCGTCGGTGGCCCGGTCACGCCTTCGAGCGCCAGCACCGCGGCCGACACTCCGGCGTGCGCGGCCCAGCCGCAGTGCACCCGCTTGACGGTGCCGCCGGTCCTGTTGGCCTCGATGACCCCGGCGCCCATGCTGGCGGCGATGCCCATGGCGTCGGCCAGCCCTTCGGCGGTCAGCCCGTACAACATCCCGGCCGCCACCGCGGCGCCGAGCGTGCCGCAGATGGACGTGGCGTGCTGGCCCTTGTCGAAGAAGAGCGAGTTGCCCGCCTCCGGCAGGTAGGAGGCCATGCCGAGGCGGTTGCACACCTCGATCCCGGCGGCGACCGCCGCCGCGAGACTCGCCCCGCCGGCGCCCGTGGCCTCGGCGGCGGCCAGCGCGGCGGGCACCACCGGTGCGCTCGGGTGCAGCACCGAGGGCAGATGGGTGTCGTCGTAGTCGAGGGAGTGCGCGAGCGTGCCGTTGACCAGGGCGGCCGACGGGGCGGGCAGGCGGTGGCCGCTGCCGATCGTCGTCGCCTCCCCGGTACCGTTCCACCGCAGGGCCGCGCGCAGGACCGCGGGCGCGGCGTCGGCGTCCGGCTCGGCGTAGGCGGCCAGGCAGTTGCCGAGCACGTCCAGGATCCGGCCGGCGACGTCCGCGCGGACCTCGCCGGGCAGGCCGTCGTCGCGGCAGCCCGCGGCGAAGGCGGCCAGCAGTTGCACGTGTGTGGTCATGCGCGCTCCCCGGGCAGAACGGCCAGCGGCCGGACCGGTGCGCCGGTGGCGCCCACGATCGGCAGCGGATTGAGTACCAGGAGGAACTCGTGTACCCCCGCGTCGAGCAGTTCGTGCAGCCGCATCGTCTCCACGATGTTGATCCCCGACTCCACGAGCATGATCCGGTGCACCGGCAGCGCGGCGTGGCCGCGTTCCGGCGCGATGTGCTCGAAGGCGATCGTCTCGCCGCCGACCACGCGCGGGCGCCGCTCGGCGAGCCAGCGCCCGGCCTCGACCCCCGGTCCCGGTACGCCCGCCGTCTGGCCGGTGAACCGCCCGGGATCGTGCCAAACGCGCGACCAGCCGGTGCCGATCAGCACGGCGTCGCCCGCGCGGATCTCCACTCCCTCGGCGGCCGCCTCCAGGTCGGCGACGCTCACCTCGTAGCCCGGGGGCAGGAAGTCGGCGCCGTGGACGCGGGCCACGTCGAGCAGGACGCACCGGCCCACGTACGGGTCGAAGGAGTCGATGCCCAGGGAGCTGAAGCCGTCGTTGGTGGTGAGGTCGGCGGGGTCGGCTCCGCCGTACAGGAGGCCGTCGTGCGAGACGTGGGCCAGGGCGTCCACGTGGGTGCCGACGTGGCCGCCGGTGACGATCAGCTCGTTGGCGGCGGAACCGCCGTCGGCGCGGACCACGTCTCCGTGCCGGCGCTCCAGGAGCATGCGAAATGGGGGATGATTGGGCGATTGGGGCATACCCCTACGCATCGGCTGCGCCAAGTCGTACACACGCAACCCGTCCTGCCACATGGCTCACTCCCGGTTGTTCCAATTATTGGAATTAGGTTTCAGACTGTACCCATGATCTACCTGGTCTACCGGATGCGGCTCGCCGAACGCGCCCGCAGGGACATGGCCGCCTTCTGGGAGTGGCTGGAGGAGCGCGAGCGCTGGTTCTACCGCGATCTGCCGATGGTGAAGGAGGTGCGCTGGTTCTACAGCGTCGTCGGTGACGTCTACATGCTGGAGAACTGGGCGGCCTTCGACGACGAGGCGGCCTGGGGCGCCTACAGAAAGGCCCTGGCCACCCTCAAGAGCGACTCTTCCTGGGAGTCGCAGCGCGTGTCACAGGAAGAATGGTGGGACTTCGTGGACACGAGGATCATGACTGACCCACCCGTACCGGTGGGGTTGCATCGCAGGTGAAAGGCTCCAGCATGTCCAGCCAGACCGTCGCGACCGTCGAGCGGGCGGCCGACGTACTCGTCCGCTTCGCCGAGGCGGGCACCAGCACGCTCGGGGTGACCGAGCTCGCCGACAGCCTCGGCATGTCCAAGGCGGCGGTCCACCGGGTGCTGGCCTCCCTGCGCAGCCGCGGCCTGGTCGAACTCGACGAGGACAGCCGCCGCTACTCGCTCGGGCTGACCGCGATGCGGCTGGGGCTGGCCTATCTGGACCGCATCGACATCCGCCGCCTGGCCGCGCCCGAGCTGGCCGGGCTGAGCGCCCGCACGACCGAGACCGCGACGCTGTCGATCAGGACCGGCCTCAGCCGCGTCTACATCGACCAGGTCAAGCCGCCGCGCGAGGTCATCATGGCGGTCTCGCTCGGCGTGCCGTACCCGCTGCACGCGGGGGGTTCGTCCAAGGCTTTCCTCGCCTTCCTGCCCGAGGTGGAGATCGACTCCTACCTGTCGGCGCCGCTCGACCCGCTGACCCCCGCCACCGTCACCGACCCGGAGCGGCTGCGCACCGAGCTGGCGCTGATCCGCCGCCGCGGCTACGCCATGTCGATCTCCGAACGGCAGCGCGGCGCCGCCTCGGTGGCCGCGCCCATCCTCGACCACCACAGCCTGCCGGCCGCGGTGATCAGCGTCTGCGGGCCCGCCGAACGCTTCGTCGGCGAGGCCGACGCGTGCGCCGCGGCCCTTCTGGAGGCCACCGACCGACTTTCCGCACGACTCGGTCACCGCGCCTGAACTCTGGTTTTCTCCGGTACGGCAAGGCCGCTCCGGTTCTTGCCATTGACACAGCCGCCTCAGATTGGAACGCTGTTCCCAGAAGTGGAACGGGGCCCCTCGTACGGCGGGGTTCGGAACGGCAGGATCGGCCTCACCGTGGGGGAGGCCGAACCCACCACCCCGGCACCTCGCCGGCCCCGTCCGGCAGGGCCGGGCGGGGCCGAATCCCTCAGGCGCCGCGGCCGGGAGCCGCCGAGTAGGGTCTGACGGTGTGACCAAGAAGCCGCCCGCCTACCAGGCGCTCGCCGCCGAACTGCGGGAGCTCATCGTGGCCGGCCGTTTCCGCCCCGGTGACCGGCTGCCGGTGGAGCCCGAGCTGTCGGCCACCTACGGCGTGAGCCGGAGCACCGTGCGCGAGGCACTGCGCCTTCTGGCCAGCCAGAACCTCATCGCCACCGTCAGGGGCGTGGCCGGGGGCAGCTTCGTGGTGACGCCGCGGCCCGAGCAGATCAGCGACTACCTCGCCACCAGCCTCAACCTGCTGGCCGGCGACACCCAGCTCACCGTGGACCAGTTCCTGGAGATCCGGGATCTGCTGGAGGTGCCGGCGGCCGGGTTCGCGGCGCTGCGCCGTACCCCCGAGGACCTGGCGGCGCTGCGGGCCACGCTCTTCGACCCCGGAGCGGCCTCGCCGGAGGAGATGTACGAGCCGAACAAGCGCTTCCACGCGCTGCTGCTCGGCGCCTGCGGCAACCCGCTGCTGGAGGTGGTGGCCAGGCCCGTCTTCCAGGTCCTGGACGAGCGCTTCCTGCGCTCACGCGCCCCCGGCCGCTTCTGGCACGACGTCGACCGCGACCACCGCGAGATCCTCGCCCGGGTGGAGGCGGGCGACGAGCCCGGCGCCCGCGAGGCGCAGCACGCCCACCTGGCCCGCCTGCGCGGCACCTACCTCGCCATCGACCGCAACGCCACGCCGTAGACCGTCAGGTGGCGCGGCGGGGGGCGTCGATGCGGGCGCCCTCCTGCGTGAAGACCATCAGGCGGGAGACGTCCACGGCCACCTTGGCGGCGTCGTTGACCCGCCAGGCCGGGCGCACGCCCAGCCGGACGATCAGGTCGGTCCTGCGGTGGTGGCCGCTCTCCTCCGCCTGCTCCTGCTCCTGTTCCTCCATCACCACGCGCGAGGCGAACAGCCGCCGCAGCAGCGTGCCCAGCCCCGCCGACTCCCGGGCGTGGCCGTTGACGCGCCGGCGGGGGTCCGGCGGCTCGGGTACGGCCACGCCCGGCGCCCCGCACTCCACGTAGGCCAGCCACTCGTGCCCGTGATATTCCAGCGCCCTGACCCGGCCGAAGAACGCCGGTCCGTCATAGGTCTCCGGCACCGGCGCCAGCCCGTCGGGCCGCATGCCGACCAGCACCTGGCTGCCCGTGTACTGCGAGATCGCGTACGCCCGGGGGTCGCTCCACGGGATCGTCAGCCGGTGCGGGCCGAAGTCCAGCATCACGTACTGGTTCTGCGGGGTGCGCACCGTCGCGGCCAGCAGGTTGAGCTGCTGGGAGTTGAGGAAGGCCGCGACGAACGCGGTCGCCGGGTCGTTGTAGATCTGCGCCGGGGTCCCGACGTCCTGCAGAACGCCGCGGTTCATGATGGCGATCCGGTCGGCCAGCGTGAGCGCCTCGACCTGGTCGTGGGTGACGTAGATCGTGGTGACGCCGAGCGACCTGACCAGGGCGGAGATCTCCATGCGCAGTTCGGTGCGCATGCCGGCGTCGAGGTTGGACAGCGGCTCGTCCATCAGGAAGATCTTGGGCTGGCGGACGATGGCGCGGCCCATGGCGACGCGCTGGCGCTGGCCGCCGGACAGGGTGCCGGGGCGGCGGTCGAGCGTCTCGTCGATGTGCAGCGCCTTGGACAGCTCCAGCACGCGTTCCTTGACCAGCGCGGGGTCGGCCTTGGCGATCTCCAGCGGGAAGGCGATGTTGCCGCGCACCGAGCGGTGGGGGTACAGGGCGCCGCTCTGGAAGACCATGGCCACGTCGCGGTCGCGGGGGGCCAGGTGGTTGGCGAGCTTGCCGTCGAGCCACAGGTCGCCCTCGGTGATCTCCTCCAGCCCGGCGATCATGCGCAGCAGGGTGGACTTCCCGCAGCCGGAGGGGCCCAGCAGGACCAGGAACTCGCCGTCCTCCGCCTTCAAGCTCATGCGATCGACCGCCAGGTGGTCACCCGGGTACACCTTGGTCACTTTGTCGAGAACGACCGAGCTCATGGGCAGCACCTTGCAGCCAGGTTCCGCTGTGATTGATGAGGTAGTACATCGCGGTTACAGCCTGATGTCCACCCTTGCCATAAAAAATCTCTATGGATCGGGCGTGGAGGGGTTGACACTCCGCCTGACTTCTGTCTTGTGCCTCAGCCAAGCTTTCGGTCGTGAGCCACGTCACATAGGGGGTTTTATCCCACTTTAGGGGTAAGTGTGGCGAAATATCAGGGGTTAGTGGTGCATGGAAATGCTTGCGTAAACTTGCGGCAAGAGATTTCATGTACGGGACTATTGGGGGTTCTTGATGACCGACTGGTGGCGCGACGCCGTCATTTACCAGGTGTACGTCCGCAGCTTCGCCGACGGGAACGGCGACGGCGTCGGCGACCTGATCGGTGTGCGCGACCGCCTGCCGTACCTGAAGGGCCTGGGTGTCGACGCCGTCTGGCTCACCCCCTTCTTCACCTCGCCCATGGCCGACTTCGGCTACGACGTGGCCGATTACCGCGACGTCGACCCGCTGTTCGGCACGCTGGCCGACGCCAAGGCGCTCATCGACGAGGCGCACGGTTTCGGGCTGCGGGTCATCGTGGACATCGTGCCGAACCACACCTCCTCGGCCCATCCGTGGTTCCGGGAGGCGCTGCTCGGTCGGCATCGCGAGCGCTACATCTTCCGCGACCGGCCCAACGACTGGGAGTCCATCTTCGGCGGCCCGGCCTGGACGCAGGTCGAGGACGGCCAGTGGTACCTGCACCTATTCGACAAGGAACAGCCCGACCTCAACTGGGACAACCCCGAGGTGCGCGCCGAGTTCGACTCGATCCTGCGCTTCTGGCTCGACCTCGGCGTGGACGGCTTCCGCATCGACGTCGCCCACGGCATGGTCAAACCGCACGACCTCCCCGACATCGGGCACAGCGACCAGATCCGGATGATCGGCTCCGACGTCGTCCCGTACTTCGACAACGAGGGCGTCCACGACATCCACCGCCACTTCCGGCACATCCTCGACTCCTACCCCGGCGAGCGCATCGGCGTCGCCGAGGCGTGGGCGCCCACACCCGAGCGGCTGGCCCGCTACGTCCGCCCCGACGAGCTCCACCAGGCCTTCAACTTCCACTACCTGAGCACCCCCTGGGACGCGCCCCGCCTGCGCGAGGCCATCGACGCCTCCCTGGCCAGCGCCGCCTCCGTGGGCGCGCCGTCCACCTGGGTGCTGTCCAACCACGACGTCAAGCGGCACGTCACCCGCTACGGCAGCCTCGACCGCGCCCGCGCCGCGATCCTGCTCACGCTGGCGCTGCCCGGCTCCGCCTACGTCTACCAGGGCGAGGAACTGGGACTGCCCGAGGTGCTCGACCTGCCGGAGGAGGTCCGGCAGGACCCGCAGCGGCTGCGCGACCCCGAAAGCGGGCGCGACGGCTGCCGCGTACCGCTGCCCTGGACCCGCGAGCTCGGCTGGGAACTGCCGTGGCTGCCGATCCCGGCGAGCTGGTCCCAGCTCAGCGTCGAGGCGCAGGAAGGCGTGCCCGGCTCCACCCTGGAGCTCTACCGCGACGCGCTGCGGCTGCGCCGCGAGATCACCGGTGAGCTGCGCTGGCTCGATTCGCCGGAAGGCACGCTGATGTTCGCCCGCGGCGACCTCGTCTGCGCCGTCAACCTCACCGCGGAACCCGTCGGCTTCGCCCTGGAGGGCGAGCCCGTGCTGTCGTCGGCCGCCACGCCCGGCGCTCCCGATTCCGCCGTGTGGTGGAAAGTAAAGTAGCGCCCATGAACGGACACGCCCGCCTCGCCGACATCGCAGCCCAGGCGGGGGTGAGCGAGGCCACCGTGAGCAGGGTGCTCAACGGCAAGCCCGGCGTCTCCGCGGCCACCCGCCAGGCCGTCATGACCGCGCTCGACCTCATGGGGTACGAGCGCCCGCCCCGCCTGCGCCAGCGCAGCAACGGCCTGGTCGGGCTGGTCACACCCGAGCTCGACAACCCGATCTTCCCCGCGTTCGCGCAGGCCATCGAGAAGGCGCTCACCCAGCACGGCTACACGCCCGTGCTGTGCACCCAGATGCCGGGCGGCGCCCCCGAGGACGAGTTCACCGAGCTGCTCGTCGACCGCGGCGTCAACGGGATCGTGTTCGTCTCCGGCCTGCACGCCGACACCACCGCGCGCATGGACCGCTACACCCGCCTGACCGACCGCGGGCTGCCGATCGTGCTGGTCGACGGCTACAGCGAGCACATCGACGCGCCGTTCATCTCCCCTGACGACCGGCTGGCGGCGCGGCTGGCCGTCCAGCACCTCGTGGACCTCGGGCACGAGCGTATCGGCCTCGCGCTCGGCCCGCGCCGCTTCGTTCCGGTCATCCGCAAGATCGACGGCTACCGGCAGGCGATGGCGCAACTGCTCGGCGCCACCGAGGTGGACGGCCTCATCGCCCACTCGCTGTTCTCCGTCGAAGGCGGTCAGGCCGCCGCCGCCCAGCTCCTCGAACGCGGCTGCACCGGCATCGTGTGCGCCAGCGACCTCATGGCGCTCGGCTCGATCCGCGCCTGCCGCGAGCGCGGCCTGTCGGTGCCCGGCGAGGTGTCCGTGGTGGGCTTCGACGACTCGCCGCTGATCGCGTTCACCGACCCGCCGCTCACCACCGTCCGCAAGCCCATCGGCGCGATGGCCTCGGCCGCGGTGCAGACGCTCCTGGAGGAGGTGAACGGCGCGCCCGCCCGGCACGTCGAGCTGATCTTCCAGCCGGAGCTCGTCGTCCGCGGCTCCACCGGGTCGGGCCCGCTGGTGAACCGGTGACCCACGACGTCCTCGTGATCGGCGGGGCCGGCGTCGACACCACCGTCTACGTGCCCGGCCTGCCCCTGCCGTACGCCGACACCTATACCGTCCCGCCCGTGATCGACCGGATCGGCAACACCGGCGCCGGCGTGGCGCTCGGCTGCGCGGCGCTCGGCCTGCGCACCAGGTTCGCCGACCTGATCGGCGACGACCCGCAGGGCGCGCTGGTGCGCCGCGCGATGGGCGGCGTCGACTGCGCGTTCGGCACCGCCGTGGCCGGCACCCGCCGCAGCGTCCTGCTCGTCGGCCCCGACGGCCGCCGCACCTCGCTGTTCGACCCCCGCGCCACGCCCGGCGAGACGCTGCCCCCGTCGCTGTACTCCGGCCCGCGCCCCCGCCACGCCCACCTGTCGATCACCGACTTCAGCCGGAAGGTCTTCGCCGGCCTGCCCGGCGTGCCCACCTCGACCGACCTGCACGACTGGGACGGCGTCAACCCCTACCACGAGGACTTCGCCTACCAGGCCGACCTCGTCTTCCTCTCGGCCGCCGCCCTGCCCGACCCGCCGGCCGCGATGCGCCGCATCCTCGGCAAGGGCCGCGCCCACACGGTCGTGTGCACCCTCGGCGCCGACGGCTGCCTCGTCCTGGAGCGCGGCACCGGCCCGCGCGCCTTCCCCGCCGCCCCGCCGCCGGGCCCCGTCGTCGACACCAACGGCGCGGGAGACGCCTTCGTCTCCGGCTTCCTGTACGGCCGGCTGCGCGGCCACGACCTCGAGACGGCGGTCCGGCTGGGTTCGCTGACCGGCGCCCACGCCTGCACGGTGGAGGGCACCCACGAGTCCCCGCTGACCGAGACCGCCCTCCTCGCGCGGGCGTAGCGAGCCCCCTTCCCGGGAGGGCTTCACAGGGCGCTTCACGGGGCGCTTCCCCGGGGGGCTTCACGGGGCGCTTCCCGGGAGGGCGTCACCGGGCGCCGAGGCCGCAGCGCGCGCAGGCCGGGCGGGTGCGGTAGTAGAAGGCCAGGGTGGCCAGGCCGAGCGCCGCGGCCCAGATGGGCCAGTACGCCATCGGGCTCACCAGCCACGAGGCCGGGTCCGTCCAGTCGGTGACCCTGATCGCCACCGCCCCGGCCGAGGCCAGGATCGCCGTCACCGCCGCGGCCGCGCCCAGCGGCAGCTTGCGCGGCACCAGCCGGCCGGCGAGCACCGGCACCCAGCGCGGCCAGATCTCGCCCCACGGGCGGACCAGGCCGAGCGTCAGCACGCCGCCCACCGCGCCGAACGTGGCCAGCCCCGCGCCCGCCCACGCCATCCCGGTCTCGTGCAGCCACCTGATCCCCTCCTCCGAGAACAGCAGCGGGATCTTCAGCGCCCACGCCCAGCGCACGACCGAGTAGAACAGCGGGACGGCGAAGGCCGTGTACGCGGCCCACCTGCCCCAGCGCGCCGCGCCCGCGGGCGTGCTCCAGCGGGCGGCGCGGGAGCGCGCCGAAGCCGCGTCCGCGCGGCCGCAGCTCTGACACGCTCCCGCGCCGCGGCGGGTGGCCGCCAGCGCCGCCCCCGCCCACAGCAGGCCGCCGGCCAGGCAGATCAGCATGTTCACCACCGGCCAGGGGAAGGCCAGCTCGAAGTAGTCGGCGTCCGGCCAGCCGAACGGCAGACCCACCAGGAAGATCGGCGCGTACCCGACCGCCGTCATGATCCGGGCATCCGGCACCAGCACCACCAGCAGGAACGCCATCGCCCACGCGGGAACCAGCAGGGCGATCCTGGCCGCCCCGCTCCAGCGCCGCGCCGGGCCGCTCCAGTCGCGCGTCATGGCCACCGCCAGGAGAGCGCCCGCGAGGCCGAGTCCGGCGATGACCGGGGCGGTTCCGGCGGCGGTGGCCGCGCCCAGGAAGGATTCGGCGCGGGCGTCGGGGACGTCGCCTTCGCCGAAGGGGAAGCCGGCTCCGCCGTACGCCCAGAAAAGCCCCAGACCGCCGTACACCAGCGACCACGCGGCCGCTCCCCACGTCGCCCGGCGGGGCCAGCGGGCGGTTGCCGCAACCTTCGTCGTGTTCATGACCCAAGCCTCGCGGCGGGAGCGGCCGCCGCACATCTGCCGTTCGCCGGATCCGGCGGCCCGCGCACCGGCCCCGCCTCCGCCGTTCGGCGGATGGCGCCGCTCCGCCGCCCCTCTACCCTCGAACCCATGGACGTGTTCGCGGCCGTCGCCGCCGTCCTGGCGGCGGCGACGGCACTCCTCCCGCGCCGGGCGACCGGCTTCGCGTCTCTGACGCCCGAGGTCGCGGCCCCGGTGGCCGGGGGCGTCTCCCTGCTGGTCACCGCTGCCACCGTGATGGCGGGAGGCGGTGCGCGGGCCGGGATCTGGTGGTTGTTCGCCGAGGTGCCCGCGCTGCTGGTGCTGACGCTCCTGGCCGCGCGCCGCCGCCCGGCCGCCGCCCTCGTGCCCGGCCTGGCGGTGGCGCTGGTGCTGCTCAGGCAGGTGTGGAACGGTCCGCCCCTGCTGATGCTCACCGCGTGCGCGGCCTGGGCGCTGCCCGCGGTCGCCGCGGGCGGGGCAGGTCTCTACCTGCGCTGGCTGGACCAGGCGCGGGGGCGGGCGGTGGCGGCTGCCGTACAGGATCAGCGGCTGGCGCTCGCGCGCGACCTGCACGACTTCGTCGCCCACGACGTCAGCGGCATGCTGGTGCAGGCGCAGGCGGCCGGATTCACACCCGGGCTGCCCGAGCAGGTGGCCGACGCCCTGCGGCGGATCGAGGACGGCGGCCGGCGCGCGCTCGCCTCCCTCGACCGCACCGTCCACATGCTCAACGACCCGGACCGGGCGCCGACCCCCGGGCTCGAACGGGTGGAGGAACTGGCCGAGGGATTCCCGCCGTCGGTGCGGGTGAGCTTCGACGTCGCGGCCGAGGGGGTCTCGCGTGAGGCGTCGGCCACCGCGTACCGGGTGGTGAGCGAGGCGCTGACCAACGTCCGCCGCCACGCGCCGCGGGCGGGCGCCGTGGAGGTGAGCGTGCGGGCCGGCCGGCTCCGGCTGGAGGTCCGGGTTCAGGACGACGGGGCGGCGGGCCGTACCGACGGCAGAAGGAGCATCGGCCTGTCCAGGAAGGGCGGCTTCGGCCTCGCGGGCCTGTCGGAACTGCTCGCCGCCGCCGGCGGCTCGCTGGAAGCGGGCCCGCACGCCGGCGGCTGGCTGCTCACGGCGGAGATCCCGGCATGACACGGTACGGCGCCGCCGTCCCACGGAAGCGGGGAAGATGACCACACGGATCGTGATAGCCGACGACCAGGACGACGTCAGGATCGGCTTCCGGCTCATCCTCGACTCCCAGCCCGACATGACCGTCGTGGGCGAGGCGGCCGACGGCACCAAGGCGGTCGAACTGGCTAGGCACCTCAAACCCGACGTCGTCCTGGCCGACATCCGCATGCCCGGCCTCGACGGCCTGGAGGTCACCCGGCGGCTCGCGCAGGAGACGCGGGTGATCGTGGTGACCACGTTCGACCTCGACGACTACGTCCACACCGCCCTGCGCGACGGTGCCGCGGGCTTCCTGCTCAAGCGTTCCGGCCCGACCCTGCTCATCGAGGCCGTCCGGGCGGCGATGGCGGGAGACACGCTGATCAGCCCGCAGGTCACCGTGCGGCTGCTGCGCCACCTGCGCGCCGAACCCGGCCAGGCGCCGCCGCCCGACCCGCTCACCGACCGCGAACGCGAGATCGCCGTTCTGGTGGCGCACGGCAGGACCAACGCCGACATCGCCACCCGGCTGTTCATCAGCCCGGGCACCGTCAAGACCCACCTGGCCAACATCCAGCGCAAGGTCGGCGCCGCCAACCGGGTCGGGATCGCCGCCTGGGCCTGGAGCTCCGGAGCCGCCCGCTGACCCTGCGGGGAAGGTCTTCGACGGTCTACGGGAGGGGGTTCGACCCGATGCCGGAGCCGCGGTGGCGGTCCGGGTATCCGCCGGCGGCGTACGTGCCGTTCAGGCGGTGCGACTGGTGGTGAGCTAGCCGAGTTCGACGCGTATGCCGCGGCTCAGGCCGGAGTCGTGCAGTTGGACGCTCTCCGCGCTGGCGGTCTTGGGCAGGTCGAACTCCAGGGCTCCGGTGAACGACTGGCCGGGTTCGATGCGGATGGGGGTGATCTCCTTGCCCGCCTTGTCCAGGAGCCTGGCGGCGCCGTGGAGGACGTCGTCCTGGTCGATCAGCTTCTGCTGGCCCGGGTAGAGCACCCTGGCCTCCTGGCCGATGTTGGACACCCGTACGGACAGGCGGCACTGACGGCGCTCAGCGGTCTTGGCGGGTTTGGGGCACTTGGTGGCGGTCACGGTGAACTTCAGCTTGCCGTCCTGGACCGGCGCGCCCTCACCCGCCGCCGACGGGCCGCGGAACATCCATGCCATCAGCGAGATGAACAGCACGATCACCACCAGCACGATCACCGCGGCGATGAGGCAGCCCGACAACCCGCGCCGCGCCGATCGCTGAGGCACGCCGAAACCACGCGGCGGCAGCGGTCCCTGACCGGTGGCGGACGGCCGGGGCAGCGGCCCTTGCCCGGTCGTGGAGTGCTGGGCGAGCGGCACCGGCCCGGTCACCCCGGGCCCGGAGCGCCGGGGATCACGCACAGGCGGCCCGGTGCGCGGGTCATGCCCGGGACGCGGGTCGTGCGGAGCGGGGCGCGGCCCGGGACCCGCCGGTCCAGGCAACGGCCCCTGACCCGTGGTCGAGTGCCCGGGAACCTGCCTGCCGGGCCCACCCGGACCGGGTACGCCGTGCCCGGGAGCGCCGTGGCCGGGCGCCTCGGAGCCGTGCCGACCGGGGCTCGGAACCCCGTGGCCCGGCCCGCCGGAGGCCGGACCGGGCCCGCCGGAACCGGGGGCGGCGCGGCCGGGGCCCGCGGGGCTGGGGGCGCCGGTGATCGGGGGACCCGGCTGTGGGGGAGGGCCGGGGTGCGGAGGCTGGCTCGGGGTGCCGGGGCGTGGGGGCTGGGCCGCGGAGCCGGGGTGGGGGGCCGGGGGCGGGGTGAAGGGGGCCGGGCGGCCCGGGGGGTTCTGGGCCACCGCCGGGTCCCACATGCTGGTCAGGTGGCGGGTGGCGGCCAGCTGGGCGGCGGGCTCGTCGGCCGCGCCCACGAGCTCCAGCAGCAACTGCCGCGACGCCGGCCGCCGCGCCGGGTCGGGGTGGATGGCCGCCGCCACCAGCCGGTCCAGCGGCGCGGGCAGTCCCCGCAGGTCGGGCGGGGCGGTCCTGGCGCGGGCGGCCATGACGTAGGCGTCGCCCTCGCCGAAGGGGTGCCCGCCCAGCCCCGCGTACGCGATGAGCGAACCCCACGCGAACACGTCGCCCGCCGGGCTGGTACGCCCCTCGAAGACCTGCTCGGGCGCGATCCACCCCGGTGTGCCCATGACCATGCCGGCGTTGGTGTGGCGGGAGTTGACGTGCGTGGAACGGGCCAATCCGAAGTCGATCACGCGCGGCCCGGCGAGGGTGAGCATGACGTTGGCGGGCTTCAGATCCCGGTGGACCAGGCCGACGGCGTGGATGGCGGTCAGCGCCGCCGCCACGCCCACCGCGGCCGCGTGCAGCACCGACGGCTCCAGCGCGCCGTGCTCGATGAGGTGGTCCTCCAGGGAGACACCGTCGATGTACTCGGTGACGAGGTAGAGCAGGCCGTCGTGCTCGCCGTGGTCGAGTACGCGCGCGGTGCAGAACGAGGCGACCTTGCGCGCGTTGGACACCTCTTCGTGAAAGCGCGCCCGGTAGACCGGGTCGGCGGCGAAGTCGCGGCGGATCGCCTTCAGCGCCACCTTGGACCCGTCGGCGCCCTTGGCCAGGTAGACGGTGCCCATACCGCCCGAGCCGAGGCGCTTGACCAGCTCATACGGGCCGATCTCGGACGGGTCGTCGGGGGTCAGCGGACCGCGCTTTCCCACCCTCGCCGCCCTCTCACCGTCGTCATCCCGCCGTCTCAAACCGACCGATCCTCCGCCCGGCATGCCTTTTCTCCCAAGACTCTAACGGTTGAGAGACGATCAGGCGTCGCACTGGGTTTCATCGCAGGTCGGGGCTCTGAGGCTCCGGAGGGTCCGGCCGCGGCGGGAAGGGTACGGCTCCCGCCCCGGGGATCGGCGCCACCACGGTACGGGGGCCCTCCGGAGGGTGCGTGGACTAGCGGACCCAGCTGACGCCGGAGCCGGTCTTCATGCGATCACCCCCTTCCCCGAAGACGGAGGGCGAGGCGCCGGCGGCGCCCGCGGGCATGGAAGCGCGCCTCGGACACGAACCACGTTGACCGGGACACCGCCGGGCCTCCCGTCGTGCCCGCCGCTCAATAGGGTGCGCGGCGGTGCACGCGGGCCTGGGCGCGCCCACGCTAAGGCCCGTTCACGGGGACCTCGACGAGCATGGGCAGGTCGGAGGCGGTCGCGACGCGCAGCGCGGCGGCCAGCGCCTCGCCGGACTCGACGTGGCTGGCGGCGACGCCGTACCCCTTGGCGATGGCGCAGAGGTCGGCGCCGGGGCCGGCGCCGTCGAGGCGCGACAGCCAGCGCAGCATCGCCCGCGCGCCGTCGGTGAGGACCACGACCGTCAGCGGCACCCGGTACGCGGCGGCGCTCCACAGGGCGGCGACGGCGTGCTGCAGCGACCCGTCGCCGACGACGGCCACGACCGGGCGGGACGGTTCGCCGAGCTGGGCGCCGATGGCGGCGGGCAGCCCGTGCCCGGCTCCGCCGCCCGCCGCGCACAGGAACGAGCCGGGCCGGTCGATCCTGATCTGGTCGTGGAAGACGGGGCGGCTGGGCGGGGACTCGCTGACCCAGATCGTGTCGGGGGGCGCGCCCTCGGCCAGCGCGGCCAGCGCGGTGACGAGACTCATCGGACGGCTGCCGCGCGGCGCGGGGGAGGGCGCCGGCCACGTTCCGGGCAGGGGCTCCTGCCTGAGCTTGGTGAGGTCGGCCAGGGCGGTCAGCGCCTGCCGTACGTCGCCCACGATGACGTCGCCGAAGGCGGCGCAGGACGGGTCGGAGGTGAGCAGGACGGCGGCGACGCCCTCCGGCGGCGGCACGCCGGCGGCGAGGACCAGGTCGTGGGCGGCGAGCTGGCGGGCGGCCGGCTCGGCGTCCGGGAGCAGGGCGCCTCGGTAGTGCGGATGGGACTGCGGGAAGGACACGCGGCCGGACTGCGAGGCCTCCCAGACGGGCAGGGCGCAGCGCTCGGCGAGTTCGACCGCGGCCGCCCAGCCGCCCGAAGCGTCCACGTCGGCGCCGACGACGAGCACGGGCGAGCGTGCGCGGTCGAGCCGCTCGGCCAGTACGGCCAGCGCGATCGGGTCAGGGGCGGCCGCGGCGGCCAGGGGGCGGACCGCGGGCGCCGGGTCCGCCTCGGTCGCGGCCAGGCCGGCGGGCAGTGACAGGAACACGGGGCCACGCGGCGGGGTGAGGGCGACGTGGTAGGCCCACTCCAGCGCGGCGGGCACGTCGCGCGGCGCGGGCGCGCAGGACCACTTGACGGCGGGCCGGACGGGTTCGCCGCCTTCGCCGGTCCGCCCCGGCCCGGTCGTGACGATGAGCGGGGTGCGGTTGGCGGCGGCCCCGAGCACGGCGCCCGCCCCGTGGGCCGCGCACCCGAGGTTGACGAGGGCGGGCCGGCCGGTGACGGAGGCGTACCCGTCGGCCATCGCGACCACGACGGCCTCCTGGAGGCCGCGGATGCGGCGGACGTCGCCGGGGAAGGCACCGTCGGCTGCCGGGCCGCCGAAGACGGTGGTGAGGTCCCGAAGCCGCATCCAGTCGGCGATGGCCCGGCTTGTGGTGCTCATGACATTGATGGGAACTCCACAGCATCAATGAGGCAATCATCCGTTTCGGTCGATGGAACGCCGAGCGCGAATGGCCAGGTTGTGTTCCGGCAGGGAAAACCGCAGGTCAGTGGCCCTTGGGTGGATGACCCCGGTGGATCGACTGCAGGACGCCGATCGCGGCCAAGGCGGCCACGGTGGCCGACCCGCCGTACGAGACCAAGGGGAGCGGGACGCCGATCACGGGGGCCAGCCCGAGCGCCATGCCGATGTTCACGAACGTCTGGAGCGCCAGCCAGCACACCACCGCCGCCGCGGCGACGCAGCCGAACGAGCCCGTGCGGCCCGCGATCCGCAGCCCGCGCCACAGCACCACCGCCAGCAGGGCCACGATCAGCGCCGAGCCCAGGAAGCCGAGTTCCTCGCCGGCCACGGTGAAGACGAAGTCGGTGTGCTGCTCGGGTACGAACCGACCGGCCGTCTGGTCGCCGTTGAACAACCCGCGCCCGAACGCGCCGCCCGAGCCGACCGTGACCAGCGCCTCCTTGGCGGTGTAGCCGGCGCCGAGCGGGTCGGCCCCCGGCTCGGCGAAGGCGATGAGGCGGCTCACCTGGTGCGGCTGGAGCAGTCCCAGGAACCAGGCGGCGGCCCCCGCCGCGACGGCCGACCCGCTCAGCGCCAGCAGCCACCGCAGCGCCACCCCGGCCGCGAACAGCGCGCCCAGCACCACCGCGGCCAGGATCAGGAACGTGCCCATGTCGGGCTGCAGCAGGATGAGCGCGGCGGGCGGCGCGGCCAGGGCCAGTGCCGGCCCCACCTGGGTCCGGCGCGGCCGCCGCTCGCCGTCGTCCCGCTCGGCGAGCACGGTGGCCAGCGCCAGCACGAGCGCCAGCTTCGCCGGCTCCGACGGCTGCACCTGCAGGGGCCCGAGACCCAGCCACGCCTGCGCCCCGTTCACGGTACGGCCCAGCGGTGTCAGCACCGCCGCCAGGCTGAGCACGGCGCCCAGATAGGCCCACGGCGTGTACGCCCGCAGCACCCGGTGACTCGTCGCGGAAAGCGCGACCATGACCGTAACCCCGACGGCGATGTTGACGAGCTGCCGCTTGAGATAGGTGAGCGGATCCTGCCCCGCGTCCAGCAACCGGGGCTCGGTGGCCGACCACACCAGCACCGCGCCCAGCCCGCACAGCGCCACCGCCGCCACGGCCAGCACCCAGTCGGGACGCCCCGCCCTCACCGCAGGGCCGCCTTCCCGCCCTCCAGCCCGTACATGCCCGACCAGATCTCCCGTACGGCCGGCGCCGCCGTCGAGGCACCCGTCCCGCCCTGCGAGACCACGACCACCACGGCGTAGCGCGGTTTGCCGGCCGGGGCGAAGGAGGCGAACCAGGAGGTGTCCTTCTTGCCGTACGCCTCCGCCGTACCCGTCTTGCCGGCCACGGCCAGCCGGTCCAGCGGGAACCCGGCGAACGCGCCGGCCGCCGTCCCGCTCTTGGGCACCTCGGCCAGCGCCTCGCGGATGTAGGCGAGCACCTTTCCCGGCACCGGCAGCCGCCCGGCCACCTTCGGCTTGATCCGCCGCACCACGCTGCCGTCGGCCCGCACGACCGCCTTGCCCACGCGCGGCGTGAACAGCTTGCCGCCGTTGGCCAGCGCCGCGTACGCCCTGGCCAGCTGCAACGGCGTCACCAGCACGTCACCCTGCCCGATGGAGAAGTTGGCCGCGTCGCCCGCCCACCACCGATGGCCGTCGCGGCAGCTCTCCTTCGCGATCGCCCGGACGTAGGCGGACCTGGCCCGCTTGGCCTCCTTGCACGACTGCTTCCTGGTCTGCGCCCAGAACGCGCGCTTCCACGCCCGCGTCGGCAGCCGCCCGGCCGCCTCGCCGGGCAGGTCGATCCCGGTGCGCTTGCCGAACCCGAAGGCCGCGGCCATCTTCTGCATCGGATCCTTGGGCCGTTTGACCGGCTTCGTACCGCCGTCCTTGAGCCACATCTCGTAGGCGAACCGGTAGAAGATCGTGTCGCACGAGGCGGTCAGCGCCCGGCTCAGCGGCATGCTGCCGAGCGGGATCCCGCGGAAGTTCCTGAACGACCTGGCGCCCACCCGGAACGACCCCGGGCAGCCATAGATCCCGTCGAGCGCGTAGCCGGCCTTCACCGCCGCGGCGGCCGAGGTGATCTTCCAGGTGGAGCCGGGCGCCCACTGGCCCTGGATCGCCTTGGGCTGCAGCCTGCCGCGCAGCTCACGGTAGGCGCGGCCGGAGATGCCGCCCGACCACACGTCAGGGTCGTAGCCCGGGTGGGCGGCCAGCGCCACCACCCGTCCCGTCCGCACGTCCATGACCACCGCCGCACCGGCGTCCGCGGGCAGCCGCCGCCCGCGCGCCCCTTCCACCGCCCGGCGCAGCGCCCGCTCGGCCACCTCCTGCACCTCGGCGTCGATGCTGGTCACCAGGTCGTGCCCGGCCACCGGCGGCGTCTCGGTGAGCGTCCTGACGACCTGGCCGGTGGTGTCCACGACCACCTCGCGCCGGCCCGGCCGTCCGCTCAGGTCGGCGTCGTAGCGGGCCTCGAGACCCTCCTGGCCGGACAGGCCGATGCCGCTGGCCGGGTCGCCGCCGCCCGACGGCGCGACGTAGCCGAGCGTGTGCGCCGCGAGCTCGCCGCGCGGATGCTCGCGCACCGGCACGGGGTCGGCGCTCACGCCGGGGAACAGCTCGGGCCGCTCGGCGATCTGCAGCGCCGCCCGCGTGCTCACCTCCCGCGCCACGGGGATCGGCTGGTACGGCGAGCCGGGCCAGCACGGGGGGCGGACGCCGGCCGTACACAGGCGGACCCGCTCGGCCAGGCGCGCGGCCGGGACGCCGAGCACGGCGGCCAGCCGGTCGAGCACCGCGCGCCCGCCGTCGCGGCGGCGGGTCAGCGCCACGTGGTCGACCGTGACCGCCAGCCGGGTGCGGTTGCGCACCAGCGGGCGGCCGCGATCATCGAGAATCCCGCCCCTGACCTGTGGCACGACCACCTGCCTGACGTGATCTTCCGCCGCGGCCCTGGCGTAGTCGTCGCCGTGGCGCACCTGCACGTCCCACAGCCGGATGAGCAGGATGAGCAGCAAGGAGGCGATCAGCACGTGCAGGACCAGCAGCCGGGAACGCATCGGGCGCCTTCCACCGCATCGGGAACCAGACCAGGGGGCTCGCGGCCACCGTGTACGCGGCGGCCAGGGGGAGGACGTGGACGAGCGCCGGGCCCCCGGCGCGCGGGTCGCCGAGCGCCGCGTGGACGCCCGCGGTGAACAGCAGCCCGGCCAGCACGCCCAGCGGGAAGGCGGCGACGGCCGGCAGCCTGAGCAGGTGGCCGGCGACGTACCCGGCCAGGCACAGGGCCAGCGCGTCGCGCCCCACCGGGTGGACGGCCGGCGGGATCAGGTCCAGCACGGCGCCTGCCGCGAACCCGGCCACCGCGCCCGCGACCGGCCCCCGCAGGCGGGCGACGGCCAGCACCGCCAGCAGGGTCAGGTCGGGGGTGACGCCGCCGGGCAGCGACAGCCGGTTGACCAGCACCACCTGGATCAGCGGCGCGAGCGCGAGCGCCGCCCAGGCCCGCGCGGGCATCACGGGGCGCTCCCCGGCGGGATCACGACGGCGACCGCGTCGAGGGCGGTGAGGCGGGCCGCCGGACGGACCAGGGCGGTACGGGTGAGGGGATCGGTGGCAGGCGAGACGCTGACGATGGTGCCGATCGGGACTCCGGGGGCGAAGGGCACCATCCGCCGCGAGCCGAACGTCACCACCTTCTGGCCCGCCGAGACCGGGGCCTCGGCGTCGAGCAGGCTCAGGCGCAGCAGGCCGCCGGGCTTGCCGCCGCCGGTGACGGTGCCGACCTCTCCCGGCTTCTCGCCCTGGAGGCGGGCGCCGACGACCGAGGTGGCGTCACTGGCCAGCAGGACGGTGGCGGTGCCAGGACCGGCGGCGACGACCCTGCCCACCAGGCCGTCGCCGTTGAGCACGGTCAGGTCGGGTCGGACGCCGGAGGTGGTGCCGGCGTCGATCGTGACGGTGGCGGACAGGCCTTGCCGCCCGCCGTACGCGATGACCTGGGCCGCGACGGAGCGCGGTCCCGGCGTGGCGGGGTCGGGACGGTGGGGGCGGGTCCAGAGTTCGGCCCGCAGGCGGGCGTTCTCCTGCTCCAGCGCCCGGATCCGGCGGCTGTCGGAGCCGCCGGCGGCCAGGCCGGAGACCGCCCTCTCGACCGGTCCCGCCACCGCGGCGCCCGCGGTGAGCAGCGGTTGCAGCGCGGCTTCCCGGTCGGCGGCGATGAGCAGTGCCGCGGCCAGCACGAGGACGCCCACCACCAGCCGGCCCCGGCCCGGTTTCCTGCCGAGCGCGCCCCGGCCCCGTCTCATCCGTCTTCCTCCCCGGCGGCCCCCGAGCGCATCCGCAGGTCGCCTCCTTCCAGATCAGCGACGGGTCTCCGGTACGAAGACGTCCTTCAGGCGGCCGAACTCCTCCACGCACCGGCCGGAGCCGAGCACCACCGACTGCAGCGGGTTCTCCACCAGCTTGATCGGCATGCCGGTGGCCTCCGACAGCCGCCGGTCGAGTCCGAGCAGCTTCGCCCCGCCGCCGGTGAGGGCGATGCCGCTGTCCATCAGGTCGCCCGACAGCTCGGGCGGGCACTCGTCCAGCGTGGCCTGGACCGCTTCGACGATGGCGTTGACCGGCTCGGCCAGCGCGGCGCGGATCTCCGCCGCGCTCACCGGGACGGTCTTGGGCAGGCCGCTGACCAGGTCGCGGCCGCGGATCTCGGCCGTCGGCTCATCCCCGTCGGGGTAGGCGGAGCCGATGTTCATCTTGAGCTGCTCGGCGGTGCGCTCGCCGAGCATGAGGCCGTGTTCCTTCTTGGTGTGGGCGATGATCGCCTGGTCGAGCTCGTCGCCGCCGACCCGGATGGAGGTGGAGCTGACGATGCCGCCGAGCGAGATCACGGCCACCTCGGTGGTGCCGCCGCCCACGTCGACGACCATGCTGCCGGCCGGCTCGTGCACGGGCAGGCCGGCGCCTATCGCGGCGGCCATCGGCTCCTCGATGAGGTAGACCTGGCGGGCGCCGGCCTCGTAACAGGCCTCTTTGACGGCGCGTTGCTCGACGCCGGTGGTGCCGCTGGGCACGGCGACCACGACGCGGGGGCGGACGATGTAGCGGCGGCGGTGGACCTTCTGAATGAAGGAGCGCAGCATGCGCTCGGCGACCTCCAGGTCGGTGATCACACCGTCTCTGAGCGGGCGGATGGCGACGATGTAGCCGGGGGTTCGGCCGATCATCTGCTTGGCGTCGCCGCCGACGGCGACGATCTTGTCGGTGCGGGTGTTGATCGCCACGACGGACGGCTCGTCGAGCACGATGCCGCGGTCTCGGACGTAGACGAGGGTGTTGGCGGTGCCGAGATCCACCGCCAGGTCACGGCCAAGGAAGGGAAACGGGATGGGCATGGGCGACACCAGCCCTCTGGTGGGGGATAAATCACGCCCTTCCCCACCTATTCCCCGTCAAACGGCCAGGTCAGAAGGTTTCACAATCGTTAGCAAGGACGGTGTGCCTGATCCCTGGTTCGGGTAAACCCGAAACCATGGATCGCACCCCGGGGGAAGCCCTTCCTTCTCCTTGGCGAGGATGAGGATGGTGGACATGCCGGGGAAGTCGATCGTGCGGCACCGGCGCGCACCGGAGGCCGCCCAGCCGGGCAGCCTCGAGAAGGGGATCGACATCCTCTTCTCGCTCAGCGCCGCGGCGCAGCCGATCAGCCTGTCGCAACTGTGCAGGAACACCGGCCTGCCCAAGTCGACCGCCCACCGGATCCTCGCGGTCCTGTGCTCGCGGTCCCTGGCCAAACGGGCCGGCACCGACTACCTCGTTGGCGACCTGCTCGCCCGGCTCGGCGACGCCCGGGGCCGCATCCCCGGGACCAGGCGGGCCGTCCTGCCGTACCTGCTGTACCTGTACGAGACCACCCGCCAGACGGTCAACCTGGCCGTGCTGTCCGGCCTCGAAGCCGAGTACGTCGAGCGGGTCTACGGCCACAACCGGGTCCCCTCGCCCTCCGACGGCGTGGACCGGGCGCCGCTGCACTGCACGGCCATCGGCAAGACGCTGCTCGCCTACGACTCCGGGCTGCGCCAGACGCTGGCCGACCAGGGCAGCCCGCCGCGTCTGACCCGCCGCACGATCACCAGCCTGACCGGCCTGGACCGCGAACTCGCCCGCGTGCGCCACTACGGCGTCGCCTACGCCCAGGAGGAGTTCGCCGACGGGGTGGCCTGCGTGGCGGCGCCGGTGTTCGACGCGGCGGGCAAGGTGGCCATGTCGATCTCGGTGGCGGGACCGGCGGTCGCCCTTCCCCTGGCCCGCCTCGGCATCTCCGTCAGAGGCGCCGCCCAGGCCATCTCCGCCGCCCTCGCCCGCCTCGGCTGATCCCTCAGGAACGCAGCGCCGCCGCCTCGGCCGCGAGCTTCTCCACCCTGGCCCAGTCTCCCGTGGCCAGGGCGTCGGCGGGGGTGAGCCACGTGCCGCCCACGCAGCCCACGTTCGGGAGCGCCAGGTAGTCGGGGGCGGTGTCCGGCCTGATCCCGCCGGTCGGGCAGAACCGCACGTCCGGCAGCGGTCCCGCCAGGCTCTTCAGGTACGGCAGGCCGCCGGCGGCCTCGGCCGGGAAGAACTTGAGCTCCTTGATGCCCCGCTCCGCCAGCGCCATGACCTCGGAAGCGGTCGCCGCCCCCGGCAGGAACGGCACGCCGGACCCCAGCAGCGCCTCGGCCAGCGCCGGGGTCGTACCGGGTGAGACCAGGAACGTCGACCCGGCCCCCACGGCCGCCGCGATGTCGGCCGCCGACCGGATGGTCCCGGCGCCGATCACCGCGCCGGGAACCTCCGCCGCGATGCGCGCGATCGACTCCAGGGCGGCGGCCGTGCGCAGGGTCACCTCGATGACCGGAAGCCCGCCCGCGACGAGCGCCCGCGCGAGCGGGACGGCCGTCTCCACGTCGTCGATCACCACGACGGGCACGACAGGGGCGAGATCAAGCAGGCTCATAGACACTTCTCCTCGAAAGCTGCTGGGTCAGCCAGGCCGCCGCCCCCGTCAGCGCCGGCTGCGGCGCGACGATCAGCGTGGTGGCGATCGACGACAGGTACCCGGACATGCTGGGACTGGCGGCGAACCGCCGGCGGAAGGCGCTGGCTCGCACGCGCTCCACGATACGGGGGAGCACGCCCCCGCCGATGTAGACGCCTCCCCTGGCGCCCAGGGTGAGCGCGACGTTCCCGGCGAACGTGCCGAGCATGGCGCAGAAGACGTCCACGGTCTCGGCGCACAGCGGGTCACCGGCGCGGGCGACGATCTCCGAGGCGGTCAGCCCGTCCTCGGGTGCGGCGCCGTTGACCAGCGCCAGCGCCCGGTACAGGCGCGCCAGCCCGGGGCCGGACAGCACGTGCTCGGCCTCGACGTGCCGCAGCCCCTGCGCGCGCAGCGCGGCGACGATCTCCTGCTCGCGCTCGTCGTGCACCGGGACGCTGACGTGGCCGCCCTCGCCCGGCACCGGGATCCAGCCGTGGTCGCCCGGCACCAGCCCGGCCACCCCGAGCCCGGTCCCCGGCCCGAGCACCGCCTTGATCCCGTCGCCCGGCGCCGGCCCGCCGAGCCCGACCAGGTCGTCCGCGCCCAGGTGGGGCAGGGACACGGCCAGCGCCTCGAAGTCGTTGAGCAGCACCGCGTACGGCACGCCCAGTTCCCCCACGGACCCCGACCACGGCAGGTTCGTCAGCCGGTAGGAGTCACCGCCGATCGGCCCCGCGACCGCCACGCACGCCGCCCCCGGCCGCACTCCGCCCGCGTGGTCCGCGAGATAGGCGGCTACGGCATCCGGAAGGCTCGCGTGATCGGCCCCGGCCAGCACCGCGACGTGCGAGGGAGCCTCGCCCGGCGCGGTGACGAGCCCGAACCTGGCATTGGTGCCGCCGACGTCGGCGACCAGCCACGGCAGCTCACCCACCGGCGTGCTCCGCGGCGTGGCGGGCGTGCTCTTCCATGACCTTCAGCCGGGACGGCGTGGCCTCCGCGTGCGCGGCCCCGGCCGGAGCGGCGAAGCCCAGGCCCGGCCCGTGCTCGGGCTGCTCGGCCCCGCTCACCCCGAAGACCCCGGCCCCGTACTCGGCCGGCCCGGCCATCCGCCGGAAGGCGGCGAACAGCTCACGTCCCGTCCCCACCCACTCGGCGTCGCTCAGCGCCCGCCCCTGCGGCTCGCGTCCCGACAGGTCCGCCAGCACCTCCAGGGTCCCGGCGGCGGAGTCGAGCCGGATGACGTCGCCCTCGCGCACGAGCGCGATGGCGCCGCCGTCGGCGGCCTCCGGCGACAGGTGGATGGCCGCCGGAACCTTCCCCGACGCGCCGGACATCCGGCCGTCGGTGACGATCGCCACGTTCTGTCCCCGATCGAGCAGTACGGCCAGCGGCGGCGTCAGCTTGTGCAGCTCGGGCATGCCGTTGGCCGAGGGCCCCTGGTAACGGATGACCGCCACGAAGTCCTGCCCGTCCAGCGCGCCGGCCTCGAAGGCGGCCAGCAGGTCGAGCTGGTCGTCGAAGACCTTGGCCGGCGCCTCGATGACCAGGTGCTCGGGCTTGACCGCCGACACCTTGCTGACGGCGCAGCCGAGGTTGCCCTCGACCATGTGGATCCCGCCGTCGGCCGCGAACGGCGCCGCGACCGGCCGCAGCACGTCGAGGTCGGAGCTGCCCTCGGCGCGCTCCTCCCAGACCAGCGCGCCGTCCTTCAGCGACGGCGCCGAGCGGTAGTGGTCGAGCCCGCGCCCGGCCACGGTCAGCACGTCGCCGTGCAGCAGCCCGTGGTCGAGCAGGTCGCCGATGAGCACCTGCATGCCGCCGGCGTCGCGGAAGTGGTTCACGTCCGCCTGGCCGTTGGGGTAGATCTTGGTCAGCGACGGCACGACCTTCGACAGGCAGGCCAGGTCGTCCCAGGTCAGCACGATGCCCGCGGCGGCGGCCATGGCCACCAGGTGCAGCGTGTGGTTGGTGGAGCCGCCGGTGGCCAGCAGCGCCACGCAGGCGTTGACGATCGACTTCTCGTCGACGAGCTCGCCGATCGGGGTGTACTCGGAGCCGTGCGCGGTGATCTCCACGGCCCGGCGCCCGGCCGCCTCGGTCAGGGCGTGGCGCAGCTCGGTGTGCGGGTTGACGAACGTGGAGCCGGGCAGGTGCAGGCCCATGACCTCCATGAGCGCCTGGTTGGAGTTGGCGGTGCCGTAGAAGGTGCAGGTGCCGGGGGAGTGGTAGGAGGCGGCCTCGGCCTCCAGCAGTTCCGTGCGGCCGACCTTGCCCTCGGCGAACAGCTGCCGGGTGCGGGCCTTGACCTTGTTCGGCAGCCCGGAGCTCATCGGACCGGCCGGGACGAAGATCGCCGGCAGGTGCCCGAAGTGCAGCGCGCCGATGAACAGGCCCGGCACGATCTTGTCGCAGACGCCCAGCAGCAGCGACGCGTCGAACATGTCGTGCGACAGCGCGATGGCCGTGGACATGGCGATCACGTCGCGGCTGTAGAGCGACAGCTCCATGCCGGCGCGGCCCTGGGTGATGCCGTCGCACATGGCCGGCACGCCGCCCGCCACCTGCGCCACGCCGCCGGCCGCGCGCACCGCCTTCTTCAGCTCCGGCGGGTAGGTCTCGTACGGCTGGTGGGCGCTGAGCATGTCGTTGTAGCTGGTGACGATGGCGATGCCGGGCCTGGCCGTACCCCGGAGGAGGGGCTTGTCCTCGGCGGGGGCGGCCGCGAAGCCGTGCGCGAGGTTCGCGCAGCCCAGGTGCGCGCGGGCGGGGCCCTTGGCGCGGGCGGCCTCGCCGTCGCGGCGGATGCGCGCCAGATAGGCGGTACGGCTGGCGGCGCTGCGCTCGGCGATCCGGTCCGTGATCTCCTGGATCTCCCGGTTGGTCATCACGCCTCCTCGTGCCAGGCCCGGCCGCTGCGGCCGAGCAGTTCGTGGGCGCCCGCGGGGCCGGCGGTGCCCGCGGGGTAGGGCTCCGGCGGTTCGGGAGAGGCCTCCCAGGCCGCCAGGATCGGGTCGATCCAGCGCCAGGCGGCCTCGACCTCGTCGCGGCGCATGAACAGCGTCGGGTTGCCGGCCAGCACGTCGGTCAGGAGGCGCTCGTAGGCCTCGGGGACGCGGGCGGTGAAGGTCTCGCCGAAGCTGAGTGACAGCGGCACCGGCTTGAGCGTGGTCTCGCCGGCGCCCGGCTCCTTGGCCATGATGTGCAGCTCGATGCCCTCTTCCGGCTGCAGGCGCAGCACCAGGCGGTTGGGCGAGCCGCCGGGGTAGATGGAGTGCGGCACGTCCTTGAACTGCACCACGATCTCCGAGACGCGGCGCGGCATGCGCTTGCCGGTGCGCAGGTAGAACGGCACGCCCGCCCAGCGCCAGTTCTTGATCTCGGCGCGGATGGCGGTGAACGTCTCGACCCGCTTGGAGTCCTCGGTGGGCGGGGTGGAGGCGGGCTCGTCGAGGTAGCCCACCATCGCGCTCTCAGCGGTGTACTGGCCGCGGACGGTGAAGCGGTCGACCTCGCTGCCCTCCTGGATGGGGCGCAGCGCCTGCAGCACCTTCACCTTCTCGTCGCGGATGGCCTCGCGGTCGTTGCGCGCCGGGGGCTCCATCGCGGTGAGCGTGAGCAGTTGCAGCAGGTGGTTCTGGACCATGTCGCGCAGCGCGCCCGCCTGGTCGTAGTAGCCGCGGCGGCCGGGCGTGCCGACGGTCTCGGCGACGGTGATCTGCACGTGGTCGATCCAGAGGGAGTTCCAGATCGGCTCCAGGAAGGCGTTGGCGAAGCGGAGCACGAGCAGGTTCTGCACGGTCTCCTTGCCGAGGTAGTGGTCGATGCGGAAGATCTGGTGCTCGTCGAAGATCGCGCCGACCTCGTCGTTGATGCGCTGGGCGCTGGGCAGGTCGCGGCCGAGCGGTTTCTCCAGCACCACCCGCGACTGCGGGGTGACCAGGCCGGCCTCGTGCAGTTCGCGGCAGAACGGGCCGAACGTCATCGGCGGGCTGGCCAGGTAGAAGACACGGTCGCGCTGCTCGTGGCCGGCGAGCTGCCTCGACAGCTCGGCCCAGCCGGACTTGTCCGGGTTGCCGGAAGGGCCGCCGACGTCCACCGACACGTGGTGCAGGCGGCCCAGGAAACGCTGCCAGACGGCCGGGTCGTCGACGGGGACCTGGTCGCGTACCTCGGCGTCGACCTTGCCGCGGAAGTCGGCGTCGGTGAGCCCGCCCCGGGACATGGCGATGACGCGGGTCTCTGGCGCCAGGCGGCCGTCCCTGTCGCTGTGGTACAGCGCCGGGATCAGCTTGCGCATGGACAGGTCGCCGGTCCCGCCGAAGACGACGAGATCGGCGGCGTGGACGGCGGGAGACGAGAGGGGGGACACGACACGAGCTCCGATGATCAGCCAAGCAAGGACAGAACGGACATTAGCCAGAGTTTGGGTCGTGCACAACCCGAGTTTTGCTATTTGAAATAAGAAAGTCGGGACTGTTCATGACTTAAGCAGGTGTGATTCACTAAGCCGATGCCTCGACGTACCGCCGCGCCCCTCGCCACCAGTGGCGAGTTCCTGCGGCTCATCCGCACCGGAGAGGCCGTGACGCGAGCGGACCTCGGCCGGGTCACGGGCCTGTCCCGGCCTGCCGTGCAGCTGCGGGTGGGCGAGCTGATCGAGCGCGGCCTCGTGGTGGAGCGCACCGACGCGCCCTCCACCGGCGGGCGGCCGCCGGTCAGGCTGGAGTTCAACGCCGGGGGCGGAGTGGTGCTGGTGGCCGCGCTCGGCGCCAGCCGTACCCGGGTGGCGGTGTGTGACCTGTCCGGCGCGGAACTGGCCGCACGGCGCTTCCACATCGACGTCGAGCAGGGGCCCGACGTCGTGCTGCCGCTGCTCATGGACACCTGGGACGAACTGCTCGGCGACACCCCGCGCTCGCGGGTGCGCGGCGTGGGCATGGGCGTGCCCGCGACCGTCGAGTTCGCCCAGGGGCGCACCGAGAGCGCCCGGGTGATGGCCTCCTGGACGGGCGTGGTCATCCCGCCGCTGATCAGGGCCCGCTTCGACGTGCCCGTGCTGGTCGACAACGACGTGAACGTCCTGGCCATCGGCGAGCACCGCGGCGCCCACGCGAACGTCACCGACCTCATGTTCGTGAAGATCTCCACCCGGATCGGAGCCGGGATCATCTCCGGCGGCGAAATCCTGCGCGGCGCCCTCGGCGCGGCCGGGGAGATCGGCCACATCCCGGTACGCGACGGCGGCGGCGTGCTGTGCCGGTGCGGCAACATCGACTGCGTCGACTCGGTGGCCAGCGGCACCGCGCTGCTGCGCGACCTGCGCGCCGCGGGCAAGGACGTCAAGACGATCGAGGACGTCACCGCGCTCGTGCGGGCCGGCGACGCCCAGACGATGGCGACGGTACGCGAGGCGGGCCGGCGCATCGGCGAGGTGCTGGCCTCCGCGGTCAACATCCTCAACCCGTCCGTGGTGGTGCTGGGCGGCGACGTGGCCGAAACCTTCGGCCCCCTGGTGTCCAGCATCCGCGAGGTCGTCTACCGGCGCTCCACCGCGCTCGCCACCCGCACGTTGCGGATCGAGGCGAGCAGGATGGGCGCGGGGGCGGGCATCACCGGCTGCGCGGTGATGGTCCTGGACCACGTCCTGTCACCGGACGCCGTGGACGACGCCCTGAGTTGAATATGGTCGGGTGTTTCGGTCATGGCACAATCTCCGCCATGTCTAACCGGATCCTGGCCCTGGCCGCCGTCCTGACGCTGGCCGCCACCGGCTGCGGGATGCTGCCCCAACCGCAGCAGGCCGCGCCCCCCACCAAGGCCCCCGAGGCGGCCCCCGCCACCACCCCGGCGGCGACCACGCCCGCGGCCACACCCTCCGCCACGAGCGACGACCGCCCCGCCCTCGCCGAGACCCGCAGCACCATGACCCCCGACCTCAAGGTCGAAGTGGTCGGCCTCAACCGGCTCAAGGGCAAGCACCTGGTGGTCCAGATCCGCCTCACCAACACCGGTGCGGACAAGGACCTCACCTGGACCGGCGAGATGGGTGACGAGACCCGCAAGCTGGGCGCGATCAGGTGGGCATCCGGCATCGGCGTGCTCGACGAGCGGGCCCGGACCTGGATCCTGCCGTACAAGCCCGAGGGCAGCCCCTGCCTCTGCACCGACGAGAAGCGCGACGGCATCGGCTACTTCATCAAGCCGGGCGCCTCGATCTCCCTCTACGCCGTCATGCCCGCCCCCGGCGGCGACGGGCAGACCGCGACCGTCGTCACCCCGCTGGCCCCGCCCATGCTCAACGTCCCCGTCAGCGACGACCCGCCGCAGGGCGACTTCCCCGACCCCGACGCCGAGCCCGTCACCCCGCTCGTCCACCGCGTCGTTCTGCCGTCGGAGTCGAACGACAGGACCGAGGAGACCGCGGACGACGGCAAGGACCTCCGCGTGAACCTGTCCTCCGACGTGCTGTTCGCCGTGGACAAGGCCGTGCTCACCTCGCGGGCCAAGGCGGTGCTCGCGCGTACCGCCAAGCTCATCGAGGCCTCGCCCGCCACCGAGGTCAAGGTCGAGGGCCACGCCGACTCCTCCGGCAACGACGCCATCAACGACCCGCTGTCCGCGCGTCGCGCCCAGGCCGTGAAGGCCGCGCTCGCGCCGCTGCTGAAGCGCGACGGCGTCGCCTTCCAGACCAAGGGGTACGGCTCCCGCCGCCCCCTGTACGGCAACGACACCGACGAGGGCAAGCGGCGCAACCGGCGGGTCACGGTGACCTTCGCCAAGCCTCAGGCCGCCGCGCGGCCGTCCCCCTCCCAGGACGTCGTCTCCACCGTGGGCCCCGGCGACGACCTGACGGGCAGCACCAAGGCCGACGGCCAGCCCATCGCCATGGAGGTCACCGGGCTGCGCCGGCTGCAGGGCGGGCTCGGCCTGCTCACCTACACGATCGCCAACGAGGGCACGGCGGAGGCGTGGTACAACGACCTGCACGACGGCCAGGACTGGCAGTCGTACAAGTACCAGTCCGCCAGCTCCGTCGTCCTCACCGACCAGGCGGACCGCCGCCGGTACCTGCCCGGCCGCATCGAGGTCCAGACCGGTGACGACCCGGGATCGTACTGCGCGTGCAGCGGCGTCTCCGGGGTCCGGCTGGGCACCGAGAAGTTCGCGCCGGGGCAGAAGCGGGAGTTCTGGGGGCTGTTCGCCCTGCCGGACGGGGCCTCGGGGCTGAGCGTCAAGATCGCCGGGTTCCGGGAACTGCAGGTCCCGATCCAATAGCTCTCAGGGTTGCGATCACCGCTCCGGTCCTCACGGCTGCGATCACCGCTCCGGTCCTCACGGCTGTGATCATTGCGGCGGCTCTCGCGGCGGTGATCATTGTGGCGGGAGGACGGAGCGGACGGCCTCTTCCGTCCGGCCGATCACCGCGTGGCCGTCGTCGGCGGTGATGATGGGGCGCTGGATGAGGATCGGGTGCTCGGCCAGCGCCCGGATCCAGCGGTCGCGGCTGCCCGGATCGCGGGGCCAGGAGGCCATGTCCCCGGCGGCGTCCTCGCCGGTGCGGGTGATGTCCCAGGGCTCCAGGCCGAGGCGGGAGAGCACCTCGCGGATCTCCGCCTCGGTGGGCGGGTCGTCCAGGTAGCGGCGGACGGTGTACTCGGCCTGCTCGGCGTCCAGCAGGGAGATCGCCGACCGGCACTTCGAGCAGGCGGGGTTGATCCAGATCTCCATGCCGGAAGAATAGGGCGCCCCTCGCGGAGAGGCGCCCCATTCTTCCGGCCCCACGCGTTCTTCCGGCCCACGCGCAGGTCCCTTGCCTCAGCCCAGCAGGCCCTGGCCCACCCAGCCGGACTCCTCGCAGCCCGGCGGGATGTAGAAGACCGCGGACCCGATCGGCGTCGTCCACTCGTTGAGCAGATCCGCCTTGGCTAGGCGGCGCTGCACCGGTGTGAACTGCCGCGCCACGTCCGCCTGGTAGGCGGCGAACAGCAGCCCGGTGTCCTCTTCGTCGTAGTTGTACACGCGGCGGAACATCCGCAGCCCGGGGTCCTGGGTGTGCGCCCGCCGGATGTGCGCGTACTCCGAGATCACCGGGAAGCCGATCGCGTTGACCTTGGCGAAGTCGGCCTCGTCGTGCTCGGCCCGCCCGCTCAGCGGAGCGCCGTTGTCCAGCCGCCGCCCCACCGTGAACTCCTTGGCCACCCGGTCCGTGGCGTCCCAGGAGTCCATGAGCATCCGGATCCGGCGCAGGACCAGCATGGTGCCGCCGGCCAGCGGCCCGTCCGCGATCCACACGGCCCGCTCGAACTCCGGCGTCCCCGGCTTGGGGTTGACCGTCCCGTCGAGCTGCCCCATGAGGTTGCGCTGGGTCAGCCCCGGCCGCTGCACCGCCTGCCGGAACCCGCGCTGCACCCACCTGACCTTCGTGAACGACGCGGTGTCCTTCACGATCATGCGCAGCGCGTGGGCCAGCGTGACCGGATCGTCGCAGCAGATCTGCAGCAGCAGATCGCCCTCCGACCACCGGTCCTCCAGCCGATCCACGGAGAACCTCGGCAACTGACCGGGCCCGCCCTTGACGCCCGCCGCCCGGAACAGCCCCGGCCCGAACCCGAACGTCACCGTCAGCCGCGCGGGCAGCGCCGCCAGTTCGGGCTCGGTGTCGGCCAGCGCGCCGCGGCCCTGGGTGAGCCGCCGGGCGTCGTCGGTGAGCAGCCGCATCAGCCTGCCGAGCGCCTCCCTGCCGACGCCCTTGCGCAGATCGAGCCCGGCGAACGCGGCGTGGGCCTGGGGCGTGGTGGCGACGCCCGCCTGCCGGGCCCCGTGAAACGGCTCCACGGCCGCGCCGTCGACGCCCTGCCCGGAACCGTTGGCGGCCTGGGCGCCGGCCGGGAGACCCCCGGCGAGCGCACCCGTCGCGACCAGGCCACCCGCCGCCGCCCCACCGGCGAGTACGCGGCGGCGGGAGATCCCGGCAGGGCGCTCGCCGTCACTCATGGCCCGGCTGGTACTTCTCGTTGGCACCGGCGAAGTCCTTGCCCACGGCCTTGAACGTCATCGTGCCGCCGTCCTTGAACGTCAGCGTGAAGCCCACCTCCGAACCCGGCTTCACCGGGGTGGTGACGTCCATCAGCATGATGTGGTCGCCACCGGGCTTGAGCTCCAGCTTCCCGCCCGCCGGGATCGTGAAGCCGCCCTCCTTGGGCCGCATGGTCATCTGCGTGCCCTCGCCGACCGTCTCGTGAAGCTCCACCGTGGGTGCGCCGGTGGAGGCGGCGGAGACGATCGTGATCGCGGCGGCGGAGGGATTGGCGATGGTGCCGAAGGCGGCGGTCATGCCGCTCTTCGTGGTCTTGATCCAGGGATCGGTGATGGTCAGCGGGCCCGCGGTGCCGGGCGTGGCCTCCCCGCCGGGACCGGTGGGCGTGCCAGAGGCGGCACTGGAGGCGGCGCTGGAGGCGGCGCCGGTGGGCGCGTTGCCGGCGGGGGCGGCTGAGGTGGCCTGCTGCCCACCGCAGGCGGCGACCGCGGCGGTGGCCACGACGGCCAGGAGGGCATGACGGATACGCATGATGAGGTCTCTCTTCCAGTAGTCCAGAAATTTCGGGCAATCAACACCCACGCCAGCCCGCAGCGGACCCGGCCCGGACACACCCTCAGCCCGGCAGCCCGGCAGCCCGGCAGCCCGGCAGCCCGGCAGCCCGGCAGCCCGGTGGCCTGGTGGCCTGGCGGCCCGGCAACCCGGTGGCCTGGTGGCCCAGCGCCCCGGCGGCCCGGCAACCCGGTGGCCCGGCGCCCCGGTGGCCTGGCAGCCCGGTGGTCCGGTAGCCCGGTGGTCCGGTAGCGCGGCGGCCTGGGCGAGCCCACTGCCCGGTAGCCCGGCGGTCCGGTGGACCGGCGGCGGGGCGACCCTCGGCGCGGGGCTCACGCCCCCACGGCACGCCCAGGCGAGCTCGAGCCCCGCGACTGCCGCGGGTTGAGCCATCTGGCCGGTCGTGTCGTGAGCCGGCGGTCGCCGATGGAGGCATGGCCCGTCGGCCGGGGCCACCACGGCCTCCGCGTTGGTCGTGGCGCGGACCCCGCGTCACCGTTGGTCGTGGCGCGGACTCGCGTCAGCCCGGCCACAGCGGTTGCCGGGCTCGGAGGCGACGTCAGGGGTGCCCGGGGGCGAAGGGGTTCCGGACCAGGGGTCCGGGAGGGTCAGGCGGGGAGGAAGAGAGGTGGGCCCCGGCCCGAGAGGGTGTGTTCCAGGAGGGCGGAGCGGGGCGTGGGGGGCTCCGCGTGCCGTACCGGAGAGGAAGGTCCTTCCGTCACGGGTACGGCCGGCAGAAGGCCGAGCCGCACCAGCACGCGGCGGAACAGTCCCCACAGCGCGGCCTCGCCCCGCGACAGCCACAGCGCCGTCAGGCCGATCGCCCACCCGTGCATCACGAGCATGCCCAGCCCCGGCACCAGCCCCGAGTGCGCGTGCCCGCCCTGGACGGCCACCGGCGCCGCGTCGTGCAGCATCGAGAACATCACGTGCAGAACGGCCTGCACCACGACCAGCAGCGCCAGAATCCCACCGGCCGAACGTTCCCGCCCCGTCAGCGGCAACGCCGCCAGCAGCGACAACGCGATGGCCGCCACCGCGCCGGGAAGCGCCACGGTGGCGCCGGCCACGACATGCGCGCCCATGCCGAGCCCCGCACACACCGCGGCGAACGCCACGGCACGCACCAGGCGGAACGGCAGGGAGGCAGGCATAGTGCCCGCCATCATCCCAGAGCCACCCTCCACTCGCGACCCCACCCCCGGCCCTCCTGCCCCCGGAACCGCCACGCACCGCCACGCAGGGCCGTGCCGGGCCGGGCTGGGGAGCGCCGCGCCGGGGTCGTGCCGCGCCGCGCCGCGCCGCGCCAGGCCGCGCCGGGCTGGGCCGGGCTGTGTCGGGTCGGGCCGGGTCGGCGTCAGGTGAGGTGCTGTCCTGGTCCGTCGTTGGTGGGGTTGTGGGGGTGTCAGCGGTTGCGGGGCTGGTTGCCGGGCTTCTTGCCCGGGGTGCGGGTCTTGGTGGGCCTGGGCTTGGTGGGTTTGGTCTTGGTGGGGGTCGGGGCGGCCGAGGGGTGGGGTTCCGCGGGAGGGAGGGTGACGGGGGGCGGGGCGGCGGTGGTCTGGGCGCTGGGGCCGATGGGGGTGACGTCGGAAGGGGAGTTCGCGCCGGTGTCGGCCGGGCTCGGGGGCACCAGGGTGGGGCGGCGGGACTCGCGGGTGGCCATGGGGGTGCGCGACGGAGGGTGGCCGACCACCGGGGTCTGTGGGTGGGTGTGGGCCGGGGAGGGGGTGGGGTGCGCGCGGGACGGGCGGGGTGTGGACGAGGGTGTGGCCTCGGCGTGGGCGGTCTTCTGGCCGGGGTCACCTGGATGGCCGGGAGAGCCCGGCCAGCCGACGGCGTTCAGGGAGGCGCCACCGAGCGCGCCCCGGGCCAGGACGGCCGCCGTCGCCAGCAGGAGCACCCCAAGGAGTACTCCGGCGATCATCAGGGCCCGGCTCGCGCGAGGACGCGTCTCGTTCACAGCCGCCGATGGTAGTCACTCGCGGGGCGAATGCCCACACAAGGCTCACAGCGGGCCGTGATCGGGGGCTGGCATTCTGATGGGTCCGCGCGGGCCGGGCGTGGTGCGGACAGGTCCGGCCCGCGCGCCCACCAGCCCGTACCACTCCGGTCCAGGCCGTTCCCTGCCTTCTCGCCGCGCGTGGCCGCCCGTGGGGGATAGGGGCCCCAGGGGTGCGGGAGGCCGGTGGGGCGTGAGAAGCTCCACGGGGTACGGCAGGCGGTCAGCCGTGACGCCTGCCGTACCCGAAGACGAAGCCCGGCCACCAGGGAGCGGCCCGCACGCCAGCGGCTAGCGGCCGAGGGCGTGCCGGTAGCGGTCGCGGATCGCCGGTAGCGGGGCCGCCGCGTGCTCGGTGGTCCCGGGCGTGGGCCAGTCCGGAGGGTCGGGGGCGCCGGACAGCGCCCAGGCGGCCTGTCGGGCGGCGCCCCTGGCCACGTACTCCTGGGGCGCGGGCACCGCCACCGGGCGGCCGAACACGGCCGGAGCGATCTCCCGCACCGCGCGGGAGCCGGCTCCGCCGCCGATCAGCAGGACGCGTTCGCCCTGGACCGGCAGTGCCTCCAGCGCGTCGGCCAGGTGGCAGAGCAGCCCTTCGACCGCGGCCCTGGCCAGGTGCCCGGGCGTGGCGGTGCGCAGGGTGAGGCCGTGCAGGGAGCCGGTGGCGCCGGGCAGGTTCGGGGTGCGCTCGCCCTCCAGGTACGGCACCAGCACCAGCCCATCGGCCCCGCCCGGAGCCGCGAGGGCCAGCGCGTCCAGGCGCGCGAGGCCGGTGCCGAGCATGGCGGCCGCGGCCTCCAGCACGCGGGCGGCGTTGAGCGTGCACACCAGCGGCAGGAAGCGCCCCGTGGCGTCGGCGAACCCCGCCACCACCCCGCCCGGGTCCGCGCCGGGCCGGTCGGCGACGGCGAACGCGGTCCCCGAGGTGCCGATCGACACGACCACGTCACCGGGGCGCAACCCGAGGCCGAGGGCCGCGGCCATGTTGTCACCGGTCCCCGCCGCGACCAGCAGGCCGCCCGCCTCCCCGGCCGCCTCGGCCGGTCCCAGCACCCGGGGCAACGCCGGACGGCTTCCCATGGCCAGCTCCAGCAGGTCATACCGGTACGACCCGGTGAACGGCGACCAGTACCCGGTGCCCGACGCGTCCCCCCGATCGGAGGTGAGCCGCTCCGGCGGGAGCGCGTGGGGCCGCTCCACCGGAGAACCGGCCCGGGACGCGTCACCCAGCAATCGCCAGGTCAGCCAGTCGTGCGGCAGGCACACCGCGGCCGTCCGCCGGGCATGGTCCGGCTCGTGCTCGGCCAGCCACCGCACCTTGGAAACGGTGAACGAGGCCAGCGGCACGAGCCCCACCGCGCCCGCCCAGGCCGCGGCCCCGCCCAGCTCGCCGACCAGATCGCGGGCGGCGCCGGCCGAGCGGGTGTCGTTCCACAACAACGCGTCCCGCACGACATTTCCGGACTCGTCCAGGCAGACCATTCCATGCTGCTGCCCGGCCACCCCGACGGCGGCCACGTCGTCAAGCCCGCCCGCCTCGGCGACGGCCAGGGCCAGGGCCTCCCACCAGGCCGCCGGATCCACCGAGGTCCCCTCCGGGTGAGCGGCACGCCCCTGCCGTACCAGCCGCCCGGAGGCGGCGTCGAGCACCACCACCTTGCAGCTCTGCGTGGAGGAGTCCACCCCCGCCACCAGCGGCATCAGCGCACCCCGAGCAGATGCTCCAGCGCGAGCTGGCCGAGGCGCGAGGCGTGCAGCCCGCGCGCCGCGGCGCCGTCGAGGTCGAAGCCGGGATCCTCCAGCGTGGCCAGCGTCTCGCCGGGCGCCAGCGTCGGCTCGGCCAGCCGCCCGACCCGGGAGTCGCGCAGCGCCTCCAGCACCTCGGGGTCGGCGCGGAAGCGGCGCGCCTTCTCCCGCAGGATCAGGTACGTGCGCATGTTGGCCGCGGCCGAGACCCACACGTCCTCGGCGTCCTCGGTGCGCGCGGGCTTGTAGTCGAAGTGCCGGGGCCCGGTGTAGCCGCCGTGCTCCAGCAGGTCCACCAGGAAGAAGGCGTTCTTGACGTCGCCGTGGCCGAAGACCAGGTCCTGGTCGTACCGGGGGCCGTGCTGGCCGTTGAGGTCGATGTGGAAGAGCTTGCCGTGCCACAGGGCCTGCGCGATGCCGTGGGTGACGTTGAGCCCGGCCATCTGCTCGTGGCCGACCTCGGGGTTGAGGCCGACCATCTCCGGGCGCTCCAGCTCGCCGATGAACGCCAGCGCGTGCCCGATCGTCGGCAGCAGGATGTCGCCACGCGGCTCGTTCGGCTTGGGCTCGATGGCGAAGCGCAGGTCGTAGCCCTGCTCGGCGACGTACGCGCAGAGCAGGTCGAGCGCCTCCTTGTAGCGCGCCAGCGCCGAGCGCACGTCCTTGGCCGCGTCGGACTCCGCGCCCTCGCGCCCGCCCCAGCAGACGTACACGCTCGCGCCGAGCGAGGCGGCCAGGTCGAGGTTGCGCCGGACCTTGCGCAGCGCGTACCGGCGGATGTCGCGGTCGTTGCTGGTGAACGCGCCGTCCTTGAAGACCGGGTGCGTGAACAGGTTCGTCGTGGCCATGGGCACCTTGAGCCCGGTCTCGGCCAGCGCCTTGGTGAACGCGGCCACGGCCCGGTCGCGGTCGGGTTCGACGGCGAGCAGGTCGTCGTCGTGGAAGGTCACGCCGTAGGCGCCGAGCTCGGCCAGGCGGTGCAGGCTCTCCACCGGGTCGAGCGGCGCCCGCGTGGCGTCCCCGAACGGGTCGCGGGCCGGCCAGCCCACGGTCCACAGGCCGAAGGTGAAGCGGTCGTCGGGGGTGGGGGTGTAGGCGTCCAAAGCGGCCTCCCGATCATGTGCGCTTCAGCACTTCATATCATCAGCAAGCGCAGATCAGCCCTCTCAGGGCGGTCTCGAGGCAGGTGCCGGTCTGGGCGGGCACGGGCCACGGGAAGCGCACCAGCGTGTCGTCCACGCGCACGGTCGCGCCGTAGCGGTCCAGCTCCCACAGCCACGCCTCACCGACCGGCGTGCCCAGATGCGCGGCCACGGCGCCCTGGAGCTGCGCGCGGTGCGACTCGTTCAGGTGGGCGAGCACCCGCTCGGCGGTCTCGGCCAGCGGGTCGGGCTCTGCCTCCAGGTACTCGTCGGCGTCGAGCACGCCGGAGTCCTGGCCGGTCAGGTAGACGACCTGGGCGACGTCCATTCTCATGAGCTGGGGAGCGCCGGGCTCGCCGTACCGCTCGATGGCCTCGAACAGGTCCTCGTCGGCGCAGGCGGCGGCGACCGCGACGGCGGCGGCGCGCGTGTCCTCCTCCGGTACGGCCAGCACCCACCCCTGCACCTCGACCAGCCCGCGCGGATGCTCGACGGCGCCCAGCAGCCGGGTGGCGGTGAGGTTGACCGCGATCACCGCGTCGCCCTCCAGGCCGTGCAGGCGCTCGCCCGGCTTGACCAGCAGCACGGGACGGCCCTGTTCGTCCACGCCGCCGCGGGCGGGGAAGGGGACGCCGTCGAGGGTGAGCCTGGCGACGCCGGCTCCGGAGGCGAGGGTGCGGATGCGTTCCGCGATCGGCGGCATGCAGGTCTCCTTGAGTTCACACGCTGTAGTAGGTTAGCCTTGCCTTAGTAAGCATTACCTAACCACATTGAGGTGAACATGCGCTACACCGGGCCGAAGGTGCGGCTGTCGCGACGGGCAGGCGTCCCTCTGACCAGGAAAGCCGTGCGGTACTTCGAGGCGCGGCCGTACCCGCCCGGAGAGCACGGCAGGAAGACCAGCCGCCGCAACACCGGCGACTACGGCATGCGGCTCATGGAGAAGCAGAAGCTGCGCTGGTACTACGACGTCTCCGAGCGTCAGCTGCGCCGCTACTGGGACCTCGCGGTACGCAAGGAAGGCGCGTCGGGCGCCGAGCTGGTGACCCTGCTGGAGACCCGCCTGGCCTCCCTCGTGCTGCGAGCCGGGCTCGCTCCGTCGATCTACGCCGCCCGCCAGTACGTCAACCACGGCCACATCACCGTGGACGGCCGCAAGGTCGACATCCCGAGCTACCTCGTCAAGCCCGGCCAGGTCATCGCCGTGCGCCAGAAGTCGCGCACGATGCAGCCGTTCGTGGCCGCGGCCGAGGGCATCTACGCCGACGACCGCCCCGCCGGATACCTCTCCGTCGACCTGTCCGACCTGCGCTTCACGCTGGTGAGCAAGCCGCAGCGCGAGCAGATCGCCATCCCCGTCGAGGAGCAGCTCGTGGTGGAGTTCTATTCTCGGTAGGCGTGAGTGACGTAGGCGCGACTGAGACGGCGGACCGCCACGCGAGCTGGCTCGAGCTCTTCTTCGACCTGGTCGTCGTCGTGGCGGTGGCCCAGCTGGCCCACCGCCTGCTCCATCCGACCTGGCCGGACGTCGCGCTGTTCGTGATGCTCTACTACGCGATCTGGAGCATCTGGACCTCCTTCACGATCTACGCCAACGTCCGCGCGGACAAGACCCGCACCCGCGCGATGCTGGTCGGCATGTTCGGCATCGCGGTGATGGCCGCCGCCGCGCCCGACGTGGCGCACGCCGTGCCCGGCGGCGGCAACCACGACAACTGGTTCGCCGCCGCCTACGTCGTCTGCCGGCTCAGCGGCTCCCGCTCGATCCAGAGCTCGGGCGCGGTGCTGACGTCGTGGCCCACCGCCCAGTTCAGCGCCGGGCTGGCCCCCTGGATCATCTCCTTCTGGGTCGACGCCCCGGGCACCTACTGGCTGTGGGCGCTCGGCATCCTGTTCGACCTGATCTTCACCCTCCAGCACGCCCGCCACCCCGAACGGCTCCTCCAGGGGCTGAGGGCGCAGGCCGACCGGCTCAAGAAGCGCGCGGGGCGGCACGACGGCGACAGCCGCCGCCCACCGCGCGAGATACCCGTCCCCTACGAGGCCGTCCTGCACACCGCGCATCTCGGTGAACGGCTCGGCCTGTTCGTGATCATCGTGCTCGGCGAGGCGGTCATGCAGATCGTCGTCGAGGCCGGTGGCCAGGACTGGAGCACCGAGCTCAGGCTCGCCGCCGCGGGCTCGTTCGCGCTCGTCGTGTGCCTGTGGTGGGTGACGCTGCAACACGGCGTGACCGCCGTGCCCGAGGCGAGCGAGCGGGGCCTGCCGGCGTCCGTCGCGCTGCCCGCCCACTACGTCATGACCGCCGGGCTCGTCGCGGCGGCGGCCGGGCTCGGGGCCGCCGTGGCCCATCCCGTCGAGCACCTGCACCCCGGCATCCGGTGGGTGCTGTGCGCGGGCCTCGCCGTGTACTTCGCCGCCTCCGCCGTGATCGGCATCGCCACCGGGGCGCGGCGGCTGTGGATCTGGGCGTGGGCGCTGCCGGCCACCGCCGTGCCTGTGCTGCTGGGGCTGCTGGGCGGGCCGCTGCCCGCCTGGGCGGTCGTCGCGGTCCTGCTCGTGGCCGCCCTGTGGCGGGTCGCCTACCGCCCGCCCGCCACAGCTCCGTCCCCCGCCTGAGCCGCCGCCCTCAGACGGGAGCGCACCGCCCTCAGACGAGAGCGCGCCGCCCTCACACGAGGGCGGCGTTCTTGCGCGGCAGCAGGACGAAGGCGCCCAGGTAGATCAGCCCGGCCACGATGAGCAGGCTCTGGTAGCCGATCACCAGCGCCACGTACTCCATGCAGCCGCCGACCATCGCGCCCAGCAGGTTGGCGCCGAAGGACGTCGTGGCGTCGGCGGAGTCGGCGAACCGCTTGGCGAACACCACGTTCGCCGCGAAGATCGGCAGGAAGGCGACCGTCACCGCCGCCACCGCGCGCAGCGGCGTGGGCAACGACAGCAGCCACGCGTTCGGCACCAGCCAGGCCAGGACGAGGCCGGCCAGCAGCACGCCGTACATCACCCTCAGGGGAGGGGTGCGGAAGCGGCGGGTCACCTCGACGGCGGCGAGCACGGCGACCAGGACCCCGGCGAAGACGACCGCGTTGACCACCCACGTCGTGCCGAACAGCAGCGCGAAGCCCGTCACGCTCTTGGTCTCCAGGAGCAGGAACCCCACGCCGAGCAGGAAGAGATCCGCGTAAGGGCGCATTCTCCGGTATGGCCCCGCCACCACCCGCACCGCCAGCAGGCTGACGAGGAGGATGAGGCCCAGCGTGATCAGGTAGATCGCCGGGATCGTCCGGTCCTTCAGATACAGGAAGGGCCGGTCGTCGGGCGCCGGAGCGGGCGTCCCGGCGGCCGCGCCCGCCCATTCGGTGGCGCAGCGCTGGGCCTGCGGCGTGACGCCCGAGGTGATGACGGCCTGGTGCCCGGCGGTGCTGACCACGTCCACGCAGGGTTTGTGGCCGAAGGCGCTCTGCACGGTGGAGGCCAGCCGGTCCACCAGCCAGCTCTCGCGATAGTAGTTGTACATGGAGAACGCGCCGCCCGGCTTGAGCCGTTCACGGGCGGCCTTGATCGCCTCCTCGGTGAACAGATAGCTCTCCAGCCGCAGCGAGCTGGCCCCGGGCACCAGCGTGAGCGAGTCGGGCAGCGCGAACAGGATCAGGTCGAACCTGCGGTCGGTCTGCTCCAGAAAGGCGCGTCCGTCGGTGATGTGCGTGGTCACGCGCGGATCGGAGTAGGGCTTGTCGGGATGCAGCTCGCCGCCGAGCTGGCGCAGCTTGGGGTCGATCTCGACCGCGTCGACCGAGGTGGCCCCCTTCGACAGCGCGATGGCCACGTCGGTACCGCTGCCCGCGCCCACGATGAGCACCTCGCGCGGCGGCGCGGCGGCCCGCTCGTACGGCAGCGCGTACTGCCGCTCGATCTGCAGCCGGGTCTCGGCCGGCATGGCCTGCTGGTGCGGGATGCCGTTGACCGAGATGTCGTAGACGGGCATCTGGTACGGCATCCGCTTGTAGGTCACCTTGTAGTACGGCGACCACAGGGCCCCCGCCGTGACGCTCTCGGCGGCCAGCAGCCCGGCCACGAGCATGGCGGGCAACGCCACCAGCCCCCAGTACGGCACCCACGGCTTCGGCGTCAGCAGCAGCAGGAAGCAGACGGCCGCGATCGTCCCCCAGACCACGGGCGGCGCCGACAGGAACGACAGGCCGGTGAAGACGCCGATGCCGGTGAGGCTGCCGATCAGGTCGTAGCGGTAGGCCTCCAGCCGGGGCAGCTCGGGGAAGCAGCGCCCGACCAGCTCGGCCGGTCCCATGAGCGCCAGCGCGGCGGCCACGAACACGATGGGCAGCGTGACCCAGGCCGGCGGCCCCTCCATGGACAGGCTCGTCCAGTACAGGACGCCCTCGGTGTCGCGGTTGACGGTCACGGGGAAGGCCAGCACCACGCTGACCAGCACCGCGAGCACGACCGGCGAATAGTACGGCTGCCGCTTGGTCCGCCCGACCCGCAGGAATCCCAGCCCGATGCCGAGGAAAGAGCCGAGCAGGACAAAGTTCGTGAAATAACTCAAATGAACGATATTTGAGCCTGTCCACCGGATCAGCGCGAGTTCGAGGAAAAGCATGAACGCGCTGGCGAGTACGAGGCGCGGCCGCACGGCCAGCCAATGCTCGGAAGCGGACTCCTGAGGGGCGGCCTGCACCTGGGTGGTCATGACGACTCACCGTAGTTTACGGACCGAAACCGGGGAAGGCTGACGCCCCAGAACAAATGTCGTCCTGTTAGTGAGTTATGAGGTGTTTAAGCAGGTCAAACCTGTGACGATGCGCTGGACGCGCCGCGATGGATGAAGGAATGTTGGGAGGTTCGTTCCCTCCAAACGTTCGGTGGTGTCCCCATGCGGGTTCTGATTCAGCTCCGCCCTTCCCCCGATCTGGTCGCGGCGGTAGCCGACCCCGGCCAGACGGCCACCACGGCAGACGTCGCCGACGGACTGCCCGGAGTCGAGCTCGACTCCGCCTTCGTCCCCGTCGCCGTGCCACGGCCCGTCCCCCTGCCCGGCGGCGACCCTCTCTCGCTCAACCAGCCGCTTGACTTCTCCCTGGCCGCCGAGGACGCCTCGGTGCTCGTGCGCGGCACGATCTCCGACGACGAACTGGCCACCCGCGTCACCATGCTGCCCACGCTCCGCCCCGACGTGGTCGGCGTCTTCGCCGACCCGGTGATCGAGTCCAGCCTGACCTGCGGCGGCGACCCGCCGGTCGGCGACTGGCACGACGTCGAGCGGCTGATCAACGCCGCCGGGCTGGCCGCCGAGGGGCTCGACGGCTCCGGGGTGGCGCTGGCCGTGCTCGACACCGGCATCAACGCCGCGCACGTGGCCAGGCACCTCGGGCGCGGCGTCACCCTCGACGCCGAGCGCAGCTGGAATCCCGCCGGAGTCACCGGACGGCCGGGGGAGTTCGAGGTCGACCACGGCACGATGTGCGCCTTCGACACGCTCATCGGCGCGCCGCAGGCCAGCCTCATCGACATCCCGGTGCTGCTGTCGACCCGTCCGGGCGGCTCGGCGCTCGACGGGCTGCTGTCGGACGCGGTGGCGGCCTTCGCGCACCTGCGCACCGTCCTGGACGACCAGCCCGCCGACTCCAGGTCGCTGGTGATCAGCAACTCCTGGGGGTCGTTCTCGCCCTCCTGGGACTTCCCCGTCGGCCACCCCGGCAACTACTCCGACAACGCCGCCCACCCGTTCAACCTGATCGTGGCCAGTCTCGACCGCGCGGGCGCGGACGTGCTGTTCGCCGCGGGCAACTGCGGGCGCGAGTGCAAGGACGGCCGCTGCGCCTACCCCGACCGGCCCATCGTCGGCGCCAACTCCCACCCGAGGGCGCTGTCGATCGGCGGCGTCGACGTCGGCGGCGAGCGGGTCGGCTACTCCTCGCAGGGACCCGGCCGGCTGACCGCCCGCAAGCCGGACATCTGCGCCTACACCCACTTCTCCGGTTCCAAGGCCTTCGGCGACGCCGAGCCCGACTCCGGCACCTCGGCGGCCTGCCCGGTGGCCGCGGGCCTGGTCGCCGCCGTCCGCACCCGCTGGCCGTCCTCGCGGCTGTCGCCCGCGCAGTTGCGGGCCCTGCTGCGCCGTACGGCCGAGGACCGCAGCGAGGTCGGCTTCGACTACGACTACGGTTACGGCATCGTCGACACCGCGGGGGTCATCGCCGCGCTGCAGCGCAGGGCCAAGAGCGTAGCCTGAGGGCTATGGTCCTCATCACGGTACGGCTGCCGCCGGGCGCGACGCTGGAGGACGCGATCAGCAGGCTCGGCCTGGCCGAGGAAGACGTCGACCTCGCCTACGGGCTGGTGCTCATCGACCCCGACCTCGGCCTGTACGGCCTGCGGGTGACAGAGGAGGCGGGCCGCAGGGCCGGTCCGCCCTTCTCCGACCCCAGGATCGAGCCCTACGGCCCGTCTAGGCGTTCTCGCGATGGAAGACCCGGGCCCCGATCACCAGGCTCGCCGCCGTGAACACCACGACGACGGCGAGGCCGGTGGCGATCGTCGCGTTCCAGTAGTGCCCGGCGAACAACTCCCGCATGGCCTCCAGCACGTGCCGGAACGGGCTGACGCGCGAGAGCGCCTCCAGCCAGCCCGGCGCCATCGACATGGGCAGAAACGCTCCCGACAGCAGCATCAGCGGCACCACCGCCGTCATCATCACCGGGGCGAACAGGTGCTCGTCGAGCGTGAGCGCGGCCGCGTACGACAGCGCCGCCAGGCTCACCCCGAGCACCACGACCAGCACCATCGCCGCCAGCACCCCGGCGATCGGCGCCCGCAGGCCGAGCGCGTAGGCCGCGGCCACCAGCAGCACGGTCTGGATCACCAGCGTGAAGGCGTCGTTGAGCACCCGGCCGAGCAGGAGGGCCAGCCGCGAGGCCGGGGTGACGCGCAGGCGCTCCAGCACGCCCGAGCGCCAGTCGAAGACGATGCCGAACCCGGCCAGGCCCGCGCTGAGCAGCCCGAGCTGGATGATCAGGCCGGGCACGAACGTCTCCCAGTCGCCGAACGTGGCGAAGATCGGCCCGAACAGCACCAGGAAGAACAGCGGCTGGATGGCCGCGACCAGCAGGCCGACCTTGTGGCGCAGGCTGATGCGCGTCGTGTGGTGGAACAGCAGCCAGGTCTCGCGGATCGCGGCGGCGCTCACGCGGGCACCTCCTCTCGCAGCGAGCGGCCGGTGATGTCGAGGAAGGCCTGGTCGAGGGTACGCCCGCCGCTCTTGAGCTGCGACGGGGTGCCTTCGGCGGCCACCACGCCGTGGTCGATGATGACGATGCGGTCGCACAGGGCGTCGGCCTCGTCGAGGTAGTGGGTCGTCAGGAAGACGGTCGCGCCGCCCTCGCGCAGGGCGCGGATGTGGCTCCACAGGTTGGCCCGGCTCTGCGGGTCCAGGCCGGTGGTGGGTTCGTCGAGGAAGAGCAGGACCGGGTCGTGGACCAGGCCGAAGGCGATGTCGAAGCGGCGCCGCTGGCCGCCGGACAGGGCGGCTCCGGGCATCGACTCCAGGCCGGTCAGCTCCAGGCGGGCCAGCACCTCGGCGACCCGGGCACGGGCGGCGGGGCGGGACAGGCCGTACAGCATGGCGTGGAGTTCGAGCTCCTCGCCGGCGGGGCTCGCGGGGCTGAGCCCGCCGTGCTGGGAGACGTAGCCGACGCGGCGGCGTACGGCGCGCGGGTCGGCCAGCAGGTCGTGCCCGGCGACGGTGGCACTGCCGGCGGTGGGGGTGAGCAGCGTGGTGAGCATGCGCATGGTGGTGGTCTTGCCGGCGCCGTTGGGACCGAGGAAGCCGACGATCTCGCCCTCGTCCACGTGGAGGTCGACGCCGCGCACGGCCTCCACCCCGCTCTTGAACGTCTTGCCGAGGCCCTTTGTGGTCAACATATTTTTAGGGTAGCTGAAATTTTGGTGTCACTGCAAACTTGGTAGCATGGACGGCATGGAAGAGGGGCTGCGCGAGCGCAAGAAGCGGGAGACGAGGCAGCGCATCGCGGACATGGCGATGGGGCTGTTCATGATGAGGGGGTTCGAGGATGTGACGGTGGCGGAGGTCGCGCGGGCCGCCGACGTCTCGGTCAACACGGTCTTCAACTACTTCCGCACGAAGGAAGACCTGTTCATGGACCGCTGGGACGAGGTCGAGGACCTGCCGAGCAAGGTCGTGCGCGAGCGACGACCCGGCGAGAGCGTGCTGGCCGCCTTCCGCCGCGACTTCCTCGACGCCCTCGACACGGGCGACTGGCGCTATGGGCTCAACGAGGGCGCCGAGGAGTTCGGCAAGCTGGTCGGCGACAGCCCGTCGCTGATGGCCAGGATGCGGGAGCTGGAGCACTCCACGGACGTACGGCTGGCGCACACGGTGGCCGAGGACGTCGAGGCCGACCCCGACGACCTGTCACCCCGGCTGGTGGCCGCGCAGATCCTGTCGGTCACCCGGCTGCTGTCCAGGCTCGCGGTACGCCGCAAGTGGGCGGGCGAGAGCTGGCGGGAGATCCTTCCCGACGTCAGGAGGCAGGCCGAAGCCGCCTTCGACCTGCTGGAGAACGGGATCGGCCGCTACGGGGTCAGGAGCTGAACGCGCCGGCGAGCAGGGCGAAGCCGAACAGCAGGGCGTACCCGCCGACGATCAGGCTCATGAGGCAGGTGCCGATGATGCCGCAGATGCGGCCGGCGTTCACGTTGCCGCGGTTCTCGTAGTAGTAGCCGCTGGAGTCGATCTCGCGCAGCGCCTTGGTGCCCATCGCCCAGGCGAACGGCCCGAGGAACAGGCAGATCACGAGGCTGAGGATGCCCAGGACGAGGATCGTGGTCCCGTTCGGGTGGGTCATCGGCGGCGGGCCGTAGGGGGAGGGGCCGTGGGGATAAGCCATAGGAGCGTTTTCTACCACATGAGACCGTTGACCGAGCGCTTGCTTGTGTCCTAGCGTGGGCCGGGTGAAGGCGTTCTTCCAGTGGCTGTCGGCGACGTCGTGGTTCCCCAAAGTCGCGCCCGTGGTCGTGCCGCGCATGGACCGCCTCGTGCACCGGCTCACCCGGGGCAGGCTCGCCAGCGACGTGGTCACCCCCGTGCTGCTGCTCGTCACCACCGGCGCCAAGAGCGGCGAGAAGCGCTCATCGCCGCTGGCCTGCCTTCCCGAGCGGGACGGAAGCATGCTCGTCGTGGGCAGCAATTACGGCCGCCCGCAACACCCCTCCTGGACCGGCAATCTGCTCAAGACCCCCGAGGCCGCCGTGAGCTTCCGCGGCGCCACCTTCCCCGTCCTCGCGACCCTGCTGGAGGGCGAGGCGCGGGCCGCCGCCTGGCCGGACCTGCTGGCGATGTGGCCGGTCTACGACCACTACACGCGGGTATCGGGACGGGAGTTACGGGTGTTCCGTCTGACTCCGACACGTTGATCAACTGTTTATCTGCCGTCCATAAGTGTTACGTCATCATGGACGGGTCTTGATCAACCTTTGGGGAGCCTGCACGTGCGTGACCGCATTCGCGCCTGTATCGAACATCAGCGCTTCCAGCGCATCATCATCGCCGTCATCCTCGTCAACGCGGCCACGCTCGGCCTCGAGACCTTCCCCTCGGTCGTCGCCGCGTACGGCACGGCCCTGCGCCTCATCGACCACGCCGCCCTCTACGTCTTCGTCGCCGAACTGCTGGCCAAGCTCTACGTGGAGCGTTCCCGGTTCTTCCGCGACCCGTGGAACCTCTTCGACGCCCTCATCGTCGGCGTCGCACTGGCCCCCGCGAGCGGCAACCTGTCCGTGCTGCGGGCCCTGCGGGTCCTGCGCGCGCTGCGCCTCATCTCCGCCGTCCCGAGCCTGCGGCGGGTCGTGTCCGCCTTACTCCGCGCCATGCCGGGGATGAGCTCCATCGTCGTGCTCCTGGCGCTGGTCCTGTACGTGGCCGCGGTCATGAGCACCAAGCTGTACGGCGCCACCGCCCCCGGCTACTTCGGCGACCTGCAGACGTCCCTGTTCACGTTGTTCCAGACCATGACCGGCGAGGCGTGGCCCGACATCGCCCGCGAGGTCATGGCCGTCCACCCGGGCGCGTGGGTGTTCTTCGTGGTCTTCATCCTGCTGTGCTCGTTCGTGGTGCTGAACCTGTTCATGGCGGTGGTCGTCAGCGCCATGGAGGAGGAGTCGGCCGAGGAGCGGGCCGAGCTGGAGAGCCACGCCGAGATGTCGGCCCGGCTGATCCTGGACGAGCTCGCCGCGCTGCGCAGGGAGGTGGCCGAGTTGCGCGACTCCAACGGCCTGTGGCCCGACGAGGCCGGCTCACCGGCGGGCCGCTAGTTCAGGCCGCAGAGTTCCGACAGGCTCTTGGCGGACTTGTTGGTGTTGCGGGTCGGGGTCTCGGTCGGGCCGGCGGCGCCGTTCCTCGTGGGGGTGCCGGAGGCCGAGGGGGCGGCCGAGGCGTTGGCGACCTGCGTCTTGCGGGCCGGCTTGAGCGAGTCGGTGAGCGCCTTGGCCGACGCCTTGCGGATCTTGATCCAGTCGGGGCGGCCCGAGTAGAACTCCGGCGGCACGAACTGCAGGCTGGTGATCCTGGCCCCCTTCACCTTCACGGCCAGGTTGACCAGGTGCTCCAGCAGTTCGTGCGGGATGTTCGTCGAGGCCATGCGCTTGGCGGCGCGGGCGACCTTCTCGAAGTTGGTCAGCACCTTCATGGGCGTGGCCTGCTGGGCGAAGGCGCCGATGACGCAGCGCTGGCGGGCCATGCGGGAGAAGTCGTCGCTGCCCACGCGGGAGCGGCCGTACCACAGGGCCTCCTCGCCGGACAGGACGCGGGTACCGGCCTTGATGGTGCCGGCGGTGCCGTAGAGGCCGCCCCAGGGGATGTCCCGCTCGACGCGGATCTTGAGGCCGCCGATGGCGTCGACCAGGTACGCGAAGCCGTACATGTTGACCAGGGCGTAGTAGTCGATCTTGAGGCCCAGGGTCTGGCCGATGGCGTCCATGAGGACGCGGTGGCCCTTGTTCTTGCCGCCGGCGAGCTGCGGGTTGTCGTTGGCGAACTTCCAGACCTCGTTGAGGAGGCCGCCGTTGGGCAGTTCCGCCTGGAAGCCGTTGGGGAAGTGCCTGGCCATCGGGGTGCCGGCCGGGAAGCGTACGTGCTGCAGGTTGCGCGGGAGGCTGAACAGCACCGTGTTGCCGGTCTGCACGTGCACGCTGGCCACGGTCATGCTGTCGGTGCGCACCCCGTCGCGGTTGCCCGCGCCGTCGCCTCCGACCAGCAGGAAGTTGACGCGGTCGCGGCCGTTCCAGGGGTCCTCCTGCTTGACCGGCGCGATGTCGGGGTCCTTCTGGCCGCTGGGGAAGATCTGCTGGAGCGCGTCCTGGCCGCTCATCACGAGCTGGGCGGTCAGGGCGAAGGGCGACATGACGGCGACGCCGAGGATGCCGACGGCGATGCCGGAGACGATCTGCCCCTGCTGCCCGAGCTTGCTGGGCCCCAGCGCGATGTAGGAGGCGAGCATGAGCGCGAACCACGCCAGCGCGCCCACCGCCGCGATGACCGTGATCGCGGTCGTCCAGCCGAGGAAGATGCCGGGCCGGGTCATGTTGATCAGGACGATGGCCAGCGCGGTCAGCAGGATGACGGCGTAGACGCCGATGAGGATCAGCCCGGGACGACGGCGCCCGGCGCGCAGGTGCGCGGCGCCGGGCACGAGGACGGAGAGCATCGTCCAGCCGAGGACGGAGGCGAGCGTGAGTGGCTTGGCGAAGCGGGGGGCGGCGGACCTGGGCGCGCCCTCCCCGGCCGGCCGGGCGCCGCGGGTGCGGCGTGTTGCCCGCCGTTTCCTGTCCGCGGGCACGGTGCCGACCTCTTCGTCCTTCGTCACACCGGCTCCTTCAAGCATTTACCAGGCAAAACCCATGACTTTGCCCCCGGTTGCACAAGATTGCCAGATTCTAGCCCCCATAAAGGGACATCACAGACAACTGGCCAATCTGAGATGAACGAAGGATGACCTCAGGAGGTCGAGGACGAAGAGGCCATCCAGGTGTTGCACTGGAGGGCCTGGTTGCGGTCCCAGCCCTGGCGGAACCAGCGGTGGTTGTTGGCCGGAGAGCCGTGGTCGCGGGGGTATCCGGGATGGTCGCCGACCCGGGAGTAGAACCAGAAGAGCTTGGCGCGGTTGCCCGTGCTGATCGGGTAACTGGGCGCCACGGCCTTCATGAACATGCCGCCGAAACAGGTGGCCTGGAGCTCCAGCCTCCTGCTCAATGCCAGCTTCCCGCTGCGGCTGGTGGAGTCCAGGGTCCTGGACCACCAGGAGTTCATGACGCCGGAGATGTTCTGCACGTGGTGGCCGTACTCGTGGGCCATCATGCTGATGATCGCCCCGTTCCACGGCACGATCTGGCCGTAGCCGAGGGCGTTGCCGTTCCCCTTGGCCATGGCCGAGGTGGAGGCGTAGATGGTGTTGTTGCGCGGGCAGTAGTAGGGCACGATGCTGCCCGGCGACGGGTAGTCCCCGCAGGCGCCCCGGCCGCGCTTGGCGGCGATCGCGTAGCCCGGCGGGCTCCAGTCGATGCCCTGGCGCTTCAGGATCGGCCCCCACGCCTGGTCCATGCACCTGCCCGTCTTCAGGATCAGCGCCTTGAGCTGGCTGTGGCTGAAGATGCTGGCGTTGCCGGCCCGGCAGGTCGTGCGCGGCAGCGCGCCCGCCCGGTACATGGAGTTGGTCTTCAGGCTCGTGTCGAGCTTCACCTGCGCGGGCGGGTTGACCGTCTCGGAGTCCTCCGGCCGGGTCTCGGAGTCCTCGGGCCGGGTCTCGGTGTCCTCGGGCCGGGTCTCGGTGGGCGTCGGGCGCCGGGTGGGCCGGATCGGCTCTCTGGTGTGGCTGCGCGTCGGCGGCGTGTAGGTCGGCACCGCGATCGGCGTCGAGGTCTCGGTCCGTGACCCGCCGCCCATGAGCAGCGCGGAGCCGACCACGAGCAGCACCCCGATCACCGCCACCACGCCGAAGACCGCGCCGAGCACGGCGGCCGTGCCGCCCTGCTTCTTGCGCTGCGGCTGCGGCCACTGCCGGAACTGCCCCGGCGGCGGTGGCGGTGGCGGCCACCCGCCCTGCGGGGGCCGGGGCGGCTGCGGGTACGGCTGCTGCCGCTGATAGGGGGGCTGCCCTTGCGGCTGTCCGTAAAGAGGCTGCTGGTAGGGCGGTTGTGCTTGCGGCTGTCCGTAAGGGGGGCGGCCCTGGGGCGGCGCGGGAGGGCTCTGTGGCGGCCGGCCTTGGGGCGGCGCGGGCCTGGGGCCGGCCGGCGGCGGGTACGGCGGGCGCCCCTGTGGCGGAGGCGGCGGGTAGGGCGGCCCCTGGGGCGGCGACGGCTGTTCCTGCGGCTTTCCGTAGCCGGGAGGCGGCCACGGACGGGACGGCGGAATCTGGGGCCGTCCCTGTCCGTGGGGTGGCGGTGGGTGCTGCCCGTTCCCCGTCACCGTGAACCCCCTTCACCCCGTTGCCGACAAGACCGGACCTTTGCCGAATTTGGGGCAGAAGCATACTGATTTATCACCCGTCACGGATGTGGGCGTACTCGGTTACGGTCCGAAATCATTCGAGGTGATCTCCGCTATGTGCCGGACCGGGCGGGGGCTGTTGTCCTAGCTTCAGTGGCATGAATCTGCAGCAGCTCCGCTATGTGGTCGCAACTGCGGAGCACCGCACAATGACCGACGCGGCCAGATCGCTCTACATCGCGCAACCTGCGCTTTCGCGGGCGATTCGGGACCTTGAACGCGAGCTGGGCATGACGCTTTTCGCGCGTTCGGGTCGGGGCGTCGTGGTCACGGCGCAGGGCAGGAGAGTCATCAAGCTGGCAAGGGAGGCACTCGATGCCGTAAGCGAGATCGAAGCGCTCGCGAGCCACGGCGGATCCCCTGAGGTGGAGCTGCGGATCGCCGCCACTCCCAGCCTGGAAGCCGGACTGGCGGGCCGGTTGGTGCCCGCCTACACCGCCGAGCATCCAGGGGTTCGCGTGCAGATCGTGCGATGTGACGGCCGCGACGGAGTCGTCACGGCCATCAGGGAGGCCAGGGCCGACCTCGGCCTGACGGACCTCCCGGTCCCCACGGACCTGATCACCCACCCGCTGGAACGGCAGGAGATCGTGCTGATCTCCCCGCCGGGCCTCGACCTGCCGGATCCGGTCCCCATGGGCCGCCTCCACGGCATGCGCCTGGCACTGCCCGCACGAGGATCGTTGCGGCGCAGGGAGCTGGACGCCATGTTCGGCAAGTTCGCGGTCACCCCGGTGGTGGTGCTCGAGACCGACGAGCGCAACGGCTGGCTGAACGCGGTCAGAACGGGACAGGCCTCCCTGCTGTGGTATCGGGGCCTGGCCGAGATGGCCGTCCGCGCGGGCCTGGTCGTGCGCTCCTTGGAACCCGCGGTGCGGCGCGTCATCGCCGTCGTGCACGCCCGCAAGAGACTGCCGCTGAGCGCCCAGGACTTCCTGGCGACGGCGGAGAAGGGAAGTGCCGCCTAACATCCTGTGCATGACCCGACTACCGACTGCCTTCCCGGACGCATGCGCGACCCACGTCCGTGAGGCGGGCCCGCCACCCGGCCAGGGCGGAGGGGATCCGGTATCCGCGACGGGACGGGGCCTCAGGCCCCAGATGACAAGGTTCCAGTTCGAAGCAGCCGGCCCGCGCGCCGGCCTGGACGACCCGGACGCGGCCCCGCAAGGTCTGCCGGCGCACTTTGCCGGTAAGGGGATAGGCCTCGCGGGCCGACGCGCCCGTCCCGGTCGCCCCCTCGGCGGACGGCGGAACCTCTGATGAGCGGGACGCTGCGCCTGGGAGAGCGCACCTTCGCCCCCGGAGAGTTCGCCATCATGGCGGTGGTCAACCGCACGCCGGACTCCTTCTACGACAAAGGCCGCACGTACGGCTTCGCCGCCGCGCTCGACGCCGTGGACCGGGCCGTGGCCGGAGGCGCCGACATCGTCGACATCGGCGGCGTCAAGGCGGGCCCCGGCGACGACGTCGACGCCACCGAGGAGATCCGCCGCGTGGCCGACCTGGTCGAGGCGGTGCGCGAACGTCACCCCGGCCTCCTGATCAGCGTCGACACCTGGCGTGCCGAAGTGGGCGAGGTGGTCGCCCGCGCCGGTGCCCATCTGCTCAACGACACCTGGGGCGGCGTCGACCCCGGCCTCGCGGAGGTGGCCGCCCGCCACGGCACGGGCCTGGTGTGCGCGCACGCCGGACGCGTGGAGCCACGCACCCGCCCGCACCGCATCGCCTACGCCGACGTGGTGGACGACGTCATCGGCTACACCGTCGGCCTGGCCGAGCGCGCCGTTGCCGCGGGTGTTGCCCGCGACGCGATCCTCATCGATCCGGCCCACGACTTCGGCAAGAACACCTTCCACTCGCTGGAGGTCAGCAGGCGCCTGGACGAGATGGTGGCCACGCGCTGGCCCGTCCTCGTGGCGGTGTCCAACAAGGACTTCGTCGGCGAGACGCTCGGCGGGCTGCCGGTGGATCGGCGGCACGCGGGGACCATCGCCACCCTCGCCGTTTCCGCGCTCCAGGGAGCCCGGGTCTTCCGGGTGCACGATGCCGCCTCCGCCCGATCCGCACTCGCCGAGATAGCTCGGCTCGCGTAGTATCCCCGTGCCGAGCTGGGTTGCGATCGGAGTGCAGATCTTGTGCAACACCCGCTTGGAAGCATCACCGGCGGAGGAGAGCGGATGCGATTCAAGATTCTCGGACCGCTGCTGGTCGAACACGAGGGACAGGAGCTCCATCTCGGGGGCAGCCTCCAGCGGGTCGTCATGGCCATGTTGCTGCTCGAAGCGAACCGGGTCGTTCCCCTGGAGCGGATGATCGAGGCGGCCTGGGGGGAGAACCCGCCGGGCACGGCGCGCAACCAGGTGCAGATCCGGATCTCGCAGTTGCGCCGCGTGCTTCACGACACGGCGCAGCCGTACCACACGCTGATCACGCGCTCGCCCGGCTACGTCGTGAAGGTGGACCCGGCGCGGCTGGACCTGACCGAGTTCGACGACCTGATCACGCGGGCGCGCGGCGAGGAGCCCGAGCGGGCCGCGCGCACCCTGCGCGCGGCGCTGGCGCTGTGGCGCGGGCCCGCGCTGTCCGACGTGGACAGCGACCTGATCCGGCCGATGGTCCATGACCTCGAGGAACGCCGGCTGCTGGCCCACGAGCAGTGCGTCGAGCTGGAACTGGGGCTCGGGCGGCACCTGGAGCTGGTCGGCGAGCTGCGGCGGCTGGTCGAGGCCCACCCGCTGCGCGAGCGCCCGCACAACCACCTGATGCTGGCCCTGTACCGGTCGGGACGGCAGGCCGAGGCGCTGGACGCCTTCCGCGCCTACCGCGAGATGCTTCTCGACACGCTCGGGCTGGAGCCGAGCGACGAGCTGCGCCGCCTGGAGCTGGCCATTCTCAACCAGGAGGACGAGCTCGACCGGCCCGCGCCGCCCGTCAGGCTCACGCCGGTGCCGCGCCAGCTCCCGCCGATGATCTCCACGCTCTCCGGCCGCTCCGCCGAACTGGCCAGGCTCACCGGCATGCTGGCCGGTTCCGGCGCGGACGGGCCGCTGCCCATGGCCGCCGTCGTGGGCCGCGCGGGCGTGGGCAAGACCGAACTGGCCGTGCACGCCGCCCACGAGCTGTCCTCCCACTACCCCGACGGCCAGCTCTACGTGGACCTGCGCGACGGGCAGAGCGAGGCCACGGACGTGCTCAGCATGTTCCTGCGCGCGCTCGGCGTCAGCGCCATCCCGCGCTCGGCCGAGGAACGCGGCGCCCTGTTCCGCTCCACGGTCGCCGGGCGCAGGCTGCTCGTCCTGCTCGACAACGCCGGATCCTTCGAGCAGATCTGGCCGCTGCTGCCCGGCGGCGCCCCCTGCGGCGTGCTGGTGACCGGCCGCGAGCGGCCCATCGGGATGGCCGAGCACTGGGTGGTCAGGCTGGAGGTCCTGGACGACGCCGGTTCCGTCCGGCTGCTCATGGGCGACGTCGGCGAACGGCGCGCCGCCGCGGAGCCCGACGCGCTCAGGAGGCTCGCGGCCCAGTGCGGCGGCCTGCCCCTGGCGCTGCGCATCGCCGGGGCCCGGCTGGCCGTGCGCCCCCAGTGGACGATCGAGACCCTGGTCGGCCTGCTCAGCGACTCACGCACCATGCTCGACGTGCTCAGCCACGGCGACCTGGAGGTCCGGGCCAGCCTGGAGGTGTCCTACCGGGGCCTGTCCGCGCGGGCGCGTACCCTCTTCCGGCGCATCGGACTGGCCGACAGCCCGCAGACGACCGCCTGGATGGCCGGCGCGCTGCTCGACGGCGACGCCGAGCAGGCACTCGACGAGCTCGTCGGCGCGTCCCTGCTGACCGTCCGGGGTGGCCACTACGCCATCCACGATCTCGTACGCGCCTTCGCCGGCGAGCGCGCGCAGACCGAGGAACGGCGCGAGCAGCGGCTGGCCACCCTGGAACGTGCCTGCTCCGCCTTCGTCCGCCTCAGCGAGCGCGCGCACGAGCGCTACTACGGCGGCCACTTCACGCTCCTGCGCGGCAAGGCGGGACCCGGTCCCTTCGCGCCCACGCTGGCCGACGCGCTCATCGGCGACGACCCGCTGACCTGGCTCGACGGCGAGCGCGCCACGCTGCTGGCGCTCGTGCGCCAGGCCGCGGCGCACGGCCTGGACGAGCTGTGCTGGAGCATCGCGATGACCGCGATCACCCTGTTCGAGACCCACGGCTACTTCGACGAGTGGCGCGCGGTCAGCGAACTCGCGCTCAAGGCCTGCCGCGAGGCGGGCAACATCCGCGGCGAGGGCGCGATGGTCTACTCGCTGAGCTCACTCGCGGTCTTCCAGCAGAGGTACGGCGAGGCCCACCCCATGCTGACCGAGGCGCTCGACCTGTTCGACGAGATCGGCGAGACCCACGGCCGCGCCCTGGCCCTGCGGAACATGGCGATGGTCGAGCGGATGCGCGGCGACGTCGCCGCCGCCAGGGAGCGCTACGAGCAGGCCCTGCCCCTGCTGCGCGCCGTCGGCGACCGGGCCGCCGAGGCCCACGCGCTGGTCAACCTGGCCGTCATCCACCTGGAACGGGGCACGCTCGACGAGGGCGGACCCATGCTGGAGCAGGCGCTGGAGATCTTCCGGGCGGAGGGCGTGCCACGCGGCGAGGCCCAGGCGCTCAACTCCATCGGCCGCCTCGCGCTGCTGAAGGGCGAGGGCCGGCGGGCCCTGGAGGCGTTCGAGGCGGCGGCCGTGATCGTGCGCGACGTACGCGACCGGATCGGCGAGGCCTACGTCATGCAGGGCATCGCCGAGGCCAGGATCGCGCTCGGCCAGCCCGACCGGGCCAAGGGGACGCTGGCGGCCGCGCTGGACCTCGCCGAGCGGCTGGGGGAGCGGCTCATCTCCGGCAGGATCCGGCTGAACCTCGGGCTGCTGATGATGGAGGGCGGCGAACGGGCCGCCGAGTCGCACCTTCAGGAGGCGTACGCGTTGTTCGAGGAGATCGGTGCCGAACCATGGCGGGCGAAGGCCGCCGAGGCCCTCGCCCGCGCGCGCTGACCGGTCAGGTGCCCGGGGTGGGCGAGCCGATCGGGTTGGGCCAGTGCATGTCGTCGTCGTCGCACAGCGGCTTGCCTTCGCAGCCGGGTACCGGCTTGGCCACCGCGGTGGAGGCGACCGCCACGGTGCCGCCCGCGAGAGCCGCGGCCAGGCCCAGGGCGATAAGGATGTTGCGCATGGTGTTTCCTTCACGTTCGTTGATCGCGGACGGCGCGCGTCCGTCCCGGGGGAGCGTAGGGGACGGCGCTATCGATCCGCTTTATGAGCCTTAGCGGCTTCTACGTGGTTTTGCGGGCGGCGGGGAGCTCCACCACCACGCGCAGGCCGGGCAGCGCGTCCTCCAGGTACACCCGGCCGTCGTGCGCGCGCACCGTCTCCCGCACGATGGCCAGGCCCAGCCCCGCGCCGCCTTCGTCGCGGCCCCGGCCCGAGTCGAGCCGGGTGAAGCGGTCGAAGACGCGCTCGCGGTCCTCCGGCGGGATGCCGGGGCCGTCGTCGGTCACGGTCAGCACGCCGTCGGCGGTCAGCGCCACCTCCACCTTGGAGGCGGCGTGGCGGACGGCGTTGTCCAGCAGGTTCGTCAGCACCCTGGTCAGGTCGAGGGCGTCGCCGGTCACCAGGACCGGGTCGCAGGCCACCAGGTGGGCCTCGCCGTAGCGCTCGACGCAGCGCCGTACCACCTCATCGAGGTTGACCGGCTCGCGGCGGGCAGGACGGCCGCCGCGCTCGTCGAGGCGGGCCAGCGCGAGCAGGTCCTCGGCCAGGCGCGACAGGCGCAACGTGTCCTCCAGCACGCCCTCGGCCGTCTCCTGCCAGTCGGCTCCCTCCGGATGTCCCAGCGCCACCTCCAGTTGCAGGCGGATGCTGGCCAGCGGGCTGCGCAGCTCATGGGAGGCGTCGGAGACCAGCGAGCGCTGGCGCTTCTCCGCCTCCTCCAGGCGGGCCAGCATGTCGTTGAGCGTGAGCGCCAGCGCGTGCACCTCGTCGCGGGCCTGCGGCACCGGCAGGCGGCGCGAGCGGGCGGTGTGGGTGATGTCGGCCGCGCCCCTGCGCAGCGCGGCGATCGGCCGCAGCGTCCTGCCGATGATCAGCCAGCTGGCCGCGGCCAGCAGCACCACCAGCGCGGGCGTGCCCACGAACAGCACCTTTCCCGCCACGCCCAGGCTCCGTACGATCTCGCCGATCGGGCGCGCCGCCAGCACCGTGCGGCCCCGGTCCGCGCTGACCGCCACGACGTGCAGCGGCCCGGGGATCGCGTACGGCCGGCCGTCCAGATAGAGCGCCTCGCCCTTGAGCGCCCGCTGCCTGGCCGGCGCGTCCAGCAGTGGGACCAGCCGGTCGGCGCCGTAGGTGACGTTCGAGATCCGGCCGTCGCGCTCCAGAACCTGCACGATCGTCCCGTCATGGGTGACGATCGGGCTGGTCAGCATCTCGTTGTCGGCCTTGACCCGCACCGTCTGCGCCTGCTGGCGCAGCGAGTCGTCCACCGTGCCGAGCAGCGCCCGCTGCAGCACGCTGAGCAGTACCGACGCCGAGATCGCCAGCGCCAGCGCGAGCACCGCGGCGGCCACCATGGTCAGCCGGAACCGCAGCCCCTGCCGCCGCCACCAGGCCAGCGGCGAATCAGCCACCGTCGCCGGCCAGGCGGTAGCCCGCGCCGCGCACGGTCTGCAGCGCGTTCCTGCCGAACGGGGCGTCGATCTTGCGGCGGAGATAGCCGACATAGACCTCGACGACGTTCGGGTCGGTGTCGAAGGTGTCCCAGACGTGCTCCAGGATCTCCGACTTCGAGACGACCTCGTCCCGCCGCCGCAGCAGGTACTCCAGCAGCGCGAACTCCCGTGGCGTCAGCTCGACCTGCGCCTCGCCACGCTCCACCCGCCGCCGGGCGGGGTCCAGCGACAGATCCCCGGCGGTCAGCACCGCCGGCCGCCTGCCCGCGTCCCGCCTGAGCAGCGCCCTGAGCCGCGCGACCAGCACCACGTAGGAGAACGGCTTGGTCAGATAGTCATCGGCCCCGAGATCGAGGCCGTCGGCCATGTCGTACTCGCCGTCCTTGGCCGACAACATCAGGATCGGCACCCAGTTCTCCTCGGCGCGCAGGTGCTTGCAGACGTTGTAGCCGGACAGGCGGGGCAGCATGATGTCCAGGACGACCACGTCGTACTCGCCGTTGCGGGCCAGGTGCAGCCCTTCCTCGCCGTCGTGGGCCAGATCCACGGCGAACCCCTCCGCCTGCAGACCACGCTGCAGCGCCGCCGCCATACGCCGCTCATCCTCGACGACCAGAACCCTCATGCCCTGGAGTGTAGGCACCCCCGCCTGAGAACCCTCTCAGCCCCCAAACCACACGCTCCCGCGCTTCCGGGCACCCGCGACCCTTGTAGAGCGCCGGTGCGGCGGGATGGGGTGTGGCGGAGGCCGGCGCCAAGTGTGCGGGGCCCGGCCCGGGGCCGGGGTAGCCGGGTAGAGGGGGCCGTCGCGGCGGGGAGTTGTCCGACGTGAGAAGCGATCCCCCCGACCTGCGCCGACACACGTCGGCGGGTGGTGCGGGCGGCGGCTTCGCCGTAACGGATGGGGCGGAAGACGAAAAGGGGGCAAGGGCGGAGAGACGCGAAGGGAGCCGGGAGGAGCTGAGAGGGCTCTCAGACGCTCTCAGGATCACCTAAGGACCGATGCACCACGGTGGGAACATCCGCATACCGTGAAGGAGTGAGATGCGCAGAGGAACGATCGTGAGGTGGGGGGTCCCGATCGCGGCCGCCGCCGTGATCGGCGCGGCGGTCGGCGCCGGTCCCGTGATCGCCGCCGTCAGCGGCGAGCCCGTCCTGCCCGAACGTACGGCCGCGCAGTTGCTGGCCGATGCCGCCGCGGCGGTCAAGAAGGCGGGTGGGCCGCCGGCGATGTCGGGCACGGTCCAGCAGACGGCTTCGCTCGGCCTGCCCGCGCTGCCCGGTCAGGGTGACGCGGCCTCGCCGCTGGCGTTGTTGTCCGGTTCGCACGAGGTCAAGGTCTGGTACGGCGCGCAGGACCGGCTGAGGATCGCCCTGCCCGGCCAGATGAGTGAGACCAACCTGATCGTCAACGGCGAGCAGGCCTGGTATTGGGACAGTGGCACGAACACCGCGACCAAGGTGAAACTGCCCGCCGCGTCCGAGCGGAAGGACCCGCTGGCGACGCCGAGCCCGACGGATCTGACGCCGCAGCAGGTCGCCGAGACGTTCCTGGACCGGGTCAACGAGGACACGGGCGTCTCGGTGACGAACACCGCCGAGGTCGCCGGCCGCTCCGTCTACCAGCTGGTGCTGACGCCCAAGGCGCAGAGCTCGCTGGTGAAGGAGGTGCGCCTGGCCCTGGACGGCGAGAACTACCAGCCGCTGCAGGTTCAGGTGTTCGCCAAGGGCTCGGCTGAACCGGCTTTCCAGGTCGGGTTCACGCAGGTGACGTTCAGCCCGCCGGCCGAGGAGAACTTCGCCTTCACCCCGCCCGCGGGCGCCAAGGTGGAGGAGAAGGACATCGGCCAGCTGCGTGAGCCGGCCGCCGGCCACGACAAGGAGACCGAGAAGGCCGCCGAGCAGGTCAAGGTTGTCGGCAACGGCTGGACGAGCGTGGCGGTGCTGCCGTTCAAGCAGGACGGGCAGGACGGGAACTCGCGCGAGGCCCAGACCACGAAGCTCATCCTCGACCAGGCGACCCCGGTGAGCGGCGCATGGGGCTCCGGCAAGATGATCAAGACCAAGCTGGTCACCGCCCTGCTGACCGACGACGGCCGCCTGCTGGCCGGCGCGGTCACCCCTGACGAGCTCGTCAAGGTCGCAGGCCAGTGACATCCGAGGTCATGTTGGAAGCGGGGGCGCCCTCCGGGGCGGCCCCGCCCGCCGCCATCACCACCAGTGGCCTGACCAAGCGCTTTCGCGGCGGCCAGGTCGCGGTGGACGCGATCGACCTGGACGTGCCGAGCGGGTCCGTCTACGGCTTCCTCGGGCCGAACGGCTCGGGCAAGACGACCACGATCCGCATGCTGCTCGGGCTGATCGCGCCCACGGAGGGCACCTTCACGATGCCGCCCCTGACCACGGTGGGGGCGCTGGTGGAGGGTCCGGCCTTCTATCCGTACCTGTCGGGCGAGGCCAATCTGCTGCGCTTCGACGCCGCCGACCCGAGCGCGCCGCCCAGGACCGCCAGGACGCGGGCCGCGCAGGCCCTGGAGCGGGTCGGTCTCGCCGCCGCCGCGGGCAAACGCATCCGGGCGTACTCGCTGGGCATGCGCCAGCGCCTGGCCATCGCCGCCGCGCTGCTGCGGCCCCGGCGGCTGCTGGTGCTCGACGAGCCCACGAACGGACTCGACCCGCAGGGCACCCGCGAGGTACGGGCCCTGGTCAAGGACGTCGCCGCCGAGGGCACGACCGTGTTCGTCTCCTCGCACCTGCTGGCCGAGGTCGAGCAGATGTGCACCCACGCCGGCATCATGAGCGCCGGGCGGCTCGTCGCCCAGGGCACCATCGCCTCGCTCAGCGGCGGGCGCGCCGCCCGGATCAGGATCGACACGCCCGACCTGGAAACGGCCGCACGGGTGCTGACCGCGCTCGAACTGCCCGACGTGCGCGTGGGCTCCGACGTGACCGCCGAACTCGGCGGGCAGGCGCCGGAGCGGATCAACGCGGAACTGGTCGTGGCGGGCGTGGCCGTACGCGGGCTGTCGGTGGTGCGCACGAGCCTGGAGGACGTGTTCGTGGGACTGACGGGGGAGGGGTTCGATGTCGACGGCTGACACCCAGACCGGCACACGCCGGACGCCGGGACTGGTGCCGGTGAGCGAGACACGGCGCAGCGCCGAACGCGCCGCCGCGCCGCGCGAGCCGTCCGTGCTGGCCGAGCCCGAGCCGTCCGGCGGGGTGGTGGCGTTCTGGCGGTTGCTGCGCTCTGAGCTCGGGCTGACGTTCCGGCGCCCGCGCAACCTCATCATGCTGGGCGTGCTCGCGCTGGTGCCGGTGATCATCGGCGTCGTGCTGAAGAGCATCGGCACCGAGGACGCCGACGGCGGCATGGGCGCGCTGCTGGCGGCCACGGCCGGGAACAGCCTCATGCTGACGTTCGTGGCGCTGTCGGCGCTGGTGCCGTTGCTGATGCCGATCGCGGTCGCGGTCGTCGCCGGTGACTCGATCGCGGGCGAGGCCGGGGCCGGGACCCTGCGCTACCTGCTGGCCGCGCCGGCCGGGCGGGGACGCCTGCTGGCGGTCAAATACCTCAACGCGGTCATCTTCTCCGTCGCCGTGACCGCCGCCGTGGCGGTGTCGGCGCTGGTGGTGGGGATGGCGTTGTTCCCCGTCGGGCCGGTGACGCTGCTGTCGGGGACGACCGTGAGCTTCGCGGACGGGCTGGTGCGCATCCTCATCACCGTCGGGTACGTGAGCGCGGGGATGGCGGCGCTGGCGGCCGTCGCGCTGGCGCTGTCGACGCTGACGGAGGTGTCGATCGGGGCCATCGCGGCCACGCTGGTGCTGATCATCGTCACGCAGGTACTGCGGGCGTTTCCGCAGCTGGACTGGCTGGCGCCGTATCTGCTGCCGACGCATTGGTCGGGGTTCGACGGGGCGTTGCGTGATCCCATCGGCGACATGTCGGGCGGGCTGCTGGCCTTTGCCGCGTACGTCGCCCTGTTCTTCTCCATCGCCTGGGCCAAGTTCTCCGGCAAGGACATTTCTTCATAGTCGCCTTTTGTGGCTTTCCTTTACGGCGGGCCGGGTGGGCGCCACCCGCCGACGTGGGCTCGCGCAGGTCGGGGGGATCGCTTCTCACGTCGGACGTGGCACCCACCGTCACGGCCCTTCGCTGACCGGGGACCGTGGCCGTTCGTGGTGCGCCGGGCTCGGCTGTGACGCGTCTCGCCGTCGCGGCGCCGACAATCCTGGGGGCGCGGTGGTGGTGCCCTGTCTCCGGCGGGGGGAGGGGCCTTGGACTTCGGTGGGCGTTCCGGGGGTGCGTTACCGGGAGGCGTCCGGTCAGGGGATCTTGGGGGTGGGGTTCCCTGGCTTGGGGTTTTCCTGGACCCGAGCCTTGGGGGTCGGGTCCAGGGGGTTGGGCTCTGGAGGTCGGGTTCCGGGGATCTGGGGTTCCCGGGTTGGGGTCAGGAGGGGCGGCGGCGCAGGGCCAGGGCGGCTACCACCAGCCCGATGACGCCCACTGCCAGGCCGGCGCCGCCCAGCAGGCGGGCGGTGTTGTCGGAGGAGGCTGACGAGGCCGCCACCGGGGTCAGTGACGGCTTGGCTGCCGGGGCGGTGGTGGCCGGGGTCGCGGGGGCGCCGTGGGCGCCGGCTGTCGCGGGGGTCAGCTTGAGGACGGGGGCCGGGTGTTCGGCCTCGGTGCCGTCGGACTTGGGGGCGTCAGCCCACTTGACCACCTCGCCGCCCGAGTAGGTCTGCGTCGTCGGGAAGATCAGCTGGTCCACGTCCTTCGGGAGCTGGCCCATCGAGACCTCGAACTCCTGGAACTCGCCCGGGTTGATCTTGCCGCCGGACCACTCGACCTTGGTGACGGCCTCTTCCAGGTCGCCGAACTCCGTCTTCACCGGCTGGGGCAGCTTGCCCTCGGTGACCTTGACGGTCCAGCCGGGCACGGGCTTGACGCTGACGAAGGCGAGCGGGTGGTCGGTCGGGAAGGCGACCTCGATCTTGGTGGTGCCGGCGTCGTCGCGCTCGTTCGGCACGCGGAAGGCGACCTTGGTGAACCCGCCCTGCTCGGCGGTGCCCGGGTTGATGGTGACGTGGGCCAGGGCCGGGGCGGCCAGGCCGAGGGTGAGGGCTGAGGCGGCGGCGAGTACGGTCGCGGCACGTCGGAGGAAGGACATGCGGAAGTCTCCACTTCGCTGGTAAAGGGGATGAAAGGGGTGTCAGATGGTCAGGCGGGAAGTGGAGGACCGCGCCTGCCGACGGTGAGCGCGACGGCCGGGCAGACCGGTACGCGGCGGGAGGTGAAGAAGACGGCCTGCCGTACCCGGGCAGGAACGACGCACGCGAGCAGCAGCACCCATCGGCGGCCCAGGCGGCGCAGCAGCGACCACAGCGCGCCCTCGCCGCGCGCCAGCCACCAGCCCGTGAGCAGGGTGGCGATGAGGTGCGTGAGGAGCATGCCGGTGTTCTGGCCGAGACCGTGCTCGGGGTCGGTCAGCGGTGAGAGGACCGCGGGGCCGGACCCGTAGCCGAAGGCCGTGTGCAGGGCCAGCTGGGTGGCGATCAGCACGGTGTTGATGGTGACCGGGGTGCGTTCGCGGCCGGACAGGACCGTGCCCAGCGCCATGACCGCCGCCAGGCTCAGGCAGAAGAAACCCGGCGTGGGGGCGGCGCCGCCGGCCATGGTGTGGGCGAGCGCGGCGAGTCCCACGCCGACCGCGGCGAAGGCGGCCGAGCGGGTGAGCCGGAGCGGGAGTTGGGCGCGCATGGGTTGCCTCATGCTCTCACGGGGCAGTGGTTGTGGTAGTCCCAAGGTGACCAATGCCTGGCTGATTTGTGGCTTTTGTCGCTAGGGTCTGTGCCGATCGCGTTGACATGAGGTGATGACGTTGCGGCACTTCGCTGGCTTACTTCTCGGCCTGGTGGTGACAGCCGCCGTGCTCGTAGGCGGAGGATGGGCAGTCCAGCAGGCGTTCGTCGCCGGCATGGGCACGCCCGTGAGCGGGCAGCGGTTGTGGATCGCGCTCGGGGCCATGGCGGCCGTCGGGCTCGTGGTCGGGCTGGTGGTGGCGGGGCGGGTCTCGCCCCTGGCCACGTTCGTCCCGTCCCTGGTGCTTCTGGCGTGGACGGTGGTCTACGCCCTCGACGCGGTACGCGCGCTGTCGCTCATCCCCGACCAGCCCACCATGCACTGGCTGCTCACCGAGGCGGGCGCGGGCAACAAGGCGATGCTGACCTCGGGCTTCTATGCCCTGCTCGGCGTCGCGATGTTCATCCCCGTGCTGATCCCCTCCCGCTGGGCCCGCCGCTACGACGACATGGACGAGGAGTACGAGCAGACGCAGGAGAGCTCCTACTACTGAGCGCCCGCGGTGTAGAGGCGGGTGACGACCTCCTCCAGGGAGCTCTCGCCCGCCATCAGCTCATCCAGCGTGCCGTCGAACTGCATCCTGCCGTGGTCGATCACCATGACCCGCCTGCACAGGCGTTCGATGTCGCCGAGGTCGTGGGTGGTCAGCAGCACGGTGGTGCCCCGCTCGGCGTTCACGCGCCGGAGGAAGGCGCGGATGCTGTTCTTGCTGACGACGTCCAGGCCGATCGTGGGCTCGTCGAGCACCAGCACCTCGGGCGCGTGCAGGAGCGCGGCGGTCAGGTCGCCGCGCATGCGCTGGCCCAGGCTGAGCTGGCGCACCGGCGTCTTCATGAACCCGCTGAGGTCGAGCGTCTCGACGAGCTCGTCCAGCCTGACCCGGAAGTCCTTGCGATCTACTTTGTAAAGGAGCCGGATCAGTTCGAAACTGTCCTTGAGCGGGAGATCCCACCACAGCGTCGTGCGCTGGCCGAAGACCACGCCGATGCGCCGGGCCACGACCGTGCGCCTGCGTGAGGGGTCGAGCCCGGCCACGCGTACCGTGCCCGAGGTGGGGGTGAGGATGCCGCAGAGCATCTTGATGGTGGTGGACTTGCCCGCGCCGTTGGGGCCGAGGTAGCCGACGAACTCCCCCGGCGTCACGGTGAAGGACAGATCGTGTACGGCGTGCACGACGTTCCTCTTCACCTTGAAGGAACGCCCGGCCCGGTCCAGCTCGATCATGGTCAACTCCCGGTGGATCGGTAGCGTCGGATGCCCCGGCGCCAGGCCAGCCCGGCCAGCAGGGCGAGGACGAGGGCCGCGACGGGCCCCAGGAAGCGCATGAACTCCGGCGTGCCGAAGGGATCGGGCAGGCCGAGGACGTACAGGCCCGGCTGCCAGTTCACGAAGGCCAGCGGCAGCACGTACGTCACCCCGCGCACCAGTTCCCTGCCGTAGATCGCGAACGGGTACTGGGTGAGCTGCCCGCTGCCGTAGGTGAACGCGCTGGACACCTCCGGCGCGTCGGTCAGCACGAACTGCAGCGCCCCGGCCAGCGTCCAGAGCGCGGAGAAGATGACGAACCCGCAGCCGATCATGATCGGCACCATCCACAGCCGCGACCAGGGCAGGTCGAGCGCGGTCACGGCGTAGCCGAGCACGAGCAGGGCTTGGAGCACCCGGCCGATCCGGGTGATCAGGAAGCGGTCGGTGGCCGTCTGGATCCAGGTGCTGACCGGGCGGATCAGCATGGTGTCGAACGTGCCGGCCTTGATGTGCATGCTGATCCGGTCGAGGTTGCTGACCAGCATGTCGCAGAGCGCGAAGGCGACGTTGGAGGTGCCGTACAGGAAGAGCACCTGGTCGCGGGTGAAGCCGGCCAGCGTGGTGGTGTTGGAGAAGATCACCAGGATGGCGGCCACGTCGAGTCCGGCGACCACGAAGCCGAGCACCGTCATGATCGTGAACGAGACCGGGTACGCGGCCGCGGCGCGCGTCCAGGTCCAGGCCAGCAGCACGTAGGTTCTAACCACCCTGGATCACCACCCGGTGGCGGATCAGGCGGGTGCCGAGCGCGCCCAGCCCGAGCATCACCGCGACCCAGAGCACCTGGACGCCGAGCGCCTGCCAGACGTCGGTCTTGCCCAGGTAGACGTCCATGGGAATCTGGACCATGGCCGCCCACGGCAGCGCCGCGGCCAGGTCGCCGAGGAAGCCGGGGAAGATGCCCAGCGGCAGCATCATGCCGCTGAAGAAGGTGGTCAGCACGAGGGAGAGAGCCTGGGTGCCGCGGTCGTCGAGCAGCCAGCACACCGACAACGCCACCAGGTAGCGCCAGCCGAAGCTGACCACCACGCCGAGCACGAAGCTGACCAGGAAGGCGCCCGCGTTGTCCGGCGCGGTGATGCCGAACAACAGGGCGCCGAGGATCGTCGGCGGCAGGCCCCGCACGATGAACAGGTAGCCGGCCCGCCCAAGGTCCTCCGCCAGCGCGCACAACTGCAGGGAGGCGGGCCGGACCAGGTCGAGGGCGATGTCGCCGCTGCGGATGCGTTCGGGAATGGTCAGGCCGCCGCCGAACAGCTGCATCGGGCCGATGAAGGCCTGGGTGATGAAGCAGAACGTGACGGCGTCGAGCACGTCGTAGCCGGCCAGGCCGGGCCTGGCCTGCCAGAGGGCGATGAGGACGTAGGCGCGCAGGATGCCGAAGACGCTGTTGGTGAAGGCGCCGGCCAGCGCTGCCGCGACATAGGTGGCGTGTTTGCGGAAGCCGTACCGGACGAGCCGGGCGTAGAGGAGAATGGTGTGCACCTCCGGAGAGTGAGGGCACGACAACAACCCGTGCGCGGGAGTGCGCACGGGTATGCCGGGCAAGCCATGTATTATGCGCCGCCGTTCCGGTGCCGGCAACGGGTTTTTCTCATGGTCGGCCAGCCGTCCCTTCGCGGTCGCGACGTCGCCGCGGAAGATCAGGATCACGTCGTACGGCTCCCGCCCCGCCCGCGTGTGCATCGGCGCCCCAAGTCGAGGGCGCCGGCCCCGGCTTGATGCCGAACTTCTGTGGCAGGGGCGTACCTGAATATCCGGCCATGCCCCCTGCCATCGCGTGTCTCCCCGAAATATCCGCGTAAGCGAGGAGATACTTACTGGTGGGTAGAGCGATGTTCCAGAAGGGAATGGGATATATCGGAGGCCTTGTATGCACATCGACAGGGACGTCTATCCCGACTACCCCATGAGCTGGCAGGCCCGCACGTTCAACGGCCTGCTGCGCGGCACGCTCAAGCCCGCGTCCAGCCTGTTGCTGCGCCATCCGCTCGCGCTCGACGCCGCCGCCCGGCTGGGCACGCTGTCGCGCCTGCTGCCGATGACCCCGCCGGGTCACGTCGGCATCGTGCCGGCCCGCTTCAGCGACTGCGGCGGCGAGTGGATCCGCGCCGGTGAGGGCCTGGACGAGCGCAAGGCGCTGCTCTACTTCCACGGCGGCGGCTACTTCTCCTGCTCGCCGCGTACCCACCGGCCCGTCACCTGGCGGCTGTCGGTCGTGGCGCGCCGCCCGGTGCTCGCCCTCGACTACCGGCAGGGGCCGGTGCACCGGCTGGCGGAGTCGCTGGCCGACGCCCTGGACGCGTACTCCTGCCTGCTGGCCCGCGGCCACGCGCCGTCCGACATCCTGCTGGCGGGGGACTCCGCCGGCGGCCACCTCTGCCTGGCCACCCTGCTGGCCCTGCGCGACCGCGGCCTGCCCCTGCCCGAGGCGGCCCTGTGCCTGTCGCCGTGGGCCGACCTGACCGACGTGCCGCGCCGCGCCAACCGCTGGCAGGACCCGATGCTGCCCGCCGGACGGGTGCGCTGGCTGGCCCGGCACTGGACCGCCGGGCTCGACCCGCGCGACCCGCTCGTCTCCCCGGTGAACGGCGACTACACCGGCCTGCCGCCCCTGATGATCGTCACCGGCTCGACCGAAGTGCTGCGCGACGAGGCCCGCCGGGTCGCGGTCAAGGCCCGCCGGGCGGGCGTGCCGGTGCGGTACGAGGAGTGGCCCCGGATGCCGCACGTCTTCCCGATCCTGGCCGACGTGCTGCCGGAGGCCCGGCTGGCGTTCCGCCACATGGCGGCGTTCCTGGCCGACGTGCGGGGGCGGGCTTTCCTCGAAGATGCCGCCTGACGGCCCAGCGCTCCTGACGGGGGGTGTAGGTTAGGTATACCTAACTAAGCTCCCGAGGGGGAATGGGGCCCGGATGTCGAAGAGCGAGCACAAGGCGACCGTGCTGCGGACCGAGCAGCTGACGCCGCACATGATCCGCGTGGTGGTGGGCGGGGAGAGCCTGCGCGGCTTCGCCACCTCCGGGCTGACCGACCACTACGTGAAGCTCGTCTTCCGCCATGAGGGCGTGGAGTATCCGGAGCCGTTCAGCGTCCAGACCTGTCGTGAGGAGATGCCCCGCGAGCACTGGCCTAGGCTGCGCACCTACACCGTGCGCGCCTGGGACCCCGACACGCTGGAGCTGACGATCGACTTCGTGCACCACGGCGACGAGGGCCTGGCCGGTCCCTGGGCGGCCGGCGCCAAGCCCGGCGACACCCTCTACATGCTCGGCCCCGGCGGCGGCTACACCCCCGACCCAGCCGCCGGCTGGCACCTGCTCGTCGGCGACGAGAGCGCGCTGCCCGCGATCGCCGCCGCCCTGGAGGCGCTGCCGGCGGACGCCACCGCGCACGTGTTCATCGAGATCGACGGGCCGGTCGAGGAGCAGAAGCTGGAGCGCCCGGTCACCTGGCTCTACCGCGGCGGGCGCCCGGTGGGGCAGCTGCTGGTCGAGGCGGTGCGGGGGCTGGACTTCCCCGAGGGCGACGTGCACGCGTTCGTCCACGGCGAGGCCGGTTTCGTCAAGGAGCTCCGCCGCCACCTGCGGGTCGAGCGCGGCGTACCCCTGGAGCGGCTGTCGATCTCCGGCTACTGGCGGCTCGGCGTCGACGACGAGGGCTGGCGGGCGGTCAAGCGCGACTGGAACCAGGCGGTCGAGGCCGAGGAGGCCAAGGAGCTGTCGTCGTAAAACGCCACTTCAGGCCGTCCAGTCACACCCCTTACTAACCGAAAGGTAACACCCGCCTTACGCGCGATACCCCTTGGGAAAACCATGCGGAAACCCTCCGCCCGATGGGGCCACAGTGTGCTTGCCAGGTCCCGACAGGAGAGGCGAGATCCGGATGGCGCGTGGTGCGAGCGACATGCCTCCAGGCGTGCGACCGCTGACGGTGGGCGACCCGGTCATCATCGGCCGATACCTTCTCCTGGGCCGGCTCGGCACGGGCGGCATGGGCGTCGTCTACCTCGCCGAACACCCCCGCGGCGGTCTCGTCGCGCTCAAGACCCCGCACGCGACGCACCTGGGCGACCAGACGCTGCGGGCGCGGTTCGCCGAGGAGGTCGCGTTCTCGCGGCGGGTGGTGCCGTTCTGCACCGCCGCCGTCATCGAGGACGGCACCGACCGCGACCGGCCCTACCTCGTCACCGAGTACATCCCCGGGCCCGCGCTCTCGCAGGTCGTCGCGGCCCGCGGGCCGCTCACCCCCGATCTGGCGTACGGCGTCGCCCTCGGCGTAGCCGCCGCGCTCGTCGCGGTGCACGACGCCGGGCTCGTCCACCGGGACCTGAAGCCGGGCAACGTGCTGCTGTCCACGAAAGGGCCGCGCGTCATCGACTTCGGCATCGCCCGCGACGTCGACACCCTCGCCGCCCACACGCAGGCCGGGCAGGTCATGGGCAGCCCCGGGTGGGTGGCGCCCGAGCGGCTGACGGGGGGCGCGGCCGTACCGGCGTCGGACGTATTCTCGTGGGGCTGCCTGGTCGCCTTCGCCGCGACCGCCCACCACCCGTTCGGACGCGGCGAGACCGACGTGCTCACCCGCCGCATCCTGCTGGAACCGCCCCGCCTGGACGCCGTCCCCGCCATGCTGCGGCCCGCGGTGGAGGCGGCCCTGGCCAAGAAACCCGCCGACCGCCCCCGAGCCGCCGACCTCCTGCGCGCGCTACTCGCCGCGGGCGGCGTCGGCGACCCCTGGGATCTGCGCGCCGCCGTCGGTGACGTCCTGGACGAGCTCTGGACGCCCGTGCCCTACCCTCCGGGAGCCGGCCGGGTACGGCTCGCGCCGCCCCCCGCCGACGAGACCCCCAAACGCCGCCGGGCCCGCGCCGGGGCCCAGTTGTCCCACGCCAGCTTCGCCGCCCTGGCCACGGTCTCCATCGCGGCGATCACCGTCGTGGCCGCCGGGAACCAGGGCAGCCTCGGCTTCTCCGGCAGCTCCGTCATCCCCGACATCCCGATCGTCCAGCCGCACGGGTCGGCGGGCTCCACCGTCCGCCCCACCACCGGCCCGGCCAGCGGAGTCCCGGCCCCGGCCACGACACCCCCGTCCAGCCCGGCCGTCACGCTGACCCGCACCCTCAGCCCCAGCGCCGTCCCGACTCCGTCCTCCCACCGCCACTCCTCGGGCAGCCCGCCTCCGGGAACGTTCCTTCCCGAGCCGTCGGAGGACGACGACTGCGCGAACCCGGCGGGCCGCAGGCGAGGGAACGCGGCCAAGCGGGACTGCCCGGTGCCCTCGACCAGCATCACCACGATCCCGCAGGAGGGGCCGGGCGAGGAGTCCCCCGGCCCCACCACCTCCCCGACCCTCACTCCCACGCCCACCTCCACCCCAACCAGCACTTAGCCCCGCGCCTCGGTGCGCCCTCGAAGCGCACCCCTGGCCCCGGACCGACGGTGCCGCGCCCCGGCCGAAGCCGATCGGGCCACCAGCGCCGGGCTGCCGTGGCATGACCTGTCCGGCTGATGCGGAAAGACACGCCACCGTCAGCGAGTGGGAAGCGCTCCTTCCCGTCCCGACCACGCTGACCTCGCGGGCAGCCCCGCGAGGTCAGCCGGCTTGACGCCGCGCGGGTTCTGCTCGGTCCACCGGCGCGGTCGCCCCGGTAGCCGGGCGGCTCACGTCCGAGTCAGCCGAGGCCGGCGTGCGGGGGAGGGGTGGTTCGCACATGCTCGCCCGGGCGCGGGGCGGCGGGATGAGCGTGCGAGGCCACAGGTTTTTTATGTCGTGCGCCCGGCGTCAAGACCTGGATGCCGGAGCGCTGTGTACGGAAATCGACAGTCAATTAGCGGGGGAAAGGGGCTGAATGTCGACTACTTGTGTGCCCCAGGGGCAGAAGCGGTCGCCGGACAGCGTGCCGTTTTCTACGTCGGACGGTTTGCCATCGCACAGTTCCATCGATATGTCGACGAACTCCAGGTCACTGGGATCCAGGTGCCAGCTCCACCCGGTATTGACGTCGGTTCCCTGCAGGATCTTTCCATTGATGTGCTGACGGTTTCCCTGGCCGGACATGTTGCGGTACGCCGCATCGACATCGTTGGGCTCGACGAGGCGCACGCGGAAGCTCTCCCCGCCCGTGTTGATGGTCGCCACGTACTGCGCGGCCGCGGCTCCGGCCTGCGCCGGACTGCCGGCGGCGATGAGCCCGACGGCGCTGACCGCGACGGCGGCGGCCATGCGAACAGCCTTGAACATGGATTCTCCCATTCCTGGTTCGGCAGTGAACAAAGGGATATCGCCCGTCCATCTAACGATGAGCCTTACTGGATGTGAACACTCGGGAGCATGACAAAGATCACAACACTCAGCGGGTTTGTAAAGCCACGAACGGCGATCACAACGGAATGTGCCCGACCCGTTGCCATCGTGTTTCAGAAGGTGCGCTTCCGCAGGTCACGCATCCGCGCGGAGGCGTTTTCCGGCCGTATCCCAGAATTCTCCGCCCAGACGTCGTACGCTCCCTCGGGCGTCATCTGCTCCACCTCCAGATCTCGCCCCGGGATGCGCATCTCACCGCACACAGATGCCGGCCGACGACGCAGCGGTACCGCCCGGGCGCTCGCCACGCCATGCCGGCTCCCTGTGTGCCTGCGTTGGTGTCAAACCCGCGCCATCCACGCCGGTCCTCCGGCACCATGCCGACGTGAGCTCCGGCGAAACGCCTGCGACCGCTCGTCACGCACCTACCGCTTCCGGGTTCCGCCGGGCGCGGGCGAGGACGGGGTCACCGGGGCCCGGCCCCCGGGGGGCGTTCGCTTGCCCGGGTGTCGCACAGGTGGTTCATTGGCGAGGAAGTCACTCGTCGCCGGTCTTTGTGGGGTTGTTGTGGCGCAGCTCGCGATACGCACGATCACCGTGGGTGTGGAGCAGAGGCACCCCATCGAGGGCGTGGCTCTGCGGGAGGCTGCCGGTGTCGCGCGTCGGCTGGGGGCGCGGTTCGCGGAGGCCGGTTACGAGGTGCAGACGGTCCGGCTGGCCACGCGGCCCGTGTTCGGCCAGGTGCCGGACTTGTCCGCGTACGCCACCCGATTGCAGCGGGTGATGGACGAGGAGGGGATCGGGTATCTGTCGTTGGGTCCCGCCCAGGCCTCGCGGCCGGGTTCTGACCTGGACGGGCTTGCGGGCATCGCCGACATGCTGGCCGGGTGTGAGGCGCTGAGCTGTACCGTTCAGATCGGAACCGGCGAGCACGGCGTGCGCGCGGCGGCGGCAGTGGCGGCGGCGCGGGTGGTCGGCGAGCTGTCGGCGGCGACGCCCAAGGGGGTCGGCAACTTTCGCTTCGCGGTCCTGGCCGAGGTCGGGCCGGGGCATCCGTTCTTTCCCGCCGCCTATCACGAGGGGCCCGGCACCTTCAGCGTCGGACTGCAGTCGGCGGGAGTGGTCGCCGAGGCGCTGAGCGGTATCCCCGGTGAGCCGGACCCCGCGAAGATCACCGAACGGGTGCGTGAAGCGCTCGCCGAGGTCGTGCTGCCGGTGGTACGGCTGGCCGGGCAGCTGGCCACCGAGGTGGGCAGCCCCTTCGCCGGGATCGATCTGTCGCCCGCCCCGCACGGTGACACCAGCATCGGCCGGGCGATCGAACACGCCATCGCCGGGCCGTTCGGCGCCCCCGGCACGCTGAGCACGGCCGCTGCGATCACGCAGGCCCTGCGCTCGGTTCAGGTCCCCCAGGTCGGCTACTGCGGCCTGATGCTGCCGGTCATGGAGGACACCACCCTGGCGCGGGCCTGGGAGTCCGGCGGAATCGACCCGCACCGGCTGCTGGCCTATTCGGCGGTGTGCGGCACGGGCCTGGACACCGTGCCGCTGCCCGGTGACACGCCGGTGGAGGAGGTGGCCCGGCTTCTGATGGATGTGGCCGCGCTGGCCGTGCGCCTGCGTAAGCCGCTGTCGGCCCGGTTGTTCCCCGTGCCGGGCGCGGGCGCGGGGGACCGGACGGACTTCGGCTCGCCGTACCTGGTGGACGTGAGGTTGCCGGGGTAGCGGGCAGGGGGAGAACTGCCGGGCTCGCCCCCTGCCGGGGCATCACGCGGCCGGTGTGGTCTCGGCTGAGACGGCCGGGCTGGTGTGCTCCTGGCCGCCGGGGGCGGCGCTGGGGCGGCCGCCGCGCTTGAGGAACACGGTGGTGATCATCGCGACGGCGATCAGGAGGGCGCTGGCCAGCAGGGCGTTACGCGCGTCGGCCGACAGGGCCGCGCCTGACGCCGCGACGGTGTTGCCCAGGATGGCGCCGGCGATCGCCGTGGCCACGGCGCTGCCGAGCATTCTCGCCATCTCGATCGTGCCCGAGGCTCCGCCCAGGTCTCGTGGTGGCACGTCGCTCATCGCCACGGTGGTCAGCGGTGCGAAGGTGAATCCGGCACCCGCGCCGGCCACCAACAGGGTGACGACGAACACGCCCCACGAGGTGTCGGGGGTGATCAGCAGTGCCGTGGCCACCGTGCCGAGGCAGAAGGCGGCGAAGCCGCCGACGAGGATCCAGCGGGGCTGGAAGCGTCGCATCAGACCGCCGCTGAGCGGGGCGACGAGAGAGGAGGCCAGCCACATGGGCGACAACGCAAGTCCCGCCTCCAGAGCGTTGAGGTGCAGGACCGACTGCAAATAGATGGTCATGGTCAACTGGGTGCCGAAGATACAGAAATATGTCGCCAGGGAAGCCCACGCCATCAGGCCGTAATTCCTGTCGTTGAACAGTGCCCGCGGCAGGAGGCCGTCGCTTCGGGACCATTCCCAATAGACGAATCCGCAGAAAACGACCAGTCCGGCGGCGAGGACATAGCCGATGTTCACCCCGGAAAAGATCTGCCCCCAGGAAATGCGCGGTCCGTCGATCAGCGCGTACAGCACGCCGAACATGCTGGCCGTCGCGAGCAGCACGGGGAGGAACGCCAGTCGCTGACGGCCTTCCACGCGGGTCTTGGGCACGAAGACGAAGGCGCCGATCAGGCCCAGCGCGCCGATGGGCAGGTTCATCAGGAAGATCCAGCGCCAGTCCAGCGTGAAGGTGATGAGGCCGCCGAGGAAGGGACCCAGCGCCGCGGCCGAGCCGATGATCGAGGCCAGGACGCCGAAGGCCATTCCCCTGCGCTGGGGAGAGAAGACGGCCGCGGTGATCGCCAGTGCCTGCGGAGCCGCCAGGCCCGCGCCGGCGCCCTGGAGCACGCGGCTGGCGATGAGCTGCTCGGGGGTGGTGGACAGGCCGCACAGGAGCGAGGCCACGATGAACAGGGAGAGCCCGGCGATGAACACGGTGCGATGCCCGAGCAGGTCGCCGAGCCTGCCCCCGACGAGCAGCAGCATCGCGTAGAGCAGCAGGTAGCTGTTGACCACCCAGAGAATCTGCCCGGTCCCGGCGTGCAGATCGGACATGATACTGGGAATGGCGACATTTACCACGGTGCTGTCGAGCACGTTCATGAAATAGCCCAGCGCGATGGTGATCAGCGCCAACCACGGGCTGTGCTTGAGCACGGGACCCGATTGCGGTGGGGATGTCATGTGATTACTCCTGTCGGGGTCTGACGTTCGGTGATTTCACCGTAGACCGGGGGTCTGACAATTTCCGCGTGGGAGCCGTGGGCGGTCATCACCCATTTGCTCGATCACTGTCTCAAGACGATTTTTCCAAGCTTGTCAGAAGATTTGAGATATGTGAGTGCATCGCGAATTTCCTCCAGCCCGAATTCCCGCGCCACGACAGGGCGCAATCCGGCCTCCGCGGCGGCGACCAGGCCCTCGAACTCCGCCAGGGTGCCCGTGGTCGAGCCCAGGATCTCGAGCTGGCGCACGAACACCCGGGGCAGGTTGAGCGGCACGTTCACGCCGGTCGTGGCCCCGCAGGTGACCACCCGGCCGCCGACGGTCGCCGAACGCAGGGACTCGTCGAAGGTCGCCGCGCCCACGTGATCGATCACCACGTCGGCGCCGTCGCCGTCGGTGTGGTCGATGACCTTCCTGGAGAACCTCTCGGAGGAGAAGACCCCGGCCGCCCCGAGCGCGCGTAGCTGCCCGCTCTTGCCGAGGTCGCGGGTCGTGGCCAGAACCCGCGCGCCCAGATGCGCGCCGATCAGCACCGACGCCGTCCCGACGGCGCCGCTGGCGCCCACGACCAGCAGCGTCTCACCCGCCGTCAGCCGCCCACGCGAGGTCAGCATCCGCCACGCGGTGAGGAAGGCCAGCGGCAGCGCGCCGGCCTCGGCCCAGGACAGCGCGGCGGGCTTGCGCACGAGGTTGCGCGCCGGAAGTTGCACCACCTCACAGGCGGTGCCGTCGGAATGCTCGCCGAGGACGGCGAAGCCGCTGCAGTAGATGTGGCGGCCCGCTCTGCAGTTCCCGCATCGCCAGCAGGCCGCCACCGGGTAGAGCACCACCTCGTCGCCCGGCGCCCAGTCCGCCGCGGCGCTGGCCACGACCTCTCCGGCACCGTCGGCGGCGATGACGCGGGGCGTGCGCACACGCTGGGTCCCGGTCACCGTCCAGAGGTCGAGGTGGTTCAGCCCGGAGGCGCGCAGCCGTACGTTCACCTTGCCCGGCGGAGGGTCGGGCACCGAGCGTTTGTGCAGGCGGACGCCCTCGGGGCCGCGCGGTTCCTCCAGTACGGCACAGCGCCCGTGGCTGGTCACCATGGCGGTCGACATCAAACTCCTCCTCCATTGGCACGAGCCGGCCTGCTTCCGAGCACGAGCTCGCCCACGCTGGCCTCGGCCAGCGGATCCAGGCCGGTGGCTTCGGCGAAGGCCGTCGCATCGCCGTCGCCCAAGGCGCAGACCGCCAGCCCCATCGCGGTCGCCACGGTGTACATGAGCTGCTGAACCACGCCGACGTGTTTGAGAATCAGGGCATACGACATGCCCCGGTAGGTACGCATGAGCCTGCCGAAGCGGGCCGTGATGACCAGGAGCACCTGTGGCCGGCGCTCGGTCCCCGCGACGAGGGCGGCGTGCTCGAGCAGGTCGCCGACGCGGTCGCTCACGGGCCTGAGCAGATGCTCCTGCGGGTCGTAGTGGTACAGGCCGGGATCGAGGCCGGCGACGTTGCGCACCACGGGATAGATCTCCAGCTCGTAGGCCGAGCCGCCCGAGGGGTAGGGCCGGCTCAGGAACTCCGATCCGTTGCGCCGGACGAGCCAGCGGTTGCGCGCGCACCGGTACAGCAGGTGCCCGAGCTGGTGGACGGTGAGCGGGCTGGCCTCGTCGTGGTCGCGGACGGTCCGCCGTTTCTCCAGGACGGCCGTGACCGTCGGGTCGGAGCGCCGCAGCTCGGCCAGATCCGGCTTGGCCAGGGCGATGCCCTCACCACGGAAGCGCTCATGACGCGCCGGAAGCTCGGCGAATCGTTCCTTTCCCCAGGAGGAGCGGCCGAAGGCGGCGCCCCTGTGCGCGCCGGGGACGCGCGTCTGCTGGTGGAAGGCCAGCTCGTGGGGTGTCCACTGGGCCGTCGTGAGCCGCGTCGACTCCGCTTCGTCGGCGGTCATCCCCGCCCAGTCGAGGTAGCGGCCCAGCTCTCCCTGCCCGGCGAGCAGGGCGGCCAGGTCCTCGTGCCGCGGCACACGCACCGAGCACCAGGCTCTGGCCGACTCCAGCGCGTACTCCGGGCCGGTCCGGCGCAGCACGACCAGCTCCGACAGGGGGCGGCCGGGTCCGCCGCCCGGCGGCCTGGGGGGCGGGCAGGACTGGGGATGCAGGGTCAGGATGGGCGAGCCGTCCCTGTTCACGACGAGCGACAACCAGCCCTGTCGCCACAGACGCGTGATCGGGCCGTCGTCGTCGAACGGCACGCCGGCGGCGGCCAGCGCTTCGAGAGCCGGAGGGTCGCCGGCCCGCCCGACGTGGTGGCGGAGCGCACCCGACCGGGAGGCGAGACGGTAGCCGCCTTCTCCCGTGCGCTCAAGGACCACGTCGGGACGGAGCACGAGCGATTCACTGAGGTTCATGCCAGCGCGGTGGCTTCCAGCTCGACCACCAGTCCGGGGAAGGCCAGGCCGGACACCTGGAGCAGGGTTCCGGGAGGGGCGATGCCCGCCGCCTCGAGACGCTGCCCCATCACGCCCACATGCTGGAGGAACTGCTCCACGTCCGTGGTGTACATGTTCAGCCGGACCACGTCGGACAACCGCATCCCCGCCTCGCGCAGGATGGTCTCCACGTTGTCCAGGCAGAGCCCGATCTGGGCGGCCATGTCGCCGGCGTGGGCGACCTCGCCGTTCTCGTCCAGCGCGGTCTGACCGGCGCACACGAGCATGCGGCTGTGTCCCTCGACCAGCTCGGCCTGGTGAAAGCCGAACTTGATGTTCCACTCCCAGGGGTTAACGGCTGTGCGCTTCATGTGAGGATCTCCCTGCAAAGGTGTCGATGGCGTCCGCCAGGAGGGCGGGTGCCCCTTCCATGGCCCGGTGAGCCTGGCCGGGCAGTACCTCGCTCGACGCGCACGGCAGGAGGCTCGCGACCAGCGCCGTGGCGTCGCGCAGTCCTTGCGCGCTGCGCTCCCCCGTGAGCAGCAGCGTGGGCACCGTCAGCGCGGCCAGCCGCCCGTGGTCGAGCGCGTAGCGGTGGGTGGCGTCGATCTCGCGGGCGATGGTGTCGGCGACGGCGGCCCGCCCGGCGAAGCCGGGGACGCGCCTGAGCAGCTTGACGAGCCCCGGGTCCAGCCCGGTCACCTCGACCAGGAAGAGGCAGAGCGCCTCCTCCAGGCGGGCTCGGGCGCACAGCTCGTTGATCCTGGCCGACACGCCGGAGTAGTCGGCGGTCCCGGCCACGGGGACGGGCGGCTCGTAGAGAACCAGGCGCTCCAGGGAGGACGGCCGGCGTGCGGCCGCCTCCAGCGCGCAGATGGCGCCGAAGGAGTGCCCGACGAGCGTCGCGGGACCGATGCGGTCGAGCACGGCCACGATGTCGCCGGCCTCCGCGGCGATGGAGTGGCCGGTCGCGTCGCCGCTGCCGCCGCGGCCCCGCCGGTCCATGGCGTGGACGTGGTGGCGGCCGGCCAGCAACGGCACCACCTGGCGCCAGCAGGACTGGTCGTCACCCGTCCCGTGCACCAGCAGGATCGCGGGTCCCGAACCGGTGCGCGTGACGTCGATCGAGATCCGCTGGGAGAGGACTCTCATGGCACCTTCTCCGTCTCCGCCTCCAGCGCCTCGCTCACCAGCCAGAGCAGGCGCTCGCGCTGGGAGGCGATGAAGAAGTGACCGCCGTTCAGGACCTGCATCTGGAACGGGCCCGCGGTCTGCTCGCCCCAGCCCAGGACGTCCTCGATGGGCGCCTCGTCGTCATGGCTGCCGGCGAAGGCGGTGATGGGACACGCCAGCGGCTCGTCGGCCGCGTACTGGTAGGTCTCGTGCATGGCGAAGTCGGCCCGCAGCGCCGGGAGCAGCAGCGGACGGAGACGTTCGTCGTCGACCAGGCTCTGGTCCGTGCCGCCCAGCGCGCCGACGTGCGCGAGAAGGGCGTCGTCGGGCAGCAGGTGCGCACGGGCGGTGACCGGCGTCTGCGGAGCGGCGGAGCCGGAGACCAGCAGCCCCGCCGGTTCCGGGTGGGCGTTCCTGCGCAGCCATCGCGCCGTCTCGAACGCCACGATCGCGCCCAGGCTGTGGCCGAACAGGTAGGTACGCGGGTGCGGGTCGGCCGCCAGTTTCGGACCGAGCCCGCCCACCAGTTCGGCCACCCACTCCAGCGGACGCTCGTCGAGCCGTGGCCCGCGGCCGGGCGGCTGCACGCACACCAGCTCGACGTGGTCGGGCAGGAGGTCACCCCAGGAGGCGTAGGCGCTGAGGCCGCCGCCGGCGAAGGGGAAGCACACCAGCCTGACCGGCGGCTGCTCCGGCCCGCTCACCCGGACCAGCACGTCGCCGGGTTGTGTGGCCGCGGAGACCAGGCCGGACAGCGCGCGTAGCGTGGGCCGTTCGTAGAACGCCGTGAGGTCGATCTTGACGCCGCGCCGCTCCTCGATCTCCAGTGCCATGCGCGCCGCCAGGAGGGAGTGGCCACCCAGCTCGAAGAAGTCGTCGTCGATCCCGACGCCTTCGCGCTCCAGCAGCTCGCACCAGATGCCGGCGAGCTCATCCTCTCCCGCCGTGTCCGGCGCGGGCGAAGAGGAGGAGGTACGGCGCGGCGCCGGCAAGGCGGCACGATCCACCTTGCCCGTGACGGTGCGGGGCAGCCGGTCGAGCAGCACGAACTCGGCGGGCAGGTGGGCACGCGGCAGCCGTACGGCAAGAGCCTTGTGCAGAGCCGCCACGGCGGAGCCGTCGACCCCCGCGAGGTAGGCGACCACGCGCGAGTCGTCGCCGATCGCCACCACGGCCGCCTCGCCGGCGCCGGCCTCCGCCGCGACCACGGCCTCCACCTCGTCGAGGTTGACGGCCTGGCCGCGGACCTTGACTTGCCGGTCGACCCGCCCCACCAGGACCAGCTCACCGCCGGCGTCGATCCTGCCCAGATCGCCCGTGCGGTACATGCGGGCTCCGGGCACGCCGGTGAACGGGTCGGGCAGGAAGCTGCTCGCGGTCAGCGCAGGCTCGGCCAGATAGCCTCGCGCCAGCCGCCGCCCGCCGACATGGACGACGCCGACTTCCCCGTCGGGCAGCCGTTCGCCTGATTCGTCCAGCACGTAGACGGCGGCGCCGCCCAGCGGCCGCCCGACCGACTCGCCGCAGTTCAGCCGCCCGGTGATGTGCGTGGTCTCGGTGGAGCCGTAGGTGATCGCGATCGTGAAGGGCGGGTCCGTGGCGGTGCCGAGCCGGAAGCGCTCGCCCGTGGTGAGCAGCAGCCGCAGCGGGCAGTCCGCCGGCCAGCTCAGTTCGCACAGGGGCACGGCCAGGGTCGCGACCAGGTGGATGACCGTGACCCGCTCCCGGAGGATCCAGTCCCGCAGCCGCCGCGGCGTCAGCAGCGTCTCGGCGTCCGGGATGAGCACCGTGGCGCCCGTCGCCAGCGCCGGCCACAGCTCGTTGACCAGCGACACCCCGAACCCGGGTGAGGAGCACCAGGCAACGCGGTCCTCACGGGTGAAGCCGAACTCCTCCCGGGCCAGCTCCACGCACTCGCCGACGCTCTCGTGCCTGCTCACCACCGCCTTGGGGGTGGTGACCGAGCCGGAGGTGTAGACGACGTGCGCGGCGCTGTCGGGGGTGAGGCGGACATCCGTGAGGTCGTCGTCGGGCATGCCGGCGATGACGTGCCGGTCGGCGTCCAGCCGGACGGCGCGCACGCCGAGCTCCTGCACGGCGGGGAGGAGCTGGGCGGCGACGTCGCAGCCCACCGTCGAGGTGATCAGCACCCGTACGCCGCAGGCGCGGATCTGGGCCAGGGTGCGCTCCAGGGGCGCGGCGGGGTCGAGCAGGACGGGCGCGGCGCCCGACTTCACGATGGCGAGCGCGGACACCACCGCGTCGGGGGAGCGGGACAGACAGGTGCCGACGGGCTCGTCCGCGGCCACGCCCAGGTTTCTCAGCAGGCGGGCCACCTGGTTGGCGCGGGCGTTGAGCCGGCCATAGGTCAGCACCGCCGGGCCGGACACCACGGCGGGCTCGCCGGGGCTCCGCCGTACCTGCTCCTGGATCAGGGAGTGCACAGAGCTGGTCACGCCGACTCTCCTCTCATGTCCACCACGACGGGACCCGCTGCCAGCGCCGCGCGAATGGTCGGGTTCTGGAAGAAGCCCTCGACGGAGATGTCGAAGCCCGCTTCCGCTGCCTCGTTGATGAAGGCGATCGCCCGCAGTGAGTCGCCGCCCGAGGCGAAGAAGTCCTCCTCCGGGCCGAAGGCGTCGACTCCGATGATCTGCGCCGCGATGCCGAGCAGGATCGCCTCGGCGGGCGAGGCGGCCTGCGTGTCACCGGAGCTCTTGCGCTCCGGGGCGCCGAGCGCGGCCAGGGCGGGCCTGTCCACCTTTCCGTTGGCGGTCAGGGGCAGCTCGGCGAGGATGTTGTAGTGCGTGGGCACGACGTCGCGCACGAGCTTGCCGGACAGGAACTCCCTGAGCTCCGCGGGCTCCGGCGTGGCGCCGGGTTCCGGCACCACGTGCGCGATCAGCCGCCTGGCGGTGCGCTCGCCCACGGCCACCACGCAGCAGGCGGCGACCAGCGGGCAGGTGGCCAGCGCCGCCTCGATCTCGCCGAGTTCGATGCGGTGGCCGAGGATCTTCACCTGGAAGTCCTCGCGGCCGAGCAGTTCCAGGTCGCCCGAGGGCCGGTAGCGGCCCAGGTCGCCGGTGCGGTAGAGGCGCTCGCCCGTCCTGGGGTGGGTGATGAACCGCTCGGCGGTCAGCTCCGGCCGGGCCCAGTAGCCGCGGGCCAGCCCGTCACCGGCGATGAACAGCGAGCCGGTGACCCAGTCGGGGCGCGGCTCCAGCCTGTCGTCCAGGACGTGCCAGCGCTGGTTACGCAGCGGCCGGCCGTACGGCACGCTGGGCCAGTCCTCCCGGGTGGGCCCGACCTCGTGCGCGATGGACCAGATGGCGGCCTCGGTGGCGCCGCCCAGGCTGATCAGCCGGGTGCCGGGGGAGACCTCGGTCAGGTGCTCGTGCGTGGTGAGGGGGATCCAGTCGCCGCTGAGCATCACCGTGCGCAGGCTCGGGGCCACGCGCTCGCCGCGTCCGCGCAGGTAGTCGGCGAGGATCTGCCACAGGGCCGGCACCGAGTTCCAGATCGTAACTCGTTCTCCTTCGACCAGGTCGGCCCAGGCGCGCGGGTCGGGGGCGGCCGAGACCGGCGGGATGACCAGGGCGCCGCCCCCGGCCAGCACGCCGAAGACGTCCCAGACCGACAGGTCGAAGCTGAGCGAGGACAGCGCGAGGACGCGGTCGCCGGCGCTCAGGCCGATCCGGTCGTTGATGTCGGCGATCGTGTTCCACGCCGCCCTGTGCTCGATCGTCACGCCCTTCGGCCTGCCGGTCGAGCCCGAGGTGTAGATGACGTAGGCCATCGAGTCCGGGCGGGCCGGGCAGGGGGGCGCGGGCAGGGGCGGCAGCGCGTGCGGGGACGCGGGCACCGCGATCACCTTGGCCGTCGTCTCGACGGCCAGGTCGTGCTGGGTGAGCATGATGTCCGCACGACCATCGCCGAGCAGGTACGCGATGCGCTCGGCCGGGAGGTCGGGATCGATGGGCAGGTAGGCGGCGCCGGCGCGCAGCACGCCGAGCACGGCGGCGACCTGCTCCCAGCCCTTGCGCATGACGACCGCGACCGGCTTGTCCGGCTCGGCGCCCGCCTCGGCGAGGTGGGCGGCCAGCGTCGCCGACACCTCGGCGAGCTGCCGATACGTGATCACCTGCTGGTCGATGACCGCGGGCGCGTCGGGCGTCAGCTCGGCCTGGCGCAGGAAGGGCGCGTGGAGCAGTTCCGGCGTGACCGGCGACGCGGTGGAGTTGACGTCGGTGCGCCGCGCCACGGCGGCTGACGGGAGCTCGACGGGGTTCGGCTCGTCCCACGTGCCGGGGGAGTTCGCGAGAGCGCGCAGCAGGCGGCCGTAGGCGCCGGCCATCTCGCCGACCAGCCCCTCGGGGAACAGCTCGGCCACCGCGTCCCAGCAGTATTCGAGCCCGCCGTCGACCTCCATCACCTGGTGGTCGAGCGCCACCTGGGGGGTCTGGGTGACGCCGAAGACGTAGCGGCCGAGGTTCCCCCAGTCCATGCGGGGGACGCCGACCAGGCTGGAGAACACGACCGGCATCGCCGCCCGCGGCGCGCCGCCCTGCCGCCTGCCGAGCTCCCGCAGCACCTGCACGCTGCCGACATGCCGGTGCTCCAGGTCCTGCCAGAGCTGTTCCTGAACGTCGTAGGCGCGGTGGGCGAAGGTCGCGCCGCGGTGGTCGACCGCGTGCAGCAGGCCCGAGGTGAAGTCGCCGAGCAGGTCGTTCAGCTGCGGATGCAGCGGCGGCCTGTTGAACAGCGTCATGTTGACGGTGAAGCGCGGGCCCGCGCTCCAGGCGGCCAGGATCTCCGTGAACGCGGCGAGCAGCAGCGCAGACGGGGTGATTCCGGCTCCGGCGGCGGCGTTGCGCAGCCGTACCCACACGTCGGGTTCGATGCGCGCCGTGTGCCGGACGAACCTGGGGTGTTCGACCGAGCCGAGGCTGCGCAGGTACGGCAGCTCCGGTGCGGGCGGCAGTTCGGCCAGCCTGCCGCGCCAGTACTTCTGGGCGGCCAGATACAGCGGGGAGCTCTCGTGCGCGGCGCGCTCGGCCAGCACGTAGTCGCGGAAGGACAGCTCGATGGGCGGCAGCGGCGCGCCGGGGTCCTGGTAGAGGCGCGACAGCTCCTGGGTGAAGATGCGCGCGCTCCTGGCGTCGAAGATCAGCAGGTCGAAGCTGATGTGCACGCGGGAGACGACCTCGTCGACGCGCGTCACCCGCACCCCGAACAGCGGCCACCGGTCGGCCGCCAGCACCTCGTGCGAGAGCCGCTCACGGATCTCGCCCAGCCTGTCCGCACGTTCCTTCGCGCCGAGCGGCCGCAGATCGGCCTGCTCGATCCGGTACGGCGGAGCCTCCGGCAGCACCCGTTGCCGGCCGTCGCCCGTGACCACCGCGCGCAGCATGTCGTGCCTGCGCACGAGCCGGTCGACGGCGGCGCCCAGCCGTTCGACGTCGAGGTCGGCCACGTCCCACTCCTGGTAGCCGTGGCAGCCGACGTCGCCCAGTTCCATGCCGGTCATGCGGCCGATCCAATAGGCGTGCTGGATGTCGGTGAGCGGGAAGGGCTCGAAGCGCGCCGCGTCGTCGGTGCGGATCACCGGCAGCGCGGCTTTGTCGACGGTCCGGCCGCCGTCGCCGTCGCGCTCCCTTTCGATCGCCCGGCACAGTTCCCTGACGGTCGGCGCCTCGAACAGCACGGAGAGCGCGAGTTCGACGCCGAAGCCGATGCCGATCGCGGCGATCAGCTCCATCCCGGTCAGCGAGTCGCCGCCGAGCTCGAAGTAGTTGTCGTTGGCGCCCACGCGCTCGCAGCGCAGCACCGAGGCCCAGATGTCGGCCAGGTCCCGCTCCGCCTCGGTCGCCGGCTCGTCGTAGGCGGCCGAGCGGCTGGCCCGGTCGGGTGCGGGCAGGCGGCGCTGGTCGAGCTTGCCGTTGGGGAGCGTGGGCAGCGAGTCGACGATCTCGCAGGCCCCGGGCACCATGTACGCGGGCAGCTGCTCGCGCAGAAGGTCCAGGAGGTCGGTCTTGTACACGCGGCGGTTGACCTCGGGCACCACGTAGGCGACCAGGCGTCTCTCGCCGGGCTCGTCCTCGCGGACGACCACCGCGGCGTGCCGTACCGCCGGGTGTTCGAGCAGGCGCGCGGACACCTCGCCCGGCTCGACGCGGTAGCCGTTGAGGCTGATCTGGTCGTCCACCCGGCCGAGGATCTCGATCGACCCGTCGGACGCCATGCGCCCGATGTCGCCGGTGGCGACCATGCGGGCTCCGCCGCGCCCGGCGAAGGGGTCGGGCAGCCACTTGCGCGCGGTCAGGTCGGGCCTGTTGACGTACCCGCTCTGGAGCAGGTCGCCGCCCACGTGGATCTCACCCGGCACGCCCATGGGCACGAGCTGCAGGTTGGCGTCGAGCACGTACACGCGCGCGCCCGGCACCGGCAGCCCGATCGGCGACGAGATCGAGCGCCGCTGCTCCCCGGTGACGTGCCGGGTCGTGATGCGGATGCCCGCCGACTCGTTCAGGCAGGTCGTGGCGTTGGTCGTCTCGGTCGAGCCGTAGATGGTCGCCACCTCGAACGGCGCGTCCGCCGACAGCCAGCCCGTCCGCTCGCCGGACACCAGCAGCGCGCGCAACGCCACCTCCTCCGGCCAGTCGACGGCGCACAGCCGCTCGGCCAGCGCCTTGGTCACCAGCGACACCGTGATCCCGCACTCCACCAGCCAGTCCCGCAGCCGGAACGGCGTGCTGACGGTCCGCTCGCCGGCGATGTGCACGGCCGCGCCCGCGCTCAGGAAGGGCCACAGCTCGTTGACGAAGGAGATCCCGAAGCCCGGCGCGGAGATCCACGTGCCGCGGTCGTCCGGGCCCAGCCGGTAGCACTCCCGCGTCCCCTGCGCGCCGCCGGCCACCGCGGCGTGGTGGAACGCCACCCCGCGCGGCTCGCCCGTCGAGCCCGAGGTGTAGGCGATCTGGCAGAGCGACTGCGGATGCGCCCATTCGACGGGATCGCGGGGGGACGAGCGGGCCAGCAGCTCTCTGTCGCGGTCCAGGCACAGGATGTGACCGGCGTACGTGCCGGGCAGCTTGCCGAGCTGTTCCTCGGCGGTGAGCACGGCCGGCGGCCCGGAGTCGTCGAGCATCGCCGCCAGCCGCCGGGCGGGCTGGGCGGGATCCAGCAGGACGGCGCAGCCGCCCGCCTTGAGCACGCCGAGCACCGCCACGACCATCTCGGCCGATCGCGGCAGGCACACGGCCACCGGGGTCTGGCATCTGACGCCGAGGTCACGCAGGTGGTGTGCGATCCGGTTGGCCTGGTCGTTGAGGCCGGCGAAGGTCAGCCGCGTGGTCTCGGAGATCAGCGCGGGCGCGTCCGGCCTGCGCGCCGCCTGCCCGGCGATGAGCTGATGCACCAGCTCCCGGCTGCCGACGGGGCCGCCGTCCTGGTGGCGGGCGATGAGCGCCGTCTCCGCCTCGGTCAGGATCCGCCGGCGGGAGATCGGCTCGTCCGGGCTGTCGGCGAGGCTCCTCAGCAACTCGGCGAAGTGGCCGGCGAAGCGGTTCACGGTCTCGGTGGTGAACAGGTCCGCGTCGTAGTCGAAGGACAGCGCCGCACCGTTCTCGTGCAGCCTGGCGGACAGCGACAGGTCGAAGAGGGCCAGGCCCGCGTCGACCTCGACCGAGTCGTGCCGTCGCCGCCACGAGGTGAAGGAGAGCTGGCACACGGGGCGGCGGCTGGGGTCGTGCTCACGCTCAAGCCGGTCGATCACGGCCTCGAACGGAACCGCGCCGTGGGTACGGGCCTCCCGGACGGCGTCGCGGACCCGGTGCAGCACGGCCGTGAAGGCGGGGTCGCCGGACAGGTCGATGAGCACGGGCAGCGGATTCAGCGCCCCCTCGACGGTCACCGTCTCGTCCTGGACGGCGATGACGACCTGCTCGGCTCCGGTGTAGCGGTGCGCGAGCACCGCGAAGGCCCCCAGGAGGGCGGTCTCGCCGCCGGCCCGGGTGAGCAGGCCGGCGTCGAGGCCGGCGCAGACCCTGCCGCCCCGGTAGCTCAGCATCGGGGGTCGCAGCCGATCGGTGGGGAGCTCCACGCCGGCCGGCGCGCCGGCGAGCCTGCTCGTCGCCGCGTCCACGGCGTCGGCCGAGTCCCTGGCGGGCACGAGCGCCGCGGGGGGCGCGATCGTGCCGCCCGCGTAGAAGGTGAGCAGTTCGTCAAGCAGGCCGCGGACACGAGCGCCGTCGGCGATCAATTGGTGGGTGACCAGCAGGACCACATGTCGGTCATCGGGCAGGGAAAGCACGCGCACGCGCCACAGCGGACCGCCTCCGGCGTCGAAGGGGATCCTGGTCGCCTGCGCGGCCCACTGCCGCACGGCGGACTCCTCCCCCTGTTCCACGACCAGAGAAGGAGACGTGTGGTCGGTCGGGACCGTGCGGACGGTGCCCTCGGCGGCGACGAAGCAGGATCTGAGCTCGGCGTGCCGCAGCCAGAGCTGAGTGATCGCCGTGCGCAGCCGGTCGGCCATCAAGGGGCCGTCGAGGATCAGGGCGTCGCCCGCGGTGAAGGAGGCGACGGCATCGTGAAGATGCTGGAGGTACCACAAACGGGACTGCCGGGCCGTTGCCCGGATACCCACCTCGGGGAGCGTAGCCAGACTCATCGTCGTCACACCTCGTCACACATCAGCCGCCCGGCTCGCGCGAAATCGTCGCGTGCCATCTCCACGAACCGAACCCGCACCTCTTCCGGCCTGGCGCCCAGCGTCGCCTCGGCCGACTTGGTGACCTCTTCTGCGAACCTGCGGCGCTGCTCCAGGTTCTTGCCATGGAGCATGAGCACCGTGATGAACGGCATCGGGGCATTCCCTTCCAGTCGTCAGCGGAGCTGACCGGCCACGTCTTGGATGAACCGGGTGATCATGCCGACCTTGTCCGGCACGCCGTACAAGGTGAACGACACGGCGTCGACGCCCACCTCGGCCAGGGCGGCCAGGCGTTCCGCGCAGCGCGCGGGCGGACCGTAGATCGCGAAGCAGTCGATCAGGTCGGCGGACAGGTCGCGGGCGTGTTCCGCGCCCTTCGCCTCGTGCTGGTCCCACCGGTAGCGCTCGGCGAGCTTGGCCATCTCGTCCACGACGCCGCCGGGCAGCGCGGCGGCGAGTTCGCGGTTGACCGGCTCCGTGCGGCTGACGGCCGAGCGCCACAGGAAGAAGGCCGAGGTGGCCGCGTAGGAGCGGACGAACTCCCTGGCGTGGTCCTCGTCGTCGTGGACGAACAGGGCCCCGCGGCTCCACTGCTCGAGGCTGGCCGGGCGCCTGCCGGCCTGCGCGGCGCCCTCGGCCACTCTGGCACGCTTCCACTGCGTGATCCACGGATCCAGGCCGGGCAGGAACACGCCATCGGCGACCCGGCCGGCCAGCCGGCAACTCCGCGCGCCGTGCGTGCCCAGCACGACCGGCATGCTCCCGCGCGACCACCCCGACTTCATCGGCGCCCCGTGCCAGGACGTCTCCTGCCCGGCGACGAAGGCGCGGAAGAAGGAGACCAGGTCGTCCAGCTCGCCCAGGGGCCGCGGGGTGTGGCCCACCATGGCGACCGCGCTGCCGCCCGCGCCGATCCCGAGGAAGGCGCGGCCACCGGACAGTTCGTCGATCGTCGCCATCGTGTTGGCCAGCACGGCGGGATGGCGGATATAGGGATTGGTCACCGCGTGCCCGAGCTTTATCCGTGTGGTTCCCGCCGCCGCGAGGGCCATCATGACCGTCGAGTCGCGGCACAGGTTCTGCGACTCGATGAAGGTGCAGTGCTCATACCCGAGTTCGTCCGCCGATACCGCCACACGGGCCGCCTGTTGAGCAGTCAATGTGCGTCCGATGCCAATCCCAAATTTCATACGAGTCTCCACGAAGAAAATAGTTAGTTTCGCAACGACGATACTCGCGGCGATGGGTCAGTCAATGCGGGCGACGTCCCGCCGGCGGTAGCCGCTATTTCAGGCGTGCGCATTCTGCGGGTGGTGAACCGCAAAATCGGCGGCGCGATCAGCGAGGTCACGATCGCGAACACCACGATGACCGTGTACATCCTGCCGTCCACGATTCCGAGGCGCAGCCCCACGGTCGCGATAATCACCTCGACCACGCCGCGCGCGTTGATTCCGGCACCCACAGCCAGGCGTTCCCACCGGCCCATTCCCGCCACGGCGCCGCCGATCCAGGCCCCGGCGAATTTCCCGCCGACGCCGACGCAGAGCACCGCCGCCGACACGGCGAGCACGGCCGGCTCCGCCAGCGCCGTCAGATCCAGGCGCAGGCCCACCGTGGCGAAGAACAGCGGCGCCAGCACCGACAGCACCCAGGTGCGCACCACGGACAGGGACTGTTCGGCCTGTGGTGCCGCGGCCCTGATCGCCAGCCCCGCCACGAGGGCGCCGAAGACGGGCTCCAGGCCCACGGCGTGCGCGGCCGCCGCTCCGACCAGCGTCATGATCACGATCAGCGCGACCCCGGAGTGGCCAGCGACGCCGAACGCCACCCGTGCCGCGGGCCTGCCGATGAGCAGCAGGCACGCCATCACGGGCAGCGACGCCAGCAGCAGGACCTGGTTCCCGCCGGGCGGGCCGGTCACCGCCAGAGCCGACACGACCATGAGCAGCAGCCAGCCGGCGATGTCCTGCAGCGCGCCGCAGGTGATGATCAACTGGCCCACCCGGTGACCGAACAGGCCCAGGTCCATCAGCGTCTTCGCGATGACGGGCAGCGCGCTCACGCCCATGACCACTCCGAGGAACAACGCGAAGACCGGCGGATTCGAGCCGTCGGGGAGTACGCCGGCGGGCATCAGCAGGCCCAGCGCCACGCCCAGGCACAGGGGCACCAGCAGCCCGGCCACGCTGATGGCGGCGACCGCACGGCGTCGTCTGCGTGCGGCGGCCAGGTCCAGCTCCGCACCGGTCAGCGCCACCAGCAGCAGCACGCCGAGCTGCGCCACGGCGTCCAGCAGATGGAACTGGGCCGGATCGCGCGGGAACAACCAGTCGAAGAAGCCCGGTGTCACCTTGCCGAGAATGGTCGGTCCCAGCAGCACGCCCGCGGCCAGCTCGCCCACAATGGCGGGAATTCCCACCCGCCGCACCAATGCGCCGAGCAGTCTGGCCGTGACCAAAAGGGCGCAGACTTGCAGCAGGAAGATCAATAGCTGATGATGGGGGATGAGGGCGACGGGGGATTCTAGCATTATCGTCCTGCCTTTCTGCCCATGGGTGCGCATGGCTCCCGTGTGTTTCATCATGGGAGGCATGGACACAGGTATTTGGCGAAGCCGCTGGATCGCCGAATGGCGACCGGATGACGCGGCTTATTGGCATGGTAGGGGCAGGAAAGTCGCCTGGCGTAATCTCGGCCTGTCCATCCTCGTGGAGCATTTCGGGTTCGCACTGTGGACGGTGTGGAGCGTGGTCATTCTTGAGCTCGGCGACTACGCGTTTTCCGTCAACCAGTTGTTCTGGCTGGTGGCGATACCCAATCTGGTGGGCTCGGTCCTGCGGATTCCCTACACGTTCTTGCCCGCGCGCGTCGGCGGCGCCAATTTCACCGTGCTGAGCGCATTGTTCCTGCTGGTGCCCGCGTTGCTTCTCGTCGTGGCGGTGAGCGACCCGGCGACGCCGTACTGGATGTTCGTGCTGATCGCGGCGACGGCGGGGCTCGGCGGCGGCAACTTCGCCTCCAGCATGGCCAACATCACCAACTTCTTCCCCGCGGGCAAGCAGGGCCTGGCCCTCGGTCTCAACGCCGCGGGCGGCAACATCGGGGTCAGCTCCGTCCAGGTGATCATTCCGCTGGTCGTCGGCGCCTACGGGCTGGCCGCCGCCGGATGGGTCTGGGTGCCGCTGCTGGTGATCGCGGCGGTGGCCGCGCGCTGGGGGATGGACAACCTGTCCTGCGCGCGGGCGAGCGCGCGTGAGCAGTTGCGCGTGGCGCGCCACCGGCAGACGTGGCTCATGTCGTTTCTCTACATCGGCACGTTCGGGTCGTTCATCGGTTACTCGACCGCCTATCCGCTGCTGGCGCGCAACGAGTTCCCGCAGGCGCCCGTCGCGGCCCTGGCGTTCGTCGGCCCGCTGCTCGGGTCGCTGGCCAGGCCGCTGGGCGGCTGGCTGGCCGACCGGTACGGCGGCGCGAGGGTGACCTTCTGGAACTTCGCCCTCATGGGCGGCGGAGTCCTGGCGGTGTGGGCGGCGATCGGCTCCGCCGCCTTCCCCGCGTTCTTCGGCGCCTTCATGCTGCTTTTCCTGACCTCCGGGGTCGGCAACGGCTCGACCTACCGCATGATCCCGGCCATCTTCACCGCCACCGAGCAGGATCCGGGCCGCGGCAGGCGGGCCGCCTCCGCCGCTCTCGGCCTGGTCTCCGCCGTCGGCGCGCTGGGCGGGTTCTTCATCAACCGGGCGTTCGGCGAGTCCTACGCGGTCCTCGGCGGCGCCGGCGCGGCCCTGGCCGCGTTCGGGATCTTCTACTTCGTGTGCTGCGGGGTGACGTGGTGGTGCTACCTGCGCACGGTCCTGCTGCGGTGGCGGCCGAGTCTCGCGGAGGCGCGGGTATGACCAGGACGCACTGCCCCTACTGCGCGCTGCAGTGCGGCATGGACGTCTCGCCGGGCGGCCTGATCTCCGCCGAGAGCCTGTGCCAGAAGGGCTGGACGGCGGGTGAGGTGCTGCGCGCGCCGGACCGGCTCACCACGCCACTGGTGGACGGGCGGCCGGCCACGTGGGAGGAGGCGCTCGGCCGGGCCGTCAGCGGGATCCGCCGGGCGCAGGCGGCCTGCGGCCCGGACGGCGTGGCGGTGTTCGGGGGAGGCGGGCTGACCAACGAGAAGGCGTACCTGCTCGGCAAGTTCGCCCGCGTCGCGCTGCGCACGAGCCGGATCGACTACAACGGCCGCTTCTGCATGTCCTCCGCCGCCGCCGCCCTCCGGCGCGCCTTCGGCCTCGATCGCGGCCTGCCGTTTCCCGCCGCCGACATCGCCGCCGCGCGGACCGTGCTGCTGGTGGGCTCCAACCCGGCCGAGACCATGCCACCGTTCGTGCGGCATCTGCGCGGAGCGAAACGGCTGATCGTGGTGGATCCACGGCGGACGGCGACCGCCAAGCTGGCCGGCACCCACCTGCAGATCACCCCGGGTACCGACCTGGCGCTGGCCTTGGGGCTGCTGCATCTCGCCATCGCCGACGGCCTCATCGACACCGGCTACGTGGCGGGCCGTACCTCCGGATTCGAGCAGGCGGCCGCGGCGTCCAACGACTACTGGCCGGAGCGGGTGGAGCGCATCACCGGCGTGGCGGCGCACCAGCTGCGCGAGGTGGTCCGCGCGCTGGCGCGCCGGCCCGCGATCGTGCTGAGCGCGCGCGGCGCCGAGCAGCACGCCAAGGGCACCGACACGGTGACCGCGTTCATCAACCTGGCTCTCGCCCTGGGCCTTCCCGGCCGTCCCGGCTGCGGCTTCGGCACGCTCACCGGGCAGGGCAACGGCCAGGGGGGCCGGGAGCACGGGCAGAAGGCCGACCAGCTCCCCGGCTACCGCGACATCCGCGATCCCGCCGCCCGCGCCCACGTCGCCGGCGTCTGGGGTGTCCGCCCGCAGGACCTGCCGGGCCCCGGGCTCTCCGCCCACGAACTCCTGCGCTCGCTCGGCACTCCGGGCGGCCCGCGCGCGATGCTGGTCTTCGGCTCCAACCCGGCCGTGTCCGCTCCCGACGCGACGGTGGTACGGGAGCGGCTGCGGGCCCTGGACTTCCTGATGGTGTGCGACATCGTCCCCTCCGAGACCGCCGCGCTGGCCGACGTGGTGCTGCCCGTCACCCAGTGGGCGGAGGAGGACGGCACCATGACCACGCTGGAGGGCAAGGTGGTACGGCGCCGCCGGGCGGCCGACCCGCCCCCCGGCGTCCGCTCCGACCTGGAGATCATGTGCGAGCTTGCCCGGCGCCTGGACGCGCCGGGTGAGTTCTCCCCCGACCCGCGGCGTGTCTTCGCCGAACTTCAGCGGGCCAGCGCCGGTGGCCCCGTCGACTACTCGGGCATCGACTACGACACCGGCGGGTTCTGGGGCGGGACACGGATGTTCCAGGACCGCTTCGCCACCGCCGACGGCAGGGCGCGGTTCGTGCCCGTCCGCTTCCGCCCTCCGCAGGAGGACGTCTGCGCCGACTTTCCGGTGTATCTCACGACGGGCAGGGTGGCACAGCAGTACCAGAGCGGCGCGCAGACCCGCCGGGTCCGCGAGCTCAACCGTGCCGCTCCGGGGCCGTTCGTCGAGCTGCACCCCGATCTGGCGGCCCAGCTGCCGGTGACGCACGGCGAGGCCGTACGTGTCACCAGCCGCAGGGGCAGCGTCACCGCGCCCGCGAGGATCACCCCCACGATCCGGCGCGACACGGTGTTCATGCCCTTCCATTGGCCCGGGGCAAATCTCCTGACAAATCCGGCTTTGGATCCCATGTCGCGCATGCCGGAATTCAAGGTGTGCGCCGTCCGCGTGGAGGCTGTCCGTGAGAATAGTAGTGATCGGCAACGGCATGGCCGGCGCCAGGCTGGCCGGTGACGCGCGGTTACGGCACGCGGACATCACCCTCTTCGGCGCCGAGCCGCGCCCGCCGTACAACCGGGTGCTGCTGTCCGGCGTACTGGCCGGGACCACCCAGGCGAGCCAGCTGACGATGCCGCTGCCCGAAGGCGTGCGCGCCCGCCCCGGCGTGAAGGTCACCGCGATCGACCGCGCCGCGCGTCAGGTCGTCGCCGAGGACGGCAGCCGCAGCCCCTACGACGTCTGCGTGCTGGCCACGGGCAGCGAGCCGATCATGCCGCCGATGCCGGGCATCGAGCTCACCATCCCGTTCCGCACCCTGGACGACTGCGAGCGCGTCATCGCCCGCACCCGCGGGGTCCGCGACGCCGTCGTGATCGGCGGCGGCCTGCTCGGCATCGAGGCCGCGCGCGGGCTGGCCATGCGCGGGGTCCGCGTGACCATCGTGCATCTGGCCGGCCATCTCATGGAGCGCCAGCTCGACGCCCAAGGAGGCGAGATCCTCGCCCGGACGCTGGCCGGCCTCGGCATCGCCGTCCACGTCGGCGTCAGCGTGGCGGCGGTCGAGCCCACCCGGGTGATGCTCGCCGACGGCACGGCGATCGAGGCCGGCCTCGCGATCGCCTCGTGCGGGGTGCGTCCCGTCACCTCCCTCGCGCGCGCGGCCGGGCTCGCGGTCGAGCGGGGCGTCGTGGTGGACGACCTGCTGCGCACCAGCGACCCGGCCGTGTACGCGATCGGCGAGTGCGCCCAGCACCGGGGCGTCACCTACGGCCTGGTCGGCCCCTGCTGGGAACAGGCGGAGGTCCTGGCCGCCCATCTCGCCGGGGAACCGCTGCGCTACCGTGGATCCCGGATCGTCACCCGGCTCAAGGCGCCCAACCTTGAGGTGGCGTCCTTGGGCGACGTGCACGTGAACGGCGAGACGGTCACCTTCAGCCACCCCGCGGCCGGGATCTACAGGAAGCTGATCATCCGCGACCGGAGCCTCGCCGGCGCCATCCTGCTGGGCCGCAGCGACGCCGTGGGCACGCTCACCCAGCTGTACGACAGGCAGAGCGAGGTGCCCGCCGCGCGAGAGTCCCTGCTCTTTCCCGAACTCGCGGCCGGTGACGCCGGGCCCGACCCGGCCGCGCTGGCGGGCACGGCGACGATCTGCCAGTGCAACGCCGTGTCCAAGAGCAGGATCAGGACCGCGTGGCTGGCGGGCGCGGGCACCGCGGCCGCCGTCGGCAGGGAGACCAGGGCGGGCACCGGGTGCGGCACGTGCCTGCCCGTCATCGAGTCGCTGATCGGCTCCTTCGAGGACTCCCTGGCCCCGGTCGCGGAGGCGGGCTGACGGACGAAAGGCCGATCACCCGCCGGTGATCGGCCTTTCGTCCCGTCAGGCTGCCTGGAGCGGACCGGCGACGGGGCACCGGGCGGCGGACTTCCAGGGGTCGGGCTGATAGTGGAAGTCGGGCGACAGGCCGGGCTGGGCCGAGTAGCTCCTGTGGAAGGTCGGCGTGGTGCTGGCCGACAGCGGCGGGACGATCCAGGCCCAGTCGGCCGGGGTGGATCGTCCCGCGTCGGACTCACGCTCCTCGTGCGTGACGAACTGGCGGGCGGCGACGTGATGGTCGACGATCCGCACGCCGGCGGCGCGGTAGGAGTGGAGCACGGCCTGGTTCAGCTCGATCAGCGCGCGGTCCTTCCAGAGGCCGGCCGAGGTGCGCGTGTCCAGCCCCATCCGCTCGGCTACGGCGGGCAGCATGTCGTAGCGGCCGACGTCGCCGAAGTTGCGGGCGCCGATCTCGCAGCCGACGTACCAGCCGTTGAACGGGGCCGCGGTGTAGGTGATCCCGTCCAGCTCGAAAGCCATGTTGGAGATCGCCGGTACGGCGTGCCAGCGTAACCCGAGTTCGGCGAACCAGGGCAGATCCGGATGAGTGATCTCCACCTCGAGCACCGCGTCGGACGGCAGCTCGAACATCTCCGGCTCCTGCCCCGGCATCTCGATCACCAGCGGCAGCACGTCGAAGCGCCCGCCCCGGCCCTGCCAGCCCAGCCTCTGGGCGATCGCGGTCAGGTCGGCGTTGAGCGGGTCACCGACGACGGAGCCGTCCGGCTGCCGGTACCCGGCGTAGCGGATGAGCTGGGGGTTCCAGATCCGGACGCCGGTGGGCGGGAACACGGTCATCACGTTGCGGATGTTGCCGCCGTTGGTGGCGTACCTCAGATGCTCGGCACAGGACCGGGCCACGTCCTCGGCCGTGCGCGCGTCGCGCCGGTCCAGCACCCGCAGCGACTGCCAGTGCAGCCGCCCGACGCACCGGGCGTGGTTGCGCCAGCCGACCCGGCAGCCTTCCGCCAGGTCCTCGACGGTTTGCATGGTTGGCTCCTTGTTCTGTCGGCGAAGGGGACGGCGCGTGGCCTCACCACGCGCCGCGGGAGCCTTACGGTGGTCACGACTTCTTGATCAGCACGGCCTCGAGGTACTCGACGGGCGCGACCAGCGTGCCGTCGTAAGCCCTGTTCCACGAACGCCACATGTCGATCAGGTCGCGCTCCAGCGCCGCCGACTGGCGGGGAGGCAGGACGGAGAAGACCATGCTGGTGGGTCCGAAGTTGGTCTTGAAGTGCTCCAGCCAGTGCTGGGGCGAGCGGTAGCGGAAGACGAACTCCCTGCGGGTCGCGCCGAGTTCGTCGATGCCGTCGCCGAACAGCTCGCGCAGCCGGCTGGGGTCGCCCCAGGCGGTGGGCTGCGGAGTGCCGGGCGTGGGCGGGATATAGCGCGACATGATGTCGAACAGGCCGCCCAGGGAGCCGACGGCCGTCCAGCAGGCCAGGCCGATCCGGCCGCCCGGCTTGCAGACCCGAAGGAGCTCGGCGGCCGTGCGCTTCTGGTCGGGGGCGAACATGGCGCCGAAGGCCGACACGACCACGTCGAAGCCGGCGTCCGGCAGCGGGATGTTCTCGATGTCGGCCTCGATGAGCTCCGCGCTCACCCGCTCGGCCGCCAGGCGCCGCTCGGCGTCCTTCAGCATCGTCGCGGAGAAGTCGAGGCCGGTGACGTCGGCGAAGCGCCGGGCACAGGCGATGGTGGCGTTGCCGCTGCCGCAGGCGGCGTCGAGCACCCGCTCGCCGGGCCGCACGTCGAGCCGCTCGACCAGGAGTTCGCTGGCGATGGTGGTGGTTCCCGCGACCGAGGTGTAGTCGCCGCCCGACCACGCGGAACGCTGGTAGTCCTTGAGCGATGAGGCACGCGTCCTCGTAGGGGAGATGGGCACGTCAATCCTCCATGGGCGAATGATGGCGCAGCCAGCCGCTCAGCGGAGCCGCACGCTCCCACGCCCCCGTGATCAGATCGGCGGCGCCGGGATCGTCCAGCCAGAGCGGCGCCGGCCAGCGCCACGTGGCGGTGAGACTGGTGTGACGCAGGAGCCGGATGTGGGGATGGTCCTGCGCGCGACCGCGGGGAGCCTTCTTCAGCGTCTCCCCGGAGATGGCGAACCCCTCCGACTCCAGAGCCGAGACGATCGCCAGCAGGCGGGCGCCGGCCGGCCCGGCGGCCGCCTCGCGAAAGGTGGCGAGCCAGGCCCTGCCGGCGCGGAAGACGCCGACGGAGGCGATCAGTTCCCGGGCCGACACCGACAGGTAGTGGTGGGCTCCGTCTCCTGCGAACTGCACGCCGAGATGCGTGTGGTACGGGCTGCGGCCGTCGGCGAAGCGCGCGTCCTTGCGCAGCCGGAAGACGCGCGCCCTGCCGTACCGGGGTTCCAGGTGCGCGGCGAGGGCCCTGGCGGGTTCCAGGACCGCTCGCCGGCACAGGTCGCGATGGGCGTCCAGGTAACTCTGAGAATTGTCCTGTTCCAGGCCGGTGAAGAATGTGCGGAGCTCACTGCTCCATCCGGAGAAAACGGTCACCTGGTTCGCCCCCTTCTGCTGTGTCAGATTTCCGCCAGCGCCTTGCGCAGGCTCAGCGGGCGCATATCCGTCCACAGTTCCTGGATGCGCGAAAGGCAGGCCTGTTTCGTGTCCGCGGCGCCCACGGAATGCCAGCCGCCCGGAATTTCACGGCCGGCCGGCCAGATGGAGTACTGCTCCTCGTGGTTGCACACGATCACAAATGTTTCTTCTGGCATGAGGGACTCCTCAGCGATTAGGGCGATAAATGAATGATGCCATTTCGTGGTTCCGCGGGCCATCGACGATGTCCTGCCAGCGGGATGCCCGTCAGGGAAGCCGCACGTCAGGACGGTAGGTGTCGATCCAGAGCGCGACGTCGAGCACACGTTCCATGCCGAGCCTGGCCAGCTTGTCCACCGCGGCGGGCTCCTGCGCAGTGGCCGCCTGGAGCCTGCGACGGTCGGCCAGCGCGAAGACCGCGTGGCCCGGCTGCCTGAGCAGCTCCCGCGCCTGCTCCTGAAGCGCCTTGACGTAGAAGGTGTCCTGGGTGGACGGGTAGGCGCTCTTCACCCGCTCCGCGACGGCCGCCGGGAGCTTGCCGCGTACGGCGCTGCGCAGCAGGCTCTTCTCCCTGCCGTCGTGGTTCTTCATGGACCACGGGGCGTTGTAGACGTACTCCACGAGCCGGTGGTCGCAGAACGGCACCCTGACCTCCAGCCCGGCCGCCATGCTCAGCCGGTCCTTCCGTTCGAGAAGGAAGCGCAGGAACCGGGTCAGGTGCAGGTGGCTCATGATCCGCATGCGGTACTCGAGGTCGCTCTCGCCGTCCAGCCTGCCGACGCCGCGTACGGCGTCGGCGTAGCCACCACGCCGGTATCCGTCCAGGTCCAGGGCGGCGCGTACACCCGGGTCCAGCCAGACGGCATCGCGGTCGAGCGGTCCCGCGTTGATGGCGATCCAGGGGAACTCGTGCGCCCAGCGGATCCGCTCGTCGTGGAACTGCCGGTAGCCGCCGAAGACCTCGTCGGCCGACTCGCCGGACAGGGCGACGGTCGAGTACTCGTTGATCGCCTTGAACAGCAGGTACAGGGAGAAGTCCATCTCGCCGAACCCCACCGGCAGGTCGCGGGCGACCAGCGTCTCGCGGCGCACGTCCGGGTCGGCCAGCGCCGCGTGGTCCAGCACGATGTCGCGATGGTCGGCGCCGACATGGTCGGCCACGGCGCGCACGAACGGTGCGTCGGGGGTGCCGCGCAGGTCGTCGGGCAGGAAGCCGTCCGCCTGCCCCACGAAGTCCACCGAGAAGGTGGGCACCCGCTCGGCGCCGAGGTGCCCGGCGGCCAGGACCGTCAGCGTGCTGGAGTCGAGCCCGCCGGACAACAGCACGCAGCGGGGGACGTCGGAGACCAGCTGCCGGCGCACCGTGTCGTCGAGGAGCTCCGCCACGCGGGCGACCGTGGAGTCCAGGTCATCGGGGTGCGGCCGGGTCTCCAGCCGCCAGTAGACCCGCTCGCGGGTGCCACGGGCGTCCACGCTGACGACGGTCGCCGGTTCGACCTGCCGCATGCCGTGCCAGATCGCGTGCCGGGGCGTCATGACGAAGGCCAGCCACTCCCGCAACCCGTCGGCGTCGACCACGCGCCCGGCCTCCGGGTGCGCCAGGATCGCCTTCGGCTCCGAGCCGAACAGCAACCCGTCGCGCGTGGGGTAGACGTACAGCGGTTTGACGCCGAGCCGGTCGCGGATCAGCACCAGCCTGTCCTCGCGGGTATCCCAGATGGCCAGGGCGAACATGCCGTTCAGCCGCTCGGCCACCCCGTCGCCCCAGCGCAGGTAGCCGCGCAGGACGACCTCGGTGTCGCTGGCGGTCCTGAACCGCTCACCGAGGTTCTCCAGTTCGGCGCGCAGTTCGGTGAAGTTGTAGACCTCGCCGCTGAAGACCAGGCAGACCTCACCGCCAGGCACCTGGGCGGTCATCGGCTGGGCGCCGCCCTCCAGGTCGATGATGGACAGGCGGCGGTGGCCCAGCGCGGCGTGCCTCGATGTCCACACGCCCTCCGCGTCGGGTCCGCGGCAGGCCATGGTCCGTGCCATCGCCTCGGCCGCCGGCACCTCCAGGGTCAGGTCACGCTCGAAGGCGACCCAACCGGCTATTCCACACATGCCTCTACCTCCACATGTCGTTCGGCCAGACCGCGGGCAGCACCTTCTCGACCAGCAGCCGGGCCGCCTCGCCGATGTCGGGTCCCAGCGGCGCGCCGAGATAGAACTCGCCGAAGCCGGCGGACCTGGCGGTCCGCTCCACGGCCTTCATCCGCTCGGCGCACTCCTCGGGCGTCCCCGAGATGAGGAGCCCGTCAAGCAGGTCGTCGGACACATCCCGCGCGGCCTCGGCCAGGGGGGCGCCACCGCGCAGCGCCGTACGCACCTTGGCGCACGAGTCCATGTCGAACCCGGCCCGCGACAGATCGGGCCACAACACCGGGTTGCCGGCGACGATCGCCGCCTGCCTGCGGGCGAACTCCCGCGCCGCCTCTCCGTCCTGGGAAACGCAGCAGTTCAAGCCATAGAGCAGGCGGAACGGCCGGCCGGCCGCGGCCCGCCGCCGCACCAGGGCGACCAGCTCGCCCACGATCGCGTGATCGCCGGACTCCAGGGCCGTGTACGACACCGCCGGATAGGTGCTGGTGCAGATCATGCCGTCGGCGACCTCCTCGGCCAGGTCCCTGGTCTTGGGTCCGCCCACGGCCATCAGGATCGGGATCGGCTTGGTGACGGGGAACGACAGCTGCGCGACGGCGTCCTCGCGCCAGCCCAGCCGGTCGCGCAGCAGCGGGTAGTCGCGCAGCAGCACGATCTCGCCCGCCCACAGCCGCCTGATGAGCCCGATGCACTCACGCAGCAGATCGAGCACCGCGCGCTTGGAGAACATGCTCGACACCAGCGAGCCGCCGGTGCCGACGCCCATCTGCACCGAGCAGTCCGGAGCGACCAGCTCGGCGACGGTGGCCATCGCGCTGGCGATGTCGATGGGGTTGCGCGACAGCGGGATCGTCACGCCACTGGCCACCCCCACCTGGCGGCCCGCGGCGATCGCCGACATCAGGATGTGGGCGTTGCGCGAGAGCATCTGGTCGGGCACCCAGATGGTGCTGAACGCGGCGCCCAGCACCGAACTGGCCGAGAGAATCTCGCCCGCAGGGACCCACGGGGCGATCTGGACCCCTGAGGGCCGGACCGCGGAAAGCGTTGTCATGAATCGTCCTCTCCGATCAGGTGAGCCCGCGCCTCGGCTCTGACGTGCGCGAAAGGGTGGTCACGGTGACCGCGCCGGCCAGGGCCAGAGCGCCCGCGACGAAATAGGGGAGCTGGGCGGGGCCGCCGCTCAAGGCGTTGACCACCGCGGGGACCAGTCCGGCCAGGGCGAATCCCCCGTTGATCGACAGGGCCGTCCCCGATGCGCGGATCGAGGTGGGGAAACGCTCGTTCAGGAAGATGGGCAGTGGCCCGAACGCGGCGATGGTCAGCCCCGACACCAGGAGCGCCGGCAACACGACCAGGACGGGGGAGTCCACGGCGGCCAGCCACAGGTACAGCACGGGCAGGGCGACCGCGTTGACCGTCGCCGTGCACAGGAGCACGCGCCGCCTGCCGTACCGCTCGCTCAGATGGCCGCTGAGCGGTGCGAAGGCGAAGGCGAGCAGGTTGACCCACAGCAGGATGACGCTGACCGAGGCCAGGCTCAGCCCGTTGACCACCTGCAGGAAGCTGGGCAGCAGTCCCAGGGTGAGCAGGAAGAACGTGCCGACACCGAAGACCACGGCGATGTTGGCCACCAGCGCCCGGCGGTGCGGGCCGCGGGCCAGCAGCGGCGCCAGCGGGCTGGCGTCGCGGGTCTTCTTGGCGGTCCAGACGGGGGACTCCTCCACGTGCTTCATCACGAACACGCTGACCAGCACGGGCAGGCCCCCGGCCAGGAACATCGCGCGCCAGCCCCACTCGGTGAAGGCGTCGCCGGGGAAGAGCCTGGTCGCGGCGAACAGGGCCAGCGCGGCCAGGAGGCTGCCCAGGGCGGTTCCGCCCCCGCCGACCAGGCCCGAGACGAGCCCACGCCAGCGCGGCGGGGCCGACTCCGTCGCCAGGGTCAGCGTGGAGGCGAAGACTCCGCCGACGAACAGGCCCTGGACCAGGCGCAGGGCCAGCAGCAACAACGGCGCGGCGACACCGATGGCGTGGGCTCCGGGCAGCAGGCCCATGAGCGCCGTCACGCAACCGACACCCAGCAACGCCAGGACCATCGCCCGCTTGCGGCCGTGGCGGTCGGCGACGGAACCCATCAGCGCGGCTCCGATCGGCCGCATGATCAAAGTGGCGGCCAGCGCCACATAGGCGCCGGCCAGAGCCAGCGCGGTGTCCTCGAACGGGAAGAACACCGCCGCGATGGTGGGCGCCACGAAAACGATCACATAAAGGTCGTACAAGTCAAGAGCAAATCCGATCGTCGACGAAACGGTTGCCCTGATTCCACGTGATGGCTTATCAGCCGCCGCGTGGTGTAGTGCGTTCTCGGTCTTCACCGACAGGCCCCTTTCAACTCGGAGACGTTCACCATCGTGCGCGCTGGGTCGGCCGCTTGACAAATGCCGGGAATCGGCCGACCTTTGTCGCAAGTGTGCGCAGGGTTGCGCCTATCCCCATGCTTCCCATTCTTTATTTCGCGGGCATCGGTGTGCCTTAGAAAAGGAAGTGATCGCTGATGACAGTCGGCACCGAAATTCGATCTCAGAAGGTGCGGGTCGACATGTTCGGGAAGGAATTCCTGAGCGACCCCTACCCCGCCTACGCCAGGCTCAGGGAGGGGGAGCCCGCCCACTGGGACGATCGGCTGAACGGGTGGGTGATCACGCGGCACAGCGATGTGTACGCCGCCCATCTGGATCCCCAGACGTACTCCTCCCACCGCCTCGGCGCGATGGTCTCCAACCGGGTCGGCCCCACCTCCTCGGACGAGATGAAGAAGTTCATGGATCTCGCGCCCGAGTGGATGCTCTTCCGCGACCCGCCCGACCACACCCGCGTCCGCCGGATCATGAACAGCGAGTTCAGGGGGCGGGACGTCCGTGCCCTGCGCCCCCGGATCGAGGAGATCGCCGCCGAGGTCATCGACCAGGCGGCCGCCAAGGGCGAGTTCGACCTGGTCAAGGACTTCGCGTATCAGCTTCCCGGACGCGTCCTGGCGGTGATGTACGGCCTGCCGCCCGCCGAGGGCATCCGCCTGACCGACTGGTGGTACGAGATCCGGCACATGCAGCGGGTCTTCCTCGGCGCCGACCCCACTCAGGTGGCGCCTTCGGGCAGCTCGGTCGCCGAGGCGTTCAGCGCGATGACGCCCTATCTGGCCGAGATCATCGCCGACCGGCGGAACAGCCCGAAGGAGGACCTGGTCTCCCGGGTGATCGCCCTCAGCGAGCAGGGCACGGAGGACGGGCTGCGACTGGACGAGCGTGAGTTGTTCGCGCACCTGCTGCTGCTGCCGCTGGCGTCCTTCGGCACCACCATGGACCTGATCGGCAACGGGGTCCTCGGCCTCCTCCAGCAGCGCGACCAGTGGAACCTGCTCAGATCCGAGCCCGCGCTGATTCCCGCCGCCGTGGAGGAGGTGCTGCGCTACGACGCCTCCGTGCAGCTCACGCACCGGCTGGTGACCCGCGACCTGGAGATCGCCGGGCAGCCGATCGCCGCGGGCGAGCTCGTCTACCTGGTCCGCGGCGCGGCCAACCGCGACCCCGAGCGGTGGCCGGACCCCGACCGGATCAACCTGCGCCGCCACGACTCTGGACACGTCGGCTTCGGGGTCGGCATCCACCGCTGCCTCGGCGCGGGGCTGGCACAGGTGATCACGGCCGCGGCGCTCAAGGCGCTCACCCAGCGTGTTCCCGGCCTGTGCCCCGTGCCCGGCCGGCCGCACCGGTGGAAGGCCGACACGCCGCAGTTCCGTGGCCTGACCGAGTTCCCCGTCCGGAAGGAGCGGTAACGATGGGGCGGTCCGCGCAGCTCGTTCAGTCACACTGGATCGACGGGGACTGGCGGCTCTCCGAGGCGGTCGAGGGCATCGACGTGCTCGACCCGAGTGACGAGAGCCTGCTGGCCATCGTCCCCGCCGGTACGCCGGGGGACGCACACAGGGCCGCCCAAGCAGCACGGGGGGCGCTGCCCCGATGGGGGGCGACCCCGCTGAAGCAGCGGGTCACGTTCGTCGAGCGGCTGGCCGGCAGGCTGGCCGATCGCGCCGGCGAGCTGGCCGAGGTCATCACCGCCGAGGTCGGCGCCCCCGTCACCGTCGCACGGCAGGCGCAGGTCGGCCTCGCCATCGCCATGACGGAGTCCTTCGCCGGCCTGGCGTCCGGGTTCGCCTTCGAGCGGCGCGTGGGCAACTCCCTCGTGCTGAAGGAGCCCGCGGGAGTGGTCGCCGCCATCACCCCGTGGAATGTGCCGCTGCTGCTCGCCCTGCAGAAGGTGGTGCCCGCCCTGCTGGCCGGCTGCACCGTCGTGCACAAGCCCAGCGAGCTCACGCCCTTACACGCCTACCTGCTCGCGGAGATCACCGCCGAGTGCGGGCTGCCGCCCGGCGTCTTCAACGTCGTGGTGGGCACGGGCGAGGGCACCGGCGCCGACCTGGTGCGCAGCCCGCACGTGGACCTGGTCTCCTTGACGGGTTCCGTCCGCGCTGGCCGCCAGGTGGCCTCGATGGCCGCCGGCCGGGTCAAGCGCGTCCATCTGGAGCTGGGCGGCAAGAACGCCAGCGTCGTGCTGGAGGATGCAGACCTGCGGCCCGCGGTGGCCGCCACCGTGGATCAGATGTGCTTCAACTCCGGGCAGGCCTGCCTGCAGTGGAGCAGGCTGCTGGTGCCCGCCGGCCGCCACGACGAGGCCGCGGAACTGGCGGCCGGCCTGGCCGGCAGCTATCGCGTGGGCGACCCGCGCGACTCCTCCACCGACCTGGGGCCCCTCATCTCCGACGAGGCGCGCGAGCGCGTGCGCGGCTACATCAGAAGCGGGGTGGAGGAGGGCGCCACGCTGCTGGCCGGAGGCGGTGGCGCCCCCGAGGGATGCGAGCGCGGGTTCTTCGTGCGCCCGACCGTGTTCTCCGGCGTGCGGGACACCATGACCATCGCCAAGGAAGAGATCTTCGGCCCGGTGCTGTCCATCATCCCGTATCGGGACGAGGAAGAGGCCCTCCGGATCGCCGACAACACCGCGTACGGCCTGCACGGGGCCGTGTGGTCCGCCGACCTGGGCAGGGCGCAGGCCTTCGCCAGGCGGATGCGGGTCGGTCAGGTGGACATCAACGGCGGGCCGTTCAACGTGCTCGCCCCCTTCGGCGGGGTCAAGCAGTCGGGCATCGGCCGTGAATGCGGCCTGGAGGGACTGGCGGAATTCTGCGAGACCAAGTCGCTCCAGCTGCCGTTGGAAGTGGCGGAGCCGGTCGGACCACGGCTTCGCGCACACGCGATCTAAAGGAGTCAGTGAACATGTTCCAGGACAACCGGGTGCGCAATGTTGTCATCCTCGGTGGTGGCACAGCCGGCTGGATGACCGCGTCCTATCTGGGCAAGGCGTTGCAGCGCACCGTCAAGATCACCGTTTTGGAGGCGCCCGCCATCCCGCGGATCGGCGTGGGTGAGGCCACCGTGCCCAACCTGCAGCGCGCCTTCTTCAACTACCTGGGGATCCCGGAAGACGAGTGGATGCGCGAGTGCAACGCCAGCTTCAAGGTGGCGGTCAAGTTCATCAACTGGCGCACGCCGGGGCCGAGCTCGCCGGCGCCGCAGCCGCTGGACGGGCGTACCGACCAGTTCTTCCACCCCTTCGGCCTCCTGCCGTCGGCCGACCAGATCCCGCTGTCGCACTTCTGGGCAGCCAAGACGCTCAAGGGCGAGACGCGCGAGCCGTTCGACTACGCCTGCTTCAAAGAGACGGCGATCATGGACGGCAACCTCGCGCCGCGCCACACGGACGGCAGCCCGGCCACCTACTACGCCTGGCACTTCGACGCCCAGCTCGTCGCGGGCTTCCTGCGCAGGTTCGCGACGGAGAAGCAGGGCGCCGAGCACGTCGAGGACGAGATGACCGAGGTGCTGCGCGACGAGCGCGGCTTCATCACGGCGCTGCGCACCGCGGGTGGACGGCTGCTGGAGGGCGACCTGTTCATCGACTGCTCGGGTTTCCGCGGGCTGCTGATCAACCAGGCGATGGGCGAGCCGTTCATCGACATGAACGATCACCTTCTGTGTGACAGCGCCGTGGCCACCGCGATCCCGCATGACGACGCCGCCCACGGCGTCGAGCCCTACACCTCCTCGATCGCGATGTCGTCGGGATGGACGTGGAAGATCCCGATGCTGACCCGCTTCGGCACCGGCTACGTGTACTCCAGCAAGTTCGCGACACGGGACGAGGCGACCGAGGAGTTCTGCGGGTTGTGGGGCCTGGACCCCGAGAACACCAAGCTGAACCACATCCGCTTCCGGGTGGGGCGCAACCGGCGCGCGTGGGTGCGCAACTGCGTCAGCATCGGGCTGGCCTCCTGCTTCCTGGAGCCGCTGGAGTCCACCGGGATCTACTTCATCTACGCGGCCATCCACCAGCTCGCCAAGCACTTCCCCGACCGCACGTTCGACCCCGTGCTGAGCGACTGCTTCAACCGCGAGATCGAGGAGATGTTCGACGACACCCGGGACTTCCTCCAGGCCCACTTCTCCCTCTCGCCGCGCACGGACACGCCCTTCTGGCGGGCGACCAAGGAACTGGAGCTGGCCGACGGCATCAAGCGGAAGATCGCCATGTTCAAGGCGGGACTCCCGATCAACCTGCCGATCACCGACGAGCGGGGCTACTACGGCAACTTCGAGGCCGAGTTCCGCAACTTCTGGACCAACGGCAGCTACTACTGCATCTTCGCCGGCCTGGGACTGCGGCCAGGCAAGCCGCTGCCCGCGCTGACCTACAAGCCCGAGGCGGCGGAAGCGGCCGACGCCCTGTTCGCCGACGTCAAGCGCCATCAGGCAGAGCTCGCCGCCGCCCTGCCCACCAACTACGAGTTCTTGCGGCAGATGCACGGAGCGCGCCGATGAACGGCAACGAGCTGAGAGTCTTCGAAGAGCCCGTGGCGTCGGCGGCCGAACATCGCGCGCTGATGAGCAGGTTCCCCACCGGGGTCGCCGTGATCACCGCGCTGGACGCGGCCGGTGTTCCGCAGGGCATGACGTGCTCGTCGGTGACCAGCGTCACGCTGCACCCGCCGACGATCCTGGTGTGCCTGCGCATGGGCAGCGCCACGCAGTGCGCCGTGCGTCAGAGCGGCGCCTTCGCCGTGAACCTGCTGCACGCGGAGGCGCGTGCCACGGCGGAGCTCTTCTCCGGGCCCGCGCCCGACCGGTTCGGCGCGGTGCGCTGGACCCGATCGGAGTCCGGGCTGCCCTGGCTGGCCGACGACGCCTTCGCGATGGCCGAGTGCCAGGTGAGCAGGGTGCTCAGGCACGGCGACCACGAGGTGATCTTCGGACGGCTGGTGGGCGTGGTCATGAGGCCGGGAACGCCGCTGCTGCACGGCATGCGGTCGTACTCGGTGTGGCGGCCGGCGTTCCTGGCCGGCCCGGCGGACGTGGAGGAGATGAGCGCATGACGGTCTACGCCGATCTGGCGCCGATTTTCGACGCCATGGACAGGTGGGCGGCCATCCGCCCGTCCGGCACCGCGGTCCGGGCGCCCGATGGGAGCATCACCTTCGCGCAGCTCGCCGAGCACACCCACGCGATCGCGGGAACGCTGGCCGCCCACGGTGTGGGACCCGGCAGCCAGGTGGGGCTGTGCTTCGGCCGTGGCCGCCTGTCGCTGCCCGCGCTGCTGGCGACCTGGTGGACGGGGGCGACAGCCGTACCGCTGGACGAACGCCATCCGACGGACCGGCTCAGTTTCGTCCTGCGCGACTCCGGCGCGCAGGTGGTGCTGGGCGACCGCGTCCCCGCGGGCGTCATCCCGCAGCGGTGCGAGGTGCTGCCCTCCGGCGCCGTGACCGCCGCGGGTCCGGCCCCGCGCCGGATCAGCCCGCACCCCTCCGGCACCGCTTACATCATCTACACCTCGGGCACGACGGGCTGGCCGAAAGGGGTTGAGGTGCCCTACCGGGGCCTTGCCGCCTTCGTGGCCGCGCTGGCCACGCTCGACCTGCCCGTGGGCGGGACGGGTGTCAACGCGGTGTCCCCGGCGTTCGACGGCTGGTTGTGGTGCGCGCTGCTGTATCTCCTCAACGGCCAGTGCATGACGATCGCCGGCGACGACCCCGCCGAGACGGTCGCCACCGCCCGGCCCGGCGTGGTGTGCCTGACGCCGTCCCTCCTGCTGGCCTGCGCCGGGGAGGTGAGCGCGGCCGAGGTGGTGGTGGCGGCGGGCGAGCCGCTCCCCGCCGCGCTGGCCGCCCGCTTCACCGGCAGGATGCTCAACGTCTATGGGCCGACGGAGACGACCATCGCGGCCACCTGCGCCGACACGGCCGGAGGTGACGACGTGACGACGATCGGACGGCCGCTACCCGGCTACACGGTCCACCTCCTGGACGCCGATCTGCGCCCTGTCGCGCCCGGCGTCCCGGGGGAGTTGTTCATCGGCGGGCCCGCCGTGGCGTCCGGCTACCGCCACCGTCCGGACCTGACCGCCGAGCGGTTCCTCCCCGACCCGTTCACCGCCGACGGCGCCCGGCTCTACCGCACGGGCGACCTCGCGCTGCGACGGCCCGACGGCCTGCTGGAGTATCGCGGACGCTGTGACGAGCAGGTGAAGATCCGCGGTTTCCGCGTGGAGCTGTCGGAGGTGGAGCGGGTCGCGGTGGAGACCGACGGCGTGCGCGGGGCGGCCGCCTACGTGCTGCCCGGCCGCGACGCGCTCGGGCTCGCGCTGGTGGTGTCCGCTGAGGAGTGCCTGGAATCGGTGCGTACGGCCTGCGCCGGCCGCCTGCCCGCGGCCGTCGTCCCCGCACAGGTGACGGCGATCGAAGCGCTTCCCACCACCCCCGCGGGCAAGGTGGACCGCGCGGCCCTCGCCCTGATGACCGCCGCCAGGGCGGCTCACGGAAGGCCACCGGTCACGCCGAGCGAGAGGGTCGTGGTCGAGGCGTGGGACGCCCTGCTGCCGCAGCCGGTGCGTGACGTCGACGCCGACTTCTTCGACCTTGGCGGTCACTCGCTGCTGGCCGCGCGCGCGGTGGCGGCGCTGCGCAAGGCGACCGGGGTCCGGCTCACGATCAAGCAGTTGCTGGCCAGCCCGACGGCGGCCGGCGTGGCCGCCGAACTGGACCGGCTGGGCGCGGCCCCGGCGGAGGAGGTGTCGTGAGCGGATCCTGGCTGGTGCCCTTCCACCAGGGAGCGCCGCGGCCGGTGACCCTGCTGTGCCTGGCCCCCGCGGGGGCCGGTTGCGGGCAGTACCGCTCCTGGCAGGCCGTGGCCGGCGAGGAGGTCTCCGTCGTCGGCGTCCAGCTTCCCGGCCGGGAGAGGCGCTGGGCCGAACCCCCGGCGATCGGCGTGACCCAGGCGGTCACCGCGGTTCTTGAGGAGCTGAAGGCGACGCTGCCGCCGGACGGCTCGCTGGTCGTGTTCGGCCAGAGCTTCGGCGGCCTGCTCGGCTATGAGATCACCCGCAGGCTGGGCCTGGAGTACGACCGCTGGCCCCGCGCTCTGGTCGTGGCCGGCTGCCGCCCGCCCCACATGTGGGTGGGCGCCGGTCGCGGCCTGGCCGACGACGGCGCCGAACTGGCCAAGCTGCTCGACGTACGCGCCCTGGACGAGGACGACCTCGACGAGGACAGCCGTGAGCTGATGCTCGACGTCCTGCGGCAGGACGCGCGGCTGTCGCTCACCTACGACCATCACGCCGCGGCCATCCCCTCCACGCTGGAGGCGTGGGGCGGCGAGAGCGACGCCACCGTCACCTCCGCGCACCTCGACGGCTGGGGCGCCTACGCCGCGGCCGCCTTCCGCAAGCGGATGTTCCCCGGCGGACACTACTTCTGCCTCGACCGGACGGGCGAGGTCGTCGCCGGGCTGAGGCGGCACTGGAGCTGACCATGAAGGTGAATCTCAAGGACCCCGGCCTGTTCAGCCGGGGCACGTTCTGGCCGGTGCTGGCGTGGTTGCGGGAGAACGACCCGGTGCACTGGCACGAGGAGGACGACGGTCCGGGGTTCTGGGCGGTCACCCGCTACCACGACATCGTGAGCGTCTACACCGACCAGAGGTCCTACAGTTCCCGCTACGGGATGCGCCTGGACAGCGACCCAGGGGCGGTCGCCGCCGTCGCGCAGCGCATGCTGATCGTCTCCGATCCGCCCGACCACACCCATCTGAAGAGCGTGCTGGCCAAGGAGTTCGGCCACGCCGAGGTGCCGCGCCTGCACGCGCTGGTCGAGCGGGTCGTGCGGGAGGTCGTGCGCGAGGCGGTGGCCCAGGGCGAGATGGACTTCCTGGAGGTGGCCAAGCAGATCCCGAACAACGTGGTGTGCGCGCTGATGGGCATCCCGCGCAGCGAATGGGACTGGGTGGGCACGGTGACCACCGAGGCGTTCGAGGGAGACGACGAAGAGACACGCGCGGGCGCGCACGGCGAGATCTTCCTGTACTTCACCGAGCTCCTCGCAGAACGCAGGAAGAATCCCGGCCCCGACTTCGTCAGCAGGATCGCCGCCGAGCGCAGGAGCACGGGCCGGGGCGCGCAGCGGCCGCTCACCGATGAGGAGATCGTCTTCAACTGCAACGGTGTGCTGGCGGGCGCCAACGAGACCACCCGCTACTCGGCCGCCGGCGGCGTGCTGGCGCTCATCGAGCGTCCCGACCAGTGGCGGCTCCTGCGTACGGCGGGGCCGGCCGGGGTGCCGGACGCCGTCGAGGAGGTCCTGCGGTGGACGGTGCCCGGCGTGCACGCGCTGCGTACCGCGGTCAAGCCCACCAAGATCGGCAACGTGCGCATCGCCGTGGGGGACCGGGTGACCCTCTGGAACGTCTCGGCCAACAGGGACGAGGCGGTGTTCGAGCACGCCGATGAGTTCCGCGTCGGCCGCTCGCCCAACCGGCACATCACCTTCGGCGCCGGCAGGCACCTGTGCCTGGGCGCGCGGCTGGCCCGCCTGGAGCTGAAGGTCTTCTTCGAGGAGCTGATCGGCCGGGTCGGCCGGGTCGAGGCGGCCGGTGAGCCGGTCTTCAACGCCTCCAACTTCACCTGGGGCCTGCGCAGCCTGCCCGTGCGCCTGCTGCCGTGAGCGTCCGGGGGCCTCCCCCGGACGCTTTCCCATGCGTACGGCAAGAGGCCCCGCCATGTCTCCGGAGAGCTCATGGCGGGGCGGACCCTGATGATCATGACATGGGGCGTTCGCCGCCTGACATCACGAGCACCTCGCCTGCCGCGACGGGAGCGGCGTCATCGGATAGGGCGGGCGTCAGCACGATCATCCCGTCACCGGCCGGAAGGGCCAGTTTGCTCGCGCGCCGCTCGGGCAGGAGCAGCAGATCGGCCATCTGGTCCAGCACCATGGTCATCCAGTCGTGCAGGTTGTGCCGGGACGCTCCGGCGGCCTGCTGCCAGCGTTCCTCTCTGGTCTGGTCGATGTGCAGCGTCACCGAGGTCTCGGCCGGACGCACGCGGGCGCCCACGCTCCGGTTGCGCAGCTGCCGCCGGAGCTGGTTACGCGACCAGCGGTTCTGCTCCGCCAGGTCCAGCCACTCGTCCTGCTCCTCGGGAGGCAGCGAGGCCAGCTCCGCGTGGTGCTGGAAGCTGAGCCTGTCCCTGCGGCGGTTCATCGGGAAGCGGCGTGCCACCCAGGCGTAGTTGCGCAGCGTCTGGCAGTTCAGTGACGTGCCGGCGACGGCCCGCTGGTACCGGTCGGGGTAGACCCGCTCGCCGTAGTTGATCCAGTCGCCGAGCCACCAGGTCGACGAGTCGGTGATGAGCGCGATCTGCTTGCCCAGCCGTTCCCAGGAGGAGAACGGCATCGCCTGCGGAAGGACCAGGCCGACGCGTTTGGTGAGGGCGGTGCCGTCCACGCCGAGCTTGCTGGGCGCGGCCTCCGGTTTGCGGCCCGGTACCTCTGCGCCTCTGGGCCGCGGTGTGCGCGTCGTCTCCATCATGGGCCGTTCCTGTGTGAGACGGGCAACGGCTCCCAGGGGCCGTAGGCGACGGTGATGGCGCGTGAGACGACCTGGGCCGCTGACTCGCCCATGGCGGCCATCTCACGGTGCGCGCACTCGGCCGCCTCCCTGTCCATGCCGAAGTCCTCGATGGTGGTGTGCTGCTGGTCGGTGAACATCACGGCGTATTCCAGGTAGCTGCCGATCACTTTGTGGGCTGGATCCAGAATTTGCGTCATGGCCTTCCTAAGCTTTGTGTTCACATGGTTATCGGCGGCACCGGGAAACGGGCGCTACCTATTTGTTTGAATGGGGTGCGCGAGGCTGCCGGGCCGGGGGTGGTCACGGCAGCCTCCGGGCGCCGAACGGCCTGGTCGCTAGTAGGGGAGCGGTCTGCCGCTGGGGGTGCGCAGGTCGAGCTGCCGGCCCACGCGGACTCGGGGCGGTCTCCGCATCTGAGATCTGATCATCGCCTTCCCTCCATTTCTGGTGATTCTTCGCACAGAGTAGAATTTTGAAGGCGACGGATCGACGCAATGGATCACGTGTGCAGAGTGAAATATTCATATCGGACAAATGATGCATTAACTAGGAATGCTGGCGTTCGTGACTAATGATCTGGCTGTTCGGATTAGCTCCTCGACAAGGAGAAGTCATGATCGCTTCTGCCGTCCCCGCCACCGCCGACGTGCGGGCAGACTGCCACCTCACCGCGCTCGCCACTCCGGACGTGCCCGCGGGATGGGCGGGGGACCTCATCATCGACGACCTGGTCAACTCGGTGCGCCCGGCATGGCCCACCTTCACCGAGTGAGGCGGCCATGGCGGACAAGGCGGACCAGACGCTCCTCGGCTTCAAACGGCACCTGCGGGTGGACGTAGTCCCGGGCGAGGCGGTGTACGTGTCGTCGGCGAGGGGCACGACCGCGCTGGAAGGAGCCTTGATCCACAGGCTGGCGCCCCTGCTCGACGGCACCCGCACCGTGGCCGAGATCCGCCGGGCGATGGCGCCCTGGGCCTCCGCGCCCAGGCTCGGCCACATGCTGGCCCAGCTCACCCAGGCGAATCTCGTGGGATTCCAGAGCGCCTCGAAGACAGCGGCCGACGCGTACTGGGACCTCGCCGGCCTCGACCGGGCGGGGCTCAAGGCCGCGTCCACGCCGGTCGCGGTGATCACGCTCGGTGGCGAGGCGCCGGCCGCCGCCGAGGCGTGCCGGGCCGCCGGGCTGACCGTGGCGCCGGACGAGCACGCCGGCGCGTTCCTGGTGTTGTGCGCCGACTACCTCGATCCGAGGCTGGCCGAGGTCAACACCATGCGGCTGGCCGACGGCAGGCCCTGGCTGCTGGCCGCCACCCGCGGCCCCGACATCTGGATCGGCCCGGCCTTCGAGCCGGGAACGGGCCCGTGCTGGGAGTGCCTGGCCGAGCGGCTGCGCAGGCACCGCTGTCCCGGCACGCACTGCCCGCCCGAGGCGTCCCTGGCCCCGACCCGCGCCCTCGGCCTGCAACTGTCGGTACACGAGCTGACCAAATGGCTCGCCGGAGCGTCCAACGGCCTGCGCGACGGGATGTGGACGCTGGACACCCTGGACCTGAGCTTGACGCGCCATCCCATCACGCGCCGCCCGCAGTGCGGCGCGTGCGGCGCGCACGACGCGAGCGTCGTGCGCGTGGCCGCCACCACCGGCCGGTCCGGGGGCAGCGCACCCGGCAACAGCCATCGCGCGATGTCACTCGAGGACGTGTGGGACGCCTACCACCACCTCGCCGACCCGGTGACCGGGATCACCGACCCCATCCGGCGCGACCCGCGCTGCCCGCGGTTCGTCCACAGCTACCTGTCGGGCAGAAACCTCGCCCTCGCCGGCGACGGGCGCGGCGGGCTGCGCCAGTGGAGCGGCGGCAAGGGCCGCACCGACCTGGAGGCGCAGGTCAGTGCCCTTGGCGAGGCGGTGGAGCGATACTGCGGCACACGACTCGGCGACGAGCGCGTCATCCTCGGCACGTTCGGCGACCTGCGCGGCGAAGCCGTTCACCCCGACACCTGCCAGCTCTTCCACCCGAGCCAGTACGCCGACCGGGACCGGTGGAACGCGCGCGCCATGCCGTTCCAGCGGATCCCGGAACCCTTCGACGAGCGCGCGGTCATCGAGTGGACCCCGGTTCGCTCGATCATGACGGGAGCAGAGCGGCTGCTGCCCACGGACCTGCTCTACTTCAACGGCGGAAGCGGCGTTCCATCCCTCAGGGCGACCTCCAACGGCAACGCCGCGGGCGCGAGCCTGGAGGACGCGGCCGTCCAGGGCTTCCTCGAACTCGTCGAGCGCGACGCGGTGGCACTGTGGTGGTACAACCGGACACGGCAGGCGGCGATCGACCAGATCTCCCTGGACGACCCGTTCATCGCCGAGGTCTTCGACGGCTACGCCGGGCTCAACCGCGCCGTGTGGCTCCTCGACCTCACCTCCGACCTGGAGATTCCGGTCGTGGCGGCGATCTCGCAGCGGACCGACAAGCCCGCGCGGGACATCATGCTCGGGTTCGGCGCCCACTTCGACTTCCGCATCGCCGTACGGCGGGCGCTCACGGAACTCGGCCAGCTCCTGTCCGCGGTGATCGACGCCAAGCCCGACGGCAGCGGATACCCGCGAACCGACGCGCACATCCGGCGCTGGTGGCAGGAGGCGACCACGGCGAACCAGCCGTATCTCCTGCCCGACCCGGACCAGCCGTCCAGGCGCTTCACCGGCGGCGGCGAGGCCGGGCACGGTAGCCTGAACGCCGGCCTCGACCGCATGCGCGCCGTCGCCGAGCGCCGCGACCTGGACATCCTCGTGCTCGACCAGACGAGGCCCGATGTCGGTATGCCGGTCGTCAAGGTGGTGGTGCCCGGCCTGCGGCACTTCTGGGCGCGCTTCGCCCCGGGCCGGCTGTACGACGTCCCCGTGAGGCTCGGGCGCCTCGGCCGTCCGACCGCTTACGCGGAGCTCAATCCCATCCCGCTGTTCCTTTAACCCAGGAGACATCGACCATGGCTGCCGGATTCGGGGACGAGGCGACACCCTCGGAGCTCCACGTGTTGTGGTCACTCCGTGAGGACGTCCACCTCGAAGCCGCGGCCGAGAGCGGGTCCCTGCTGGTGCACAGCCGATGGGGCGACATCGAGGTGGTCCAGCCGGACGAGGCGGTGTTCGACGCGCTGCGGCGGATGAGCCTGGGGCCGACGCACCTGGAGAACGTGATCAGCGGCGAAGCCGAGATGGCCGACCTCCTTCGCCTGCTGCAGCGCCTCGAACCGCTCGTGGTCCGCTCCCTGAGCGTGGACCGGGAGCAGCCGCTGGTGTCCGTGGTGCCGCTCACGCACCATTCCCGTTTCCATGTGACCCCGATCGCCGCCGACGTGCCGATCCGGCTGTCCAGGTTCGCCGTCATCAGCACCAACGGCAGGGACTACCGGCTCGAATCGCCGCTGGCCCTGCACCGGGTGATCCTGCACAGCGCGGATGCCATGGGCCTGGTCGGCCATCTGCGGCGGCCGACCAGGCCCAGCGCGATCCGTGCGGCTTCGCCGTACTTTGATGCTTTCGTCGCCTATCTGGCGGCGGCGGGGATGGTCGTGCGCGCGGAACGCGTCGAGGAGTTCCGCCCGGTGGAGTTCGCCGAGGACACCGACGACATGCTGGTCTCGTGGTCACCCGTCGACCTGCTGTTTCACAGCCGTTCCACGCTGGGCAGGCACGATCGCGACTTCGGCGCGACCTATCCGGGCGGAGACCGGCCCGGCGTCGAGCCCGTGGTCGTCTCGCGCGGTGACAACGGTTTCGTCGGGCTGTATCGGCCCACGTGGGAGGCCCTGGTGGCGGCCGACCCGCCGCTCAGCGCGGCGGTGGAGGCGGTGGACGAGGCGCACTTGAGCGCCGGCCCGATCACGGCGCGCGAACTCGGCGAACTGCTCTACCGGGTGGCCCGGGTGCGCTCGCTGAGTGGCTCTCCATACTCCCCGGAGGAGACCAGCGACCGTCCGTATCTGAGCATCGGGTCCGGCTATGAGCTGGAGCTTTACGTCGCGGTGCGCGACTGTACCGGAATTGACGAGGGCATATATCACTACGACCCGCTGAATCACGGACTAAGGGCGCTGGCGGGCGAAATACATCGGGTCGAAGCCGCTCTGGAGAATGCGCGGCTGGCGGCCGGAATGCATCGGCAGCCGCCCGTTCTGGTCATTATCACCGCGCGTTTCCGTCGCGTGTCCTGGAAGTACAGCGGGCTCAGTTACGCCTCGGTTCTGAAGAACGTCGGCATGCTCAGCCAGACGCTGTCGCTGGTGGCAGCGGGGCTGGGACTGGGGACGTATCCCCTGGAAAGCCTGGACATCGAGTTGTGGGCGGAAGCATTGGGCGCCGACTGGCGGGCCGAATCAAGCGTGGGAGGCCTTGTGCTCGGGAGAAAGCTGCCGGCGAAAGACGCCACGGCAATCGGTTGGCATCAAGTGAATGACGCGCACTGGGCGGATCTGGCACGCCGATTGGTACACCCCGATGAGGGACCTTGAATGGCATATGGTGACAATATAGACTCGCCTGGCTAAACCCCGCGTACATGTCAGGAATGCGGCCGGGTCGCGGAGAGGGCATGGCGATGGGCGCGCTGTTACACGATCGGGAGAGTGTGCGGCTCGAACCTGTGGAGCCGCGGGCGCGCCGCACGGCACGGGTCGTCACCGCCGTCGTCGCGGTCGGCTACGCCACCAACTCGCTGGTCACCGTTGTGGTCGGCGGCCTGCGCGGGATGGTCCTGCTCGCGTTCCTGGGCTGCCTGAGCGTCGTCGTCACCCTGCAACTGGCCCATTCCCATCCCGGCGCGCTCGCCTGGCCACGATGGGTCCGCTCCGTCACGCTCCTGGCGCAGGTGGTCGCCACCTTCGCGCCGGCCGCGTGGGTGGGGCCGCAGTTCGGCGCCGCCGCGGGCTTCGTCGCCGGCTCGATGCTGCTGGTGATCCACGGCCGTGCGAGATGGGTTCTCTATGCCGCGGTGGCGGCGGGGGTGTTCGTCGCGGCGCTCCTGCAGCACCAGGGATGGCAGGCGCTCAACCTCGCCTACGCCGTGCACTTCACGCTCCTGACCGGCCTGATGCTGTACGCGGTCGGCTCCCTGTCGGGGATAGTCGCCGAGGTGAGCGCCTCCCGCGGCGACCTGGTGCGGATGGCGGTCGTCCAGGAGCGCCTGCGGGTCGCGCGCGATCTGCACGACCTCGTGGGGCACGACCTCTCCGCCATCACCCTCCGCTACGAACTGGCCTACCGCCTGCTGCCCGCTGCCCGCGCGCGGGCAGCGACCGAACTGCGCGACGTCCTGGATGTCGTACGGCGGGCCACGGCCGGAGTCCAGGGCGTCGCCGGGGGCCGTGGCCGGATCTCACTGTCCACGGAGACGAGCGCCGCATTCGACACGCTGTCGAGCGCCCAGATCGAGGCGAGGATCAGCGTCCCCGACATCACGCTCGACGGACGCCTGGACGAAGTCATGGCGGTCGTCCTGCGCGAGGGCATCACCAACGTGCTGCACCACAGCAAGGCGCAGCAGTGCCAGGTCGAACTGGTCGCCGAAGGCGACACGGTCCGCCTCCGGATGTCCAACGACGGAGTGGACACCGTGCCCGAGGACCTGACCGGCCGCGGCTGCGGCCTGGGCAATCTGGCCGTCCGCCTGGCAGAGGTCGGCGGGCGCCTGGCCACCAGAAGCCAGGGCGAGTGGTTCCACCTGACGGTCGAGGCCCCGGCGCGAGGGCAGGCCACGGCCGCCGACCGCCACCAGCCGGACACTTCCCCGCGAGAGCGCTGGCCGCGCGGAGCCGGCCCCGCGGAGCGGTGGGGGCCGAGGGCGGCCTCGGCCATCGTTCTCCTGGTGCTGTCCGGTTACGCGCTCACCATCGTGCTCAACATCGTCTGGACGGGGCCGAGCGTGGCCGGCGCGCTGGGGGCCGCGGCGTGCGTGGTGACCATGCTGGCCCTGCAACTGCTGCTCACCTTCGGGTTCCTGCGCACGCCCTGGGCACGCAGGGCCGCGATGGCCGGGCAGGCCGCCGTCACCTTCCTGCCGCTGCTCTGGTTGCACGCCCCCTGGGGCAGCATGGCCGGGTTCGTCGCGGGAGCCGTACTCCTGGAGCTGAGAGGGGTGCTGCGGTGGGTGCTGTACACCGCCCTGGGGGGTGTTGTTCTGACGCTGGCGGCGCTGACCGGAGGCAGCGTCGCCTGGCTGACCATCTCCACCCTGCTCACCGGCCTCATCGTGTACGGCGTGAGCTGGCTGATGACCCTGGTGAGGGAGGCGCACTCCGCGCGTACCGAGCTGACGGACGAGGCCGTCGAACGCGAACGCCTGCGCATGGCACGCGAGCTCAACGAGGTGCTCGTGGACGGCCTGTCTCAGGTGGCGCTCAGGGGCGTACTGGCCTGCCGCCTCCTGAACGTGGCCCCGGAGCGGGCGCCGGCGGAACTCGAGGGGATCCTGGAACTGCTCAGGCGCATGCTCGCCGACGTGCGCAACGTGGCCAGCGACTATCGCAACCTCTCCTTCACCGGCGAACTCGACTCCTCCCGGGCCATCCTGGCCGCCGCCGGGATCGAGGTCACGATCGACCTTCGCGGCCGGACCAGCGATCAGAAGACCGACGCCGTGCTGGCGACCATGCTTCGCGAGGCCGTCACCAACATCCTCCGGCACAGCACCGCCCGCCACTGCGTCATCACCAGCGAGCAAGGCTCGCTCACCATCAGGAACGACGGCGTGGATCCGTCATCGGGCCAGCCCGCGGTGCAGGACCAGCGTGGGCTGGGTGACGTGGCGCGGCGCCTGGACGGCGTCGGCGGGCGGATGACGGCCGGTGTCGCGGACGGATGGTTCCAGCTGACCGCCTTCCTGTGAAAGTGCCGCAGGCAGGTTGCCGTATACGCTGATGCTTATACGCTCCATGAAATGGAATGGGCGAGGGGGCGTGAATGCTGCACTTAAAAGTGCTGATCGCCGAGGACGTGCACATGGTGCGGGGCGCACTGGCCGCCCTTCTTTCGCTGGAGCCCGACCTCACGGTGGTGGCCGAGGTCGACAGCGGCGACATGATCGTGCCCGTGGCGCTCAAAACAGGTCCCGATGTGGCTGTCATCGACATCGACATGCCGAAGATGGACGGCCTGACCGCCGCGCAGATCCTCCACGAACAACTGCCCACCTGCCGCACCCTGATCGTCACCGGAATGGGCAGGCCGGGCACACTCAGGCGGGCGCTCGCGGTGTCGGTCTCCGGCTTCCTCCTCAAGGAGGCCCCCGCCGACCAGCTCGCCGCCGCCGTCCGCGGGGTGGCGGCAGGGCGGCGCATCGTCGATCCCCAGCTGGCGCTGTCGGCCTGGGACATCGGAGAGAACCCGCTGTCCACGCGTGAGATCGAGATCCTGCACCTGGCGGCCAAAGGCGTGGCACCCGAGGAGATCGCCGCCACACTCCACCTGTCGGTGGGGACGGTCCGCAACTATCTGACGAAGATCCTCACCAAGTTGAACGCCCGTAACCGGGTCCATGCCATCCGGATCGCCACCGACGCGGGCTGGATCTCCTGACCCCGAAGCTCGCGGCAGTCCTTTCTCATGGCGTCTCCATGCGGTCGCACACGATGGCCGCCCTCGGTCAGCCGACCCCCGCTGGTCACCATCGCACGCACGTCCGGACGCCGCAGCCTTCCTCCGGATCGCACGGCCAGGCACAACGCCCAGAGGCTCCAGGCGCGGTCAGGGAATGAGGGCGGCGAGGAGTTCGTCACGGCCGGTGGCTCCGGTTTTGCGGTGAATGGCTTTCAGGTAGTCGCTGATGGTGTGCATCGACAGGTCCAGACGGTGCGCGATCTGCTTGCGCGACAGTCCGTCGCGTAGATGGGCGAGCACCTGGCGCTCCCGCGGAGCGAGTTCGTACCAGTCGCTGAAGCACGTCAGCAGGTGCTCGCCGGAAGCCGCCTGGATGATGATCGCCACGTCCTTGCTGCCGTCGTCCAGCGGTGCGGCCTGGCACACGATCCAATGGCCGTAACCGGCGGAGGGGCCGATGCTCAGCGGGCGGGGTGTGTGGGAGGCGCGGGCGTGTGCGCGCGCCTTGATCGCCAGACCGGCCATGAACGGCTCGCTGGTCCAGCTCGGGTTGGGCTGGCGCTCGCGGAGCGCGTCCATCCAGGTGTGCGCCTCGGGCGTGGCCGTGCGGATCACGTCGTCGCCGCCGACGATGAGGACACCGGGTGCGGGCGGCGTGGACCGCGGGGCCAGCGGTCCCGCCCTGACATAGCCGCGGATGGCCGCCAGCAGGGCCGGGGTCAGGTGTGCGGCCCGCCGTACGTCCCGCTCGTCGAAGGGCGGACGGTCCTGGCCGCGCAGGAGGTCCAGCGAGCCCCAGATGCCCCGCGCGTCCCGCAGGAGCAGCCGGAGCTGGCCGCCCACGCCGTGGGTGGCCAGCAGTTGCCGGGCCGGGTGGAAGGGCCGGTCGCCGCCGCTGCCCATCACCCCCGCCGGGATCGGCGAGCGGGCCAGGCGCTCCATCGGGAAGGGTTCCGCGCCGGCCAGGTAGTTGAGCAGCCACGGTCGGCCGAGGCCGGGCTCGACACCGTGCCAGAAGCTGAACGAGCCCACGCCGGAGGTCGGGCTGGTGCCCACCATCCGGAGCGCGTCATGGGCCACGACGGGCGCTATCGCGTGCGAGATCGCCTCGCCCATTTCGCCGGCGGTGGCGTGCCGGCGCGCGTGTGCGGACAACCTCCGCGCCAGGTTCAGGCTCTTGGTCATCGCGCCCCCCGAAAACCACTGTTGAGGCCAGCATGAGCGTTCACGCTCTGCCCGGCCACGCGTTTTCCGCGCAATCCCCGGATCCGGGGAATGGCCGGGTTCCGGCGCCTGGGTGACAGTCGTAGCGCACGGCAACCGGAAATCTGACCGGTCTTCTCGAATCGGAGAACCTCGTGAGCAGAATACGCAGCATCGCCGTACTCGCCGCGGCCCTCACGGCTGCTGTCGCCAGCGCGCCGGCCGCCTCGGGGGCGACGGCCGACGCACGGCACCAGCGGTCCGGCTTTGTGATCAGAACGGAGAACCTCAACACCTACTGCCTGGAGATCCGTGCCGCCAACACCGGCGACGGCGCCGCCGTCCACATGTCCGACTGCGTCGGCTCTCCCCACCAACGCTGGCGTTTCGTCGGCCTCACCCTCGTCAGTGACCTCAACGGCAAGTGCCTGGACGTCCAGGACGGCAACGTCTACAACGGCGCCGGCGTCAACGTGTGGACCTGCCACGGCGGGGCGCCACAGCAGTGGTCATGGAACGGAAGGCAACTACGCAACCCCAGGTCCAACCGATGCCTGACCATCGTCGAGGCCAACCCGCACAAGGGTGCCGCGCTCATCATCCGCGACTGCGACAACACCCTCCCGCCCAACCAGCAGTGGCGCACGGCCTGAAGCCGAGATCGTGACCGGCCGCTCACAAGCTCAAGGGCTGAGAAGGAAGTGGCCGGTCACGTTGGACGGGCCCTGAACCACGCGCGCTCCGTCGGCGGGGCCACCGGTGATGGTGATGCTCTTGCTGGGGACGAAGGTGACGAATCCATAGTGTCTGTCGCTGGGCTTCCATTGGCGGAAACGCTGGTTGGCCCCGCCATGGCACTGGAACTGGACGATGCGCGCCCCGTCGGCGTGGCTTGAGTCCTCCACGTCGAAGCACTTGCCCGCCGACGTGCGGATCTCATGCAGGCCACCGCCGACGTGCACGACGTCGAACCGCTGGTTCGCCCCGCCATGGCACCACCATTGCTGGATCGGCGTCCGATCGGCGGAACTGCCGCCCGGGACGTCGAGGCACTTCCCGCTCCACGTGACGATCTTCAACGTCGGAGCGGACGCCGCCTGCGCGGGTAGCGTCCACACGCTCGCCAGGACGACGACTGCCGCCATCGCCGTTCGATGAATGCTCATGAGATGAGGGTCGTCCGGCGCCGGGGCGGCGGCCAATCCCCAGATTCGGGGGATTGCGCCCAAGCCGCCGCGGGGAGGACGAGGTGCCGCGGGGGATCTGGCCGGGCGGAGCTTCGTGGCCGGTCGTCTCGATGAAAGGCTGTTCGTCGCGCACGTTGTTCGTGCCGGCCTGGCCGACGCCCCAGACGGCGGTCGTGCCCGGTACGTGGGCCAGGGCGTGCACCGTCGCCGTGCGTGCCGTCAGTTCGCGTGACAGTTCGAGTGCGGTCCAGGTGCGGCGGTTCCAGTGCCAGATCTCCTGGATGTGCCCCGGCGCGGTCAGCAGCCACATTCCGCCTTGTCCGTCGCCGGCCATGGCCTCCAGGCCCTCGATCCGGCCGGGGGCCGAGCGTCGCGCCCACTGGTGGCCGTTCCAGCGGGCCAGCGTCGTACGGGAAGGGTTCTCCGAGGTCAGCGCCGCCCACGTGTCCCGGCCGACTACGGCGATCTCGGTCACCGTGTGGCCTTGGGGTGGCTTGGGGAGTAAGCGCCAGCGGCGGCCGTCATAGTGCGCGTCGCGGAATGTGCCCGCTCCGGCCCATTCGTCCACCTCCGTGCTCATGCCCCGCACCCACAGGTCCGTGGCCGCGCCGGCGGTGATCTCCGAAGCGCCCGGCGTGACGTGCCACCCCGCGGGCAGCCGGACCCGCTGCCAGCGCCGCCCCGTCCACCGGTACAGCCGCGCGTCCCGGTCGAATCCCCACAGGTTGCCTGGATGCCCGCCCGACAGCCCGAGATTCTTCCCCCATCGGCCCGTCAGCCCCTGGGCCCGGCTCGACCACCGCCGTCCGTTCCAGTGGAGAGGGCCGTCGTTGCTGCCGACCCAGACGTCGTCTTCGGCGAACGCGACGACCGAGTCGAAACCCTCGGTGTCCGGTACGGGGACCTGGTGCCAGTTCCGCCCGTCCCAATGCTGGACGATGCCGAGATCGGGCGCGTCGAGGTTCTTGTTGCCGCAGCCGCGGCCCTCGGGACCACAGCCCTGGTCGGCGGTCTGGCACAGGCCGACGGCCCAGGCGTCGTCGGGGCCCGAGGCGGCCACGGCGTTGAAGTGGGCGATGCTGGGGCCGCCCTCCGGCCAGGCACGACAGGTCGGCTCGGCGGCGGGCGTTACCCGCCAGCCGGGATGCGGCGTCGCCGGGGCCGGTGGCGCGGCCACCTCGGGGTGCGGCACCGGGGCCGCACCGGGCGGAGTGGAGACCGCCGCGGCCACCACCACGATCACGACGAGCCGCGCCCATGATCCCCACCTGCCACGGTTCATGCCACGCCACCCTAGGGTGCCGGCGCGGATCTGCGTGCCGTGAGCGCGGCACTACCAAAGTATGGCCGCCCCAGCTCTTTGTGCGCTGTCCGCCGATGGCGCGCTCCGGGTCGAATCGGTGGCATGCCCCTCTCCACTCGTTCCCTCCTTCGCTGCGGCAGCCTCGGGGTGCCCGCCTTCCTCGTCCTGTTTCACGCCGACATGCTGACCCGTCGCGGGTTCGACGTCCTGGTGCACGGTCCGAGCCAGCTGATGACCGGCGACCGGGGCTGGCTGCAGATCGGCAACTTCGTCGTCACCGGGCTGCTGATGATCGCCTTCGCCGCCGGGGTCCGCCGCGTGCTGCCCGCCTCCCGATGGGGTCCCGGGCTGATCGCGGCGTACGGCGTCGCCATGATCTGCACGGGCGTCTTCGTCACCGACCCCCAGAAGGGCTACCCGCCCGGAACCCCGCAGGACGCCCTCCCCGACGTCACCTTCCCGGCGAGCTGGCACGAACAGCTGCACACGCTGTCGGTCTTCACGCTTTACCTCATGGCGAGCGCCGCGTGCTGCGTGCTGGCCCGCCGCTTCGCCGGGAAACCAGGTGGCCGGCCCTGGGCGCTCGCCCTGCTCGGCTTCGCCGTGGCCGCACCCGGCGTCCTGCTGACCGGCACACTGATCATGCCGCACTCCTCGATCGACTGGGTGCCGGCTCGCCTGGTCATCCCGCTCGGCTGGTGCTGGGCCTGGCTGGCGGCCGTATACCTGTCACGCCTGGTCGCGCGCGAACGTTCGGGGTCGCCCCGGAAGGCGCCGGCATGACGCATGCCGACGGCCTCGAGTCGCGGACCGGCATGCCACTACGCCCGCTGACCATCGCCCTGGTTCGCGGTCCGTGAGGAGGAAGCCATGGATCAGAGGGGCTGCCGATCTTGAGCGTTGTAGGCTGCGGTGATGATGCTCCCCCATCTGGACGGTGCCGCCCAAGCGGCCGCCGAGCGGCGTCTACATGATCAAACAGTGATCTGGCTGACGACGGTCAGCCCCGATGGCCAGCCTCAGACCTCGCCCGTCGGGTACGTCTGGGACGGGGCGACCTTCCTGATCCTCAGCAACCCCGGCACGCCCAAGGTCCGTAACCTGCGTGACAACCCCAAGGTCACACTCCACCTGGACCTCGACCGTGAGGCCGAGGAGCACAGCGTCCTGACCATCGAGGGTGTGGCCGAGGTGACACCGGCGCCTCCGGGTGCGCCCGCGCCGCTCAGCGGGCGTGAGATCTCCGCCTACCTGGACAAGCACCTGGAGTCGATGCGCTGGGCCGGATTGACGCCGGAGGAGACCTTCGCCGGCTTCTCCACGGTGATCCGCGTGACGCCCACCCGCGCCCGCTCCTACTGAGCCTCCCGCCCGGACCGCGAGATCCGCGGGTCCGGGCCGTTCGCCGGGTGAACGCCGGCGGAGCCGTCACCGGGCGGAGTCTTCGCCTACCAGGTGACGGGCAGTTCGTGCAGCCCGTAGGCGAGATTGCCGTGCTTGTAGGGCAGTTCGCCCACCGGCACGGCGACCCGCAGGGTGGGGATGCGCGCGAAGAGGGTGGCGAACGCGATCTCCAGTTCCGCCCTGGCGAGGTTCTGCCCGAGGCACTGGTGCACGCCGTAGCCGAAGGCGACGTGGCGCCGGTCGCCGCGGTGAAGGTCGAGGCGTCCGGGTTCGGGGAACACCGCGGGGTCCCAGTCCGCCGCGGCCAGCAGGGCGATGACCCCGTCGCCCGCGTGGATGCGGATGCCGCCGAGCCGGGCGTCCTCGGCCGCGATCCGGGTGGTGACGAGGTCGGCGATGCTGAGGTAGCGCAGCAGCTCTTCGACGCCGCCGGGGAGCAGCCCGGGGTTCTCCCGCAGGGCGGCGAGCTGGCCGGGGTGTTCCAGCAGCGCCACGGTGCCCAGCGCGATCATGTTCGCCGTGGTCTCGTGACCCGCGTTGAGCAGCATCAGGCACATCATGAGCAGTTCGTCCCGGCGGAGCTCGCCGGCGGGCTCCAGGTGCTCGGTGACCAGCTTGCTCAGCAGGTCGTCGCCGGGCTCGTCCTGCTTGCGAGTGATCAAGCCGTCCATATAGCCGCGCAGCTCACCCAGCGCGGTCGCGAACTGCTCCGCGGTGCTCGCCCCTGACACGCCGACCTTGCTCCTGCTCTGGAAAAACTCGTGGTCGTCGTACGGCACGCCGAGCAGCTGGCAGATCACCAGCGACGACACCGGGAGCGCGAACTCCCCGACCAGGTCCACCGGCGGGGATTGGGCGAGCATGCCGTCGAGCAGCCGGTCGACCGTGGCCTGGATGCCGGGGCGCATCGTCTTGACACGCTTGAGGGTGAACTCCTGGATGAGCATGCGCCGGTAGAAGGTGTGTTGTGGCGGGTCCATCCGGATGAACGGCGGACGCCGCAGGACCTGTGCCTGCCCCGGCAGGAGCGTGGGGAAGCCCGGCCGGGTGCCGTCGGCGCTGAAGACCGGGCTGCTCAGCACGGTCCGGACATCCTCATAACGGGTCACCAGCCAGGCGGTGCCGCCGGTGGGCAGCCGCACCTTGGAGACGGGCTCCTCGGCGCGCAGCCGGTCGTACTCCGGCGGTGGGGCGAACGGGCACCGCCGCGGGAGCGGGAAGCTCCGGTTGTCAGAGGTCGTGGTCTGGGACATCAGCCTCTCCAATAAGTGGAAGAAAACCCTTCGCTTTTCCCTTGGGGGTAAGCTAACACAAGCGAAGGGATTCCCTCCACATCTGAAGGAATGGGTACCTGTTGACCGAGAGCACGGCCCGGCTACGGGTGGACGCCCGCCGTAACCGCGAGCAGATCATCAGCGCGGCCCGCGAGGTCTTTCTCGAACAGGGCATCCACGCGCCGCTGGAGGAGGTCGCCCGCCGCGCGGGTGTCGGCATCGCCACCCTTTACCGCCGCTTCCCCGACCGTCACACGCTCGTCCTGCAGGTCGCCCTGGACAACCTGACCCTGGTCGGTGAGGAACTGGACCACGCCACGGCCGCGCACCCCGACGCCTGGGGCGCGCTGGCGCGGCTCGTACGCCGGCTGGTCGAGCTGCGGATCAGCGTCATCATGCCGATGCTGCTCCCCGGCCTGGAGGAGGACGCACGCGGCGAGGGGGGAACGCTGAAGACGCGGCGCGACCAGCTCTTCGGGCAGATGGAGCGGCTCACCCGGGCCGCCCAGCGGGAGGGACGGCTCCGCCAAGGCGTCAACCCCATCGACATCTGGCTCGGCGTCATCAAGCTGTCCCGCCCGCTGCCCGTCATCGGCGCCGAACTGAACGAGCTGATCACCGCTCGGCAACTGGAACTGTTCCTCGGCAGCCTCCACGCCACGGCGCTGGACGCCTCCGAGCCCCTGCGCCGACAGCCGCTGACGCTCGACGAGCTCGACCGCCATCTCGGGACGACGGAGTAGCTCACACCTCGCCAGGGATCGCCGGACGCCGGCGCAGCCGTACCGCGGCGGTGGCGATCAGGGCGACGGCGGCCGCGGCGAACAGCGCGTCGCCGACCAGGTCGGCGGTGGGCGGCGTGGGCAGGGCGGGCGGCTGGAGGAAGGCGTGCCAGGCGTAGGTGAGAAGGCCGCCCGCGGCGGCGGCGAGCAGGTGCCGCGGGCCCCAGCCGGGGCCGGCGGACCAGCGCCGCAGAGTGTGGACGGTGATCGCGGCCAGCAGCAGGTACGCGGCCACCGCCGGCCAGGCGAGCGCGGGACCGGCCACCAGGGTCACGCCCCAGAACAGCGATCCGGCGGTCAGCGTGAACGCGCACACCACCCAGGGCGAGGCCGTGGCGCCGGTCGCGGAGGCGGGGCGCCTTCCGAACAGGAAGGCCACGCCGACGAGGGCCCCCACGGCGACGGCGGCGCCGATGAGCGGGCCGGTGGCGGGAGGGTGCGGGGAGAGGGTGAACGCCCGCGCCGCGACGGCCCCCGCGGCGAAGAGAACCCCGGCCACGGCCAGTCCGGCGCGCCCCAGCCAGGGATCGCGTGTTCCGGACAGCGCCTCGGTCACGGCGATCGGCACGCAGATGCTCCAGGCGCCGTGGAGCACGAGGACGAACACCGTCCACCAGGCGCTGATGCCCAGAGCGGGCAGGTAGGCGTAGCCGGCCATGGGGATCCCGGCATAGCTCGGGTCGAACAGTGACCCGGTGACGAACGCCTCCTCGACGACCGCGAAGGCCAGGCCCAGCGCGGCCATGCCGCCCCAGCCGAGCCCCAGCCGTCGTGCCAGCTCGCGGATCAGCAGGGCGGCGCCGCCGTACAGGGGAATCAGGGACAGCAGGGCGATCATCATCGTGACGGGGAGATTGCCGAGCAGGAACTCCGCGACCAGCGGAGCCAGAAGCAGCAGCCCGAGCGCGGGCTTCCATCGGTTGACCATGAAGCCAGCATGGTGATCGGCGAGAAGCGCCAGTAGTGACGAACGTCCTACAGCCAGCCTCTGTCCTCGGCGATCCGGCCGGCCTCCGCGCGGTTGCGGGCGCCGGTCTTGCCGATCGCCGACGACAGGTAGTTGCGGGCGGTGCCCACCGACAGGAAAAGCCGCCGGGCGATGTCGGCGATGGTGCCGCCCTCGGCGGCCGCCCGCAGTACGTCGCACTCGCGGTCGGTGAGAGGGCTGTCGCCGAGCGCGCGGCTGGCGGCGGCGAGGTGGGGATCCACGACGGTGGCGCCGCCGTGCACACGGCGTACGGCGGCGGCCAGGTCCTCGGCGCGGGCGTTCTTGGCGACGAATCCGGCGGCGCCCGCCGCCAGGGCGCGGCGCAGGTATCCGGGGCGGCTGAAGGTGGTGAGGATCACCACCCGCGCCGGGTGGCCGTTGAGCTCGGCGGCCACGGACAGGCCGTCGCGGCCGGGCATGTCGATGTCGAGGAGCACGACGTCCGGACGGGTGGCGGCCACGGCGTCGAGCACGAGGTCGCCCCGGTCCACCTCGGCCACGACCTCGAGGTCGGGCTCGAAGCTCAGCAGGGCGGCGATGGCCTGCCGGACGAGGTGCTGGTCGTCGGCCAGCAGGATGCGGATCACCGGGGCGCCCCCACGGGCAGCGCGGCCCTGAGCGTGAAGCCGTGCGCGCCGTGGGCGCGCCGCAGGGTGCCGCCGGCGGCCTCCAGACGTTCGGCCAGGCCGCGCAACCCGCTGCCGCACGGGCCCGGCTCGCCCGCGTGGCCGTCGTCGGTCACCTCCACGAACGCGTGCCCGCCGGAAACGCCGAGCCGGATCAGGCAGGCGCGGGCGCGGCTGTGCCGTACGACATTGGTCGTGCCCTCGCGCACCACCCACGCCAGCAGCGAGCCCGCGCCGGGCGGGATCGGCGCGTGGGCGACGGACAACAGCACACCCGCCGCCGACAGGGTACGCCCGGCGGTCGCGAGCTCATCATCCAGGCACAGCGCCCGGTAGCCCGCGACGGCGTCACGGACGTCGTCCAGGGCACGCCGCGACAGGTCCTCGACCTCGCCGATCTCGCTTCTGGCCCGGCCGGGGTCGAGGCCGATCAGGCGTCCGGCGAGCTGGCTCTTGAGTGTCATGGCCGACAGCGCGTGACCGAGAATGTCGTGCAGGTCGCGGGAGAAGCGCAGCCGCTCGTTGTCGACCGCCAGCCGTTCGGTCTCGGCGTTGGCCGCCTTGAGCGCCCGGTTGGCGGCCTCAAGGCGGATGAACGCGTCCATCGCGCCGGTGAAGACGACCGCCTGCAGAGGGATCCACCACAGGGTGGCCGCTGAGAGGGCGGCCGTCGCCGCCGCGATCGTGACCCCGCAGAGCACCAGGGCCGTGATCCGGGCGAAGGTGCAGAACAGGGCCGCGATGAGGAAGAACAACGCGGCGAAGATCCACAGGTCGTCCAGTGCGGGGGTGAGGGCGACGGCCACGCCGTACAGGGCGGCCAGACACCAGGGGCGGGTCCTGCCGGCCTGCGCGGACCAGACCGTGCGCAGGTAGAGCGCGGCGAAGGCGGCGATGCCCGCGAAGACGAAAGCCGTCGTGGGCGCGCCGGGCCCACGCTCCAGGAAATCGGGCAGGGGCCACAGGAGGAAGATCAGGAAGACGCTCGTCCAGGAGCGGGCTCGCATCCCTCCATTGTCGCCGCCCGTGCGCGGGCCGCGCAGTGACGGATGTCATCAGCCGCACCCGCGCGAGCTACCCGAGGTGGATGTCCCGGGATGCGCAGGTGAAGTTCGCCGCGTCCTCGATGCTGCCGGAGCCTTCGTAGCGTGCGACGGCAGGATGCGGGCACAGGGGCCGGCTGCGGCCGGTGGCCGGGTTGGTCGCGACGATGGAGGCGGGAGCCGTGCCCCGGTTGATCCACTGCTCCATCGCCGTGAGCGCGTCGAACGTGTTGGGCCCTGGCCCGCCCGCGCAGTGGCCCATCCCCGGTGCCATGAACAGGCGGAAGAAGCCGGCACTCTGGGCCGCGCCCATCTCGGCGACGACCTTCCTGTGGTAGTCGATCGGGGTCGCACCGCTCAACGCGGGGTCGGACCAGCCGTGCACCATGAGGAGCTTGCCGCCTCTGGCCCTGTAGGCCGTCAGGTCGGGATCGGCCGCGTCAAGCAGCGTACGTACGCGCTCGACGGCCGGCAGGTCTCTGACGAGGTCGAACCTGGTGAGGTCATAGCCCGGATCGCCGAACACGAAGTAGCGCAGGAACTCGTTGGCGAAGGTGTACGACAGGGGTGCGGCCCGGCTGAAGGGGAAGACGAGCTTGCCGTCGGGTCCCGGCTGAGGGGCCGCCGAGCCGGTGATGTAGGAACGCCACATCTCCTCGTGTCCCGCGGGATGTCCCCCGAGCCGCCGGGGTCCACGATAGATGGTCCGTGCGGCGGCTGCCTGGGCCCGGGTCAGCCTGCCGGGGCCGACGAGCCGGCCGGGGCGGACCTCGGCCTTGCGCGGATCGGAGACCAGGCCGTCGGTCAGCCCGTCCCGGGCGTCACCCCGCTTCAGCGATTCCGCCGAGAGGATCGGCAGCGTCTCGGGCGGCAGCCAGGACCCGGGCGTGGCCAGTTGCGCCTGTGCCTGCGAGATCCAGCGCAGGAGGGTGTCGCCCGCGGCGAACGCGGGGGCCTCGGCGATCACCCCGTCATAGTCCGCGGGGTAGCGCTGGACCTCCATCAGGCCCTGCCGTCCCCCGTTGGAACACCCGTTGAAGATGGCCTTGCGCGCGGCGCGCCCGTAGTGGATCGCGGTGATCGCCTTCGCCGCGACCGTGCTGACGTGGACGCCCCGGTAGGCGTAGTCGATCTGCTTGGGCCGGTTGCCGAGCGCCCACCGTCCGTCGAGTTCGGGGTGGCCCAGCGGGCTCGCGCCCTGATGTCCGGTGTCGGTGGCGGCCGAGGCGTAACCGCGTCGCAGTCCCTCGTCGAACGGCACGATGTGCCCGGCCAGCCCGCCCACACCCTGGAAGTAGAAGTCCGAGTTCCAGGCGGCCGGCAGGCCCAGGCGGAAGTTCACCCGGTTGTCCGGCACCGTCGCGTCACCCGGCGTGGTGACGTGGGCGTCGACCAGGCAGTGTTCCGGTACCGAGGCGGTGGCGGGGACCGTCTTGGCCTGGGTGATCGTCGTGTCGGGCACGTTCGCGTGCGTCAGGGCCGCGCACCGGCCGGCGTCCGCCCGTGCGGGGTCACCGGCCACGACGAGGGCGGCGGCCAACGGCAGGCACGAAAGGGTTCGGATGGATCGGCGCATTCCGCCTCCACAGAGTGGGTACTGTTTTGGAGTACCTGGTACCGTAGAAAGTACCCTGTGGGTTGGCATCCCGAAAGTGCAGGCATGACCGGATATCCTCGACCGCCCGTCGCCCTCTCACGCGGGCGCTCCTTCACCAGCCGGCAGGAAAGCGTGCTCGCCGAGCTGGAGGAGATCTTTCTCCAGGAGGGGTTCCGGCGTCTGACGATTCAGGAACTCGCCGCCCGGCTGCGCTGCTCGCGGCGTACCCTCTACGATCTGGCGCCCAGCAAGGACGAACTCGTCGCCCTCGTCGTCGACCGGCTCCTGCAGGGCATCGGCCGGCAGGCGATGGCCCGGGCGAGGGCGCTGGACGACCCGCTCCAGCGAGTCCACGCCTACATGTCCACGGCGAGCAGGGCGCTGACCCGCGCCGCCCGGGCGTTCTCGGCCGACGTCGCCGGGCAGCCGGGAATCCGCCGGCTGTTCCAGGAGCACTACCGGTTCGCCACGTCCATCGCCGCCGTTCTCATCCAGGAGGGGATGGACGGCGGCACCTTCCGTGAAACGGACGCGCGCCTCGTGGCGGAGGTGATCTACGCTTCCCTCGACCGGCTGCAGGATCCAGAGGTGCTCGAACATCTCGGCCGGACGAACGCGGAGGCGTTCCAGGAGCTGTTCGACCTGATCGTGCATGGTCTGTCCCGTCCGTCTGAGGACCGTGCCCGGCCGGGTGACCGCTCGTCGAGCTGATCTTGCCTCTGGCGCCGGGAGGAGCGGGCCGTACATTGTGGCCATGGAACGGCTTCGCCTGGATGACCTCGACCGCGCGATCGTCTGCGCCCTGCAGGTGGACGCCAGGGCGACCTGGGGCAGGCTGGCCGACGTCCTCGGTACCTCCGAGCGCACCATAGCCCGTCGGCTCCATCGCCTGACCGTGCCGGGAATCCTGCGGATCGTCGGGGTGGCCAGCCCGTACTTCGCCGGCTACGCCACGCCGCTCATCGTCCGCGCCCGCTGCGCCGCGGGCGCGGTGCCGTCGGTGCTGGGGAACCTGGCGCGGCGCAACGACACGTTGTGGGTGGATCTCCTGGTCGGTGGGCTGGACATCTGTTTCGTGACGTTCGCCGGGTCCCGGGAGAGCCGCAACGCGTTCCTGTTCAAGGAGTTGCCCGGGATCGACCACCTGGCGGACGTGTCGGTGTACACGATGTTGCACAACTTCAGCGACGCCGAGGTCTGGCACGGCGGCCATCTCACCGACGAGCAGTACGCGGCGCTGCGGGCGGGACTCCCGCAGGGCGAGCCGCCGCCGGGCCGCGACCTTTCCGCCGACGAGCGGGCCCTGCTGTCGGTGCTCGCCCGCGACGGCAGGGCGAGCTACGGGGAACTGGGCTCGGCGATCCACGCCTCGGAGTCCACCGCGCGCCGCCGCTTCCTGGGGCTGGTCGAGGAGCGCGCGGTCGGCTTCCACGCCGAGATCGAGCTGTCGCTGCTGGGCTTCCACGCCGAGGTCATGCTGTGGATCTCGGTACGGCCGGCCGCCCTCGACCGCGTCGGCCGCGCCCTGGCGGCACAGCCGAACGTGCGTTTCGCGGCGGCCACGACGGGCCCGGTCAACCTGGTGGCCTCGGTGTGCGCCCGCGATCTGCCACAGCTCTACGACTTCCTGGTGGGTGTGGTCGGCGGGCTGCCCGAGGTGGACCGGATCGAGACCACGCCCATCGTCAGGACGGTCAAACGTTCCGGGGTCCTCCGCCGCTGAGGGGCGGTGCCGCTTTCCGTCACCATCCACGGTGTTTCGCCGCTTTCGTTCAGCTTTGGTGTGCATCGTGGATTCGATCTCCCCTGTGTCCGCATCATGTGACCAGCTCACAGGGAGGGACTATGCATCGGGTTGTTTTCCGAGGTGGAAGCGTTTTCGACGGCACGGGCACCGCCGTACGGCGGGCGGACGTCGCGATCGCGGATGGCAGGTTCGTGGCGGTCGGGCCGGACCTCACGGGCGACGAAATCGTGCACGTGCCGGGCCTGACCTTGCTGCCGGGACTGTTCAACTGCCATGTGCACGTCGTCGGCTGCCTGCCCGATCCGACGGCCCGGCTCAAGACCCCCTTCTCGCTGCAGTTCTACCAGGCGCTGCCCATTCTCGATCACCTGCTGGCCAGCGGGATCACCAGCGCCCGCGACTGCGCCGGCGCCGACCTCGGGGTGAAGAAGGCGCTGGAGGACGGCCTGATCGGCGGCCCCCGGCTGCAGATCTCGATCAACGCGATCTCCCAGACCGGCGGCCACATCGACGGCTGGACGCCGTCGGGGGAGTGCGTCTCGGAGTACTACGTGCCGCATCCCGGCCGTCCGCACCCCGTCGCCGACGGCCCGGACGAACTGCGGGCGCTGGTCCGCACGCTGGTCAGGGCCGGCGCCGAAGTGATCAAGATCTGCACGACCGACGGCGGCGTCTGGCCCCGCGAGGAGTACCTGACGCCGCACTTCCGCGACGACGAACTGGCCGTCATCATGGCCGAGGCCCGTGCCGCCCGTGTCCCGGTCATGTCGCACGCCTGCGGCGCGGAGGGGGTCAAGAGCGCGGTGCGCGCCGAGGTCCGCTCGATCGAGCACGGCACCTACCTCGATCGGGAGGCCGTCGAGCTGATGGCCGAGCGCGGCACCTGGCTGGTCCCGACGCTGGTGCGCTTCCACGGCATGCTCGACCGGCCGGAGGTGGCGGCCAGGATCCCGCAGGCCATGATCGACGACGCCCGCCGGGTCGCCGACGCCAGCGCCGCGTCCTTCGCCCTGGCGCTGGAGGCGGGCGTGCGGATCGCGATGGGCACCGACATGCACGGCGGCGAGTTCCTCGACGAACTCGGGTACATGCACAAGTTCGGCATGCGGCCGCAAGCCGTCCTGGAGGCGAGCACCCGATCGGCGGCACAGCTCATGGGCTGGGACGACGACCTGGGCACGATCGAGCCCGGCAAACGCGCCGACCTGGTCCTCGTGGACGGCGACCCGTTCGACTTCTGGGCGCTCAAGGGCGCCATCAAGGCCGTCTACCAGGACGGCGTCCGGGTGAGTGGATCATGACCAGGCAGATCTTCAAGGGCGGCCTGGTCTTCGACGGGACCGGCGCCGACCCGTACGCCGCCGACGTCGCCGTCGAGAACGGCCGGTTCGCCGCGATGGGCCGCGACCTGCGCGGCGGGCAGATCGTGGACGTGCGGGGGCGGACCCTGCTGCCGGGCCTGTTCGACACGCACGTGCACGTCCTCGGCGTCGAGCCCCAGCTCCCGGTACGGCTGGCCGAGCCGTTCTCCTACCAGTTCTACGCCGCCATCCGGAACCTGCGCTCGCTGCTGGAATGCGGCATCACCACGATCCGCGACTGCGCCGGCGCCGACCTCGGCGTCAAGCGGGCCGTGGAGACCGGGCTCATCCGGGGACCACGGATGAGGATCTCCATCACGGCGATCTCGCAGACCGCCGGGCACATGGACGGCTGGACGCCCAGCGGCGAGTACGTCAACCCCTACTACCTGCCGCACCCCGGCCGCCCGGGGTCGATCGCCGACGGTCCCGAAGCGGTGCGCAAACTGGTCCGCCAGACCATCAGGGCCGGGGCGGACTTCGTGAAGGTGTTGTGCACCGACGGCCTGACCACCGATCCGCGCCGCACCCATTTCGGCGAGGCGGAGCTGGCGGTGCTGATGGCCGAGGCTCGGGCGGCCGGCCTCCCGGTGGCCGCGCACGCGATCGGCTCCGAGGGCGTGAAGAACGCGGTCCGGGCGGGCGTCCGGTCGATCGAGCACGGGGCCTACCTCGACGAGGAGGCGGTCCGGCTGATGGCCGGGCGCGGCACCTGGCTGGTGCCGACCCTGTTCACCGAACCCGCGGACATGCCGGCCGTACTGGAGGCGCAGCGGGATCTCGGCGCGGACCTGTACAAGGCCGCGGAGTTCGACCAGGCGCACGTGGCCTCGTTCCGCGCGGCCGTCGAGGCCGGGGTGCGGATCGCGATGGGCACCGACTACGGCAACGACTGCGGCGCCAACCTCGTCCAGCTCGTCGTCATGCGCGAGGCGGGCATGCCCGCCGAACAGGTACTGGTCAGCGCCACGTCCGCCGCCGCCGAGATGATGGGGCTGGCGGCCGAGCTGGGCACGATCGAGCCCGGCAAGCGCGCCGACCTGGTCGTCCTGGACGGCGACCCGTACGACTTCCGCGCCTTCAAGGACAACATCCGGGCCGTCTACAAGGACGGCGTCAGCCAGGTGGAGTCATGAGAGCCCTCCTGGTCGCGGGCATGCTGCTGCTCACCGCCTGCGGCGTGCCCGACGGGCAGAGCCTCGTCCGGGCGGCGACGTTGCAGGCCTGGACCGGCTTCAACCCGCACACCCCCAACCAGGGCAACTCCATCGGCCTGGCGATCGGGAACCTCATCTACCCGTCGCCGTTCGTGATCGGGACCGACCTGCGGCCCGTGCTCAACCGTGACCTGCTCGACAGCGCGCAGCTCACCGAGACCTCCCCGCAGACGGTCGTCTACAAGATCAGGAGGGGCGCCCGCTGGTCGGACGGCACGCCGATCACCGCCGGTGACTTCATTTACCTGTGGCGGCACATGAGCGGCCGGGTCAAGGGCGCCCAGCTCGCCGCGGCCGTCGGTTACGACGCGGTGGCCGACGTGCGCTCCTCGCAGGCGGGCGCGAGCGTCACGGTCGTCTTCTCCCGCCCGTTCGGCGAGTGGCGGTCGCTGTTCGCCCAGTTGCTGCCCGCCCACTTCATGCGCGGCCGGGACTGGAACACCGGGCTGGCCACCACCGTGCCGCCCGGCGCCGGGCCGTTCACCGTCGCCTCCAACCAGGCCGGGCAGTACCTGCGGCTGCGCCGCAACCCGAACTGGGACGGCCCGCGGCCCCGGCTCGACGGGCTGGACCTGATCTACGTCAAGGACACGCAGGCCGCGGTCCAGGCACTGGCCAACGGCGAGCTCGACCTGGCCACGCTGGACCCGGGCCAGGGCACGATGAGCCAGCTCAAGGCGGTCCCGTACGTCCGCGCCGACCTGGTCGCCTCGACCGACCTGCAGCTCATGGCCTTCCAGTTCGGGCACCCGCTCACCGGGACGCCGGCCGTACGCGAGGCCGTCGCGACCGCCCTGGACATCTCGCAGCTCGCGGCGAAGACCTTCGGCTCCGGGGCCGCCGCGTTCCTGTCGGCCAACCACGTCATCGCCAGGGGCGCGCCCGGCTACACCGACAACCTGCCCGGCGGCTACGGCCGGGGCGACGCCGCGGGGGCGGCACGCGTCCTGGAGGCCGCCGGCTACGTCAGGGGCGCCAACGGCTACTTCGCCAAGAACGGCAGGACGCTGGAGCTGCGGCACACCGTGGCCTCGGGCTCGGCCATCGACACCCAGATCGCCGTGCTCGCCCAGGCGATGCTGAAACCGGCCGGGATCAAGCTGGTCGTCGTCACGGTCCCGGACAGCGTCTACTTCGACCGCGTCCTGATTCCCGGCGACTACGACACGCTCTCCTTCCGATACCCGGGCTCGGCCTACCCGGTGTCGTGGTCACTGGCGTTGTACGGCTGCGAGGGCGGCTACAACTTCCAGCGCTTCTGCGACAAGCGGGTCGACGAGCGGTTCGCCGAGGCCATCGCGTCCACCGACGAGAGCCGGCGGCTGCGCCTGGCCGACGGGATCGACGCCCGGCTGTGGGATTCGCTCGCCCTGATGCCGCTGTTCACCGTGCCCGCGCTCGTCGCGCGCAGCACGCGGCTGACCGGCTTCCGGGCGCACCCGCTGAGCGAGTGGCAACTGGCCGGAGCCGCCGCCTGGGGCCTGACGTGAGCGGGCGCCGGCTCGCCTGGCTCGTCCTGGCCCTGGTCATCCTGGCGGCCGTGACCGGCCCATGGTGGTGGCGGTACGGCCCCGCCGACATCACCGCCGCCGCGCTGGTCCCGCCGTCCGGCGCCCACCCGCTGGGCACCGGCCCGCTGGGCCACGACCTGCTCTCCCAGGTCGTGGCCGGTACGGGGCGCTCACTGGCGATCGCGGTCGTGGTGGCGATCCTGTCCACGACGGCCGGGACCATGGCCGGCCTGCTCGCCGGATACACCGGAGGGTGGGCCGACGCGTTCGTCATGCGGACCATCGACCTGCTCACGACCATCCCGCTGGTCGCGGTGCTCGGACTGCTGGCCGTACGCCTGGGCGGCGGCACCTCGGGCTGGCTGGTCGTCGCGCTGGCCGTGTCCGCCTTCTTCTGGGCGCCGATCGCCCGGGTCATCCGCGGAGTGACGCTGTCGCTGCGCACCAGCGACTTCATCGCCTCCGCGCGCCTGGTCGGCGCCTCGACGCCGCGCATCCTCCTGCGGCACCTGCTGCCCCACCTGGTTCCGCACATCAGCGTCGCGGCCACCGGCTACGTCGCCGCCGCGATCGCGCTGGAGTCGGCGCTGTCCTTCCTCGGCCTGGGCGTGCAGCCCCCCGACACCTCGCTCGGTCAGCTCGTCGGCCAGGGCGCGCCGTACGTGTCCACCGCGCCGTGGCTGTTCTACGCGCCAAGCCTGACGATCGTGATCATCGTGGGCGCGGTGCACGTCGCGGGCGACGGGCTCAACCTCACGGACCGGCGACGATGACCGCTCACCTGCTGCGCCGGATCGCGGTGGCGCTGCCCATGCTCCTGCTGTCGACCCTGCTCGTCTTCCTGGCCGTCAGCTACGCGGGCGATCCCCTCTCCAGCCTGCGCCAGCCGAACATCGCGCCCGAGACGCTGCGGTTGCGCGCGCGAGAACTCGGCCTGGACCGCCCGATCTGGGAACGGTACGCGAGCTGGCTCGGCGGCGCCGTCCGCGGTGACCTGGGCCGCGACCTCAACGGGCAGAACGTGGCCGGGGAACTTGGCCGGCGTGGCCTGGTCACCCTGCGCCTGGCCGTACCCGCGCTGGCGCTGGCGATCCTGCTCGCCGTCGCGACCGGCTTCTGGGCGGCGGTACGGCGCGGCCGCCTGCCCGACCGGCTGATCGGCTTCACCGTCGTGGCCCTGCTCACGTTGCCGGAGTTCTGGATCGCCACCGTACTCAAACAAGGCGGCATCACCCTCAACCGCTGGACCGGCGCGGAGGTCGTGGCGACCCTCGGCGACGCCCCTCCCGGAGCCACCGGCTCCGCCGCCCATCTCGTGCTGCCCGTCCTGACCCTGGCCCTGACGGCCTTCCCGCTGTGGGCCCTCTACCAGCGCGCCGCCACGATCGAGGTCCTCGACAGCGACTACGTGCTGCTGGCCAGGGCCAAGGGCCTGTCCCGCCCACGGGTGCTGCTCATGCACGCCCTGCGCACCTCCCTGACGCCCCTGGTCACGATGGTCGCCCTGCAGATCCCGTGGCTGGTCGGCGGCCTGGTGGTGATCGAGAACGTCTTCGGCTGGCACGGCCTCGGCGAGATGCTCGTCGAAGGCGTCAAACAGCAGGACACCAACACCGTGCTGGCCTTCCTCCTGGTCTCGGCCGTCCTGGTCACCCTGCTCAACCTCCTCGCCGACCTGCTCTACGGCGTGCTCGATCCGAAGGTGACCCATGGCTGACCCGCTCCTGGCCGTCGAGAACCTGACCGTACGGTGGCCCGCCCGCGACAGCGCGGTGACCGCGTGCGGGAACCTGGCCTTCACCGTGGCCCAGGACGAGACCTTCGCCGTCGTCGGCGAGTCGGGCTCCGGCAAGTCGACGCTCGCCCGCGCCCTGCTCGGCCTGCTGCCCGGGTACGCCAAGGTCAGCGGCTCGATCCGCTTTCGCGGCCGGGAACTCGTCGGCCTCGGCGAACGGAGCCTGCGCGCGGTGCGGGGTTCGGGCATCGCGCTGGTGCCGCAGAACCCGCTCGGCTCGCTGAACCCCGTCCATCCGATCGGCCGCCAGCTCGTCGAGGCCCTGCGCGCGCACCGGCCGATGAAGGCCGGCCAGGCGCGGTCCGCCGCCGCCGGCCTGCTCGCGAGCGTCGGCCTGGGTCAGGTGCTGCCGGCCTACCCGCATCAGCTGTCCGGCGGCATGCGGCAGCGCGTGGTGATCGCGATGGCGATGGCGGGGCGGCCCGGCCTCATCGTCGCCGACGAGCCGACCAGCGCGCTCGACGTGACCGTGCGGGCGCAGGTGCTGGAGGCGCTGGACGCGGCCCGCCGCGCCACCGGCTGCGCGCTGCTGCTGATCACCCACGACCTGGGGGTCGTGGCCCGGCACGCCGATCGCGTCATGGTGATGAACGGCGGGGCCCAGGTGGAGACCGGAACCGCCGAGGACGTGTTCGGGCGGCCGCGCATGCCGTACACCCGGAGGCTGCTCGAAGCGTTGCCGCGCGGTGGCGGACGGCCCGCCGTATCCGGGGCGGAGCCGCTGCTGAGCGCCAGTGAGCTGGTGCGGCACTATCCCGCCAGGGGCGGTCCGCTGCGGGCGGTGCGCGGTGTCTCGCTGGAACTGCGGGCGGGCGAGACGCTCGCGCTGGTCGGCGAGTCGGGTTCGGGCAAGTCCACGCTCGGCCGCATGATCGTCGGACTGGACCGGCCCACCTCCGGTCATCTGAAGGTCGCCGACGGGGTGCGCGTGCAACTCGTCATGCAGGATCCCACCGCGGCGCTCAACCCCAGGATGACGGCGGGCGCGCTGGTGGGTGAGCCGCTGCGCATCCACGGCGGCCACAGCGCCGGGCGGGTCGCCGAACTGCTGGAGCAGGTCAGCCTGCCGGCCACCGTCGCCACCCGGTATCCGGGCCAGCTGTCCGGTGGCCAGCGGCAGCGGGTCGCGATCGCGCGGGCCCTGGCCGCCGGCCCGAGGGTGCTCGTATTGGATGAGCCGGTCTCCGCGCTCGACGCCGTCGTCCAGGCCGAGATCATGGCACTCCTGGACCGGCTGCAACGGGAACTGGGACTGGCCTACCTGTTCATCAGCCACGACCTCGGCCTGGTCGCCGAGGTCGCGCACCGGACGGCGATCATGTACCTCGGCCGGGTGGTCGAGCATGGGCCGACCGGGGACGTCCTGAGCCGCCCGGCTCATCCCTACACCCGGGCGCTGATCGCGGCCGCGCCCGTGCCGGACCCGTTGAAGGAGCGCGCCGGGCCACGCGTGCCCCTGTCCGGCGACCACCCCAGCCCTTGAGAGGAGACCGCGTGTCCCAGGGAAGATCCGTCGAGGTCAAGGACGTCGGCGTCGGGCCGTTCGTCTACACCGCGCAGAGCACGGTCAGCGGGGCGCCGCGCCGCCCGGTCGAGGATCCGCCGCCGGGCAGTTACGGCCTCGACCCCGAGACCGGCCGCTGGAGGCATCCCGCGACGGCGAAACCGGCCTGGGGCCCGCACCCGAGCCGGTGGAGCCTGGATCACCACGACGAGAACGCCTACCTGCGCAACACCAAGGTCGAGGCGTTCTACCCCATCGTGGTGTGGCCCCGGCACAGCTGGGCCACGCCGGCCGACTTCGGCGGGCGGCGCGTCATGTACCACTACTACCGCCGCAAACTCGTCGTCATCGACATCACCCTGCCGGACAGGGCCGAGATCCTGCTGGAGCGGGAGTACGACGACGTCGACGGCTTCGGGCCGATCGTCATCAAGGACAACCCGCGGCTCGGCAAGAAGATCATGATCCAGGCACTGGAGATCCCGCGGTTCGGCGTGGTGGAGGACAAGTACACCCAGCCCGAGGGGGTGGCGACCGTCCGGGGCGACTGCATGCTGCGCGGCTTCAAGGTCTACGAGATGCACGGCCCGCTGCCCGAGGAGTGGGAACTGCTGAGCGAGGTCACCACCGACCCCCACCGCACCGCGGACCAGCGCCCCCAGGAGGGGTCGGGCGCGATCGACGTGCCCGTCTACTTCGGCGGCGACCACCTCTACATCGCCGCCGCGCCCGACGACGGCTTCCGCAACAACGAGTACAAGACCGTGCTGTGGGCCGGCGCCCAGCTCGTCTACGACCTGCGCGACCCGCGCCACCCCAAGCTCCTCGACACGTGGTGGGCGCCGGGATCGCGCGCGGGGGAGGAGGACGTCTACAACCTCAACCCGCGCGCCGGCAACCAGACGTCGTGGATGGGCGCCCGGATGCCGGTCTTCATCCCGCACGAAGGCAGCAGGTACGGCTACGCCGCGATGGGCGGCTTCGGCATGTACGTCCTGGACGTCGCGGATCCGGAACACATCGAGGCCATCGGGCACCTGGACCTTCCGCCCAGCGTGCCCGGCACCGAGTGCGACACCGTCGTCGTCGCCCGTGCCGAGGAGACCGGCATCGTGTACGTCAACGGCTACCCGCTCAACCAGGACGGCTTCGAGCCGTACAAGGAGATCTACGCCGTGGACGTGAGCGACCCCACGCGCCCGTTCGTGGCCGGGACGCTGCCGCGGCCGGTGCCGCCGCCGGAGGCGCCGTTCACCGACTGGGTGCAGCGGCGGGGCATGTTCGGTCCCAAGCGTCCCGGCTACTACCTGTGCGACACCGGAACGCCGGATCCGCACATCATGCCGTACGTGTTCTACAACGCCGGGATCCAGTTCTTCGACGTGAGCGATCCGGTGAACGTCTCCATCGCGGGCTGGTTCGTCCCGAAAATGTGTGATTTGTCGATATCTGATGACATTGCGAATCCGGTGGGCAGCATGGTCATCGAATGGGACCGGCGGCTCATCTGGGCCTTCAGCAACCACGGCATCTACCTGATCTCCAGCCCGCTGCTGGGCGAACCCGTTCTCGACGCCCCGTGAACGCGCCCAAACGCATCGTCCCCGTCCCCGGCCTTGAGGACCCGTCCGCCTTCGGCTACTCCCAGTGCGTCACCGTCGGCCCGCTCGTCTACCTCGCCGGGCAGTGCGGTCTCGGGCCCGACCACGAGATCGTCTCCCTCGACTTCGCCGCCCAGGCCCGCCGGGCGCTCGACCGCGTCAGGCTCGGCGTCGAAGCGGCCGGCGGCACCCTGGACGACATCGTCACCATGACGGTCTTCATCACCGACACCCGCATGGGACGTGTCTTCACCGGCATCAGGAAGGAGTACTTCAAGGACCGTTTCCCGGCCAGCGCCCTGATCGGAGTCAGCACGCTGATGCCGCTGCACGCGCTGATCGAGATCCAGGCGACCGCGATCGTGGGCTCCGGGCACACCGGCGGCAGCGGCCGGACCTCCGGCACTTAGCCCCCGGCAACGCCATCCAACGGGCCGCTGCTTTCGAGCCCGGCCGATCGGGGCCGCCGTGCCCTCCTCCTCGCGCTCGCCATGCCGGCCGCCGTATACAGGACGGCCACTGCGCAAAATCGCCTCGCCCCGGCGCAGGCGATCACGCCCGGCTTCGCATGAGCGCCACCGGGTTCACCCACGGTCGAGCGGCGCTGTCAAAGGTTATTCGGGACCGGAACGGCGGCATCGGTGATGAGTCCCACTGATCTACCGGTCCCCGGCACCCCGGACATACTTTCGGCGCATTCCCGCACGATCAACGGAAAGGAAGCCATGAAACGCATCATCGCCGTCCTGGCACTCCTCCTCGGAGGTATGGCGGTATGGCCCTCCGCACCCGCCCATGCGGTTGACTACTTCCAGTTCCGCAACGTCGCGCTCGGCAACTGCCTGACCCTCGTGGGATCCGCGGCCCACGACAGGGCCTGGATCGGCCACTACCCGTGCGACGGGTCGGACGGCCAGAAATGGCGGGTCGAGAACGTGGGTTCCGAGAGGGTCTGCGTCGAGGACGACTGGCTGTTCAGGTTCTGCATCAGGTGGGAGACGGTGGCCGCGTACCGTATCCACAGCAAGGTGACCGACAAGTGCGTCGACCTGTCGGACAGGAAGACGGAGAGCGGCACGAGAGTCCACCAGTTCTCGTGCTCCGACCACAATTCCCAGAAGTGGTACTTCGTCGGCAACAATGACGGCAGTCAGAAGATCCTGAGCGTTCACGCGTCGAATTCGCGAGCGAAGACCGTCGCGATGGAACCCAGTTGGGACGATCCGAACAAGGCCCAGATCTGGACCAGCAACGGAACGGCCCTCCAGACCTGGAACCGGGTCCTCGGCTGACCGGCCCACCCGCGCCGGGGAAGGCATCCTTCCCCGGCGCGAGCTCTCAGCTTCTCCACAGCTCGCATCGTCGATCCTTGGCCACAAGGGTCCTGTCCACCCCGCCACGACGGGAGCACGCGCATGAGAGCAGCCGTCTACTCGCGATTCGGCCCGCCCGAGGTCCTCACGCTGCGTCAGGTGCCCAAGCCGGAACCACGGGACGACGAGGTGCTGATCCGCGTCCGCGCGATGACCGTTACCTCCGCGGAGTGCGCCATGCGCCGCGGCGAGCCGTTGTGGGGCAGGGTCGTCCTCGGATTCCGCCGTCCGCGCAGGAGGATGCGCACGCTGGGCACGGAGCTGGCGGGGGAGATCGAGCGGGTCGGCGCGAAGGTCACCCGCTTCCGCCCCGGTGACGAGGTCTTCGCCTTCACCGGTTTCCGGCTCGGCGGCAACGCCGAATACGTGTGCCTGCCCCAGCGAGCCTCGCTCGCGCCCAAACCGGTGAACCTCGGATTCGAGGAGGCGGCGGCCGCGGTGGACGGTGCGTCGACCGCCCTGTACTTCCTCCGCAGATCCGGGCTCCGCCGCGGCCACAAGGTTCTGGTCTACGGCGCGTCCGGCAGCATCGGCACCTACGCCGTACAGCTCGCCAAACACTTCGGAGCCCACGTCACAGCGGTGTGCGGCCCCGCCAACGCCGCCTTCGTCACCGGCCTGGGGGCCGACGCGGTGGTCGACTACACCAAGGAGGACTACGGCGGGCGCGGGGAACTCTACGACATCGTCTTCGACACCCTTGGCAAGAGCTCGTTCTCCCAGGCCAGGCCCGCCCTCACCCGCGACGGCCGGTACGCCTCCACCACAGGGCTGCGCAGCACCTTCCTTTCCCTCGCGACGGCGATGTCCCGGGGAAGAAAGGTGGTGACCGGAATGTCGATCGACAAGAACGACAGCCTGCCCTTCCTCAAGAACCTCATCGAGGCGGAGGAGCTACGCGTCGTCATCGACCGGCGCTATACCTTTGACCAGCTGGCAGAGGCCCACCGCTATGTCGAGACCGGCCACAAGCGCGGAAACGTGGTGGTCACCATCCCGTGGTGACCCGGTCCGGACCGGCGGGCTCGCTCTCGGTCGCTAGGCGCCGGCGGCTGTCTCGTAGGTGAGAAGCATGGCGCCGGACGTGAACTGACGCGTGTGCGTCAGGCGAAGCTCGGCTCTCGGGTACGCGCCGTCGAACAGCCGCGTACCACCGCCCAGCAGGACGGGATTGACGACGATGCGAAGCTCGTCCAGGACCCCGAGCTCGATGGCGGCCACGGCGGCGCCGGCGCCGGCGAAGAGCGCGAGGTCGCGCCCGCCCTCCCGCTTGAGCCGGGCGATGGCGGCGGCGGGATCGTCACCGAGCCCGTGGGAGTTGTGCCAGGCGCTGTCCTCGAAGGTTCGGGACAGGACGTACTTGGGCAGCTCGTGCATCTTGCGGACCTGGACGGGCGAGGCTTCGCCGCCTGCCGTGGGCCAGTAACCCGCGAGTTCCTCGAAGGCCGTCCGGCCGAAGACCATGCCGTCGATGGATTCGAGGAGCTGGTCCAGGTAGGTCTGGAACTCCTCGTCGGCGAAGTGCCAGTCGATGTCGCCGCCGGTGTCGTTGATGTAGCCGTCCAGCGACATGTTGACGTGCAAGAAGAGTCGTCTCATCGGATCCCCTGGTGGATGGTGCCGGATACTTTTTGATCGCACGGCCAATAAGTCGGAACACTACACTTCTTGAATCACCTGTCAAGAAGTCCGTAGGATGTGACCATGCCCCGAACAGGCCGGCCGCGCTCCTTCGACGACGATCAGGTCGTCGACGGCGCCAAAGACGTCTTCTGGCGACGCGGGTACGCGGCGACGTCCCTGCGCGAGCTCAAGGATGAGGTCGGCCTGTTGCCGGGCAGCCTCTATGGCGCCTTCGGCGACAAGCACGCCCTGTTCCTCCGGGCCCTGGAGCGCTACGCCGACGACACGCGCCGGGCCGCCGCGGCCATCGCGGCCGACGGCCCGGTGCTACCGCGCGTCGGCGAGTTCCTCGGTGACATCTTGACTGCCGCGCGCGCGGAACCGGGGCGCGGCTGCATGCTCGGCAACACCGCCACCGAGTTGCTCCCGCGGGACGAGGCCGCGGGCCGGGTGGTCCGCGGCGCTTTGGGCGCGCTGGAGGGCGCGATCGAGCGGGCCCTGACCGCCGCGCGGCGAACCGGCGAGATCAGGGACGACGTCGACTGCGCGGCCCAGGCCCGCCTTCTCGTCGTTCTCATGCAGGGTCTTCATGTGGTGGCTCGCGCGGAGTCCGACCCGGACCGGCTCGGCGACGTCGTCCGCACGGCGCTCGCGTCACTGACGCGCTGACCCGTCGGCAAGAGTGCGCGATGGCGGCCGTCACTTCGGGTGGGTGGCCTCGCGGATCGCGCCGATCATCATGTCCGGTTCCGCGTCGAAGATCTGATCGGGCGTCAGCGAGCGCAGGCCGGGCAGCAGGGCCTTCAGCCGTCTCGCCTCCGGGCTCGCCTCCGCGGTGAGCGACAGCGCGGCGTTGCGTCCGGGCGCGGTCGGGTCGCCGTGGGACTCGCGCTGCACCCGTCCCGAACACGAAGTCCACGAAGATCAGGTAGTGCCGGGCGGCGGCCTGGTCGTCGAGGCCCGCCGCGAGGAGGATGGCCGCGATCGTGTCGGCGATCCGCGACCCGCCCGGTCCGGCAAGGCCACCTGAACGGAGGCGTCCGCCGCATGGATCGTTCTTCCGTGATTGGCGGTTGGCCCCACGCGGCAGCTCGCCGCCTTGGCCCCGTTTCACGCTTTCACCACCACCTTCTGTGATCTTTCTCCCATTGGGTTGACTGTAGTGCCACTACAAAAACATTCTTGTAGTGGCACTACAAGAATGAGGTGGAATGAACGGACGCGAAGGCATGAAGCTCGAAGCCCCGGCCGCTCTGCCGGAACACGTCAGCCAACCTGTGGGCTCCGGCGGTACCCCCGCATGACCGTCGCCGAACCACGCCCCGGCGGCCGGGCCCTTGCCCCCGATCTCGCCCGCGGCGGCATGTTGCTGCTCATCGCCATCGCCAACACTCCCTGGTACCTGTGGGACAGACCCCTGCGCCCCAGCACGATCCACCCGCCGGGTGGCTCGGCCCTGGACCGGATCGTGCAGGTGCTGAGCATCGTCACGGTGGACTTCCGCGTCTACCCGATGTTCGCGTTCCTGTTCGGTTACGGCATGGTGCAGGCGATCAGGCGGCGGCAGGCGGCGGGCCAGGCCGGAGACGCCGCGCCGGCCCGTCTGCGCCGCCGCCACCTGTGGCTGCTGGCGTTCGGACTCGTCCATGCCGCGCTGCTGTGGCAGGGCGACATCCTCGGCGCGTACGGCCTGGCCGGGCTCCTGCTGGCCCCGCTGTTCCTCCACCGGGGTGACCGGACGTTGCTCACCTGGTCGGTGATCGGTTTCTGCCTGCTCGTGGTCGTCACGTCGATCGGCGTCGCGGCCGCGTACCTCACCACGGGCGTGTCCGAGCTGCCCGGGGTCGTGAGCCTGGGCACGGCCGCCAGCGGGCAGGGCGACCTGCTCGCCGCCGCCTTGGACCGCTTGGCGTTCTGGCCGGTGGTCACGGTCGGTCAGGGCCTCCTCGCGCTGGCCCTGCCCGTCGCCATCGTGCTCGGCATGTGGGCCGCGCGCCGGCACGTGCTGGAACGTCCGTCCGTCCGGTTGCCGCTGCTGCGATGGGTGGCCGCCGTCGGCGTCACGATCGGGTGGCTGGGCGGGTTGCCCCACGCCCTGGTCGTCATGGGCTGGTGGGCGATGCCACCGGAGTCGACGGTCATCTTCGAGCTCACCCAGCTGACCACCGGCCTGCCCGCGGGACTCGGCTACGCGGCTGCCTTCGCGCTCCTGGGACACCGGCTCACCAGAACCACGAGGCGGGGGCCGGCCGTCCTGGCCGTCGCCGCCCTGGGCCGGCGCTCGCTGTCGGGCTACCTCGCCCAGTCGGTGCTCTGCGCCCCGGTGCTGGCCGCGTGGGGCGCCGGACTCGGCGCTCACCTGCACAGCGCGGCCATCGCCGGGTACGCGGTCGCCGTATGGCTGATCACCGTGGCCGGAGCGTGGCTCCTCGAGCGCCACGGCCGGCCGGGACCCGCCGAGGTGGCGCTGCGCCGGCTGGCACGGCAGGAAAGATGACCCACCACCTGGGTCCGGTCACCCATCACGCGACGCAACGGCACGTTGACACCGCACAGGATTGTCACGGCCCACCTCCGGCCGATCCCCGACGCACTCGCCGGCGCCCGTGTGTGGACGGTGGTGTACGAGTCCGGCCGGCGAGAGGCCCGGGGACCACGGTTTCGCCGGAGAATACAAGCCTCGAATGATCGCGAATCCCGATTTATCGTGAAAACACCCCGCTGCAGAACCGTCTCGCCAGAGCACGCGTTCCACCACCGAGTCCGGGATGATCCGCGAACGAAAGGTGCTACATGCAGTCTCGTTTGGCCAAGTTACTGACCGCCGTCGCTACAGCGACGATACTCATCGCAGTACCCGCGCAGGCTCAGCAGTCCTGCACCGGAGCCCCGGGCCACGTCCAGAGCCCCGTGGAGATCGACCGCTCCCAGAACTGCGGCGCCGCCACCCCGGCGATCACCATCAGCTACGGCTACGCCGACGGGCAGATGCAGTTCCGCGACAAGAACCTCAACGGTGTCGTCGACAACCACGACGACGTCTCCTTCGTCCCCGACCAGCTCAGCGACCCGCACATCATGTACGGCACCACGAAGTACGAGCTCACCGAGGTTCACTACCACTTCGACGCCGAGCACAAGTTCCAGGGCCAGGCAGCGGCCCCCGCGGAGGCCCACTTCGTCCACAAAGACGCGTCCGGCGACACCGTGGTGCTCGGCGTCCTCATCGACGGCGTGGGCGTTCCGGCTTCCGACGCGCACGACCACCCCCTCAACGGCGTGCCGGACACGCTGGGCGCAAGCTGGAGCATCGGCTCGGTGAACCTCGCCGGAATGCTCCCGGCCGGCAAGGCGAGCTTCCGCTACTCCGGCTCGCTCACCTCGTCCCCCTACACGCCCGTGCACTGGGTCGTCTTCAACGACCACGCCGAGGCCACCGCCAGCACCATCGCTCAGGTGAAGGCACCTTTCGGGGCGGCAGGCAACAACCGCGGCCGGCAGAACGTGGCGCCGAGGATCCACCCCGGCAACCCCTGACCGACAGGTAGCCGCCGCCCGCCCGCTGATCAGCGCACCCGAAGCGCGACGCCCCGTACGAGGACACCTCGTTCCCCCGGGGCGGGCCGCCGATCTGGACTGGCGTCCAGATTGGCGGCCGTCACACGGCTGCCCGTCCTCGTGCCGGTGGCCGGGTCGATGACCCGGGATCGCCGAGCGGCCCATGGCCAGGGCGACCGGCTTGCCGTGCGGGCGTACCACGCCCAGACCACGCGGGCGGCCCGGCAGACGGAGGGCTGGGTGGGCGACGCGCCCGGCCCGGTCCCAGCACTGCAGAGTGCCGCGCTTGCCGCCGTCCCCGGCCGCGATGATCAGCTCGTCGGAGAGCACCACGTGGCTGACCTGGCGGGAGAAGCCGTGCAGCGGCCTGCCGCGTTCCCCGCGAGTGCGCAGGTCCCAGACCCTGACGACCGGGGAGAAGGCGCCGCCGCCGGTGACCACCGTGGTGGCTTCGGCGGCGATCGCCCGCACACCGACGTCCGGCGAGACAGGCTCACCGACGGACGCCCCGGTCGCCGGGTCGACCACCTGCCACCCACCCACGTCACGAATCGTGACGGCGAGGTGCCCGGCCGGAACGAGCCTGGTCATCCGGTCGGCTGATGAACCGTGCGCGACCGCGACGGTCCGCCCGGTGTCAAGCTCGAAAGAGCGCAGCGCGTTGTCGGCCCCGCCCGTGACCACCAGGCTCCCCTCGGCGGCCGGCGTGGTCACGTGTCCTGGCACGTCGAAGAGGGCGCGCCCGGTCCCCCGACCGGGTCCCAGGCGGTGATCCTGCTGCGGTCCTCGTGACCGTCGAGATCGAGTTCTCGCCGGCCGCGTGCAACCTGCCGGGGTGCCCGCCCCCGCGCCGACGTGCCCGCGGAGGAGCGCTCAGCCGGCCCACTCGTCGGGGCCGGACCTCGTTCCCGTGTCGAACCTCGCCGTCACGGGCGCCGGGCTCCAGTCGCTCACCTCATCACCCCTGTCAGCGCGCAGCAGCCGCGCCTGCGTCGCGTCCATCAACGGGTCGGCGCCGGGCAGGAACTCCGGGCCGTTGACGAAGTGCATGACGGCCCCGACGACATCCTGGCGGTCGTCCTCGTCGAGATCCTCGGCGTCGAACGGCCTCCAGCCCGTCGCGGTGGCCGCCGCCAGAAGGCGAGCGGGGTCGTGGACGTGTACCTCCAGCAGGCTGATCGTGCGTACGACCGGCCCGGGGAAGGCCTCAAGGCGGGCGTCGCCCGGCGTGCGGCTCTCAAGGTCGTCACCGAAGCCGGCCGACTCGCCGCGGCCCCGCCGCAGGGACTCCCACGTGGCGGCCAGTTCGGGGGCGTCGTGCCAGGTGCCGTTCACGGCATCGGCCAGCGTACGGCGGAAGGAGGCGGCGGGCGCGTCGGGCAGGGCCGCCGCGATCCGCTCCGATGCAGCGCGGGCGGCGGGGCCCAGGCCGTTCTCCAGCGCCGAGGAGAGAAGGTGGGCGGCGTGCTGGGCGACGACGGGATCGGTACAGGTCAGTACGGCATGCAGGGTCGTGGGCTGGCCGGAGCGCTCGACGAGGGCGTACACCCTGCTCTTGGCGCGGGTGTGCTCACAGTGGAAGGCGCGAGGGACGGCAGAGGTCATGATCGGGTTCTCCAACAACGTGAGGTACGTGGAAAACCGCTGGTGGGCGCGGTACGGCCACGCCCCCTGACGGAGAAGTCCTGCCCGCTGGTGCTGCTGGTACGGTCAGCTGCCCGGTTCGGTGTTCGCATCGTACCGCTTGGGTGCTGTCTCGGTGTGACCACGCGTCGCCCGGACCAGGCGGGGGCGAGGTCTCCGGCGGCGTCGTCGCCGGAGATTCGCAGGCTGCCAGGCAACCCCGGCCCCGGAACGGCGAGTGGTGGCGAAGCCGTGCCCCGCCGCCGGCCGCCGTTCCGCCGCTACGCCCCCGCGCCGGACGTATCCGCCGGCTCTTCCTCGGCCAGCACCGCCGTCACCTGGCCGATCCCGGGGAAGTCCGCCGTGATGCTGTCGCCCGGCGCGATCGTTATGGCCCTGGTGATGGAGCCGGACAGCACGACCTGGCCTGGCTCCAGCGACACCCCCTGCGCGCCGATGGCGTTCGCCAGCCAGGCCAGAGCTTTGAACGGCGTACCGAGGACCGCCGCTCCCGTGCCGGTTTCGGTGACCACGCCGTTCCTGGTCAGCGCGCAGTTCGCGGATCTCAGGTCGACGTGCGCCGGGTCGATCGGCGTGCTTCCGAGTATCGCCGCCCCGGACGATGCGTTGTCGGCGATCGTGTCGACGATCGAGATCTTCCAGTCCCGGATCCGGGAGTCGACGATCTCCAGTGCCGCCAGCAGGTATCGCACCGCCCCGCAGGCGTCGTCGACGGTGACGCCGGGCCCCCGGAGAGGGGCGTCCAGGACGAAGGCGATCTCCGGTTCGATCCGAGGCTGGATGAACCCGCGGGCGGGGATCGGCTGGTGCTCCGGGTGGAACATGCTTGCGGTCAGATGGCCGTAGTCCGGCTCGTGGACGCCCATCTGGCGCCGAATCGCGGCCGAGACCAGGCCGATCTTGTGGCCGCGTACCTCGTCTCCGGCCTCGGTCCAGGACCGCACCTGCTCCTGCTGGATCCGGTAGGCGTCGGAGATCGTCGCGCCGGGGTAGGTGATGCTCAGGGGAGGAATCGGTGTGCCCGACCGGTAGGCGCCGCGCAGCGCGGCGGCCGCCTCCCGGACCTCTGAAGGTCTCATCACTTACGCGCTTCGCGTCCGGCTCGAAAGCTCCGCCGCCACGTCGATGATCATGTCCTCCTGGCCTCCGATGACCTCGCGCCGGCCCAGCTCCAGGAGGAGCTCACGCACGGGTACGCCGTACTTGTCCGCCGCGCGCTTCGACGGGTGGAAGAAGGTGGAGTAGAGACCGGCGTAGCCGAGCAGGAGCGCGGTCTCGTCGATGATCTGCGGTTCGGTCATCAAAGGCACGATGAGGTGTTCGGCGACCTCGACGAGTGCGAGGACGTCGGCCCCCGTGCGGTGACCCGACCGTTCCAGCGCCGCCGCGAGAGCCTCCGTCTGGGCGTTGCCGGCGCTGGCTCCCAGACCTCGGAGCGAGCCGTCGATGTAGGTCGCTCCGTTCTCGACCGCGGCGAGCGCGTTGCCGATGCCCACGCCCAGGTTGTTGTGGGCGTGGAACCCGACGTCCGCGCGGACCGCGTCGCGCAGCGCGGCCACGCGGGCTCCGGCCGAACCGGGCACGAGCGCCCCGGCAGAGTCGACCACGTAGATGACCTGCGCGCCGTAGGAGTCCAGTTTGGCCGCCTGCCCGGCGAGTTCCGCGGGTTCGAGCTTGTGGCTCATCATCAGGAAGCTCATGACGCGCATGCCGTGGTCGCGGGCATGACGGATCGGCTGCTCGGCGCAGTCGGCCTCGGTGCAGTGCGTGGCGACACGTACCGTATTCGCTCCGGCGTCGCGGACGGCGTCCAAGGCCGCGAGCGTCGAGATTCCCGGCACGTACAACACGGCGATGTCCGCTCTGTCCACCGCGGCGACGGCGGCCTGAACGTACTCGACGTCCGTCGCGGCGGCGAACCCGTACTGGATCGAGGAGGCGCCGATGCCGATGCCGTGGGCGACCTCGATGACCCGGACGCCCGCCCGGTCGAGGCCGCCGGCCACCGCGCCGACCTGTTCCGGTGTGAACTGGTGCGAGACACTGCTCATGCCGTCACGCAGGCTCGTGTCCACGAGAGTGATCATCGGGTGGCTCCCAGGGTCTTCTCCGCGATCCGTTCGGCGACGGCGGTCGCGGCGGCGGTGATGATGTCGAGATTGCCCGCGTACGCGGGCAGGAAATCGCCGGCGCCCTCCACCTGCACCATGACGGTGACCAGGTTGCCGTCGACCTCCATGAAGCGCAGCCGGTAACCCGGCACGTACTGCTGAACCTTGGCGACGACCTCCCGCACGGCGCGCTCGATGCGGTCGGCGTCCTTCCGGCGGACCCTCGCGTACACGGTGTCGCGCATGACCATGGGCGGATCGGCCGGATTGATCAGTGAGAACGCCTTGGCCTCGTCTGCTCCGGCGACGGCGGTCAGGGCTTGTCCGGTCTTCTCGCTGAACTCGCTGAGGTTCCACCGGGTGCCCGGACCCGCACTCGCGCTCGCGATGGTGGCGACGATCTCGCCATACGAGACGTCGGCGACCTGGTCGATCGCGTACAGGAGGGGGATGGTGGCCTGTCCCGCGCAGCTGACCATGTTGAGGTTCGGCGCCTGCAGGTGATCGTCGAGGTTGACCGCGGGGACGACCCACCGTCCGACCGACGCGGGTGTCAGGTCGATCGCGGTGATCCCCGCGGCCTCGTAACGTGGCGCGGCCGCGGCGTGCACCTTCGCCGAGGTCGCCTCGAATACCAGCGGGGGCCGGTCCGATCGGCTGAGCAGCCCGTCGACGCCCTCCGCGGACACTTCGAGGCCGAGGTCCTCCGCCCGCCGCAGGCCCTCGCTGTCCGGGTCAATTCCGATCATGATACGTGGGTCGATGAGTTCGGATCGGCGCAACTTGTAGAGGAGATCCGTTCCGATGTTGCCGGAACCGACGATCGCCGCCGGGACTTTCACGGGCATGCTGACGCCCTCCTTGTGACCGTTTTCAGGGGTACGCGGGCTCAGCCGCGTACCGGCCGATGGATCTCGACCAGAAGTTCCAGTTCGACGGGTGCGTTCAACGGCAGCGCCGACACCCCGACCGCCGAGCGGGCATGCCGTCCCGCCTCGCCGAAGAGTTCGCGGAGCAGGTCGGAGGCCCCGTCGCCGACCTGCGGGAGTGCGGTGAAGCCGGCCGTCGACGCGACGAACACCAGTGCCTTGACCACGCGGGAGACCGCCGCCAGATCGCCGATCTCCGCCTTCAGCGCGGCCAGCGCGTTCAGCGCGCACTGGCGCGCGCACGCGTAGGCGACGTCCACGCCGACCGTGTCACCGAGCCGGCCGGCCGCGATGAGCCGCCCCTCCCGCAGGGGCACCTGGCCCGAGACGTGGACGTGGTCACCGCTGCGTACGGCGGGCACGTAGGTCGCGACCGGGGGGACGGCCTGCGGCAAGGTCAGCCCAAGCTCCTTGAGGCGCCGTTCGGGAGGTGACATCCTCCGCTCCGTTCCGCGGAGTCCCGGGTTCATCGTGGGCCGCCGTGCCACTCGGGCATCGCCCGCTCGCCGACGGCGACGTCGTAGGCCGCGCGGGCCAGCAAACGGGTCGAATCCAACGTCGGCAGGCAGGAAACGTCGGGCGTGATCAGCAACGGGATCTCGGTGCAGACGAGCGCGACCGCGTCACACCCCCGGTCGGCCAGCCGTTCGATGACGCGGAGATACTCCTGGCGTGAGGTGTCGCTGATCACGCCGTTCACCAGTTCCTTGAAGATGACCTCGTTGACGAGGGCGCGGTCCTTGGCGTCCGGCAGCTCCGCGGCGATCCCGCGAGCGGCCAGCGCCCGTGGGTAGAGCGGGCCGTCCATGGTGTAGCTGGTGCCCAGCACGCCGACGCGGGTGTGTCCTTCGGCCGCGGCCTGGTCAGCGACGACCTCGGCGATGTGGAGACCCGGCAGGGGGAGGTCCGGTCCCCGCACTTCCAGGGCCAGGTGCGCGGTGTTGTCCGGGCAGGCGAAGAAGTCGGCGCCGGCCCGGGCCAGCCGTTGCGCGCTGGTCGCCAGGGTCGCCCGGACGGTCGCGTGATCTCCGCTCTCCCAGGCGGGCATGCTGTACCCGAAGGCGATGTAGTCCAGGGTGACGTCGGGATGCTCGTTGCGACCGGTCCTGCGGAATCCCTCCTCGCAGAAGGCGAGGAAGCAAAGGGCGGCTCCCCCCGTGCTGTGAGCGAGAACTCCAAGGTGTTTCACGACGGCTCCGGCGTTTCAAGAAATCGGGACGGCTTCATTCTTCACCGGCGAACCCCAACTGCCTATGACAAGGCATCGATCGATATATCATCCATGCTGTGGAGGCATGGATGGATCTGCGGTTGCTCGGGTACGTGGTCGCGATCGCCGAAGAGGGGTCCATCAGCGGAGCAGCTCGCCGCCTGCGGCTGACCCAGCCCACCCTGAGCCGGCAGCTGCGTGAACTGGAACGACGCCTGGGGGCCGAACTGTTCGCCCGAGCGGGCCGCGGCCTCCTTCCCACCGCGGCCGGCGAGGCGCTGCTCCGGCGGGCCGTGCGCATGCTGGCCGACGCCGAAGCCACCCTGAACGACGTGCGGCTCGCCGCCGAGGGCAAGATCGGCCGGGTGACGGTCGGGTTCGCCGGATCGGGCATCAACGGCGCGCTGGGAGACGCCCTCGGACGGCTGCGAGCGGAACTCCCCGACGTCGACCTGTCCCTGGTGGAGCTGTTCGACGACGCCGAGATGTCGGCCGGCATCCTGGACGGAAGCCTCGACGTGGCGGTGCAGCGGCTGCCGGTTCGCGACGCCCGTCTCGCCACACAAGTCTGGACACGCGAGCCGCTGACCCTCTTCCTGCCGGCCGGGCACCCACTCGCCACGACCCGTGAGCCGGCACCCGTCTCCGTACTCGGGGAGATCCCCCTGGTGCTGTGGCCACGCGAATCCGCGCCTCACGCGCATGACGAGATCACCTCGTTGTGCCACCACGCCGGGATCGTGCCGCGCGTCGGCGCGCGGGGCCGGACCGTCCAGACGATCCTCGCGCTGGTCGCCGCCGGTTTCGGCGCGAGCGTGATGGCCGACTCCTATCGCGTGCTGCACCGGGAGGGCGTGGCGTCTCGGCGGCTCGCGGGCACCGCCACCACCTTGCACCTGGTCTGGCGAGACGGAGACATGAGCCCGCTTCTCACACGTTTCATGACCGCCCTGAACGCGATGGCGCACCGGGCCTATGATCAGCCGATCGTGGGGCAATAGGACGGGGCCCACATCCCTCCACGAGGAGGGAACGAGGCCGTACTTCTCACCGGGCTGGTTGGGCAGAGAAACCGCGGGTCACATGCCGCGCGCGGGGCGCTGTCATACGAGCAGTGCCTCGACACCGGCGAGGCACCGGAGGATGTTCCACCTGGTGTGCCCCAGCCAGCCGCCGATCATGAACACGAACCAGCTGGGACCCGGCGGCGGCAACGCTCCGCCTCCCGCGGCGTAGCCGTTGGCTCCGGCGTCGGGATGACGGCGGCGAAGGCCGCCCGCTCGAACCTGAACACGTCCTCGACGCGATAGGTCCAGCGGCGGTCGGCGAGGTTCAGCTCCTTCACCGCGAACGAACCTTGGTCGGTGTCGAGCCGGTACATCCGGTTGGCGAACCCGCCGTGGACGCGAATCATCTGCCCGATCGGCGCGCCGAGCTGCGACAGGTTCACCCACGCATGCTAGGGGCCGGCGGTTCGTCGACGCACCGGGCTTTCCGGCGCCGCTGACCAGAGAGAAAGGGCCGTGCCCGGTGGCGGCCCGGCACGGCCCTTTTGTTCGCCGGTGAACGCCCGTTACCGCGGCGTCCGGCGAGCTGTGCGGTCGTTACGGCGGCGAGCCGGTGAGGTGGACGACCGTGTCCCTGGAATGTGCCCAGCCCCGTACGGCGGATGGGGCTGGGGCGGCTTGCCGTAACGACAAGGTGGCAGGACCGCGGCGTTGTGGTTGGTGCGGCGGAAGCCGAGGCGGGTGGGCAGGCCGCCGATGCCGGTCATGCGGTTGCGGGCCTCGGTGAAGTGGCTCTTGCCGGTGTCCGATACCGCAGAGACGCACTGTCGAGATCGTCATCACTCGGTCGCCACCGCCTCGATGGGCGGGCGGCGCGTGCTTCGCCAGGCGGGGACGAGCATGGACACCAGGGCGAGCGCCGCCGCGGCGGCGACGATCGACAGGAACGTCAGGGGAGAGCCGGACGGCAGCGGCGTCCCCTTCACCACCAGGCTGAACGGGACCAGGGTGGTGGCGGCGGCGACGCCGCCCAGGATGACGCCGATGATCGCCACCAGCGTGCCCTCGACCAGGACCATGCGCAGTACCTGCCCGCGGGTCGAGCCGGTGAGGCGCTGCAGGCCGAACTCGCGCCGTCGCGCGAGCGTGGCCATGACCTGGGTGTTCACCACCGCGATCACGGTGTAGGCGGCGATCATCCCGACCAGCGCGTAGTTCACCCACGCCCCGATCGCCGCCTGGTCCTGGAAGGAGCGCAGCTGTGCCGTACGGTCGCCCAGGATGACGTCGTGACAGCCGGCCGCGAAGTCCCGCAGCGCCCCCACGTCCGCGGACCGCACCAGGAGCTGCGTCGGCAGCCCCGCGGACGTGTGCGGCGCCAGCGTCCGCACCGGCATGAGCAGAGTCTCGAACCCGGGCCGGGCGGAGACGGTCGCGACCACGTTCGCCGCCAGGGGGAACCCGTCGCCCAGCCGCAGTTTGACCGTGTCGCCCACGCCCACGCCCCACCGCCGCGCCAGCGAGGACGGCAGCGCGACGGTGTCCCCGGCGAGTGCGGACAACGATCCGGCGGTCACCGTGTACCCCGTCGTCTCGCTCACCGCGCCCGCGCTGACGCCCTGGACCGGCCTGCCCTCGTCGGAGCCGTCGGCCGGATCCATCACGAACACCGACGACGACACCACCTCGGACACCGCGCTCACCCCGGGCACCGCACGGACCCGGTCGGCCATGGCGGGGGAGATCCCGCCCGCCGTGGCCGACAGCACGGCGTCCGCGCGCAGATTCTCGGTGTACGCCAGCCGCGCCGCGTCGGCCATCGTGGACTGCAGGAAGATGTTGGCGGTGGCGATCCCGGTCGCGAGCATGATCGGCGTTGCCGCGGCGGCCACCTTGACCGTGTATGCCCCGGCATTGATCATCGCCAGCCTGCCCGGCTCACCGGTGACCAGTCCCAACGGCCCGCGCAGCAGGCGTACGCACACAGTGGTGACGCCCGGCGCGATGAGCGCGAGCCCGATCGCCCACACCATCGAGGTCGGACCGGCCGTGGACGCCGCGACTGGCCCCTCGAACAAGGTCACGGTCGTGACCATCAGCACGATGCCGCCCGCGAACGTCAGGGACGCCAGGATCGCCCGCGGCCGGGTCAGCCAGCGCCGCTGGATCGCCGCCTCCGCCAGCGCCTGGGTGGGCCGGATCCGGGCGGCCCGGTGCGCGGCGATCAGTGCCGCGCCGGTGGCGCTGAGCAGGCCGACCCCGACCGCGACGAGGACCGGCAGCACGCCCTGCTGGTAGGTCAGTTGCGGCGGCGCCATGCCGGCGCCAGTCATGAGGCTCAGCAGCCACTTCGCGAGCTGGACGCCGGGCAGGCACCCCAGCGCCGACGCTACGGCGGCCAGCAGCATCGACTCGCCCAGCACCATGGCGCGCAGCTGGCCCGGTGTGGTGCCGATCGTGCGCAGCAGCGCCATCTCCCGTTCGCGCTGCTGGATGGAGAGCACGAGCGTGGAGGCGATGACGAACACCGCCACGGGAACGGTGAGCCCGCCGGTGACGCCGGCGAGGATGACCAGCATGGTCCCCGCCGCCGCGACCTCGGGGAACTCCGAGACGCCGCGCTCGTTCCCGGACAGCAGGACCGCGCCCGTCCCCTTGACCGCCTCCGTCACCCGGCGCGACACGTCGGCGACGTCGGCGCCCGGGGCCGCGACGACGCCGATCAGGTCGGCCCCGCCGGTGCCCGACAGCCGCGTCACGTCGGCGGTGGCGAAGTAGACGCCGTCGCCGGCGATCGTGCCGCTGACCCGGTACCGGCCTTCCTCCCCCCGGGCCACGAGGTCCACCGTGTCACCCGTCCGCACGCCGTACGCGCGGCCGAGGACGACCTCTCCCCGCGACGGCGCCGCGCCGTCGGCGAGCGTGTACGGGGCGAGCACGCTGGTCGCCCAGTCGTGCCCGCTGACCTGCCTGCCCCGCAGCGAGACGGGAACACTGACATCCGGTACGGCGGCGCCGACCCCGGGCAGGTCACGGATCCGGTCGGCGAGCCCGCGCGCGACCCGTACCCGCTCGGGCAGGAGCGCCGTCTCCGCGTCGTCGCCACCCGGCAGCTCAAGGGTCTGCCCGGCGACGACGTGGATGTCGGCGGCCGCCAGGCGCTGTAGCGGAGCCGTGGCCCGCAGCCCGGTCTCCATCAGAGCCCCGGTCGCGAACACGATGACCGCGCCGAAGAACATGGCGACGAACGTTCCGACGAAGGCGCCCCGGCGGTGACGCAGCGAGCGCAGCGCGATCCCGAACATCAGCGTCCCCCAGCCACGGCGTTCCCGGCGGCCCACGCGCCGAGGTGGGTCAGCCGGTCGGCCACCGCGTCGGCGGACGGCCTGGCCAGCGAGCCGGCGAGCCTGCCGTCGGCCAGGAACACGACCTGGTCGGCGTACGCCGCGGCCACCGGGTCATGGGTGACCATGATGATGCTCTGGCCGCTGTGGTCGACCGCCGACCGCAGCAGGTCCAGCACCTCCCGCGCCGTCCTGGTGTCGAGGGCGCCGGTCGGCTCGTCGGCGAAGATCACCGCGGGCCTGGTGACCAGCGCCCGCGCGATCGCCACCCGCTGCTGCTGACCGCCGGACAGTTCCGCGGGCCGGTGGCCCACCCGGTCCGCGAGCCCGACCCGGCGTACCACCTCGGAGACCAGCGCCCCATCGGCCTTCTTGCCCGCGAGCTTCAGTGGCAGCGTGATGTTCTCCGCCACGTTCAGCGCCGGTAAGAGGTTGAACGCCTGGAAGACGAAGCCGATCCGCTCGCGCCGCAGACCGGTCAGCGCACGCTCCGACAGGGTGGTCAGGTCGGTGCCGTCCAGGGTGACCGATCCTTCCGTCGGCCGGTCCAGCCCCGCCGCGCAGTGCAGCAGTGTGCTCTTGCCCGAGCCCGACGGTCCCATGACCGCGGTGAACGTCCCCTTGCGGAAGTCCAGGGTGACGCCGTCGAGCGCGGTCACGCCGCCGCCTCCGTGCCCGTAGATCTTGCGTACGGCGCCCAAGCCGACGGCCACCGGCGCGTTCCCCACGTCCATCTCTGCCCCTTTGTTAGCCCTGGAAATGAGCGTAGGGAGCGGGCATTCCCGCGACGATCATGCTGGCGGTACCCGGCCGGTAGGGGCAGCACCACCTCGCGGTAGGTCGGCGGCGAGGCGGAAGCCGGCCGAGGGCGGAACGGGTGAACCCCCCGGGGTAACCTCGCCACGTGAGGGTGACCAGGAGCGATGGGATCCGGCGGCGCAACGAGATTCTGGACGCCGCGTTGCGCTGCTTCGACCAGCGGGGCCTGATGGCGACAGGGATCGAGGACATCCGCCGGGCCGCCGGCGCGAGCCCGTCGAGCGTCTACCACCTTTTCGGCGGTCTCGGTGGGTTGACGGTGGCGCTGCTGACTCGGACATTCGAGCGGGTCGGCGCCCGCCTGCGAACGGAGGCCCTCGCCTCGGCCACCGCGCACGACGCGGTGTGCGCGCTCGTGGACACGCATCTGGCGTGGGTGGCCGCGAACCGGGCGGAGGCTCGCTTCATGTACCAGGCCATGGCGCTGGAGCTGGCAGCGGATCACGCCGCGGAGCTTGCCGAGGTGAAGCAGCGGTTGCTGGCACCTGTCATGTCACACCTGGCACGGCTCGCCGGGCCGGGGGAACTGCCGGAATGGACACCGGAGCAGCTGCAAACCGTACTGTTCGGGCCGAGCCACGACGCGTGCCGGCGGATGCTCGCCATCGGCGAGGACGATCTCGGCTGGGCACGGGCCGTCCTGCCGGAGCTGGCCTGGCGCTCGATCCAGATAGTTGGAAGTTCTCTCCAACTAGAGTAGGTTCCGTCTCATGAGGACGATCCTTTACGCGTCGATCACCCCCGACGGCCGTCTTCACCGCGCCGAAGGCGGCCACCGCATTCCACCCGCCATCCTCATGGATTTCCTGGCCGGGGCCCGCGAGGCGGGCAATCTCATCATGGGCCGTGGGACCTTCTCGCTCATGGCCGGTCCGCAGGAGCTCGCCGGCCTCGACGTCGTCGTGCTGTCGAGACGGCGGCAGGACCTCGAGGGAGCGCATGTGGCCGCTTCCCCGGCCGAGGCGCTGCGCCACCTCGAAGCCCGCGGGCACGGCACGGCGCTCCTTTCGGGTGGCGCCGCGACGTACGCCGCGTTTCTGAAGGAGGGGCTGGTGGATGAGGTCCGGCTCAACCTCCTGCCGTCCGATGGCGCGCCCGTCCGCCTGCTGCGGGCGCGCAACCTGAGCGACGGCACCTTGCAGGTGGCCGCTGCGGTCAGCAGAGCCTGAACCGCGAGGTCCGGCCCCGCAGCGCGGCAGGCGCGCCAAGCGGCCGACCTTATGCCGCGGCTCGGGTACGGCAGGGCCGCTCACCCGGCGGGGGGGGGGGGGGGGCCCCCCCCCCCCCCCCCCCCGCCGCCGGGGGGGGGGGGGTGGGGTTGGGGGGGGGTGTTGAGCGACCCCTGGTTGGGGCGCGGGGGCGCCCACCCGCGCGGGGCCGCCCCCCGGCGCCCCCATTTCGGGCGGGGTGTGGGTTCGGGGCCCCCGCCCCCGGGGGGGGGGGCGGCCCCCCCCGCCCCCCCCCCCCGCCGGCGCTCTAGCGGGTATTGAAGGTGTAGTCGGTGAAGTTCTTTCCGCCAGGATGATAGGCAGTCGAGGTCCCGCCGGACGGGGCCCAGTTGCCATGGACCGTGTCGCAGTTGTGGCCGGGGCCGCACCACTTACCGACGATCCGCCACTGGGTCTGACCGGGGCGCTGGTTCACGCAGCCCGCGACGCGGACGTGGGTGCTGGAAGCACGAGGGGTTTCCCAGCAGGCCAGGTCGGCCGTGATGTCCCTGGTACTGGCGCCGGCACCGGCTCCGAAACCGGTGGTCAGGACCGTGGCGAGGGCGGCGACGGCGGCGGCCCTGGGAAGAAGCTTGCGGTGGCGAGCGGACAGTGAGCGGGGGACTTGCATGAACATCTCCTTCGATCCCATGCCGATTTCGGCAGGACCGGGCCGGCCTTGCCTCCGTCGGCGCGACAGGACTCCCGCGGGACGCCGTCGACGGCGGGCACGAGCCCACCGCGGCCATCCCGAGGTCACACCGGTCTGGTGTGACCAGGTCCATCGCCGTGATCATTACGGGCCCGGCTCACCGCCCGCTCACCGCGCGCTCACCAGCTCGGCGTCGTGATCACCCTCCTCCACCGAGGCCCCCTGGGGTGAGCGGACGGCTGGTTCGGTTTGGCGAAAACGGTCCCGGCCGTGCTACACGCACGTTTCGCCGCTCCGGCCGGTGATCCGGCGGCGGGCTCTTCTCACGGTGGGCGATGACCGTGAGCTTCCAGCCGGCCTGAGAAGGTCTGGCGGATCATCGCCCGCGGGTGACGCCCAGAGAACCCGGCAGATCCGCTCCACGCCGAAGGTGGCGCGGTTGCCGATGGGGGGCTCACTTCACCTTCCGAGCGATGGAGGCGGCTGCCCGACGCAAGATCTCGCGCTTCAGCTGCCCTTCTTCTCTGCCTTCAGCGGCCGCTGGTTCTGGGCCCGTGGCCGGGCCAACTCCTCAGCCGGACTCTGCCCGCCTGCGGGCTCCCATGAGCCGTTTGGGCGCCGCTGACCAGAGAAAAAGGGCCGTGCCCGGTGGCGGCCCGGCACGGCCCTTTTGTTCGCCGGTGAACGCCCGTTACCGCGGCGTCCGGCGAGCTGTGCGGTCGTCACGGCGGCGAGCCGGTGAGGTGGACGACCGTGTCCCTGGAATGTCCCCAGCCCCGTACGGCGGATGGGGCTGGGGCGGCTTGCCGTAACGACAAGGGCGAAACGAGAGGTCAGTGGGCGGCGGCGAACTGCTCCTCTTCGGTGGAGCCCTTCAGGGCGGTCGTGGAGGAGTCGGGCGCGATCGCGGTGCTGACCAGGTCGAAGTAGCCGGTGCCGACCTCGCGCTGATGGCGGGTGGCGGTGTAGCCGCGGGTCTCGGCCGCGAACTCGGCCTCCTGCAGCTCCACGTACGCCGTCATGCCGTCGGCCGCGTAGCCCTGGGCGAGGTCGAACATGCTGTAGTTCAGCGAGTGGAAGCCCGCCAGCGTGATGAACTGGAACTTGTACCCCATGTGCCCGAGCTCGCGCTGGAACTTGGCGATCGTGGAGTCGTCGAGGTGCTTCTTCCAGTTGAAGGACGGCGAGCAGTTGTAGGCGAGCATCTGGTCCGGGTACTCGGCCTTGACCGCCTCGGCGAACTCGCGGGCGACGTCGAGGTCGGGCGTGCCGGTCTCCATCCAGAGCAGGTCGGAGTGGGGCGCGTAGGCCAGGCCGCGGGCGATGCAGGCCTGCACGCCGTTGCGCACCCGGTAGAAGCCCTCCGCGGTACGGTCCCCGGTGGTGAACCGCTGGTCGCGCGGGTCCACGTCGCTGGTCAGGAGCGTCGCGGCCTGTGCGTCGGTCCGCGCGATGATCAGGGACGGGACGCCGGCCACGTCGGCGGCCAGGCGCGCGGCGTTGAGCGTCTTGATGTGCTGGCCGGTGGGGATGAGCACCTTGCCGCCCAGGTGGCCGCACTTCTTCTCGGAGGCGAGCTGGTCCTCCCAGTGCACGCCCGCGGCGCCGGCGGCGATCATGCCCTTCATCAGCTCGAAGGCGTTGAGCACGCCACCGAAGCCGGCCTCGGCGTCGGCCACGATCGGCGCCAGCCAGTGCGGGGCCTCGATGCCCTCCGACCAGGTGATCTGGTCGGCGCGCAGGAGCGCGTTGTTGATGCGGCGCACGACGGCGGGCACGGAGTTGGCCGGGTACAGCGACTGGTCGGGGTACGTCTGTCCGCCCAGGTTGGCGTCGGCGGCGACCTGCCAGCCGGACAGGTAGATCGCCTGCAGTCCGGCCTTCACCTGCTGGACGGCCTGGTTGCCGGTCAGCGCGCCGAGGGCGTGGACGTAGTCCTCGGAGTGCAGCAGGTTCCACAGCCGCTCGGCGCCGAGCCGCGCCAGCGTGTGCTCCTCCTGGACCGATCCGCGCAGCCGGATCACGTCGTCGGCGCCGTAGGTGCGCTCGACGCCCGCCCAGCGGGGGTTGTTCTCCCAGTCCTGCCGCAGCTCCTCAGCCGCTCCCTTGAGGCGATCGTTCATGTTCGCTCCTTATGTCGTCCCCTGGGTGCTTGCTGCTGAGTCTGTGCCCCGCCGTACCCCTTCCATAGAGGTTTTTCTCAGCGAAGAACGCACAGATTTCTGATAGAGAAAATACTGAGGCGTATTCGATGCAGAAAAATTCGCGAAGTTTTCCTTTGGCCTAGACCAATCGCGGGGCGCCGGGATCCGGGGCGGGAACCCCTAGAAGAACGGGCGTTTTTCTGTCTAAGCTCAGCCCATGGCCTCGCTGGTGCGCGAAGAACCGCTGTCTTTGACTCAGGAGCTCGATCTCCTCGCTTTCGGGCAACGGCTCCGTCACCTGCGCAAACAACGCGGCCTCACGCTCTCCGACCTCGGCGAGCGCGTCAGCCGGGCCCCCAGCCAGCTCTCCCTGCTGGAGAACGGCAAGCGCGAGCCCAAGCTGTCGCTGCTCAAGTCCCTGGCCGCCGCGCTCGGCGTACCCGTCGAGGAACTGCTGCGCCGTCAGGCCCCCAACCGGCGCGCCCAGCTGGAGATCCAGCTGGAGGAGGCGCAGCGCGACCCCATCTACGCCGGTCTCGGTCTGCCGCGGCTGAAGGTCTCCGCGCGCGTACCCAATGACGTGCTCGAACACCTCCTCGGCCTGTACGGCGAGCTGCGCGCCCGCCAGGCGAGGGGCACGGCGACGCCGGAGGAGGCCCGAGCCGCCAACGCCGAGCTCAGGCGCCGCCAGCGGGAGCTGGGCAACTACTTCCCCGAGATCGAGAAGTCGGCGGCCGAGGCGCTGTCGGCCGTCGGGTACCGCACCGGCGCCCTGTCACAGTCGCTCATCCAGGCCCTCGTCACCCATCTCGGCTACACGGTTCACACCGCCCAGGACCTGCCCCGATCGGTACGCTCCATCACCGACCTCCGCAACCGCCGCATCTACGTCAAACACGAGCAGCTCGGCATGCACAGCCCGCGCACGATCCTGCTGCAGACCCTGGGCCACCTCGCGCTGGGTCACGACAAGCCGCGCGACTTCGCCGACTTCCTGCGCCAGCGCACCGAGGCCAACTACTTCGCCGCCGCCGTCCTGGTCCCCGAGCGGGCGGCGGCGCCGTTCCTGCTGGAGGCCAAGCAGGACCGGGCCCTGTCGGTGGAGGACCTGCGCGACGTGTTCGCCGTCTCCTACGAGATGGCCGCCCACCGCTTCACCAACCTGGCCACCCACCACCTCGACCTGGTCTGCCACTTCGTCCGCAACGACGCCGGCGGCATCATCTACAAGGCCTACGAGAACGACGGCATCGTCTTCCCCGCCGACGAGCAGGGCGCCATCGAGGGGCAGCGCATGTGCCAGCAGTGGTCGGGACGGCAGGTGTTCCTGTCGCCGGACCGCTTCTCGGTCTTCTACCAGTACTCCGACTCGCCGACCGGGACCTTCTTCTGCGTCGCGCACGTGGATCCCTCGCGGGAGCGGGACTTCGCCATCACGCTCGGCGTGCCGTACCGGGAGTCGCGCTGGTTCCGCGGCCGGGAGACGACCAGCCGCACCAAGTCCAACTGCCCGAACGGCGACTGCTGCCGCCGCCCGCCCGCCGAGCTGGCCGAACGCTGGGAGGGCTACGCCTGGCCGTCGGCTCGGGCCAACTCCCACGTGCTGGCCGCGCTGCCGCCCGGTTCGTTCCCGGGCGTGGACGAGGCCGACGTCTTCACTTTCCTGGAACGGCACGCCGCGCCGTAAAGCCGATCGATAGCGCTCCCCGATACCGTCACGCCGTTCTGTTTCGCCGTGAATGGAGTGTTTCGTGAAGCGTGTCGCTCTTGCCGGACTCGTGGTCGCCGCCGGTCTCGTGTCCTCCTCGCCCGCCACGGCCGACGCCGGAGGGCCCAGGTACGGCTGCGCGGTCGGGGACATCTGCTTCTACGAGGACGCGGGGCTGACCAGGAAGATCTCGACGGGGCAGACGGGGAACTGGGAGGGCTCCGGCACCTACGGCGCGACCCGGGCGGTCTTCAACAACGGGACCATGGGCGGCTTCGACCATGTGAACCTGACGATCCGCTACTCCTGGAACGGCGAGCTGCGCGAGCAGACGATCTGCGTCCACGTCGCCGAGCCCCGCAAGGTGTCGGCCGGGATCACCCGGTTCGATTTCCCCCTCGACCCGATCAAGGTCCAGTGGGTGCCGGCCAACACCGTGGGCTGCGACGTCTGACGGGCCTGCCGCCCTGGGGGGCTTTGCCGGAAATCGTGCGCCTTAAGCTGGTAGGCGTGTGGTCGACGGGGGAGGGGTCGCGTGCTGCCTGAGGTGGAGTCCTGGTGGCGTCGCCGTACCTTCTCCGCGTCCGACTGGCCCCTGGGGCGCCTGATCGAGGCGAAGGGCGGCACGTCCATCAGCGTCGTCCTGCCGGCCCGCGACGAGCGCGAGACCGTCGGTGAGATCGTCGGCGTCCTGCTGCGCGAACTGCCCGATCTGGTGGACGAGGTGGTGGTGATCGACTCGCGCTCCACCGACGACACCGCCGTGGTCGCCGCGCGGGCGGGCGCCGCCGTACACGCGCAGGATGAGATTCTGCCGGCGCTCAAGCCGCTGGACGGCAAGGGCGAGGCGCTGTGGAAGTCGCTGGCGGTGACCTCCGGCGACCTCGTCGCGTTCGTGGACTCCGACATCCGCAACTTCCAGTCCTCCCTGGTCACCGGGCTGCTCGGGCCGCTGCTCGCCCACCCCGGCCTCGCGTACGTGAAGGGCTGCTACGACCGCCCCCTGCGCGGCGCGCCGACCGGCGGCGGGCGCGTCACCGAGCTCGTCGCCCGCCCCCTGCTGAACCTGCACTGGCCGGAGCTGGCCGGGTTCATGCAGCCGCTGGCCGGGGAGTACGCGGGGCGCAGGAGCGCGCTGGAACGCGTGCCCTTCATCACCGGGTACGGCGTGGAACTGGGCCTGCTGATCGACCTGCTGTCGCTGGCCGGTCTGGACGCGCTCGCCCAGGTGGACCTCGGCGCCCGCGAGCACTCCCACCAGTCGACGGAGGCGCTGGGCGCGATGGCCTCCCAGATCATGCTCGCCGCCTGGTCACGACTGGAACGCGAGTCCAAGATCCAGGCGGCGCACGAGCCGTCGACCCGCCTGACCCAGTTCCGCCGCACCCGCACCGGCCACCACACGGCCGACCGCGACGTCACCATCTCCGAACGCCCGCCCATCCTCACCGTGGACGGCTACCGCCCCTGAGTCCCGGCTCCGGGGAGGGCGGCGGCGACGAACGCGGCCACGTGCTCGCGCATGTCCTTGTGCGCCGAGGCCTCCTCGCCCAGCATGATCCGGGCCAGCTGCGGCAGCATGGCCGGCAGCAGCGCCAGCCCCGTGAGCAGGAACATCGTCCTGGCCGTGCCGGTGGAGGGCGCCTGTCCGAGGCCCTCGGCCAGGGAGGCGTTCTTGCGCGCGCACCGCTCGACCCTGACCTCCTGGCCGGCCAGCAGGTCCTGCCCCCGGTAGTTGAGCGCCTCCCACATCAGCAGCCGCACGAGCTGGGGATGTTCGGCGTAGTAGGCCGACAGCCGGTCCACGTACGCGGCCGGGTCCGCGCCGGGCAGGGCGATCTGGGTGGTCAGCTCGTCGAGCGCCTCGGTGATGACGGCGTCGAAGAGCTTCTCCTTGTTCCCGAAATGCCCATAGATCCGCTCTTTGTTGACCCCGGCCCGCTCGGCGATGCGATCGACGCGCGCCCCCGCGATGCCGTACGCCGCGAACTCCTCCCGCGCCGCGTCCAGCAGGGCGGCCCGGGTGGCGGTGGTTGAGACGTTGGGTGCCATGCCCGGCATCCTACAACATCCAACTGGTTGGTTGACATCCAACTAGTTGGTTGGCTACGGTCCGGTCCCATGACTCTTCTCGGCACCTCACCGGAGGCGGCGGCCGAGCCCGCGCCCCGGCGTTACGCCCCCTTCGCCCCCACCGTGACCGCCTTCACCCTTGCCGCCATCCTGGTCAGCGGCCAGCTCTACATCGTCATCCCCCTGCTCCACGACATGGCCACCGCCTGGAGCACCACCACCGCGTCCCTGGCCTGGCTGGTGACCGCCTTCGCCATCGGCTACGGCATCGGCTTCCTGCTGTTCGGCCCGCTGTCCGACCGCCTCGGCCGCCGCAGGCTCCTCCTGTACGGCCTGCCGATCGCCGCCCTGGCCACCGCCGCCGTCACCCTGAGCCCCTCCCCGGAGGCGGCCGTGGCCCTGCGCCTCGTCCAGGGCGTAGCCGTGGCCACCTTCCCCCCGGCGGCCCTGGCCTACCTGGCCGAACGCGTGGACCCGAGACGCCGGGCCATCGCGATCTCCGCGGTGACCGCCGCCTTCCTGGTCTCCGCCGTACTCCTGCAGGTCGGCGCCCAGCTCCTCGTCCCCCTGACCGGCTGGCGCGCCCCCTTCCTCGTCTCCGCCGCCGGACTGGCCCTGTCCATGCCGGTCATCCGCGCGATCATGCTCCCCGACGCCCCACGCCCCGCCGCGGCCTCCATCCTGGGTGCCTACCGAGCGCTGCCCGGCCTCCTGTTCCACCGCGCCCTGCTCCCGCGCTACCTGGCCACCCTCATCCTCATGATCGGCTTCGTGGCCGTCTACACCGCACTCCAGCTCTACGGCGTCACCACCTCCCCCTCCGAACTCCTCGCCCTGCGCGCCGCCGGCCTGCCCGCGATCGTCCTGATCCCGATCCTCATGCCCTGGCTGAGCCGCGTGCCCGCGCCGGCCCGAGCCGTCACCTTCCTGGTGACGGCCGCCGCGTCGGTTGCCGCGGTGGCCGTCACCACCCCCTCCTCCACCTGGCTCGCCATCCTCCTGGCCCTGTACGTGGCCGCGATCGCCGGTGCCCTCCCCGGCCTGAACGAAGCCATCTCCGCCGCCGCCGGCCCCGCCCGCGGCAGCGCCCTCGCCCTGTTCTCCTTCGCCCTGGCGGCCGGCGGCGCCATCGGCCCCCAGATGGCCGCCGCCTTCCCTTCCTTCACCCCTCTCCTGTACGGCGTGGCCGTCACCATGACCCTCGCCGCCCTGGCCGTGGTGGCCTCCACCCGCACCACCCACCCCGGTTGACCCCACCCTCACCCCGATCCCCGCGCCCGCCCCCGATCGCCTGCCCGGACACCTCCCACACCGCCCAAGGGCCCCGCACCCCCCCCGGCACCCCCGGCACCCCCGGCACCCCCGGCACCCCCGGCACCCCCGGCACCCCCCGCACCCCCCGCACCCCCCGCACCCCATGCTCCGTTGGTCCCGCGCCCCGGCCCAGGTCGACTTCAAGGGCCCAACATTGTGCGCTTGTGATTGGACAACTACTGTCAAGAGAGGAGGGAAGGAGGATTCATGGTCGACCAGGTCCGTCCCATCGTTCTCTTGCTCGCCCGCATAGCCATAGGTGCGATCTTCCTCGTCCACGGGTTGGTCAAGTTCACCGGCGGCATAGGCGGCACCACCGCCTTCTTCGAACAGATAGGCATACCTCTGCCAGGACTGGCCGCGCCCGTGGTCGCCGTCGTGGAGGTATTGGGCGGCGCCGCGCTGATCCTCGGCGCCGGACTGCCGATAGCGGGCGTTCTCCTCGCGCTGGACATGCTCGGCGCGGCGGTGTTCGTGCACTTCGCCAATGGTTTCTTCGTCGACAAGGGCGGCTTCGAGTTCGTCCTGGCCCTGGCCGCCGGCGCCCTGGCCGTCGGCTTCACCGGTGGCGGCGCGCTGGCCCTCGACAGCCTGTGGCAGCGGGGCCGTACCACCACGACCGCCGGGCCGGGCGCCCCCGCGGCCTAAGGGTGGCGGGGGAGCAGGCCGCCCACGGTGACGTCCGGGCGCTCGACGCGGGCGTCCGGTAAGAGAGCGGAGGCGTCCAGGCCGGCGTGGTTCAGCGCTCGGCCGAGTGGGTTCAGGGGCTTCAGGAGGGGTTCGCACTGGGCCGGGGGCGTGCCCATCGAGTACGCCAGCGAGCACAACCACATCGCCAGGTCGTCGCTCTGGCCGTTGAGGTCGATGCGGGCGCGGAACGTCCCCGAGCGCGGGTCGTAGGCCTGGTTGGCGTTGTTCACGGCCAGCGGGGCGGTCTGGAGGAACGTCTCGATCGAGGCGCGCTGCCGTACCAGGAGCTTGGTGATGTGGGCGAGGTCGCGGGTGTTCGCGGTGATCTCGGCGCGGTTGTCGTCGACGAAGCCGGCGACCTGGGTGAGCGTGCGGGACAGGCCCTTGAAGACGGCGCGCAGCTCGTCGCGCTCGGCGTTGAGCCGGCCCGAGGCGACGGCCAGGTCGCGCATGAACGCGCGCACGTGCGCGTCGTCCTCGGCCAAAGTGCCGGTGATCAGGGCGAGGTCGCGGATGGTCTGGGAGAACTCATCGCGATGGCCCGCCAGCGCCGCGGCGGCGTCGGACAGACCGCGCACGCTCGCCCCGACGGTCGCGCCCTGGCCGCCGAAGGTGTCGGCGGAGACCTTCAGCAGACGCGACAGCGAGCCGTCCGCGTTCGCGCCGTCGGGGCCGAGGGCCCTGGTCAGCGTGTTGAAGCTGCGCAGCGCCTCGTCGATCTCGACGGGCGTCCGTCCCGCGGCGAGGGTCGCGCCGTCCCGCAGAACCGCACCTCCCGTGTACGGCGGAGCCAGCTGGACATACCGATCGGCCACCACCGACCTGGCCACGATGGCGGCCTGCGCGTCCGCGGGCACCTTGTGGCCGGCGTCGTAGGCCAGATCCACCCGCACCCGGTCGCCGACCGGCGTCACGGCCGTCACCTCGCCCACCTTCACGCCCAGGATCCGCACGTCGGAACCGGGATACAGGCCCACGACCCGCTCGAAGCGCACACTCACCCGGACGGTGGACGCGGGCTGGAGCAGCAGGAAGCCGGCCGCGCCCAGGAGGGCGGCCAGGAGGGCGGCGAGCCAGCGGTTCATGGGGGGCTTTCGACGGGGGTGGGTTGGTGAGCGAAAGGCTACCGAGGGTGACTGACATTCGCGGGGGCTTTCCGGCCTGGCGGCGCTGGCTACCGGCCGGTAGGGTGTTACCGGCGGTAACTTTTCGGCCTGGGGGATCCGTGGGCGGGTGCGCGTGCCTGTTCCGGACATGCGGGCATTCGGCATCCATGCGGCTACGCCGTACCGGGAAATCTCAGGGAGCAGCGAGATGAGCGGCTTTTGTCCGGAGCTCAGTGGTGATGTGCGCGAAGTGCGGGATTGGGTGCGGACCTTCGCCCGCGACGTCATCCGCCCCGCCGGCGCCGAATGGGACGAACGCGAGGAAACCCCGTGGCCCGTCATCCAGGAAGCCGCCAAGATCGGGCTGTACTCGCTGGACTTCTTCGCCACCCAATGGTTCGAGGAGAGCGGGCTGGCGCTGCCGGTCGCGTTCGAGGAGATCTTCTGGGGCGATGCCGGGATCGGCCTGTCGATCGTCGGGACCGGGCTGGCCGCCGCCGCGCTCTCCTCGAACGGCACACCCGAGCAGATGGGGGAGTGGCTGCCCCAGATGTTCGGCACCGAGAACGACGTCAAGCTGGGCGCCTTCTGCGCCTCGGAGCCCGACGCCGGCTCCGACGTCGGCGCCATCCGCACCCGCGCCGAACGCGACCCCTCCGGCGACTGGATCCTGAACGGCGTCAAAACCTGGGCCACCAACGGCGGCATCGCCAACGTCCACGTCGTCGTCGCCTCCGTGGACCCGGCGCTGGGGACCCGCGGCCAGGCCTCGTTCGTCATCCCGCCAGGAACACCAGGCCTGTCCATGGGCCAGAAGTTCAAGAAGCACGGCATCCGCGCCTCGCACACCGCCGAGGTGGTCCTCGATCAGGTACGCCTGCCCGCCGCCTGCCTGCTCGGCGGGCAGGAGAAGCTGGAGTCCCGCCTGGCCCGCGTCCGCAACGGCGAGCGCTCGGGCGAACAGGCCGCGATGCGCACCTTCGAGACCACCCGCCCGTCCGTGGCCGCGATGGCGGTGGGCATCGCCCGCGCCGGCTACGAGTACGCCCGCGACTACGCCACGGAACGCGAGCAGTTCGGCCGCAAGATCGGCGAGAACCAGGCGATCGCCTTCCTCCTCGCCGACATGGCGACCCGCGTGGACATGGCCAGGCTGCTCACCTGGAGGGCGGCCTGGATGGCGCGCAACGGGCGGCAGTTCGAGCAGGCGGAGGGGTCGATGTCGAAGCTGGTGGCGGGCGAGACGGCGGTGTGGGTGACCGAGCAGGCCATCCAGATCCTGGGCGGGGCCGGGTACACACGCGACCACCCGGTGGAGCGCTTCCACCGCGACGCCAAGATCTACACCATCTTCGAGGGCACGTCGGAAATCCAGCGCCTGATCATCGGTCGGGCGGTCACCGGGCTGCCCGTGCGATGACGTTTTGGCACGTCAAGGGCCATATCTGGCGATCATCGAGATGATCGTTTCGGGTGCCCGGGTCGCGTGTCCCTGATTATCGTCGCGGCCGTCGTTCGCCGGTTATTCCTGGTTCGTCCCCGTCGCTTCCGGGCCCGGTGCTCGGTTGTGATCGGTTTTTGCGATACCCCGTAGTGGTATGGCGATGGAGAACGCGCTGATGGCGAGTTTGTTAGATGGTCGAACTCACCTTTTCGGTCCGGATTTGGTGATGGGTTTCTGCTGGCCGACTTGCCATTCCGTCCATTTTTGGGTGGATTTGAGATGCCCGTGCGTGGGCGGGTGATGCGGCGGCTCGTGGGGCGCCATGACCGATGGTAGGGGCTGCTCGCATATGCCTTGGGGGACCACGTGATCGGCAGCGAGCCGGCCACTCGCGGCGTATGGTGCGCGGACATGGCAACGCGTCGGATCGGACGTTGTGGGCGATAATCCGTTGGGGCTCGTCCTTGGAGCGCTGGTTCATGGGGCGTCTTGTGGAGCTGGATAGAGCTTATGTAGGTAGCGGGCTTCCGCGGCGTCGAGGTCTGGGCGGAGTGCTTCGTCGAATGTCTTTCTCAGGGCGTGGAGCTCTGGAGTGGGCCCACGGGTTGCGGTGGCGAGCACCGCTGCGATCGGTGCGGAAAGCAGGAGGGACTGCCAGCTCAGGTAGAGGGCCACGTGCTCGAGGTAGAACGCGTTCAGTCTGTCGAGCAGGGTGTAGCCGAGCAGTTGGTCCAGCCACCGGTCCATGTAGGTTGACGGGTCAAGCACGGTTTTGATGTCGACCAGGGTCCATCCGATGACGATGTCCGCCTTCGCGAAGCCGGGGGCGAGTACGGGGGCCAAAACGACGCGCTTCCCCAGTTGGGAAAGTGGTCGACGGCCGTAGCGCAGGTAGTTGGCCCAGAGGTGGGCTAACCCGTTGAGAGCTGGCTCATCTTGTCGTTGCTGGCTGTGGAGCTGCATGAAGAATGCGCGGCGGCTCCGGGCGGCGCTGCTGCCTTCCAGGGCATGATCCACGTCGTTCATCAGGGCCGCGTTGAGGCAGGCGTCTAAAGCAGCGTGTTGCAGGTCGTCGCCCTCAGCGGGGTTCGTGAGTCGTGTCCAGTCCATCAGGAGCGGGTCTGTGGTGTGGCTGTCTGGCAGGTGGTCGTAGGTGACGGGATGGAAGCCGGCGCCGCGCAAGAGTGCGGCGTAGTCGTCCGCAGGGAGAAACGAGAGGAGATCTCTGTGCCCGGGCTTGTCAGCTAGATCCAGGCCGATGCGCAGCTCGATGGCCAGTGCGACGGTGCTGCGCCAAGTGTCGATCGCTATCCCCGCCGAGGGTGCTGCGTGGAGTTCGTGACGCCACTGCTGGCTGATGAGATGACGCTCGGGCAGGTGCGTGTCGAGAAAGGTGCATAGCCGACTCGTTGGATCCGCGATCTGGTTGGTTAGCGACATGCCCCTCCCAAGCCGTCCGGTCTCCTTTCCTACCCCGCCCGCTCGGCCTACTGTCAACTCAGATGTTGCGTAGTCGTTAGAGCCGTCCTTCCGGCGACCGCGCTGTCGAGCGATGGACTACTCCTTGGAAGCCGCGATCCCATAGTGAAGACCGACGTGAGAAGCTTGAGAGGGCGACCGGACGCGATGCGTGCGTCGTCTCGACCAACAGCCGGCTGGCCATGGCTGATGACCTGTTGAGGATGTCTCGACACCGCCATAGCGGCCAAAGTGTCAGTTGCGACATCTACCGTTGATCTCCCGCAGTAAGTTGCCAGGAGAGTCAACCTAGGGTCGTGATCCCCCGCGAGAACCATGTCCGGGACTACCTTGCGCAGCGCCTTCACGTTCTTGAGCCCGGACTCCGCCTCGTCAAGAAGGAGTACACCCTCACGAACTCGCAGGGAACGGGCGGAAGGATCGACATCCTCGCCCGCGACCGGCACCAGATGTGGGTGGTGATCGAGCTCAAGCGCTCAAATCAGTCTGCGCGCGAAGCTACACAAGAGATCGCGAAGTATGTCGAACTACTCCGACAAGAGAAGCGACTGCCCGTCGACCGCATCCGCGTCATGGTGATGGCTCTCGAACCCCAATGGCGTGAGCTGTTGGCGCCGATCAGCAACTTCGCCCGGGACCGGAAACACGACCTGCGCGGCTACGTTCTGAACATCACCGACGATGGGTGTCCGATCGATGCCCGAGTCATCGACCTTCTTCTCGAACCACTCGATCAAAAGATCACACCTGTCCATGTCATCTACTTGTTCCGAGACCCAGCACGCCGCGGTCCCTGCTGGAACAAAGCAATCAAACTTGCCGCCGAGGCTGAACCGCCCCGGCTTTGATGGAGAGCTCAGGGGTTGATTCCAACGAGGTCGTTGGGCTGCTGTTGAGCGTGGTAGAGGGCTTCGTACTCCTTCGGCGGGATGTCGTCGATCGAGGAGTGCAGGCGGGTCGTGTTGAACCATTCAACCCATTCGGCGGTGGCCAGTTCCACGTCGGGCAAGCTGCGCCAGGGCCCGCGAGGTTTGATCAGCTCGGTCTTGGAGAGGCCGATCTGCGATTCCATCAGGGCGTTGTCGAGCGCGTCGCCGACCGTGCCGATGGAGGCGTCGATGCCGGCGATCATCAGGTGGGCGGTGAAGCGGAAACAGGTGTATTGCTCAGGTTCAAACCGGTCGTCGCAACACCGCAGCTCAGCAGCAAGTCTAGATGCTCGCTGAAAGCTTCAGCTGGTGTTCTCCATCCGAGGGTCTTGCGGGGCCTGGTGTTGAGCGCGAACGCGACAGCAGCCAGTTCCTCGGCCGTCCATCGTGACAGGTCGTCCTGTTCTCTGCTGTCGTGGCTAACGGGACAGAGGCGAGAGCCCGGCTGAGGGACAGACCTATTGCGAGTTGACGGCTCAGCAGGCTTCTATCAAGTCACTCCCAGCCAGGACTCTCGCCCCGTGGACCGTTGTGGACAGATCAACGGAAAGCCTTGCGGCACGTGTTCTCCGAGTCACTCAACGGTCCAACCGGAGCCTCTCCCGTCGGACCAGCCCCGCGCACCCCACTGTGCCCAATAGGTGTTCTCGTTGGTGCCGCGCTGCAAGGGGCTATGGGGGTCTGCGAAGTAGACCTGCACGCCGTGTCTATGCGCAGTTGAGCATGTTGGGCCAGTTCTGTCCCTCGGTCCCAGGTCAGCGACCTGCGCAGCTGCTCGGGCAACCCGGTGATCTCTTTGGTGATGGCGTCCCGCACGGCTTCGGCGCCACGGCCGGCCAGCGCCGGGCCGTTCTTCACCCGTTCCTGAATGCCGAAGCCCTCCATCCGGGGCAGGTGCAACAGCAGGGTGAACCGCGTCGTGCGCTCCACCAGCGTGCCGACCGCCGACCTGCCGGTGCCGATGATGAGGTCACCCTCCCAATGGCCAGGAACAGCGCGGTCCTCCACCTCGGCAGGCCGCTGACTGATCGCCACGTCCGGGGTGACATGGCCGCGGTCCCGACGCTGGCTGCGGGCGCGCGGGACCCGCAGCGCACGCCCAGTGCGTAGGCAGGCGACCAGCTCGCGGTTGAGCGCTCCGCGGCCTTGGACGAACAGGGCCTGGTAGATCGCCTCGTGCGAGATACGCATGGACTCATCATCGGGGAAGTCCACCTGGAGCCGGTTAGAGATCTGCTCAGGACTCCACGACAGCGCCCACCGGCGGTCCTGATGCCGAGGCTTGTTGCGGCCCTTCCAGGCCGAGGGTCGCGGACCTGCCACCGGCTTGCCGTCCGGACCCTGGAGCTGACCCGCCAGCCGGTCCTGCACATACTCCCGGAGCCGAGCAGTGGCTACCAGTTTCGGCGTCTTGGGGCGCCGCGCCATCAGCTCGGCCTTCCACTGCGCGATCGATGCCCGGTACTCCAGACGGCCACCTCGCGTGGCGGCGTTACGCCGCAGTTCACGCGAGATGGTCGAGGGCGACCGGCCCAGACATCGCGCGATCTCGCGAACCCCCATGTGCTGAGCCTTGAGCAGGGCGATCTCCTCCCGCTCGGCGAACGACAGGTACCTGCCTGATGGCGGACTGAGTTCGATCAACGGCATGCCGCCACCCTCGCGGAACCACCGAGACCCGACCGGCCCCGACACGCCGCAGGCCAGGGCGGCATCTTCGCTGGTCAACCCCTCGGCGATCTTCATCCAAAACGCCCGCTCCACGTCCTTGCGGATCGGAGGCCGTCCTGGTGACCGCATCGCCGGCCGCCCCGTGCGTGTCGTCATCCACCCTGCTGGTCTGCCCATGCAACACCTCCGGATCAAGGTGTTGCGACGACCAGTTGAGTCCGCCTTTGGCTGCCCGCGTCCGAGTGATGAACCAGGCCGGGCCCGCGAGACGTTCGGTGCGCTCGCGCCATAACGCCATGTCCAGGGCGTCCAGCACCAGGTCGGCGCGCTTGGACAGCGAGGACGTCCAGCCGACGATGGCACGGGAGCACACGTCGACGACGAAGGCGACGTAGACGATTGCGCACCAGGCGTGAACGTAGGTGAAGTCGGCGACCCAGACCGTGTTCGGCCGGGGGCGTGGTGAAGTCCCGCTTGACCAGGTCGGTTGCCCGCCGGTGGCTGGGATCGGCCATGGTGGTGCGGATCTTCTTGCCCCGGCGGGCTCCTTGCAGGCCCCGGGGTGCGCATCCGTCGCTCGACCGTGCACCGCGTGACCTGGTGGCCCTCGCGCAGCGGTTGCCGCCAGACTTTGCGGCTGCCGTAGACGCCGTAGTTGGTGGTGTGGATGCGTCTGATGTGGTTGTCCAGCTCGGCGTCGCGGATCGCTCGGGCCGATGGCGGCCTGTTCTTGGCGGCGTAGTAGGTGCTGGGTGAGATGGCAAGGCCGTGCTCGGTCAGCACATGGCAGATCGGCTCGACACCGAACACGTCGGCGTGCTGGTCGATGAAGGTCACGAGTGCGTGTGTGGCCGGTCGAGCTCGGCCGCGAAGAAGGCCGACTTAGATTCAAAGAGTCAAGGCAACACATTGGGCCGGGGTTCGGTAGCCGAGGCACTTGCGGGGTCGGTGGTTCAGTCGGGCGGCCAGGGCGTCGAGGTCGACTTGGCTGTACAGGCTCAGGTCGGTGCCTTTCGGTAGGTATTGCCGGATCAGTTTGTTTGTGTTCTCGTTGGTGCCCCGCTGCCATGGGCTGCGCGGTGCCGCGAAGAAGACGTCGACGCCGGTCGCTTCGGTCAGCAGGCGGTGGCCGGCGAGTTCCATGCCGCGGTCCCTGGTCAGGGTGCTGCGCAGGCGAGCATCCATCCGTGAGAGCGCCTGCTGCAGGGCGGGGATGACCGTCGTGGTGTGACGGCTGGGGAGCGCGACCATGGTCAGGTAGCGGGACTTGCGGTCGACCAGCGTCGCGACCTGGCTGTTCTTGGCTCCGACGATGAGATCGCCTTCCAGATGGCCCAGCTTGGCTGATCCGCATGAGCGGGTTGCCGGCGTGCATCAGCCCCAGATGTCCCACGATCTGCTCCGGCGACCACTCGTGGTCGAGCAGGTCGATCACCAACTGGCGCAGCACCGGGTTGTCCTGCAGGGCAGAGGGTTTGGGGCGGCGTGCCTGCTCGTGAGCGCGTTGCTCGGCGGCGACCGCACGGTACTTCACCCGGCCGCCGTTGCGGGCTACCTCCCGGCTCACCGTGGATGCCGGGCGGCCGATCGACACGGCGAACGAACGGAATGAGGCGCCAGCCTCCAGGCCGCGCGAGATCGATTCCCGCTCCTCGGCGCTCAACCGGTCGGCCCGGCGCACCCGCTCGGCTGGTGCGATGCTGCCATGGTGCTTCAGCACCGTGAACACCGACCCCGGGGGCTTGCCAGGGCCCGGGAGATCACGCTGATGGACTCACCAGCGCGCCACCGCCGCCACAGGTCCTCCTTCATCGCATCCGACATTCCCGGCCGACCCATCCGAGCCACGATCCACCCATCCACCAGCAGCGTTGCGTTGATCGTCTGAATCTAAGGTGGCCCGCTTGAGGATGTCGACGTCTTCGCGCAGTCGTCGGTTCTCCCTCCGCAGGGCCGCCAGTTGCTCACGCTCGCTGCCGGTGAGCCCATCACGCGCACCGGTGTTGACCTCGGCCTGCCGGATCCAGTCGCGCACCGCGGTCTCAGTCAGATCGAAGTCCTTGGCCACCTGGCCGACCGAGCGGTCACCACCGCTGGCACAACTCGACGATCTCAGCCTTGAACTCCCGAGTGAACGAGCGGCGAGGGCGCGGTTTCTTCTTCCCCATGCTCTCCATCATGGACATCCTTCCGGGGACGAACCCCTGATCTCGGATGTCCGTCAAACCGGATCAAGCCCAGGGAGGGGGCGCATCTGGCGCAGGAGAGTAGCTCGTTGATGCGGCTGCGCGCCGTTCTCGCTGGAGGGCATAGCGGGTGAGTCCGCGGTGCTCCCGATCTCGTGCCGACCGCCGAAGCAGGTGAGCCCCCAGCCGTAGGCCAGGAGCGTCCGGGGCTCGATGCTCCGTGTTAGCAGTTCATCAACGCCGAAATGATGCATTTGGCCGCTGTCTGCCTGATGGCCGTGGCCCGACCTCACGGCGTTCGTCGAGCCCCGGTGCGCGTCCTGGAACAGGCCCATCAGATGGGCCCGTTCGGAAACTGCCCACGGGCCTGCGATGAGATCCATAGCAGGCCCGCGGACGGTGGTGCCCGGTGCCCGTTACTGCGTCTTAGGCGCATCCGGACTGCTCAGTTGGATGGGGAGCGCTCGAAATTCACCCCATTTGAGGATCGGGGACAGGTGCTTGACCGCCTCCGGCCCATGATCGTCGATCACGCTCTTGACTAGCCGGAGCGTTTTGAGCCGGACGACCATCAGGCAGACGGCCGACACAGGCATCGTTCCAGCCAAGACGAGAACGACCACATGCCAAAGAGAACCCAGCACTACGGCAACACCTCGACGAGGCCGCCATGACCTTGGCTCGAGTAAAGGCCGACGATCGGTAGAGGGGTGGCCGTTCGTCGCGTCGTATCTACTTAAGCCCAGGCGACAGCCAGCCTGCCATTCTGGAGATGGCGCTGCTCGAACCCTGACCGCCGCACACGTCTACTCGTTGTGGTTGCTCAGGCTGAGCCACAGGCGCCTACCCGACTCCATTTGGACCGGCATCAGCGGGTCTTTCTCTCGGGTTCCCGCAGCAGCAAGGCTGAGTGCTCGTCACTCTATGGTGCATTGACCGTCCCGTCCAAGAGATTTCTTCCGTAGTTGACCTTGAGCGGGCACGTCTCGCCCAAGGCCGACACGGGCCGTCACACAGCCGCCAGAAGTGACCTCTGCACCAGATCGCAACGACCGCCTGCTCTCCTGTAAGGCGGCGAAGACCGTGAGGGGCTCCTGTCAGCTCAATCGGTAGGAGAACCGAATTGAGCCCCCCTCCGTCCGGAAAGCTTCACGGCCCTTGCGGCTGAATGGGTTGGCTAGCCGCAGGATGCGAGGTTGTGGATCTTCGACCCGAAGAATCGCCAGGATACTCCACCGGTTGCTGCCCGCGTACTGCTGCGCTGCGCGGACCTCGCTTTCGCCGAGTTCGATCTGGCCACCATCACCCCGGGTGGCCTTCACCTCGAACATGAGGGGTTTGCTGCTTGAGCCGACGACGAAGTCGTAGCCAATGCTATCGTCGCCGGTGCTGCCGGCGAAGAGGTGGCGCCGGTTGGACGAGACCCAACTCTCCTCTGTCGCCTGGAAGTTGTGGCGGAGCCATTCATACGCGTACAGCTCGCCCATGAGACCGATCGCGTTCCGTTGCTCTTGGGACAGCTCCTGCCGGTCACCGATGTAGACGCCGCCATGTCCGCCACCGCGAGCACGGTGTGCGGCGGGCGGTTCTAGGTTCGCGAAGTGAAGGCCGCTGCGGATGATCGCCGGGTTCGTGGCTACCGCATCCTGGAGGGCGGTGAGCAGTCCTGAGTAGTCGCCGGAGGCAACGTTGATGTCTTCTCCGGCGACTGAGATCATCTGCCGCCGCCGGAGTGACTCCTGATGCAGTTTGTCCGCCTCAGTACGTCGGTCGTTCAGGTATTCATTCGTCATTCCGTGGGCGGCGGGCTCCAGGGACGCGGGTACACCCGGCGGCCAGTAGTCCAAGGTAGCCAACCAGGACACAACGTCGTCCTTGGTGAGGCGACGGAAGTCCAGTACGCCGGCGTCGTCCAGTAGCTCCGCCGTATCCCCGGTCAGAGCTGTCGGTACGGCACGCCCGGCGGCGCCGATCAGCGCCCTGATCTCAGGAAGCACGTTTCGGACAGTCATGGCGTTATCGCTGTTGAGGCGATCACGTGGGGGGAGGAGCGGTTCGTCGAGCATGGCTGGGGTGGGAAGCCGGTTCGTCATGCAGGTGTCGATGTGGGCGTCCACCAGGGCGACGTCGGCCTCCTCGATGGTCAGCGCCCAGATGGTGGAGGCGGTGATCCAGCGCAGGGAGCGGAGTTCTCGCCAGTCGGCTATCGGTCGGCCAGCGTCGAAGTCTGTCATGAACGCCCGCCGCAGGCGGTCGACCAGCTCGGATTTCCGCTGGTCAACGCGATTCCTGACGGCGTCTTCATGCGCGTCGCCACGATTGATCGGCTGGTAGCGAGGGCCGAGCGAAGAGAGAGTCCCGTTGAACTCGGCGAAGCCGAGCCCCGTGCGCTCACGTAGTTCGTTGATGTCACGGGCGGCACGCGCGATCCGGATCAGGTCAGTGGAGTTTGCGGGCAGGGTGTCGTCGTGCTCGGCGAGGAGGACCTGGAGTGCGGCGACGTCTACGGGACGAGGGATGAGCAGGTCTTCGGTGATCTCGGTGCCCAGCACGTGCACAAGTATTGGGTAGAGCCGCTCGATGATGCCGGCCAGTGAGCCATTGATCCGATTGACGGTCTCTCCGTACTGAGTGAGTTCGACGTCAAGGGCGGTGGCGAGGGCCTCGTCAGTGACCTCGCTGACATCACCCGATAGCTCCTTGAGCTGCAAGGCCATGGACTTGAGGTGATGGTGGAAATCCGGCCGGTCCAGCACGGACGCGATGGCGTAGCTGAGTTTGGCCATGCCATCCCAGCCAAAACTGTCCGTCAGGTGGGTGGGTGCGGCGATGAGCGGGCGGTCATCGCTGGGCAGCGGGAGGACTCCCGCCATACGTTCGGGAAGCGAGCAGGTCTCGTCGTCGAGTGTCACGACCAGAGACTCGTATCCGTGCAGGCGGATCCGCCGTGCGGCGGCGACCAGCGCCATAAGTTGTTGCTCCGTTGGCTTCACCAGTTGCTGCTCGGCCAGCACGCCAACCGCGTACGGGAACCAGGGGGCATGGTCGCGAAGAAGGAAACCGAGTGCGGTCAGCTCTGGATTGTGCCCGTCTATCCGTACTTTGGGGTCGGTGGTGCTCACCTGTTTGGCTCTACTGCCGCCGATCTTGCCGAGCAGGAAGGTTGCTAGGCGCGCTGCGCCGGGGACGACGAGCAGCGGTCTGGCCATGTTCCTGATGAACCGGATGGTGAGGTTGTCGCGCACCTCACTCACATAGATCAGGTCGTCCCTTGCGGTCAGCTCAGCCGGAACGACCGTGTCCAGCGATTCGCCGCGCTCGACCATCAGCGGAGAGTCGCGGAGTGGGTCCAGGACCGCGTCGGTGAAACCATGCTGATTCGAACGCTCAACCAGTTGCCGCCATGACCGCTGATTGGCACGCTCGATCGCCCCTCGATCATGAGGGTTGAGCCCTCCTGCCGCCACGAGCCGCCCGAGAGCGACGAGGGCGCGAACGCTGTCGTCTCGGTCGCCCCAGATGGGCATCCCGAATCCCCGGAGGCGAGATTGCACCATCCGGTTCCGCAGGAGCTCACGGAGTTTTAGGTCAGGAGAGGTGATCGGGACGAGTTCGTTCTCCCAGTCCTCGGGAATCAGCCACACATCAGCAGGGCGGGCGAACGTGATTGCCCGGTCGTGGCCGCGTGCGGGAAGCCACGGATAGTCGCGTAGGAATACTGCGGCAGGAGTCGGAAAGCTGATGACATCCTCCCTGCTTCCCGAGCCGCTGCTCCATCTGCACTCCAACTGCTCGTTCCTCCAGCGAGCGAGGCTCCGCAGAAGGAGACGGGCGAAGGCGTATCGGCTCGCTTCTGAGAACTCCGTGATCACACCCTGGCCCGGAATCCGGTAGGCATGGGTGCCCTGGTATGACGAACGCGGACGCCCTGGCGAGAGATACCGCTGCCGAATATCTGGCTCCCACTGCTTGGCTACCTGGGCAGGCAATCCTGCCCAATGGATGAAGCTACTGCTGCTCGGAGCATGGAGCCAGAGGTTCACTTTTGAATGGAGGGGGGCCAGCCCATCCCGAACGCCGATCGCGGACAGAAACTGCTGCCACTCGTCGCGGGCACCGCCGTTGCGGCCCACGAACGTCGTGGGCTCCTCTAGGAACCGGGCATGGATGTACTTCAGGTCGTCGCATAGATCATGTCCCTCCGTCACGACCGAGGCCAGATCGTCACCGCATTCCGTCCGCCACCCCTTGCCGAAGAATGCTGTCCTGGCGGGGACGAGACGGCCGGACGCGGTGGGCACATGGAGGACGAGATCGTCCGGGATGTTGCTGCCCTTCACGCTTCGGTGTACCTGGAAGACGAAGCGCAGCACCTGACGATGTATCTCGTCGGACGAGTTGTTCTGAAGCTCACGCCGGACGTGGCTGAGCAGTCCCTGCACATTGAACTGGTGCACGAGCCCGTTCTTGCGAAGGAACCGACGGGCTTCCTCGTGGTGTGGCTCGCTTTGCCCGTTGGCCACCTGCAGCTTCTCATGTGTATAGAACAGCCGTTTTTCAGCGTCCGCGGAACGGTGACCCCAGCGAGGTTGGTCAGGTCGGCGGAGGTTGGATGGAAGAAGGCTTGATGGCGGTAGGCATCAGCGGCCGCATCGGACGCGGTGCCGTTGAAATGCCGCAGCTCGCCATCCTCGGACAGCAGCAGGCGACGTCCCCTGAGGAGCCCGGCCTCATGTTGGTGGAACAGATGATAGAGATCGACGTAAAGATCGTCCCACTGCAGGGGCTGCTCACCGTTCCGTGGACGGGGGAGGCGGGCGGCGATCTGCTCGGCATGGTGGGCGAGAGTCTCAGGGGACGGCGCCAGCCTCAGCTCGAAGCAATGGACAAGCCGGTTCAGCCGTCGCGCTCCCAAGGCCGTATCCACGACGGAGGAGCCGACGGCACAGGCCGCTTCCGCTGTCAGAACTCGCAGATCACTACGCGGCCACCGGATAGTCTGGTGCGGAGTCCCCCAGGACTGGCCGTGCGAATGGCGATCAAGGATGGGCACCAGAGGGACGTCCTCGACGCAGGCCCCGTGGACCCGCTGCACATTGTCCCGGACAAGCGCCGCAAGATCCCCCTGCCATGCGATCAGATCGATGGCCACGCGTCGTGACAGAGGGGTCTGCTGCTGCCGCAGATGGACCGCCGCGAGCAGGCAGGTCTCCGCCACGGTGGTCAGGAGCATCCTGTTCAGAGGGTGTGTCTCGTCCAGCGCGGTGCGATCCACCTTGGTGAAGAACGGCGCGTTCAGATGACCCAGGAGCGGGGAGGCGGCATGCTCTCCGAGCGGTAGGAACGTGTAGAGGCGTCCGCTGACGGCCTCGGCGGTGACGGGAATCGCGATCTCCACGACGGCGGGCTCGGCCCAGTCCTGCCAGGACTCGTCCAAATCTCCGGCGGCTACGGCCCGGTCGACCACGTCGGTCAGCTGAGCCGGGGGAACCACACCGCGGACCATGGTGTAGCGGCCGAACTCGCCGAGGTCGGCCTCTGCCATAGACACCTCGGGAAGATCCGCGTCCTTCTGGGCTCCGGTGACGTGGCCGAAAGGGCGTTCCTGGCGGGAGAGCCTCTTCGTATCGGCGCGACCGTCGCGGGTGCGGAGTTCAAGCGTCAGACTCTCCAGACGGTTGAGGAAGAGCATGACGGGCACTTCGGCCGTGGCCATTTCTTCCCACAGCCGCAGCGCTGTCACGCGGGCATCGTCGCTCTTCAGCGGAAGCCGGATGATGGTGACATGTCCCGCTTCGGCGAGCGTTTCACAAGGGAGTGGGAGATCCGCGATCGGGTACGGCACTTGGAAGTCAGGCAGCTCAGCATGCGCGAGTGCGCCGAGATCTGCGTCTCCGAGCAGGTCGACGAGGTCGGGGAGAGTGGCGAAGCGGAAGCGGTAGCCGTCAAGCAGGCCCAGGGAGGAGCTGAAGATCTCAGGAGCGTTGGTGAGCTCAAGGACGCTGCGGAAGCCGACGCCCTTGTTGCCGATCCCCTCGCCCACCTTCTTCTCGCTCATTGCGAACTTGCAGACGGCCATGACCCGATCCCGGGTGAACGGGGTGCCGCCGTTGGCCACGAACAGGGTTCCGTGCTCGCCGTCCGTCTCGTCCAGCAGAATGTGGACGCGGCCGTCGGTACGGTCGCCTGGATGCGCGTCGTGCGCGTTCTGTAGTAGCTCCAGCAGTGACCATGCACGATAGTCTCGCGCGGTCGCCCGGCTCGCGTTCCGGAGTTGCTGAGCGAAGTTGGCGATCCGGCTGTTTTGCCAGTCCTGAAGGACCGAGCGCGCGTACTCGAGAAGTTCGGCGGTGTGCGCACCCTTGCCAGGAGCTGGTGTCGTGATGGCCAAAGTCATCTCTTCGCCCTCGTGTTTCGTCCTGAGATGGCGACACGCTAACTGGTGATCCCGACAGTTTCTGGGTTTCCCGCGTGCCGGTTGACACGGAAACTGCGGTGAGATGTCCTCGCGAAGGGCGCTGTTCGCACCAGGGTGTATTACGTGAGTCCGGTCATCTCGGCCTCACCTTTTGACGTTCGGAGGCCACGCGTCCCGGCTGGGCTCGGGGTGATTGCACAGGGTGACAATGGTGCTTGAGGCCATCAGGCGGGTCGTCGTGCGGTGGGTGGTGGGAAACTGGCGGGGTGAGTGACGACGACCGCCTTGGCCCGCCCGTGACCAGCACCTCCATCATCGTGCTGACCCTGGCGCGGCGGGTCGAGAATGAGCTGACGGCCGCTCTGGCCCCGCTCGATCTGACGGTCAGGCGGCTTGGGCTGCTGGGGCACATCACCGGGGTGCCCGGGGCGTCGTTCAGTGATCTGGCGCGTATGCAGGGGGTCACCGTGCAGAGTGTGCACGCGGCGGTGAAGTCGCTGGAGGCGGCGGGGCTGGTGCGCGACCATACGGCTCGTGCGGGCTCGGCCTCGGCGATCGAGGTGACGCCGGATGGTGTGAACCTGCTGCGCGCGGCTAGGAAGGCGGTGGCCGAGGCGGACGAGCGCCTGTTCGGGCCGGACGCCGATCCGGTCCAGCGCCGCGTCGGCCAGGCCGTTCTCGCCGCCTTCCTGGCCGCCGCACCCGACTTCCCGGCTCGGGCACCCGACCTCCCGCGCTGAGGAGCACATCTTCCGGTCGAAAGATCGAAGGACACAACCAAGCCGGCCCCAACCTTCAGGCTGACTGAAGTATGCCCTAAGCTTCAGCCACACTGAAGGTTGGAGGAGGAGACATGCTGGAACATGTCCTGCTGTCGGTGCATGTGCTGGCCGCCATCGTGTTCGTCGGCGGATCGGCCGTGGCGACGAGCCTGTTCCCCCGGTACGCGCCCGCCCCGGCGGGCGAGGGCCGCAGCCGGTCGGTGGCCGTCGCGCTGCACCGCGTCACCCGCGGGTACGCCGCCTTCGGCCTCGTGGTCCCGCTCGCCGGGATGATCCTGGCCGGAGTCCAGGGCCGGATGGGTGAGATCTGGATCATCGTGTCGATGGTCCTGACCGCCGCCGCGGCCCTGCTGCTCATCACCCAGATCTACCCGCGCCAGCGCGACGCCCTGGCCGACCAGGGCGAAGGCGACCCGGCGCGGCTGCGGCAACTGTCGATGTTCGCCGGCGTCTACAACCTGGCGTGGGCGATCGTCGTGGTCCTGATGATCGTACGGCCCGGCTCCGGGCAGGCGGCGTGACGCGCCTCCTGCGGTTCGCCTCGGCCGTGGAGCTGCTCTCACTGGCGGTCCTGCTCACGAACCTGTTCACGGTGCACGCCAAGGTCATCACGACGTTCGGCGGCCCGCTGCACGGCATCTCCTACGTGACCGTCATCGCCGCCGCCTCCCTCGCCCCGTCCACGGGCCTGCGAGGGACCATGTGGCGCGCCTTCGTCCCCGGCGTCGGCGGCCTGCTCGCCCTGCGCCACCTGCGTGCGGAGAGGATCCGGCATGGAAGCGTATGACGGCCTGCCGTTCCCCGGGAGTGCCCTCGCGATCGAGGCCGTGCGCCACGCCCGTGCCATCGAGAGCCCGGCGATCTTCAACCACAGCATGCGCACCTACCTGTACGGCCGCTTCACCGGCGAGACGCAGGGCGTGCTGCCGGGCCGCGACTACGATGACGAGCTGTTCTTCCTGGCCTGCGTACTGCACGACGTGGGGCTCAGCGAGCCGGGCAACGGTCAGCGGAGCTTCGAGATCGACGGCGCGGACCTGGCCGCGAACTGGCTCGTCGGGCGCGGCGTGCCGCAGGACAGGGCCGAGGTCGTCTGGGACGCCGTCGCCCTGCACCTCAGCCCCGCGATCGCCCTGCGCAAGCGCCCCGAGATCGCGCTGGTGACCGCCGGCGCCGGGTACGACATCGGCGGGGACGGCCCCCCGCTGCCCGCCGGCTACGCCGAGCGCGTCCACGCGGTGCTGCCGCGGCTGCGCGCCGCCGCCGTCCTGCACGACGAGATCCTCGCCCAGGCGCTCGCCGACCCGCGCAAGGCGCCGCCGTTCAGCCTTCCCGGTGAGCTGGTACGGCAGGCCACCGGCCAGACGTGGCCCACGTGGCGTGAGATGGCCGGTTGGGGCGACTACGACGGCCTCCCGGCCCCGACCTCCTAGAAGATACGACGGCCTCCGGGCCCGATTTCCTACAAAAAGCGGAAAAAACCGTGATGTGGTGGATCATGGCCTCCGTGGACTTCGCGGGGGTATTCGACATCCATCTGACCGTCGCGCCAGGTGACGACGTGGAACGGCTGGACGCCTGGGCGGCGGGCAACCAGGCCACCCTGACCCACGTCGTGCTGGCGCGCGGCGCCGTCACCTGCCAGCCGACGCTGACGCTCGCCGGCCGCGGCACCCTGCCCGAGCAGCGTGCCGCCGCCGCGACGTGCGCGGCGGGGCTGCGGGAGGCGGGGTTCCGCGTGGTCAGGGTGAAGATCGAGGCGGCGCCGTGGAACCGGGACGTGCCCTGGACCGCCGCCGCGGCCGCGAAGCTCGACGGCTGCTACTTCGAGCACCACGTCACGGTGATCGACCCCGCGCGCACGGAGAAACTGGCCGAGATCGCCCAGCGGCACTCCGCGCACCTGTCGCGCAACGCCCGGCGGGTACGCCCAGACGGCTCGGCCGAGCGGTATGTGACCCAGCGGTGCCGGGGCGTCGGCCTGTCCGTGGCGGGGCACCGGCTCGACGCGCTGGTACGGGCGCTGGGCGCGGGCGGCTTCGCCGTACTGGAGGCCGAGCGTGAGTTCGTCGTGCACGACGACAACCCCGGCATCGACCGCGGCTGGATCGAGGAGGCTCAGCCGCGGGCGGACAGGTAGGCGTCCAAGGCGGCGGCGCCGCCGAGCATGGCCAGGCCCCGGGCCGACAGCCGCTCGCGCCAGCCCGACAGCGCGGCCTCCAGCGGGGCGATGCCGCCCGCCGCGCGGACCTGGGTGAGCAGGGGGGCGATCTGCTCCAGCAGGTAGCCGCCGCGTCTGAGCTGGTGGGCGAACTGGGCGTCGCGCACGTCGGCGGAGGCGTAGACGCGGTAGCCGGTGCGCGGGTCGCGACCCGGGCGCAGGATGCCGGCTTGTTCCCATTTGCGGAGCGTGGCGGGGCGCACGCCCAGCCTGCGGGCCAGCGGGCCGATGTGGGTGACGCCGTGCTCGGCCGGGGTGGGGGCCAGGTCCCGCAGCGCGTTCTCGACCGCGGTCAGCGTGCGGCGGTCCTCCAGGAGCTGGGCGTGGCTCTCGTCGATGAGCCGCAGGGCCTCCTCCAGCGCGTCCTCGTTGATCGCGCGAAGGACCGCGGTGGCGGTGTGGTGCCCGTGCGCGGGGGCCAGGGCGACGAACGCGCGCAGTGCCTGCGCGTGCAGCGGGGTATAGGCCCGGTACCCGCTCGGCGTGCGCGCGGCCCGCGGGAGGATTCCCGCCTCTTCATAATTGCGTACGGCCTGCGAGGAGATGCCATGCTCGCGGGCCAGGTCGATCGGGCGGAGCTGCCTCATGAGTTGAAGGTTACGGCCTCGCCGTACCGGATGAAATCTCCAGAGCTTCAACAGAAGGTTCAACGATACCGTTGAAGCATGGAAGATGTCACGTGGGCGGACGCGCGGGACCTGGGCGCGGCCGTGCTGAAGCTGGCCGGGACGCGCACACGGCTGCTGGGCCTGGGGGAGCCCACGCACGGCGTCGAGGTCTTCCCCCGGCTGCGCAACGAGCTGTTCCGGTATCTGGTCGAGCACGCCGGGTACCGCTCGGTCACCGTCGAGAGCGACTGCCTGAAGGGGCTGGTCGTGGACGACTACGTGGCGGGCGGCGACGGCGACCTCGACGAGGTCATGCGCGAGGGGTTCAGCCACGGGCTCGGCGGGTCGGCCGCTGGGCGGGAGCTCGTGGCCTGGATGCGGGACTACAACCGCGGCCGCGGCGAGGAGGATCGGCTGCGCTTCCACGGGTTCGACGCGCCGATGGAGCTGAGCGGCGCGGCCAGTCCCCGCGACGCGCTCCTGCGGCTGCACGCGGCGCTGGCCGCCCACCTGCGGCTGCCGTGGGACGTGGCGGATTTCGCGGCGCTGTTCGGGCCGGACGAGCGCTGGGACAACCTGGACGCGATGATGGACCCCGCGCGCTCTATCGGGCGTTCCGGCGACGCGGTACGGCTGCGCCTGCTCGCCGGCGACCTGACCGGCTACCTCGACGCCGAGGCTCCCCGGCTGGCCCGTGCGTCCGGGCGGGACTGGTGGCGGGCCCGCCTGTACGGCAGGACGGCGACCGGCCTGCTGCGCTACCACGCGGCGATGGCCGACGACACCCCCGACCGGCTGCCGCGGCTGACGGGGCTGCGCGACGCCATGATGGCCGACAACCTGCTGGCGATCGCCGAGCACGAGGCCCGCCGCGGCCCGACGCTCGTCTACGCCCACAACCGGCACCTGCAACGCGAGCTCAGCACCATGCGGCTGGGTGAGACTCCGGTGGAGTGGTGGAGCGCGGGGGCGATCACGCAGGCGCGGCTGGGCGGCGGCTACGCCTTCCTCGCCACCGGAGCCGGCCACTGGCCGGGTATGGAACCGCCGGGGCCGGACACGCTCGAAGGCATCCTGTCCGCCGTGCCCGGGGACCGCCTGGTCGTGGACGCCAGGGCGCTGGCGGCGACGGGCGTGAAGCCGGTGCCCCGGATCAGCACCGACCACCGCTACATCCCGCTGGAGCCGGACCACGATGCCGAGGGGATCGTCTTCATCAAGAATGCGGGCTAGCTGTTCGACAATCCCGAACAAGCGCTATCGTCGGCACCGTGGGAGAGACGATCCAGTCGGTCGAGCGGGCCGCGGCCATCCTCAGGCTCCTGGCCGCGGGGCCGCGCCAGCTGGGCGTGGCCGAGCTGGCCAGGGCCACGGCCCTGCCCAAGGGCACCCTCCACGGCATCCTGCGCACCCTCGTGCACGTCGGCTTCGTCGAGCAGGACGCCGCCACCGGCAAGTACCGGCTCGGCGCGACCCTGCTCCACCTGGGCAGCAGCTACCTCGACGTCAACGAACTGCGCGGCCGCTCGCTCAACTGGGCCGACGGCCTGGCCGGGCGCAGCAGGGAGAGCGTGTGGATCGGCACCCTGCACGAGGGCCAGGTCCTGGTGATCCACCACGTCTTCCGGCCGGATGACAGCATGCAGGTGCTGCTGGTGGGCGCGTACCTGCCGGCCCGCACCACCGCGCTCGGCAAGGTCCTGCTGGCCCACGACCCCTACGAGGAGTCCGACGACGACGAGCTCGACCTGGTCAGATCCCAGGGCTGGGCCGCCGAGCTGGAGGAGCTGGAGGAGGGCGAGGTCTCCGTCGCCGCGCCCATCAAGGATCCCAGCGGCGTCGTCGTGGGGGCCATCGGCATCCGCGGCGCCGTTGAGCGTCTGACCAGGGACGGCGCGCTGGACATGCGCTACGTCTCCTACGTGCGCGACGCCGCCCGCGCCATCACCCGCGATCTGGCCCGTTGAAACATCCCTCCGGAACCCATACGATTCCCCCGAGCGTTCGGCATTGTCGAACATCGTGGAAAGAGGCTTCCCCGTGTACGCAGCCGCCATCGACCAGGGCACCACCTCCAGCCGGTGCATCGTGTTCGACCACGACGGCAACATCATCTCCGTCGCCCAGCGCGAGCACCGCCAGATCTTCCCCCGCCCCGGCTGGGTGGAGCACGACGCCGCCGAGATCTGGGCGGCGGTCCAGGGCGTGCTGGCCGAGGCGGTCGACGGGCTGGAGATCGCCGCGCTCGGCATCACCAACCAGCGCGAGACCGCCGTGCTGTGGGACCGGCGGACGGGCGAGCCGGTCTGCCCGGCGATCGTCTGGCAGGACACCCGCACCGACGAGCTCATCGCCGGGATGGACGGCGAGATCTTCCGCGAGCGGGCGGGGCTGCCGCTGACCACGTACTTCTCCGGGCCCAAGGTGCGCTGGATGCTCGACCGGGGGCTGCGCGAGCGGGCCGAGCGGGGCGAGATCCTGTTCGGGACGGTGGACAGCTGGCTCATCTGGAAGCTGACCGGCCGGCACGTCACCGACGTGACGAACGCCAGCCGTACGCTGATGATGAACATCCACACGCTGGCCTGGGACGACGAACTGCTCGCCGCGCTCGGCGTGCCCCGGGCGATCCTCCCCGAGATCCGGCCGTCGTCCGAGGTCTACGGGCACTTCCGTGGCATCCCGGTCGCCGCCGCGCTCGGCGACCAGCAGGCCGCCCTGTTCGGGCAGACCTGCTTCGAGCCGGGCGAGACCAAGTCCACCTACGGCTCGGGCAGCTTCCTGCTGATGAACACCGGCGCCAAGCCCGTCGTCTCCCGGCACGGCCTGCTCACCACCGTCGGCTACCAGCTCGGCGACGGCCCCGCCACCTACGCGCTCGAAGGCGCCATCGCCGTCACCGGCTCCCTCGTGCAGTGGCTGCGCGACAACCTCGGCCTGATCTCCAGCGCCGCCGAGATCGAGACCCTCGCCAAGACGGTCGACGACAACGGCGGCTGCTACTTCGTGCCCGCCTTCTCCGGCCTGTTCGCGCCCCACTGGCGCGGCGACGCGCGCGGGGTCATCGCCGGGCTGACGGCGTTCGTCAACAAGGGGCACCTGGCGCGGGCCGTACTGGAGGCGACGGCCTTCCAGACCCGTGAGGTCGTCGAGGCGATGAACGCCGACGCCGGGCTCGCGCTGAGCGGCCTGCGCGTGGACGGCGGCATGACCGCCGACAACCTGCTCATGCAGACCCTCGCCGACGTGCTCGACGTGCCGGTCATCAGGCCGGTGGTCGCCGAGACCACCGCGCTCGGCGCCGCCTACGCCGCGGGCCTGGCCACCGGCTACTGGGACGGCCTCGCGACCCTGCGCGCCAACTGGCACAAGGCGGCCGAGTGGCGGCCAAGGATCGATCCCGGCCGGCGCGAGCGCGAATATCGCGACTGGAACAAGGCCGTCGCCCGCACGCTCGACTGGGTGGAGAAGTCATGATGATCGTCACGGGAGCCGGCCGCGAGCAGACGCGGGAGGAGCTCTCCAGGGCCGTGTTCGACCTGCTCGTCATCGGCGGCGGCATCCTGGGCACCTCCGTCACCTGGATGGCCGCCCAGGCGGGGCTGCGCGTGGCCATGGTGGACGCGGGCGACTTCGCGGGCGCCACCTCCAGCGCGTCGTCGAAGCTGGTGCACGGCGGCCTGCGCTACCTGCAGACGGGAAACCTCAAGCTCGTCGCCGAGAACCATCGCGAACGCCGCGCCCTGGCCGCCGACATCGCCCCGCACCTGGTCAAGCCGCTCGACTTCGTCGTACCCGTGTACAAGGGCGGGCCGCACGGCGCGGCCAAGCTGGGCGCGGGCGTGTTCCTGTACTCGGCGCTGTCGGCCGCGCTCGGCCGGATCGTCGGCCCGCGCAAGGCCCAGGAACTGGTGCCGGAGCTGCGCATGGACGGCCTGCGCGCCGCCGCCGTCTACGGCGACCACCAGATGAACGACAGCCGCGTCGCGGTGATGACCGTGCGCGCGGCGGTGGAGGCGGGCGCGGTCGTGCTCAACCACGCCGAGGTGGCCGGGCTGCGCTTCAGCCGGGGCAGTGTGTGCGGGGCGGAGCTGCGCGACCGGCTCGACGGCACGGAGTTCGGCGTCCAGGCCCACCTGGTGCTCAACGCCACCGGCCCCTGGGTGGACGAACTGCGCGCGATGGAGGACGCCGCCGCCGAGCCCAGCATCCGGCTGTCCAAGGGCGCGCACGTGGTCATGCGCCGGCGCGAGCCCTGGAAGGCCGCGCTGACCACGCCGATCGACAAGTACCGCGTGTCCTTCGCCATCCCGTGGGAGGACCACCTGCTGCTGGGCACCACCGACGAGGAGTACACCGGCGACCCCGGGCAGGTACGCGCCACCGACGCCGACGTGGACCAGATCCTCGACGAGGCCGGCCACGCGGTCACCGGGCTGTCCAGGCAGGACATCACCTACACCTTCGCCGGGCTGCGCGTGCTGCCCGGCGGGCCCGGCCGGGTCACGGCGGCCAAGCGGGAGACCGTCCTGACCTACGGCAGGGGCGGCATGCTGTCGGTGGCCGGCGGCAAGTGGACGACCTACCGGCACATCGGCAGGCACGTGTTCGAGACCCTGTCGAAGGTGCTGGGCGGCGACCACGCCAAGGTGCTGCCGGCCGTACCGCTGCCGGGGATGGCCAGTCCCGACGCGGTCGCGATGCGGTTGTTCACCGACCGCGAGCCGGACGCGCGGATGGACCCGCTGATCGCCCGCCACCTCGCCACGCACTACGGCTCGCTCGCCTTCGACCTGGCCCGGCTGATCCAGCAGGACCCGGTGCTGGGCGAGCGCATCCATCCGGACGGGCCCGACATCTGGGCGCAGGTCGTCTACGCGCGCGAGCGTGAGTGGGCGGCGACCGTCGACGACGTCGTACGGCGCCGCACCACCCTCACGATCCGCGGCCTGGACACCCCCGGGATCCGCGACCGGGTCTCAGCCCTTCTCCGCGGCTGAGGCGGCCATCAGTTCCTTCTCCTCGCGGGTGGCGATCAGCCCGGCCGGTTCGACGAGCTTGGACTCCACGAACGGCTCCTCGGTGTCCGGCAGCGGCTCGGGCGACCTGATCGCCCGCACCCAGACGCGGATCGCGTCCAGCAGCACGATGATGATGAGCACCGCGAACAACGCCGCCAGGATCCCGTCGACGGTCGAGTTGACGACGATCTGCCGCATGGCCTCGGGCGTCTTGGCCGGGGCCAGGACCTGCCCCTGGTCGATCGCCGCCTGGAAGCGGTTGCGCTGGGCGAAGAAGCCGAGCCCGGGATCGGCGGAGAAGACCTTCTGGTAGCTGGCCGTCAGCGTCACCGCCACGTCCCAGGCGAGGGGCACACCGGTCACCCACGCCCATTTCAGCCGGCCGCTCTTGATGAGCAGCGTGGTCGCCACGGTCAGCGCCACCGCCGCCAGCAACTGGTTGGCGATGCCGAACAGCGGGAAGAGCTGGTTGATGCCGCCGAGCGGATCGTTGACGCCCTGGTAGAGGAAGTAGCCCCAGGCCGCCACGACCACCGCGCTGGTCCCGACGAGTCCGGGCCACCAGCTGACCCGGCCGATCGGCTTCCACACGTTGCCGAGCGTGTCCTGCAGCATGAAGCGCCCGACGCGGGTCCCGGCGTCGACGGTGGTGAGGATGAACAGCGCCTCGAACATGATCGCGAAGTGGTACCAGAACGCCTGCAGCCCCGGCCCGCCGATGAAGTCGGAGAAGATCTGCGACAAGCCGACCGCCAGCGTCGGCGCACCTCCCGTCCGGGCGATGAGCGTCTCTTCCTGTACGGCCTGCGCCGCCGCCTGGAGCTGTTCGGGAGTGATGACGAAGCCCATGTTCGACACCGCCTCGGCGGCCGTCTGGACCGTGGCGCCGACGACCCCGGCGGGCGAGTTCATGGCGAAGTACAGCCCGGGGCTCAGGATGCAGGCAGCGGTGATGGCCATGACCGCCACGAACGACTCCATCAGCATGGAGCCGTAGCCGATCATCCGGACCTGGGTCTCCTTCTGGATCATCTTGGGCGTGGTACCCGAGGAGATCAGGGAGTGGAAGCCCGACAGCGCCCCGCAGGCGATGATGATGAAGACGAACGGGAACAGCGACCCGGCGAAGACCGGGCCCTTGCCGTTGAAGGCGAAGTCGGTGAACGCCGTCGTCCGCATCACCGGCATGGTGATCGCGACGCCGATCGCGAGCAGCACGATCGTGCCGATCTTCATGAAGGTCGACAGGTAGTCGCGGGGCGCGAGCAGCATCCAGACCGGCAGCACGGCGGCGACGAAGCCGTAGGCGATCAGCCACAGCGACAGCGCCGACGGGCTGAGCGTGAACGTCTCCGCCCAGCTCGACTCCTGCACCCAGCCGCCGGCGACGATCGCCAGCAGCAGCAGGCCGACGCCGATGACCGTCGTCTCGACGACCCGGCCCGGCCGTAGCTTGCGCAGGTAGAAGCCCATGAAGAAGGCGATCGGGATGGTCATCGCGATCGAGAAGGTTCCCCAGGGCGAACGTGCCAGCGCGCCCACGACGACCAGCGCGAGCACCGCCAGCAGGATGATCATGATGGCGAAGACCGCGATCAGCGCGGCGGCGCCGCCGATCGGGCCGATCTCGTCGCGGGCCATCTGCCCGAGGCTCTTGCCGTTGCGGCGCATGGAGAAGAACAGGATCACCATGTCCTGGACGGCGCCGGCGAAGATGACGCCGGCGACGATCCAGATCGTGCCGGGCAGGTAGCCCATCTGCGCGGCCAGCACCGGCCCGACCAGCGGTCCGGCCCCGGCGATGGCGGCGAAGTGGTGGCCGAACAGGATGCGCCGGTCGGTCGGGTGGTAGTCGATGCCGTTGTTGAGCCGCTCGGCCGGCGTGGCGCGCCGGGCGTCGGCGCCGAGCACGCGACGCAGGATGAAGCGGGCGTAGAAGCGGTAGGCGATGGCGTAGGAGCCCAGCGCCGCGGCCAGCAGCCAGATCGCGTTGACGTTCTCGCCCCGCGACAGGGCCAGGACGGCCCAGCCGACGGCGCCGACGACGGCGACGGCTGTCCAGATGAGTATGGATCGCAGTTTCACCGGACGGTCCCTCCTAGGCAGGGGAGGTCGGTCGTGAAGCGCCGCCAGCGCCCCCACGTGTGGCAGTCGATCGTGACCGCGTGCCCGGCGAGACGCATCCAGGCGACGGGGAGAGCGAAGGCGGGATCGTCGCCGAGTTGCCGTGCGCGGCGGGGGAGCCGGGCCCGGCGTACCGGCCGGGCCGAGAACTCTCCGTCGTGCGCGCAGCACACGCCGATGCCGTGCCACTCGAAGAAGATCACCTCATCCGGGCGCAGCGCGTCTCGCGCCGCGGCGGTGAGTGTGATCGAGAACATCCCTCACTCCTGTTGCAGGATCATTTTCGACGCTAGCCCCCTGGCACCCTCACGTAAAGCACCGGCCGGATCTTCGCGCGCCGGACGTCGCAGGTCCGCCACCTGAAGGCCGCCCGCGATCACCTGGGCGATCACCCGCGCGAACGCGCGCCGCGTTGCTCTTGTCGCGCGTGGTGACGGAACGGACAATCGTCTGGGTGTTCCTGAGGGGAGGTCTGTTGGAGGGCGGCAATGACGGTGGTGCTGTTCGTGTGGGGGGCACGGTTCGCAGGACGGTCAGGCGTTGGACCCGGACGGTTCACGCGCTGTTGAGACATCTGGAAGGCAAGGGATTCGAGGGGGCGCCGCGCGTCCTGGGAATCGACTCCGAGGGCCGCGAGGTCCTCACGTATCTGGAAGGCGAGACGATGGGCGTGCGCCGGGTCTGGCCCGAGTGGACGCGCACCGAGGACACGCTGCGCCAGGTCGCCTGGTGGCTGCGTGACTACCACGAGGCCGTCGCCGACTTCGTGCCGCCCCCTGACGCCGAATGGCGTACGGGCGTGCGCTGGTCGCCCGGCATGATCATCGCGCACAACGACGCGAGCTCGTTCAACGCCGCCTGGTCGGCGGGACGGCTGGTCGGGTTCTTCGACTGGGACTTCGCCGGCCCGACCACCGTCCAGTCGGACCTGGCGTGGACGGCGCTGGGGTGGGTGCCGCTGCACGCCCGCCGCGTGGCCGCCTCGGAGGGCTTCACCGACTTCGCCGCGCGGCCGCACCGGCTGCGGATGTTCCTGGAGTCGTACGGCTGGGCCGGGGAGGCGGGCCCGATCGTCGAGGAGATCCGGGCCAGGATGAGCGCCCGTGCCAGGGAGATCCGGCGCTTCGGCGCCGGCGGCGAGGCCCTGTACAGGCGGCTGCTCAGCCAGGGCGTCGCCGACGACATGGACCAGGCGGTCAGGGAACTGGAGGAGCTTCGGCTGTGACGCGCCACCGGGGCGCCGGTCCCCGGTCGTCGTGGAAGCCGCCCGTGGGCCTGTCGCCGGGCGGGGCGCTCCCTCCGTGACGGCGTGGTGGCCGCGGAGAGGGTTCGTGGCGGTGTAGCCGGGGGTCGCGGAGTCTGGGGCGGCTCCGGATCCCCGGCGCGTGCGGGACGGGCAGCGTGCTCACCGCCACCCGCGGGGGCCGGTCGTGCTCGCCGTCACCCGCGGGGGAACCCGGCCACCGGCTTGTGCGCCGCCACGGGCGGTTCTCGCCGCTCGATCATCTTCCCGGGTCGTCCTGCCGGAACACTTTATTGTCAGGCTTGGCAACTCATGACAACATTTAGGCAACGACGGGCAAGCACAGAGGACGGAAGAAAGTGATGCTCTACGCCGGAGTCTCCTGGAATTCCGCAGGCTACGAAGTCGAGGTCATGGATCAGACGGGGCGCGCGGCGCGCTCCCCGGCCAGGTTCGCCGCGGACGAGCGCGACGGCATCGTCGCCTACCTCCGCCGCCTGGCCCGAGGACCGGAGCAGCCCCTCGTGGCCGTCGTGGAAAGCACCAACGGAGTCCTCGACGGCAGCCTCATGGCCGCCGGGGTCGAGGTCTACCGCGCCGACCCCTGGATGCTCGCCCGGCGGCCGATCCTCGCCTCGGTGCCCGCGTCCGCCCTCGCCGACACCGCCAGGCGCGACCTGGCACAGCTGACCAGGCTCGGCATCGCCGACGGCACGCTCACCGGCCGCCTGGACGAACTCCGGGCCGGCATCGCGCGCAGCGTCGCCGCCGAGCGGCCGCTCAGGCGGGCCGGCCGCTTGTTCGGCAACGGCTCGCGCGAGCACCCCGACATCGCCCTGACTTTCGACGACGGGCCGCACCCGCCGTACACCGGAGGCGTCCTCGACGTCCTGGACAGGTACGGCGTGCCCGCGACCTTCTTCTGCGTCGGCCTGCACGCCGGGGCGCACCCCGAGGAGATCGCCCGCATGACCGAGGCCGGCCACCTGATCGGCAACCACACCTGGTCGCACGCCTTCCTGCCCGACCTCACCCGCTCGCAGCTCGAAGAGCAGATCGAGCGCACCAACGAGGCGATCGACGCCGCGGGCGGCACCCCGACCCGCTACTTCCGCCCGCCGTACGGCGGGCGCAGCCCCGAGGTCGTCGGCTGGCTCGGCGACCACGGCGTCACCACCGTGCTGTGGGACGCCGCCGCCGCCGACTGGGCGATGCCGGAGCCGGAGAAGATCGCCACCGACGTGCTGAAGAGCACCAGGCCCGGCTCGGTCATCGTGTTGCACGACGGCGGCGGCGACCGCTCGAACACCGTGGCCGCGCTGCCGGCGCTGATCGAGGGCCTGCTGGAGCGCGGGCACCGCTTCGTGCCGGTCGACAAGCTGGCCCAGCCCGTGACCGAGACCGAGACCGTGGAGAATCCGGCCTGAGCATCACGACCGGGGGAATGAGGTGAGCGCCGGGAGCGCCATGCCGGCTTCCAGGATGACCGTGACCTGCCCGGACGCCTGCCGCATGTCCTGCCTCCCGGTCTTGCCTTGGCGCCTCCGGCCAGTGCGCCCCGAGGCCCCGGGCGCGGTCACCCGGCGCCCAGGGCTCGGGCATAGCGGTGCTGAGGGCTTTCGGGCATAGCGGGGCGGCTTGGGCATAGCGGTGCTGAGGGCTTTCGGGCATGGCGGTGGGGCGGCTTGGGCATGGCGGTGGGGCCCGTCGCGGGCTCGGATGGTGGAAGGGGCTTCCCCTTGGGCGTGCGGCGGCACGGGGCGGGGCGGAGGTGGTGGGGTGGTCGCGGTGTGCGGCGAGGACCCGGTGAGAAGGGGATCCGCCGCCGACCCGGTGAGGCGAGGACCGGGAGAGCGGGGTTCCGGGTGGGTATGAGGCGCGGCCGGGCGTGAGATGCGGGCCGGGCGTCTGATCGGTGGGGAAGGGTCAGGGGTCGGAGCGGAGGACGCCGCGTTCCGTGGCGCGGACGCCGGCCTGGAAGCGGCTTCGGGCCCCCAGGATCGTCATGAGCTCGGCGGTGATCCGGCGCGTGGTCCGGATGGAGACGCCGAGGCGGCGGGCGATGGTCTCGTCGGTGTGGCCGTCGGCCAGCAGGCGCAGTACGGCCAGCTGTTGCGCGGTCAGCTCCTCTCGTTGGCGGCGCGGCTGCCCGGCCCCGAGTTCGGCGGAGTTCTCCCATACCGACTCGAAGTGCTCGCACAGCGCGTTGACGATCCCCGTCCCCCTGATGAGGACGGCTCCCATGGTCTCTTCCTCCGGGTTGACCGGCACCAGCGCGCTCTCCCTGTCGTAGATGAGCAGCCGCTGGGAGAGAGCCCCGTAGGTGCGCACCAGCGCGCCGGCCTCGGTCAGCCAGTGGGCGTACTCGAGGGTCAAGCTGTCGTTGTAGATGCTCTGCACGTAGATCGTCCGCATGAGGACGCCGCGGTCGAGGATGGCCTGATCGAGCGGGCGGCTGGCTTCCATGGCCTCCCTGGTCTGCGCGCCGCGGGGCGCGAAGGCCATCAGCTCGGTCTGGCAGGTGTTGGCGAGCTCTTCGATGCGGGTGCGGATTTCGTCGAGGCCGGTCAAATGGTCAACCTCGGGGTGCTGGGCCGCACGCTGTCTCGAATGTTGCTCGATGAGCTCCATCACCGCCCGCCGGTTGGCGGCCAGTTCCTGCTGGCGCTGGAGAAGCTCCTGCTCCTGGCGGGCCAGGAGAGTGGAGAACCCCACCGCGGGGGTCACCGCCAGCAGGGTTTCCGGATGTTCCCACGACGGGCGTACCAGCGATAACTCGGCCAGCTCGTCGAGGATGTGGCGTACTCGTCTCGGCGGCCAGCCGAGGAGGTTCGCCAGGTCGTTCACTCCGTACTGAGGGTTGTCCAGGATTGCGCTGTACAACGTAGCTGCGTCTGGGCCCAAACCTATGGACTCGAACACGCCGCCTCCCGAAGCTGCCAACGGGCATCGTTGGACGTTGAGTCTCCCGTGGGGATTCTACTTTGGCAATCTTGACATGGCCCTTTCCTTTGGCCACTTTTCGCCAGTTTGGCGAGCCCGGCTCGTGCTTTACCGCGGTGAGAAATAGGAGGTCCAGATAGGCCGGCCGCCGCGGGCTCCGTTTGCGCTGGTAAGCCGTTGATCCACCTCCCGTCCGGCGCGCTTCGCGCCGGGCCCGCGGGGCTCGCCGTAGGTGCTGACGTCGTCCTCTACCCGCTCGTCCTCACAGAGTGTGTTCGTGCGAGTACGGCAGGCCGGTCAGGGCCGGGGAGGCTGGCAGCACCCTGCCACCGCAGCTTCATGACACGGCAGCATGCTGCCCTTCGAATATGCGCCGCCATATACTTGTGGAGATCGACCGGGAGAAAGTGCTGCGGTTTTAATCAGGGATTGATGAATAGTGTATATCGTCACGGCCCGATTGAGCGGGCGGTCACCTGGAGCCAACGCAGAACGGTTCGAACTCTCCCTGCGGAGCTTCGTCGGCCGCGCGAGCGGCCTGGAGCATTTCCACGTAAGAGCAGAACCAGACGGCATGAACGTGGTCTTTTTCCTCCTGCAGGCGACGCTTCTGGAAGCGGAGGCCAAGGCCGTCGAGATCTGCCAGCAGGCGCTTGACATGGCCGGACGCGGCGATTGGGTCATAACGCAGTGCATGGCCACGATCGTCGACCAGGCGGAGGACATCATCATTTCCGACTGGGCGGCGGTGCCGGTCCCGCAGTTCCCTGAAACGGGTGCCACGGAGCTTCCTTCGGTCAGGGTGCGCGGTGTCGGTCCCCGCGTGATCGGCCAGATGAACGAGCGGTACGTCCTCGACCTGATCCGCCACCTCGGCCGGGTCTCTCGGGCCGAACTGGCCAGGGTGTCCGGATTGTCCAAGCCGACGGTCTCCTCGGCGGTCATGAATCTGGAGAACAACGGCCTGGTCGAGCGCTACGGCAAGCAGGATGGCGGCCCCGGGCGGGCCGCCACCCTCTTCCGCGTACGGCGCGAGGCCGGCTGGGTCATGGGTGTCGACGTCCGCGACGGTCTCGCGAAGTGGGCGGTCTCCCGGCTGGACGGCGACACGCGGGTCACCCGCGTCTCCGCGCTGCGCGGCGAGAACGAGGCCGAGTGCTTCGACGACCTCATGCGCACCGTCGACCTGGTCTGCAAGCAGGCCGGCATCGCCCGCGAGGACCTCACGTGGGTGGTGGCGGGCTTCTCCGCGCCGCCGTGCGAGGTGGCGCCCAGCCCGCAGGGCACCAGTTGCCACGCCGCCGTGGACCGCGCGCTCGGCCGCCTGTTCGGGCCGAACTACCTGGCCAGGCGGGCGGTGGAGATGGAGATGCTCTACAAGTACCGCGTCAGCGACCGGCGTGAGGCCAGGGACATGGTCTACGTCGCGGTCGGCCGTTCCATCGAGATCGGCCTGATCGTGGACGGCCGGCTCCGGGCGTCACCCGTGCCGGTCTGCGTCCCCGAGGCGCTGACGCTCGCCGGCCGCATGTCGGGCGCCGCCGAACGGCGGGTGTGCGAACGGCCGGCCGACGGCCCGGTCCAGACCGACCTGGAACGCATCCTGACCACCCGTGGCCTCGACGAACTGTCGCTGGACGACCTGGTGCGAGCCGCCGAGCGGGGGCACGGGGACGCGTTGCGGATCGTGGCGGAGATGGCGGTGCTGACCGCCAGGCTCCTCGTCGCGGTCTCGGCGATCACCCGGCCGGAACTGGTGGTGTTCATCGGCAGGCTGGCCGGCCTGCCGGGCTTCCCCGGCCGGGTGAGCGCCGAGCTGGCCGCCATGGCCGCCTGGATGTCGCCCGAGATGGAGGTCGGCACGGGGCGGGGCGAGGCCGTCCTGGACGGGTGCCTGGCCGAGGGCTTCGACCTCGCGTGGAATTCCATGCTCGACGGCCTCGGTCGCGGATAGCGGTTTCCGAACGCCATTCGGTTCGCCGGTGTCCGGCCCGCCGGGGTTGCAGGACGTTCCCGGGCCATTGGGCGCGCTTTCGCCTTGCGTTAAGTGCGCGTTCAATTGGCCCGGGATATTCGCATGCCCGTCTCTTGGACCCTTTGACACGGTCCTGCCATTGCAGGGTGCTGACACCTGAAAACCTCGATTTCGGCATTGCGGCGGCCGAGAATCAAAAGCGAAGCAAGGGCTTCAGGAAATGCACGAAGGAGGAAGAACAATGATCAGCACGATGGCCAAGCGAATCGCCCTCCCGATCATCATCAGCGCCGCCGCCTTCTCTTCCGTCGCCGCGGTGTCCTCCGCCGCCTATGCCGCGGCGCCGCCCAACACGACCACGGCCGACAAGGACACGAATGGCTGGGGCTGACCTTTCGGAATCGCCGGCGGAACGCCGTCGCATTCGTGAAAAAGCCCGGGACGATGCACCTCGCTGATCGGATCCCGGGCCCGCGCGCCGGGGGCGCGAGAAAACTGAACTTTTCCTGTGAAATTCGGGTGCAGTTGCCATTCGGGGGTTCCGATGGAAGGTCCGCACGAGCCGCGTTCCGCGACCGGGATCCGTGTCCAGGACCCCTGCGCCTTCCCCGCCGCCGCGGCAGGTAGCCGTACCTGGGAGCATCGCCTGTCCTCAGGGGGATACTTTGGTATCGCGATGGCCACCGCCCTCATGGCGCTCCTCACAGGAGTCTTCGCCCGAGGGAGCAGGGACATGAAGACGAGGATCACTCCCGTCGACACGCACGCCGACCCGTCGCGGGATCCGGGCGCCTCCAGGGTGCCCGCCGTACAACCCGACCTCTCGCGGGTCGCCGCCACGCTGCCAGAAGGCGTGGAGATCGACTGGCCGTAAGCCCGACCCGGCCGTGTACCCCCCGGCCGGCCACGAGTCACCGCCACTCGCGGATCATCACCGCACCGGGACCACCGCCACACCGGGATCATCACCGCACCGGGATCACCGCCGCACCGGATCGTCGTCACACCTGGATCACCGCCACACCCGGATCGCTTTCGCAGGCCGACGCCGCACGCCCGCGTTGACCCGCCCACGCGCTCGCGCAGGCAGCCCTGCGGAGCCATCCACCCAGCGCCCGCGCCGCCACCCCCAGGCCGCGCGGGCGCTGTCTTGCCCAAGACCACCGAAACCCCGCCCCGCCAACCCGCCGCCCCGCCAACCCACTGCCCCGCCAACCCACCGGGCCACAGGGCATCCACATGGCAAGGCCAGGCCCAGCGGGAGGCGACCCACATGGCAAGGTCATGGGCACAAGCCTGGCAAGGCCGGCGCACGACTGGACCGGGCGCCGGGGCGATGTCTCCCACGTGAGGACTGGGCGCCGGGGGATGCCGGAGCGCCTGTCATGGGCCCGTCGCGGCCGCTCAGAGCCCGGCCGGCACCGCGGGCGCGTCGGAGGCCCGATCCATCGGGACGCCGTCCCAGGAGGGCCCCTCGGCGACGGGCGGGGCGAGGTCGGGTTCCTTGGCGGCGGCTTCCGGAGCCACCCATCGGGGCCCCGCGAACGGATAGGTGGGCAGATGTACGCGCCGCCCGGCCCCGCACAGGGCGCGCGGATCGAGCGGCTGCCCGAGGGTCCACAGCCGGCCCAGGGCGTTCAGCACCTCGTCGGCCGAGCGGGAATCCGAGAGAGAAGCCGAGAGAGAAGCCGAGCGGGAAGCTGGGTGGAAAGCCGAGAGAGATGCCGGGTGGGAAGCCGGGTGGGGAGAGGCATGGCCGGGGGAGAGCGGGACCGTGACCAGGTTCGCGGCCAGGGCCGACAGTGTGGTGCCGGGGCCGATCTCTATCGCGACCGCGCCGGGCAGCGACAGGGCGGTGGAGGCCATGGCCTCGGCGTAGCGTACGGTGTGGCGGGCCTGATCGATGAACGTCTCCGGGCTCACCACCACTCCGGCGGGAATCACCCGCCCGGTGCTGTTGGCCGCGTAGGGCAGTACGGGCCGGCGCAGCCGGATGCCGGTCAGCTCCATCGACAACTCCGGCACCGCGGGCTGGACCAGGTGCGTGTGGAAGGCGTGGCTAGTACACAGCCTGCGATGGGAGACCTTGTCGCCCAGGGCCAGCTCGAAGCGTTCGACCGCGGCGACGGTGCCGCCCAGCACGCAGGAGCCGGCCGAGTTGACCGCGGCCAGTTCCAGGTCCACCCCGGCTTCGGCGGCCAGCTTCGTGGCCCGCGCCTCCGGGCAGCCGAGCGCGATCATGGCTCCGGGCGGGCAGCCCTGCATCGCGCTGCCCCGCACGGCCACGAACCGGGCCGCGTCGGGCAGCGTGAACACCCCGGCCAGGCAGGCGGCGGTGATCTCGCCGAGGCTGTGGCCGATCAGGGACGCCGGCCGTACCCCCAAGGCCATGAGGGCGGTGGCGGCGGCGTGCTCCAGCGCGAACAGCGACGGCTGCGCGAGCTCGGTCTCCCGCAGGCCGGCGGCGGGAAAGGCGGGATCGAGCAGCGCCCGCTCGACCCGCTCGGCGAGTTCCGGTGAGAAGCAGTCCAGGCACGCGGCCAGCGCGGCGGGGAAGCCCGGCAGCGACCGCGCGAACGGCACCGCCATCCCCGGACGCTGGCTGCCCTGGCCGGGGAAGAGGAAGACGACCGGAGCGGGCCCGTCCGCCGGGCGGCGCCCCCGGGCCGCGCCGTCCGGCAGAGCCGCGGCGACCTCGGCGGCCGTGCGCCCCGACACCGCCAGCCGCTCCGGCAGCTCCGCCCGGCCGGCGGCCAGCGTGAAGGACACGTCGGCCAGATCGGGCTCACGGGTGGCCAGGTGGCCCGCCAGCCGGCGCGCCGCCCGGTCCAGCGCCTCACGGTCGGCCGCCGACACCAGCACGAGGCGCGCAGGCGCTCCGTCCGCGCCGCCGGAGGGGGAGAAGGCGTCGTGGCGGGCGGGGGGTTGCTCGATGATGACGTGGGCGTTGGTGCCGCCGATGCCGAAGGCGCTGACCCCCGCGCGGCGCGGCAGCGGCCCGGTCCAGGCGGCGAGTTCCTCCGGCACCCGGAGGGGCGAGTCGCCGGTCTCCAGCAGCGGGTTGATCCTGGTGAACCCGGCCACCGGCGGCACGACGCCCTCGCGCACCACCAGCAACGCCTTGACCAGGGCGGCGAGTCCGGCGGCCGCGTCGAGGTGGCCGATGTTGGCCTTGAGCGCCCCCACCGCCACCTGCCCCGGCCGGGCGCCCATGCCCCTGAGCGCCGCCGAGGCCGCCGACCACTCGATGGGGTCGCCGACCCGGGTGCCGGTCGCGTGCGCCTCCAGGTAGCCGATGGACTCGCCGCCGACGCCCGCCGCGCCCATCGCGGACCTGATCACGGACTCCTGCCCGGTCACGGAGGGGGCGTGGTAGCCGGCCTTGGCCGCGCCGTCGTTGTTGATCGCCGTGCCGAGGATGATCCCGTACGGCGAAGGCCCGTCCTCCAAGGCGTCGGCCAGCCGCCGCAGCACCACGCAGACCACCCCGGACCCGGCGACCACGCCGTCGGCCCGCGCGTCGAACGGCCGGCAGAAACCGGTGGCCGACTGGATCCCGCCCGGCACGCACAGATACCCGGCCTGCGGGAAGCCGAGCCCCGCCGCCACGACGACGGCCTGGTCGCAGTCGCCGGCGCCCAGCGCCCGCACGGCCAGGTGGACGCCGACCAGCGAGGACGAGCAGGCGGTCTGCACGGCCATGGCGGGCCCGGTCAGGCCGAGCTTGTAGGCGATGCGGCCGGCCATGAAGTCGGGCTCGGTGCCGTGGATGACCTGGTCGAGCGTGGCCGGGTCGAGCGTACGGCCGGTGACCAGGCTGCGCAGATAGCCGCTGCCGCCGCCGGAGGCGTACACGCCGGTGCGGGAGCCCTCGCCGGGCCGTCCGGCCCCGGCGTCCTCCAGCGCCGCCCATGCCGCTTCCAGCATGAGGCGGTGCTGCGGGTCCATGAGCTGCGCCTCGCGGGCGCTGACCCGGAAGAGCGTGTTGTCGAAGCGGTCGGCGCCGTCGAGGTGGCCGCGCACGGGCACGTAGCCGGGGTCGTCGGCCAGCGCGGCCGGCACTCCGGCGGCCAGCAGCGCCGCCCTGTCGTAGCGCGTGGTGAGCACCTTCCCCGACGTCAGCGCGGCCCACCACGCGTCGAGGTCCTTCGAGCCGGGGAACCTGGCGGAGATTCCCGTCACGGCGATGTCGAACGATCGGTCGCGGGCCATGAGCGCACCTCCCGGGAACTGTCGGCAACAGCTTGCCGGATTTGCCAACCGTATGGCAATCTTTTGGCAATAATGTGGGAAAGCGGTGGCACATGAGGGGAGTGGAAACCGTGCAGCCAGATTCGAGCTGGACGACGGGGCGCCCATGCGCCTCGCTCAGCGAAGGCCTGCACGAGGTGCTCGCGCGGACGGCACTGGCACGACCGGACGCGCCCGCCTTGGTGTCGGGACACACCACCGTGACGTACGGCGAGCTCAACCGGACCGCCGACGCGTGGGCGGCCCGGCTGGCGGAGGCCGGAGTGACCCGGGGCGCCCGCGTGCCCATCCTGCTGCCGAGAAGCATCGAGCTGGTGATCGCGCTGCTGGCCGTACTGAAGACGGGGGCCGCCTACGCGCTGCTCGACCCGGCCTGGCCCGCGCGCCGCCTCACCGAGGCGACCGAGGACCTGGCCGCCGGGCTGGTGGTGTGCTGGCCGGACGCCGGTTGCCCCGACCTCGGGCTGCCGGTGTGGTCGCCGCCGGACGGGCCGGTCACCGTACCGGACGGGTACCGGCCGGCCGCCGTCAGCGGCGGCGACCCCGCGTGCGTCTTCTTCACCTCCGGCACGACGGGGCGGCCCAAGGGCGTGCTCACCCCGCACTGGGCCACGGCCCGGCTCTTCCAGCACGACGGGTTCGCCCGCTTCGGCGCCCACACGGTGATGCCGCTGGCCGCGCCGGCCCCGTGGGACGCCTTCTCGCTTGAGCTGTGGTCGGTGCTGCTGAACGGCGGCACCTCGCTGATCATCGAGGAGCCCTACCTGTCGGCGGGCTGCCTGCGCGCGGCCGTCGAGACCCACGGCACGGACACGATCTGGCTCACCGGCAGCCTGTTCAACATGATCGTCGACGAGGACGTCGACGCCTTCCACGGCCTGCGCCAGGTCATGATCGGTGGCGAGCGGCTGTCGGCCGGGCACGTGGCCAGGTTCGTCGGCAGGCACCCGGTGATCGTGCTGCTCAACGGCTACGGCCCCGTCGAGAGCACCGTCTTCGCCACCACCCATCGCGTCACCGCCGCCGACTGCGAACGCCCCGGCGGCATCCCGCTCGGCCGTCCGGTCCCCGGCACCCAGGTGCACGTCCTGGACGGCGTCCGCCCCTGCGCCGTGGGCGAGACCGGCGAGATCTGCATCGCCGGAGAGGGCCTGGCCCTCGGCTACCTCGGCGACGAGGAACTCACCCGCGCCAGGTTCACCCACGTGCGGGTCGGCGGCCGCCGCACCCGCGTCTACCGCACCGGCGACCTCGGCGTCTGGAGCCCCGACGGCCTGCTGCACTTCCGCGGCCGCGCCGACCGCCAGGTCAAGATCCGCGGCCACCGCATCGAGCCCGCCGAGATCGAGCGCCAGGTCGAACGCCTCCTCCCCGCCGTACGGCACTGCCGCGTACTGCCCCGGCCCGGCGACGGCGGCGACGCCCGCGACCTGGTGGCGTTCTGCGTGCCGGAAACCCCCGGGGACCCGCTCGACGCGGCACTCGGCGCCCTGAACCTGGTCCTGGCCCCCTACCACCGCCCCGCCGCGGTGGTGAGCGTGCCCGCCTTCCCGGTGACCGAACGCGGCAAGCTCGACGAACCCGCCCTCCTGGCCATGGCGCCGGGCACCGCGGCCCAGGCCGGACCCGGCATCGAGGCGGTCGCCGGCGATCCCGTCGAGCAGCTCGTGGCCGCCGTCTTCCGCGAGGTCCTCGGCAGGCGGGACGTCCCCCGCGACGTCCCCCTGGTCGAGCTGGGCGGTGACTCGCTGGACGCCGGGCGGGTCTGCGCCCGGCTGTCGGCCCGCCTGGAACGGCCCGTCCCCGTCTCGCGCATCTACCGCCACCCCACCGCCGCCGCCCTGGCCGCCTGGCTGCGCTCCACCGAGGGCCGGGACGGCCGGGACGGCGCCCCGGCCGCCTGCGACGTCGTCCCCCTGACCCCCATGCAGGCCGGTTACCTGACCAAGCACCTGGTCTCACCCGGTGACCGCACCGCCCACTGCCTGCTCACCTGGGTCGTCGAGGGCGAGCTGGACCGCGCCGCCCTGGAGGCGGCCGTGGCCGCCGTGCACCGCAGGCACGAGCCGCTGCGCGCCGTGTACCTGGCCGACCCCAGGCCCGCCGCGTGGACCTCGCCCGACATCCCGCCCCCGCCCCTGGAGGTGCTCGCGGCGCGGCCGGACGTCGATGCCGCCGTCCGCGAGTTACGCGCCGCCCTGGCCGGCCCGCTGGAGCTGACCGGCGGCGAGGTGTGGCGCACCGCGCTGGTCCCCGTGGCGCCGGACCTGGCCGTCTTCGGCGTCGCCGTCCACCACATCGCCTTCGACGGCTGGTCGGAGTCCGTCCTGGCGGCCGACCTGGCCGACGCCTACAACCACGGCCACTGTGGTCCCGCGCCGCGCCCGCGCCGCCACCCGGTCGCCGCCGACCTCGCCGAGCACCGCGACTACCTGCTCGAAGAGCTCACCGCGGTCCCCGAGCTGCGCTGGCCCGCCGACGAGGTGGACCCGCTGGCCCGCGGCCCCCGCCACCTGGAAAGCCCGCTGGCCCCCGCCGTCGTGGCCGGGGTCGGCGAACTGGCCGCCCGGCTCGGCGTCACGCGCTTCGCCGCGCTGCTCGCGCTGTGCGCGAGCAGCCTCGCCGAGGTGACCGGCCAGCGCGACTTCGCCGTCGGCGTTCCCATCGCCCAGAGGTACGGCCCGGCCCTCGACCGGGTCGTCGGCTGCCACGTCAACATGCTCGGCGTCCGCCTGCGCGGCGGCGCGCTGGACGGCGGCCCGGCCGCGGTGAGGGAGACCGGGAACGTCGTCGCCAGAGCGTTCGCCGCCCAGGACGTGCCCTTCCCCGAGGTGCTGCGGCTGGTGAACCCGCCGCGCACCGACCGGCCGCCGATCTACCAGACGCTCTTCGCCCTGCAGGACAACGCGCCTGCCGGGCTCGCGCTGAGCGGGCTCAGGACGGCGTTCGTGCGGCAGCCGTACCTGGAACTGCCGCTTGAGCTGCACACGGAGCTGTGGCCCCGTGAGGACGGCGGCCTGCGGATGGTCGTCTCCTACCGGCCGCAGACCGTCGCGGAGAGCACCGCCGAGGAGTTCGCCAAACGCTTCACCGACCGCCTCCACACCATTCCGTCAGGAGCCCGGCCATGACGGCACCCACGATCGGGCCGCCGCCCCGCCGTGCTTCCTGACGATCAAGACGACATCGTGATGTCCACCCATAGCCTGCTGCCGGGGCGTAGGCGGCGCTGTCGTTCCATGGCCGCGGGGACGGGGTGCCGGTCGCGGGTGTTGCGGAAGTGGTGCCTGGCCCGCCACACCGGCGCCGACGGTCAGGCCTTGCTGTAGAGCGTGGTGGCCAGGATCTTCCAGATCTCGGCCGCCAGCTCGACGTTGAGCGCCTCCTGCGCCTGCGTGGCGAGGGTACGCAGCGCGGTGTTGCCCTCCTCGACCTGGCCGTCGAGGATGAGCAGCTGGCTGCGCAGCGCCTGGAACCTGATCCGGTCGCGGAAGGACAACAGCAGCTCGCCCGCCTCGCCGATCCGTTCGACCAGCTCGCGGGCCTGCTCGATCCGGCCCTCCTCGAAGGCCAGGTGGGCGCGGAGCGTGAGCAGCTGCTGCTGGTGCAGGTCGGTGCCGACCAGGCCGAGCACCGGACCGACCTCGTCCAGTCTGGCCGCGGCCCGGTCGGTCAGCGGCGGGGTGATCTGCAGGTAGAGCGAGGCGGCGGCCAGCCGCAGCCGCATCCACAGCTGCAGGTCGCCCCGGCTGTCGAGACCGTGCAACGCGCGCTCCAGAGCCTCCAGGGCGCCGGAGTAGTCGCCCTGCCGGATGCGGACGGTGGCCGTGGCCCACAGCGCCTTGATGAACAGCGTGCCGCCGGCCTGCTCCGTCACCTCGCACAACTCGTCGGCGTGGGCCCTGGCCTCGGCCAGCCGGCCGGCCTCCGCCTCGGCCGAGACCAGCGCCTGCAGCGCGCCGGCCCGGTCGGCGGTGGACAGATCGGGGGAGAGCATGTGGGCGTCGTGGGCGTAGTCGCGGGCCCGCGTGTTGTCGCCGAGGGCCTGCACACACCGCGACAGCTCGGTACGCGAGCGGGCGCGCAGTTCGGGCGAGCCCAGACTGTCGCTCAGCGCGACCAGTTCACCCAGGAGCTCCCGCTCCTCGTCGTGGCGGCCCTGGCCGCCGCGGATGCGGGCGAGCAGCCACATCGCCTGCCAGGTCAGGGCCGGGTTGAGACGGTCGTCGGCGCGCAGGGCGTCGGCCAGGGCCTCGCCCGGGTCGCCGGTCTCCTCCGCCGAGGTCACCGAGGCCAGCACCTGGGCCAGCGACTGCGGTTCGTGCGCGGCGTCGAAGGCCGACACCGGGACGCCGAGGCGCTCTGCCAGGTGCTCGACGACGCGGGCGGTGGGCGGGCGGGCGCCGGACTCCAGCCGGGAGAGATAGCCGGTGGACAACCCGCCGGCGGCGAGCGCGGCCTGGGACAGCCCGCGTTCGAGACGGAGCGCCCTGAGGCGGTGGCCGAAGGCTGGTTGAGCGAGCATTCCTTCTCTCAGCAGACATTATGAGGCGTGTGCATTGTGTCAGAAACTAATCACATTGTGCCAGAAATGGCAACGTGATGTCGGTCATCGATGACGGGATGTGACCTTGGCAACACGCTGCAATGGGCACGTGCTGCCGCACACAGAAGCTGCAGGGTTGGTGGTATGCCGGTAAATGTGTAAGTCATGACACTCGCGGGGATAGCGGGGGCGTCGCGGGCGATTGGCGGTCTTTGTGGAGTACGCGCGGTCGCCTTCGACTTTAACGGCACCATCGCCGGCGAACCGCAATATCTCGCCCACGCCGAAACCGCCGCCGTGGAGCCGGGCACGGGGCTCGGCCTGCCGGGCCCAGCCCGCCTGGGGCGTGACCTGGCTCGCCCGCGCACGGTGTCGCCGGCGCGGCCCGGCGCGGCCGTCCTGATCCGGCGCCTCGCCGTCCACCTGCCGCCGGCCCCGTCGCCGCGCCCGCGCGCCGAGGTGGAGCCTGTGCCGGGGCTCGCGGGACTCACCCACCTGTTCGCGACCATGCTGACACGCACGGAAAACCACACCCGGAGGGATATATCACGGCGATGGGGTGCCTCGCCGAAATAGTCCCGAGGTTGCGCCCCGAAGACATCGTTGTCTTCGAGGATTCGGCGCCGGGAATTTCGGTCGCCGGAATGCGCACTGTGGCCGTTCACCCGTTCGCCGGAAAGCACGCCGACCTGATGTGCACCGCCATGGGCGAAATGGAGTTGGCATGACAGGGATGGACAATTGGCTGCCCTGAAGCCGAGCGTCGCGGTCAGGTATCACCCGAGCCGGGAATGGGCCGCCAAGGCGCTCGCCGCGCAGAACGATCTTCAGAAGGAGGTCACGTGAGAGGTATCCGGTGGTGCGCTGCCGCCGGCCCCGCCCTTCGCGTGCGAGGTCCAGCCTGGCGGGCACGTACCGGCTCCAGGAGGCGCGGGTGCCGCGGCGTGGCGGGCACGGTCCTGATCAGGCTCAGCGGCGGCAGCGAGCGCGCGGTGAGCTGCCGTAGGAAGGGCGGCGGCCTTCGAGGGTCCGGCGCCGGGTCCGGGTCTCCGGGGCGGAAGGGTGTGAGGGGGATCAGGCGGGGGTTTCGGGGGCGAGGGAGGCGGTGATGCCGTCCAGGACGAGGGTGAGCTTGCGGTCGAACCAGGTCGCCGCCGGTTCGTTGAGCGCGGCGCGCATCAGGGCCTCGATCTCGGGTCCCACCCCCTCCGCCCACGCGTCCGCCGTCGCCACCCGCACCGGCCCGTCCGCCGCGGGCCGGTCCATCTGCTGGCCCCGCCCGAACACGTCCACCGTCAGGTCGAAGACCGTGTCCACCGCGAGGAACGCCCGCTCCGGCGTGAACCCGCACGAGACGAGCAGCCGCACCGCCGCCCCGAACCGCAGCATGATCTGCGAGGGGAACCGCGTCAGCCGCAGGAACTCCTGGATGAGCCCCGGATGCGCGTCGAGCAGCCGCCAGATCGCCCACGCCTGCTCGCGCAGGTCGGCCCGCCAGTCGCCGGTGGGCCGCGGCCATTCGGCGCGCTGCATGGCCCGGTCGATGGCCAGGATGACGAGCTCCTGCCGGTCGGTCACGTGCCGGTAGAGGGCGGAGTGGCTGACGTGCAGGCGCTCGCCCACGGTGGCCAGCGTCAGGTTGTCGAAGCCGACGGCCAGGGCGGCGTCGGCGATGGCCGGGCGCGTGATGCGGGGCGGCCGCCCGCGGGGGCGGCCGAGTACCCGCCACTGGGGTCGTTCCTCGGCCATGGGCCCATTGTCCCCTACGCCCGCCCGGCCGGCCTCCACCCCTACGCCCGCCCGGCCAGCCTCCACCCCTGTGCCCGCGACCGTTCCCGCCAGAACGCCGCGTAGCGCCCCTCGCGCGCGAGCAGTTCGTCGTGGGTGCCGAGTTCGGCCACCCGCCCGGCCTCCAGGACCACGATCTGGTCGGCGCGCGCGATCGTCTGCAGCCGGTGCGCGATGACGAGCAGCGTGCGCTCGCGGGCCAGCGCCGACAGGGCGTCGACGAGCGCCGCCTCGTTCTCGGGGTCGAGCGCGGCGGTGGCCTCGTCGAGCAGCACGATCGGGGCGTCCTTGAGCAGGGCGCGGGCGATGGAGACACGCTGGCGTTCGCCTCCCGACAGGGTGGCGCCGCCCTCGCCGACCCGGGTCTGCCAGCCGCCGGGCAGCCGCTCGACGATCTCGTCCACGCGCGCCGCCCGCCCTGCCGCGCGTACTTCCTCGTCGGTGGCGGCGGGGCGGCCGAGGCGGATGTTGTCCTCGACGCTGCCCTCGAAGAGGTAGACGTCCTGGAACACCATGGAGACCATGCCCATGAGCCGCTCGGTGGACAGCTCGCGCACGTCCTGGCCGCCGACGCGCACGGTTCCGGAGCCGGTGTCCCAGAAGCGGGCGATGAGCCGGGTGAGCGTGGTCTTGCCCGAGCCGGACGGGCCGACGAGCGCGGTCATGGTGCCGGGGGCCACGGTGAAGGAGACCTCGTGCAGGACGGGCGCGTCGCCGTAGGAGAAGCCGACGTCCTCCAGCTCCACCGACGGTACGGCGGGCTCCTTCGGCGAGCCGGGCTCGGGCAGCGCGGGCGTGTCCAGGAGCTCGTTGACGCGCGCGAGGCTGCCCCGCGCCAGCCGCAGCTCGGCGCCCACGTCCGCCGCGGCCAGCAGCGGCTCGGTGAAGCGCACGGCGAGGACGAGCACCCCGGCCAGTTCCGGTACGTCCACCGAGCCGCCGAGCGCGAGCGCGCACCCGGCGATCAGCGTGACGGTGAAGGCGAGCTGCACCGACAGCGCGACCGCGCCGAGCCCGGGCAGCGCGGTGCCGAGCAGCCTGCGCAGCGCGGTGCGCTGCCGCGACAGCGCCTGGTCCAGCAGTTCGAAGCCCTCGCTGGTACGGCCGAAGGCGCGCAGCACAGCCTGCTGCTGGGCGAACTCCACGACCCGGTCCCCCGCCTCGGCGGCGGCGTCGTGCATGGCGGCGTCGTTGCGCTGCACGAGCGCGGCCGTCCAGCGGAAGGCCAGCCAGATCAGCGGCGCCGTGGCCAGGGCGGCCAGGGCCAGCCGCCAGTCGAAGAAGAGCATGCAGACCAGTACGGTCGCCGGCGTGACGACCGCGGTCACCAGCACCTGCATGAGGTGGGCGGGCACGCTCATGACGTCCATGACGCCCTTGCCCGCCAGTTGCCCGAGCCGGCCCACGCGGTCGCCGCTGAACCAGCCGACCGGCAGCGTGGCCACGTGATCGCCGATGCGGTGGAACAGGCCGCGCATGGCCGACAGACCGACGGCGTAGCCGTACCGTGACTGGATGTAGTGCGCGACGGCGGTGGCGGCGACGACGGCGGCGAAGACGGCCAGCCAGCCCGTCGCGGACTGCCCGCCGAGCAGCGCCCGCAGGACCGGTACGAGCAGCGCGAACGTCAGCCCTTGCAGGACGGCGTAGACGGCGGTGATGGCGAGCTGCCGGCGGAAGCGCGCGCCCAGGAGGGCGGTGAGGCTGCGGATCATCGGACGACCTCCTCGTCGTGGGTCCAGTCGCGTTCGCTCGCGCGGGCGTAGGCGGCCCATTGGCGGGCGTAGGGTCCGCCCCGTGCCAGCAGGTCCGCGTGCGTCCCGCGCTCGCCCACGGCGCCGCCGTCGAGCACGAGGATCTGGTCCGCCGCGGTGATCGTGGACAGCCGGTGCGCGATGACCAGGAGCGTGCGCCCGGCGACCAGGGTCGACAGGGCGTCCTGGATGGCCGACTCCGACTCGGGGTCGGCGAACGCGGTGGCCTCGTCGAGCACCAGGATGGGCGCGTCGGCCAGCAGCGCGCGGGCGATCGAGACCCGCTGGGCCTCGCCGCCGGACAGGTGGGCGTCCTCGCCGATCACCGAGTCGTAGCCGCGCGGCAGGGCCAGGACGCGATCGTGGATCTGCGCCGCCCTGGCCGCCCGCTCGATCTCCTCCGCGCTCGCGCCGGGGCGGCCGAGCGCGATGTTGGCGGCGACGGGGGCGCGCAGCAACTGCACCTCCTGGAAGACGAAGCCCACGTGCCGGTAGAGCTGGTCGGAGCCGATCGCCCGCACGTCCCGCCCGCCGATGAGGACGGCGCCCTCGGTGACGTCATGGAAGCGGGGCAGCAGCTTGGCCAGCGTCGACTTGCCCGACCCCGACGGGCCGACCAGCGCGGTGACCGTGCCCGGCTCCATGACCAGGTCGATCTCGCGCAGCACCTGCGTCTGGCCGTCGTAGGAGAAGCCCACGCCGCGGAACTCCACCCGGTGGCCCTGCGGCGCGACCGGCTCCTCGGGCTCGGGCAGGACCGGGCTGTCCAGCAGCGCGGCGACCTTCCCGGCCGACTCCGCCGCTCTGCGCAGCCGCATCGAGCCCATGTCGAGCGTCAGGAACGGCGCGGTCAGCCCCACGCCGACCAGCGCGAACGGCAGCACGTCCGGCGCGGCCAGCCAGCCCTGCGAGACGAACAGCGCGCCGCCGGCCAGCACGACGAGCAGCATCGTCGGCGGCGAGATCAGCGCCATGCTGAGCCCGCTGAGCCGCAGCATCGGCCGTACCCAGGCACCGAAGAAGTCGGCGAAGTCGTCCACCGCCTCGGCGAAGCGCCGGTAGGAGCGCTGGGTCTGCCCGAACGTCTTGATCACCGCGATGCCGCGCACGAACTCGACGACCGCCGCGTTGATCCGCTCGTTCGCCTCCGCCCAGCGGCTCATCTGCTCGCCGAACCCGCGCATCATCACCGCGAAGGCCACCGCGAACAGCGGCACCGGCAGCAGCGTCACCAGCGTGAGCCGCCAGTCCACGGTCAGCAGGTACGCCAGCGCCGCCAGCGGCGTCACCACGGCCGCCAGCAGGTCGAGCAGCGCGTGCGCGACCAGGTGGTGCATCTCCCTGACATCGTCCTGCACGGCCTTCTTGACCTGGCCGGAGTTGCGGTCGGTGAACCAGCCGAGCGGCACCCTGGCCAGGTGCGCGGCCATCCGCCTGCGCAGGTGCAGCTGCAGGTCGGCGTCGGCGAAGTGCATGATCGCGCCGGCCGCGCCGAAGGCGAGGAAGCGCACCAGCAGGCCGCCGATCGCCACCGCCGCGATGGCCCAGACGCGTGCGCCGTCGGGCGGGCCCGGCGCCAGCAGTTCCCTGGCCAGCTCCGCCACGCACACGAACGGCACCAGCGCCGACACCGCGTACACCACCTGCAGCGCCGACGCCACCACCACCCGGCCGCGGATCGGCGCCATCAGCTCCATCAGCGCCGCGCGATCGCTCATCGGGGGCCTCCCTGGTCGTTGAGGAGAGCGGACAGCATGGGCCGGAACTTCAGCCACGTCTCGGCCAGCTCCCGCTCCGGGTCGGATCCGGCGACGATGCCGCAGCCGGCGAAGAGGGTCGCGACGCTGCCGTCGAGCAGCGCCGAGCGGAGCGCGACCGCGAAGTCGCCCTCGTGGTCGGCGTTCACCCAGCCGATCGGGCCGGCGTACCAGCCCCGGTCGAACCGCTCGGCCGCGCGCAGCCAGCCGAGCGCCTCCGCGCGGGGGTGGCCGCCGACGGCGGGCGTCGGATGCAGCCGCTCCACGAGGTCGAGCACGCCGGTCGTCTCCGGGTCGGCGATCCGGCCGCGCACCCGGCTGTGCAGGTGCCGTACGTGCGGCAGGTCGAGCACCTCCGGCTCGTCCGGCGCCTCCACCTCATGGCACACCTCCGACAGCGCGCCGCGCAGCATGTCGGTGACGATGGCCTGCTCGCGCCGGCACTTGGCGTCGCCGAGCAGCTCCGCGCGCAGCCGGGCGTCGTCGCCGCCGGTGCTCCCGCGCGGCAGCGTGGCGGCCAGGCTCATCGTCTCCGCCCACCCGCCGCGCACCGCCACCAGCCGCTCGGGGGTGGCTCCGGCGAAGGTCCGCGTGCCGGTCCCGGCCGCGAAGACGGTCGTGCCGGGCTGGGCGCCGACGAGCGTGTGCAGCAGCCCGCCCAGATCCGGCGGGTACGGCAGGCGTACCCGCAGCCGGCGGGCGAGCACGACCTTGCTGAACCGGCCCGCCTCGATGTGGCCGACGGCCCGCGCCACCATCGCCTTCCACTCCTCGGCCGTGGGCAGCTCCTCGATGGCGGCGCCGGTGACCGGGAGCGGCGGGCAGGGCCGTACGACGGTGCCGGCCAGCCAGCTGACGGCGCGCCAGGCCGTACGGGCGGCATCGTCCTCGACGCCGTGGACCGGGTCGGCGCGGGCGGCCAGGCACAGCGTGGCCGGGCCGTGGGCGCGCTGCGCGACCAGCACGCGCGGCACCCACATCAGCGAGCCGGGGCCTTCGCCGAAGGAGAACGCGCCCACCAGCGCGGGCGTGGCGCGATCGCCGGGGCCGCCGCTGACCATCGTGCGCGCGGCCCGCTCCCACGCCTGGCGCACCTCGGCGAAGCGGTTCCGGCCCTCGGCGGGGAAGGCGATCGCGCGGTCCATGGCCAGGACCGTGAGGTCCCCCGAGGACCAGAAGAACGTGCTGCGCGACGGCGCGGACGGCAGCAGCGGCTCCACCCGCTCGATCTCCTCGCGCCACAGCGCCAGGACGGGGTGCCCGGCGTTCCTGGCCTCGGCCGCGGCCTTGGCGCAGACCTCCTCGAATCCGGCGTGCATCAGGTGACCATGGCGGTCAGGGCCTTCTTGCTGACCTTGCCGAGAGGGGTGAGGGGGAACTCCGCCAGGATCCACAGCCGGTCGGGCACCTTGAAGGCGGCCAGCCCGCGCTCGTGCAGGAACGCGGCCAGCTCCGCCAGCGTCGGCGGTTCGCCGCGCGGCACCACGCAGGCGCAGCCGCGCTCGCCGAGCACCTCGTCGGGCACGCCGACCAGCGCGACCTGGCGGACCTTCGGGTGGGCGAGCAGGTGGTTCTCGACCTCCTCGGCCGCGATCTTGTCGCCGCCGCGGTTGATCTGGTCCTTCACCCGGCCCTCGAAGACCACGTGGCCGGTGGGCAGCAGGCGGACCAGGTCGCCGGTGCGGTAGAAGCCGTCGGAGGTGAAGGACTGCGCGTTGTGCTCGGGGGAGCGGTAGTAGCCGCGGATCGTGTAGGGACCGCGGGCCAGCAGCTGCCCGATCTCGCCCGGCGGCACGTCCCGGTCATCCTCGTCGACCACGCGCGTCTCGTCGGCCGGCGAGACCGGCAGCCCCTGGCTGACCAGCACCACCTCGGGCGGATCGGCGGGCCGGTGGAAGCCGCACAACCCCTCGGCCATGCCGAACGCCTGCTGCAGGCGGCAGCCGAGCGCGGGCTCGACCCGGGTGGCCAGCTCGTCGCTCAGCTTGGAGCCGCCGATCGTGACCCGCCGCAGGCTCGACAGGTCGTGCTCGCCCCACTCGGCAGCCTCCATCCAGAGCAGCGCGACGCCGGGCACGAGCCCGGTCTCGGTCACGCCCTCCCGCTCGACCAGCGGGAACGTCTCGTCGGGGCTCGGCCCGGAGGCCAGCACGAGCGTGCCGCCGGCGTGGATGGTGGCCAGCAGCCCGTGGGTCAGCGGCCAGTTGTGGCCCAGCGGCAGGCTCACCAGGTGAACCGTGCTCGCGTCGTAGTCACAGGCCTCGGCCACGGCCCGCCCGCTGTAGGCCCACTCCTGGTGGGTGCGGGGGACCAGCTTGGGCACGCCCGTGGTGCCGCCCGACAGCAGGAACAGCGCCACGTCCGCCGGGTCGGGCCGGGGCAGCTCGACCGGGTCGGCCTCCGGGATCGCGGTCAGCACGTGCCTGAGCTCGGGCAGGTCCGCGCGGACCTCCTCGGCGAGCTCGCGGTACTCGGGCTCGTCGGGGATGACGTACGCGGCCGCGCCGGTGAACGCGCAGAAGTACCCGATCTCGCTGGAGCGATGGGCGGGCAGCGCGAACACCGGCAGCGCGCCGAGCCGGAACAGCCCGAAGATCAGCGCGACGAAGCCGGCGGTGTTGGGCAGCTGGACCACGACCCGGTCGCCCGGTCCGATGCCCAGCGCGAGCAGTCCGGCCGCGACCCGGTCGGCCCGGGCGTCAAGCTCCGCGTAGGTGTATCTCTCCTGTCCCACGACCAGGGCGGGCCGCTCGCCGCGCTCGCGCGCCCGGGCGCGCAACATCTCGCCCAGCGTCTCGTCTTTCCAGTACCCGGCGGCGCGGTATCGCTCCGCGAACTCCTCCGGCCAGGGCACGCACCCGTCCAGCACAGAACCCGTCCTCTCGCCCGATGTCTACGGGGTTCCCGATTTTGTTACAGGGAGTCTTGATTAGGCAAGGGTTACCTAACTATTGTCGCGGTGGCCCGGCAAGCTGACCGATAAGGGAAATCTGTGCTGTCTTTGGAGTCCATGCGTGCCGACATCGCGGCGCAGCTCGACATCTCCCCCTCCGTCATCTCCGACGACGCCGACCTGATCGGCCTCGGCCTGGACTCGTTGCGCGCCATGCGGCTGGCCGGCCGGTGGCGGCGGGCCGGCGCCCGCATCGCCTTCGCCGACCTGGCCGGGGAGACCACGCTGGCCGCCTGGTGGGCCCTGGTCTCCACCCGCCTGAGCGCGCCGCCGGCCGCCGCCGCCCCGCCCGTGGACGAGGGCGCGCCGTTCCCGCTGACGCCCGTCCAGCTCGCGTACGCGATCGGGCGGGCCGACGGGCAGGTGCTCGGCGGCGTGGGCTGCCACGCCTACCTCGAGTTCGACGGCCGTGACGTCGAGCCGGAGCGGCTGGAGGCGGCCGTGCGCGCGCTCGTGCGCCGCCACGGGATGCTGCGCGCGGTCTTCCACGACGACGGCACCCAGCAGATCACCGAGACCGGCGCCTGGCCGGGACTGACCGTCTACTCCTCCGGGGCCGCGAGCGTGCGCGCGGAGCTGTCGCACCGCCGCTTCGACGCCGCGCGCGGCGAGCTGTTCGACGTACGGCTGTCGCTGCTGCCCGGCGGAGCCACGCGGGTCCACGTGGAGGTCGACTTCCTGGCCGCCGACGTGCTCGGCCTGCAGATCTTCCTGCGCGACCTGGCCAGGCTCTACCTCGGCCGCGACCTGCCCGGCCTGGACTGCTCCTTCCCCCGCTACCTGGCCGCCAGGCCCGCGCCGCCGGAGCCCGACCGCCTCTACTGGCAAGCCCGCCTGGCCGAGCTGCCCGGCCCGCCCCAGCTCCCGCTCGCCACCGACCCGGCCGCGATCACCGCGCCGCGCTTCGTACGCCGCGAACGCTGGCTCGACATCGACACCTGGAAACTCCTCAAGGAGCAGGCACGCGAGCACGGCCTGACCCCGGCCATGGTCCTGGCCACCGCCTACAGCGAGGTGCTGGCCGCATGGAGCGCCGAGCCGCGCTTCCTGCTGAACGTGCCGCTGTTCGACCGCGACGAGACCGTGCACCCGTCCGTGCCGCACATGGTGGCCGACTTCACCAACCTCATCCTGCTGGAGGCCGACCTCACCGAAGGGGAGTCGTTCGCCGCCCGCGCGCGGGCCCTGCAGCGGCGCTTCCGTGCCGACGCCCGCCACACCGGGCACTCCGGCGTGGACGTGCTGCGCGAGCTGGCCAAGCGGGGCAGCCCGGCGGCGGCGCCCGTCGTCTTCGCCTGCAACCTGGGCACCGAGCTGATCGCGCCCGAGGTGCGCGAGGCGTTCGGCGAGCCCGGCTGGATGATCACCCAGACCCCGCAGGTATGGCTGGACCACCAGATCAACGAGTACGACCACGGGCTCCACCTGGCCTGGGACGCCGTCGAGGAGCTGTTCGCACCCGGCGTGCTCGACGCCATGTCCGGCGCCCATGGGGCGTTGCTCGATCATCTGGCGCGGGCCGACTGGTCGGTCCCTTCGCCCCTGCCGCTGCCGGAGGACCAGCGGAGGGTGCGGCGGGCGGTCAACGACACGGCGGGAGCCGTACCGGAGGGGCTGCTTCACGACGCGTTCTTCGAGCGGGCCGCCCGCGAGCCCGCCCGCACGGCCCTCGCCGGCGACTTCGGCACGGCCACCTACGGCGAGCTGGCCGCCGACGCCCTGCTGGTGGCCGGGCGGCTGCGCGCGCAGGGGGTACGGCCGGGCGACGCGGTGGCGGTGACCCTGCCCAAGGGGCCGGGGCAGGTGGCGGCGGTGCTCGGCGTGCTGGCCGCGGGCGGCGTGTACGTGCCGGTCGGCGTCGAGCAGCCGCCCGCCCGCCGCGAGCGCATCCTCACCCGGTCGGCCGCCGCGCACGTCATCGACGCCGCCTGGCCGCACACGCCCGCCGACCCGCTGCCCGCGCCCGTACGGGTGGATCCGGGGTCGTCCGCGTACGTCATCTTCACCTCCGGATCCACCGGCGAGCCCAAGGGCGTGGAGGTCGCCCACCGGGCGGCCCTGAACACCGTCGCCGACATCGGCGAGCGCTACGGCGTCGGCCCCGGCGACCGGGTGCTCGCCCTGTCCGCCCTCGACTTCGACCTGTCGGTCTACGACCTGTTCGGCGTCCTCGGCGCGGGCGGCACACTCGTGCTCGTCGAGGAGGACCAGCGCCGCGACGCCCAGGCCTGGGCCCGCCTGTGCGACGAGCACGGCGTCACCCTCTGGAACACCGTGCCGACCCTCCTGGACATGCTGCTCGTCACCGCCCCCGAGCTCCCACCGTCGCTGCGCCTGGCGCTGGTCTCCGGCGACTGGGTCGGCCTCGACCTGCCCGGCCGCCTCGCCGCCCAGAGCGGCGGACGCTGCCGCCTGGTCGCCCTCGGCGGCGCCACCGAGGCCGCCATCTGGTCGAACGCGCACGACGTCACCGACGTGCCGCCGCACTGGACCTCCATCCCGTACGGCCGGCCGCTGCGCAACCAGCGCTACCGCGTCGCCGGCCCCACCGGCGCCGACCGCCCCGACTGGGTGCCAGGCGAGCTGTGGATCGGCGGCGCGGGCCTGGCCACCGCCTACCGGGGCGACCCCGAGACCACGGCCGCCCGCTTCGTCGAACACGACGGCGAACGCTGGTACCGCACCGGCGACCTCGGCCGCTACTGGCCCGACGGCACCCTGGAGTTCCTGGGCCGGACCGACCAGCAGGTCAAGATCCGCGGCCACCGCATCGAGCTGGGCGAGGTCGAGGCGGCCCTGGAGTCGCACCCGGGGGTCGCCCGCGCCGTCGCGGTCGCCACCGGCCCCCGCACCCACCGCCACCTCCACGCCTTCGCCCTGGCGGCCGGGAGCCCGCCGGCGGATGAGGACCTGCGCGCCCACGCGGCGCAACTGCTGCCCGGCCACTCCGTCCCGTCGGCCGTCACCGTGGTGGAGAGCCTCCCGCTGACCGCCAACGGCAAGGTCGACAGAGGAGCCCTGGCGGCCCTCGCGGTCCGGCCGGCACCGGAGGGGAAGGCCGGCGGGCGGGCTCCGGAAGGTCAGGTGGAGGAGACGGTCGCCGCGATCTGGGCCGACCTCCTGGAGGTGCCCGAGGTGAACAGGGACTCCGGGTTCTTCGCCCTGGGCGGCGACTCCCTGCTGGCCACCCGCCTGATCGCCCGCCTGCGCGCGGCCGGGATCGCCGACGCCAAGCTCAGCGTCCTGTTCCAGCGCCCCACCCTGAGCGCCTTCGCGGCCACCCTCACCCTCGGCGACGCGGCGGCACTCGCCCCCGAGATCCGCGCGGACGAGGAGCACCGCCACACCCCGTTCCCGCCCACCGAGGTCCAGCGCGCCTACTGGCTGGGCCGGGCGCGGCACTTCACCCTGGGCGGCGTCGGCTGCCACTTCTACACCGAGTACGACGGCGACATCGACCTCGACCGCCTGGAAGAGGCCTGGAACCGCCTGATCGCCCGCCACCCGATGCTGCGCGTCGTCTTCGACGCCGACGGCCTGCAGCGTGTCCTGCCCGAGGTGCCGCGCTTCACGATCAGGCGCGAGGACTCCGTGGACGAGCTGCGCGAGCACATGTCCCACCAGGTCCTTGACCCCGCCGTCTGGCCGCTGTTCGACGCCCGCGCCGTCACCCACGAGCAGGGTGTACGGCTCGGCGTCAGCTTCGACAACATCGCCATGGACGCCCTCAGCACCATGGTCTTCCTCAGCGAGCTCGACCGCCTCTACCACGACCCCGGCGCCCAGCTGCCCCCGGTCGAGGTGACCTTCCGCGACTACCTCCTCGCCCAGCACCCCGACCCCGAGGTCTTCGAGCGGGCCAAGGACTACTGGTCGGCCCGCCTGCCCGGCCTGCCGCCCGCGCCGCGCCTGCCGCTGGCGAGTAGGCCGGAGGAAGTGGAACGGCCGAGGTTCGCGCGCCGCGAGGCCCGGCTGCCCGCCCGGCTGTGGCGGCTGGTCGGCGGGCTGGCGCGGGGACACGACCTGACGCCGTCCACGGTGCTGGCGGCGGCGTTCGGCGAGGTGCTGGGGGCGTGGAGCGGGCAGCGCGAGCTGACGCTGAACCTGACCCTGTTCGACCGGCGCGAGGCGCACCCGCACATCCACCGGGTCCTCGGCGACTTCACCTCGCTCATGCTGGTCGCCCACCGCGCGGGCGGCGGCTGGCTGGAGGGGGCGCGCGGGCTGCAGGAGGAGGTGTGGCGCGGGCTTGAGCACGGCGAGGTGTCGGCCGTGTGGGTCATGCGCGAACTGGCCCGCCGGGCGGCCGCCGCGGCCATGACCATGCCCGTGGTGTTCACCAGCACGCTCGGCGTCGCCGACCCGTCGCTGACCTCCGGGCCGTCCTTCGCCCGCCCGGTGTGGGGCGTCTCGCAGACGCCGCAGGTGTGGCTCGACTGCCAGGTGGGCGAGGTGGACGGCGAGCTCCTGGTCCGCTGGGACGCCGTCGAGTCCCTCTTCCCGCCCGGCGCCCTGGACACCGCCTTCACCACGTACCTGCGGGTCCTGGAGTGGCTGGCCACCGCCGACTGGGCCGCTGCACCGGCCCCTCTCTCCCACTACGCCACCGGCACGGCGGATGTCCGTCCGGCCGGCGACGCCCCGCCGGAGGCGTCGCCGGCCGGGCACGAGGCGGCCGGGCACGAGGCGGCCGGGCACGAGGCGGCCGGGCACGAGGCGGGGGTGCCGCGGGGCGGGCTGGAGGCGGAGCTGGCGGCCGTCTGGGCGGAACTGCTGGGCACGCCCGTCATGGACCGCGTGGACAACTTCTTCGTGCTGGGCGGCGACTCGCTGCTGGCCACGCGGATGGCGGCGATCGCCGCCGAGCGGCTGGGCGTGGAGGTGCCGCTGCGGCGCTTCTTCGCCGACCCGACGCTCGCCGGGTGCGCGCGGGCCATGGACGACATCGAGGAGGGGACGCTGTGAGAGGAGCGGACGCCGTGAGAGGAGGGGACGTCGTGAGAGGGGGAGACGCTGTGAAAGGTGGGGGCGCCGTGAGAGGAGAGGACGCCGTGAACGGGGGAGACGCTTTGCGAGGTGGGGACGCCGGGAACGGGGGAGACGCATTGCGAGGTGGGGACGCCGGGAACGGGGCGCCTGCCGTACAGGAGCTGATCACGGAGCTGGAGACGGCGGGGATCAGGCTGTGGGAGGACGACGGGCGGCTGCGGTTCCGCGCGCCGAAGGGCGCGCTGACGCCCGAGCGGCGCGCGGCGGTGCAGGCCGTCAAGGGGGAGATCCTGGAGGTCCTGCGGCGCGAGGCCGCGGCGGAGGTGCTGACGGCCGATCCGGCGGGACGCTTCGAGCCGTTCCCGCTGACGGACGTGCAGCAGGCTTACCTGCTGGGGCGCAACGACGCGTTCGGGTTCGGCGGGGTCGCCTGTCACGGGTACGTGGAGGTCACCTTCGCCGAGCTGGACCCGGTGCGGGCGCAGGCGGCGTGGCGGGCACTGATCGAGCGGCACGACATGCTGCGGGCCGTGGTGCACGCCGACGGCTACCAGCAGGTGCTGCCGGAGGTGCCCGGCTACGAGATCCGGGTGACGGATCTGCGCGGGGTTGATCCCGGGGCGGCGATCGCGGCGATCCGCGAGGAGATGGGGCACACCGTCTACCCGGCGGGGGCGTGGCCGCTGTTCGAGCTGCGGATCACGCTGACGGATGAGGGCGCGGTCCTGCACGCCTCTATTGATCTTCTTATTTCGGACTATGTCAGCATTCAGGTGCTCTTGAGGGAGTTTCAGGGGTTGCATGATGATCCGGAGGCGGCGCTGCCCGCCGTACCGGTGAGTTTCCGTGACTGTGTGCTGGCGTTGCGGGCGCGGCGGGAGAGCACCCGCTACGAGCGTGATCGCGCCTACTGGCAGGCCCGGCTGGACGACCTGCCCGCCGCGCCCGAACTGCCCGCGCTGAACGGTGCGCCCGGGCGGTTCCGGCGGTGGGAGAGCGTGGTCGGGGCCGAGGACTGGGCGGCGGTGCGGGAGCGGGCCTCCGGGCAGGGGGTCACGGCGTCGCAGGCCGTCCTGGCCGCCTACGCCGAGGTCGTCGGCCGGTGGAGCCGCCGTCCGCGCTTCACGCTCAACCTCACCCTGCTCGACCGGCCCGAGCTGCACCCCGGCATCGGCGGGGTGGTCGGCGACTTCACCTCGCTCAACCTCCTGGCCGTCGACACCACGCCCGGCGCCGCGTTCGGCGAGCGCGCCAGGGCCGTCGGCCGGCAGCTCTTCGACGACCTGGAGCACCGGCGGCACACCGGCATCGATGTGATCAGGGAGCTGGCCAGGCGGCGGGGACGGGCCGCCAGCCTCATGCCGGTCGTGTTCACCAGCGCCATCGGGCTCGGCCAGGACGAGGCGGAGCGCGGGCGGCCCGGCTACGGCATCAGCCAGACGCCTCAGGTGTGGATCGACTGCCAGGTCAAGGAGCACCGGGGCGAACTGCTGGTCAACTGGGACGTCCGTGAGGGGATCCTGCCGGACGGGGTGGTGGACGACATGTTCGCCGCGTTCACCGGCCTGCTGCCGCGGCTGGCCGAGCCGGAGACCTGGGCGGCGTACTCGCCCGTGGACCTGCCCCCGGCCCAGCGCCGACGGCGGGACGAGGCGAACGCCACCGCCGCCCCGCTGCCCGAGGGCCTGCTCCACGAGCCGTTCCTCCGCCAGGCCGCCCGGGAGCCCGGCAGAATCGCCGTGATCACTCCGGCGGAGCGGGTGACCTATGGTGAACTGCTGCGCAGGGCCGCCGAGGTGGCCGGGGCGCTGAGGGAACGCGGCCTGACACCGGGCGAGACCGTCGCGGTGGCCATGGACAAGGGCGTCGAGCAGGTGGCCGCCGTCATCGGCACACTCCTGGCGGGCGGCGTCTACCTGCCCCTCGACACCACCCAGCCCCAGGCCCGCCGCGACCGGATCCTCGCCGACGCCGGAGCCCGCCTCGTCCTGCTCCCCACCGCCCCGCCCGCGAACACCGCCCCGCCCGCGAACACCGGCGCCACCGCGGACAGCGGCGTCACTGCGGACAGCGGCGTCACTGTGGACACGGGCGTCACTGCGAGTACCGGCGTCACCGCGGATACCGGCGCCGCGGCGGACAGCGGCGCTGTCGCGGACACCGGCGCCGTCGCGAACATCCCGGGAGATCCCGACGACGCCGCCTACGTGATCTACACCTCCGGCTCCACCGGCACGCCCAAGGGCGTCGTGGTCAGCCACCGGGCCGCCCGCAACACCCTCGACGACATCACCGCCCGCTTCGGCGTCCACGAGGACGACCGCGTCCTGGGCCTGGCCGCCCTCGGCTTCGACCTGTCCGTCTACGACGTCTTCGGCACGCTGGCCACCGGCGCCGCCCTCGTACTGCCCGACCCGGCCCGCAGGGGAGACCCCGCGCACTGGGCCGCCTGCGTCGCCGAGCACGGCGTCACCGTGTGGAACTCGGTGCCCGCCCAGCTCCAGATGCTCCAGCACTACCTGGACGCCGAGCCCGCGCTCGACCTGCCGTCCCTGAGGCTCGGGCTGCTGTCCGGCGACTGGATCCCGCTCACCCTGCCCGGCCTCGTACGCGGCAGGCTGCCCGGATTCCGCCTCGTCAGCCTGGGCGGCGCCACCGAGGCGGCCGTCTGGTCGATCTTCCACCCGATCGACGGCGAACCGCCGGGCTGGCCCAGCGTCCCGTACGGCAGGCCGCTGGCCAACCAGAGCTTCCACGTGCTCGACCCGGCGATGCGCCCGTGCCCCGACTGGGTGCCGGGCGAGCTGTACATCGGCGGCGCCGGACTCGCGCTCGGCTACCGGGGCGACGAGGCGAGAACGGCCGAGCGGTTCATCTATCACGGCGGCGAGCGCCTCTACCGGACCGGCGACCTGGGCCGCTACCGGCCCGACGGGAACATCGAGTTCCTGGGCCGCGAGGACCTCCAGGTCAAGGTGCGTGGCCACCGCATCGAGCTGGCCGAGGTGGAGGCGGCGCTGCTGGCGCACCCGTCGCTGGCCGCCGCGGCCGTCATCGCCGACGGCGACGGGCCGATGGAGCGCCGCCTGCTGGGGTTCGCGCAGGCCGTGGGCAAGCAGGACGACGAGCAGGCGCCGCTGCCCGCCCCACCCGCCGCCGAGCGCGTGGACACCGGCGCGGTGGTCGAGGTGGCCGCCACGCTGGAGGAGATCGCCATGACCGCGATGGCCACCGCGCTGCGCGCGGCCGGCCTGTTCGGCGACCAGGGCCCAGGCCACGACACGGGCGATCAGGGCTCGGGCCATGACACGGGCGTGCAGGGCTCGGGCCATGACACGGGCGTGCAGGGCTCGGGCCGTGACGCCGGCGGGCAGGGCGCGGGGCACGACGTGCAGGAGGTGCTGGAGCGGGCCGGGGTCGTGCCCCGCCACTACGGGCTGATCCGGCGCTGGCTGGCCGCGCTGCACGAGCGCGGCCGCCTGGACCTGGACCCGGTGACCGGCCGCTACCACCGCCTGCGCGAAGGGCCCTCCCTGGACGCGGCCTGGCGGCGGGTCGAGGAGCTCACCAAGGACCTCGACTACGGCGACGAGCTGATCGCCTTCCTCCGGCAGGGCACCGCCCGCCTGCCCGAGCTGATGAGGGGCGAGCTGGAGGCCAGGGACCTGCTCTTCCCCGAGGCCGCCACCCGCACCGCCGAGGGCGCCTACCGCGACAACGTCCTGAGCCGCTACGTCAACGGCGTGGCCAGGCATGTCCTCGGCCACCTCGCCGGCGAGCACGCGCAGCGCGGGAGGGGAGCGCTGCGCGTGCTCGAGGTGGGCGCGGGCGTGGGCGGCACCAGCGCCGAGCTCATCCCGGAGCTGGCAGGACACGAGGTGGACTACCTGTTCACCGACCTGTCCCGCTTCTTCCTGGACGAGGCGGCCGAGCGCTTCGCCGGGCACCCGTGGGTCCGTTACGGGCTCTTCGACCTGAACGCCGACCACCGCGCGCAGGGGCTGGCGCCGAACGCGTTCGAGGTCGTGGTGGCGGCGAACGTCCTGCACAACGCGCACGACCGGGCGGCGGTCCTGGCCCGCTTCCGCGAACTGCTCACGCCGGGCGGCTGGCTGGTGTTCATCGAGACCACGCGCGACCACGCGCAGATCATGGCCTCGATGGAGTTCCTCATGGACCCGCACGAGCGGCCCAGGACGTTCACCACCCGCGAGGAGTGGCTGGCACTGCTCCGGGAGGCGGGTGCCACCACCTACGCCTGCCTGCCCGGCCCGGACGAGCCGCTGGCGGCGCTCGGGCAGTGCGTGTTCGCCGCCCGCTTCCCGGCCGACCGCGCCGTGGTCGACCTGGCGGAGCTGCGGGCCTTCCTCGCCGAGCGGCTGCCCGAGTACATGATCCCGGCCGGCGTCCAGATCGTGGACACGCTGCCGCTGACCGGCAACGGCAAGCTCGACCGGGCCGCGCTGGCCGCTCTCGTGCCCGGCCGCGCCGGGCCGTCGGCCACCGCGGGCGAGGCGCCGCGCGACGAGCTGGAGCGCGGCCTCGCCACCCTGTGGGCGGAGGTGCTCGGCCTGCCCGAGGTCGGCCGCGACCAGGACTTCTTCCTGCTCGGCGGCGACTCGCTGCTGGTCACCAAGCTGGCCGGGCGAATCAGGGAGACGCTGGCGCCCGGCCTCTACTGGGACAGCCTGGTCAGGCGGCTCATCAACCAGCCGACCGTGGCGGCGCTCGCCGTACACCTGAGGGAGGAGCAGGAGGATCGGGAGCGCGGCACGACGGCGGCCTCGCCGCTGGTCAGGCTGGCCGAGGGGAGCGGCGCGACCCGCGTGCTGGTCCACGACGGCTCCGGCACGCTGGCCCCCTACCGCGCGCTGATCCGCGAACTCGGCGACGGCGCGCCCCTCGTCGGTCTCGCCGTCGCCGACCTGGCCGGATACCTGGAACTGGACCCGGCCACCGCGGTCGGGACGCTCGCCGCCACCTACGCCCGCCACCTGCTCAAGGAGGGCGCCACCCGCTTCGAGGTGATCGGCTACTGCATGGGCGGCCTGATCGCCACCGAGCTGGCCCGCCACCTCACCGAGAGCGGCGCGCGCGTCGAGCGGCTCACCGTGATCAGCAGCTCCCGCTTCCCCTACCGCGTCGAGGACGATCTCATGATCGAGTACGGCTTCGCGCAGGCCAGCGGCATCGACCCGGCCCGCCTGGGCTATCCGCCACTCGACCTGGCCGGAGCCCTGCGCGAGGTGCTGGCCGGCTCGCCCGGCCTGGTCGGGCAGGGCGCGCTGGCCGGACTGGACGGACAGACCGGCCGCGCCTTCGCCGCCCTGGCCACCACGCCCCGCGAGGAGCGCGTGGCCGCCCTGTCCCGCGAGGCGGGCACGGACGTGGACGGCGCGCTGCGCGTCTTCCGCCAGAGCTTCGCCGCGGTCACCCGCTACGACCCCGAGCCGTACGCGGGCGACCTGACCTTCCTGCGCCAGCGCGGCGTCACGAACCTGGTGCCGACGCTGCAGGACGACATGACCGCCTTCTGGCGCGAGCTGTGCCTGGGCCGCCTGACCGTCGAGGACGTCGACGGCGACCACTTCACCTGCCTCGACCCCGCCCACGCCGCCGCCGTCGCCCGCAGGATCACCCGGTGATCGGCGTCCTGGGCGCCTCGGGCGCCGTCGGCCGCACGGTCGCCGCCCTGCTGGAGGAGCACACGGTCGCCGCCCTGCCGGAGGAGCACACGGTCGCCGCGCCGCTGGAGGAGCACGAGGTGCGCCGGGGCAGCAGGTCGGGCGGCACCGACGCCTACGACCCTGACGCGCTGGCCGCCTTCTGCGCGGGCTGCCGCGTCGTGGTCAACTGCGCGGGCCCCTCGCACCGGCTGGGCGACCGCGTCGCGCGGGCCGCCTTCGCCGCGGGCGCGGACTACGTCGACGCCGCCGGCGACGACCCGCTGCACGACCTGCTCACCCGATCCGGTACGGCCGGCCGCACCGCGATCGTCTCCGCCGGGATGCTGCCCGGCCTGTCCGGCCTGCTCCCGCGCCTGGTGGCCGAGCCGGGCACGGCCGCCCGCCTGGACGTCTTCACCGGCGGCCGCGACCGCCTCACCCCGGCCGCGGCCGAGGACGTCCTGCTGTCCGGCGGGTACGGGGAGGCGCTGGCCGCCTGGCGCGGCGGCGTGCGGGTCTCGCGGGCGCTGAGCCCGGCCGAGCAGGTGGAGCTGCCGTACTTTCCCGAGCGGGTGAACCTGCACCCCTACCTGACCACCGAGGCGGAGCGGGTGGCGCGCCGGCTCGGGGTGGGGGAGTCGCGCTGGTACACCGTGACCTCGCGGGAGCGGGTGCTGGCCCTCGCGCAGGGATCGGCCGCCGACCTGGAGCGGGCCGCGGCTCTCGAACTTGCGGGACGTACGCCGTACTATGTCATGCTTTTTCAAGGGAGTGATGCTCAGGGGGGCATCCGTACTCTCGCCCTGCGCACCACGGACACCTCCGCGCTCACCGCGGCCGTCGCGGCACACGCGGCGCGCACGGTCCTGGCCAGCGGGCCGGGACCGGGCACGCACTACGCGGCAGACGTGCTCGATCCCGCGGCCGTGCTCAGCGCGATCGCGCCCGTGGCCCAGGCCGAGCTGAGCACGACGGTCGCGCCCCTGGACCCGCACGCTCCGCCGATCGAGGAGGGCGAGCTGTGAAGCGGATCGTGGTCTGCGGCACCACGTTCGGCCAGGTCTACCTGGACGCGCTGCGCGAGGGGCCGTTCGAGCTGACCGGCATCCTGGCCAAGGGCAGCGCCAGGTCGGCCGCCCGCGCCCGCGAGCACGGCGTCCCGCTGCTGACCCGCCCCGACCAGGTTCCCGAGGTGGCCGACGCCGCCTGCGTCGTCGTGCGCTCGGGCGTCGTCGGCGGCGACGGCACGGAACTGACCGCGGCGCTGCTGGAGCACGGCGTGCACGTGCTCCAGGAGCATCCCGTGCACCCCGACGAACTGGCCCGCGTGCTGCGCACCGCCAGGTCGGCCGGGGTCGTGCACCACCTCAACACCCTCTACCCGCACCTGGAGCCGGTCCGCCGCTTCGTCGAGGCCGCCCGCCGGCTGCGCGCCCTCCAGCGGCCGCTGTACGTGGACGCGGCCTGCAGCGTCCACGTCGCCTACGCCCTGCTCGACATCCTCGGGCAGGCGCTCGGCTCGCCGCGCCCCTGGTCGTTCGCCGCGGCCGCGGCCGGCGCGCCGTTCACCAGCGTGAGCGGCAGCTTCGGCGGCGTGCCGCTCACGCTGCGCGTGCAGAACCAGATCGCCCCCAACGACCCCGACGCCCACCTGCACCTGCTGCACCGCATCACGCTCGGCGCCGAGGGCGGCAGCCTCACGCTGGTCAACACCCACGGCCCGCTGGTGTGGAGCCCCCGCATGTACGTCGGCCGCGAGGACGACGGCCGCTTCGCCACCGGCGGCCCCGGCCTGGAGCTGCCCAGCGCCACCGTGCTCGGGCCGGCCGAGGCGCCCGCCTTCCGCGAGATCGTCACCCGCCTGTGGCCCGAGGGCGTACGGCGGGCGCTGGCCGGCCTGCACGACGCCGTCACCGGCGACGGCGACCCCCTGAGCCAGGGCCAGTACCACCTGGCGCTGGGCCGAGCCTGGCTCGACCTGACCAGGACCATCGGCCGCCCCGACCTGCTCACGCAGGAACCGCCCAGGCCGCTGGCCGCCGAGGAGATCGCATGAGCCCCTTCCACTGCTACGAGGTCCGGCCCGGCGCCGCGCTGCGCGTGTTCTGCTTCCCGCACGCCGGAGGCAGCGCCGCCTTCTTCCGCCTCTGGCATCGCGGCGCGCCCGGAAGCGAGGTGCGCGCGGTGCAGTACCCGGGCCGGGCCGACCGGTCCGGCGAGCCGTTCGCCGAGAGCGTCGCCCTGCTGGCCAAGCAGGTCGCCGAGGCGATGACACCGCTGCTCGACCGGCCCGCCGTGCTCTTCGGGCACAGCCTCGGCGCGCTCATCGCCTATGAGAGCGCCCACGAGCTGCGCGCCCGCGGCCGCGGCGTCGCCGCCCTCGTCGTCTCCGGACGGCACGCCGCCCACGAACGGGTGGCCGTCAGCGCCCACCTGGGCTCCGACGACGAGCTGGCCGCCGAGCTGGGCAGGCTCGGCGGCTCCGACCCGGAACTGCTGGAGGATCCGGTGATCAGGGAGCTGGTGTTGCCGGCCGTACGGAACGACTACCGGCTGGAGGAGACCTACCGGCACCGCCACGACACCCCGCTCGACTGCCCCGTCCTCGCCCTCGTCGGGGCGGACGATCCCGAGGTGAGCGCCGGGCAGGCCGCGCGCTGGGCCGAGCTGACCAGCGGCGGCTTCACCCTGCGCACCCTGCCCGGCGACCACTTCTACCTGCAGGACCGGCGGGAGGACGTCATGCGGGCCGTGCTCGCCGCCGCGCCGCCGTCCACTCCTTGAGGAGCACCACCATGATCGAGAACGAGCTCATGCGCATTCTCACCGGCGGGTGGGTGGCGCAGGCGACCAACGTCGCGGCCAGGCTCGGCATCCCCGACGCGCTGGCCGGTGGCCCGCGCACCGCCGCGGACCTGGCCGAGGACCTGGAGGTGCACCCAGGTGCCCTCACCCGGCTGCTGCGCCTGCTGGCGGCGGCAGGGATCCTGGAGGGGCGCGGCGAGCGCTTCGCGCTGACCGAGATGGGCGCCCTGCTGCGCCGTGACCAGCTGGGCCCGCTGGCCGCCCTGTACGCCTCGGACCACTTCACCGCGTCCTGGGCCGCGCTGGAGAGCAACGTCGTCACCGGCGAGCAGGGCTTCCACCACGTGTACGGCCGGCCCGTCTTCGACTACCTGGCCGACGAGCCGGACAAGGCGGCCGAGTTCAACGCCGGCATGGCGGCCGGGACCCTGTACTTCCGCCGCGTCCCGGAGAAGCACGACTTCACCGGCGCCCGCACCGTGGTCGACCTGGCGGGAGGCACCGGCGCCCTGCTGGCCGAGGTCCTGCGCGCCGTACCGCAGGCCCGCGGCGTGCTGTTCGACGTGCCCGAGGTGATCGCCACGGCCGGGCCGCACCTGGAGGGCCTGCTGGAGCGCTGCGAACTGGTGGCCGGCGACCTGTTCGCCGCCGTGCCCGACGGCGGCGACGTCTACATGCTCTCCCGCGTTCTGCACGACTGGGACGACGAGCAGTGCGCCGCCATCCTCGCGAATTGTGCCAAGGCCATGCCCCCCGGCGCCCGGCTGCTCGTCATCGAGCGCGTGGCCGGCGCCGACGCCCTGCTGCCCGCCGCCTTCGACCTCCACATGATGGTCATGACCGACGGCCGCGAACGCACCCTGCCCGAATACCGCGCCCTGCTCGGCCAGGCCGGGCTGACCATCGAGTACGTCACCGAGCTGCCCCTGGGCATGAGCCTGCTGAACGCCGTCATGGAGACCACGTGAACCGACTGCTGCCCGTCCTGGCCGGCCTCTACTTCGCCCAGGGCGTGCCCGTGGGCTTCTCCCTCGTCGCCCTGCCCGCGATCCTGTACGGCGCCGGCGTCGGGCTCGGCCAGTTAGGCATGCTGGGCGTACTCATCATGCCGTGGGCGCTGAAGTTCCTGTGGGCGCCACAGATCGACAACCGGACGCCGCCGGTGCGGCTGGGCGCGGGCCGCCGGGCGGGCTGGGTGCTGACCTGCCAGCTGGCCGCCGTCCCCGCCGCCGCCGTCCTGCTCGCGGTCGACCCGGTGCGCGACTTCACCTGGCTGCTGGCCGTACTGTTCGTGCTGAACATCCTGTTCGCCACCCAGGACATCGCCACCGACGCCCTCGCCGTCACCCGGCTGGCCGGACGTGGCTGGCTCAGCGCCAACGCCGTGCAGGGCGGCGCGTTCTCCGTCGGCCTGGTGGCGGGCGGCAGCGGCACCCTGCTGGCCTACGCGCTGCTCGGCTGGCCCGGCACGGTCGCCTGCCTGGTCCTGATGCTCCTGGCCGGGCTGGCGCCGCTGTGGTTGTCGCGCGCCCACTTCGGCGCCGACGCGGGGGAGCCCGCCGCCGAGCGCGCCTCCATCCGCCGCTTCCTGCGCCGCAAGGGCTCCTGGGGGCTGCTGGCCCTGTCGGCGGCCTACAAGCTGCCGCTCATGATGGGCTACGGGCTGGTCAGCAGCCTCCTGGTCCATCAGGGGGCCTCGTACACCACGATCTCGGTCACGGCGGCGACCGCCGTCACGGCCGTCTCGATCGCCGGAGCCGTGGTCGCGCCCAGGCTGACGGTGAAGCTCGGCTTCCACCGGTACCTGTTCACCGCGCTGGCGCTGTCGGCGGTGGTGTGGCTGGGGCTCGGCGCGTGGCTCCTGCTGGCCGGCGACGGCATCGTGGTCCCGATCGTCGCCCAGGCGCTCGGCTATCTGTTCGTGACGTCCGCCGCGGTCACTGTGTACGCCCTGTTCATGGCCCTGTCCAACCAGGGCCAGGCCGGGACCGACTACACGCTGCTCTACTGCGCCGAGGCCTTCGGCAACGCGGCGGCCGGCGGCCTGGCGGGGGCGATCGCGGGAGCGCTCGGCTTCGGGCCCACCTTCATGATCGCCGGGGCGCTGGGGCTGCTGCTCCTGCCCGTCCTCGTCCCCGCCTTCCGCCGCCTGCGCCGGCCCGCGGAGGAGCTCACCACCGTCACCCCATAAGGCGCCTATACCGCAAGGCACGCCACACCCCAGCATGGACGACATGACCGACATCAGGCTCGTCCAGCGGCGAACCCTCGTCGTCCTGCTCTTCTCCCAGGTCATCGGCACCATCGTCATGGGCGTCCTCAGCCCCGTCCTGCCCCTGCTCGCCGAGCAGATGACCGGATCGCAGACGCTCGCGGGACTCTCGCAGGCCCTCATCACCTCCGGGGCGATGGTGTTCACGATCGTGCTGGCCGCCCTCGCGGTACGGCACGGCCGCCGCGCCGGCATCGCCACCGGCTCCCTGCTGAGCGGGGCCGGGGTGCTGCTGATCGTGCCCGGCCACCACCTTGACGCCTTCCCCCTGGTCCTGGCCGGCTGCCTGCTGGCCGGCGGCGGCATCGCGGCCGGGCTGCAGGCCCGCTTCGCCGCCACCGACCTGGCGGAACGGCCGGGCCAGGCGCTCGGACTGCTGCAGTGGGCCTCGCTGGCCGGGGGAGTGGCCGGGCCGCTGCTCATCCCGCTCGCCGACCGGATCATCCCGGGACTGCCGCCGATGACCGGGTTGTTCGTCGTGACCGGCGTGCTGCTCTTCGCCGGTGCGCTGGTCGTCGCGCTGGGGCTGCGCCCTGACCCGCTCAGCCTGGTCGCCGCGCCCGAACGGGTCCCCCTGCGGACCGCGGTGCGCACCGTCCTCGCCATCCCGGCCGCCCGGCACGGCCTGGTGGGCATGGTGACCGTGCACGCCGTCATGATCGCGCTCATGAACATGGCCGGCATCCACCTGCACCACCACGGCGCCACCCTCCAGGTGATCGGCGTCGTCGTGAGCTTCCACGTGGCCGCGATGTTCCTGCCGGGGCCGCTGGCCGGCCTGCTGGCCGACCGCATCGGGCCCCGGCGGCTGCTGGTGGCGGGACTGCTGCTGCAGGTGGCCGCGGCCGTCGTGCTGCAGTCGGGCGACGGGCCGTTCGTCGTCGGGACCGGGCTCGTGCTGCTGGGCGCGGGCTGGTCGGCCGGGTTCATCGCCGGGTCGATCGTGCTGACCACGGCCATCCCGGTGCCGCGCCGCCCGATGGCCCAGGGCGCCTCCGACTTCCTCATGCAGCTGACCGCCGCCGCCGGGGCGCTGGCCGCCGGGACGGTCGTGTCGTGGCTCGGGTACGCCGGGCTGGCCAGGGCCGCCGGGGTGATCGTGCTGGCGGTGCTGGCCGGGCCGTACGTGATCAGGCTGCTGCGCCGCGGCGGCGCGGGCGTGGAAGAGTCCCGGGACAGCCTCACCCAGCGGTAGGGGGCGCGGCCCCGGCGGCCGCGGAGGTGGCTAGGATCGGCGCCATGGTGGCGACGGGAGGCCGGCCGGGCGTACACGGGGCGAGAAGCCGGCCGTGATGGCGTTCAGCAGGCGTGCCCGCTGGACGGCCGCCGTCCTTTCCCGCTTCCATCACCCGGCCCAGGTCGTGGTGACCTCCTTCGGCCTGCTCGTGCTCGCCGGGACGTTCCTGCTCATGCAGCCGATCTCCACCGTCGGCGCCGACGCCACCGTGGTCGAGGCGCTGTTCACCGCCACCTCGGCGGTCACCGTCACCGGCCTGGCCATCGTGGACACCCAGTCGCACTGGTCGGTCTTCGGCGAGGTGGTCATCGCCGGGCTCGTGCAGGTGGGCGGCCTCGGCATCATGACGTTCGCGACCCTGTTCGCCGTGCTCGTCGGCCGCCGCGTGGGCCTGCGCTTCCGGCTGCTGGCCCAGGCCGAGACCAGCATGCTGAGCGTCGCCGACGTGCGCGCGATCGCGCGCCGCGTGGTCGTCTTCAGCCTCACCTGCGAGGCGGTCTTCGCCGCCGTCCTGGCCGGGCGCTGGATGATCGGGTACGGCGAGCCGTTCGGCCAGGCCACCTACTACGGCGTCTTCCACAGCATCATGGCCTTCAACCACGCCGGGTTCGCCCTGTGGCCCGACAGCCTGACCAGGTTCGTCGCCGACCCGTGGATCAGCCTGACCGCCTCGTCCGCCGTCATCGTCGGCGGGCTCGGCTTCCCGGTGGTCTTCGAGCTCATGCGCACCTGGCGGCGTCCCGGCTCGTGGTCCATCATGACCAGGCTGACCGTCTGGATCTCGCTGATGCTGCTGGCGATCGGCACGCTGTTCCTGCTCGTGGCCGAGTGGGACAACCCCAGGACGTTCGGCCCGCTGGACGACGGCGGCAAGCTGCTGGCCGCCTTCTTCGCCTCGACCATGACCCGCTCGGCCGGGCTCAACTCGGTCGACATCGGCCAGATGGAGACCTCCAGCCTGCTGGTCAGCGACGTCCTCATGTTCATCGGCGGCGCCAGCGCCAGCACCGCGGGCGGCATCAGGGTCACCACGTTCGGCGTGCTCGCGTTCGTCATCTGGGCCGAGCTGCGCGGCGAGCCGAGGGTCAACATCGGCCACCGCAGGGTCCCCGACTCCGTGCAGCGCCAGGCCATCGCCATCAGCCTGATCAGCGTCGCCGTCGTCGTGGTCGCCACCTACGTGCTGCTGGTGATCAGCCCGTTCGCCCTCGACCAGGTGCTCTTCGAGGTGATCTCGGCCTTCACCACGACGGGCCTGTCCACCGGCATCACCGCGCAGTTCTCGCCCGCCGGACAGATCATCCTGACCGTGCTCATGTTCATGGGCAGGACGGGCACGCTCACCCTGGGGACCGCCCTGGCCATGCAGGAGCGCACCCGACGCTACGAACTCCCGGAGGAGAGGGTTCTCGTTGGCTGACAAGAACAGCGACCCGGTGGTGGTGATCGGTCTCGGCCGCTTCGGCACCGCCATCGCGCTGGAACTCACCCGGCGCGGCACCGAGGTGCTGGCCATCGACAACCGGCCCAAGGTCGGGCAGTCGCTGGCCGGGCGCATCACGCACATCGCCACCGCCGACGCCACCGACATGGAGACGCTGAACCAGCTCGGCGTCCCCGACTTCTACCGCGCGGTCGTGGCCATCGGCGGCGACCTGGAGGCCAGCATCCTCACCACCTCGCTGCTGGCCGAGCTGGAGATCGACGACATCTGGGCCAAGGCCGTCAGCGAGCAGCACGGCCAGATCCTGCGCCGCATCGGCGCCCACCACGTGGTCTTCCCCGAGCACGACATGGGCGAGCGCGTCGCCCACCTGGTCAGCGGCAGGATGCTCGACTACATGCAGGTCGACGAGAACTTCGCGCTCATCAAGAGCAGGCCGCCCAAGGAGTACACCGGCGTCCCGCTCGGCCGCTCCAGCCTGCGCAAGAAGTACGGCGTGACCGTCGTCGCGGTCAAGAGCGAGAACGAGGAGTTCACCTACGCCACCGCCGAGACCGAACTCGTCTACAGCGACGTGGTGCTGGTGTCGGGCCGCACCGAGGACGTCGAACGGTTCGCCGAACTACCGTAAACGCCAGTATCCCTCCCCGCTGCCGCGACGGAACATGAGTCGGCCGACTACCGGGCGTCAGACGTAGGGGGATCGCGTGCGAGCAGACGGATCGCTGCCCAGTTATGCCCAGCTCTTCGGACAGCTCGACTTCCGGGAGGGGGAGGAGGCGCGGACCGTCAGCTCGCCCGCCGCCTACCTGGTGGAGCTCTTCCGGCTCATGGAAGGCGCCTTCGGCCGCGTCCCGATCCTGGACCGGCGGCCCGACCTGGGCGAGATCCCGCTGGACGCGGCCGGCACCTTCACCGCCGTCCCCTACCTCGACATCGTCAACCGGGTGCTGGAGCGCCTGGTCGAGGGCAAGCCTCCGTACGAGGAACTGGTGGACCGGCGCCACCCCCTGGCGCTGCCGTTCTCGATCGACCACGAGCGGGTGAAGAACCACCTGCGCCACCTCGGGGTGGACCCGGTCGAGTTCGCGCGGCTGTTCACCGGCGCCGCCGGCCACGATCTGGCCGCCCGGCTCCACCTCGGCCTGTCCGCCGAGGACGTCGAGGTCATCATCACGCCGGTCACCGGCGCGAACGGGGTCAAGGGCCTGTACGGGCTGGGCAACCGGGAGCCGGTCGCGAACCTGCACGAGCCCGAGCGCTTCCGGCGCGCACTCGGGCTGGGCACCGCCGAACTCGGAGAGCTGCTGGCGCTGCCCGGGACGCGGGTCTCGGTCGACGCCACCCGGACCCGGCTGCTGTGGGACGGGGCGGAGGGGGCTCTGCCGGTCGAGTGGCTGGATCTGGTGAACCGGTTCGTGCGGCTGGCCCGCCGTACCGGATGGACGCTGACGGACCTCGGCCTGGCGCTGCGGACCTGCAACGAGGCGCGGGTGGACGCGGCGGCGGTGCGCGTCGTCGCGGCGCTCGCCCGCCTGCGCGAGGCGTTCGGGCTCGGCGTCGAGGAACTCTGCGTGCTGGTGTCGCCCGCCGCCGTCCGCACGGAACCCCGCGAGGAGTACGCCGCGGGCGCGGCGCTGGCCGGGCTCGGAGCGTGGACCGGCGACCTGCTGGGCGCGCACAACAAGCAGTACCGGCACGACCTCGCGCACGCCGCCGGCCTGCCGGAGAGCGACCTCGCCGAGATCGTCACCCGCTACCGCGCCCGCCACGGCGAAGCCGATCCCAGCCCCTTCGACCGGCCGCAGGACACCTGGCAGGCGCTGACGCTGGCGCACCGGGCGGGGCTGCTGGCCGGTGCGCTGGGCGTATCCGTCAGCGAGCTCTTCGACCTGCTGGACGCCCTCGAAAGCGACCCCGCCCTCGACCGGCACACCGCCTTCCCCGTGCTGAGCGGCCGGGGTCCGGGCACCCAGAACCTCCACCGCGTCCTGGAGGGCGGCGCGCCCGCGGGCGCGCTCTGGCTGGCCGAGACGCTCCACGCGCTCGCGACCTGGATGCGGGAGACCGGGTTCGGCGGCCGCGAGCTGAAGGCCGTGCTCAACGGGCCGCCGGAGGAGGCGGCCGAGCGGGAGGCCCTGCTCGGGGCGCTCGCCCAGCGCTTCGCACGGGTCGCGCTGGAGCCCGGGATCTTCGCCGGAGAGCGCTTCGGCGAGCGGGCCGCGCAGGTCGTGCACGACGTGCTGGCCGCCTACGACGACGGCGTGGTCTCCCGGCGCGACCCCCGTCTGCTCAAGCTCGATCCGGCCACGGTACGCGCCGCCGCCTACGACGCCGTGCACGACCTCGCGGTGATCACCAGGGAGGACTTCACCGGGCTCGGCCTGGGCGAGCGGACGGCCGGGAAGATCTTCACGAACCTGGTCCTGACCGGCCGCCTGGCCGACGGCGGCCTGCTGGCCGACCCCGTCGAGAACCGGCCACTGGCCCGCGACTTCGGCGCGCACGCCGAGGCCGTCGCCGCGCTGGCCGAGGCGGGCGAGGGGCGGCTGTACCCGTCGGACCTGGCGGGCCTGCCCGGCCTGTCCGAGGCGGAGCGGGCGGAGCTGTACGACAACCTGCTGTTCAACGGCGTCGTCGACACCGACGGGAGCGTGCTGGGGCCGGTCGAGGTCAACGCCGGGCTCGGCGACGTGGAGACGGCCGTGCTCGGGGTCCTGCGCGAGCGGGCCGAGCGGTTCGCCGCCGAGCCGCTGGCCGCCGAACTCGGCCTGTACGGCGGGCAGGACCCCCTCCCGAGCCTGCGCTTCAACGGCTACCTGGACGAGGACGGCGTCTACGTGGACAAGGCGGCGCTGGCCCGGCTCCGGCCGGCGGACTTCACGCTGGCGCTGGAGTTCTACCCGTACCGGCGGGCCATCCTCGACGCCGTGCAGGGGCAGATCGCGGCGTTCAGGACGGAGCTGTTCACCTTCACCGCCGACGACTTCGCCCAGGTCGCCGACGAGGCCGCCGCCCGGCGCGTGCTCGACGCCCTCACCGGAGCTCTGCGCGAGCCTCCCGCCCCCGGAGACGGCCTGCCCCTGTGGGTCCTGGACGCCGAGGGCGCGGCTCCGGCGGACCAGCCGCTGGGGCACGCGGCGGGGTTCACCGCGGCCGAGGCGGCGACGGCCGGGACCCGGCTGGCGGAGATCCGGGCCGGGCAGCGGCCCTACCGGCTCGATCCGGCCGCGCTGGCGGAGCTGGGGTTCGACGAAAGCGAGCGCGACGGGCTGATCGGGCTGCTCGTCGAGCGGGGCGACCTGGACGACGGGCTGGCCGTACCGCTGGAGCGGCTGGACTTCTTCGGCAACGTGGCCGCGGCGCTCGACTTCACGATCGAGGGCATGGAGGACTACGCCAAGGACGTGTTCTTCCTGCTGCACACGGCGGCGACGGAGACGTCGGCCGCGATGGCCGAGGTCGGCGCGGCGCTGGCCAGGCAGGCGGGGCGGCAGCGGGCGGCGCTGGCGGACGTGCTCCAGGACGCGCTCGGCGTCCCGGCGGACACCGCGCGGGCGATCTGCGCGGCCGTCGCGGGCGGCGTGGACGAGGCGCTCGACATCCTGGTCCCGCCGGCGCTGGAGGGCACGGCCGACACCCGGTTCCGGCTGACGCACCGGCGCGTCAGGCGGTTCGCGCTGCTGGCGGCCAAGCTCGGCCTGGACCCGGCCGAGGTGGCCGTGGCCTTCCACGACCAGGACCTGGTCGGCAAGTTCCCCGAGCCGCTGGTGCTGCCACCGGGCACCGAGCGCTTCGACGCGCTTCTGGACAGCTCCGACGGCCACGTCTACGTCTTCATCGGCGACCACTACCTCCTCTACTCCGCCGGCACGCTGGCCAGGACCGACGAGGTGACGCACCCGCTGAGCGAGTTGTCGCCCCGCTTCGCCGGGCTGGACGCGGTGGACGCCGCCTTCGCGCTGCCGGACGGCGAGGAGTGGATCGTCGCCCACGGCCCCGACCGTGTCTCCCGCTCCTTCACCCGACGGCGCGGCAGCACCCGCTGGGTGCCGAGAGAGCAGCAGTGGGGCAAGGTCGCGAACGCCTTCGACGACCCGGCCAGGATCGACAGCGCCCACGTGGACGCGGCGGGACGGGTGCACCTGATCGCGGGCGGCCAGCGGGTGCGCTACTCGGGCCAGGACTACGGCTTCGCCGACGAGGGCTTCCCGCGTGCCGCCGCGCCCGGCGTCGACGCCCAGTTCTACGGCGGCGACGGCCGTACCTACACCTTCACCGGCGGCACCTGGCACGTCACGACCGAGGACCCCGAGCCCGCGAGCGGGGAAGAGCACGGCGAGGGCACGCCGGTGGCCGGGACGTGGGGCCGGGTGCGCAACGCCTTCGACGGCGCCACCCGCGTCGACGCCGCCTACACCGACCGCGGCAAGGTCTACCTGTTCCGCGGCGACCAGGTGGTGCGCTACACCGACAGCATCGAGAACGACGGCGTCCACGTGGACGACGGCTACCCGCGGCGCGCCGAGGAGCAGTTCGACGCGGCCTTCGCCGACGCCTCCGGCACCCTGCACCGGTTCAAGGACGGCATGGCCGTCTCGGGCGGCGACCGGCCCGTCCAGGCGGCCCAGAGATGGGGCGTGATCGAGCCCGCGCTGCGCGACGGCAAGGTCGACGCGGCCTTCGTCGGCCTGGACGGCAAGACGTACCTGTTCGGCGGCGAGCGGTACATCCGCTACTCCGGCGCCGACTACACCACGGTCGACCTCGGCTACCCGCGGCGGGTCGCGGGCGACTGGGGCGGGCTGACGCGGGTCGGCGCGGCGTTCGTCCTGGACGGCAAGACCTACCTGTTCGGCGAAGGCCGGTACGTCCGCTACTCCGGGCGTGACTACACCGTCCCCGACGAGGGCTTCCCCAAGCCGGTGGCCGACAACTGGTGGAACCTGCCCCAGCCGATGGCGGTGGACGCGGTGTTCACCGGCCGTGACAACCTCACCTACCTGTTCTCCGGCGGCCGGTTCGTGGTCCACGACAACAAGCGGCGCTGGTGGTCGGAGCCGCGCGAGCTGCGGGAGCACTGGGACAGTCTGCCGTTCGGCCAGGTCGACGCGGCCTTCGTCGGCATGGACGGCCGCACCTACGTCTTCGGCGAGCGCGGCTACGTCCGCTATTCGAGCGCCGACTACACCAAGGCCGACGACGGCTACCCGGCGCCGGTCGCCTCCTTCTGGGGCAACGTGGACTGCACCCTGGCCAGGACCGGGCGGGTGGACGCGACGCTGGTCACGCAGGTCGTCGAACGGACCGGCGACGTCGAGACGCCGCGCCGCCACACCTACCTGTTCTCCGGCGGGCAGTACGTCCGCTACACCGACGACCGCTTCGACGTCGTGGACGACGGCTATCCGCGTGCCCTGTCGGCGTTGTCCGGCGAGCCGCGCCTGTCCGGCCTGCGGACGCCGCTCGACGGCCTGGACGCCGCCTTCGCCGACCTGCGCAACGTCTACCTCTTCCGCGGCGACCGGTGCCACGTCGTCTCGGACACCCTTTACCGCCGCTACGACGGCGTCTCCGTGACCTGCGCCTTCCTGGAGGACGGCGCGATCATGGCCGAGCGGGACGGCGCCTGGCGCCACCTCCCGGCGATCGAGGCGGGGCCGCCGGGGGACGGGGACCTCGCCCGCCCGAGGACGCTGCGCACGGTGCCCGACGCCTTCCGCGGCGGCCTCGACGCGGTGCTGACCGGCGCCGACGGCACGACATACCTGTTCAAGGGAACCGCGTGCCTCAACGTCCGGCTGGGCAAGGAGTACCCGCTGGCGGAGGAGTGGGGACACCCCCACAACCGCATTTATCACGACAACACGGTCGATGCGGCCTTCGTCGGCCGGGACGGGAAGACGTACCTCTTCAGCGGCGACCAGTTCGTCTCCTACACCGGCGCCGCCACCGTCACCGACACCGACCCGCGGCCCATCGCCGCCCACTGGGGCGGCCTCACCGGCGTCGCCCTCGCCTACGTCAGGAACGGCGTCACCTACCTGTTCGAGAAGCCCGACCCGGGCGGCAAGACCCGCTACCTCGCCTACTCGGGCACGAGCTACGACGAACCCCACCTCGGCTACCCGGTCACCGCCGACTCCGGCTTCTGGGACGTCCCCGACCACTACCACGTCGAGGGCCACCCGATCCCCGACGCCGTCCTGTTCCAGGGCCAGACCATGCTCCTGCTGTACGGCGAGCAGTGCGTCCAGTACGACGAGCGCGCCGCCCACTGGTCCTACCCGCGCCCCGTCGAACGCATCTGGCCCGGCTACGACCGCGACCTCGAACCCGGCGACGCCCTGCGCACCGCCTTCACCGCCGCCGACGGCGCCACGTACTTCTTCTTCAAGGAGCACTACACCCGATACGGCGAGCCACCCGCCCCCATCCGCGAGCGGTGGGGCAGGTCGCGCAACCCGTTCGTGGCCGACGGCGGCACGATCGACGCCGCCGTGGTGACCGGCCGCCACACGTACCTGTTCTCCGGGCCCCGCTACGTCCGCTACACCGGCCCCGAGTACCGCTACGCCGACCCCGGCTACCCCAGGCCGATCGCCGGGAACCTGCGCGCGGAGGAGGCCTTCGCCGCCCTGCCCGAGTCCTTCGACGACACCGGGCGCGTGGACGCGGTGCTGGCCAACCCGCGCAACGTCTACGTCTTCGCCGGCGGTTCCTGCCACGTGGCCGCCAGGACGGCCACGGCCGCCGACGGCCTCGGGCAGCTCGGCCGGGTCCGCAACGTCCTGGCCGAGCGGGGCCGGGTGGACGCGGCGCTGGTCAGCGGCGGGCGCACCTACCTGTTCTCCGGCGACCAGTACGTCCGCTACACCGGCACCGCCTTCACCCACGTGGACGACGGCCACCCGCGCACGATCGCCGCCGGGCTCCCCGGCGAGCTGCCCGGCCTGCGCGACCTGCCGCCGGACTTCCAGGACGGAATCGACGCCGCCTTCGCCACCCCGACCGGCGTCTACCTGTTCAAGGGCAGGAACTACCTGGACAAGGGCCGGGTCCGCCCGGTCGCCGGGACGTGGGGCCGGGTGCGCAACGCCTTCGGCGGCGCGATCGACGCCGCCTTCGCCACCCCGGCGGGCGAGATCTACGCCTTCCGCGCCGGACAGTACGTCCGCTACCGTCCCGGCGTGCTCGACCAGGTGGAGGCGGGCTACCCGCGCACGGTCCAGGACGACTGGGGCGACCTGCCGGGCACGTTCGAGCGCGGCCCCGACGCCGCCTTCACCTTCCACGAGCGCACCTACCTGCTCCACCAGGGCCGGTTCGTCCGCTACTCCGGCCCCGGCTTCGCCGCGATCGACCGTACGTTCCCGCAGGAGATACGCCACCGCTGGGCCGACGCCGCCGACTACCGGCTGAGCGACCTGCACACGATCGCCGCCTTCGCCCGGCTGACCGGCTCCCGGCCCGGCCTGGCGGACTTCCTGGAGAAGGGCACGGCCGACCCCTACACGTTCCTGTCCGGCCTGTTCGGCTGGGACCTCGACGAGGTGCGCTGGGCGCGGCGCGACCCCGCGCTCCTGCACGCGGTCACGGCCGAGGAGTCGCGCTTCGAGATCGAGTTCCTGCTGCGCCTGGACACCCTGTTCACCGTCGCCGGGCGCATGGGCACGCCGCCGTCGCGGCTGCACGCCGAGGTCTGGGAACCGCTGCGCACGGGACGGCTCGGCACCGCGGGCAACGCGCTGGAACGGCTGCTGGCCCGGCGGCCCGGATGGGCCACGCTGTCGGCGACGGTGCGCGACGAGCTCAACGTGCTCAGGCGGGACGCGCTCCTGGCCTGCGTCGCGGCGGGCCGTACCCCGAAGGAGCTGTTCGAGCGGTTGCTCATCGACGTCGAGATGGGCGCGGCGGGCAGGACCTCGCCCGTGCGTGAGGCGATCGCGGCCACCCAGCTCTACCTGCATCGCTACCTGCTCGACCTGGAGCGGGTGAGCCTGCCCGCCGGGCGCGAGCCCGAGACCGTCAGGCGGCGGATCAGGACGTGGTGGGCCTGGATGCGCAACTACCGGCTCTGGGAGGCCAACCGCAAGGTCTTCCTGCACCCGGAGAACTACCTGCGGCCCGAGCTGCGCGGCGGCAAGACCCCCGCCTTCCGCGCGCTGGAGGACGAACTGCTCCAGGGCGAGGTCACCGACGACGGGGTACGGCGCGCCTACAAGCGCTACCTGGACGAGTACACCGAGGTCTCGCGGCTGGCCATCGCCGGCGGCTACGTCTACACCGCCGACGGCGCGCTGCCCGGCGAGCGGCGGCTGGTCCTGTTCGGCCGCACCAGGACCGCGCCGATGCGCTACTACTGCCGGACCGCGGAGTTCAGGGACCGCGACCGGTTGTCGGTCACCTGGCAGCCCTGGCAGAAGGCCGGCGTGCAGATCGACGTCGAGAAGGTCTACCCCGTGCACGCCTTCGGCCGGATCTTCGTCTTCTGGCCGGTCGTCGAGACCGTCTCCCCGCCGGTCACCGCGACGACCACCATCGCCGAGGAGCCGAAGGACGGCAAGCGGGAGGTGAGCGCGCCGCCGCCGTCCTACCGGATCAGGATCCGCTACTCCTTCTCCAACCTCACCGAGGAATGGGTCGCGGCCCAGGAACTGCCGGTCGAGGAACTGCGGGACGAGCCGGTCACCGGGGTGACCCTGTCCGTGCAGGCCTCGCGTACGGTGCCGGGGCAGGCGGCGGGCGAGCACGACACGATCGTGATCACCTGCTCCTACCAGACCGGGGGCGGGACGACGAGCTCGTCGTTCGTGCTCACGCCCGAGCTGTACGCCAGCCGCGTCACCGTACCGGTCGCGCCGTCCCCGACGGCGGCCGAACCGGTGACCATCTTCGACGAGCCGGTCGCCGCCGAGGGCGTCGTGCCGTTCGGCATGCCCGTCGGCTCGCAGGACGGCCCGTGGCTGAGCGTCGACCACAAGGGCGGCAGCTTCCTGTGCCGGCCGATCACCGCCGTACCGGGCGACGAGCCTCAGCTCCGGCCGATCACCTCCGCCCCCGGCGAGCTGCCCGCCTGGACCCGGATCGACGCGGGCTTCGTCACCTCCTCGGGCGATCGCTACTTCTTCGACAACGGCGCCAAGCGCTACACGGTCCTGTCCGGGAGCGGCGAGGCGAGCCCCGAGCCCACGTCCGGCCGGTGGGGCGTCGTCGCCACCAACCTGCTCAGAACCGGCGTCGTCGACGCCGTGCTGGTGCGCGGCGAACAGGTCTTCCTCTTCTCCGGCGACCAGTACTACCGCTACACCGGCCGCACGTTCGGCACCCTCGACCCCCGCTACCCCCTGCCGCTGGCGGGCAACGCCGAGAACCTCCCGCAGTGGCGCAAGGTCGAAGCCGCCTTCAGCGGCCCCGGCGACACCGAGCACTTCCTGTCGCAGGACGGGTACGCCCGGTCCGGCGCGCTCGGCACGCTCATCCCGTTGCCGGGCCGCCGCTCGGAACCGCCGGTGAAGCGCTTCCTGCGCGCGGTCAGCGGCCGCGACGACGCCGACGACCGCGTCGCGTTCACCTTCGGCGGCCGCACGTACGTCTTCGACAACGCGGCCGGCACCTACACCGACGGCGACCGGACCCGCCCGACCCGCGAGCTCGGCCGCGTCGTGACCGCCATCGACTCGAGCGGCACGGTCGAGTCGGCCTACGTCGAGGGCGACTTCCTCTACCTCACCTCCCAGCTCGAGGTCGTCCGCTACACGCTGCCCGCGGGCGGCGGCGTCCCCGAGTACGTCGACGCCGGCTACCCCAAGCCGATCCCGTCGCGGGTCAACGCCGTCTTCCGCCGCTACGTCTTCTCCGGCCTCCACTACGGCAGGCTCCGCCCCGGCCAGGACCTCGGCACGCTCCGCCCCCTGCTGCCCGTCAGCGAGAACTGGCGCTCGCTGCCCGCCGGCCCGATCTCCGGCGTGCTCGACGCCGAGGACCTGCTCTACGTCTTCACCGGTGAGTCGTACGCCGCCTACCCGAAGGGCGTGCCGATCCCGCGCCCGTACGAGTGGGCCGCGCTGCCGCACGAGATCGTCCGCCTGACCTCCAGCACCGCCTACGAGCTCAACCGGCGGCTGCTGGTAGGCGGCGTCCCGGCGCTGCTCGACCCCGAGACCCAGGAGATCGACGAGCTGCCCGCCTTCAGCGCCGACCCGGACGACGCCTCCACCGCGACCACGATCAAGGTCAAGGGCGAGATGTTCCCCTCCGGCGTGCCGGCCAGTACGCACCTGGACTTCCAGAGCGCCAACGGCCTGTACTACTGGGAGATCTTCTTCCACGCGCCGATGCTCATCGCGCAGGCGCTCAACGGCGCCCAGAACTTCGAAGCGGCCCGCCGCTGGTACGAGTACGTCTTCGACCCCACCGCGCCCGGCGGGCACTGGCGCTTCGTGCCGTTCCTGGCCGCCGACGTGCGCGCGCTCGTCGACGGCTGCCGCGCCGACCTGCGCGAACTCGGCACGCCCGCGGACGCGGTGGCCGCCGCGCTGGAGCCGCACCTGCTCCGCCTGGAACCGCTGCACGAGGCCTTCCTGCAGTACCGCGAGCTCGACGGCCGCGAGCTCGGCTTCCTCGCGACCCTCTCCACGGTACGGCCGGCCGTACCGGAGGGCACCACGCCGCAGACCCGTGAGGCGGCGCGGCGGCTGCGCGAGCGGATCGGCATGCTGGGCCGCCTCGGCCGCCAGTACGCGCTCATGGGCGACCGGGGCGCGCTGATGAAGGCCTACATGGACGACCCGCGCGACCCTCACGCGATCGCCGAGCTGCGCCCTTCCGCCTACCGGCGATGGGTCGTGATGGCCTACGTCGACAACCTGCTCGACTGGGGCGACCTGCTGTTCGGCCAGCACACGGCGGAGAGCGTCGACGAGGCCAGGATGCTCTACGTCTTCGCCCACGACCTGCTCGGCGAGCGCGACTTCGGCTACGGGCCGAAGACGCTGTCGCCGGCGCTGCCGTACGCGCGGCTGCCGGTGGCCGGGAACGGTACGACGCCGGCCGAGCTCACCGCCGGCGGCAGCCTGCTGAAGGAGGCGGGGGAGGTGCACGCGGGCGTGGCGGAGCCGTACTTCCACGTGCCGGAGAACGCCGAGTTCGGCGCGTACTGGACGCGGGTGGAGGAGCGGCTGCGCAACATCAGGCGGTCGCTGAACATCCACGGGATCGCCCAGCCGCTGCCGCTGTTCGAGCCGCCCGCCGATGTCATGGCGCTGGTGCGCGGCACCGCCGCGAACGGCGCGGCAGCCGGGGCCGGGGCGGCGGCGCTCACGGTGCCGGTGCCGCACCACCGCTTCCCCGTGGTGTTCAGGAAGGCGCAGGAGCTGGCCGACAAGCTGCGCCAGTTCGGCGCCGACCTGCTCAGCGCCTTCGAGCGGCGTGACGCCGAGGAACTGGCGCTGCTGCAGAACCGGCAGCAGGGCACGATCCTCGACCTCACCCGCGCGATCAAGGAGGCGGAGGTCGGCATCGCCGCGGAGACCCTGAACGAGCTGGAGGCGAGCAGGGCCGCCGCCAAGGACCGGGCCACCCACTACGAGCGGCTGCTCACCACCGGGCTCACGCCGACGCAGCGGGCGCAGCTCGACGTCATGGCAGCGGCGGCGGCCATGCACTTCGCCGGCAGCGGGCTGAAGATCGCCGCGGCGCTGGTCTCCGGGGCGCCGCAGACGCTCGTGGGCCCGTTCATCATGGGCGTGGAGTACGGCGGCGACCAGCTCGGCGGCGCGCTTGAGCAGACCGCCGAGATCTCCACGACGCTGGGCGAGGGGCTCAGCGTGGTCGGCGAGCTGCTCGGGGTCAGCGCCGAGCACGAGAGCGTCAGCGACGACTGGCGCCTGCAGCTCGGCCTGGCCAAGAGCGACCTGACCCAGCTCGGGCACCAGATCGCCGCGGAGAAGCTCAGGCTCGGCGCCGCGCGGCGCGAGCTGGAGATCCTCGAACAGGACCTCGCCCACCAGCGGGCCGTGGCCTCCTTCCTCACCGGGAAGTTCGCCGGGGCGCAGCTGTACCAGTGGATGTCCGGGCAACTGGCCGGCATGTACTTCCAGGCCTACCACCTGGCCCACGAGCTGGCCCGCGCCGCCGAGCGCGCCTACCGGTACGAGCGGGGCGGGGAGGGCGAGCCGTACATCCGGCCGGTCTACTGGGACAGCCGGCGCGGCGGCCTGATGGCGGGCGACGGCCTCGCCTTCGACCTGGACCGGCTCGGCAGGGCCTACCTGGACGGCGCCGGCCGCGACCTGGAGATCACCAGGCAGGTCTCCCTGCTCGACCTCGACCCGCTCGCGCTGCTCAGCCTGCGCGACACCGGCAGGTGCGAGTTCTCGCTCGGCGAGGCGATGTTCGACCGCGACTTCCCCGGCCACTACCGGCGGCGCGTGCGCACGATCGCGCTCGCCTTCGACGCCGCGGAGCCGGTCAACGCCACCCTCGCCCAGCTGTCCGGGCGCACCGTGCAGGAGCCCGACCCGAAGGCGGTCGCGTACCTGCTCGACCCCAAGGGCGCGCCTCCCGCCACGCTGCGCGCGGACTGGCGGCCCGGCCAGCAGGTCGCGCTGTCGCACGTGGAGGCGGGGATGGAGAACAACGGCCTGTTCGAGCTGCGCTACGACGACGACCGCTACCTGCCCTTCGAGGGCTGTGGCGCGGTGTCCACCTGGCGGCTGGAGCTGTCCGGCCGGCGTCCGGCCGGCCTCGCCGACGTCATGATCACCCTGCGCTACACGGCCCTGCCCGGCGGGGAGGTCTTCGCCAACGCGGTCAAGGGCATGCTGCGCCCCTACCCGGCCGCCCGGTTCTTCGACGTGCCCGCCGACTTCCCCGCCGCGTGGGAGGACTTCCTGTCCGGGGAGGAGACGCGCGGGCTGACGCTGCCGCTGACGCCGGAGCTGTTCCCCGGCATGAGCGGCCGCCAGATCACCGGCGTCTACGCCCGCTACGACCTCGACGGCGGCGCCGCCCGCTTCCTGGTCAACGGCGACCCGCGGTTCGCGCTGGAGCACGGCAAACCGGTGCGCACCCCGGGCCTCGGCCTCGGCGCCCCCTGGGCGCTGGTGCTGGAGGGCGACAAGAACGCGCTCGCCGGCCTCGGCCTCGTCCTGACCTACCGGGCACTGTAGATCCACCGGGCACCGTAGAAGGAGGCACGCCATGCCCGCCCACGGCAACGCCAGGAACCGGCAGAACAACAACTCGCGCACCCGCGGCCGCGGCACCCGGACCACGCCCGCCGCCAACCTGCGCCGCCCACGCGGCGGCGGCGTGACCAAGACCAAGCGCCTCACCTCGGTGCCCGCCTGGACCGACACCGAACGCCAGACGCTCAGCTCCGACGCCGACAAGCGGGCGCTGCGGGCCGTCTACAACCGCTTCTACCAGGGCCAGGACCGCAAGCTTTCCCTGCAGGACGGCGTCACCATGACCAAGGTCTACAAGTTCGTCGCGGAGGCGGACAACGGCTACCTGAACCGGAGCGTCGACAAGGACGCGATGCGCAGGTTCAAGGCCGACGGCGGCCGGGTCTATGAAGTCGCCCCCCAGGGCGGCGGCGACTTCGACGCCCAGCTCGATTCCACCGGCAACTACTTCCGCGTCGAGAACCGCAACGCCGCTCGCGACGACGCCACCCTGGACGGCAAGGCGCGGCGCATCGTCGTCAACGTCAACAACCAGGACGCGGCGCTGCGCATCGCCCGCAACCTCACCCAGCTCTACACCGACCCCGCGGTCTCACGGTACTTCCGCCAGTTCAAGATGTATGTCTCCGGCAAGGACCAGCAGGACGTCCCCACCAAGCACGACAAGATCGTCATCTACTACGCGATGCGCGGCAGCAACGCGCCCACCGACCTCGTCGGCGACCGCATCGTCGAGGTGCTGGAGAACTCCGTCGGCCCCGACGACCTCGACGACCGGCTCGCGCCCTTCTACCGCCGCATCGCCCCGGGCATCGGCTGGTCGCACGAGCCCTCCCGCTACCTGAAGGGCCTGGGGAGGGGCAACGCCAGCTTCACCGAAGCGCGCTCGGAGGTCATCGCCAACGCCATGCTCGCCCACCCGCAGGTCAAGACCGCGCAGGAGTTCTACGACATGATCAACGCCGCGCTGCTCAACGCCAAGGTCGACCCGAGCCGGCCGCATCGCCAGGGCAGTTAGTCGGGCGCCCAGTACTTCTCCAGGACCTTCTCCAGGTCCCTGACCACCGGGGACCAGGTCGTGGTGAGCCGGTACTTGACGACGCGGTGGCCGCGGTACCTCAGCGTGTACTTCAGGAAGTCGGCCCCCTGCGGGCGGGCCTGCGACCTGCCCAGCTTCAGCCGCTTCAGGTGGGTCTTGAGCGTGCGCCACTCCGCCCTGGTCAGGCACTTGTCGACGGTCGGGCCGGTGCGGCGGCTGAGCCGTACGCAGGAGTTGGTGTAGACCCTCACGCGGTCGTCGAACCCCGCGAAGCCGCCCTCCCTGCGCAGCTCCACGAGCAGCTTCTTCTGCTGTACGGCGACTGCCTGCGCGGGCAGGCCGAGCCCGGCGACCAGGCCCAGCAGCAGCACCGGCAAGAGGATGAGGCGCCAGATCTTCATACTCCTTAGACGCGCGGCGGCGCCGCCCGGCTCACGTGTTCCTCGATCCGTTCGCGTTCCCACGCGCCGTTGCCGACGGCCAGGGCGTAGGCGAGGCCGAGGGTGTCGCCGGGCGGCCTGCCTTCGGAGGGCAGGATCGTGCCGCCGGTGAGGTCGCGCGGCCCGCGTCCACCGGGTCAGCCGTTCGACGCCGGGGGAGAGCCACTCCTCGGCAGGCCCTTGTGCCGGCCGGGAAAGCGTTTCCAAGGCAGGGTCTTCTCCTAGAGCCCGTACTCCTCCAGCAGGCGCAGCCACACCTCGCTGACCGCCGGGAAGGACGGGACCGCGTGCCACAGCGTCTCCAGCGGCACCTCGGCCGTCACCGCGATCGTCGCCGCGTGCAGCAGTTCGCCCACGCCGGGACCGACGAACGTCACGCCGACCGGCACCTTGCGCGACTCGTCCACGACCATCCTGGCCCGCCCGGCGTATCCGTCGCCGAGCAGGTACGCCCCCGCCACCGAGGCCATGTCGTAGTCGACCACCCGCACGTCCATCCCCCGGCGCCGGGCCGCCTGCGCGGTCAGGCCCACCGAGGCGGCCTGCGGGTCGGTGAAGACCACCTGCGGCGCCCCGCGCCCGTCCGCGCTGTCGCGCAGCGCCGGGCCGTCGTCCGGCTCGCCCGCCGCGCGCGCCGCGATGACGTCACCGCACACCCGCGCCTGGTACTTGCCCATGTGGGTGAGCAGGTTGCGCCCGTTGACGTCACCGACGGCGTAGAGCCAGTCGAAGCCCGGCACCCGCATGCTGTCGTCCACCTCGATGGGCCCCTCGGCCGCCAGGCCGACGCTCTCCAGCCCCACGTCGCCGACGGCCGCCTCGCGCCCGGTCGCCACCAGCAGCTCGTCGGCCTCCACCGCCGAGCCGTCCGCCAGGTGCACGGTGACCGGCCCGCCGTCCTCCGGCCGTTCCACCCGCTCCACCGAGACGCCGGTACGCAGGTCGATGCCCGACTTCCGCAGCGAATCGGCCAGCAGTTCCCCGGCGAACGGCTCCATGCGGCCCAGCAGCCCGCCGCGTACCAGGAGTGTCGTCTCGCGCGCGCCCAGCGCGTGCAGCGCCTGCGCCATCTCGCAGGCCACGACGCCGCCGCCCAGCACGACCAGGCGCCCGGGCACCTGCCGCACCGTGGTCGCCTCCCGGTTGAACCACGGGCGCGCCTGCGCCAGGCCCGGGATGCCGGGTACGACCGGGACGCTCCCGGTCGCCAGCACCACGGCGTGCCGGGCACGCAGGCGGGTCACCGTACCGTCGGCCGCGGTGACCTCCACCTCGCGCGGGCCGGTCAGCCGCCCGCGGCCGCGCACCAGCGTGGCGGGAAGCTTCTCCACCCACTCCACCTGGCCGCTGTCGTCCAGGCCGGAGATCGCCTCGTCGCGCCGGGCGAGCACCGCGGCGACGTCCACCGGGCCGGTGCTCAGGCCCGGCACCCGCGACACCTCGGCCGCCAGCTCCATCGGGCGCAGCAGCGCCTTGCTCGGGATGCAGGCGTAGTAGGAGCATTCGCCTCCGGCCAGATGCTCCTCCACGACCGCGGCGCTCAGCCCGCCGCGTACCGCCCGACCGGCCACGTTCTCCCCGGCCGGTCCGGCGCCGATGACCACCACGTCCACGTCCACGCGCGTCTCCCCTCTCGTCGGGCACCCACGCTAGCCTGAAACGCACGATGAACCGTTTGACCACGTCACGTGGCGAGCTTGAGCTCACCCGCCACCCAGAGGACCCTCGCGACCCGCTGCGCGCGTGGGACGCCGCCGACGCCTACCTGCTGCGCCACCTCGGCGAGCCGGCCGATCCGGGCCAGGTCGTGATCGCCTTCGACCGGTGGGGCGCCCTGGCGACCGCGCTGGCGGCGCACCGTCCGGCGCAGATCTCCGACTCCCACCTCGCCCAGGAGGCCACGCGCGCCAACCTCAAACGCAACGGCGTGGACGCCGACGCGGTCCGGCTGCTGTCCACGCGCGACGATCCGCCGCCGCGGGTCGGCACGCTGCTCGTTCGGGTGCCCAAGAGCCTGGGCCTGCTGGAGGACCAGCTCCACCGGCTGACGCCGTCGCTGCGTCCGGACACGGTCGTCGTGGGGGCCGGGATGGTCAAGGAGATCCACACCTCGACGCTGCGGCTGTTCGAGACCATCATCGGGCCCACGCGGACGTCGCTGGCCGAGCAGAAGGCCCGGCTGATCTTCAGCACGCCCTCCTCTCCGGCGGGTGGCGCGAATCCGTGGCCGCTGTCCTACGCCCTGCCGGGCGGCATCGGGCCCGCCTCCGGGCGTACCGTGCTCAACCACGCCGGGGTCTTCTGCGCCGACCGGCTCGACGTCGGCACCCGCTTCTTCCTCGCCCACCTGCCCCGCACCACCGGCCCGGTCACCATCGCCGACCTGGGCTGCGGCAACGGCGTCGTCGGCATGTCGGCGGCCCTGGACAACCCCGAAGCCACGATCGTCTACGCCGACGAGTCACACCAGGCCATCGCGTCGGCCCGGGTCAACGCCCCGCCGGGGGCCGCGCGCTTCCTGCTGGCCGACGGCCTGACCGGCGTCGACCCGGGGTCGGTCGACCTCGTACTCAACAATCCGCCCTTCCACACCCACCAGGCCGTCGGCGACGCGACCGCCTGGCGGATGTTCACCGGGGCGCGGCGGGCCCTGCGGCCCGGGGGAGAGCTGTGGGTGATCGGCAACCGGCACCTCGGCTACCACGTCAAGCTGCGCCGGATCTTCGGCAACTGCGACGTGGTGGCGGGCGATCCGAAGTTCGTGGTGCTGCGCGCGAGAAAGGGCCCGCCGTAGGGATCTTCCCGGCCACGACGGACATCCCGGCGGGGGACCTCGGCCACGAACGGCCCGGCCACGCGCGGTCCAGCCGCGCGCGGTCCAGCCGCACGCGGTCCGGCCACGCCTCGGTCTCACCGCCTCGCCGTCTCACCGCCTCACCGCCTCGCCGTGCGCGGGCGGTGGCGGTGGCGGTCGCGTGGGCACCGGGGTCGTACACGAGCACGGCCGCGCCGACGTCACGGTGAGTCCCCCTGAGGGGTGTCGGTCTGTGTGCCTTCGGGATGGCGGAGCCCCGTGACCGACTTCCGGCCGCCGTCCCTCCGCCGCCTGCGGCTGCGCCGGGCGGGGGCGCGGTGGGAGCCGGTGCCGGTCAGGGAGCGTACCGACAGCTCCTGGTAGCGCTCCGGATCGACCTTCTCGTCGCTGAGCAGCGTCCCCAGCACCGCGCACAGGAACCCGAACGGGATCGAGACCAGCCCCGGGTTCTCCAGCGGGAACACGTGGAAGTCGACCCCGGCGGGCAGCAGCGACAGCGACCGTCCCGACACCGGGTCCACCTTGCCGGAGACTACCGGCGACAGCACGACCAGGAGCACCGACGCCCCGAGCCCGCCGTAGATCCCGGCCACCACCCCGCTCGAGTTGAACCGCCGCCAGAACAGCGACAACACGATCGCGGGCAGGTTCGCCGAAGCGGCCATCGCGAAGGCCAGCGCCACCAGGAACGCCACGTTCTGGTGCCGGGCGATCACCGCCAGCCCGATCGCCAGCAGCCCGATCACACACGAGGAGAACCGGGCCACCGCCACCTCCTGCGACTCCCTCGGCCGGCCGAACATCAGCACGTGCCCGAAGTAGTCGTGCGCCAGCGAGGTCGAGGAGGCCAGCACCAGCCCCGACACCACCGCCAGGATCGTCGCGAAGGCCACCGCGCCGATGAACGCCAGCAGCACGTCACCGCCCAGCGCCCGCGCGAGCTGCAGCGCGGCGGCGTTGCCCGCGGGGTCCTGGGCGGCGATGGCGTCCTGTCCCACCAGCGCGGTCGCGCCGAACCCCAGCGCCAGCGTCATCAGGTAGAAGACGCCGACCAGGCCGATCGCCCAGTTCACCGAGGTACGCGCCGCCCGCGCGTCCGGCACCGTGAAGAAGCGGCTGACGATGTGGGGGAGCCCGGCGGTGCCCAGCACCAGCGCGAGCGCCAGGCTGATGAAGTCGAGCTTGTTGACCAGCGTCCGCAGCGGATCGCCGGCGACCTCCTTGCCGAACCGGCCGCCGGGCTGCAGGAACCCGGCGTGGCCGCTGTTGCGGGCGGCGGCGCCGAGCATGTCGCTCAGGTTGAAGCCGAACCGGCTCAGGACCATGACCGTGAGCACGGTGGTGCCGCCCATGAGGAGCACCGCCTTGATGATCTGGACCCAGGTGGTGCCCTTCATGCCGCCGAACATGACGTAGACGATCATCATGGCGCCGACCGCGACGATCGTCACGATCTTGGCGGTGTCGGTGGACACGCCGAGCAGCAGGGACACGAGCGCGCCCGCGCCGACCATCTGGGCGAGCAGGTAGAAGACGGACACAGTGACGGTCGAGGCCACGGCCGCCGTTCTGACGCGGGGCTGGCGCCGTACCCGATAGGACAGGACGTCGGCCATGGTGAAGCGGCCCGCGTTGCGCATCAGCTCCACCAGCAGGAGCGTGAGCAGCCAGGCGACGAGGAAGCCGATCGAGTACAGGAAGCCGTCGTAGCCCGACAGCGCGATGATGCCCGCGATGCCGAGGAAGGAGGCGGCCGACATGTAGTCGCCGGCCAGCGCGAGGCCGTTCTGGGCGCCGGAGAAGGCTCTGCCCCCGGCGTAGTAGTCGTCGGTGCCGCGGGTGTTGGCCCTGGCCCAGAACGTGATGACCAGCGTGATCGCGATGAACAGGACGAACAGTGTGAACGTCAGCGCCGGGCCCATCATGGGCGGCCTCCCCGGGTCCTGCGATGGGCGGCGGTACGGCGCGGCGGCGCCCAGCTCTCGATCCGCCGGCGCTCGGCCGCCAGCCGTTCGGCGTGCTCGCGCTCGGCTTCCATGGCGTCGGCCTCTTCCCGGAGCTGCTCGGACAGGGGGTCGAGCATGCGGCGGGCATAGCGTGAATACCGCCAGGCCAGGGCGAACGTGGACACGAACTGCAGCACGCCCAGCAGCAGGGCCACGTTGATGTTGCCGACCACCGGCCGGGCCATGAACTCCCGGGCGAAGGCCGACAGCCAGATGTAGAGGAAGTACCAGCCCAGGAACGAGGCGACGATCCCGATGGCCAGCCGATAGAACCTCGTCCGTAGTAACCGGAACCTCCGGTCTTGCGCCAGGCCCGCGTACCACCCCCGCGGAGCCCCGGCGCTGCGATGCCGCGCCTCCCCCACCATCACTCCTACCTGGTTGTGACATTCTGTGGCGAGTTGACTCCACAGTGATACGAACGATAGGGGCCCCAGGCTGGTAATTCCGGCGATTGGCGGGATTGCCCAAGAGCGTGGTCTTCGCGTGCTGGCGCTTCGCGCAAGGGCCTCAGGCCGTGTTTCCGGCCCCGGCCGCAACCCGAGCTCCTCGACCGCCTCCGCGGTGATCGACGCCATCAACCGCACACCACCGCCATTCAGCTCCCCATTCGCCGTCGCCTCGCCTTTGGCGATCCCCGTCACCCGAGCCGGAATCCTGTTACGCGCGCACTCAACCGCATGGTGTCCCTCACCTCGTTGACCGCTCGGCCTGTCGGCACCTGCCGACGAGTCCAGCGCTCGCGTCCCTGGCCACCCGCATCGGGCATGAGGTGACCGTGCCTGACGCCTCCGGAGCAATGCGGTTCCGGAAGTAGAGAAACCGGCAACTGCCGGCGCCCGTGCGCGGTCCTGGGGGCGCCATCGCCGGGACGAGCGGCACAGCCGAGGACCGCGTGTCCGGGTTTCAACCCTGTGGAAGGTCGGGCGTCCAGGCAACGTCGCCGTCCGGCCGATTCTCAAGCTCCAGTACGTCGATCGCGTCGAGCACGCCCCGCAGCCCGATCTGCTCGCGCTCGGCGTCCGTCGGGTCGGACAGCCGCTCGGTGATCGGGAGCTCGTACTCCTCCTCCGGACGGCCGGCCACGGCCTCGGACAGTTCGGCCTCGGCCTCGGCCTCGGCCTCGACCCCGATCTCGAGTTCGCGTAGAAAACTCGGCGTCGCCACCCATGGCCTCTCCTAAGCCTGGGCCGCGAGCCAGTCGCGGTAGCGGATCCGGCCGAGGGTGGCGCCGTCGCCGGGCACCAGCGTGCGTTCGCCGGGCACGCTGCCGAAGTAGCGCGCCCGCGGGTCGGTGACCACCTCGCGCGGGTCGCCCCAGGCCGCCAGGGCATCGCGGAAGAACTCATCCATCCGGGACTGTTCGGGTCCGGCCACCTCCACCCGCCCGTTCAGCGGCGGCCCGATCGCCACCCGGCCCACCGCCTGGGCGACCTCGTCGCCCGCGATCGGCTGGAACCGCACGGGCGCCACGTGCACCGTGCCGTCCACCGTGGCGGCGTCGGCGATGCTGCGGGCGAACTCGAAGAACTGCGTCGCGTGCACCAGCGAGAACGGGATCGACGAGTTCTCGATCAACCGCTCCTGGGCGATCTTCGCGGCGAAGTACTCGTTGTCCGGCATCCGCTCGGTGCCCACCACCGACACCGCGACGTGGTGGCCGACGCCCGCGTCCGCCTCCGCCGCCAGAAGGTTGCGGGTGGAGGTCTCGAAGAACTCCATCACCGCGGCCCGCTCGAACGACGGCGAGTTCGACACGTCGACCACCACCCGCGCACCGGCCAGCACCTCGGCCAGCCCTTCCCCGGTGAGCGTGTTGACCCCGGTGTCCGGCGACGCCGCCACCGCCTCGTGGCCGTCCTCCGTCAGCCTGGTCACGACCTTGGACCCGATCAACCCGGTCCCGCCGATCACCACGATCTTCATGGCACGCCTTCCTGTACGCCGGAGGCACCCGTTGCCCCGGTCGCCAGCTAAGACCGGGCAGCCTCCGGCGTTGTGACAGCCGCCGCGAAGAACCTTCTTCTATTCGACGAGCTTTCCCTCGCTGGAGACCTCGCGCATGAGCGCGGCGATCTCCGTGGGGATCGCGGGGATGGCCTCCCTTTCCACCGATCCGGGGCCGGACCACACGAGGTTGACCTGGAGGTCGGGGTCGAGTTCCGGGTAGTCGGAGCGGTTGTGGCAGCCGCGGGTCTCGCGGCGTTCGAGCGCGGTCTCGATCGTCGCGCGGGCGGAGAGCGCGGCGGACTTCAGGTCGAAGGCGTGGGCCAGATCCTGGAAACCGGCGATGTCCGGGTGCACGCCGACCTCGCCGATGCGCGCCTCCAGCGCGGCGAGTTCGTCCAGGCCCTTCAGCAGCCCGGCCTCGTCGCGGACCACGCCGGCGTGCTCGGTCATGATGTCGCGCAGGGCGCGCTGCAGGGCCCGCACGTTCTCGGGCCCGTCGGCGGCGAGGAGTTCGTCCACCTCTGTCCGCGCTTCGCCGAGCGCCTCGGCCGAACGGCGCTGCGCGGCCAGGCCGGCGGAGTAGGCGGCCGCCTCCCGGCCGACGATGCGGCCGAAGACGAGCAGCTCGATGAGCGAGTTGCCGCCCAGGCGGTTGGCGCCGTGCAGCCCGCTGGCGGCCTCGCCGATCGCGTACAGGCCGTCGACCCCGGTGCCGTGATCTTCGGGCCGCACCCAGACGCCGCCCATCGAGTAGTGCGCGGTGGGCGCGATCTCGATCGCGTCCTTGGTGATGTCGAGCATCTGCAGTTCCATGAGCGTCTGGTAGACGCGCGGCAGCCGCTCCATGATCGTCTGCCGGGGGAGGTGCGACACGTCCAGCCAGACGCCGCCGTCCGGGGTGCCGCGCCCTTCCTTGATCTCGGTGTACGCGGCCAGCGCGATCCGGTCACGTGTCGACAACTCCATGCGTTCCGGGTCGTAGCGCGACATGAAGCGCTCACCGAGATGGTTGCGCAGGATGCCGCCTTCTCCGCGGGCGGCTTCGGAGACGAGGGTGCCGGCGGCGTTCTCGGGGGCGATGAGGCCGGACGGGTGGAACTGCACCAGTTCGGGATCGCGGATACGGCAGCCGGCGAGGCTGGCCAGGCGGAAGGAGTCGCCGGTGTTCTCGTCACGGCGCGAGGAGGTACGCCGCCAGATGCGGGTGTGGCCGCCGGCCGCCAGGATGACCGCGTCGGCGTGGATGACGTAGCGGCGGCCGTCGTTCAGGTCGAAGCCGTACGCGCCGAAGACAGCGTTGTCCTTGACCAGGATGCGGGTGATGTAGGCGGTGTCGAGGACGGGGATGTCGAGTTGCGCCGCCCGGTTGATCAGGGTGCGCTGGATCTCCAGCCCGGTGTAGTCGCCGGCGTAGGCGGTGCGGCGGAAGGTGTGGGCGCCGAAGAACCGCTGCGAGATGCGTCCATCCTGCTCGCGGGCGAACGGCATGCCGTACCGCTGAAGATCTTCGATGCCCCGCGCGGCCCCTTCCGTGACAATCCGGACGGTGTGCGGGTTGGCGAGAAGGTAGCTCTCCTTGAGGGTGTCGGCGGCGTGCTGCTGCCAGCTGTCCTCGGGATCCATCGTGGCCAGCGCCGCGTTGATGCCGCCCGCCGCGAGCGAGGTGTGCGCGTCCGCCTTCGGCCGTTTGCCCACCGCGACAACGCTCACGCCGCGCTCGGCGAGCTCGATCGCGGCCCGCAACCCGGCCCCTCCCGTGCCGATGACCAATACTGAGGTGGCGATCCGGTTCTCTGGCGAATACATGGCGCTCCTTTAACCGCATCTGCGAAGAACAGTTCCTAATCTAATGACTTGATGCCGGCGTGATCTGTGACGTTGGCGCTGGTGAGAACGGTCACACCCGGCCACCGGTGCCAGGCAGGGGAGAAAAGTGGAAGATCTCGACGAGGCCGTGGCGGTCTTCGACGGTGTGCGGCCGCGCCTGTTCGGGATCGCCTACCGGATGCTGGCCAGCGTCACCGAAGCCGAGGACCTGGTCCAGGACGTCTGGCTACGCTGGCAGGCCTACGACCGCTCCACGGTGGAGAGCCCCGCCGGGTTCCTGGCGACGATCACCACGCGGCTGGCGATCAACGCCGCCCAGTCGGCCCGCGTACGCCGCGAGACCTACCTCGGCCCCTGGCTGCCCGAACCCGTCGACACCACCGCCGACCCCTACCTGGGCGCCGAGCGGGGCGAGGCTCTGGAGTTCGCGGTCCTGTTGCTGCTGGAACGGCTCTCGCCGCCCGAGCGCGCCGCCTACGTGCTGCGCGAGGCGTTCGGCTACCCGTACCGGGAGATCGCCGAGATCGTCGGGCTCAGCGAAGCGGCGGTCCGCCAGCACGTCAGCCGCGCCCGCAAACACCTGCGGGCCGGGCGCCGGGCCGCCGTCACCGTGGCGGAACAGCGCCGCCTGCTGGAGGCATTCGTCACCGCCGCCCGATCCGGGGAACTGGCGGCGCTGGAGGAACTGCTCGCGGCCGATGTGACCAGCTATTCCGACGGGGGCGGGGCCGTGCGCGCGTCCCGGTTTCCGGTGGAGGGCGCCGTGCGGGTGGCGAAGTACGTCAAGGCGTTCGCCGGCCACTTCTGGGTGGGGGTGGAGGTGGCATGGGCGAACGCGAACGGCCAGACCTCGGCCATGCTGACCCGCGACGGCCAGGTGTTCACGGTCCTCACGATCAACGGCACGCCGGACGGCATCGACCAGGTGCTGTGGATGATGAATCCCGCCAAGCTCCGCGGCGTGAAGCCAAAGACGCAGGCCTCGCCGGAAGGGCGCGGCGCTTCCCACCGGTGAGGGCTTCCCTTCGTGCTGTCCGATCGGCGAACCTCTTCCCGGTCACCGCGGCGGACGGAGTCTCGCGGCACACATGTCGTGCGCATGCGGTCACGGCGGCCCGCGGGAGGCTCTACGGTGACCAGCCATGAGAATCATCGTCGTCGGCGGCAGCGGCTTTCTCGGCAGTGAACTCGCCCGGCGGGCCGTGGCCGGCGGCCATCAGGTGGCCGCCACCTATCTGACCCGCCCCGGCCGGGCGGAGGGAGCCGAGTGGCTGGAGCTCGACGTACGCGACCGCGCCGCCGTCGCCGGCCGGATCGCCGCGTTCGGCGCTGACGTGGTGGTCAACGCCGCCTACCGGCCGGCGGACTGGGCGACGACGGCGGTGGGCGCCGCTCATGTGGCCGGTGCGGTGTCCGGGAGCGGCGGGCGTTTGGTCCATGTGTCCAGCGACGCCGTCTTCTCCGGCAAGGAGGTCGTCTACGCGGAGACGAGCGTCCCCGACCCGATCAGCCCGTACGGGGCGGCGAAGGCGGCGGCGGAGGTGGCCGTTCGGGCGATCGTCCCCGGGGCGGCGATCGTGCGGACGTCCCTGATCATCGGGGACGGCGGTTCGCCGCACGAGTTGTTCGTCCACGCGCTGGCGGCGGGGCGGGAGGGCGTGTTGTTCACCGACGACGTGCGCTGCCCCGTGCACGTCGGCGATCTCGCCGCGGCTCTCCTGGAGCTCACGGGTCCCGGCGCGGCAGGGGTTCACCATGTCGCCGGTGCGGACGCGGTGAGCCGGTACGAGCTGGGATGCCTGGTCGCGCGGCGGGACGGGCTCGATCCGGCCCGTCTGCCGACCGGCAGCCGCGCCGCCACGGACCTGGGCGGGCCGCTCGACGTGCGGCTGGACTGCCGGGTCACGCGGGCGCGGTTGCGGACCCGGCTGCGGGGTGCGCGGGAGTTCTTGAGCTGACGGAGTCCGCGGGAAGGGCGCGCGGGTCAGTCCGGGAAGCGGATGTAGACCGGCGGCACGCTCGTGGCGAGCCAGACCCCGTTGGCGGTCAGGTGGAAGTCATGACCGGAGGCGTGCATGGTGGCGGCGTCCACGACGAGGATGACCGGCCGGCCACGGCGGGCGCCCACCCGCCGGGCGGTCTCGCGGTCGGGGGAGAGGTGCACGTGGTGGCGGTTCATGGGGCGCAGGCCCTCGGCCCTGATGGCCGGCAGCACCCGGGCCACCGTACCGTGGAACAGGACCTCGGGCGGCGCCGCGGCGGGCAGGTCCAGATCGACGGGGATCGAGTGCCCCTGGTTGGCACGGATGCGGCCGTCCTCGACGGTGAAGCGCCGCTTGTCGTTGCGGGCGACGGCCTCGTCGAGCTCCTGCCGGGTGATCGGGAAGTGGTGTGCCGCGGCGGCGGCCAGGAACGTGCCGACGTCCGTCCAGCCGTTGGGGTCGAGCTCCAGGCCGATCCGGCCGGGCTCGTGCCGCAGGTGCTTGGACAGGTACTTCGAGACGCGCACCAGCCGCCGCTCGTCCATCAGCGCAGCCCGGCGAACAGGTCGTCCTCGTGGTCGGGGGCCTCGACCGTGGAGCTGACGCGGATGAAGGCCTCGTGGGAGAAGGCCATCCTCTGCGCCTCGTCGGGCATCTGCAGAACGAAGATGCTGTCGCCCTGGCTGGCGTGCGCGCGCAGCGCCTTCAGCTTGCGCTCCACCACCGCGGAGGCGTCCACGACTGAGGTGATGAGCTCGTCGGGGGTGCCGAAGTCGGCGTCCGGGTCGAAGTCCTCGCCGAAGTCGACGCCGGCCGCCTTCATCTGCTCGAACATCTCGCGCATCCGCGCCCGGGGGATGGCGGTGTAGTAGAACTTCGCCGGGATGCCCGTGCTCTTGGCCGCGGCGACCGCGACGCGGTGGGCCTGGATGTGGTCGGGGTGGCCGTAGCCGCCGTTCTCGTCGTAGGTGACGACGACCTGCGGGCGGTACCGCTCGATCAGGGCGCTCAGCTTGGCGGCGGCCTCCTCGACCGGCACGTTGGCGAAGGAGGAGGCGTCATGGTTGGCGTCCCAGCCGTCCATGCCGGAGTCCTGGTAGCCGAGCAGTTCGACGTGGGTGATGCCCAGATGCCCGGCCGACTCGCGCAGCTCGGCCAGCCGCTGCTGGGCCACGGCGGCGGCGTCATGGCCGTCCTGACCCGGCTTCACCCCGCCCACGCCGTCGCCCTGCTCCCCGTTGGTGCAGGTCACGAGGACGGTGCGAATGCCCTCGTCGGCATAGCGCGCAAGGATGCCACCGGTGCTCAGGACCTCGTCGTCGGGGTGGGCGTGTACGGCCATCAGCGTCAGTTGGTCCATGAGGGTGGAGCCTACTCGGCAGGCCCGACAAATCCCGCGCCGGTCTCACACGGCGCAGCGAGGCCGTCTCCACGGGACGGCGGCGATCGGCCAGGTCCCACAGGCGCAGCGAACGGCCGTTGCCCGAGGTGGCGAGGGGTGCGGCCGTCCGGGACGAAGGCGACCATGGAGACGCTGGGACCCCCGGCCTTCCCGCGGTCAGCGGGCGCCGACCGTGGCGGCGAGCACCAGGCAGGCCGCGCCGATGGCGTGGGCGCTGTCGTCCCACGGCCGCACCGAGATCTCCAGGCCCGACAGGACTCCGCCCTCCACCGCGGGGCGGAATCCCGGCTCCAGATAGGGCCACAGCACATGGCTCTCACCGATGACCGTGAGGGCCCGCACCGCCAGCACGTTCACTATCCCGGCCGCCGCCCTGCCCAGCGTGGCTCCCGCCTCGGCCATCAGGTCGCGGATGCCGGGCGTGCCGGCCAGCGCGAGCGCGTGCAGTTCGTCCACGGCCACCGCCCGTGAGGTCAGCCCCCGCTCCAGGGCCCGCGCGGCCAGCGCGTAGTCCGCGGCGTAGGTCTCCACGCAGCCGCGCCGCCCGCACACGCACGGCGGGCCGAACGGGTCGACGGGCACGTGCCCGAACTCCCCGGCCACGCCGTCCGGTCCCCGGTGTACGCGCCGGCCGAGCACGATGCCCATGCCGACGCCGCCGCCGACGGCCAGCACGAGGAAGTCGTCGTGGTCGCGCCCGGTGCCGAACAGCAGCTCCGCCGTCGTGCTGGCACGCGTGTCGTTGTCGATCAGCACGGGCACCGGCAGCAGTTCGGCCAGGCGGGGGCGCAGTGCCAGGTCCGACCAGCCGAGGTGGGGCGAGAGCCGTACCACGCCCTTGGCGGGGTCGATCACGCCGGGCACGGCGAGCCCGACGCCGCGCACGCGCTCACCCGCGCCCGGCTCGCCGAGCACCTCCAGGCACATCTTGGCGAGCTGCTCCACGGGTTCGTGGCGCGGGTCGAAGGGCAGGGTGAAGCGGCGTACCTCGCTGCCGTTGAGCCGCATGAGCACCCCCACCACGTGGGTGTGGTGCACACGCAGCCCGAGCGTGTAGGCGGCGTCGGGCAGCACCTCCAGCGGCACCCGGGGCCGCCCGCGCCCGCTCACCTGTGGAGCGAGTTCTCGCAGGTAGCCTAGGTCGATGAGCCTCCGCGTGTGCTCGGTGACGGTGGCCGCACCGAGCCCAAGGCGGGCCGCGATCTCCGAGCGGTTGAGCGGCTCCCGCCCGAGCATGGCCAGGATCTCCGCCCTGACCAGATCTTCACGCAATGTTCCTCCTGCCCCTTGACGTCCTCGGCCGACCAAGCCTAGGGTCCACGACCATAATAATTTCGTCGCCGAAATTAAGGAAACCGCACATGAAGGGCTTTCTGGCAGCGGGGCTCGCGCTCGTCCTCGGAGCCACCGCCTGTGGCGGTGGCGGTGCGTCCGGTACGGCGGGCGGCGCCAAGCAGGACGACGGCACGATCACCCTCGACTGGGAGATGTGGGCGGGCAGCGAGGATGAGAAGGCCCAGCTGGACCACCTCGCCAAGCTCGTCACGCAGCAGAACCCCAAGGTCAAGATCGCGCTGCGCACCGCGCCGTTCAACGACTACTTCACCAAGCTCCAGACCGAGTTCGCCGCCGGCAAGCAGGCGTGCATCGTCTCCATGCAGAGCCTGCGCCTGGGCGCCTACGCCGACCTCATGGAGCCGCTGACCGCCCCCGACGGGTTCGCGCCGGCCTCGCTGGAGGCGCTGAAGATGGACGGCAAGCAGCTCGCCCTGCCGTACGACCTGGCCTCGATGCTCGTCTACTACAACAAGGACGCCTTCGCGAAGGCCGGGCTGCCCGAGCCGAAGGCGGGCTGGACGGTCGCCGACTTCGAGAAGGCCGCGAAGACCCTGTCGAGCGGCGGCAAGGCCGGGTTCGGCATGTCGTTCTCCGACCTGCACACGCTGTCGCTGCTGCTGTCCTACAACGGGGCCGCGCCGGTCACCCAGGACGTCAAGCTGCAGCTGGACAGCCAGGCCATGGTCGACGCCCTCACCTGGTACGCGGGTCTGGCCAAGAGCAAGGCCGGCAGCGTGCCCGCCTCCTCGGCCGAAGGCGGCTGGGGCGAGACGCAGTTCGTCAACGGCAACGCGATGATGGCCGTGGACGGCTCCTGGAACCTCGGCTCCCACATCAAGGACGCCAAGTTCGCCGTCGGCCTCGCGCCGTTGCCCGCCGGGCCGGGCGGCTCCAAGACCTACGTCGCCGGCTCCGGCTTCGGCGTGGCCAAGAGCTGCCCCTACAAGGCCGAGGCGATCAAGGCGGTCGAGACGCTGACCGGCAAGGACGCCCAGGCCTACCTCGCCGGCGTCGGGCGCGGCTTCCCCTCCCGCACCGAGCAGCAGGCCGGCTACGAGGAGTTCCTGGTCAAGCAGGACGCCGGCAAGGCCGCCGACGTCAAGGCGGCCATGGGCGCGGTCAGGGAAGGGCTGGCCGGCGGCACCCCGCTGTTCACCACCAAGAACTGGGACAACGTCAACAAGCTCATGGCCCAGTACTTCCTGCAGGTCTACACCGGGGCCCAGGCGCCCAAGGACGCCCTGACCACCATCCAGCAGCAGGGAGCACGCGGCCAGTGAGGACTCGGGAGACGTGGAGCGCGCTCGGGTTCGCCACCCCGAGCGTGCTCGGCCTCGGGCTGTTCACGCTGTTCCCCGTCGGCATGGCCGTGGTCATGAGCTTCTTCGACTGGCCGATGCTGGGCGGCAGCGAGTTCATCGGGCTCGACAACTTCCGCTACCTGTTCGGCGAGGACCCCGACTTCCTGGCCGCGTTGCGTAACACGTTCGTCTTCACCGGCCTGTACGTGCCGCTGAACATCCTGTTCGCGCTCGGCCTGGCCTTCTGGATCAGCAACTCGCGCTGGCAGAACCTGTGGCGGGTGCTGTTCTTCATCCCGGCGATCACCCCGATGGTGGCCAACGCGGTCATCTTCAAGCTGCTCTTCCAGCTCGTCGGCACCGAGCCGAACCTGCTGGCCGACGGCCGTACGGCGCTGCTGTCGGTGGTCGCGATGAGCGTGTGGCAGGGCTTCGGCTACAACATGATCGTGTTCTCGGCGGCGATCAACGAGATGCCCAAGCCGGTGCTGGAGGCGGCGTCGCTGGACGGCGCCACCGGCCTGCGCCGCCTGGTCAGCGTGCAGCTGCCGCTGATCTCGCCCGCGCTGTTCTTCGCCACCACGATGACGGTGATCACCGCGCTGCAGGTGTTCACGCAGCCGTACATCCTCACGGCCGGCGGTCCCGGCAACGCCACCGAGACCCTTGTCATGAACGTCTACCAGGCCGGCTTCCAGTCGCGTGACCTGGGCCTGGCCGCCGCGGCGGCGTGGGTGCTGTTCGCGATCATCCTGGCCGTCACGTTCGTGCAGTTCCTCGGCCAGAAGCGGTGGGTGCACTATGAAAGCTAAGAGCCCCCTGAAGAGTGCCGTCTCCCACGCTCTGCTGGCCGCGGTCACGCTGGCCTTCCTCTACCCGCTGATCTTCGCCGTCGCCACCGCGCTGAAGCCGGCCGGGGAGACCTTCTCCGACCCCGGCTCGCTCGTGGGCTCCTCGATCCGCTGGCAGAACTTCGCCGACGTCTTCACCTACGTGCCCTTCCAGCGCTACATCCTCAACGGGGTGCTGGTCGCCGGCGTCGGCACGCTCGTGGTGCTGACCGCCTCGGCGCTGTCGGCCTACGCCTTCGCCGCGCTGCGCTGGCGTGGGCGCGACGGCGTCTTCCTGATCTTCCTGGCCACGCTGATGGTGCCGCAGGAAGTGCTGGTCGTGCCCATGTTCATCCTCATGCAGTCGCTCGGCTGGGTGGACACCTACCAGGCGCTGATCTTCCCCTGGGCGTTCACCGCGTTCGGCACCTTCCTGCTGCGCCAGTTCTTCCGCTCGGTGCCGCGCGAGATGCAGGAGGCCGCCCGCATCGACAGCGCCGGAGAGCTGCGCATCTTCACCTCGATCATGCTGCCGATGGCCCGGCCGGCGCTCGGCGTGCTCGCCGTCTTCACCTTCATCAACTACTGGAACAGCTTCCTGTGGCCGCTCATCATGATCAACGACGTGAGCGCGCGGGGCACGGTCCCGCTCGGCCTGCAGCTGTTCTTCGGGCAGAACGGCAACCAGTGGCACCTGGTCATGGCCGCCTCCATCGTCTCCATCCTGCCGACCCTGCTGCTGCTCATCGCCCTGCAGAAGCACCTGGTCAAGGGCATCGCCACCGCCGGCCTGGCCGGCCGCTGAAAGGATCGGTCTTGCTGCAGTTCGACCGTCGTGTCGGGCCCGACCTGGGCGTCACCTACCCGTCGCGGGAGGTCCCCGCGTGGTTCAGGGACGCCAAGTTCGGGGTGTTCGTCCACTGGGGCCTGTACTCGGTGCCCGGATGGGCCAGCCCCCGGCTGCCGGGGCAGAACGTGCCGGCGGAACTCGAATACAGCCACCACCAGTACGCCGAGTGGTACGCCAACACCGTCCGCATCCCCGGCTCGCCCGCGCAGGACTTCCACGAGCGCAGGTACGGCGTGGGCGTCTCCTACGAGGACCTCGCCGACGTGTGGATCGCCGAGGCGTTCGATCCGGCCGGATGGATGCGCCTGTTCGCCGAGTGCGGCGCCCGCTACGTCGTGCCCACGGCCAAGCACCACGACGGCTTCTGCCTCTGGGACACCGCCACCACCCCGTTCAACAGTGTCCGCCGCGGCCCGCGCCGCGACCTCATGGCCGCCATGGCCGAGCAGGCGAGGGCGGCCGGGCTGCGGCTCGGCTTCTACTACTCCGGCGCGCACGACTGGCACGTCTCGCACTTCCCGCCGATCCGCTCGCTCACCGACCTGTTCACGCTGCGGCGCAACGACGAGGCCTTCGCCCGCCACTCGTTCGAGCAGGTGGCGGAGCTGGTCGACCGGCATGCCCCCGACCTGCTGTGGAACGACATCGACTGGCCGGACTCGGCCAAGGCGGGCGGGCCGTACGGGCTGAGCGAGCTTTTCGAGCGCTACTACGCGCGCGTGCCCGACGGCGTGGTCAACGACCGGTGGGGGGTGGCGCACCTCGGCTACCGTACGCGCGAGTACCAGTCGGAGTCGCGCACCTCGCCGTGGGTGTGGGAGGCGACGCGCGGGCTCGGCCAGTCGTTCGGCTACAACCGGGCCGAGGACGAGCGGCACCTGCTCGGGCGCGAGGAGCTCGTGCACCTGCTGGCGGACACCGTCTCCAAGAACGGCAACCTGCTGCTCAACATCGGGCCGCACGCCGACGGGTCGCTGCCGGGGGATCAGGTGGAGCGGCTGCGGTTCCTGGGGGAGTGGCTGAAGGTCTTCGGCGGCGCGGTCTACGGCACCCGTCCCTGGGTACGGCATGCCGAACCGGCCGGTCGGCCGGTGCGCTACACGCTGCGGCCCGACGGCACGCTCAACGTCATCGTGCTGGACCCGGGGGCCGGGGTGCTCACCCTGGCCGGGGACCTGGTGGAGACGGCGCGGGCCACGGGGTCGTGGGGGGAGGGGCCGGTCAAGGTTGACTCATCCGGAAATATCGATATCCCTGAGGGTCTGCGGGGGTTGCCGGCGGCCGTTCTCACCGTGCGGGCGCCCTGACGTCAGGCCTGCCGTACCAGCTGCCCGGCCTTGAGGCGGGCGGCGGCCGCGGCGGCGCGCTCGCCGAGCCGCTCGGCCAGCGCGCCCTGCTTGAGCCAGTTGAACGGGCTGCACGGCCGCACCCCGATGCGCTCGCTCAGCAGCACCCTGGCCACATCCGTGCGGCCGCCGCGCAGCGCCGCCTCCAGCAGTGTCTTCTGCACGGCGTCGCGCTGCGCGTGGCTGCCGCCGAACTCGTTGATCCGGTGCCGGATCGGATACAGCAGGTCCACCACCGTCTCGTACGCGCCACGGCCGAAGGCGACGATCGCCCGGCAGACCGGCAGGCCCACCCGGGCGGTCATCTCCTGGTTGGTGACCCCCGGGCGCGGCTCGGCGAGGTAGCGCCCCCGGTCGGCGATCAGCTTGTCCGCCTCCCGGAGGCGGCCCGCGCCGGTGAAGGCCATGACGGCGTGCATGTCGTTGAAGGCGTAGAAGGCCTCGCCGGCCTTGGGCGCCCAGGCGTCGGCGAGGGCCTGCCAGCGCTCGTGCCGTACGTCGTCTTCGAGGTAGAGCCGCCACAGCAGCGCCGCCGCGTCCAGCAGCTCCATCGCGCCCCGGCCGCCGGCGAGCACGGCGTCGTAGATCTCCAGGGCCCGCCCGGTGTCCCCGGCCTCCAGCGCGTACAGGGAGTAGTGCCACCAGGTGTGCACGTTGAAGAACGTACCGGTGGACCAGTCGTCCAGCCGGGCGTCCAGGTAGCGCACGCCCCGGCCGAAGCGGCCCTGCATCTCGTAGGTGTGCACGACCGCGTGGATGCCCCAGACGTCGCGGGCGTTGAGCTCGACCGCGCGCAGGCCCACCTCCTCCGCGCGGTCGTAGTGGCCCGCCTCCTCCAGCCCGAAGGCGTACATGCCCAGCACGTGCCCGTAGTGCCGGTCGTCCTCCGACCAGCCGGTCAGCGCGCCGCCGATCCGGTCGCGCAGCGAGCGGGCGTCGCCGGTGAAGAAGTCGACCTGATGACCGGCGGCCAGGGCGAGCGCGTCGCGCGGGTGCGCCTCGGTGATCGCCTGCAGCCGGGTCCCGCAGGTGCGGAAGTCGCCGTCCAGCAGGGCCTGCACCGCCTCCACGTGGGCCCGCTCCCTCGGGAGCAGCAGGCTCTCGTCGGCGCGGGCGCGGAAGGACGCGAAGCGTTCGCGGGCCGCCCTGGCGTCGTCCGGCTCGGTGGTGAGCAGCCCGAGGTAGGCCTGGAGCACGTGGCCCATCGCGAACGCGGGCTCCGCCTCGACGGCGGCCGCCGCGTGCCCGTCCACCTCGACCTTGAAGTGGAGCAGCGCGTCGACGGCCCGGTCGTAGTGCCGGACGGCGGCGCCGGAGCCCGTGGTCGCCAGTCCATGCTGATCCGTGGTCATATCCCCTAAACTAGTGGGTATTACGGCGGGCAGAGTGCCAGGCCCGCGCCGATGTCGGCGAGGTCGGCGTCCGGCACGAACCCCGTGCCGGTGGCCGCGGCCAGCAGCCGGTTGGTGACCATCGAGGCGCGCGCGACCGAGGCGGACAGCAGCGTGTCGCGCAGTTCCTCCCACCACAGCGCCGCGACCCCCGCCACGTGCGGAGCCGCCATGCTGGTCCCGTTCTTGGCCGACAGCCCGCCGCCCAGCCGGGCCGAGAACACGTCCTTGCCCGGCGCGCACACGTCGGCGAAGGTGTTGGAGAACCGGGTCACGTCCAGCAGGCCGTCCACCTGCTGCAGCGCGCCCACGGCCAGCACCCCGTCGGCCGCCGACGGCAGCTCGGCGCCCACCTCGAACGCCGGGTTCACCTCCCGCATGCTCGAGTTGCCGGTGGCCGCGATGACCAGCGTGCCCTTGTCCACGGCCGAACGCTCGGCCAGCATCCGCATCAGCGAGTCGAACAACCGCAGGTTGGCCCGGTAGGCCTCCAGCGCCCGCGCCGTGGCCAGAAAGACCGGCAGCCCCTCGGCCACGTCCTCCTCGACGGCCTTGGTGAACGCGAACGACACCGACATCGTGATCACGTCCGCGCCCTGTCGCGCCGCCCACAGAATCGCTTCGAGAAGCGCGTCCGTGGTCCCGCCCCCGGAGTCCCTGATGACCTTCCCGATGAGCGCCTTCCCGATGCCCGGGGCGACGCCGATCCTGATGCCCTCCACCGGCCGTCCGAACACGGTGCCCGCCACGTGCGTACCGTGGCCGCGTTTGTCGCCGTTCCCGTCGCCGGTGAAGTCCTTCTGCACGAACTCCATCCCCGCGAACGCCGCGTGCCCCGCGTCGATGCCCGAGTCCAGCACCGCGACCAGCGATCCCTCGCCGGTCCTGCCGGAGCCCGGGGCCCCGACCGCCGCGACACCCCACGTGACATCGGTGGGGGCGGGCGGCTCGTCGCCGTCCACGTCGATCGGCAGGCCGATCGGCATCGCCGGGGCCAGGGCCGCCACATCCGGTTCCGCCGCCAGCGCACGGGCCTCCCGCCTGCTGAGCTCGAGCGTCTCCAGATGCGGCTCACCGGGCCCGCCACCGGTCCGCCGCGCCTCCAGCGGACCCGCGGTGAACGTCCTGGTCAGGTCGCGCAGCACCGTGTATCTGTCGCCCATCACTTCCGCCTTTCCGAAGGTATGGGCACAGCCTGGGCGAGGGCGGCGGAAATGGCATGAGTAGCCCCTACTCAGCCCTCGCCCCCTTCCACCCGGTCCGCGCGCTCGCCTACCTCGACGTGACGCGGGTGCTCAGGTTGGTGACCAGGCTGGTCACGCCCAGGGAGCCGAGGGCCTCCTCCACCGATCCGGCCGGACGCAGATCCCGCAGGTGGTCGTGCCACACCCGCAGGTCCTCGCGCCAGGCGTCCAGGTAGCGCACGCACAGCTCCGGCGTGATGCGGGCCAGCCGGCCGAGTGCCGCGCGCAGCGACTCCTCCATCGGCGCCCGCTTGGCCGCGTCCGCCTGGTGCAGGCGGGCGTGGATGTGCTCGATGAAGCTTCTGCGCCTGCGCAGGAACGTCCGCCAGTGCTCCAGGTTGGCCTCGCTCACCGGACGCCGGTCGTCCAGGAGCCAGAAGATGCCCTCGGCCAGCACGTCCCCGAACTCCTCGTCACGGGCGCGCTCCGGGCTCTCGTAAGGATCGTACGGCGCCTGCCACATCTGGCCCGTCACCCCCAGCCGGGGCACTTCGAGGACGAAGAACCAGTCCTCGTTGTACACGTCGGGAAAGAAGGAGCGCGCCTGCGCGGTGTCCACGACCAGCGCGCCGCTGCCGACGAAGGTGTCCTGGTCGCCGCCGACGTCGCGGTAGGCGTGGCAGACGACCGAGTTGTCCGGGTAGCCGGAGACCGACAGAGCCACCGCGCCGTGCTCGTCCAGCAGGGCGGCGGCCGAGCACAGGTCGCCGGGGGAGGAGACGACGATGTCGTCGTCGAGGAAGGCGAGGTTGCGCCAGCCCATCATCCTGGCCAGCAGCAGCCCCGCGTTCCGCTTGGCCGCCAGGTCGCCGGAGCGCTGGAAGGAGTGGGGCAGGACGCGGGAGGTGGCGAAGCCGGGTAACCGGAGCTGCTCCGGCCCGGGGAAGTCGGCGGCGATCACCCAGGGCAGGCGGCGCCGTACCGTGGCGGCACCGGTGCGGGGTCCGCTGCACAGGGCGACCACGGGACAGCCGAGCCGGCGGGCCAGGTCGGCGGCGTGGTCGAGGAAGGCGGGCGGGCGCGCCGTCGGGATGACGATGGCGTCGATCCGCCCCGTGCGCGCGGGAGCGGTTCGGGAGGAGAGCAGCTTGCGATGTGAGCCGTGATGATCAGGTGACAAAGAAGCCTCTTTCCCACGAAGCTCCCATCATCGCAATGATGACGGGAACGGAGAAAGAGTCTTGAAGAGAATGTGACATCTGTCTGGTTTGCGCTCGCTTGTCCCGTCCTCGTGGAGGATCTCTTCGGTCGTCGGGAGCGGGGAGTGCTTCCACTTGCGGTAGCCCAGGCGCAGATACAGCCGGTACGCCTGCCGGTTGTCCGGATCGACGCCGAGCGCGACGGTGGAGTGGCCGCGCTCGATGAGCTTCTGCTCGGCCACGTAGACGAGCATGGTGCCGAACCCGGTGTCGCGGTATTCGGGCAACAGGTCGAGGTGCATGAGCAAGGGCGTACCCGGAAGCCGGCGCCGCAGCCGCTTCTCCTCCGCCTTGTCCAGCCAGATGTAGACGGTGCCCACGGCCCGCTCGCGGTCCCAGGCGATCAGCAGGATGCCGTGGCCGCTCGCCTGCCTGGCCAGGGCGCGCACGAAGTAGGGCCGCTGCCCGAAGGAGGCCACGAGGGCGTCGACACCGGCCTCGGTGAGCGGCTCGAACCTGACCAGCCCGCCCTCGGCACGGGGGATGCGGACCGCGTACGGCGCGGCCGTACCGGGCGGGTCGCCGAGCGTGTAGGCGGCCGTACGCCGCTCGTGGTGGTGCACGGTCAGCTCGGGGTGGAGTTCCCGCAACCGTCCGCACGCCCGCGCCGTCGTCAGCCCGGTCGGCAACGTGTCGAGGTGGGCCTGCCAGCTCTTCCTGGCGACGGCCCAGTCCTCCACGAAGCGATGGCACGCGCGCGCCTTGATGAGCTTGAGCTGCTCGCGGGCGGCCAGGAGCGCGGCCCGCGCCGCCGCCCTGCGCTCCCTGAGCAGGAGGTCCTCGACGAGCCTGCGGCGCCGCCGCAGCACCTCCCGCCAGTGGTCCACGTCCGCCGCCTGCCAGGAGGTGCCCGAGTCGAGCAGCCACATCAGGCCCTCGCCGAGCACGTCGCCGAACTCCTCGCGCCTGGCCCGCTCCGGCGTGCCGTAGGGGTCGTACTCCCGCTGCAGCGCGGTGCCGACGCTCGCGGTGGGCCGGAGCATGCCGTCGTCGCCGAGCAGGTCGAACCAGTCCTCGTTGTAGACGGCCGGGTAGTAGGCCGGAGCCTTGGCCGCCGCCACGGCCATCGCGCCCGCCCCGGCGAAGGAGGCCTGGTCGGCGCCGCCGTTGTCGCGGTAGGCGTGGCACACCACGGAGTTGTCGGGAAAGCCGCCGAGCGTCAGTGCCACCCGGTCGTAGGAGCCCAGCAGCGCCGCCGCCACGGACAGGTCGGCCGGATCGGGCACCACGACGTCGTCGTCCAGGAAGACGACGTTCTCCCAGCCGGTCAGGGTGGCCAGTGCCATGCCGGCGTTGCGCTTGGCGGCGGTGTCGGCGCGGCAGTCGAGCGGGGTGGAGCGCGGGAACTCCGGGCCGTGGAAGGGCGAGGGCAGCGGCCTGTGCCGCGACAGTTCGATGGCGATCAGTTCCACGCCCAGCTCGCCCAGCCCGCGCATGGTCCGCGCCGCCGAGGTGTAACGCCCGCTCGACAACGTGACCAGCGGGCAGCCGAGCCGCTCCGCCACCGCCGCCGCGTCCCGCAGGTACGCCGGCGGCCGCACGGTCGGCACGATGATCGCATCGACCCGCGCCGTCCCGGCGGGCCGCGGGGCGGACGCCAGGAGGTGCCGGTGTGAGCCGTGGTGGTTCCGGGTCACCCCGCGTCCTCCGGCCATTCGTGGAGCACGTTGCCGGACAGGCGCCAGTCGGGGGTGAGCACGGCGCCGCCCATGACGAGGACCCGGGTGATCAGGCTGAAGCTCTCCTGCCCGGCGAAGCGGGTGTTGAGGTACTCGCTGTTGGCCTCGGCCAGGGCCGGATCGGTCAGCGCGCGCACGGCGCCGAGGGTGCCGCGCCCGAACATGCCGTTGCACATGGTCAGCGTGCCGCTCTGGTAGAGCGGGTTGGGGCCGCGGTAGAAGTGGGCCACGTCCTCGAGCAGGATCTCCCGGCCGTCGGCTCCCCGCTCCAGCGTCGGCGGGTAGTGCTCCTCGCCGACCTCGAAGTAGACGCGGCCGGCGTCCCACTCGGCCACCTGCTTGACCGGCATCGCGGGGTCGGCCAGCACGTCGGCGGTGCGCGGGTTGAAGTCGACGCCGCCGAGCAGCACGACGTGGCCGGCGAAGTCCTCGGTCGGCGAGACGGTGTCGACCCTGCGGCGGCGGATCGTGCTGGCCGGGTTGAGCGCGCGCAGGTGGCCATGCAGCTCGAAGAGGGCGTCGATGTCGGCGTAGGTGTAGAGCTCCATGTAGTCGGGGTCGTCGGGGTCGACGTACTTGCTCAGGCTCGCGGTCAGGTCGGCCGGCAGGCTGCCGCAGATGATGGTGATCGGCCGTTCGTCGCGGAAGTCCCACGGGTTGGCGGTCGCGCCGGCGGGCACGTGCACCGCGTCGTTGCGCAGGCTGAGCAGGTCGGCCCGGATCCGCCCGCGCTCGGCGAGCTCCTCGGCGGTCAGCTCGGAGAGCGGCAGCAGGCGCAGCGTGCCGTCCTTGACCGAGCGCGGGGTGCAGAACAGGGTGGCGTAGTCGTCGAGGCGCGCCAGCGGCGGCGTCTTCGGAGTCGTGCCCGACTCCCAGGAGCTGATCAGGCCGGAGCTGAGCGGCCTGCCGCCCTTGGCCAGGGCCTCGCCCAGCATCGGCTGCGTGATCTTCACCTCCGGCCAGCGCCGGGTGCGGAGCGACCTCAGCCGTTGCGCCAGAACCCGGACGGCGTCGTCCATCGGTTCCATCAGGAAACACCCTTCATCTGAACTTCAGTCTCCAAGTAAACATCTACTGGCGTCCAGATGCGAGTAGTTCGTTTGGCCAGTTCACTGACGTGCGCGTCATCGTAGAGCCATCGACCCCGCGCGCGCAGGTTTTTCGTGCCGTCAGCAGGGGAATTCTTACTTCAGGAGAAGAAGTGAAGATTAGGTAAAGGTTAACCATGAACGGATCACGTGGACCGCCCCGCATCGTCAGACGCGGGCACAGCACCCCCTGCGATCACGCAGGCACTCCCGGGCCGGGGCAGACGATCTCCAGGAGTGCCCGCACTCGTAAGGCCCCATCGGCGCGTCAACCACCGGGGAACTCCATGACAACCGTAATCCTCCTCACCACCGCCAGCCCAGAGGGAGTGGCAGCGGCCCGCGGTCTGCTCTCACTCCTCGCGATAGTCTCCGCATGGGCGATGCTCTTCGCCGTCCGCCAGGTGGCGAAGGCAGTCTCCTTCCTCCTGCGCATCGTTCTCGTCCTGATCGCCGCCATCGCGCTGGGCGCGCTGGCCGTGGTGCTCCTCGCGCAGGTCGCTCTGGCCCTCGGGCCGTGAACCGCGGAGATGGGCGCGACCCCGCAGCGCCCATCTCGGGTGACGCCTACAGGCGCGCCAGCCTCGTATAGGAGTCGAGGCGCTCGTCCAGGTCGTAGGTGTTCATCGTGACCAGCACCTCATCGGCCCCCGACCGCTCCACCAGGTCGTCGAGGGCCAGCGCCACCTCCCCGGCCGTCCCGTGGATCTGCCCGGCCCGCGCCTCCTCCAGGTACCCCCTCTCCCGCTCGCTCATCTCCGAGGCGAGGATCTCCGCCGCCGGGGACAGGGGCGGGAACGCGCCGCGCGTCCGTGACACCGCCGTCGCCCAGGCCTCCGGCACCTGCAGGTACGCCGCCGCTGCCGCCGTCTCGCCGACCGCCACGTTCGCCGCCACCATCACGTACGGCCGCGCCGCCCACTCCGACGGCCGGAACGCGGCCCGGTAACGCCCGGCCGCCTCCGTCATCCGCGCGCCGTTCCCGATCACCATGGGCAGCCCGTGCTCGGCGGCGATGTCGGCGCCGGCCCCCATCGCCAGCACGAACACCTCCGGCCGCAACCCTTCCGCGGGATACGCGTGCACACCGGGATGGGCCTGCTGCTTGCCGGTGAGGAAGCCGAGCAGTTCCTCCAGCCGTTCGCCGAACTCGCCGGCGTCGGCCGGCCCGTGCCCCAGCGCCCTGCGGATGCCGCCGGTGAACCCCACGGAACGGCCGAGCCCCATGTCGATCCGCCCCGGGTACAGGGACTCCAGCACGCCGAACTGCTCGGCCACCACCAGCGGCCGGTGGTTGGGCAGCATGACGCCGCCGGTGCCGACCCTGATGCGGGAGGTCGCCGCCGCGACGGCGGCGGCCAGCACGGTCGGCGCGGAGCCGGCCACACCGGGCACGCTGTGGTGCTCGGAGACCCAGAAGCGGTGGTAGCCCAGCTCCTCCGCCTGCCGGGCGAATCGGACGGTGTCGCGCAGCGCCCGCGCCGGATCCTGTCCGGCGCGGACGAGCGAGCGGTCGAGGATCGAGTAACGAGTCACCTCTGGTGTAACACCTGACGGCCGGAAAGATTTCCTACTTCCGGTACAGCCCCACCGACCAGCGGACCGGCCGGTTGGGGTGGGCGCCGCCGTCCATGCGCAGCTTGAGCGTGACGGTCGAGGTCTTGCCCTCCGGCAGGGTGTGCAACCCCATCGCCCAGGGAAAGTCACCCTGCTTCCAGGCGGCGCAACTGCCGCTGACGCCGGTGTCCTTGCCGTTGACGGCGACCTTGAACGACAGCCGCTGGGCCAGATCGCCGGTGCAGATCTTCTCCAGGCCGATCGCGCCGCTCGTGCGGAAGGTGACGGTGTCCTGCTCCGGCCAGGTTCCCGACTCGGTCTTTCTCAGCTTCATCTCGCCCAGCCGTCCGGGCAGGGCGCGCGGCTCTTCGGGGATCACCTGACGCGCGGGCGGGATCCACTCGTAGAAGGCGAGCGACCAGACGCTCCGCTCGATCTTCGGCTGGTCACACGGCCCGTTCTTCTTCGTCTGGATGCAGCCCGTGCCGGCGACCACGGGATCGATGACGACCTCGGCCTTGCCGGTGCCCTTCGGGACCTGGAGGCCGAGCAACTGCATCTCCTTGGAGCAGGCCACCAGGTCGTGCTGCGGGGGCAGGCCGGCGGCGGCGACCGAGGGCGTGATGCTCCCCCTGACCGAGCCCGTGCAACTGGCGGCCAGGTCGATGGGGTTGCCGGTCAGCGGGACGGTCACGGTGACCTTCTTCTTGCCCGGGGTGACCACGGTCGTGGCGGCCACCTTGCGGTACTCGGTGCCGTCGGCGGCGACGAAGGTGTCGGGCAACGTGGGCTTGGTGGCCGCCGTCTGGTCGGGCGGTTGCGCCGTACCCGGGAGAAGGGTGGCCGCGAGCGCGACGGCGGCCGCGATCGCGCCGCCCGCCACCGCGTTCCTGCGCAGCCGCCTGCGGCGGATGCGGGCCTCGACCTGGGTACGGCGGGCCGGGTTGGGCGGCGGCGCGGTGGCGCCGCGCTCCCGCAGCACCTCACGCAGGTCCTGCACGGTCATCGCTGCAACTCCTTCACGATCGATTCGTCCACCCGCAACTTGGCCAGGGCCTTGGCCGTCTGGCTCTTGACCGTGCCCGGTTCGCAGCCGAGGGCGCGGGCCGTCTCGGCGACCGGCAGGTCCTCGTAGAAGCGCAGCACGATCACCGCCCGCTGCCTGGCCGGCAGCCGTCCGATCGCCCGCCACAGCGAGTCGTGCTCGTCGAATCCGCCGGTGGCGTCGGGGTGGGCGGTGTCGGGCAGGTCGTGGCTGGGCAGCTCGCGCCGCCAGCGCCGCCGCCACCAGGAGGTGAAGGTGGTGACGATGACCCGGCGCACGTACGGCTCCGGCTCCTCCACCCTCGGCCAGGCGAACCACGCCTTGGCCAGCGCCTCCTGCAGCAGGTCCTCGGCCAGTGCCCAGTCGTGGGTCAGCAGGTAGGCGGTGCGGAGGAGGTGGTCCGACCGCGCGGCCACGAAATCATGAAATATCGATCTGTCTGCCACCTGATGGGCCTCTCGGGTTGTCGCTGTCGACCGTACTGACGCATCGGGCGGCGGGCCCGGTTGCCCTGGGGCAGGATGGAGTTCATGGCGATCCCGGCACGGCTGACATGGGCGGTGGACACCCTCGGCGTGCGCGCGGGGGAGCGGATCCTCGAGATCGGGTGCGGCCGCGGCGTGGCCGCCGAGCTGCTCTGCGACCGGGGCGCGCGGGTGACCGCGCTCGACCGCTCCGCGACCGCGATCAAGGCGGCCGAGCTGCGCAACCGGCGCCACCTCGACGCCGGCCTGGCCGTCTTCCGCCTCGGGGCGCTTGAGGACGGCATCGGCGACGGCGGCTACGACAAGGTGTTCGCGGTCAACGTCAACCTTTTCTGGACCCGCTCACCGGCGGGCGAACTCGGCCTCATCAGGAGCGCCCTGACCGGGCGGGGCGCGCTCTACGTCTTCTACGAGCCGCCGGGACGCGTGGAGGAACTGGCGGAGAAGGTGGGCGGCGCGCTGGCCGCGGGCGGCTTCCACGTCACGACCGTGCGCGAGGGCAACCTGCTGTGCGTGAAGGGCGAGGTCACAGCGCCCGCTTGACGGTGAACGGCACCAGCTCGCCCAGCCCGCGCACCGTGAGCCGGTCGACCGGGACCAGCCGGAAGGCGCGGTCGCCGGTCAGCTCCTCTGCGAGGTCCGGGTCGGCGAGGATCGTCCCGGGGTGCGCCAGGGCCGTCAGCCTGCTGGCGAGGTTGACCGTGGTGCCGAACACGTCGCCCATGCGGCCGATGACCGGCCCCACGGCCAGGCCCACGCGCAGCTCCGGCATGCCGCGCACCTTGGCGTGGGCGGCCAGCAGCCGCAGCGCGATCTCCGCCGCGTCGTGCGCCTTGCCCGAGACGAACAGCACCGAGTCGCCCAGCGTCTTGATCACCCGGCCGCCGGTCGAGGTGACCACGTCGGCCGACCTGCCCTCGAACTCGTCGACCAGCGCGGCCAGCTCGATCTCGGAGATCTGCCTGCTCAGCCGGGTGAACCCGACGAGGTCGGCGAAGCCCACCGCCAGGCGTACCGCGGTCTTCTCCTGCTCGGCCATGCGGCCGGCCGCGGCGGCGAGCTGCCTGCGCCAGGCGTAGACCAGCAGTTTCTCCAGGTCGGGCACCACCCGCCTGGCCCGGCGCGTCCACGCGCGCGGCCGGTCGGCCAGCGGCACGCCCGCCTGGTCGAGCTCCTCGGCGCCCAGCTCGGCCTGCGACTCGGCCAGCCGCGCGGTCGCCCGGCCCAGCGAACGGGCCATGAGCAGCACGTGACCCTCGTCGTACAGGCCCCGGCTCACCATGCCGAGCAGCGTGCGCAGGGCCTCGACGTCGGAGTCGGTGAACTCGACCGCGTCGTCGGCGACGTTGGCGAAGCCGAGCGCGCGCCAGAACCTGCGCGCGCGGTAGACGGGCACCCCGGCCATCTCGGCGACCTGGTGGCTGGTGTAACGACGGTGCTCGCGGAGGAACGCCTCCGTCAGCCCGTCCTCACTCGTCACGGCTGCAACCTAACACCCGGCCCGCCCGCCCGCGACGACCCCTGCCGGGCCGCCGGGTCAGTCCAGGAGGGCGCGCAGGGCGGCGCGTTCCGCGGCGGGCACATAGCCGACGTAGTAGTCGTACATGGTCTGGCGCGACAGCCGGGCCGCCAGCGGTCCGTCGCCGGCCCGCACCGCGGCCAGGACCTCCTCGTGGTGGCCGATGCTCTGCCGCATCAGCCCGTCCTGGTCGGGCGCGGCGGCGATCTTCTCCTCGATCAGGTTCAGCACGATCGAGCGCACCACGTCGGTGCAGATCTGGATGAGCTTGTTGCCGCTGGCCCTGGCCACGGCGTCGTGGAAGGCGACGTCGGCCGCGCTGAACGCGTCGTAGCCGGTCTCGGCGGCGGCGCGCATCGCGGTGATCGCCGCGTCCATCTCCGCCAGCTGCGCCTCGGTACGCAGCCGCGCGGCCAGCAGGTTGGCCGCGGAGTCGAGCGTCATGCGGAACCCGACCAGCTCGCCCAGCGACAGCTGGTCCACCCGCGCCAGCGTGGTCATCGACTTGTGGAGCGCGGCCGGGGTGAACGGCAGCACCTCGGCCCCGTTGGGGTCCCCGGGCCGGGAGCGGACCAGCCCGCGCGCCTGTAGCACGCGCAGCGCCTCGCGCACGGTCGAGCGGCTGACGGAGAACTGCGCCATCAGGTCCCGCTCGCTGGGCAGCCGGTGTCCAGGGGTGAGCGTGCCGGTCTCGACGGCCTCCTCGATCTGCTCGACGATGCGCTCGTACGCGCGGACGGTGCGCACCGGTTCAAACCGCGGTCCGCCCATGGAAGAGCCCCCTTGACCCGAGCAGTTGAGGACTGGCAGTGTGCGTAGCCTACTGGTCCGACCAGTGCACTAGCCAGGAGGCTGTTGAACATGAGGCGAATCGGGACCATGATCGCCGCCGGCGGTCTCCTGCTGGCCACTGCCTGCGGCGGTGGCGGCGGGCAGACGGGCGGGAACACGGCGTCGAAGCAGGAGTCGCTGTCGGTCGGGTTCGTGGCGGAACCGGCCAACCTCGACTTCACCGCGACCGAGGGCGCCGCGATCCCGCAGGCCCTGCTGGTCAACGTCTACGAAGGCCTGGTCAAGCTCGACCAGGACGGCAAGATCGTCCCGCTCCTCGCGGAGAAGTGGGAGATCTCCCAGGATCGCAAGACCTACACCTTCACCCTGCGCAAGGGCGTCACCTTCTCCAGCGGCGCCCCCTTCACCGCCGACGACGTCGTCTTCTCCTTCGACCGCGTGAAGTCCGACTGGAAGCTGAAGATCAAGGCCCAGCTCGACGTCGTCGCCAAGGTGGAGAAGAAGGACGACACCACCGCCGTCGTCACGCTCAAGCAGCCGAGCAACGGCTTCCTCTACGCGCTGGCCACCCGCCTCGGCGCCATGTTCAGCAAGACGGGCGTCGCCGACCTCGCCAACAAGCCCGTCGGCACCGGCCCCTACCAGCTCGGGAGCTGGAAGCGCGGCGACTCCATCCAGCTCACCGCCAACGGCACGTACTGGGGCACCAAGCCCGCCATCTCCGGCGTCACGCTGAAGTACTTCAAGGACGCCACGGCGATGAACAACGCGCTGCTGACCGGCGGCATCGACGTCATCTCCAGCGTCCAGGCCCCCGAGTCGCTGCAGCAGTTCGCCGACCCCAACCGGTTCCAGACGGTCGAGGGCACCACCAACGGGGAGGTCGTGCTCTCCCTCAACAACGGCCGCCCGCCGTTCAACGACAAGAAGGTACGGCAGGCCGTACGCCACGCCATCGACCACAAGGCGCTCCTGGACACCGCCTGGGCCGGAAGAGGCCAGCTCATCGGCACCATGGTCCCGCCCACGGACCCGTGGTACGAGGACCGCACCGGCGACTACCCGCACGACGTGAACAAGGCCAGGCAACTGCTCGGCGGCAAGACCCACAACGTCAAGATGCGCATCCCCAACCTGCCGTACGCGGTGGCCGCCGCCCAGGTGGTCAAGTCGCAGCTCGCGCAGGTGGGCATCACCGCCGACATCGAGCCGCTGGAGTTCCCGGCCCGCTGGCTGGACGTGGTGTTCAAGCAGGGCGACTATGACCTGTCCATCATCAACCACGTCGAACCCCGCGACATGGGCATCTTCGCCGACAAGTCGTACTACTTCCGTTACGACAACCCCGAGTTCGGCAAGCTGCTCGCCGAGGCCGACCAGGGCACCGAGCAGGAGCAGACCGACAAGCTCAAGCAGGCGGCCAAACTGCTGTCCGACGACGCCGCCGCCGACTGGCTCTTCCTCTTCCCCAACCTCATCGTCGCGAAGAAGGGCGTCACCGGCCTGCCGAAGAACGCCATCGCCGAGTCCTTCGACTTCACCGGACTCGCCAAGCAGTGATCGTCTACCTGGTCAAGCGGCTGGCGGTGCTCCTGGCGAGCACCGCCGTCGCCGGCGTGGTCGTCTTCGCCTTCATGGCGCTGCTGCCGGGCGACCCGGCCGAGATCGCGCTCGGCGTCAACGCCACCCCGGAGGCCGTGGCCCAGCTGCGCGAGCAGTACGGCACCGACCGGCCGCCCGTCACCCAGTTCCTCGACTGGTTCGGCGGCCTGGTCACCGGCGACTTCGGCACCTCCTACGTGACCAGCTCGCCCATCGGCCCGCAGATCGGCGAGCGGCTGGCGGTCACCGCGGTGCTCGTGACCGGCGGCATGGTCATCGCGCTGCTGGTGGCGGTCCCGGCCGGCACCTTCGCCGCCGTGCACCACCGCAACCCGCTCGGCGCCGCGATCAGCGCCTTCAGCCAGGTCGGCATCGCCATCCCGGCGTTCCTGGCCGGAATCCTGCTGGTGTTCGTCTTCGCGGTGAAGGCGCAGGCGCTGCCCTCGGGCGGCTACGTGCCCATGGCCGAGGACCCGGCGCAATGGCTGCTGGGCCTGCTGCTGCCATGGCTGTCGCTGGGCCTGGTGCAGGGCGCCGTCCTGACCCGCTACGTCCGCTCGTCGGTGCTCGACGTCATGCGCGAGGACTACCTGCGCACCGCCCGCGCCAAGGGCCGCGGCCGCATGGGCGCCCTGTGGCGGCACGGCCTGCGCAACGCCTCCATCCCCGTCGTCACCGTGCTCGGCCTCCAGCTGGCGACGCTGCTCATCGGCGCCGTGGTCGTCGAGCGCGTCTTCGTCATCCCCGGGCTCGGCGACCTGCTCCTGAACGGCGTGGCCGGCCGCGACCTCCTGCTCGTCCAGGGTGTGGTCATGGTGCTCGTGGTCGCGGTGCTGCTCATCAACTTCGTGGTCGACGTGGCCTACGCCGTCCTCGACCCCCGGCTGCGAGGTGCGCGATGAGGGGCAGGGCGAACGCCGGGCTGATCGTCGGCGGCACGCTGGTCGCCCTCGTGGTGGCCGCCGCGCTCGTCTCGTTCGTGTGGACGCCGCACGACCCGACCCTGGTCGACGCCGCCAAGAAGCTCCGGGAACCCGGCGGCGGATACCTGCTCGGCGCCGACAAGTTCGGCCGCGACACCTTCAGCCAGCTCATGGTCGGCGCCCGCACCACCCTGTACGTCGGCATCGTGGCCGTCGGCATCGCCGCGCTGATCGGCACCCCGCTCGGCATGGTCGCCGGGATGACCCCGCGCGGCTGGCTGTCGGAGCTGGTCATGCGGGTCAACGACCTCGTCTTCGCCTTCCCCGCGCTGCTGCTCGCGGTCATGCTCGGCGCCGTCTACGGCGCCGGCACGCTCACCGCGATGATCGCCATCGGCGTGGCCACCGTGCCCGCCTTCGCGCGCGTCGCCCGCGCCGCGACCATGCAGGTCATGGTCACCGACTACATCCTGGCCGCGCGGGCCGCCGGGCGCGGCCGGATGGCGATCGCCGGGCGGCACGTGCTGCCGAACATCGCCTCGATGCTCATCGTCCAGGCGTCGGTGTCGTTCGCCATCGCGATCCTGGCCGAGGCGGCCCTGTCGTTCCTCGGCTTCGGCACCCGCCCGCCGACCCCGTCGTGGGGGCGCATGCTCCAGGAGTCGCAGGAACTGCTCTTCTCCACGCCGCGCCTGGCCCTGTGGCCCGGCCTGGCGATCGCGCTGGCCGTCCTCGGCTTCAACCTCCTCGGCGACGGCCTGCGCGACTTCCTCGACCCCAAGCTGAGGAGGATCCGTGCTCAGCGTTGACGGGCTGTCCGTGCGGGCCGGGGAGCTCGAACTCGTGCGGGAGGTCTCCTTCTCCATCGCGCCGGGCGAGCGGGTCGGGCTCATCGGCGAGTCGGGCTCGGGCAAGTCGCTCACGGCGCTGTCGCTCATGGGGCTGCTCCCCGAGGGCGTCAGCGCCTCCGGTACCGCCGTCCTGGACGGGCACCGGCTGCTCGGCGTGCCGGAGAAGCGGCTCAAGGGGCTGCGCGGCCGTACCGTGTCGATGGTCTTCCAGGAGCCGATGACCGCGCTCAACCCGCTGATGCGGGTCGGCGCGCAGGTGTCGGAGGTGATGACGCTGCACGGCCGCGACCGCGCGGCCGCCCGCTCCCGCACGCTCGACCTCCTGGACCGGGTACGGCTCCCGCACCCCGCCCAGATCGCCCGCGCCTACCCCCACCAGCTCTCCGGCGGCCAGCGCCAGCGCGTCATGCTGGCCATCGCCCTCGCCAACGAGCCTGACCTGCTCATCTGCGACGAGCCGACCACCGCGCTGGACGTGACGGTGCAGAAGCAGATGCTGGACCTGATCGCCGAGGTGGCCCCGGCGCTGCTGTTCATCACCCACGACCTGGCGGTGGTGGCGGCGATGTGCGAGCACGTCCTGGTCATGTACGGCGGCCGCGTCGTCGAGTCGGGCCCCATGCGCGAGGTCTTCACCCGCCCACGACACCGCTACACCGAGGGCCTGCTCGACGCCTCCCGCCTGACCCCGCGCGGCACCCGGCTGCCCACGATCAAGGGCAGCGTGCCGTCGGCCGGGGCGTTCCCCGAAGGCTGTGTCTTCCGCAACCGCTGCCCCTACGCCAGCCCCCAGTGCGAGACCGAACCGGCGTTGACAGGAGAGGCCCATGGCTATGCCTGCTGGCACCCCGGTGATTGAGGCCCGCGACCTCACCCGCGTCTACCGCCGCCCGCGGACCTCGCTCACCAGGCCGGGGGAGGCCGTGCACGCGCTGAAGGGCGTCTCGCTGAGCGTCGCCCGCGGCGAGCGCTACGGGATCGTCGGCGAGTCCGGTTCCGGCAAGTCGACGCTCCTGCGGCTGCTGTGCGGGCTCGACCGGCCCACCAGCGGCTCGATCAGGTTCGCCGGGCAGGAGATCGTGGGCCGCCGCGACCTGCGCTTCCTGCGCAACGACCTGCAGATCGTCTTCCAGGACCCGATGAGCTCACTCGACCCCCGCATGCGGGTACGCGACATCGTCGCCGAGCCGCTGGTCGCGCAGGGACTGCCGGTCGGCACCCGGGTCGCCGGACTGCTGGAGGAGGTCGGGCTGCCCGCCGCCGCGGCCGAGCGCTACCCGCACCAGTTCTCCGGCGGCCAGCGCCAGCGCATCGCCATCGCCCGCGCGCTCGCGCCCGCCCCGAAGGTGCTCGTCGCCGACGAGGCGGTCAGCGCGCTCGACGTCTCGGTACGCGGCCAGATCCTCAACCTGCTCGCCGACCTCATCGACGCGCACGGCCTCACGCTGGTCTTCGTCTCCCACGACCTGTCCGTGGTCAGGCACGTCTGCGAGAGCGTCGCGGTGATGAGCGAGGGGGAGATCGTGGAGAGCGGGGCCGTGGACGCGGTCTGGGCCGGGCCCAAGCACCCCTACACACGTACGTTGTTGCAGGCCGTACCCACCTTGGAGGGACTTCTGTGATCGAGATCGACGCCGCGGGCGTGGTGGAGTTCACCCAGGCGCTGGTACGCGTGCCCAGCACCAACGACCCGGCGCGGGGGCGCAGCGAGCTGCCCGCCGCCGAACTCGTCGCCGCGAAGATGCGCTCGTGGGGCTGGGAGCCGCAGATCTCCGAGGCCGCGCCCGGCCGTCCCAACGTGGTCGCCGTGGTCGAGGGCGGGCTGCCCGGACCCACGCTCATGTTCGAGGGCCACACCGACGTGGTGACCGAGGGCGACCTGGCCGAGTGGACCGTCGACCCGTTCGGCGGCGAGATCCGCGACGGCCGGCTGTGGGGGCGCGGCAGCGCCGACATGAAGTCGGGCCTGGCCGCCACCCTCTACGCGGTACGCGCGCTGCAGCTTGCTGGACCGTTCCCGGGCCGGGTGAAGGTGTGCGCGCTGGCCGACGAGGAGGGACTCATGATCGGCGCCCACCACTTCGTGGACTCCGGTCTCGCCGCCGACGTGGACGGGGCGATCGTGGCCGAGCCCGAGGCGGGCGAGATCTGCGCCGTGGCCAAGGGCGCGCTGCGCCTGCGGGTGGACTTCACCGGCAAGATGGCGCACGGCGCGATGCCCCAGCACGGGCGCAACCCGATCCCGGCCGCCGGCGCGCTCATCGTCGCCCTCGGGGCCTACCAGGAGGAGCTGCAGAAACGTTTTCCCGAGCACGAGCACCTCGGCCAGGTGTACGTCACGCCCACCGTGGCCCGCGCGGGCAGCGAGGAACAGGTCAACGTCATCCCCGTGGCGGCCTCGGTCTTCGTGGACGTACGGACCCTGCCGGGAATGGCGCACGCCGAGATCGCCGCCCGGGTCGGTGAGCTGGCCGCGTTCACCGGGATCGCCGCGGAGGTCGCCATCCTGGTGGACCGGCCCGCGGTCGAGGTCCCCGTGGACGACCCCGTCGTGGCCGCCCTCGCCGCGGCCCACCGCGCCGTCACCGGGCAGGAGCCGGTCTACGGCGGCGTGCCCGGCTCCACCGACGGCACCGTGCTGACCCACTGGGGCGGCGTCCCCTCGGTGGTGTACGGCCCCGGCGGCAAGTGGATCGCCCACCAGGCCGACGAGTTCGTCGAGGTGGCGGAGATCGTCCGGTGCGCCCGCGTGTTCGCCGAGGCCGCCCGCCGCTTCCTTACCCGGGAAACCGCATGAGGCCGGGACCGCCCGCCCGGGGGGTGGCATGAAGCCGGGGCCGCTCAACGCGCTCACCGACGTCCCGGGCATCCGGGTCGGGCACGCGCAGCGCGTCGGCGGCGGCTATCGCACCGGGACCACCGTGATCCTGCCGCCGGGCGAGGGCGCGGTGGCCGGGGTGGACGTGCGCGGCGCCGCCCCCGGCACCCGCGAGACCGAGCTGCTCGACCCCCGCAACCTGGTCGAGCGGGTCCACGCCGTCGTCCTGACCGGCGGCAGCGCGTACGGGCTCAGCGCGGCCTGCGGCGTCATGGACCGCCTGGCCGACGCCGGGACCGGCTTTCCGGTGGAGGGCGGCGTCGTCCCGATCGTTCCCTCGGCCGTCATCTACGACCTCGGCCGGGGCGGGCGCTTCCGTGCCACCCCCGCCGCCGAACTGGGCGCCGCCGCCTACGACGCCGCCTCGGCGGAGGAGGCGCGCAACGGCTCCATCGGCGCCGGCACCGGCGCGGTGGCGGGCGGGCTGGCCGGCGGCGTCGGCACCGCCAGCGCCGTCCTGGGCTCCGGCGTCACCGTGGCCGCCCTGGCCGTGGTGAACGCCGCCGGATCGGTCCTCGACCCCTCCGGCGGCCTGCTGGCGGGCGCCCGCTATGGCCTGCCCGGCGAGTTCGGCCGCCTCGGGCCGCCGTCCGCGCGGGAGGCGGAGGCCTGGCGGCCCGCGAAGGTCACCAGCTTCAACACCACCATCGGCGTCGTGGCCACCGACGCCGCGCTGTCGAAGGCCCAGTGCGGCAAGCTCGCCGGAGTGGCCCACGACGGCCTGGCCCGCGCGATCCGCCCCGCCCACACCATGGTCGACGGCGACACCATCTTCGGCCTGTCCACCGCCACCCGATCCGGGCCGTCGAGCGCGGAACTGCAGGACGTCCTGGCCGCCGGGGCCGACGTCTTCAGCCGCGCCGTGGCCCACGCCGTCCTGGCCGCCACCGGCCGCCCGGAGGCGCCCGCCTACCTCGACGTCTTCCCCAGCGCCCGGCTCCCGCAGGAGGAACGAGCATGAACTGGCCGAGCGGACTGCCGGTGGGAGCGGGCTGGGTGCCCGTCCCGGACACCACCGAGATCGTCTTCCCCTATGACGGCAGCGTGGTGGCCGCCGCGCCGCTGGGCACGGCCGAACTGGCCGCGCGCGCGGTGGAGGAGGCGCTGGCCGTGGCGCCCGCCATGGCCCGGGTGCCCTCGCACGCCCGCCGTACCGCGCTGATGGGCGCGCACGACGCGCTGGTGGCGCGGCGCGCGGAGTTCGAGCGGCTGCTCGTCCTGGAGACCGGCAAGCCGCTGGTCGACTGCGAGGTCGAGGTGGCGCGGACGATCGTCACGCTGGCCACCGCCGCCGAGGAGGTGGCCAGGCTGCACGGCGAGACCGTCCCGCTGGACCTGCTGCCCTCCGGCGAGGGGCTCACGGGGTTCTGGACCCGGCGGCCGATCGGCGTCGTGGTGGGCATCACCGGCTTCAACTACCCGCTGCTCCTGGCCGCCCACAAGATCGCCCCGGCGGTCGCGGCGGGCTGCCCGGTGATCGTCAAACCGGCGCCCGCCACCCCGCTGGCCACGCTCTGGCTGGTCCACCTGCTGCGGGAGACCGCCGCGCTGCCCTCGGCCGCGGTTCAGCTGGTCACCGGTGACGTCGAGGTCGGCCGTACGCTCGTCGAGGACCGCAGGATCGGCGCGGTCTCCTTCACCGGCTCGGCCGCGGCCGGGCACGCCATCGCCCGCAACGCCGCCCCGACCAAGGTCGTGCTCGAACTCGGCTCCAACGCCGCCCTGGTGGTCGCCGCCGACGCCGACCTGGAGGCGGCGGCCGACGCGGTGGTGCGCGGCGGCTACTACGCCTCCGGGCAGGCGTGCATCTCGGTGCAGCGGGTGCTCGTCGAGGAGCGGGTCAGGGACCGGTTCCTGCCCCTGCTGGCCGGACGCATGAAGAACGTGGTCACCGGCGACCCCCGCGAGCCGCGCACGCGGGTCGCGCCGCTGATCGACGAGGCTTCGACGGCGCGCGTTCTGGAGTGGGTGGAGGCGGCCGTGGACGCGGGCGCGAGCCTGGTGACCGGCGGGCGGCGCGCGGGCCGGGAGCTCGTGCCGACGCTGCTGGCCGACGTCCCCGACGGTGTGGCCGCCTGGGACGAGGAGATCTTCGGCCCCGTCGTGTGCGTCCGCGCCGTGGCGGACCTGGACGAGGCCTTCGCCACCGTCAACCGCTCCCGCTACGGCCTGCACGCCTCCGTGTTCACCACCTCCCTGGCCACGGCGTTCGCCGCGATCGACCGGATCGAGGCGGGCGGCGTCGTGGTCAACGAGGTGCCGGGCTTCCGCGCGGACAACATGCCCTATGGCGGCGTCAAGGACTCCGGCATCGGCAGGGAGGGCCCGCGCTTCGCGATCGAGGAGTTCACCGTCACCCGGATGGCGATCATCCGCCCTTAGCCGTGCGGGCCGGGGGAGAACCCGGCCCGCACGGCGCCCGCCGTGTTCCGGCCGTGTTCTAGCCGTGGGAGTCGGGTGAGGAGCGGGCCAGGCCGAAGCAGGAGGGCCCGTTGGGCCCGTCGAACCTGACGGAGTTGAAGAAGTCGCGGAAGGTGATGAAGAAGTTCCCCTTGTCGCGGGGCCGGGTGACCGCGGAGCAGCCGCCATAGCCGGCCTCGGAGTAGAGGTGGATCCACGAGTCGGTACGGTTCCAGTCGGACTTGCCCCTGCTGCCCATGCCGAGAGCGGCGAGGCTGGGGGTGTCGCCCTGGATCTCGATGATGTCGCCGGTGCCGTCGAGCCCGGAGAACATGCAGTAGTAGCCGTCGCGGCAGCGGTCGTAACCGTCGGCCGCCTGGGCGGGGGTGCTGGTCAGGGCGGCCATGGCCACGGCCGCGATCGGGAGCGCCAACAGGTGAAGCTTCTTGCCCACTGTCCCTCCATACCTGAAACTTTCCTTCGACCCTACAGGCTGCGATCTTGGCGGTGAAGGGGGATCTTGCGGCGGGTAAGGAATTCCTGTCTAGGCTGGCGCATGATCACTCACGCCGTCTTAGCCGTGGCCCTGACGGCCACCCTCGTCCCCGCCGGCGCCGCGCTCGGCCCCCGCCTGTTCCGCAACCGCGACTCCGGGCTCTGCCTGACCTGGGGCACCCAGGTCTCGACCGGCAGGACGATCGCCGCCACCGGCAGCTGTGACCCCTCCTCCAGGTACACGCTGTGGAAGCGCACCGCCCGCTCCCAGCTCGCCAACCGCACGACCTGCCTGTCCTCGCCGACCGGGCCCCAGGACGAGCGCAGAGTCCTGGTACGGCGCTGCGGCAGGGCCGACCGGCTCGTCTTCACCCGCGTCCGCCGGGGCATGGACGGCGAGCACCTGCGGATCTCCTGGAAGAACGGCCAGTGCCTGGCGGGCAACTACAAGGGCCACGTCTACCCCGGTCCGTGCTCGACCATCGCCGCCGAATGGGTCGTCGTCCGCTGGTCCACGGACTAGCGGACGGGCCACCTGGTGCACTGGTCGGACCAGTCACTAGAGTGCTGACCATGACGAGCTACGAGAGGTTGTTCCGCCTGGACGGACGGCGGGCGGTCGTGATCGGGGCCGGCAGCGGGATCGGGCGGGAGTCGGCGCTGGCCCTGGCCGCCCAGGGCGCCGAGGTGGTCTGCGCGGACCGGGACCTGCCCGCGGCCGAGCGGACGGCCGCCCTGTGCGGCGCGAGCGCGTACGAGGTGGACGTGCTCGACGCCGCGGCCGTGTGGACGCTGGCCGCCCAGGCGCCTGCCGACGTGCTCGTCTTCACCGCCGCCACCAACGTGCGCAAGCGCCTGCTCGACTACTCCGGCGAGGAGTTCGCCCGCGTGGTGGATCTCAACCTGCGCGCCTCCTTCGAGGTGGTGCGGGCCTTCGGGGCCGGCATGGTGGAGCGCGGGCGCGGCTCGATCATCGGCTTCGCCTCCATCCGCGCCGCGGTGACCGAACCCGGCCAGGGCGTGTACTCGGCCACGAAGGCGGGGCTCGTGCAGCTTCTGCGCACCGCCGCGGCCGAGTTCGGGTCCTCGGGGGTGCGGGTCAACGCGGTCGCGCCCGGCGTGGTCGAGACCCCGCTGACCCGCCAGATCAAGGAGAACCCGGCCTGGTACGACGCCTACGCCGCCAAGTCGGCCCTGGGCCGCTGGGCCCGCCCCGAGGAGATGGCCGGCGCCGTCGTCTACCTGGCCGGTGACGCCGCGAGCTTCGTCACCGGCTCCGTCCTGTACGTGGACGGTGGCTGGACCGCCGTCGACGGCCGCTTCGACCCACCCAACTGACCTCTCAAGCCCGCTCCAGCCGGGCCTGCAGCGGCCGCCCGTGCACGGTCTCGAACTCGACCACCGTGCGCGCTTCGGCCGGGCGCACGCGGCACGGCTGCCCGCCGGAGGCGCGCCACCGGCCCGACAGCGTCACCCGCAGCAGGTGCGGATGGCTCGGATCGTCCAGCCAGCGGCGCGACCACGGGCTGTAGTGGCCGACGTAGCGGCCCCGCTCGTACTGGTCGGGGTCGATGCCGCCGTACAGCCGCAGGTCGGGGTCGCACACGGCGAGCACGAGGCCGTCCGCCTCCTGCCTGGTCAGCAGCATGGACGGCGTGTCGACCGCGCGCACCGGCCCGTGGCCGTCCGTCAGCCGCTCGAACAACGCGTACCCGGTGATGCCGCTCGCGCGGTCCGTCACGATGTGGGCGCCCTCGTCCGCCCGGTGCACGGTGTACGGCGCGCGCGTCGGATCGGCCATCTCGGCGGCGAAGGCGGCCATGCGCGCGGCGGTGGTGTTGACGACCATCGCGTACTCGTAACGTGCGCCCCTGGGCGCGGTGCCGTGCCTGATCCAGGCGGTGGAGAAGTCGCCGCCGGTCGGCGCCTCGGTGGCGTTGTGCCGGGAGGCCTGCGTGGTGCGGGTGAGCGCGACCCGCTGGCCGGGGGCGAGGTAGTAGCCGACCCCCTTGTCGTCCAGCAGCCAGCGCGGCGACAGGTCGCGGGCGTCGTGGCCCCAGGGGACCTCGGCCCCGTCCATGAGCAGGGCGCCGGCGGTGCGGGTGGTCTGGAAGAGCGTGGTCTCGGTCTCGTCGCGGGCCTCGTCGTTGCCGATGCCGGTGCCGATCGCCACGATCCGGTCGTCGAACAGGAAGACGGACTTCCTGGCCCGGTGCGAGCCCTCGTACTTCGGATGCTCGCGCAGGTCCATCGCGAACATCCCGTCGCGGTCGTCGATGCTGTGCGCCCCCGCGAAGCGGGCGTCGGTGAGCAGCATCTCCTCGATCGCGCCGGTCAGGTCGCCCTTGAGGTCGTCCCAGGACTTGTGGATCGTGGTGGTGCCGGGGCGGCGGTTCCAGTCGTAGCCGTTGTGCGCGTAGCCGCTGTCGAGGTTGGTGCCCTTGTTCACCACCTGGATCTGGCCGTAGGTGTTGTAGCGGCCGTACCAGTTCGCGCCGACGTAGATCTCGGTGCTCCACAGGTAGCGGTTGTGGCCGCGCACCGTCACCTGCCAGTCCTCGCGCCGGTGCACGGCCAGCGCGGCGTAGTTGAGCGCCCACGTTCCCGTGGGCGCCGCCTCGGGCTTGACGCCGCGCGCGGCCAGCCGTTCGGCGATCGCCTTCTGCTGCGGCGTCGGTACGGCCGGCAGCAACCGCAGGAACGCGGCGCCGATCTCGTCGTCCACCTGGGCCAGCCACTGGAAGGGCACCACCGACAGGCCCGTCAGCCCGCTGGGGTTGCGGCCGCTGCACGAGAGGGGCCACTGGGTCCGGCCCGCGTAGACGCGCTGGGCCAGCAGGGCCTTCTTGAGCCAGCCGTACGCCCGCGCGGACAGGCGGAAGCCGCCGCCGTGCAGCAGGTAGACGATGGGCGCCAGGCCCGCGAAGCCGTCGCGCACGTAGTCGGGGAAGAAGCCGACGTGGTGGAAGGCGGTCCCGTCGACCTTGATGCCGTCCTGGATGCCGTCGGTGGGCAGGAGGGTGGCGCTGAGCCAGTCGCGCAGGACACGGAGGTAGGCGACCTGCTCGGTGTCGCCCTCGCGCAGCAGGATGGTGGCGAGCATGCCGCGTACGGTGGTGTTGTAGAGGTCCATCATGCTGCCGCGGGCCATCCGGAAGCCGAAGCCGCGAAACATCCGGCCGAGCCCGGTCAGCCAGTCGAGGTCGGCGCGGATCTCCTCCAGCAGCCCGGCCTCACGCAGGGCGTCGCGCATGAGGTAGGCGGAGTCGTAGTAGCCGCGCACGTCGTAGCCGAGGTGGTGGATGGTGCCCTGGCAGCTGCCCCGGGTCCAGCCCTGTTCGCGCAGGTGGCGCAGCAGCTTGACGTACAGGGCGGCGAGGGCGGGGCGGTCGGGCGGGCTGGCGTGGTGGGCCAGCGCGACGGCGCGCAGCAGGTCGGTGACGGCGCGCAGGGTCGCCGGGTTGACGAACGCCCTCAGCTCGGCGGCGATCTCGGCCGGGTAGATCTGCGCCTGGTAGGCGTGGACGGGGCGGCCGAGCAGGGCGGCGGCCTGGGCGGTCAGGCCGGGCACGTCGACGGTGACCGGGCTGATCAGGTACTCGTCGAGGTAGCGGGCGCGCAGGGCGTGGAGGTCGGCGGTTTCGGCGGCGGACGGCGGCGACATGTCCGGCTTTTTCGTCTTAAGTAACTGGTCGAAGCGATAGAGCGCCTGCCAGTGCTGGTTGTCGTACTCGTCGCCCTCGGGGGCGATCTCCGGCAGCTGGTGGTCGCGGCAGGGCGCGTCCGGGCGCAGCGGCACGTTGAGCATGAGCTGGTCGAGGTGCAGCACCCCGCTGCGCCGGGGCGCGATGATCCGCAGCGTGTCCATGTCCGGGTGCGGGCGGCCGCGCATGTCGTAGGCGTGGCGCAGCCAGGCGGTACGCCAGCCGGTGAACCCGAGCCGGAACTCGAACCAGACGTCGGTGCGCGCTCCCCGCCCGAACTCGAAGCGCACCACGTCGTCGGCCGGTTCCGTGTTGTGGATCCAGACGCAGAAGGCGTCCACGAGCCCCTGCCAGGCCTGGTCGTCGCCGAGCCGGTAGGGGTCGGGCCGCCAGCGCAGCGGGGCGCTGACCGTGATCACGTCCCGGCTGCCGTGCTCCCATCGCAGGGAACGCGTGCCGCAGACCGCCACCTCGCCCGACAGGCTGAGGCCGGCGCCGGACAGCTGCGGCGGCACCGCCGTCTCCAGCAGGAACACCGGCGGGTCCATGGCCAGGGCGCGCTGCTCCAGATCCTGGAGACCGGTGGCCGTCCGGGCGGCGGCGGGGAGGTGGGGGAGGAATAGGGCGCTTGCCGCACCGGCCGCGATGGCGGACCGGCGGGTGATCTCGGGTGCCATGCGCGTATCCAATGCGAAATTTTTCTTCACGTAAAGCCCTGTCGGCGGCACATTCTGCCACCGGTTGGCCGGGTAGTTGGGACCCCAAGTCGGGGACGAATTGACGGTGAGTTGGGACCTGTGGTCGGCTCGTTACTTATGTTTCTGATGGGATGATGAGAACCGTTTCCGGGGGATAGTTCTTCGATGTCGTGGCGTGTCCACACCACCACAGCGTTCCTGACCGTCTGCGCGCTGGTCGTCGTACCGGTTCCGACTCCGGCTTCCGCGCAGGTCAAACCGGTGATCACGCCGGTGCCCGCGGTGGTCCCGCCTCAGGACACGGGCGGGAATCCCGTGAAGCGGCAGCCGTCGCCGGCCGTCGCGGCGCTTCCCGGACGGCCCGTGGGCCCGGCGGCGCCCGAGGTGACCACACCCGCCGGGCCCGCGCTCATCGACGAGCTCGGCGCCGCCGCCGACCGGCGCCGCCATGCCGTACCGGATCTGATCCCGGACACCCGCCAGGCCGGGACGCTCGCGCTGTCGCGCCCGCTCGCCTCGGTCACGAAGCTGTTCGACGGGCTCGACCCGCTCAAGGGCGTCCCGCTGCTCACCTACCGGCTGTGCGTGAAGACCGGTGAGGTCGCCTGCTCGGCCACGCAGCCGCTGGTCAAGCCCGTGGTCGCCGACGTCACCGGCGACGGCGCGCCCGACCTGGCCGCCAACCTGGTGCCCACCGCCGGCGCCGAGGGCACGGTCGGGCTCGGCTTCACGACGCGGCGGCTCGGCGAGGAGCCGCTGGAGGCGACGGTCTGGGCCGAGTACGACGGCCGCGTGGCCATCGGCTTCTCCGGCGACCTCTCGCGCGCCGACCAGGGCACGTTCAGCGTCGACCTGGACGGCAAGAGCGTCAGGGCGAGCGTCAGGCGCACCGAACCCGGGAGCCGCCTCGCCACCATCGCCGGGCTGCCCGGCAAGAGCGCGGTCCGCCTGACCCAGACGCCCGCCGCCACCCGTTTCACCGCCACCGCGCGGCTCGACCGCCCGCGCCTGGAGGTGACCAGCTCGGCCCCGGCCACGCTGGAGGCGCTCGCCGTCAGCGGCGGCCAGACCACCCAGGTGGTCCTGGACAAGCTGCGCGCCCGTACCACCGTCGAGCTCGTCAGGGGCGCCGCCACCGAGGCGCGCTTCCGCTCCGGCGCCGCCATCGGCCGCGCCGAACTGCGCACCTACGCCTACCGCGACGGCCGCCTGGCCCGCCTGGCCGAGGTCGCCGTCGACCGCGTGCCGCCCACCTTCACCGCCCGCTACGGCAAGCAGCGCCTGTCCGTCGACTCCGGCGCGCCGCGGGCCCGCTCGGCGACGATCACCTACTTCGACCGCGCCGCCGACAAGACCGTGCTGAAGGCGGCGCTGCGCGGGCTGCCCGCGAGCGTTACGCTCCAGCACGACCTCGCCGCCCACCGCGTCACCCACACCTCCAGCTCGGCCCTCGGCCGCTTCGAGGTCGTGCTGCAGCGCAACGAGGGCGCGATCGCCACTCCGCGCGGCGGCCACGTCACCATGATCAAGAACGGCGCCGCCGTCGGGGTGTCGGCCCTGATGAGCGGCCTGTCCGGCTTCGACGTCACCTACGGCGCCGCGCCACGCGCCCACCTGAAGACCGGAGCGGGCGGCAACTCCTTCACCGGCGCCGCCAGCATCGACGGCACCCACGTGGCCCGCCTGGAGATCTCCAACACGCCCGCCGAGGTGGACGTCGCCCTCGACCCCGCCGCGCGGACCGCCGAGTACACCGCGAAGGGCGTCATCAAGACGCTGCGGGCCGCGTACACGAACGTGAAGACCGGCCCGACCGTCGAGGGGACCGTGCGCGGCGTCCAGGACCGGGTGAAGGCCACGTGGGAGCTGGGCGAACGCTCAAGGGCCGAGGTCAGCACCGGCTCCAGCCTGCGCGACATCTCCCTGTACGCCAACCGGGCACACGTCACCAGGACCCTGTCCCCGGGCCAGAGCGCGAAGGGCGGAGCCGAACTGCGCGCGGCGGTCGCCGGGCTGCGCAAGCGGGTGACGCTGACGACCGGCCCCACGTCGTTCACCTGGGACGCCGACACCTCCGTCCGATCCGTCGCCGCGAGCGCCAGGGCCGCGGCCGGCGGACGGGACTTCCGCGCCGCCGCCGAGATCAAGGACGTGCCCGCCCGGTTCGAGGCGTCCTGGGGCCCGGACGGCTACCGCTTCGACGGCACCGGCGGCCCCGTCGGCGAGGCCGCCCTGGCGGTCACCAACCACGACGGCGCCCAGGCGCCCGCGGGACCCCACCTGGCCGCCCACTACGACCAGGCCACCGGCGACCTGGACGCCAGCGTGCGGATCAAGGGACTGCGGACGGCCACCTTCGCCCCCTCGGGCGAGGGCTTCGCCGCCGAGGTACGCGGCGCGCCCCAGACCCTGGCCCTGGACGCCGACCTGTCCGTGGCCGACCTCCGTTACGGCGCCCTGGGCACCGTGGGCCCGTTCCCCGGCCGCCTGGCGGTCTCGGCGGGCGGCGGCAAGATCACCTACGCGGGCACCCGCCTGGACGTGAAGGGCCAGGTCTGGCTCGGCAAGTCCGCCGCACTCCGCGCCCTCCGCCCCGCACCTGTTCTCAAGAACGGCCTTTCCCTGACCACCGCCGGGGCCACCGGGGACGGGCCGTTCTGCGTGGCGGGCAAGGGGTGTTTCGGGGTGCGGGCGCATCTGGACCTGACCGGGCTGCCCGAGCAGGTCACCGTGGACACCGCCGCCAAGACGTTCGCCTTCTCCGGCTACCGCCCCAAGAGCCGCACCCTCCGGCTCTACCTCCACAGCACCGCCCTGGCACAGGTCACGGCGTCGGCCACCCTGCGCGGCCTGCCGGAGCGGATCACGAAGCTGGACCTGGGCCCGTTCGAGGCGGGCAACGCGGCCTACCGGATCGAGCCCGCGGCCACGCTCGGCTCGCTCGACCTGCGGGCCGAGTCGGGTGACATCAGAGGGAGCCTGTCGATCGATCCGGTGCCCGCGGCGGTGGCCGTACAGGGGACCTATGGGGCGCAGACCCGCGTCCGCGTGCAGAACTCCGCGGCCGTGCGGCGGCTCGCGGCCAAGGTGACGGTCAAGGGCAGGGGCAGCGGCGAACTGCGGCTGGGCGACGTGCCGAAGACCTTCTCCGTGGACGCCGACGCCTCGGCCGCCGGGCTGAAGGTTCCCGCGCTCACCTACAAGGCGGACGCGGGGACGCTGGACGGGTTCATCGGGGTGGAGCGCGGGCTGGCCGATCCGGGCGGGAAGCTGGGTGACGTGTCGCTGTCGGTCAGGGATCTGGCGGCGGAGACGACCGTCCGGCTGAACCCGGACCAGTCGCTGGACCTGGTGTCGAGGCCGAAGCCGACCGGGCTGTTGCAGGTGCGCGCCGGGCTCACCGTCGAGGCCGTGGCGCCGCAGCGGATCGCCGTCAGCAAGGAGGTGCCGCACGCGGCCGGGTTCCTCAGCTACCACGTGGGCGGCGCCTTCGGGCTGGGGCGCAGCACGGTCGACGACCTGTCGCTGGGCATCAGGGGCCTGTCGTGGCTGAAGATCCGGCCGGGGAAGGTCCCGTTCGGGCTCAAGGCACCGCCCGCCCTCGGGTACGTGACGCCGGGCTTCGAGGGCCGGTACACCCGCCTGGACCTGCGGGCCGACGGCGTGGACCTGCGCCCGGACGTACGGCTGGACGTCAAGCTGAGCCGGAAGATCGGCGAGGACCTGTTCAAGGAGAGCGTGCGCCTCGTCCCGACCGGCGAGCTGGCGCTGCGCCGCTACGACCAGCGGATGCGCCGCATCGGCGCCAAGCAGCGCATCAGCACCGCCGGGGTGCAACTGGCCTGCCTGACCCTGGACGCCAAGCCGGGCTTCGCCGCGGGCGGCGCCAACGCCATCACGCTGCGCGGCGCCGACGGCCCGCAGATGATCTCCCTGCTCGACCCCGGCGGCCGCGCCCCCGACTACGCGGTGGACCTGCTCACCCACTTCATGTCCCCGTTCCCGGGCGCGGACTGGCAGGTGGCCGGGGTGAAAGCCGGGAAGTGTGGCTGAGGAATGCCGGTATCTGACTTACTAGAGGGGGATGTGTCGCTGAGTCGCGGGAGCTGACCGATGGGCGAGCCGCTGCGCGTGGCCGGACGGGCCGTGCACGAGCTCCTGGACAGGCAGAAGGTACGGCTGGCGCGCGAGCTCGTCTCCGGCTTCGTGGCCGAGATCCCCTTCTACCGCGAGTTACCCGCCGAAGAGCTCAGCGACGACATCTTCCGCATCACCGAGGCGAACCTGCGCCTGGTGTCCAGGCTGTTTCGCGAGCGGCGCCTGCCCAGGCCGGAGGAACTGGAGCCGTCCTGCGCCTCGGCCGCCCGCCGGGCCCAGGAAGGGGTGCCGCTGGAGGCCATCCTGGCCGCGTACCACCTGGGCGCCGGTCGCATCTGGGACCTGGTGACGACGGACGCGCGGCCGGAGGAGGTGTCCGACGCGCTGGCCGCCGGCCGGATCATGCTCGGCTACACCGAGGCGGTGACCACCGCCGTCTGCGCCGCCTACCAGCAGGAACGCGAGAGCATGGTGAGCCAGGACCAGCACGCCCGGCACGCCGCCATCACCGCGCTGCTCAGCGGCGAGACCCAGGCCGGGGCCGGCATCCGGCTGGCCGCCCGCTACCTGGTGCTGGCGGTGACGCTCGGTGCCCATCCCGACGAGCGTTTCGGCGCGGTCGCCGGGCGGCGCAAGCTGCACCGCGTGCGCGACGCCGTCCAGAAGCACGCGTCCGAGCCGGTGCTGTCGCTGCTCGAACCCGCCGGCGGGCTCATCCTGGTGCCCGACCTCGACTGGTGCGCCGCGGCGGCGCTGGTCGCGGCGATGGCGGAGGCGGCCGGGGTCGAGGTGCGGGCGGCGGCGGAGGTCGCCGCGCCGGAGGGCGTGGCCGCGGCGGCGCGGCTGGCGCAGGAGGTGCTCGACGTGGTCCACCTCTTCCACCACCCGGCCGGGCTCTACCGGCTGGCCGACGTGCTGCTGGAATACCAGCTGACCCGGCCGAGCGAGGCGATGAGCGGGCTGGCCACGCTGCTCGACCCGCTCACCGACAACCCCGATCTCCTGCAGACGCTCACCGTCTACCTGGAGACCGGCCTGGACCGCAGGCGCACCGCCGAGCGGCTGCACGTGCACCCCAACACCGTCGACTACCGGCTGCGCCGGGCGGTCACCCTGACCGGTCTCGACCCGGTGGACCCGGCGCAGTTGCAGAGCATCGGGGCGGCGCTGGCCGCCCGCCGCGTCACGAACCGGCCGGGACCTCTGCCGGACTCCGCCGCCTGAGCAGGAAGCCCGCCGCGGCCGCGGTGAAGAACATGATCACGCCGTAGGTCGCCGAGGGGACGGCCATCTGCGGGATGGCCAGCAGCCCCATCGCCACCGTGATCGACAGGGTGGCGTTGTGGATGCCGATCTCCATGCAGGACGCGATCGCCTGCTCGCGCCCCACCTTGAACAGGCGCGGCGCCCAGTAGCCGATCGCCAGGCTGAGCACGCTGAAGACCAGGGTGATCAGCCCGACGTCGCGGATGTAGCCGCCGATGTTGGCGCGCTCCTGCAGGACCACGCCGACGACGACCAGGAAGAGGATGACCGCCGAGGCGATCTTGACGGGCTTGTGCATGCGCTCGGCGAACGCGCCGAACCGCGCCCGCACGAGCATGCCGATCGCCACCGGCACCAGCACAAGGGCGAAGACCTGCAGGCTCTTGTCGAACTGCAGGCCCAGCGCGCCCGATTCCGCGCCGAAGTAGCCGATGGCCAGGTTCGTCACCAGCGGCATCGTGAACACCGCGAGCACCGAGTTGATGGCGGTCAGCGTCACGTTGAGCGCGACGTCGCCGCCGAACAGATGGCTGTAGAGATTGGCGGTCGTCCCGCCGGGGGAAGCGGCCAGCAGCATCATGCCCACCGCCAGCACGGGCGGCAGGTCGAACAGCAGCACCAGGCCGAGGCACAGTGCGGGGAGCAGGAGGATCTGGCACACGAGCGCGATCACGCTCGCCTTCGGATAGGCCAGCACGCGGCGGAAGTCCGCCACGGTCAGGCCGAGCCCCAGGCCGAGCATGATGATGGCCAGGGCGATGGGCAGGAGGACGCTGGCAAGGCTCATAGAAGCGGGGTCCTGACTGTACGGGTGACGATGGCCGCGAAGTTCCGCATGCCGAGGGCGTTCGGATGGAACGGCGTGGCCGCCGACGCGGGGACGTAGGGCTCGATCCAGCGGACGCTGGAGGACTTGCAGGGATCGTGGCCCTCACTCGGTGTCTGGAAGTCGACGAAGCCGGCTCCCTGTGCCGCCGCCTGCTCCCGGAGGGCCTGGTTGAAGTAGGCGATGGTGGCGCGGATGTAGTTGGCGTCGACGGCGAGCACCGGGACCCGGGGCCAGCAGCCGTTCCTGGGGGCGTAGGTGCCGTAGCCTACGACGAAGATCCGGGCTTGGGGAGCGCGGGCGCGGATGTCGCGGATCAGCTGGTCGAGGCGGGGGCGCAGGGCGTCGGTGCCGTCGCGGAAGCGGTCGCGGCCGTTGTCCTGGTACTCGTCGTGGCAGGGATCGCCGGGCAGCAGGCTCAGGCAGTCCTCGATGAAGCCGGTCAGGTCGAGGTCGTTGGCGCCGATCTGGACCGTGACCAGCGTGGCGTCCGGGCCGACGGCGTCGAGCTGGGGCGGCACGCTGCCCAGGTCGGTGCGCTGCGACTCGTACATGTCCTGGATATCGGCGCCGGAGCACGTGACGTCACGCAGGGAGCCGCCGAGATCGCGCGAGGACAGGTGGGCGTAGTTGCGGTCGGAGCGGAAGCAGCCGAGCTGGGGCAGGATCTGGTTCGGGATGAGCGGCCCGGAGGCGGCCGAGTCGCCGAGCGCCACGTACACCTCGGCGGCCGCGTGCGCGGGCGGCGCCGCGGTGAGGACGAGGGCGGCGGCCGTGCACAGGGTGAGTAATCGACGGATCATCGTGCGCTCCCTAGCGTCGGAACGGACCGGTGACTTCGTAGGTGATGCCGCCCGTGCCCGCCGTCTCGCCGCTGGTGCCGCGCTGGGAGGAGAAGTACAGGCGGCTGCCGTCGGGGGAAAAGGCGGGGCCGGTGATCTCCGAGCGCGACTGGCCGTCCAGGCGCATGATCGGGGCCACGACCCGGTCGGGCGTGATGACGTTGATCTCCATGTTGCCGCCGTCCTCGGCGACGTACAGGTCTCCGGAGCTGGTGCCGGTGATGTTGTCGACGCCGTCGAGCGGGCCGCCGCCTTCGTAGACGGTGCCGAGCACGTTGCGGCCGGCGTCGTAGAACCACACCTTGCGGTCGCCCTTGGCGGTGAAGTAGCAGACGCCGCCCGCGTAGTGGCAGCCTTCGCCGCCGTTGAAGTGCAGGGCGTCGCTCACCTGGTGCCTGGTCTGACGCTCCAGTACGGCGGGGCCGGGATCGGGCACCCGCTTCCAGGCCGGCCCGGCGCAGAGCACGTCGAGACGGCCACTCGACAGGTCTCCCCACGTGTTGGGGACGAACCGGTAGAAGCAGCCGTCCGACTCGTCTTCGGTCAGGTAGATGACCCCGTGGTCGGGGTCGCAGGCGGCCGCCTCGTGCTTGAAGCGGCCCATGGCGTTGCGCGGCTGGGCGGAGCGCACGCCGTACGGGTCGGTCTCGTAGACCCTGCCGCGGAAGATCTCTTCACACGACAGCCACGTGTTCCACGGCGTGGCCCCGCCGGCGCAGTTGAGGTTGGTGCCGGACAGGATGCGGTAGGCGCGCTCCACCGACCCGTCGGCTCTGAACTTGATGGCCGAGGCGCCGCCGGCCAGCGGGATCTCGGAGTTGGAGACGTAGATCCAGCCGGTGGCGTCGGGGAAGCAGGCGCCGCCGTCGGGCGCGGGATGCCACCGGGTGCCGCCGACGGTCTGGCCGGAGCGGGCGATGATCCGGCTGGTGAACCCGGCGGGCAGCGCCATGCCGTTGGCGTCGGGCGGGCCCAGCGGACCGTAAGGACTCAGCCCCGCGGAGGCGTGGGCGGCTTGCTGCCAGAGTGAACCGGAGAAGGCGGCGGCGGAGACGGCGAGGAGGAACGTGCGTCGCTGCATGGCACACACCATGAGGCGGGCTCGCGGATCTGTGAATTGGGTGGGGCGGCAAACCTGGGGCGGGTTTCCTGTGACCCATCACAAAGCCCCTTGACGCCGGTGAAGGCCGCCTGGTCAGTCGACGCCGGGCGCGAAGAACCCCATCGACATCTCCTTGCCCGCCGCGACCTCTTCCGGGGTGGCCGTGCCCGACGCCGTGATGGCCGTCTCCCAGGCCAGCACCGACGCGAGGGAGTAGCGCTGGGCCTCCTCGGAGTTCGCCGCCTCGACCGGGTCGTCGCTCTCCTTGACCTCCCCGGCCAGGAACAGGGCGAGGCCGAGCAGGGCGCCGTCCCAGCCGGGACCGACGGTGAACGCGCCGGCGCCGCTCTGGGCCATGGCCAGCGGGACGGTGTGCTCCAGGACGAAGTCGGTGCGCTCGTCGCCCGCGGGGCTGAGCCGTACCTCGATGACGCTGGTGGCGTCGCCGAAGGTGACCTTGTAGCGGGCGGGCGGCTCGCACTCCAGGATCTCGCCCCCCGCGTTGCCCTCCAGCTGGAACGTTCCGCCCACGCGCAGGTCGCCGCTGATGGGCATGAGCCAGCGCTTGATGCGGTCGGGGTCGGTCAGGGCCTCCCAGACGTCGTCCACGGCGGCGTCGTAGGTACGGCTCATGACGACGGACACGCTCTCCTCGTCGCGGGTGACGTCGCGGCGGGTGGCGTTGATGTGGGCGGCGATGTCGATCATGATTCTCTCTTCTCGTCGGTTTCTTCCGCGGTCTTGCGGCGCTCCCGCCTGCCGCGGGCGAGTTCGGTGGCCAGGGCGTCGAGGTGCTGGGCCCAGAACCTGCGAAACGGCTGCAACCACACGTCGACCTCCTGCAGGGGGGCGGCGTTGACGGCGTAGAGCCGCCGCACGCCTTCTGCCCGCACGGTCGCGAACCCCGACTCCCGCAGGACCCTGAGGTGCTGGGACACCGCCGGCTGCGAGATGCCGAACTCCGCCTGGATGGCGGCGGTCAGCGAGCCGGAGGTCTGCTCGCCGCCGGCGAGCAGCTCCAGAATCCGGCGCCTGACCGGGTCGCCGAGGACGTCGAATGCGTGCACGGCCCCACTATGGCAGCACCCGCTTATATTAGTCAATGCTTATATAAGTGGGTTAATTCGGTGGCGCCGCGCCCGCCCGCCGCGTACCGTCGATCACCTCCCCACCTACCACCCGATCCGGACGGAACCGTGTCTCGTCGCCGTCCGATGGCTGCCCGGTCGCCGATCCACGTCGGCTCGACCGGCAGGGCCCGTGGGCTTTCGCCGCGACGGGCACTCTTGCCGTTCAGCCGGTCAGCAGCCGCCTGATCGCCTCGGGCGGCTGCACGCCGGAGACCGGCCGGGCGCCATCGATCACCAGGGACGGCACGCCGGTCACCCCCTGGGCCGCGGCCCGCCGCTCGTCGTCGCGCACCTCCTCGGCGTAGGCGCCGGCGGGCAGGGGCACGCCGGGCAGCACCTCCTCACGCAGCGCGTCCAGCACCCCGGGATCGGCGATGTTCGCGCCCTCGGTGTGGTACGCGCGCAGCAGGCGCTCCACCATCTCCTCGCCCTTGCCGTGATCCTGGCCGAGCTTCCAGAGCCGATGGGCGTCGAAGGTGCTCACGGGCCTGGCCAGGCGCAGGTTGAGCTCCAGCCCGTCGGCCGCGCCGGTCGTCCTGATCAGCTCGGCGCGGGCCGGGGCACGCTCGCCCCACCACTCCCGCATCGCCTCCTCGGCCGTGGGCCCGGGGGTACGGCCCGCCCCGGGGTCGAGCTCGAAGCTACGCCACACGATCTCCGGCGGATCGGCCAGCCCCTCCAGCGCCCGGGACAGGCGGCGCTTGCCGATGTAGCACCAAGGGCAAAGGATGTCGGCGTAGATCTCGAGTTTCATGACGGCATCCTGCAACCTCAAGTGCGGTTGAGTTCAAGCCGGGCCGAGGTAGCCGGGCGGCGGCCGGTCACCGGCGGGCGTACCCGTCCGCCGCCCGGCCAGGAACGAACGCAGCGCCTTCAGGTACGGCCCCGGCCGATCGGCGTAGACCGCGTGCCCGGCGCCCTCGACGTAGACCAGCCCGCCCGGCGGATAGTCCCGGATCGACGACCACGGCTGGAAGTCGCACGACCCCTTGACCACCAGCACCGGCACGCCGCTCGCGCCAGGCGGCTCGACGTCGCGCGGCGCCAGGCTCGCGTACCCGCCCGACCCGCGCGGCCGCGTCGCCGGCTTGGCCCCGGGGCAGTGATGGGAGGCCGCGGCCTGCGCGCGGGCGCGGTCCAGGCGGGCGTCCAGCTCGCCGTCGCCCGCGAAGGAGAGCGCGGCCCTGGGCTCCACGCGCAGCAGCGCGTGGGTGACCAGCATGCGGGCGTCGACGTCCGGCATCCGCAGCGACTCGCCGGGGGCGGGGAAGCCCAGCACGGTCGGAGGGGGACGCAGCGGGGCGGGGGAGGAGAAGACCACGCGCTCCACCCGGGCGGGGAAGGCGCCCAGGTAGGCCGCGGCCAGCCGGGCGCCCTCGCCGTGGCCCACCAGCACGAGGCGCTCGGCGCCCAGCTCCTCGCGGATCGCCTCCAGGTCGGAGACGTCGCGCGGCAGGCCGTACCCGCGAGGGTCGCGCAGCCGCTCCGAGCGCCCGGTGCCGAGCGCGTCGTAGACGTAGACCTCGCGACCGCCACCCGCCAGCTGCCCGAAGAACGCTGCGTCCCCCGCCAGGTCACCGCGTCCCTGCAGCACGACCACCGGCGCCGCGCCCGCCTTGCCGGCCGCGACCCGCACGTACGCCAGCCGCGAGCCGGTCGGCAGCTCCCACTCCCGCTGGCCCTCCAGCCGGGCGGCGGGCGGCGGCGTGCCCGGCGGCTCGGTCAGCACCTGCGCGCAGACGTGCCAGACGACCACCGCCTCCACCGCGAGCAGCGCCACCGCCCGCGCCCAGCGCGCCCATCTGGCCGCCGGCCGCGGCACGCACAGCAGCAGCCCGAGGTAGAACACCGAGGCGAAGACGGCCAGGCCCGCGACGCTGAACACCTCCGGCCCGGCCATCACCGTCGCCATCCCGGCCAGCGTGGCCAGGCCGAGGACCGGTGACAGCAGGAGCACGGCCAGCCCGCAGACCAGCCGTCCCGCCACGCGTAGGAAGCGCCTCACACCGGCCGAAACTACCGACTCGCGGCCTCTGTGGTGGGTGGGATAGCGGTTTCCGGGGTGAATGCGGTGAAATATCGGGGAACTCTACGAGAGGTTTGGTGATCCCCCCATGCCGTTGTTCGACCTGTCGCTGGAACGCCTGCGCGACTACCGCCCCGAACGCGACGAGCCCGCCGACTTCGCCGCCTTCTGGACCCGGACCCTGGAAGAGGCCCGTGCCTTCCCCGCCGATCCCGTCTACACGCCCTATGACCTCCCGCTCGCGGGGGTGGAGGTGTTCGACGTCCAGTTCTCCGGCTGGGGCGGGGACCGGATCAACGGCTGGTTCATCGTGCCGCGCGGCGCCGGGGGGCCGCTGCCGTGCGTCATGCACTACATCGGCTACAGCGGCGGGCGCGGCTTCCCCCACGACCATCTCCTGTGGCCGAACGCGGGCTACGCGGTGTTCGTCGTGGAGACGCGCGGCCAGGGCGGCGCCAGCGTGGGCAGCCCCGGGGCCACACCCGACCCGCGTGGCGGCGCCTCCGCGCAGGCGCCCGGCATGATGACCCGCGGCATCCTCGACCCGGACGACTATTACTACCGGCGCGTCTTCACCGACGCCGTCCGCGCCGTCGACGTGGCCCTCGCCCACCCCCTCGTGGACGGCGCCCGCGTCGTGGCCTCCGGCGGCAGCCAGGGCGGCGGCATCGCGCAGGCGGTCACCGGGCTGCGCGACGACGTGGCCGGGGCCCTGATCGACGTGCCGTTCCTGACCCACTTCCGGCGCGCCCTGGAGATCACCGGCCGCGACCCGTACCAGGAGATCGTCCGTTATCTGGCCAGCCTGCGCGGCAACGCCGACCAGGTCTTCCGCACGCTCTCCTACTTCGACGGGCTCAACTTCGCCGCGCGTGGGAACGCCCCGGCCCTGTACTCGGTGGCGCTCATGGACGACGTCTGCCCGCCGTCCACCGTCTTCGCCGCCTACAACCACTGGCAGGGCCCCAAGGAGATCACCGTCTGGCCCTGGAACCAGCACGAGGGCGGCGGCGGGTTCCAGCGCGAGGAGCAGGTGCGCTACCTGTTCAAGCTCTTCACGTCCTGAGGACGGGCGGAGCCCCGGCGGGGCCCCGCCCGCGGATCAGGCGGGCTTCTCCATCACGACGAAGGAGACGCCGCCCTGGTCGTCGGCGCCCGCGTCCAGGGACTTGTCCTCCAGGACGCTCGCGGCCACCGGGTCGAGGTAGACGCGGGCGCCCTCGGTCTCGACCACCTCGTCCAGCGGCTCGGGCGCCGAGGCCAGCGTCAGGGTCAGCGATCCCGCGCTCTCGCCCTTCGACGAGATGCGGACGCCGCTCTGCGCCGGCTCCGGCGTGGTCGCGGTGAGATCCCGGATGGCCTGGGCTGCGGTAGGTGTCAGGGTGAGCACGACGGCTCCTCCTCGTTCTCGGCGTGCATGAGTTGCCTGCCCTTCCCGTTATCGCGCGCCCCAATCATCCTGACGAAATTTCTTTGCCGGTGGTGACATCCGGGATCACGGCCGCTCAGCGGCCCCATAGGAGATCAGGAGCCGGGTGTCCCGCTTGTCGATCACCAGGCGGCCGGCGGGCGGCGCGGAGGGCGAAGGCAGGTCCCACGCCTCGATCCGCAGGCCGTCCACGGCGGGGCGGCCCGCCTCCTGCCAGGCGGCGACGTGCGCGGCCAGGCCGCCGGCGAGCTCGGGCCCGCGTGGCCCGAAGCCGAGCGCGGCCAGCTCGTCGGTGAGCACCGCCAGCCCGCCGGAATCGGCCAGGCCCGAGGTCATCTTGACGCCCCCGTGGGCGACCGGCGCGGGCGGCAGCAGCTTGGAGCCGCCGTAGAGCGTGCACCAGCGGGGGTCGTGGATCGCCAGCCAGAGGCTCAGCCCGACGCTGACCTCGCCCATCCCGGCGCGCACGCCGGTGCTCACCTCGGCGACGGGGTCCTCCGCCAGGGTGCGCGCCACGTCGCCCACCTCGCGCGGCTGGGGCAGGAACAACGTGAGCCCGTCGGCCACCTGCCACAGCCGCTCCGGTCCCGCCGCGGCGCCGCGCATCCGCATGAACCCGGCCGGCACCACCGAGACGCTGCTCCAGTGGCCCGGCGCGCGCTCGAACGCCGCCGAGACCTGCACCCCGCGCAGGTCGAGCGGGGCGACCAGGCGTCCGTCCGGCTTGAGCTGCGCCGCCCACGCGGGCGCGAGGTCCCAGACGCCGACGGTCGCGATGATCCGGTCGTACGGCGCGCCGCCGGGGAAACCGGCCGCCCCGTCCGCGCACTCCACGCGGACCTCGGGGAATCCGGCCCCGGCCAGGTGGTCGCGGGCCCGCCGTACCAGATCGCCGTCGATGTCGACGGTGATCACCTGGCCGCCGGGCGCGGCCAGCGACCACAGCAGGGCGGCGTTGTAACCGGTGCCGGCGCCGATCTCCAGCACCCGGTGGCCGGGCTCCACGCCGAGCTGGTCGAGCATCGTGGCCATGATGGCGGGCTGGGAGGAGGAGCTGATCGGCAGGCCGTCCTCGTCGCGCTTGGTGACGATGGGCTCGTCGCGGTAGGCCTCGCGCGGGTCCACCTCCGGCAGGAACAGATGCCGTGGCACCGTGCGCAGGGCCCCGGCCACCCGCTCGCTCATCCCGCCGTGCCGCAGCAACTGCCGGACCATGGCCTCCCGCGCCTGCCTCATGGCTTGATTATCACGCCTGTCCGCCCTTCTGCTAGGAATGCGCACGTGCTTACCGGAGACCGCGTGCGCATGCGCGCCATCGAACCGTCGGATGCCGTCTTCCTGCTGCGCTGGCACACCGATCCCGAGGTGATGCGCTGGCTGGAGGACCCGTACCCGCCCTCGCTGGCCGCGCTGACCCGGCAACTGGAGGAGCGCAAGCCCGACTCCTACGACAGCCTCACCCTGATGATCGACGACCTGGACGGGCGGACGATCGGCATCTGCGCCCTGCGGGGCGCCGAACCCGAGACCGGCGACGCCACCCTGGACATCTACCTGGGCGAGAAGGACACCTGGGGGCAGGGTTACGCGACCGACGCGATGCGGGTGATCTGCCGCTACGGCTTCCAGAAGATGCGCCTGCACCGGATCGGCCTGACCGTCGTCGCCGAGAACGCCGCCGCCCGGCGCGTCTACGAGAAGGTGGGCTTCGTCGAAGAGGGGCGCCGGCGCGAGTCGTTCCGGCGCGACGGAAAGTGGCACGACCAGATCGTCATGGGGCTGCTGGAGGGCGAACTGCGCTGAGCCCGAACGCGGCGGCGTTCTGCCGGGCCCAGGCGGCGAAGGAGCGCGGCGCCCGGCCGAGTACCCGTTCCACGTCCGGGCTGACCTTCTGCTCCTCGGCCGTCGGCTCGCCGAGGATGTCCAGCGTGCCGTCGGCCACCGCCTCGGGCATGAACGCGAGCATGCGGGCCCTGGCCTCGTCGCGGGTCAGCGCGGTGAAGGCCAGGTCCTCACCCAGCGCGTCGCCCAGGGCCGCGGCCATCTGACGGGGCGTGATCAGCTCCGGCCCGGTCAGCACGTACGTCCGCCCGTCGTGGGCCGGGTTCCGCAGCGCGGCGGCCCCCACCTCGGCGATGTCGTCCGGATGGACGACCGGCAGCGGCACGTCGGCGAACGGCGCGAAGACCTCCCGCCGCGCGCGCACCGGCTCGGCCCAGGCGTAGGCGTTGGAGGCGAAGCCGCCGGGCCTGATCACCGTCCAGCCGAGGCCACTGGCCATGGCCTGGTCCTCGAAGTGCCGCATCCGCAGCCCGTGACCGGGCGACTCGGGCCGGGTGGCGGCCGACTGCGAGGTCAGGACCACGATCCGGCCCACGCCCGCCGCCTTGACCGCCGCGATCACCGCGGCGTCGGTCTCCGGAGCCAGCCCCGGCGGCACCAGGAGGAACGCCGCCCGCGCGCCCCGCAGCGCCGGGCCGAGCGTGGCCGGGTCGGTCAGGTCGGCGGCGACCGTGCGGACACCCTGGGGCGCGTCGGCGGCGGTGATCCGGCGGGCGACGGCGGTGACCTGCGCACCCGCCTCGTGCAGCGTGCGCACCAGCGCGCGGCCGACGTTCCCGGTGGCTCCCGTGACAACGAACATGAGGTTCTCCAGTTAGTTAGCTGGCTGACTGAAAAGAACCGTAGCACAGGCTCGCCGCTATAGTGAGTCAGGTGACTGACTCGAAGGGTTCCGCGCGAGTGCGGGCGGCCGGCGCCAAGCGGCAGCGGCTCATGAGCGCCGCCGCCGAGGTCGTGCACCGGCAGGGCGCCGAGCGGACCACGATCGCCGACATCGCCCGCGCCGCCGACGTCCCCGTGGGCAACGTGTACTACTACTTCAAGACCAAGGACGAGCTCGTCGCCGCCGCCCTGTCGGAGCACGAGCGGCGGCTGGGCACGCTCACCGCCCGCCTGGACGAGCTGCCCGATCCCCGGGCCCGGCTCAAAGGGCTGGTCGAGGCGTGGGTGAGCCAGCGCGAGGTGGCCGCGCGCTACGGCTGCCCCACCGGCACCCTCGCCGCCGAACTCGACAAGCGCGCCGACGGCGGGCTCGACGCCGAGGCTGGCCGGGTGATCCGGCTGCTGCTCGGCTGGGCCGAGCGCCAGTTCCGCGAGCTCGGCCTGCCCGAGCCTGACGGCCTGGCCCTCACCCTGGTCGGCGGCTACCAGGGCATGTCGCTCCTGGCCAACGCGCTGCGCGAACCCGGCGTCATGGACCGCGAGGGCGCGCGCCTGCTGACCTGGCTGGACTCCTTGTAGCCAGGCCCCGCCGTACCCTGCCCTCCACGGTACGGCGGGGCGCCGCCTCAGCTCTCGAAGGCGGGCATGATCCGGTCGTGGATCAGCCGGAGCTGGGTGTCCACGTCCGCCACGTCCGGCAGGTCACGGCCCATGAACTGCTTGACCAGCGTCGCGTCGGTCACCGCGAGGATCATGTGGTTGACCCCGGCCGGCTCGATCTCCCGCTTGATCTTGGCCACGCACTCCTCGGGCGTGCCGGCGATGGACAGGCGCTCGCCGATCTCCGGGGTGGTGAGCTCGATGGCGCGGGCCAGGTCCCCGGCGCCGAGCGCCTCCACCACGGGCTTCATCGCGTTGGGGTTGACGCCGTTGCGCTCCAGTTGCTCGGCCGGCATCGACGAGGCGTACAGGCCGACCATGCTGCGGGCGGCCTCCTTGGCGACGGCCGAGTCCGGGCCGGTGGCGAAGACGACCCAGGCGCCGATGTCCAGCGTGGACGGGTCCTTGCCCGCCTTCGCGGCACCGGCGCCGAAGTGCTCGACCAGGTAGTCGTAGGCCTCGCGGGTGTAGCTGAGGGCGTGGTGGACGCCGTCGGACAGTTCGCCCGCCGCCTGGAAGGAGCGCGGGCCGCGCATGGCGCCGAACTTGACCGGCACCCGCTCCTGCACGGGCCGGGCGAAGGTGAACAGGCCATCGTAGGTGAAGAACTCGCCCTGGTGGGTGATGGCGCCGGTGTCGAGCAGGGTGCGGACCACATGGGCCGCCTCCTTGACCCGCGACAGGGGCTTGGAGACGGTCCAGTCGATGCCGTACTGGGCGAGGAGCCCGAAGTTGCCGCAGCTCAGCACCACTTCGGCGCGCCCGTCGCTGAGCTCGTCGAGCGTGGCGGCGGCCTGGGCGATGAGGGACGGCTCGCGCAGGACGACCGAGGAGACGCTCGGGCCGAACCGGATGCGCGAGGTCTGCCGCGAGGCGGCGGCGAACAGCAGCCACAGGTCCTTGTGCCAGGTCTCGTCGGCCGCGTAGCAGGCGTGGAAGCCCAGCTCGTCGGCGAGCTTGATCGAACGCAGGGAGTCGGTCAGCGGGTAGTCGGGGAGCATCACGTAGCTGAACTTCATGGGGAACCTGCCTTCTGGGGGATGGCGTCGCCGGCGGGGGCGGCGCCGTGCTCGTACGGCCGGGCGGCCACCAGATAGACCAGCCCGGCGGCGACGACCGCCACGCCGGACAGCAGCACGAGGTAGTCGTCGTACCAGGGCGCGCCGGGCGTGCGCGGCCAGACCATGTTGACGATGGCCAGCACGCCGTACACCAGGGCCGCGATGTTGACCGCGAGCCCGGCGGCGCCCAGCGTGAAGGGCCCGGACGGACGCCAGCCGCGCAGGCGCGCCCGCAACGCGGCGAGGACGACCATCTGGAAGCCCAGGTAGATGCCGAGGACCGCGAACGAGATGATCTTCACCAGCGCGTCCGCGGAGATGACGGAGCCGAGCACCACGAGCGCGGGCACGACGGCCGCCACCAGCAGCGCGTAGGGCGGGATGTGGCGCACGGGGGAGAAGCGCTTGAAGATCCGGCTGCCGGCGATCATGTCGTCGCGCGCGTAGGAGTACAGCAGGCGGCCGGCGGCGGCCTGCAGGCTGAGCGCGCACGACAGGAACGACAGCAGCACCACGCCGAGCACCACCCGCAGCCCGCCCTCGCCGAACGCGGCGGTGAGCACGCCGGTCACCGGGTCGCCGTCCGTGCCGCCGATCACCGCGGCGAAGTCCGGCACGGCCAGCAACAGCGCCAGGCAGACGAAGGTCGCCGCGGCGCCGCCGACGTAGATGGTCATGCGCATGGCCTTGGGGATGCGCCGGGTGGGGTCGGGCACCTCCTCCGCGACGTCGCCGCAGGCCTCGAATCCGTAGTACTGGAAGATCCCGATCAGCCCGGCTGCCAGGAAGGCGGTGAAGTATCCGGACCCGCTGCCCGCCCCGAATGTGTCGAACAGCACCCCCAGCCCGTGATGGCGCTGCGTCAGCAACAGCCAGCCGCCCACGGCCAGCGCCCCGGCCAGCTCCGCCGCGAATCCCACGATCGCCGCGACCGCCAGCGCCCGCGTCCCGGCCAGGTTGATCGCCAGTGCCACCCCGATGATCACCACCGCGCCCAGGATCGTGTTCCAGGTGCTCACCCCGATGCCGAGGAACGCCGACAGGTACGGCCCCGCCCCGTAGGCCACGCTGGCGATCGTGACCAGGAGCGCCACGAGGTAGACCCACCCGGTCATCCACGCCCACCGCCGCCCCCACAGCCGCCGTGCCCACGGATAGATGCCGCCGGTCAGCGGGTACTGCGAGACGATCTCCCCGAAGACCAGCGCCACGAGGAACTGACCGGCGCCCACGAGCACCAGGCTCCAGATCATCGGCGGCCCGCCCGCCGCCAGCGACGTGGCGAAGAGCGTGTAGATCCCGACGACGGGGGAGAGATAGGTGAACCCGAGCGAGAAGTTCGCCCACAGGCTCATCTCCCTGCGGAACTCCGAGGTGTAGCCGAGGTCGGCCAGGCGCCGGTCATCCGTCGAGCTCATGGAGCAGCTCCTCGCCCGAGACCACCGTGTGCGCGAAGTGGCGGTGCATCCAGGCCAGGTGGCCGGCCCGGGAGTGGACCAGCCGCAGGGTGTCCCAGTTGGGGAACTCCTGCTGGAGGACGTGCTCGGTCATCAGCTCCGGCGCGACCTCGTAGACGTGCTCGAACCGGGTGATCGCCACCTCGGTCACAGGTACGGCAGGCGGTGGCGACATCTCATCCGACCGGCGATATTTCATGATGGTGCTCCGTATGCCTGGTCGAGCAGGTACTTGCCCGGGTTCATGATGTTGTTGGGGTCCAGCGCCCGCTTGATCTGGAGCATCACCTCGAAGCCGCCGCCGAGCTCCCGCGGTACCAGGTCCACCTCGCCCTCGCGGCACGAGCCGTGGCAGGCGCTGATCGACCCGCCGTGCGCCAGCGCCACCGCCGCGAGGTCCCGCTTGGCGCGTACCCAGGCCGCCCACGCCCGGTCGTCCAGGCGCTGCTCCCAGATGCCGATGTCGATCTCGGTCAGGTAGTCGGCGCCGGTCGCGCCGTTGGTGTAGGCGAACATGCCCCAGTCGTCGAAGACGTCGCTCTCGCGCCGCAGCCGGTCGGCGATCTCGTGCCAGGCCAGGCGGACCGGGGGGAGGTTGGTGTAGTTGATCGAGGCGTCCTCGCAGTGCCAGCTCATCGGCGCCACCTGGCCGGACTTCGTGCGGCCGTGCAGCGGGGTGGCGTAGCGGTCGTGGCGGGCCGCCCAGTCTCCCTGGGAGATCTCGTCGCCCAGGTAGCGGGCGCCGGCGTCGCGGGCGATGCGCATGAGCCGCCTGCCGCCCGCCTCCACCTCGTCGGCGTAGCCGTACAGGGCGGCGCAGACCAGGGCCTTCACCGACGACGGCTGCGGGATGTAGGCCTCGTCGTCGCGGCGCAGGTAGGCGACCTTCCACTCGTCGAACAGCACCGCCCCGGCGAAGGTGGCCACCCCCGCGCGGGCCAGCAGGCCGACGCAGCGGTAGGCGTCGGCGTAGTCCGCGAAGGCCCAGAAGGGGGAGAACTCGGCCTCCGGCTTGGGGAAGAGCTTGAGCGTGGCCTCGGTGGCGATGCCGAGTGTGCCCTGATGGCCCATGAAAAGGTGTTTGAGCTGGTAGCCGCTGGACGATTTCGTGATTTTCCGGCCTATGCCATCCCCTACGTGGATGACCTGCCCGCTCGGCAGCACGTGGTCGAAGCTCAGGACCAGGTCGCGCGTATGCCCGTAGCGGGAGCCGATGAGCGACCAGCCGCTCGTGCCGATCCGGCCGCCGACCAGCGAGCACGGGTAGGAGGCCGGGTCGTCCGGATAGATCAGATCGTGTACGGCCAGCCGTTCGTTGAGCTTGAGGGCGTTGATGCCGGTGCCGACCGTGCAGGTGCGGTTGTCCAGATCAAGATCCTTGATGTGGTTGATCCGCTTCACGTCCACGAGGATGCCGCCCCGCAGTGGCACCGCCCCGTCCGTCAGCCCGGTGCCGCCGTCGCGCGGCACCACCGGGATCCGCAGGCGGTTGGCCAGCTTGAGCACCTCGGCCACCTCCTCGGTGCTGCCGGGCAGGACGACCAGGTCGGGCAGCCGCTCCGCCCAGCGGTGCACGGGGAACGGCGCGGGCACGCGGGCCCGGTTCAGCCGGTCGGCCTTGCCGGTGAGCACGTGCCCGTCGCCGAGGATCTGGCGCAGCTCGCCGAGCACGGGGTCGCTGAGCGCGGTGACGGTCATGACGCCACCGCCCGCCGTACCGGAGGAAGGGTGATCACGCGGGCCGGAAGGAGGGTGATCACGCGGGCCGGAAGGAGGGCGATCACGGCGCCACCCCCAGGGAGAGCGCCAGCAGCTCGAACAGGTCCACCACGTCGATCGAGCGGGCCCTGCCCGCCTCCGACAGCGGCCGCTCCGACCACGGGCAGGCGCTCACCAGCGTGTCCACCCCCAGCTCGGCGGCCTTGTCGATGCGGCTCGCGCTGATGCGCGCGGTCAGTTCCGGCTTCTCGATCGGCAGCCCGCCGCCCGCGCCCGAGCAGTACGACCACTGGGTGACCCGGTCCACGTCGGTGAAGGTCAGCCCGGGGATCGCGCGCAGCAGCTCGCGCGGCTCCCGCCAGACGCCCTTGCGCTTGTTGAGGCGGCAGGGGTCGTGGTAGGTGACGCTGCGTTCGACGGGGACGTGCGGCGTGAGCCGTCCCTCGCGCACCAGCTCCGCGAGCAGCTCCACGACCAGCACGATCTCGATGTCGTAGCCGTCGCCGAAGTACCGGGGATAGTCCTCGGTGAAGGTGATGTAGTCGTGCGGGTCGAGGACGAGCACCCGCCGCACGCCGGAGGCCCGCCAGTCGTCGAGGTTGTGCCGGGCGAAGCGCCTGGCCTGCTGCTCGTAGCCCATCTCGGCGGCCGGTCCGCCGCAGCACCACTGCTCGTTCATCAGGCCGAACTTGTATCCGGCCAGGTTGAGCATGCGGGCCACGGCGCGCGGCACGCTCGTACGGTGGAAGGCGGCCTCGCAGTCGACGAACAGGATCGTCTCCCCGCCGATGGCCAGTTCCAGGCCCTCGGCCCAGTCGCGCACGCGCTCCTGCCCGGCGGCCTCGGTGACGGGCTCGTGGGAGCGCTCGTCGGTCTCGGCGTTCCAGCGCCGCCAGGCGTCCTGGTGGACGTCCTGTGAGACGGCCAGCGTTCGCGCCGCCTTGACCAGGTCGACGGTCCGGGTGCGGAAGCGGTAGAAGTCGCCGGTGAACAGGGAGTTGGGGCAGCGCAGCTCGCAGGCTCCGCAGCCGGTGCAGTTGACGTAGTCCGCCGCCACGTCGGAGATCTCCAGCTCGCCCTTCTCCATCGCGACCACGTTGGCGTGGAAGGCGGTGGGGCTCCAGGACTCGTTCCGCGTGACCTGCATGACCGGGCAGACCTCGCGGCAGAACTTGTGGCCGGAGGAGAAGCAGTTGTAGGCGGCGTCGCGCCACTCCTCGGCGAATTTCTTGTCGGCGTCGGGCACGGGGGGCCTCCCAACGATGCGGGGTTGCGCTTAAAACTATGAGTTCATATTTCAAAAGGCAATATGCTGGTCCCCGTGACCCAGCTGCCGGTGTCGGCTGTCTTCGCCCCGCTCGACGACGGCTCGGGCCGCGTGGAGGTCGTCGTGCGCCGCCTGGCCGAGGCCATCGCCCTCGGCCTCGTCGCCGACGGCGACCAGCTCCCGTCGGAGCTGGAGCTGGCCGGAGCGCTCAACGTCTCCACCGTCACCCTGCGCGCGGCCCTGGCCGCCCTGCGCGAGCGCGGTCTGGTCGAGACACGGCGGGGAAGGGGCGGCGGCACGTTCGTCCGCGGCCCCGCCGACCCGTCCGCCGCCCGCCTGCGCCAGCGCCTGCGCGAGCTGAGCAGTTCCGAGCTGCGCGAGATCGGCGACTACCGCGCCGCCATCGCCGGAACCGCCGCCCGCCTGGCCGCGCTGCGCGCCTCGGGGGAGAACGTCCAGCGCCTGCGCCAGGTCGTCGCCAAGCTGGAGAAGGCCACCACGATGGGCGAGCGCCGCCGCGCCGACGGCCGCTTCCACATCGAACTCGCCGCCGCCGCCCAGTCCGTCCGGCTCACCCGCGCCGAGATCGACATCCAGGCCGAGGCGGGCGAACTGCTCTGGCTCCCGTACGGCGAGGCCGTCGACCCCGCCGAGGTCGTGCACAGCCACACCGCGGTCATCGACGCCGTCGCCGCCCGCGACGCCGAGAGCGCCAGACGCCTCACCGAAGCGCACATCGACAAGGGCGTCCAGCGTCTGATGGAGTTCCATTGGCGGCTCGTCGCGACAGCGGGAGGTGACGATGGAGGATCCACGCGTTGACCGGGTGGCCGACCGGGTTCACACGATCATCGAAGACATCTTCAGCTCCCTGGAGGAGATCAGGACGGCCGCCGTCGCCTGCTACCGGCCGGAGCTGTCCACCTCCGACCTGGTGGCGATCCGGCCGCAGATCTTCGGCTGCCTGCGCCGTTCGCCGGACGTGCTGGCCGGCGCCGGGCTCATCCTGGCCCCCGGCGTGCTGGCCGACCGGCCGCGCTGGCTGGAGTGGTGGCAGGCGCCCGACCCGACCTTCCTCGACGTCGACCTCAACCCCGACAGCCTCGACTTCTACGACTACACCGCCGCCGAGTGGTTCGCGGTGCCCGAGCGCACCCGCACCCGCCACGTCGTCGGCCCGTACGTCGACTACGGCGGCACCGACACCTACATGCTCACGCTCACCACGCCCGTCGAGGTCGAGCGCCGCTTCCTCGGCGTGGTCGGCGCCGACGTGCGCGCGGCCCGCTTCGAGGAACTCCTGCTCGGCGTCCTGAGCGCCTGCTCGGCCGAGGTGGCCCTGGTCAACGCGGAGGGCCGCGTCGTGGCCGCCAACTCCCCGCGCCGCCCGTCCGGCTCGCTGCTGCCGGTGACCGGCGGCGACCCGCTGCCCAGCCTGCCCTGGCGGCTGATGTCCCTGGAGACGACCACGCACGCGGGGTAGCAAAGATTACACCCGGAGGGAGATTATCGCTCCAGTACATAAAAAAGAGACGTTAGCGGTTTTCGTGTTTTACCGCCGCTGCGTACCATTGCCGTTGGAAGGGCCTCCTGCCTGCAGACGTGTGCACCGCTCGGCCGACAGGAGGCCCGACCACCGCTAGAGGGAATTGATCACCCAGACGATCCAGACAACCGCTCGGGCAGTAGACCAGGTGATCCGGCCGATGGCGAGAATGTCCTTAAATCTCGACGGGCGACCGTGACGTCCCATTTTCCACCTCCTTTCGGGATAAGAGCCTGTGACAGGCGTGCAAATACCCGCCAAGCGCTCTCAAGGGAGATGGTAATGCCATCTAGGCAGGTTTGAATGCCTCTCGGGTGAGGATTAATCCACCCCAATAAAGCGACTTTCTTATGGGCGCCGTGAATGCCGTCAATATCCTTGATAAGCAGTTAAACGCGGCATATCTCCACAATTCCGCCACCGGGTTCCGGGAAGAGGACCCGCATCCGCCGCGGCGCATGACCGCCTCAGGACCGGCGGCTAGGGCGCCACTTCCAGGTAGTCGAGGTTGGGGCCGCCGCCGGACGTGGTGGCGGTGGCCCGGATGACGTTGGAACCCGCGTTCAGGGGCAGCGTGAGCGTCTTCGTCTGCCAGGTGGTCCACGCGCCGGTGCCGGGGAAGTCGTGCACCGTGCCGGCCACGTTCATGCGGCGGTTGGCGGTGGTGCCGTTGGCGTAGCGCAGGCGGACGGTGGCCGGGCCCGTCGTGGCGGCGGTGACGGTGAACTCGACGTAGCCACCCGTGACGTTGTCGTAGTTGACGAACCCCGTGCCCGAGTATCCGGCGTGGTTGGACTCGACCGCGCCGCGCGAGATCACCGCGTTCTCCGCCTCGTGGCGGCCCTGCGGCGGGGTCGTCGCCCACGAGACCTGCGGCGAGCGGTAGAAGCCGATGTCCAGGACCGCCCAGCGCGGCGCCTGCGCGCCCAGGCGGGTGCGGAAGGCGGTCCAGTCGTGCGTCGACCAGGGCGACCAGCCCAGCTCGGCGATGGCGGGCAGGCGCGGGAAGGCCATGTACTCGAGGTGCTCCTCGGTGACCAGCGTCTCGGTCCACAGCGGCGCCTCGACGCCGAGCACGGCGGAGGCGGGCACGCCGCTGAGGTGGCTGCCGGGGTTCCACTCATAGGCGGTCTTCACCTCGATGAGCGCCGCCCAGTCCTGCCCGAGCGGCGTCGAGGCGGTGTACTTCATGTCCAGGTACGCCTTGTTGGCCGGAGACATGATCACCTTGGCGCCCTTGGCCACGGCGCTGGTGATCAGGGAGTCCGACGTCGTCGTCCCCCAGTACTGGGCCACCCGGCCGGGCGAGTGCCGCACGGCCTGAGCGCCGATCTGGTGCCAGCCCACGACCGCCTTGCCGCGCCCGGCCACCATCGGCTGCACCCGGTTCATGAACGTCGCGTACTGCGCGTCCGGCGTCGCGTCCGCCTCGTCGCCCCCGATGTGCAGGTACGGCCCCGGCGTCATCTCGGCCAGCTCCCTGACGAGGTCGGCCACGAAGGTGTAGGTGACCTCCTTCGTGGCGCACAGCGAGCTGAAGCCCACGCCCGTCCCGGTGTACAGCGGCGGGGCGACGCCGTCGCAGTTGAGCTCGGCGTAGGAGGCCAGCGCGGCGTTGGTGTGGCCGGGGACGTCGATCTCCGGCACGACCGTGATGTGCCGCTGGGCGGCGTAGGCGACGATCTCCCGGTACTGGGCCTTGGTGTAGTAGCCGCCGGGCCCGCCGCCCACCTGGGTGCTGCCGCCGTACGTCGCCAGGCGCGGCCAGGAGTCGACGACGATGCGCCAGCCCTGGTCGTCGGACAGGTGCAGGTGCAGATAGTTGATCTTGTAGAGCGCGATCCTGTCGATGTGCCGCTTGACGGTGGCGACCGGGTGGAAGTGCCGGGCGACGTCGAGCATGGTGCCCCGGTAGGCGAAGCGGGGATGGTCCACGATGCGCCCGCCCGGCACCGTCCACGGCCCCGGCCGCACGCTCGTGCTCTCCACCTGGGGCGGCAGGAGCTGCCGGAGCGTCTGCACGCCGTTGAACAGTCCCGTCGCCGTCCGGGCCCGGATCGTGACGCCGCTCGTGGCGACGTCGAGCTGGTAGCCCTGGTCGCCGAGGCCCGGGTCGGCGCCGGACAGCAGCAGCGACACGCTGCCCTGGCCGCCGGTGCGCAGCGGCAGCGCGTACCCCGTGGACGGCCGCAGCAGCCCCGCGAGGTAGGTGCCCACGCCCGCGTCGTCGCTGGCGATCGTCGCGTCCGCGGCCAGCGTGTACGGCGTGGCCGCCGCCTGGACCGACACCGGCGCAGGGATCACGTCCCCGAGCGCCCGGGCCGCGCTCGCCGAGGCGATCAGGCCGCCCGCGCCGGCGGCCCCGGTCGGCAACGTCCCCAGCGCGGCCAGCAGAATCCCCGCCAGCAGCGTGCGAGTGGCGAGCGTGCCGATCCTGGAACGGCCCATGACGGTCCTCCGCGGATGCTCCCGGTTAATGGTTAGTAAGCTTTACTTCCCCGAGTCGTCCGGTCAAGCCACGAACCCGCGCCCCGCCCGGTCGGCCCGCAGCGCGTCCAGACGCTCGAAGTCCAGGACCCGCACACCGGCCCCCCGGACGTAGTACTCCGCCGGCCGCGCCGGATACGGATCGGCGAACCCGGTCACCCCCGCGCACGGCGCCCCGTGGTAGCTGGCGCCGTGCTGCCAGTCGCTCACCGCCACGTATGTCATGAACTCATACGCCCTGGCCACGCTCATGTGCTGCCACAGCGCCCGCGAGGGATCCGGCGAGTCCCACCGCGTTACCGAGAAGGCCTGCACCAGCACCGCGTCCACCGGCGCTGCCAGCCGGGCCGAGTACCACAGGTCCGCGCACACCAGCACCCGCACCCGCCGCCCCGCCAGCTCGAACGTCTGCGACGGCCGCCCCGGCAGCACCCCCGCACGATGCTCGACCCCATAGGGATGCGCCTTCTCGTACTCGGCCACGATCCGGCCGGCCGGATCGGCCACCACGCCCCGGTTGACGCTCCCGCCCTCGACGGCGTCGTAGTGCGACCCGCCCACCACGTACGCCCCCGCCCGCCGCGCCAGAGCGCGAACCCGCTCCAGATACTCCGCCCTCGGCAGCCGCGACCCGGCCAGTTCCGGCAGCACCACCAGATCGCTCTCCTCCAGCAGTTCGCCCGCGGCGTCGAAGTTGTCGTGCCCGTCGGGCGACCAGGCGGCCGGTGCGATCGTTAAGACCCTCATTCCGTCATCGTCGCAGCCACCCACGCCACGGGTGCCGCGGGGTCGGGTCTGGGAAGCTGGGCGCATGACGGAATTTCAGGAAGTGGTACGGCGCCGGCGCATGGTCCGCAACTACGACCCCGACCGCCCCGTTCCGGCCGGGATCCGCGAGCGCATCCTCGGCAACGCGCTGCACGCGCCGTCCGCCGGATTCAGCCAGGGCTGGGCGTTCCTGGTGCTGGAGGAGCCGCAGGACATCGAGCGGTTCTGGAAGCTGTCCGGCGACGAGGCCGACGACTGGGGCAAGGGGCTGCGCCGCGCCCCGCTCCTGATCATCCCGCTCTCGCACAAGCAGGCCTACCTCGACCGCTACGCCGCCCCCGACAAGGGCTGGACGGACAAGGACGAGAACCGCTGGCCGGTGCCGTACTGGGACATCGACACCGGCATGGCCTCCCTGCTCATGCTCCTGACCGCCGTGGACGAGGGACTCGGCGCCTGCTTCTTCGGGGTCCCGCCGGGTGAGCGGACGGCGCTGCTGAAGGAGTCGTTCGGCGTGCCCGAGGCGTACACCCCGATCGGTGTGATCAGCGTCGGCTACCGGGCACAGGACAAGGCCTCGCCGTCCCTGAAGCGTGGTCGCAAGCCCGCCGGTGAGGTGGTGCACCGCGGCGCCTGGGGCCGCCACTGACCCTCGCGTCTTCCCCGGGAACGCCCTCTCCGGGGAAGACGCCCGAGTGCTCAGCGCTTACGGCGGCGCTTCACGATGGCCCGGATGGTCAGCAGCAGCACGACGGCCACGATCTGGCCGCCGAACACGATGCGGTTGACGTCGACGACCGGCTGCCAGCGCACCTCGCCGTCCTTGATCACGAAGACGCCCGCCGGGGCGGCCCCGAAGCCGAAGCCCCCGCCGGAGCCCTGGCCGGGGTGCTCGCCGCCCTCGGAGGTGCCGGATCCGCCGCCCCCGCCCTGGCCGACCTTGGCGACGGGGATGACGGTGACATCGCCGTGCCGGATCGGCTCGCCGAAGACCCGCTTGACGGTCGCCGCGTCCTTCGTCTTCTCCACCAGTTCCATGATGTCCATCCACCCAGGCTCTCACCCGGTCGCGGAAGTTCAATCGAAGGTGGTGGAGATCTCGTGCCAGCGCACCATGTCGGCCGCCGCCGCGGGACCCCACGTGCCCTTCTCGTACGGCAGCGGCGCCTGCGGCAGGTCGAGCACCGGCTGCACGATCCGCCACGACTCCTCGGCCAGGTCGAAGCGGACGAAGCGCCGCGGATCACCGGACACCGCGTCGGTGAGGATGCGCTGGTAGGCGGCCTCCATGGGCCCGAGCACCTTGGTGAAGTCGACGCTCACCGGCACCTGCCGGGTGGCGTCGCGGCCCGGCTCCTTGGCCAGCAGGTCGAAGGTGACGCCCGCGTCGGGCTGCAGCCGGAACCTGATCAGGTTGGGCTTGACCTCGCCGTGGAACAGCGTGACCGGCGGCATGCGCAGCTCGGCGACGATCTCCAGGTCGGTGGTGGGCAGCGCCTTGCCGGAGCGGATGTAGAAGGGCACGCCGGCCCAGCGCCAGTTGTCGATGGCGGCGCGCATGGCCACGAACGTCTCGGTGGTGGAGCCTGGGCGCACGCCCGCGGTGCCGAGGTAGCCGGTGTACTGGCCGCGTACGACGTCGGCGGGCCGGATGTCCTGCACGGCGCGCAGCACGCGCCACTTCTCGTCGATGAGCGCGCGGGCGTCCTTCGAGGGCGGCGCGTCCATCGCGAGGATGGCCAGCAGCTGCATCAGGTGGTTCTGGACGACGTCGCGGATGGTGCCGTTGGCGTCGTAGAAGGCGCCGCGGTCGGAGACGTCGAAGCTCTCGGCCATGGTGATCTGGACGTTGCGCACGTAGTTGCGGTTCCAGATGGGCTCCAGCAGCATGTTGCCGAGCCGGAAGACGAGCAGGTCCTCCACCGGCTCCTTGCCGAGGAAGTGGTCGACGCGGCGCAGGTGGTCCTCGTCGAAGTACTTGAGCAGCTCGGCGTTGAGCTCGCGGGCCGAGGACTGGTCGTTGCCGAACGGCTTCTCCACCACGAGCCGCGCGTCGCGGTGGAGCCCGACGCCGGCCAGGCCCTGCGCGACGGCGCCGAACAGCGCGGGCGGCACCGCCAGGTAGTGCACGAGGAAACCCGCGCCGTCCACCTCGTCGCGGATGGCCGCGAACGTGGACTCCTCGCGGTAGTCGCCCGCCACCAGCCGCAGGTTGCCCGCGAACTTCTCGAAGGCCGCGTCGCTCGCCCCGCCGCAGGCCTGGCGGGCCCGCTCGCGCAGGCCCGCCAGGTCGAGGTCGGTCTTGGCGACGCCGACGATGGGCAGGTCGAGCACCCCGTCGGCGGTCAGCCGGTAGAGCGCGGGCAGCAACATCTTGTAGGCCAGATCACCGGTGATCCCGAACAGGACCATCGCGCCCGCACGCGTCATGTCAAATGCGCCTTCCTCTGAGTTCCCGGTACTTCTTTACCAGCTGGGCGGTGGAGGCGTCGGGGAACGCCACAGGCGGCTCCTCCGAGGTCAGCAGCGGCTCCAGGCCGAGCGCCATCTTCTTGCCCAGCTCGACGCCCCACTGGTCGAAGGAGTCGACACCCCAGATGACGCCCTCGACGAAGACGATGTGCTCGTAGAGGGCGACGAGCTGGCCGAGGGTGTACGGGGTGAGCTTCGGCGCCAGGATCGTCGAGGTGGGCCGGTTGCCCGGCATCACCTTGTGCGGCACGACCTCGGCCGCGGTGCCCTCCGCGGCGATCTCCTCCGCGGTCTTGCCGAAGGCCAGCGCGGTGGTCTGGGCCAGGAGGTTGGCCGTGAGGATGTCGTGCATGCCCGCGGCGTCCTCGAACGGCTCGGCGAAGCCGATGAAGTCGGCGGGCACGAGCCGGGTGCCCTGGTGCAGGAGCTGGTAGAAGGCGTGCTGGCCGTTGGTGCCCGGCTCGCCCCAGAAGATCTCGCCGGTGTCGGTGGTGACCGGCGTGCCGTCGGCGCGCACGGACTTGCCGTTGGACTCCATCGTCAGCTGCTGCAGGTAGGCGGGGAAGCGGTGCAGCCGCTGGCTGTAGGGCAGCACGGCCCGGGTCTGGGCGCCGAAGAAGTCGTTGTACCAGATGCCGAGCAGCCCCATCAGCACCGGCATGTTCCGCTCGAACGGCGTGGTGCGGAAGTGCTCGTCGATCGCGTGGAAGCCGGCCAGCATCTCGCGGAAGCGCTCGGGCCCGACCGCGATCATCAGCGACAGGCCGATGGCGCCGTCGTAGGAGTAACGGCCGCCGACCCAATCCCAGAAGCCGAACATGTTGGCGGTGTCGATGCCGAACCCGGCCACCTTCTCCGCGTTGGTGGAGACCGCCACGAAGTGCTTTTCGACCGCGCCCTCGCCCAGCGCCGAGACCAGCCAGTCGCGCGCCACGCGGGCGTTGGTCAGCGTCTCCAGCGTCGTGAACGTCTTCGAGCTGATCACGAACAGCGTCGTGGCCGGGTCCAGGCCGCGCAGGTTGCCGTGGATGTCGGCGGGGTCGATGTTGGAGACGAACCGGGCCGTGATCCCGGCGTCGGCGTAGTCCTTCAGCGCTTCGTAGGCCATCGCCGGGCCCAGGTCGGAGCCGCCGATGCCGATGTTGACCACGGTGGCGATGGGCTCCCCGGTCGCGCCGCGCCACTCCTTCGCGCGCACCCGCCCGGCGAAGGCGCTCATCTTGTCCAGGACGGCGTGCACGTCGGCCACCACGTCCTGGCCGTCGACCACCAGTTCGGCGTCCGCGGGCAGGCGCAGCGCCGTGTGCAGCACCGCCCGGTCCTCGCTCACGTTGATGTGATCGCCGCGGAACATCGCCTCGATCCGGTCGCCCAGCCCGGCCCGCTCGGCCAGCCGCAGCAGGAGGTCGAAGGTCTCGTCGGTGGCACGGTGCTTGGAGTAGTCGAGGTAGAGGTCGCCCGCGCGCACGCTCAGCCGCTCGGCCCGGCCCGGGTCGGCCGCGAACAGCTCGCGCAGGGTGGTGCCCGCGATCTCCTCGTGGTGCTTGGCCAGTGCCGTCCACTCCTGGCTCTGGGTGATGTCGCCGCTGTTCATGTGTCCTCCTCGGGCCGTCAAACCGATCACATCGTCCCGTAACGCCGTACCCAGCCTGACCATTTCCGCGCATGGCGCAGAAGACTCTTTGCCGTGCTCAGTGCGACTCCCTGGCCACGGACGAGCCGCTCGAACCGGTGAGGAAGTCCAGGTCACAGCCCCGGTCGGCCTGCAGGACGTGCTCCACGTAGAGCTTCTCCCAGCCTCTGGCCGGGCGGGCGAACCCGGTCGTGACCGGCTCGCGGGCGGCCAGGACGGCGTCGGGCACGTCCACCCGCAGCGTCCTGCCGGGCACGTCGAGCACGATCGGGTCGCCGGTCGTGACCCTGGCCAGCGGCCCGCCGGCGGCGGCCTCGGGCGCGACGTGGAGGACGACGGTGCCGTAGGCGGTGCCGCTCATGCGCGCGTCGCTGATGCGCACCATGTCGCGCACCCCCTTGGCCAGCAGCTTCGCGGGCAGCGGCAGGTTGCCGACCTCCGGCATGCCCGGGTAGCCCCTGGGGCCGCAGCCGCGCAGCACCAGCACGGAGTCCTCGTCGGCGTCCACGGTGTCCAGGCGCGTGTGCAGGTCCTCGACGCTGTCGAAGACGATCGCCCGGCCGCGGTGGCGCAGCAGTTCCGGCGAGGCGGCCGCGGGCTTGATCACCGCGCCGTCCGGGGCCAGGTTGCCGCGCAGCACGGCGATGCCCGCGTCGGGCAGCAGCGGGTCGGTGCGCGGCCGGATCACGTCCGCGTCCCAGATCGGCGCGTCGCGGAGGTACTCGGTGAGCGGGCGTCCGGTGACGGTGGTCGCCGCGGGGTCGAGGAGGTCCTCCACCTGATGGAGTACGGCCCGCAGCCCGCCCGCCCTGAACAGGTCGTCCATGAGGTGGCGCCCGGCCGGCTGCAGGTCGGCCAGCAGCGGCACCCCGGCGCCGGTCCGGTCGAAGTCGTCCAGGCTCAGCTCCACGCCGAGCCGCCCGGCGATCGCCAGCAGGTGCACGACCGCGTTGGTGGAGCCGCCGACCGCGGCCAGCGTGACGATCGCGTTGAGGAAGGAGGGGCGGGTCATGACCGCACTGGGCCGCCGGTCCTCCCGGACCAGGTCGACCGCGAGCGCGCCGCTCGCGTGGGCGCGTTCGAGCAGGCGGCTGTCGGCCGCGGGGGTGCCGGCGGTGCCGGGGATGGTCATGCCGAGCGCCTCGGCCACGCAGGCCATCGTCGAGGCGGTGCCCATGGTGTTGCAGTGCCCGCGGCTGCGGATCATGGAGGACTCGGACTCCAGGAACGACGCGCGGGTCAGCGTTCCGGCCCGTACCTCCTCGCTGAGCCGCCACACGTCGGTGCCGCAGCCCAGCGGCAGGCCCTGGAAGTGGCCGGTCAGCATCGGCCCGCCGGGCACGACCAGCGCGGGCAGGTCCACGGAGGCGGCGGCCATGAGCAGCGAGGGGATCGTCTTGTCACAGCCGCCGAGCAGCACGACGCCGTCCACGGGGTTGGCGCGCAGCATCTCCTCGGTGGCCATGGCGGCGAGGTTGCGCCAGAGCATGGCGGTGGGGCGGACGTTGGTCTCGCCGAGCGAGACGACGGGCAGGTTCAGCGGTACGCCTCCGGCCGCCCAGACGCCGGCGGCGACGCTCTTGGCCACCTCGTCGAAGTGGGCGTTGCAGGGGGTGAGGTCGGAGGCGGTGTTGGCGATGGCGATCTGGGGGCGTTCGAAGGCGCCGGCCGGGGTGCCGCGCCGCATCCAGGCGCGATGGATGTAGGAGTTTCTGTCGTCGCCTGAGTACCACTGAGCACTGCGGAGAGGCATCTCGGCAGCTTAGCGCCCACATGATCGGGATATATAAGACATATCCCCCCTTTAGGGGAGGTATGTGATGCGCCGGTTCATCCTGTTCGTGGCTTCGCTGGCCGCCGCCGTACCGCTGTGGTTGTTCGCCCCGGCGCCCGCGTCCGCCGCCTCGTCGTGCGTGTACGAGGTGGCGCCGCCGTACCCGGCCAACCTGTGGATCAGGTCGGGGCCGGGCACGCAGTACGACCGCGTCGGCGCGGTGGGCTACGGCGAGACCGTCGAGGGCTCCTGCGGAGGCGGCCGCGCCTGGATGCGCGTGTGGACCGGCGACTCCGAAGGCTGGGCCTACGGCCCGTACCTGGAGCCGGTCGAGTACGACTACTAGAGCGCCTCCAGGACCGTCGCGTTGGCCAGCCCGCCCGCCTCGCACATCGTCTGCAGGGCGTAGCGGGCGCCGCGCTCGCGCATGGCCCCGACCAGGGTGGTCATGACGCGGGCTCCGCTGGCCCCGAGGGGGTGGCCCAGCGCGATCGCGCCGCCCTTCACGTTGACCTTGGCCGGGTCGGCGCCGGTCTCCTGCTGCCAGGCCAGCACCACCGCGGCGAACGCCTCGTTGACCTCGAACAGGTCGATGTCGTCCAGGCGCAGCCCGGCCCTGCGCAGCACCTTGCCGGTGGCCGGGATGACGCCCGTGAGCATGAGCAGCGGGTCGGAGCCGGTCACGGCGAAGGAGTGCAGCCGCGCCAGCGGGCGCAGGCCCAGGCGGGCGGCGTTCTCGCTCGTGGTGATGAGCAGGGCGGCGGCGCCGTCGTTGATCGGGCTGGAGTTGCCGGCGGTGACCGACCAGTCGATCTGCGGGAAGCGCTCGGCGTAGCCGGGGGCGGCGAAGGCCGGCTTCAGCCCGGCCAGGATCTCGGTCGTGGTGGCGGGCCGTACCGACTCGTCGTGGGCGAGGCCGGCGATCGGGGCGAGCTCCGCGGTGAAGTCGGCGGCGGCGGCCTTGGCGTGGGAGGCGGCGGAGAAGGCGTCCATCCGCTCGCGGCCGAGCGACCACTTGGCGGCGATCAGCTCGGCGCTGACGCCCTGGGGGACCAGGCCGCCCGGGAAACGCCCGGCCACGCCGGGGCCGAACGGGTCCTTGCCCGGCGGCACGTTCGACCACATCGGCACCCGGCTCATCGACTCCACGCCGCAGGCCACCACCAGGTCGTAGGCGCCGGCGATGACACCCTGGGCGGCGAAATGCACGGCCTGCTGGGACGAGCCGCACTGGCGGTCCACCGTCACGGCGGGAACCGAGTCGGGGAAACCCGCCGACAGCCAGGCGTGGCGGGTGGTGTTCATGGCCTGCTCGCCGACCTGGTCGACGGTCCCGCCGATCACGTCGTCGACCAGCGCGGGGTCCACTCCCGAACGCTCCACCAGGGTACGCAGCGTGTGGGCGAGCAACTCGACCGGATGGACCCCGGCCAGGGCGCCGTCGGGCTTGCCCTTGCCGATGGGGGTGCGCACGGCCTGCACGATGACGGCGTCACGCATGAGCCCTCCTGCTGTTAGTTGGAAAACTGGACTTACTGTAGACCGGGTTCGTCCGGTTTTCCAACGCACTGCCGTACCCTGGGACGATGACGATGGCACGGCCCTGCACGATCGCCGACACCCTCGCGGTGGTCGGCGAGAAGTACTCCCTGCTCATCCTGCGCGAGGTCTTCTTCGGCGTGCGCCGCTTCGACGCGATGGCACGCAACATCGGCGCGCCCCGCGACATCCTGACCGCGCGGCTCAAACGCCTGGTCGAGGCCGGGCTGCTGGAGAAGGTCGCCTACAGCGAGCGCCCGCCGCGCCATGAGTACCGGCCGACGGCCGCCGGGGTGGAGCTGCAGGGCGTGCTGCACCTGCTGCGCCAGTGGGGCGACCGGCACCTGCCCGGCAACCCGCCGGTCGTCTTCTCGCACACCTGCGGGCAGGAGCTCGACCCGGTCGTGACCTGCCGCGGCTGCGGGGAGAGCGTGGCGCCGGGCTCGCTGACGGCCGACTTCAGGGTGCCCGGATGGGGCGCGTCCGGCGCCCGCTGACCGCGCCGGAACGGGCTGGAACGGGTTGGAACGCCTCTACGTGAGGGACCAGACCCGGGAGGCGGACCCGTGCACACCATCGCAGCGGCGCTCACCGCCGCCGTCACCGCATTCGCCCCGTCGGCGGTCTTCGCGCCCGCCCAGACCTGGGGCTGGGGGTGGAACCAATTCGGCCAGCTCGGCCTCGGCGACGCCCGCGTCGCGGTCAACCAGCCCGTCGCCGCCGCCGGCGACTCGCGCTTCCGGCAGGTCGAGCCGGGCTTCACGCACAGCCTGGCCATCGCCGAGGACGGCACCGTGTGGGCCTGGGGAGACAACTCCAACGGCCAGCTCGGCACCGGCACCCGCCTGCCCAGCCTGACCCCGGTCCGGGTGCCGGGGCTGGCGAACATCGTGGACGTCGCCGCCGGCCAGCGCTTCAGCCTCGCCGTCGACAGCGGCGGCCTGGTCTGGGCCTGGGGCCTCAACTCCTCCTTCCAGCTCGGCGACGGCACCACCACGGAACGGCTCGGCCCACGCCGCGTCGCCGCGCCGCAGGACATCGTGGAGCTGGAGGCCGGCGCCGCCTTCAGCCTGGCCAGGGGCGCCACCGGCAACGCCTACGGCTGGGGCGCCAACCACCTGGGCCAGCTCGGCGACGGCACCATCGTGTCGCGCCCCCTGCCGATCCAGATGCCGGGCGTCGGCGGCGTCACCGACATCGCGGCCGGCGGCGTGCACGGCATGGCGGCGCTGTCCAACGGCAACGTGATCACGTGGGGCCACAACAACAGCGGCCAGATCGGCGACAACACCCAGGTCACGCGGACGACCCCGGTCACCCTCAGCATGGCCGGCGTGACCTCGGTCGACGCGGGCGGCGCGCACAGCATGGCCCGCGACGACCTCGGCCGGGTGTGGGCGTGGGGCGCCAACGAGGCCGGCCAGCTCGGTGACGGCACCCGGCAGAAGCGCCTGCTCAGGCAGCAGGTGCCCGGCCTGACCGGGATCGCGCGCATCGCCGCGGGCAGCCAGTCGGGCTATGCCCAGAGCGCGGCGGGGACCACGTTCGCCTGGGGCGCCAACGGCCTGGGCGAGGCGGGCGACGCCACGCTCACCACGCGCACGCTGCCGAAGGCGATCGCGCAGCCCGGCTTCACCTCCTTCGCCGCCTCCGCGACCTCGCGCCACGTCCTGGCCCTGCGCGACCTCGGCACGCCCGTACCCCCGGCCAAGCCCGGCATCGTGATCGCCCTCGACCCCGCCGACGGCAAGCTGCCGCCCGGCGGCTCCATCACCGTGCGGGTGCGGACCGAGCCCGTCGCCGGCTTCACCGGTCCCGTGCACCTGGCGGTGACCGGGCTGCCGCCGCGGGTCAGCGCCACCTTCGACCCCCCGGACGTGGTGGCGGGCGAGGCCGCCGGGCTCACGCTCACGGCCGATCCCACCGCGACCTCCTCCGAGCGTCCGTTCGGGCTGACCGTGCTCGCCCAGACCACCGAGGACCTGGCGCTCGACCTGTTCACGCTGACCGTCGTCACTACGCTCACGGCGGATCCGCGCCCGGCGTAACGCCTGTCCCGGCCGTCCGCCCCGCCAGTAGCGTCGAGCGCATCATGATCGAGCTCCTCAAGGACGGCACCTACCTGCGCTACTGGCTGGCGGTGGTCATCTCCTTCCTCGGTGACGCGATGACCCGCGTCACGCTGATCTTCCTGGCCGGCCGGCTGACCGACAGCCCGGTCGTCATCTCGCTGGTCGTGCTGTCCCAGCTGCTGCCCTCCGGGGTGCTCGGCGCCTTCGTCGGCCCGCTGGCCGACCGGCTGCCCACCCGGACGCTGCTCATCGGCGCCGACCTGGCCCGGGTCCCTGTCGTGCTCGCCATGATCCCCGCGCTCGACTCGATGGGGCTGCTGCTCGCGCTCATCCTGCTCGAAGGCGTGGGCAAGGCGTTCTTCGAGACCGCCAGGATCACCGCCATCCCGAAGGTCGTCGGGGGTCACGACATCGCCTCGGCGGTGGCGTTGTTCCAGAGCACCAACCAGACGGTCAACATGGTCGGTCCCGCGCTCGGCGGCCTGCTCGTCGCCCTGGGCAGCGTGCCGGTCGTGCTGGGGCTCAACGCCGCGACCTTCCTGGTCTCGGCCGTGCTGCTGGGCAGCCTCGGCGTGCTGCGCGACGGGCCGGCGGCGCGGGCCGCGGCGGAGCCGTACTGGCGGGCGCTGCGAACCGGGGTCAGCGGCGTGCTCGCCATCCCGTCCCTGCGCTTCCTGCTCGCCTTCCTCGTCCCCGTCACGCTCGTGACCGGTCTGTTCACCACCGGCTTCAACGCCCAGCTCCTCACCGTCTTCGACCTCCAAGCCGTGGAGTACGGCACCGCCCAGGCCCTGTTCGCCGGCGGCTCGATCGCCGGAGCCCTCCTCGGCCCCGCCCTGATCCGCCGCCACGGCTCGACGCCCCGGATGCTGGTGGCCACCGTCACCCTGTTCGGCCTGGCCCTGCTCACCCCCGCCCTCCTCGGCGGCAGCCCCGGTCTTGCCGTGATCGTCGGCTGGTGCCTGGTCGTCGGCCTCTTCGCCAGCCTCTTCCAGGTGCCGCTGGCCAACACCATGCTCCGCGACCTGCCCGAGGAGCTGCGGGGCAGAGGCGTCGGGCTGCTCAACACCGTCATGGTCAACTTCACGCTGGGCGGGGTGGCGCTGGGCGGGCCCGCCGCGAGCGTGTTCGGGGTGGCCGGATCGCTGGTCGCCTCGGGGGTCGTGCTGCTGATCGCCTGCGCGGCGTTCCTGCCCGCCGCCCTGCGGGCCCGGCCCGCCGTTCCCCGGGAGACGTGAGTTCCCCTGCCCCGCCATGGCGGCCAGGCTCCCCTGCCCCGCCATGGCGGCCGCTCAATGACGAGGACGGCGCGTACGAGACACTGGGACGATGATCGACCTGCTGACGGCCGCGCCGGGGCCCGAGTTCCACATCCCTGACTCCACGCTGCCGGTCCGCCTGGCCCGGCTGCACGGCGCGACGTCCGTGGTCGGCTTCCCGGCCGGGTGGGAACGCCGCCGGCGCGGCCACTATCTGGCGGGGGAGGAGTTCGTCATCCTGGCCGGTGCCCTTCACGTCTCCGGCGTCACCTACCTGCCCGGACACCATGCCTGGCTGCCCGCCGGCACGCTCCGCCACGACTGCGCCGCCCCGGACGGCGCGCTGGCGCTGGCGCACTTCGCCGCTCCGCCCACGTGGGTGCCGAGCGCTCTGGACGAGGCCGACGGGCCCACGGTGCGGACGCCGCTGGAGAGCGTGGTCATCCCGCCGGGCGGGCTGGCGCTCTCGCCGCTGTCGTGGCTGCGGGACACGCCGGTGCCGTTGCCGGGGAGCGCGGAGGTCGTCACGGTGGGCACGTGGACGTGGCGGCTGTCGGCCGTCATGCCCGAGGGGCGGGTGCTGGTCCGCGTGTGATCTACCTGAGTCCCAGCGCGTGGCGGAGGAGGGCGCGGATCTCGGAGTAGGGGATCGGATTCTCCTCGAGCAGGACCCCGGCGCAGACGCCGTCCGACGCCGCGACCAGGGAGCGGATGAGGATCGGGTCGTCGGTGTACTGGCGGGCCACCTCGGCGACCGTGGCGCGCCAGTGCCCGGCGATGGGGCGCAGCGCCGGGCGCCGGGTCGCCAGCATGGTCAGCTCGCGTTCGGCCAGCGCACGGGCGCGGCCGGGTCCCGCCGCGTCGGATATGAGCTGGGCCAGGCCGTCCACGCCGTCGCGGCCTTCGTCGATGATGGCGCGCAGCTGGCGGGCGTACTCGCCGGAGGCCGCGGTCAGCGCCGCGACCAGCAGGTCGTCGAGCGTGGCGAAGTAGTAGAGCGCCAGGCTCGGCGGCGCGCCCGCCTCGGCCGCGACCGAGCGATGCGTCACCCCGGCGACGCCCTCGCGCTCGATCACCCGGAGCGTGGCCTCGATGATCTCCCGCCGGCGCCGCTCTCCTCTGGCCTTACGCCCGTCCGTGCCGGCCTCGGCCTCGCTCAATGCCGCCTCCAAGCCCATAAAATTGAACGTACGTACAACAAAATACCGTAGGCTGGCCCCCATGGAAAACGTGATCATTGAACCGCAGACCGGTCAGGCCCTTGAGGTGGCGCGCGGCAGCGTGATCGAAGTGATCGACCTGCAAGGCCGTCAGGTGGGCGACATGTGGGCCATCGACAGGGGCGCCCCGCACCGCTGGCTGTCCACGGCACACACCCGCGACCGGCTGGAACGCCTGTTCCCGAAGACCGGCGAGGCGTTCAGGGACCAGACCGGCGAGCCCATACTCGACCTGGTCGCCGACACCTCGCCGGGCCCGCACGACATGCTCTATCCGCCGTGCAACACCTCGTTGTACGAGGCCGAGGGCCTGTTCGGGCATCCCAACTGCCACGACAACTTCCTGGGCGCGGTGTCGGCGGCGGGACTGTCGCTGCCGGTCGTGCCCGATCCGGTCAACCTCTTCCAGAACTCCCCGCCGCGGCCCGATGGCACGCTGCCCGTCGGCACGGCGGCCTCGAAGGCGGGAGACAGCGTCACCTTCCGCGCGCTGCGGGACCTGTGGTTCGTGCTCACCTCGTGCTCGGTGGACAACTGGCCGACCAACGACTACACCTGCACGCCGCTGGCCGTACGGGTCACTCGCTGAGCGGCGGCCCGATCGGCTCGGTGTAACAGAAGAAGACGACCGGACGGCGCTCGGCCGGATCGTCCCCGGCGTTCCCGCCCAGCGACTGGTAGCGCATCACCAGCTCGTCGAGCTCCTCGTCGAAGCGGCTCAGCTCCCGCGCGGTCAGCCGCATCGGGCCCTTGCGGGCGAGGGTCGAGGCGTCCTGCCACTCCGGGGGCCAGGCGTGCATGCCGTTCACCCACTCCCGCATCCGCTCGGCCGTGGCGTCGATCAGCTGGAGCATCGTGGCCCGCGAGGCGACGCGGCCGACCGGGTCGCCGGCGAACTCCGAGGGCGTCATCGACACGCTCTCGGTCGGCACCAGCCGCCACCAGCGCTCGCGCCGGTCGCGGGCCAGCTCGGGCACCTCCGTCACCAGCCCGTGCAGCGCGAGCTGGCGCATGTGGTAGCTGACCACGCCCACGGGCTGGGCCAGCCGCTCGGCGAGCATGCCCACCGTGGCCGGGCCCGCCTCGTGCACCAGCAGGAGCAGCCGCATCCGCAGGGGGTGGCTGAGCGCCTTGAGCGTGCCGGCGTCCTTGGGGCCTAGATGGCGGCGAGCCTGTTCCATGCGGTCACCTTACTAGGGAGGTTGTACAAGGATTCTTGTACAACTATTGTCGTCGATTGTGCAGCCGTTGAGAAAGAACCTCCGCTTCCAGCTGTTCTGGCTGGGCTCGGCGGCCTCGGGACTGGGCTCGACCCTCACCCTGCTGGCCTACCCGCTGCTGGTCCTGGCGCTGACCGGCTCACCGGGCCAGGCCGGGCTGATCAGCGCGGTCAGCCTGGCGAGCGGGATGCTCTTCGCGCTGCCCGCGGGCGTGCTGGTGGACCGCTGGGACCGGCGCCGCGTGCTGCTGGGCGCCGACCTCGTCCGCGCCGCCACGATGGCGAGCGTCGCGCTGGCCGCCGTGAGCGACCACCTGGTCCTGCCCCACCTGGTGGCGGTGGCCATCGTGAACGGCGCCGCCGGCGCGATCTTCGAACCCGCCCACGCCGCCTCCCTGCGCACCCTGGTGCACAAGGAGCAGCTTCCCGGCGCCTACGCCCAGGAACAGACCCGCCAGCACGCCGCCGAACTGGCCGGGCCACCGCTCGGCGGCCTGCTGTTCGCCCTCGGGCGGGCGTTGCCCTTCGTCGTCGACGCGCTCACGTACGTGGTCTCCTTCGTCTGCGTGGCGCTCGTCCGCGTACCCCGGCGGCCGGAGGAGCCGGCACCGCGCCAGAGCATGTACCAGGGGATCGCCGAAGCCGTCCGCTGGATGTGGGGCCGCCGCCTGCTGCGCGCCGTCTGCGGCCTCGTCCTGGCGGTCAACCTGGCGTTCAACGCGACCACGATCCCGCTGATCGTCCTGGTCGGCGCCCCGGAACGGGCCGGCGTCGTCATGGCCGCCCTGGGCGTCGGCGGCCTGATCGGCGCCGCGATCTCCGGCCGGCTCGTCAGGGCGCTGCCCACCGGAGCGCTCATGCTGGCCGGGTGCTGGTTCCTCACGATCGCGCTGCCGCTGATGGTGCTGCCGCTCGGCTGGTACTGGCCCGCGAGCGTCCTGTTCGTCACCGGCCTGGTCGCGCCCGCCCTGAACATCGCGCTGGTGGTCGAGGTCGCCAGATCTGTCCCCGACCACATGCAGGGCCGCGTCCAGTCGCTGCTCAACGTCGCCACCATGGGCATCACGCCGCTGGCCCCACTGGCCGGGGGAGTCCTCACCCAGTACGGCGGGCCCGTCACCGCGATCATCGTGATCAGCGGCTACCTGGCCATCTGCTGCGCGATCGCCACCCTGTCCCCAACCCTGCGCCGCACCCCGGCCATGGCCGGGTGACCCCCGCGACCTCGCCACCGGCTCCGGGAGCCGATGCCACCGGTCCCACCCCGTTCGCCGCCGTCGCGCCGGGCACTGCCCACGTGCCCCGGCGGCACGGGCGCTCCATCGCTCAGGCGCCCGCCACGGTTTCCTGGCCCACGGAGGTGATCCCCGGGACACGGTGCATGGGGGTCACCATGCCCCGGGGGAACTGGGCGGGAGCCGTACCGGCTAGGAGACGGTGACGCCGAGCAGATGCCCGAGTCCGAACGTGACCGATGCGGCCGCGACGCCCAGGGCGAGCTGGCGCAGGCCGCCGAGCCACCACGGGCGCGCCGTCATCCGCGCCACCACCGCCCCGAACCCGAACAGCCCCAGCAGGCTCAGCACCACGGCCACCACCATTCCGGAAGCCCCGAACAGGAACGGCGCCAGCGGTACCAGCGCCCCCACCGCGAACGCGCCGAACGACGAGGCCGCGGCCAGGTACGGCGAGGGAAGGTCGTCAGGATCCACGCCGAGTTCCTCACGAACATGGACGCGCAGGGCCTGCTCCGGGTTGACCGACAGCCCGGCGGCCACCTTGGCGGCCAGGTCGGGTTCGAGGCCGCGGGCACGGTAGAGGGCGGCGAGCTCGGCCTGCTCGCCCTCCGGGTCGCGGGCCAGCTCACGGCGCTCCACGGCGATCTCGGCACGCATCAGCTCGGTCTGGGACTTCACCGACGTGTACTCGCCCGCCGCCATCGAGCACGCCCCCGCGACCAGACCCGCGAACCCGGCCAGCACCGCCCCACGCCCGGCCCCCGCCGCGCCGACCACTCCGGCGATCAACGCGAAGTTGGACACCAGCCCGTCCATCGCCCCGAACACCGCCGGTCGCAACCACCCGCCGGTGACATCGCGGTGGTGACGATGTCTCTCCGGTGTGTACGGCGCGGCCAGCTCGACAGTCATGATTTCCTCCACATGATGACACCTTGTCGCCAAATCTAGGCATATTTCAGGAAGATCCGCAACGAAGGGGAGGCTAGCCTGACCTGCGGGAAGACCTGATGGTGACACCATGATGCGAACATCTTCCCGAAAAATCAGCCGAGGTCGCGAAGAAACCCGCCCATCACGGCAGGGCGTCGCCACCCCGGGACCTGGCCACCCGGCGCAGGCGCCGTCAGCCGATCGGCACGCGTGCCGCAGGGAGGGAAGCCGCCACAGCCCGCGGGCCGTCCCGGCGAGGAGGCTACCGGGCCCGGAAACGAGTTTGCCCCCATCGCGCGAGACGCGGATGAGGGCAAGGACGGGCCGGGGACGGGGTCAGACGGGGGTGGGGACGGCGTGCGGGCGGGGGCCCGGGGTGGGGATGAGGCGGCGGCAGTCGGCGATGGCCGACTCCAGCAACGTCCGCAGTACCTGGTCGGGATGGGGGATGCACGCCTGGACGATCCCCACCACCGACAACTGCACCGCGTTCGGCGCCGCGTACCGGCGGAAGCCCTTGGCGGTGATCCGTGCCGCCCGGCTGAACCTGCGCGCCTCGCGCGCCGTCTGCGGGACCTGGTCCATGGCTTGCCGGCTCATGGCCGACAACTGCCCGGCCGGCCGCCCGTCGAGCCGGGCGAGCATCTCCTCGGCGGCCAGGACGGAGACGGCCAGGGCGAGCTGGCGTTCGGCGGCGGCCACGGGCAGGGCGGTGGTCGCGCAGCGCAGGGCGATCGTGGCGTCGACCCGCAGGTCGTCGCTGGACAGCCCGATGATGGACGGGACGAGTTCGGCGAGGCCGTTGCGGTTCTCGTCGCCTGTGTTGTCGTTGACGAGCCGGGCGAGCGCGGCCAGCAGCGGGTGCGTGCAGGCCGGATGGTCGCTCCAGCGTTCTCCTGCCAGGTAGGAAGCCAGTTCCATGAAGCACGCGCCGCGTTTCGGATTGCGGTGCCTGCCTCGCGACAGAACCGGCATGTGGTCGAGGTGGTTGTCCACGGATGCTCCACTACTCCACGTTCGCCTGTCTTTCCAGTCTGCGCTCCTGTCGCGCGAGATGCCAGTGGTGGGAGGTCTTGGGAGCGGAGTCAACTCGCTTGACAGTGATGATGGGGAGTGATCCCATCAATACGAGTTAGGAAGTTTTCCTAACTATCACTCCCCATCGAGGAGGATCCATGCGCGTGTTAGCCGGCGCGCTTGTGGCGGCGTTACTGATGAGCGTGATGGCGGCCGTGCCGGCCTCGGCCGCGCCCACCCGCCACGAAGCGGAGAACGCCACCATCTCTCAGGGTCTCGTGGAATCCAACCACGCGGGCTACTCCGGTGCCGGGTTCGTCAACGGCGACAACGTGGCAGGAAGCTACACCGAGTTCACCGTCAACGCCGCGGCCGCGGGCCAGGCCGAGATCGCCATCCGCTACGCCAACGGCACCGCCGTCAACCGGGCGGCCGACATCGCCGTGAACGGCACCGTGGTCTCCGCCGCCCGCGCGTTCAACGGCACCGGCGCGTGGTCCACGTGGGCGACCTCCACGCTCACCGCACCCGTGAGCGCGGGCGCCAACAAGATCCGGATCACCTCCACCACGGCCAATGGCAACCCCAACCTGGACTACATCGACGTCGAGGTGGCCGCGCCCAGCTCTGACCTGCAGGCCGAGGACGCCACGATCGTCCAGGGCGTGGTGGAGTCGAACCACGCCGGGTTCACCGGCACGGGCTTCGTCAACTACGACAACGTCGTCGGCTCCTCCGTGGAGTTCACGGTCAACGCGCCCACCGCGGGCAACTACGAGGTGAAGTTCCGCTTCGCCAACGGCACCACCGCCGACCGGGCCATGGCCATCACCGCCAACGGCGGCGCCGCCCAGAACGTGAGCTTCTCCGGCACCGGGGCCTGGACCACATGGGTGGAGAAGTCCGTGACCGCCTCGCTGATCGCGGGCGCCAACAAGATCAGGGCCACCGCCACCACCGTGAACGGCGGGCCGAACCTCGACCGGATCAGCACCACCGTGCCGCCCGACCCGCAGCCTCCGACCGCGCCGGGCAACCTCCGCATCGTCGGCGAGGTCCGGCCGAACGCCGTGGACCTGGCCTGGGACGCCTCCACCGACAACGTGGGCGTCTCCAGCTACGTCATCTACAACGGCGGCAACGTGATCAAGACCGTGGGCGGCAACCAGACCACGGCCACGGTCACCGGCCTGACGCCGAACACCGGCTACGTGCTGAGCGTGCTGGCCTACGACGCGGCCGGAAACGGCTCGCCCGCCAGCAACAACGTCCCCTTCACCACCCCGCCGAGCGACGACCACCAGGCGCCGACGGTGCCGGGCAACCTGCGCGCCACCAATGTGGCCGCCACCAGCGTCACGCTGGCCTGGGACGCCTCGGCCGACAACGTCGAGGTCACCGGCTACAACGTCTACCGCGACGGCACGAAGTTCGCGACCGTGCCCGACCTGACCGCCACCGCGGACGGGCTCACGCAGAACACGCAGTACTCCTTCCAGGCCGAGGCCTTCGACGCCAACGGCAACATCTCGGCCAGGAGTCCGGCGCTGAACGTCAGGACCTCGACGCAGGCGACCGGCGGCGACCCGGTCTTCGACCGTGACGTCACCCAGCTCGACCTGCCGTGGGGCATCGCGTTCCTGCCCGACGGCAGCGCGCTGGTCGCCGAGCGCGACCGGTTCGAGATCGTCCGGGTCACGGCCACCGGCCAGAAGACCGTGGTCGGCAAGATCACCGAGGCGGTCGGGACCGTCGGCGAGGGCGGCCTGCTCGGGCTCGCGCTGTCGCCGAACTTCGCCACCGACCACTACGTCTACGCCTACCACACCGCCTCGGGCGACAACCGGGTCGTGCGCTTCACGTACGAGAACAACGCCATCGGCGCCCGCGAGCCGGTCGTGACCGGCATCAGCAAGGCCAAGTTCCACAACGGCGGCCGGATCAGGTTCGGCCCCGACGGGATGCTCTACATCACCACCGGCGACGCCCAGACGAGCAGCAGGGCGCAGGACCTCAACTCGCTCAACGGCAAGATCCTCCGGGTCACGCCGACCGGCGCCGGCGCTCCCGGCAACCCGTTCCCGAACGCCCCTCGCGTCTACAGCCTCGGCCACCGCAACCCGCAGGGCATCGCCTGGGACTCCCAGGGCAGGCTGTGGGAGTCGGAGTTCGGCGACGGCACCTGGGACGAGCTCAACATCATCCAGGCGGGCAAGAACTACGGCTGGCCGACCTGTGAGGGCACCTGCGGCGACAGCCGGTACGTCAACCCGGTCAGGACGTGGAGCGTCTCCAGCGCCTCCCCGAGCGGCCTGGAGATCGTCAACGACTGGATCTACATGGCGGCCGTACGCGGCTCGCGCCTGTGGGTCATGAAGATCACCGGCAACACGACCGACACCCCGCGCGCCTTCTTCAACGGCAACTGGGGCCGGCTGCGCACCGTGGTCAAGACCCCCGACGGCGGCCTCTGGCTGACCTCGACCAACAACGACAAGAACGGGGGCACCCCCGCCACCATCGACAACGACATCGTCAGGCTGAAGTTCGCCGGCCCGCCGTTCGCGCTGACCAGCACGGCCTTCGCGAACAACGGCAGCATCCCGGCGCGGTACACCTGCGCGCAGGACGGGGTGTCGGGCAACGACATCTCGCCGCAACTGGCCTGGTCCGGCCCCCCGGCCGGTACGCAGAGCTACGCGATCACCTTCATCGACACGGCCAACGGCGGCAAGCACTGGGCGATCTGGGACATTCCCGCCGCCAAGTCGTCGCTGCCGGAGGGGCTCGGGCTCGGCTTCGAGGTGCCGAACCAGGCTCCGGCCAAGCAGAAGGCGATGAGCAGCGGCAACAAGTCGCTGCAGTACTTCGGGCCCTGCCCCGGCGGCTCGACCCACAAGTACGAGTTCACGCTCTACGCGCTGGACACCGCGACGCTGCCGGGCGTGACCTCCGGCTCGTCGGTGGCGGCGGTGGAGACCGCGATCCTGGCCCGTGACCTGGCTTCGACCAAGCTGGCGGGCAACTCGAACGCGTCCACCCGCTGACCCGGGTGACGGGAGGGGCCGGAGGCACTCGCCTCCGGCCCCTCGAAACATCGGAGGAGTGGGAAGCGATCTCTCATAAGAGATCCCATCTTTCGCGGGAAAGGGTCCCCATGCACAGAACGACGCTGGCCATGACCTTAGTGGCCGGCCTGCTCGTCTGGCCCGGTCAGACGGCGTCCGCGGCCTCGATCGTCTACGAGGCCGAGAGCGCGGCCATCGGCAACGGCGTGGTGGAGAGCAACCACGCGGGTTTCTCCGGCACCGGCTTCGTCAACAGCGCCAACGCGGCGGGCGCGTACGTGGAGTTCAGCGTGACCGGCACCGGTGACACCAACCTGGCCTTCAGGTACGCCAACGGAACGACCGCCGCCCGCCCGGCCACGCTCACGATCAACGGATCCACCGCCGGGACGCTCCAGTTCGCCGGCACCGGCGCGTGGACGACGTGGAACAACGAGACGGTCGCCGCCGATCTCGCCCAGGGCGCGAGCACCGTCCGTCTCACCGCCACCACCGCGGGCGGCCTGCCCAACGTCGACGCCCTCACCGAGGGCGCGCAACCCACCGGCCCCATCGCCGACCCGATCCCGCAGAACCCCATCCAGTCCAGCCTCGGCCTGGTCCTCACCGAGTACGCCCAGTTCCCCAAGACCGACCCCGTACCCTCGCCCACCGACTCCCGCCTGCGCCGCCACGCCCGGATCAACCACCTGGGCCAGCTCGCCGACGGCCGCAGGTTCGTCCCCGACCTCAACGGCAGGCTCTACACCCTGCCCGCCGGCGGAGGCACGCCCAGCGTGTACCTCGACGTCAGGGCGGCGGTGGGCGGCAACTTCTTCTCCGGCCGCGGCCTCGGCAGCGGGTTCGGCTTCGTCGCCTTCCATCCGGACTTCGCGGCCAACGGCCGCTTCTACACCGCGCACAGCGAGGCGTTCCAGGCATTGAGCACCCAGCGCGCCGACTGGACGCAGTCCGGCGCGGTCGTGCAGAGCGTGGTCACGGAGTGGACCGCGAGCGACCCGGCGGCGCCCGTCTTCAGCGGCACCCGCAGGCAGCTGCTCCGCCTCGGCTTCGGCACCTACATCCACGGGATCCAGCAGATCGACTTCAACCCCAGCGCCGCGCCGGGCAGCCCCGACCACGGCCTGCTCTACGTGGCCGCCGGCGACGGCGGCAGGGGCACGAGCGGTACCGTGCCGCAGGCCCGCGACCAGCCGTTCGGCAAGATCCTGCGCATCGACCCGCGCGGGAGCGACAGCGCCAACGGCCGGTACGGCATCCCGGCCGGCAACCCGTTCACCGGCCGGCCGGGCACGCTCGGCGAGATCTACGCCCTGGGCATGCGCGACCCGCACCGCTTCAGCTGGGACCGCGGCGGCAGCGGCCGGATGTTCCTCGGGCACATCGGCGAGCACGACATCGAGGCCGTCTACGACGTGCGGGCCGGCGACAACTTCGGCTGGAGCGAGCGCGAGGGCGCCTTCCGCTTCGACCGGAGCGAACCCTGCTACCTCTACCCGCTGCCCGCCGACGACAGCCGGTTCGGCTACACCTACCCGGTCGCCGCCTACGATCACAACGGCCCGCCCGGCTGCACCGGCGACCTCGGCCGGGCCATTGCGGGCGGCTTCGTCTACCGCGGCGCCGCGCTGCCCGCCCTTCGGGGCAAGTACCTGTTCGGCGACCTCGTGCAGGGCTGGATCTTCGCGACCGAGGAGACCGAGATGACCCGTGGCGGCACCGACCTCGCGCCGCTGCACCAGCTCAAGATCTACAACGCCGCCGGCAACCAGGTCACCATGCAGGCGCTGGCCGGCAGTTCCCGCGTGGACCTGCGCTTCGGCATGGACCGCGCGGGAGACCTGTTCGTGCTGTCCAAGGCCAACGGCAAGATCTGGAAGGTGACCGGCACCCGCTGATCACCAGACCAGATGGAGCGCCTCCGGGGCGCGGTGGATCAACGTCGGCGCCATCGTGACCTCGGGGTTCTCCAGCCGGATCCCGGGCAGCCTGCGCATCAGCTCCTCCAGCGTGATCCGCAGCTGCTCGCGGGCCAGTTGCGAGCCGGGGCAGCCGTGCACACCGTGGCCGAAGCCGAGGTGGCGGGTAGGCGGCCGGGTGATGTCGAACCCTCCGGTGCCGTCGCGGCCCGCGGAGCCGTAGGAGACGAAGACCGCGTCTCCGGCCTTCAGCTCGGTCCCGGCGAAGGTCAGCGGGCGGGTGACCGTACGGCGGAAGCCCTGAACGGGCGCCTCGAAGCGGGCGGTCTCCTCGATCGCGGCCGGGATGAGCTCCGGGCGCGCGCACAACGTCTCCCACTGCGCGCGGTCCCGCAGCAGATGGTGTACGGCGGAGCCGATCAGCGCGGTCGTGGTCAGGTGCCCGGCCAGCAGGAGGTTCTGCAGGTTGGAGACGATCTCGTTGCGTTCCTCGGTGGTCAGCAGGGCGGTGCCGGGAGCCAGCGCCCGCACCATCTCGGTCGTCAGGTCGTCGCGCGGTTCCTTCCTGCGGGCGCGGGCGTAGTCGTCGAGCAGGTGCTGGAGCCGGACGATGTCGCGGGCCGCCGCGGCCTGCTCGTCGTCGGTCATGGGCTGGAACAGCAGGTCCTCGGCCCGGTTCCCGGCTTCGACGGCCGGCCGTACGTCGGCGGGGTCGAGGCCCATGAGGTGGCCGATGACGTCGGCGGCGAGCGGCCGCGCGTACGCCGACATCCACTCCACGCGGCCGTCGGCGGCGAAGGCGTCGACGAGTTCGGCGGCGCGGCGGGCGATGAACGGCGCGGCGGTGGCGACCCGCGCGGGCGACAGGCCGCGCACCAGTGGCCTGCGCAGGCGGCGGTGCTCCTCGCCGTCCCTGCTCAGCACCGCGGGGCGGCCGCCGAAGCCCTTGACCAGCTCGCTCAGCGCGGCGCGGCGCGGCAGGTGGTCGGGCCGGAGCGCGCCCTCGGAGGAGAAGTCCTCGGGGCGGCCGAGCACCTCGCGCACGTCCTCGTACCGGGAGACCAGCCATGACTGCAGCTCCGGGACGAAGGTGAGGCCCGGTTCGCGCCGGGCGGCTTCGTAGGTGGGAAACGGGTCGCGGTACAAGGCCTGAAGATCCACAGGGCCCATCTTCGCCCAGACCTACCTATCCCGGACGATGAAATTTTCTTTTAGTTCACCCCTGGGTCTTGAAAGTTATATCCGCGAGCGATTGAGTTCGGGGCGTGATCACCCTCAACGTCGTGGCCGCCGCGGCCTTGGTGTTAACAGCGGCGCTCGATCCCCAAGCCCCCATCGAGGACGCGCCCCCCGCGTCGTCCTACCCTCCCGCCTCCACCCTCCTCGCGGCTCCCGCCCCGAAGCACCTGGAGACGGCCAAGAAGAGCCGGCCGGTGGCGCCCGGCATCACCTTCACCGCCTTCGACCGCTACGACGCGGCAGGCTGGCTGCGCGCCGACGCGTTGTCGGCGGACCTGTCCGGCGGCGTCAAGGCCGGCTACCTGAACTCGGGCGAGGTCTCCAAGACCGAGCCGCTGTCCGGCCCCGCCAAGCGCGCACGCGCGGTCGCGGCGGTCAACGGCGACTTCTTCGACATCAACCGCTCGGGCGCCGCGCTCGGCATCGGCGTCCAGAAGGGCACGCTCGTCCAGTCGCCCACCAGCGGCTGGAACAACGCGGTCGCCCTCACCGGCGAGGGCGTCGGCCGCGTGCTCAAGATGTACTTCGAGGGCAGCGCCACCCCGCAGGATGGCAGCCCGATCGCCCTCACCCAGTTCAACCAGCTCATCCAGAACGACGGCGTGGGCCTGTTCACCCCCTTGTGGGGCAGCCACACGCGGGCCCGCGCGGTCGAGGGCGCGGCCAAGGTCACCGAGGTCGTCCTCACCGGCGGCGCCGTCACCGAGGTGCGCACCACCGCGGGCAGCGGCCCGATCCCGGCCGGCACCACGATCCTGCTCGGCAGGGACGCCGGGGCCGGCGCCCTCGCCGCGCTCAAGCCCGGCGACAGGATCGACGTCGCCTACCGGCCCAAGCCCTCCGACGGCGGCCAGGTCGAGACCGCCATCGGCGGCAACTACGTCCTGGTCAAGGACGGGGCCGTCCAGCACTCCACCGACCAGGCGGCGCACCCGCGCACCGCGGTCGGCTTCTCCGCCGACGGCAGGAAGATGTACCTGCTCACCGTCGACGGCCGCCAGGCCGACAGCCGCGGCGTCACGCTGAACGAGCTGGCCGCCATGATGATCGAGCTCGGCGCCCACAACGCGCTCAACCTCGACGGCGGCGGCTCCTCCACGATGCTCGCCCGCGAGCCCGGCGCCGCCGAGCCCCAGGTCGAGAACAGCCCCTCCGACGGCGGCGAACGTCCCGTCCCCAACGGCCTGGCCCTCTACGCCCCCGAGGGCAGCGGCAAGCTCAAGGGCTTCTGGCTGGAGACCGCGAGCGACCCCGCCAAGGCGCCCGGCGTCGGCCCGGTCACCGGTGGCCGCCCCGACCGCGTCTTCCCCGGGCTCTCGCGGCGGCTCAGCGCCGCCGGTTTCGACGAGACGTACGGCCCCGCCGCCGGCACCCCGAGCTGGCGCTCCAAGCCGGTCGTGCACGGAGTCGTCGACCACAAGGGCGTCTTCCGCGCCCTCGTCCCCGGCCAGACCACGGTCACCGCCGCCCGCGGCGACGCCAAGGGCACGCTGGAGCTGACCGTGCTCCAGCCGCTGGCCCGCCTCGGCGCCACCACCGACCGGGTCGGCCTGGCCGCGGCGCAGGCCACCGGCACGTTCGGCCTCGTCGGCTACGACCGCAACGGAAACTCCGCGCCCATCGAGCCGGGCGACCTGTCGCTCGACTACGACCGCGCGCTGTTCGAGGTCACGCCCAACCCCAGCGGCTTCTTCACCGTGAAGGCCAAGCAGGACAAGGGCGCCGGGCTCATCACCGCCAAGGTCGGCCGCGTCACCACCGCCGTGCCCGTGACCGTGGGCACCGAGGAGCAGAGCGTCGCCACCTTCGACGACGCCGGTTCCTGGGCCTTCGCCGCCGCACGGGCCACCGGCTCGCTGTCGGCCGCTCCGGGCCAGAGCGGCGGAGGGCTGAAGCTGGCCTACGACTTCACCCAGTCGACGGCCACCCGGGCGGCGTACGCCAGCCCGCCGCAGCAGATCGTGGTGCCCGGCCAGCCGCAGGCGTTCGGGCTCTGGATCAACTCCACCGGCAAGGGGGAGTGGCCCTCACTGGAGTTCTACGACGCCCAGGGGCAGTCGCAGATTCTGCGCGGGCCGTACCTGACCTGGACCGGATGGAAGTACGTGGAGTTCCAGGTGCCGCCCGGGGTGTCCTACCCGCTCAAGCTACGCCGTTTCTACGTGGCCGAGACGAAGGCGGACGCCTCGTACACTAACGAGATCCTCATCGACGGGCTCGTGGCCAAGGTGCCGCCGCCGGTGCAGGCGCCGCCGGCGGAGAAGATCGCCGATCCGGTGGTGAAGGCGTCGGTCGAGGCGATGCCGTGGCGGTTCGCGGTCATGTCGGACGCCCAGTTCGTGGCGCGCGACCCGGACAGCGACATCGTGCGCAACGCGCGCCGTACGCTGCGGGAGATCAAGGCGGCGAAGCCGGACTTCCTGCTGATCAACGGCGACCTCGTGGACGAGGCGTCGCCCGCGGACTTCGCGCTGGCCAAGAAGATCCTCGATGAGGAGTTGGGCGGTGAGCTGAAATATCAGTACATCCCCGGCAACCATGAGGTGATGGGCGGCAAGATCGACAACTTCAGGGCGGTCTTCGGCGACACCTACCGCAGCTTCGACCACAAGGGCACCCGGTTCGTCACCCTCGACACCTCGCGGCTGAACGTGCGCGGCGGCGGGTTCGACCAGGTCGCCCTGCTGCGCGAGCGGCTCGACGCCGCCGCGAAGGACCCGGCGATCGGGTCGGTGGCGGTGCTGTTCCACGTGCCGCCGCGCGACCCCACGCCGGGCAAGGGCAGCCAGCTCGGCGACCGCAAGGAAGCGGCGCTGGTGGAGCAGTGGCTGGCCGACTTCCAGCGGGAGACCGGCAAGGGCGCCGCCTACATCGGGGCCCACGTCGGGACCTTCCACGCCTCCCGGGTGGACGCGGTGCCGTACTTCATCAACGGAAACTCCGGCAAGAACCCGGCCACCGCGCCCGGCGACGGCGGCTTCACCGGCTGGTCGCTGTGGGGCGTCGACCCCGTCACCCCGCGCGAGGCCGAGCACGTGCGGCGCAACTGGTTCGTGGACGCGCCCGCGTGGATCGGGACCCAGGTACGCCCGCACGTGGACGAGCTCACGCTGACCGCGCCCGCCACCGTGGCCGTGGGCCGTCCGGCGGCGGTCACCGCCGCCGTCAAGCAGGGCGCGCGCCAGGTGCCCGTGGCCTACCCGGTCTCGGCGTCGTGGAGCGGCTCGCCCGCGCTGCACATCGGCTCGCGCTCCGGCGCGCGGCCGTGGCACAAGGCCGTGCTCGACCCCGCGACCGGCACCCTGACCGCGCTGCGGGAAGGCTCGATCGTGGTGGCGGTGACGGTCAACGGCGTCAAGCGCGAGGCCACGGTCGCCCTGACCGCCAGGGCCGCCGCCTGACCTGACCCCGACCCGATCTCTGACCTCGACCTCTGACCCCGACCTCTGGCCCCGACCCGAACTCGGCCTCGATCTCTGACCCCGACCCCGACCCCGATCCTGACGGTGGCATGAACGCCCGGCGCCCGCAGCCGCCGGGCGTTCTCCGCTCTTCTCCTGACAGTGCGTATCAAGCGATCATCAATCGCGATTCGCTAGGTTAACCGGCCATGACCCGACTGAGTCCGCGTCTGGGACCGCTCACCCCCCGCCAGCACTGGCGCAGAGCCCGGCTCCAGGCCTACTCGTGGTTGCTGACCGGCGCCTACCGGCTCGGCGCCATGCACCCGGCGGTGTGGAAGTTCGTGGCCCGCTCCTACCATCCCGCGCTCGACCGGCTGGCCGCCCGGCACGCCCGCGTGACCTGCCAGTTCGCCGCCGTGGACGTGCCCGCCTACCGCGACTTCCTGCGCGAACGCGGTGCCGGGCGGGCCAGGCTCCTGGCCGACTTCCCCGAGACCACCAAGCAGAACTACGCCGGCACCTACGACGAGCGCAGCCGCTGCCAGGAGGGCCGCCTGCACCGGCCGGGCGTGATCGTGGACGAGTCCTCGGGTTCGAGCGGCAAGCCGTACAACTGGGTCCGCGGCCCGCGCGAGCTGAAGGGCATCTACCGCAACGCCGCCGGGTACATCGAGCTGGTCTTCCCCGGCCGCCGCCTGTTCGTGATCAACGCGTACTCGATGGGCGCCTGGGCCACCGGCACCACCACGGGCACCGCGATGGCCCGCATCGCCATGGTGAAGAACACCGGCCCCGACCTGGAGAAGATCGCCGACACCCTCGAACACTTCGGCCCCGGCTACGACTACGTGGTGGCCGCGTACCCGCCGTTCCTGAAGCACCTGCGCGACCGCCTGGACGCGAGCGGCTTCCCCTGGGCGGACTACCGCATCCGCGGCATGGTCGGCGGCGAAGGCATGACCGAGGCGCTGCGCGACTACCTGGAGGAGCGCTTCGAAGAAGTCCGCTCGGGCTACGGCGCCAGCGACCTCACGATCGGCATGGGCGCGGAGACCGGCTTCACGGTACGGCTCCGCAAACGCCTGGCCACCGACCGCGACCTGCGCGAGACCCTGCTGGGCCCGGACGAGCAACGCCTTCCCATGATCTTCCACTACAACCCGCTGGAGACGTTCCTGGAGGTCAACGACTCCGGCGAACTCCTGTGCACGATCAACACCAAGAGCTGCCTGCAGCCCAAGCTCCGCTACAACGTGGGCGACGAGGCCCTGCTGCGAACGCTGCCCGAGGTGAAGCGCGCCCTGGGAGCCGACTACGCGGGCATGTGGACCGACGAGCGCATGAACCTGCCGCTGCTGTTCCTGTTCGGCCGCAAGGACTCGACCATCTCCTACATGGGCGCCAACCTGTATCCGCAGGACGTCGAATACGGCCTCTACCAGGGCAACCCCCACGCGGCCTCGATCGCCCGCTTCTGCCTGTCTCTGGAAGAACTACCCGGCCTGGAATACCGCCCCGTCATCAACATCGAACTCCGCGAGGGCGCCACCACCGACCACGAGGCGCTGGCCGACATCTGCCGCAAGGGCGTGGTCGCCCACCTGAGCCACGTCTCCCGCGACTTCGCCGAATCCCTCAAGGAGGACCCGACGGCGGCCGACCTCCGCGTCAAACTCTTCGAACCCGGCGAAGGCCCCTTCGCCGGCTTCACCAAGATGAAGAACGTCTACCTCGTCTGACCGGATCGGCCAACATGGCAGTTGTTCGCTGCCAGCCAGTTGGAGGCCATCAGCCTCTGCTCAACCGTGCCGAAGCGGCGGGCATCGGGGCTGGGGAGACGCTCGGGGCGTCCACGGCTTGTGGGAGCTGGTTGGGCGTACCGTGGTGGCGACTGTGCGCCGTCGAGCGTGAGTGTGTATGCGGCGGCGATGCTGGTGGTGGTGACGGCCGGAGCGCTCCCGCACGGTCATGAGGGTGGCGGCGATCGGCACGAGGAGTACGGCGAGGCCGCGTCCGCGGAGTGCGGCGCGGGCGGGCCTTGCGGCGTCCTTGGTCGGTGAGCTGGTCGGACAGGACGGTGAGGGTTTCGTCCGGGTGGTCTTGGCGGCCCGGTCCTGGCCCTCGGGCAGTGGTGCGGTGACCACCCGAGGCATGCCCTCTCTTGGGGGTCGAGAGCGGCCTTCACTGCTCATTTCGGCGATCGGGTCTGGCACGGTATGGCGGGCCGGGGTGAGGCAGACGGTCCATCGCGCGCCGTGGACGTCCAGGGTGACGCTCCGCCATGCTGCAGTGGGCCGACGGTCGCACGACGTACTACAACCAGGAGGCATCGTGACGATCACTGATCACCTGCCGGGCTGGGGGACGCCAGCCGCGGTCGTTGTAGCCCTCCTTGGTCTGTGGGTGACCGCTCGCGCAATGGCGCGCCCGGCTACGGCTCGTTCCGCGTTGATGGCGGCGTCGGCGGTGGGTCGAGGTGTCAGCGGCTCACGACGGTTTCCCGTTGCACGCGTGACAGCTTCTCGGGGTTGCGGACGTGGTAGGCGCCGGTGACGTAGCCGTTCTCCATGCGCACCGCCACCACGCCGTCGATTTCGCCGTTGATCCGGACGAGCAGCCCCGGGCCGCCGTTGATCTGTACCACCTCGACCGATCGTTCGCCGTCGTGCTTCCACCAGCCGACGGCCAGCAGGCGGGCGACGTGGCCGGCCCCCACGACGGGACGGAGCAGGGCGTGTTTGACGCCGCCGCCGTCGCTCAAGGCGACGACGTCCGGCGCGAGGATGTCGAGCAGGCTCTGCAGCTCGCCGGTTTCGACCGCTCGCTGGAAGGCGTGGAGCGCGGCCCGGGTCTCGGCCGGGGAGACGATGCCGCGTGGACGGCGCGCGGCGACGTGCGCCCGTGCCCGGTAGGCGAGCTGGCGGACGGCGGCGGGGCTTCTGCCGACGGCTTCGGCGATCTCGTCGTAGTCCAGGTCGAACACCTCGCGCAGCACGAACACGGCCCGCTCGACCGGCTGGAGCGTCTCCAGCACCAGCAGCATCGCGATCGAGACGCTCTCGGCCAGTTCGACGTCCTCGGCCACGTCGGGCGCGGTCAGCAACGGCTCCGGCAGCCACGGCCCGACGTAGGACTCCCGACGCCTGCCGAGCGCCCGCAGCCGGTCCAGCGCCTGCCGGGTGACGATCCGCACCAGGTAAGCGCGCCGCTCCCGCACGGTGGCCAGGTCGACGTCCACCCACCGCAGCCAGGTCTCCTGCAGGACGTCTTCGGCGTCGGTGGCCGAACCGAGCATCTCGTAGGCGACGGTGAACAGCAGGTTGCGGTGGGTCACGAACGCCTCGGTGGCCGCGTCCACGGACTCTGCGCGTCCACCGCGATCGAGCCGCCCGGCCGCGTCCGTCCTTCGCTCGCTGTGATCGCTCATCCCCGGCTCCCGCCTGTTCCCTCTCGGTCCCGCCACACGCACAGGACGCCACTCCCCACAGCTCCGTAACACCCACGAGCGGTGGTCTATGTCACATGACCTCGGCTGTTACGGAGCCGCAGGCGCCGACGTCTCGTGTTCGTCAGCAGGCACCACAAGGAGGGGAAGAGCCCACCATGTCCACACCCAAGACGACCACTCTCCGTTCACGCATGCCCAACCCACTCCCGTTCGTCCCCGAGATGGCGGAGGTCGGCGCGGGCCTGCACAAGGTCATCAAGAACGGCTCGGTTCCGCCGGCCACCATCCACCTGCTGCAGTTGCGCGCCGGTCAGATGCTCGGCAGCACGTACTTCACCATCAGGGAAACCGCCAACCTCCGCCAGGCGGGTGAGCCGGAGGAGCGCATCACCGCCGTGGCGACCTGGCGGGACGCCACCCTCTTCACCGGCCCGGAACGGGTCGCCCTGGAGCTGGTGGAGGCGGTCCTGACCCCGAACCCGTCCGGGGAGCGCGTTCCCGACGAACTGTACGCCAAGGCGTCCGCGCACTACGACGACAAGGCGCTCTGGACGCTGGTCATGGCGATCGCGCACATCGGCTTCTTCACCCCCGCCGCGCTCATCGCCAAGCCGATCCCCGGCATGCCCCCCGGCCAGAACTACAGCGAATAGGAAAGGAGCCGCATGAGCACCACCACATGCGCGGTCGCGGGAGCGACCGGCCGGCTGGGACGCCACGTCGTGGACGTCCTCACCGAACGGGGGCACCGGGTCGTGCCGATGTCCCGGGCCACCGGCGTGGACGTCGTCACCGGTGCGGGCCTGGCCGGGGCGCTCGACGGGGTGGACGTCATCGTCGACGTCGCCTCGTGGCACGCCTCCGACCAGGAGGCGGCGACGGAGTTCTTCCGCGCGTCGGCCCGCAACCTGCACGCGTACGGGCGGGAGGCGGGGGTCGCCAGGATCGCCGTGGCGTCCATCATCGGGGTCGGCAAGGCCACCGCCGGTTTTCTCGCCGCCAAGAAGGCGCACGAGGAACTCCTGCTGTCCGGCCCGCTCCCCGTCCGTGTGCTGCGGGCGGCGCAGTTCCACGAGTTCGTCGGCCAGCTTCTGGACTGGCGGCAGGGCGACGTCGCCTTCATCCCGGCCCTGCCCTCCCAGCTCGTGGCCTGCCGTACCGTGGCCGAGGACCTGGCCGCCCTGGCCCTCGACCCCGGCGAGCCCGCTCCGGGCGCGCCGATCCCCGAGATCGCCGGGCCCCGGAGGGAGATCCTGTCGGAGGCGGCCGCACTCCTCGGCGCCCGCCGCGACATCAAGGTCGTCGGCGTGGACGGCTCGGGCATGCCCGATGCCGAGATCGCCGCCGAGGGCGGGTTCCTGCCCGGCCCGCACGCCAAACTCGCCGGTCCGACCTTCCGGGAGTGGCTCGGCAGCCAACCCTGAGCGGACCCGATCCTCGGCGTGCGCGAGGGCCTGATCACCCGGGAACCACTGACCCGCGATTACGTGGACGGGGTGATCGAGGCCGTCTTCGCCGGGATGCGGCCCCGGCTCGACCGGCCGCATCGATCAGGAATCGAGAAGCGCGGGCCGATCGGCCCGCCATAGCGTGACGCGGGTAGTCACGGATCAAATGCGGCGAGGAGCCGATGCGAAATGGCGAAGACACGAAGGATCGTCTACTGGGTTTCCACCATCGGGCTCGCATCGGGGCTGGTCGGTTCCGGAGTTCAGCAGATCCTGAGAATCGAGGGCAAAGAGGCATTGGCGCCGCCCTATGCCTGGGGTATCGCGGAACTGGGCTACCCCGTCTACATTCTCACCATCCTGGGCGTCTGGAAGCTCCTGGGCGCGCTGGCGATTCTGCTTCCCCGGTATCCGCTGCTCAAGGAATGGGCGTACGCGGGAATGTTCTTCCTGTTCACCGGAGGAATATTCTCGCACCTCGCCGCGGGCGACGCCTGGTACGAATCGCTTCCGGCGCTCTTTCTTCTCGTTCTCGCGGCGGCGTCCTGGCGCTTCAGGCCGGACGACAGAAGGCCGCTGACGCGATAGGCAGGACCACCGGCGTTCGTGGCCTGCCAGAGCGTCTCAGCAGCCGCCGATCCGGCAGAGCCTGGCGGCCATCCGCTCGGCGTCCTTGCCGTGCCGGGCGAGGGTGCGCAGCGCCTTGGCGTCGTTGCGCAGGTCCCAGTACAGCGCGACGGCGGCACCCTTGCGGACCGCCACGGACTTCTGCACCTGCGCGACCGCGCCCGCCTGCACGACCGTGCGCGATCCGCCCACCGCGCCGTCGCCGATCGCCGGCAGGACGACCTTGACGCCCTCGCATCGGGCCATGCGCTCGTGCATCTGCTTGATCATCTTCTCTGCCCCGGGAATGCCGGCGAAAAGGAAGACCTGTTCACCACGGGAGGAGTGGGTTTTCTCGTTGCCGTCGTTCTTCGGGTTGAAGGTGACGTCACGCCGGTCGATCCAGCCTTTGAGCCGGGCGTTGGAACACTGAATGTTGTTGACCTCGGCCGGCTCGCGCCCCTCGCCCTCGTTGACATACCAGTGTTCGTTGCCGACGTCCTGGCGCGCCTGCTTCTCGTAAAGCAGGAAGTTTTTCGGAATCGACCGGCTTTCGGCCACCGCCGCCTGGGCCGTGAGCACTCCGGCAACCGCCACCCCGGCCATCACCCATGAGATCCGCACGTATATCAGCCCCCATCGTATGTGGATCTTTCGCAGGGTTGGATGGTGGCGGCGTGTGAAAGGTTCAGACCCCGTCGAGAATTCGGTCAGCGGCGGCGCTGTTCGTGGATCAGCAGCCACACCAGGTAGCCGCCACCGGCGATCACCGTGACGACACCGACCGGGAGAACCCGCGGCATCAGGTGCTGGGCCGCGTGATCGGCCATCGCCAGCAGCAGCGCTCCCGCCAGCGCCGAGGCGGTCAAGGTGACTCCGGGACCGCGGGTGAGGCGGCGGGCGATCTGTGGCGCGGCCAGGGCGATGAAGGCGATCGGCCCGGCCGCGGCGGTGACGGCGGCGGTGATCACGACAGCGGTGAGCAGAATGACAAGGCGGCCGGCCTCGACGCGTACGCCGAGGGCCCGCGCGGTGTCCGTGCCCATCTCCAGGACGCGCAGGGCCGGCTGGAACAGCCTGAGAACGACCAGCAGGGAGAGGGTCGCCAAGCAGGCCGGAGCGACGCGATCCCAGCCGATGCCGTTGAGCGTTCCGGCGCCCCAGACCGCCGCCGCGATGGCGGTCTCCAGCTGTGCGCGCAGGAGCATCCAGGTGTTGGCCGCGGTCAGGAGCGCGGAGACTCCGATGCCGACGACGATGAGCCGGAACCCCTGGACGCCTCGGCGGAAGGCGAGCAGATAGACCACGACGGCGGTCGCCAGGCCGCCGGCCAGCGCGCCCGCGGCCACGTCGAGGTAGCCGCCGCCGACGCCGATGATCACTATCAGCGCGCCCGTGTAGGCGCCGCTGGAGAATCCGATGACGTCCGGGCCGGCCAGCGGATTCCCGGTCAGCGACTGGAAGACGGCGCCCGCCACGCCCAGCCCGGCGCCGAAGACCACGGCCGCCACCGCACGCGGCAGGCGCCACGTGAGCACGACCGTGCGGGTGACGCGGTCCTCCCCTCCGGTCAGGGCGGCGACGACCTGGTCGACGCCGAGCCGGAGATCACCCGTGGTCAGCGACCACAGGACGACCGCGCCGCACAGCAGCAGGAGCGACAGGCTGACGGCCCTGGCGCGGACCTCGGTCACAGCCGGCTCGCCCGCGCGCGCCGGGCCAGGACGATGAGCACGGGCGCGCCGACGAACGCGGTGACGATGCCGACGGGCACCTCACCGGGTGCCGTCACGACCCGGCCGATCACATCGGCCAGCAGGAGCAGGACCGGCGTGAGGACGATCGTCTGGAGGAGGATCCATCGCTGGTCGGGACCGGTGATCCACCGCGCGACGTGGGGTGTCATCAGGCCGGCGAACGCGATCGGGCCCGCGATCGCGGTCGCCGATCCGGCCAGCAACGTCACCGCGACGATCACGAGGGCCCGCGTACGGCCGGCCGGCACCCCGAGGGCGGCGGCGACCTCGTCACCGAGGGCCACGCCGTTCAGCGATCGCGCGGCCACGAGGGCCAGCAGCAGGCCCGCGGCCACGAAGGGCAGCGCCGGGAGCAGCACGTCCGGGCCGCGGCCCGCGAGCGTGCCCGCGTTCCAGCCGCGCATGTGGTCGAAGACGCGGGGCTGGAGCAGCATCATCGCCGAGGTGACGCCCACCAGCACCGCGCCCATCGCGACACCGGCGAGCGTGAGCCGGATCGGGTCGGCGGCTCCCTTCCCCGCCGACCCGATCAGATAGACACCGAGCGTCGCGGCCAGCGCGCCGGCGAACGCGAACCACAGGTACCCGCCGGCCGATCCGGCCCCGAACACGGCGATGCCGATCGCGACGGACAGCGCCGCCCCGGCGTTCACGCCGAGCAGTCCCGGGTCGGCGAGCGGATTGCGGGTCAGCGCCTGGATCAGCGCGCCCGCCGCGCCGAGCGCCGCGCCGGCCAGCAGCCCGGCGGCCGTACGCGGAAGGCGCAAATCGCGCACGATGTGGTGGTCGCCCGACCCGTCGAACCCGGTGAGCGCGCCGGCGATCGCCGCGACGTCGATCGGCCTGGCCCCGACGGCGACGCTCAGGATCGCCACAACCGCCAGCGCGAGCGCTGCCACGGTCAGCCACAACATCCGCGCCGGTCTCGCGCTCATGAGGCGCCGGTGACCTGGGCCCACAGCGCGGGCCCTTCCGGCGCGCCGGCGACCCGCCCGTCGCCGAAGAGCAGCGCGTCGAGGTCGTGGAGCACCCAGACCTGGTTCAGCGGGCCGACCCCGAACCACGCGGAGAAGTCCACCTCGCCCGTCCGCGATCCCGAGGTGTCGAGCAGCCGGTTCTCGAACGGAGACGGAGCCCCGAAGGACACCGAGCCGGCGAACGCGATGATGATCTCGGCCTTGTGCTCGCCGAGGTTCTCCGGCGAGAGGTTCTCGTAGCCCCACTCGTTGCCCTTGAGCGCCTGCCGGGCGGGACGCCTCAGGCCGAGATCGGTAAGGATCGGGCCGAAGCCCCGCGCGTTGCCGTACACGCAGAAGGTGTTCTCGCCGCACGCGGACAGGGCCGAAACGGCGGCGCCCGCGAACTTCGAGCCCTTGACGCGACGTGCCAGTCCGGTGCGTGCCGTGGTGAGGCGCCGGGCCACCGCTGTGGCCTCGGCCCGGTGTCCCGTGATCGCGCCGAGGGTGTCGAGGGTGTCCTCCAGCACGGGCAGGCCGGGCAGGATCACGACCGGCGCGATCTCGCGCAGCTGCGGAATGATCGTGTCGCTGCCGGTGTTCGGCAGGCCGACGACCAGCTCCGGGCCGGCGGCGGCGACGAGTTCGGCCTTGCCGGGCTCGACCAGCTCGACGCCCGCCTTCTCCAAGATCGTGTAGGCGGCGGACACGAAGGGGTCGGTGTCGTAGCCGTACTTCCCGGCGTGCCCGGGGACGACGCCCAGCGCCAGGAGGTTGAGCGCGGTCTGGTAGTCCAGCGCCCAGATCCGGGAATCGGTGACCGGCACGGTGACCTCGCCGTTCGCGGACGTCACGGTCACCGTCCCACCGCCCGGTTCCGGCGCGGAGGGCGATGAGGTACGGCAGGCGGCGAGCGAGAGCGCCACCGCGAGCACGATGGTCAGCAGGCGCGCTTTCACGACGGGTGTCCTTTCTGGGCGATGCGCCAGTGCCGTGCCCGCTCGTACTGCCGGGACAGCCGCGCGAACGCCCCGCCCGTGCTCAGCAGTTCCGCGGGTGTGCCGGTCTCGGTGACGCGGCCTTCGTCGAGCGAGACCACGTGGTCGGCCGCGGCCAGGGTGGCGGGGCGGTGGGCGATCACGATCACGGTGCGGCCGGGGTCGTCGCCGAGGTTGACGATGGCCTGGGTGATCGCGGCCTCGTTCTCGGGGTCGAGCGCGGAACTGGCCTCGTCGACGAGCACGATGCGCGCCCGCTTGAGTATCGCCCGCGCGATCGCGACGCGCTGACGTTCGCCGCCCGAGAGCTGGGCGCCGGCCTCGCCCACGCGGGTGCGCCAGCCGTCGGGCAGCCGCTCGATGACCTCGTCGAGCCGTGCGGCGGCGGCCGCCTCGCCGAGCTCGTGCCAGGACGCCTCCGGGCGGGCCAGGCGCAGGTTGTTCTCGATGGTGTCGTCGAACAGGTAGACGTCCTGGAAGACGATGGCGATCTCGTCGAGCAGGGCGCCCGGATCGAGGTCACGGACGTCGACGCCACCGACGCGCACGTGTCCCGCGCCGACGTCGAAGAACCGGGCGATGAGCCGGGTCACCGTCGTCTTCCCGGAGCCGGAGGGCCCGACCAGCGCGGTGGTGGTGCCCGGCAGGCAGCGCAGCGACACCTCACGCAACGCGGGGGCCCGGCCGCCCGGGTAGGTGAAGCTGACGCGCGAGAGCTCGACGGCGGCCGTTTCGATGCCGCGCACCGGGTCGGCCGGTACGGGCAGCGTGGGCGTGGCCAGCAGCTCCTCGATGCGCGTGATCTTGTTCGTCATCGCGCGCAGCGCCCCGATGAGGTCGATGAGGTTGCCGAGCGGCTCCAGGAAGCGGGCGGCGAGCACGAGCAGCGCGATCGCCTCGGGGACCGGGACGCGCTCGCCGATCACGAGCCCGGCCGCCAGCGCCAGCACCGCGACGAAGCCGCCCATGATCACGCCGGTGTAGACGAAGAACGGCCGGCGCGCGCGGCGCATGCCGTCGCGGTAGGTCTCGCGGTGGTCCACGAGCGCGGCGCGCATCCTGGGCGTGCCGTCGGCGTACCCGGCCGCGCGCAGGACCGGCTGGGCCTGGCCGAGCTCGATCGCCCGGCCGGCGACCCCGGCCGACGCCCGTTCCAGCTCGATCTCGGCGATCTCGGCGATGCGCGCGGCACGCCGTAGCGCCCAGAAGGCGATCAGCGCGATCGCGCACAACAGCAGCGCCATCCGCCAGTCGACGGCGAACGTCACGGCGACGATCGTCGCGGGCAGCAGCGTCGAGGTGATCGCGGGACCGGCGACGGTGACGGCCAGGTGCGCGGAGTCGCCGACGTCCGCGGTCACGCCCCTGGCGAGCCGCGCCTTGTGCTCGGCGGTGAACCACCCCAGCGGCAGCGCGCTCACATGCCGCATCAGCCCCCGCCGCAGCTGCGCCGCCAGCGCGCCCGACGCCGCGAACCCGACGGGGGTGGCGATGACGCTCAGCACCGCGTACACGACCGCGCCGATCGCGCCGAGCACGAGCCAGGGGGTGGCCGCTCCGAGGTCGGGCTCCGGCCGTACGACGGCGTCCAGGATCGGGACGAGCAGGCCGAGCAGGAGACCTTGCAGGACGGCCTGCGCGGCGGTGAGCAGCCACAGGCGGGCCAGCAGCTTCGGCTCCGGCCACAGCCGGTACAGGCGCCGGATCACGCGAGCGCCCCTTCCTGCGCGGCCCACATCCTGGCGTACAGGCCGCCGCTCGCGAGCAGGTCGTCATGGGTGCCGCGCTCGGCCAGCCGTCCCCTGTCGAGCACGAGGATCTGGCCGGCGCCGGCGATCGTGTGCAGCCGGTGGGCGATCACGATCACCGTCTTGCCGATCGCCAGGGTGGCCAGCGCGTCCTGGACCGCCGCCTCACTGTCGGCGTCGAGCGCGGCCGTCGCCTCGTCCAGCACGACGATCGGCGCCCCGGACAGGATCGCCCGCGCGATGGTCAGCCGCTGACGCTCGCCGCCCGACAGGCTGCCGCCGCCCGCGTCGAGCGGCGTGCCGTACCCCTCGGGCAGGCGTTCGACCACCTCGTGGATGTGCGCGTCGATGGCCGCCCGGCGCACCTCGGCGTCGCTCGCGCCGGGCCGGCCGATGCGGATGTTCTCCGCCACGCTGTCGCGCAGCAGCGCCACGTCCTGGAACACCAGCGACATCGACGCCAGCAGCTCGGCCGACGGGATCGAGCGCACGTCGGTTCCGCCGATCCGGATCGCGCCGTCCGTCACGTCGTAGAAGCGCGGCAGCAGGCTCGCGAGCGTCGTCTTGCCCGCGCCCGACGGGCCCACGATCGCGGTCACCTGTCCCGGCGGGCAGACGGCGCTGACGTCCTCGAGCGCGTTGGTCACCCCGTCGTAGGAGAACGTGACGCGGTCGAACTCCACGCCGTGCCCCTCCGGCTTCTGCGGTCGGGCCGGCTCGGGCAGCGGCGGGCGCGACAGCAGCCGCTCGATGTTGGCCGCGCCCATCCGGCCCTTGCGTACGCCCTGGGCGGCGCTCACGGCCGGGAGGATCGAGTTCGGCAGCCCGACCGCGACGACCAGGAACGCCACGAGGTCGGCGACGGCGAGCGACCCGTGGCCGAGGAAGGCCAGCCCGGCGGCGGTCACGACGGCGAGGACGGCCATCTCCGAGCCGAGCAGCCGTGACACCGCCGAGCTGTAGCGCACTTCGGCGACCCACGCGGCGAACGCCCGGGTGTGCTCGTCCACGGCATCGTCGAACCGGCGCAGGACGCGGCCTCCGGTGCCGAACGTCTTGACCACCTGGATCCCGTCGGCGTACTCGACTCCGGCGGCGCTGATGCGGGCGTCGGCGGCGATGAGCCGGTTCATGTGGGTCGTCATGGAGCGCATGGAGACGCGGTAGAAGAGCGCCATCAGTCCCAGTACGGCCAGCGCGATCAGCGCCATGGGGACGTCGACGAAGAACAGGTATCCCGCGCCGACGACCGTCACCGTGACCGCTCCGGTCAGCTGACCCAGGGCGTGCGCGATGACCTCGTGCATCTCCTCCAGGTCGCCCGTCATCGCCCGCTTGACCCGGCCGGAGCCCGAGGAGCGGAACCAGCCCAGGGGCAGCGCGCCGAGGTGACGGACGATCCGCACGCGCAGGTCGTGCAGGATCGCCGCGTCCGCGTAGTGCCCCACGCGCGAGGACTGCACCAGCAGCAGCAGCCACAGGGCGGCGCCGGCGGCGCCGACGCCCACCCAGGTCCAGATGGCCGCGGCGGCCCCCGCGGGGTGGCCGAGCATGACGCGCGCGATCTCGGCGACCGCGATGTACGGCACGATGCCCGCCGCCGCGCTCAAGGTCGACAGGATCGCGCAGACCACGAGGTGGGTCCGGATCGGGGCGAGCAGCCGCGCCAGGGCCCCGGCCTTCGCGAGCGCGGCCGGGGGATCTGCTGTTGTCGTGCTCAAGTCTTCGTTCCTCCCGGGAACCACATGGGCTTAGGTATGCCTAACCTCACTTCAAGCTTGAGACTTGAAGGTGACTTGATGTCAAATGGGCCCATGGACGAGCCTCTCGGCGTCTCGATCGGCCAGGCGGCGGCCCTCTACGGCCTCGCCCCCTCGACACTGCGATGGTGGGAGTCCCAGGGGGTGCTGCCCGAGCCGCCGCGGGTCAACGGGCGGCGGGTCTACACCGAGACCGGGCTCCGCCGGATCGGGCTGGCGTACCTGTGCTGCGTGACGGGGGCGATGCCGCTCGGCCAGGCGTCCGTCGTCACCGCGGGCAGCCGGAACCGGCACTGGCAGGACACGGTGAGACGGCACGCCGAGCTGATCGGGGAGAGGATCAGGCACCTGCGCAGCGCGCAGGACTATCTGCTGCACCTGCTGCTGTGCCCGGACGACGACATCGTCGGCGAATGCCCGGATCTCGACGGCGAACTGGTCAGCCACACGCCGCGCGGGCTCGTCCCGGCACGGAGTCTCGTCGCCGCGGCCCGGTCGGCACGTGACGAAAAACCGGCACCGCGTGACGAAAAAGCCGCGCCGGCAGATCGCTGCGCCGTCTGCGAGGAGCCCTTCACCCAGCCCGCGCGGGGGCGTCGCCGGACGTACTGCTCGCCCGCGTGCCGCCAGAGGTCGTACCGCCGCGGCCGCGGCCGCGAGACCTCCGGTGACGCCTCACCGGCACCCCGCACCCGGCCTTGATCGGTGTCCCCGCGACGACTAGCCTGATCGCCGAGTTGCCGGGAGGCGGGGGCCGCGGCGATCGCGTCACGGGGACGAGCCGCCCGGCCGCCATGGAGTGGGGGATCGACTGATGATGAGCGCGGAAGAGGATTTCAAGCAGGTCGGCGCCGAGCTGGCCGACCTGGGCGTGCGGGTCTCCGGGATGATGGGGAGGCCGGCGCTCAAGGATCAGGCGGGGAAGGTGTTCGCGAGCCTGCAGCGTGACGGCGCGATGGTGTTCCGGCTGGTCAGGGATACCGCCGAGCACGCGACCGCGCTCAAGCTGCCCGGGGCGTCGCTGTTCGACCCCTCGGGGCAGGGCAGGGAGATGAAGGACTGGGTGGTCGTGCCCCACTCCTCGGCCGGTGAATGGACGGATCTGGCCGAGGCCGCACACAGCCGTCCACGCTGACGAGAGGCATCGTGGCCGACACCGACGCTCCGCAACTGGTGCACAGCAAGGTCAAGCACCGTCGCGACCCCGAGGCGCCGGTCACCCTGCGGGTGGAGCTGGTCGGTCAGAAGGTCCACGGCCGCGTGGTGGTGCGGCCCCCGCGCCGCACGTCCGGGCAGTGGCTGCTGCGCCAGCCCGCGTCCTCCGCGGGCGATTGAACCTCGCGGCTTGACCTTGCCCCAGGGGCAAGCTTGAAGGATGCTCCCCATGGACAACAACAACGCATCGCACACCCTCGAAGCCCAGATCCGCGACCAGGTCACCGCCCACTGCGAGTCCGCCGGCATCCCCGGGTTCGTCGCCGGCGTCTACCAGGGCGGCGAGCAGATCATCGTCGCCCACGGCACCGCCAACGTCGCCACCGGCGCGCCCATGCTGGGCGAGACCGGGTTCCTGTTCGGCTCCGTCACCAAGGTCCTGACCACCACCCTGGTCCTCCAGCAGGTCGACCGCGGGCTGCTCGACCTCGACGCGCCGGTGACGAAGTACCTGCCCGGCTTCGCGCTGGCCGTGCCGGGCGCCGCGGACAAGATCCTGGTCCGGCACCTGATCGGGCACACCAACGGCATCGACGCCGACCTGTACTTCCCCGGCGACAAGGGCCGCGACGCCCTGGACGCCTACGTCAAGGGCCTGGCCGGCTGCGGCACGCTGTTCGAGCCCGGCGAGCAGCTCAGCTACTCCAACGGCGGCATGATCGTCGCGGGCCGCCTGCTGGAAGTGGTGACCGGCCTGTCCTTCCCCGAACTGCTCGCCCGCGACGTCTACACCCCCGTCGGCATGAAGGACTCCGGCACCTCGGCCGAGCAGGCCATCCTGCGCAGCACGGCCGTCGGCCACTTCCCCGACCCGGAGACCATGGAGCCCCGGCCCACGAACATGTTCACGCTGCCCGACACCTGGGGCCCGGCCGGCGGCACCCCGATCGGCACCATCGCCGACCTGCTCGCCTTCGGGCGCACTCACCTCGCGGGAGGCCTGTCGCCTTCCGGTACGCGGGTCCTGTCGGCCGAGTCGACCGCACTGATGCAGCGGATCTCCTATGACATGGGCAGCCCCAACACCCCGCCGATCGGCCTGGGCTGGGTGCTGTACCCGTTCGGCGACACGACCGTCCTGGCCATGTCGGGCGCCTCGCCCGGCGGCGTCTCCATCCTGTGCGTGATCCCCGAGTACGACCTGGTCTTCGCCGCCTACGGCAACAACCCGGCGGCGATCATGCTGCAGGACCAGCTCCTGGGGTGGCTCGTGAGCGAGCACCTCGGCGTCCGGATCCCCAAGCTGATCACCGAAGGGGAGCAGGACGTCGACCTCGCGCCCTACGTGGGCACCTACCGCTCCAACCAGCTCCGCGTCGACGTCAGCATCGTGGACGGCCAGCTGGAGGAGCGGACGACCTACGAACCGGCGGACGCCGCGCAGGAGCGCATCTTCACCGAGTTCGCCGGTGGCGCGACCTCCGCCCCGCCGCAGCGCTACGTGCCGATCCGGCCGGGCCTCTTCGCACCCGCCGGCTACCCGCCGGAGGTGTTCGACGGGTATCTGCGGCTGCTGCTCGTCTCCTTCCACGACGTCCGCGACGGGCAGACACGTTTCCGGAACGGCGGCGGCCGCCTGACCCGCCGGGTCTGACCCGTCCACGCCTAGGTGGAAGGATGTCCATCATGCTCACGATCGGCCAGCTCGCGGACTATGCCGGAGTGACCACCAAGGCCATCCGCCACTATCACGAGCGCGGCCTGCTCACCGAGCCCGGCCGCGACTCCTCCGGCTACCGGCGCTACACCGCCGCGCACGCCATCACCCTCGTCAAGATCAGGACTCTGGCCCATGCGGGTGTGCCGCTGGCCCGCGTCAGAGACCTTCTCGACGCGGGCCCGGAGGCGCTCGCGGCGGCCATCGCCGAGATCGACCACGACCTGGAGGAGCGCATCACGCAGCTGACCCGGTCCCGCGAGCAACTCGCCCAGTTGCACGGCGGTGACCGGCTGTTCGTCTCGCCGGAGGTCGCCGACTACCTCGACGACCTGCGCGAGCTCGGCGCCAGCGAGCGCGCCATCGAGGTGGAACGCGACGGCTGGATCCTCATGCAGACGGCCTCCCCGGAGGACGCCCTGGTGTGGATCGCCGAGAAACGCGAGCTCATGACCGATCCCGAGTTCCGCGCTCTCTACCTCGACCATGACGCCGCCTATGACTGGTCGCCCGACGATCCCCGCCTGCCCGGCCTCGCGGACCGTACCCGCGACTGGTTCGCCCGTCACCCCAGCCGAGCCGAGAATCGCCCCGTCCACAACCCGGAGATCGCCCGGCTGGCCGCCCAGTCCCAGCCCGGAGCCTCGTCCCCGGCCTATGACCGGCTGGCCCGGCTCATGACCCGCTAGCCACGGCGGGTCCGGCCCGCGCGGGGGCGCCGGGGTGGGCAGGCACGTCACGGCTTCGACACCGACGGTGGCCACTAGGCTGGCTGCGGCTTCCGGTCACGTTCGCCCGTGTGACGGTGCCGGGGTTGCCGGCGGGGCCGTGGGGGGTTGAGGCGTTGGACAACGGCGGCACGGTCGGGACGGAGGCCCCATGGCAGGTGGCGGGTTGATCACCGCGGTGATCGTCGATGATCACGCGGCCATAAGCGCGGGCGTCCACTCCTGGTGCTCCCGGGCCGACCCGAAGATCGCTCTGATCGACGCCGGGGACCGGCTCGCCGACGTCTGGACCGGGCCCGGCGCCGAAGCCGACGTCGTGATCTTCGACCTGGAGCTGGTGCCGGGCCGTCCCGACTTCGGCGAGCTGCGCAGACTGGTCGACAGCGGCCGGCGCGTGATCGTGTACTCCCAGCACACCGACGACGCGACCGCGATCAAATGCGTCGACCTGGGCGCGCTCGCCTACCTGACCAAGCGCGAAGGGCCCGAGCACCTGGTGCCCGCCATCCGGGAGGTCGCGCGGGGCGAGTCCTACACCGCGCCGTCGCTGTCCGGGGCGCTCATCGCCGACGACGACCCCGGCCGGCCACGCCTGTCCCAGCGGGAAACCGAGGTGCTGCGGGCATGGTTCGTGTCCTCGTCCAAGGAACTCGTCGCCGCCAAGCTCAACATCACCGTGAAGACCGTCGACACCTACATCGCGCGGGTACGGGTGAAGTACGCCAACGTGGGACGGGCGGCGCGTACCAAGAGCGAACTCGTCGGCCGCGCCCTCGACGACGGGCTCATCACGCTCGCCGAGCTCAACCAGACATCGGCCCCGGCCGGTGAGGGGCCGTCGCGATGAGACGGCCAGAAGGGGCAAGGATGGGCGGTTCGCTGGATATGGTGCTCGTGGGTCAGTTGGGCTAGCTGGTGAAGGACCGATGAGGACCACCGACTTCAGTAAGGCGCCGCCCCAAGGGCAGGCGGGGGCGATGTTCGTGGGGGCGACGCGGTATCGGGGGCCGTTGTCGATCCTCACGCTCACGTTCACGTGGGTGCGCATGGTGCGGGACATGAAGCGCATGCGCGGGTACCGCTGGCACAAGGTCTACTGGGAGTTCCCGTTCACGCTCGGGACCCTGGCCTTCTTCGAGGATCGCGACTCGCTGCTGGTGTTCGCGCGCAGCCGCCATCACCGCGAGCTCATGCGGTGGGTGACCGACGGGACCAAGAACGCCACCGGCGGGTACATCCGGCTCTACAACGCCGAGCCCGAGGGTTACTCCAACGGCGTCTGGCGGGCCGAGGGCGGGCCCATGGCGCACATCGCGACGTTCACCCCGCTGTCCGGAGAGGACGGCGACGGGCCGGCGGTGACACGGGCGTGAGTCTGCGCACCGTCGAGTCACGCCGGGACCTGATGGAGTTCCTGGCCCTCTCCGACCGGGTCTATCCGGCGGGCTCGGGGTATGTGCCGCCGTTGCGCGCGCAGGTCAGGGCCTGGCAGCGCCAAGGGGTACGGCTGGCCGTCCTGCGCCGCCACGGCCGGGTCGTGGCCAGGACCACCCTGCACACCGACGCCGCGTTCGACGCCAAGCTGGGCGGGAGGACGCAGCTGTTCGGGCTCACGGAGTTCGAGGAGGAGGCGGCCGGGGAGTTGTTCGAGGCGATCGTGGCCGAGGCGCGGGCGGCAGGGCGGCAGAGCGTCTTCGGGCCCGTTTCGCTGCTGCCCAACCAGAGCGGAGGGGTGATCACCTCCGGGTTCGGGGATCGCGGCTTCATCGACAGCGCCTGGAATCACCCCTACTACCCGGTGGCCTATGCCAAGCACGGGTTCGTGCGCCGGTTCGAGGCCGACACCTGGATCTGTCCCGTGCCGGGCGAACCGGTCTTCGGCTTCGACGACGCGCGCCTGGCGGCCGAGGGGCTGCAGGTGCATCGGGGGCAGCGGCGGCGGCTGGGGGAGCAGCTGCCGATTCTGCGGGAGATGCTCAACGCCGCCTTCGCGCAGCTCGGGTACTACACGGAGATCTCCGCCGATCAGCTGGCCCGGCAGACCGACGGGCTGTCGTTCCTCCTGGACGAGTCGCTGCTGCTGTATCTGACCAAGGCGGGTCGGCCGGTGGCGTTCGTGCTGTGCGTGCCGGACATCTCGGAGTTCGTGGCTCGCATTCGCGGGGATCTGCACCTGGTCAACCAGCTCCGGCTGCTGGTCAACCGGGGACGGTACCGGCGCGAGGCCGTCCTGATCATCAAGGGGACGATCCCCGCCGAGCAGGGGCACGGCTACATGAGGCTGCTCTCGCGGGAGCTTCACCGGGGACTGATCGAGGGCGGCTACCACACGCTGCGCAGCACCTACGTCGAACGGAGCAATCCCGGCTCCGCCGCCCAGTTCCGGGCCATGGGCGGGCGGCCGCTGCACGGCTACACGTTCTACGAGAAGGCTCCGTGAAGGCGTTGCGGGAGCTGGAGGCCGACTTCTGGCGGGCTCCCAGCGCGCACAACACCCAGCCCTGGACGCTGACCTACACCGCCGCCGGGGCGGTCGTCGGCTGGGACCCGGAGCGGGCGCTGCCCGTGAGCGACCCCACAGGACGCGACCTGCGGCTCGGGCTCGGGGCGTTCGTGGAGACCTGCCTGATCGTCTGCGCGTCGGCGGGGCTTCGGGTGGGGTTCCTGGCCGATCCGGGGCCGCTGCGGGTGGGGGTGCTGCACGAGACGGCGCAGCCGTACCGGACGGAGTTCACGACGGCGGACGTGCGCGGGCGCGGCTCCAACCGCGGCCCCTACCACGCGGGACGGCTGCCCGGCGACCTGGTGCCGGGGGTGCGGCGGGTGGCCTGCCGGGATCTGGCGGCGCTGCTGCACGCGGCGGACCTGTACCAGTTCGGAGACGCGGCGGTCACCGCCGAGCTGCGCGAGTGGCTGCGGCTCACGCCGCGGCATCGGCGCTACGACCTCGACGGGCTGACGGACCGGGCGCTCGCGCTCTCCAGGGCCGAGGCACTCGGCCTGCGGGCGGCGCTGGCGGTCTATCCCGTTCTGCGCGGGGCCGGGCTGCCCAGGGTTCTGGCGGCGGCCGGCAAGGGGCTGCTCGACTACGACGGCGAGGCGCTGGTGCTCGTCGGGCCGCCCGGGGACGAGGTCGCGATGGGGCGGGAGCTCATGCGGGTCTGGCTGACGCTGTCCACACGCGGCTATACCACTCATCCCCTCAGCCAGATCATCGACAGCCCGCCCACGCGCGCGCTTCTGGCCGCTCACCTGGGCGTGGACGATCCCGCGAGCCTCCTGCACCTCGCCCGTGCCGGCCTGCCCAAGGGGGCCGCGCCGCGTTCTGCCAGAATCACCCGTTGACAAACCACCTCAAGCGCTGAAAAGTGCCCAGTTAGGTGGATCATTGGCGGGGTTCGATCGGCGCGTTTGGGGGTTGCTGCGTGGACGCCAAGACCTATATGGCCGGGGTGTTCGACCGGGCGTCCGGGACGTACGAGCGGGTGGGCGTCCCCTTCTTCGGGCCTGTTGGCGCCGAGCTCGTGCGCCAGGCGGGTCTGCGGCGAGGCGAGAGCGTCCTGGACGCCGGATGCGGCACCGGGGCCAGCCTGATCCCCGCCGCCCGCGCCGTCGGTCCGCTCGGGCTGGTCGTCGGGCTGGACCTGGCGCCCGGCATGCTCGCCGTCGCCAACGCCGAGATCGAACGGCACGGCCTGTCCAACGCCACCGTGCTGTCCGGCGACGTCGAACAGGCGTCGATCCTGCTGCCCGCCGCGCGCTTCGACACCGTCCTGGCCGGCATGATGCTGTACTTCCTGCCCGACCCCGCGGCCGCCGTACGCGCGATGGCCGGGCTCCTCCGCCCCGGCGGCCGCCTGGCCGCCAGCCTCCTCGCCCAGCCCAGCCCCGCGGAGGCCGACCTGCTCGGCCAGGTGGCGCTCGCCCTGGCCCCCTTCACCACCGGGGCGGGCGGCGCGCCGTTCACCCACCGCCTCAACACCGAACGCGAGCTGGCCGACCTCCTGTCCGGCAACGGGCTGGCCGGAGTGCGGTGCGAGGAGGTCGTCTTCGAGGTCAGCGTCGAGCGCGGCCAGGTCTGGGACTGGCTGTGGTCGGCCGCGCGCCGCGCCTCCCTGGAGAGCATCCCCCGGGAACGGCACGCCGCCGCGCGCGCCGCGCTGGAGTCGTCGCTGCCCGAGGAGGTGTACGTGCTGCCGCGCACCGTCCGCTTCGCCACGGCGGTACGGCCGGGCTCCCTCCTGAGACGCCGGCCGTAACCCCCATCGTGCACACGGGACCCGCGACGCCTGTGAGGGGGCGCCACGGGTCCCGTGCTTCAACCGGTCACGGCGACGACCGTGCCCGCGCCGACGGTCAGGCCGCCTTCGCGGATCGCGAAGCCGAGCCCTTCCTCCAGCGCGACGGCCTTGCCGAGCTCCACCTCGACCTCGACCGTGTCACCCGGCCGGGCCGGGGCCGCAAGGTCGATCCGGCCGGGCACGTCGGTCGTGCGCAGGTAGAACTGCGGCCGGTACCCGTCGGCGACCGGCTTGCGCCGGCCGCCCTCCTCGGCCGTGAGGAGGTAGACGCGGGCGGTGAAGGAGCTGCGCGCCCGCTGCGTGCCGGGCCCGGCCAGGACCATGCCCCGCCGTACCTGCTCGCGGCGCACACCGCGCAGCAGGACCGCGGCGTTGTCCCCCGCCTCGCCCCGCTCCATCGTCTTGCCGAACGTCTCCACCCCCGTCACGACGGCGGAGAACGTCTCGCCGAAGCCGACGACCTCGACGGTGTCGCCGACGCGCACGACGCCGCGCTCGATCGCCCCGGTGACGACCGTGCCACGGCCGGTGACCGTGAGCACGTTCTCCACCGGCATCAGGAACGGCGCGTCGACGTAGCGCACCGGCACCGGGATGTGGTCGTCCACCGCCTGGAGCAGCGCCTCGACCGACGCCGTCCACTCGGGGTCGCCTTCCAAGGCCCGTAGCCCGGAGACCCGGACCATGGGCACGTCCGCGTAGCCGTGCTCGGCCAGCAGCTCCGACAGCTCCAGCTCGACCAGGTCGGCCAGCTCGGGGTCGGCGCCGTCGGCCTTGTTGAGCGCGACGACGAGGTGCTCGACGCCGACCCGCTTGGCGAGCAGCACGTGCTCGCGGGTCTGCGGCATGATCCCGTCCTGCGCGGAGACCACCAGGATGGCGCCGTCGAGCTGCGCCGCCCCCGTGATCATGTTCTTCACGTAGTCGGCGTGGCCCGGCATGTCGACGTGGGCGTAGTGGCGGGTGGCCGTCTCGTACTCGACGTGCGAGATGTTGATCGTGATGCCCCGCTGCGCCTCCTCGGGCGTGCGGTCGATCCTCTCGAACGGCGTGTACGTGGCGCCGCCCCGCTCGGCGAGCACCTTCGTGATCGCGGCGGTCAGCGTCGTCTTGCCGTGGTCGACGTGTCCCATCGTGCCGATGTTGAGATGCGGCTTGTTCCGCACGTAGGCCTGCTTGGCCATGATCTTGTTCCGTTCGCGAGAGCCTGGGATGTGTGACCCGTGGGCCGGGCCGGTCAACCTCCCCCCGCCGGGTCACCGTCAGGACTTACGGGGAGAGGTCAGCGCTCCAGGCCGTCGCAGGCACGCTCGAAGACACCCGCGGCGATCGCGGGAGTCATCGGGTGAACGTGCCGGAACATGAGCGTCATAGTGACGTACATGAGCAACGGGGGGCAAACGGATATTCCCCCGGGAGTTGGTGTGGCGCACAACACAGGGGCGGTGGTTCGTCGCGGAGGCCGAAGCAGGGCCCCGTGACGGTCGCTTAGCGTTCGGCCATGCCCCGTCTCTCCTTGGACGACCTCTACCGCCTGGCCGTACCGTCTGATCCGCAGGTGCGTCCCGGCGGGGTCGCCGTGGCCTACACGCTCACCACCGCCGAGCGTGACACCGACGACAACGTCACCCAGATCTGGCTCGCCGCCCCCGGGTCCGAGCCGCGCCGTCTGGCGGCCGGCACCCTCCCTCGCTGGTCGCCGGACGGCGGCACCCTCGCCTTCGTCCGCCCCGTGGACGGAAAGCCGCAGATCCACCTGCTGCCGATGGACGGGGGCGAGCCGCGCGTGCTCACCACCGCGCCGCTCGGCGCCGGCGCGCCGGTCTGGTCGCCCGACGGCACCAAGATCGCGTACGGCGGGCCGCACTTCGCCCCCTCGGCCGACGGCCCCGACCCGAACGCCCCCATCGTCGCCGACCGGCTCGACTACAAGGCCGACGGCCCCGGGCTGCTGCGCGGGCTGACCTCGCACGTGTTCGTGGCGGACGTCGCCTCCGGCGCGCTCACCCAGGTCACCGACGGCGACTTCCACGCCGGCGGGCCCACCTGGTCGCCCGACGGCCAGCGGCTGGCGTTCACCACGTCCATGGAGCCCGACCGCGACCTCGTCCCCAGCGGCGCCGTCTACGTCGTGGACGCCACCGGCGGCGAGCCCAAACGCCTGACCACCCAGGACGTGGTCTGCACGGGCGTGTGGTGGCTGGGCGGGAGGCTGGTCGCGACGGCGTTCAAGGACGGGCCGATCGGGCACACGCGGCTGTTCGCCGTGGGCGAGGACGGCCAGGAGGAGATCGTCACCGGGCTGGACAGGAACGTGATGGTCGGCGGTCCCGGCTACCCGGGTGCGCCGCCCTCGCTGGACGGCGGCGACCTGCTGTTCTGCGCCCGTGACGCCGGGGCCACCCATCTGTACCGGCTGCGGGGCGGGGCCGTGGCCGCGGAGAAGATCGTGGGCGGCGAGCTCAGCGTCTCCGGCGCCGGCGTCACCGACGGGAGAGTGGCCTACGTGGCGGCCTCGCCGTACACGGTGGGGGAGGTCTACCTCGACGGGGAGAAGCTGACCGGCCTCGCCCTCGCCGACGTCGAGCTCTACCCGCCGCGCAGCCGGGTGTTCACCGCCCCCGACGGCACCCGCGTCGAGGGCTTCCTGACCGGCGAGGGCAAGGGCGGCCCGCTGCTGCTCGACATCCACGGCGGCCCGCACAACGCCTGGGCCCCCGTCTTCGACGGGGTCCACCTCTACCACCAGGTGCTCGCCGCCCGCGGCTGGACCGTCCTCACCCTCAACCCGCGCGCCAGCGACGGGTACGGCGAGGCCTTCTACACCGCCGCCCTCGGCGAATGGGGCGTGGCCGACGCCCAGGACTTCCTGTCGGCCGTGGACGAGCTGGTGGCCGACGGCACGGCCGACCCCGAGCGCCTCGCGGTCACCGGCTACAGCTACGGCGGCTACATGACCTGCTACCTGACGGGGCGCACCGGCAGGTTCAAGGCGGCGATCCCCGGCGGCCTCGTCAGCGACCTGACCAGCATGGCCGGAACCTCCGACGCGGGGTACTTCCTCAAGATGTGGGAGTGCCCGGGCGACCCCGCGCCGCAGTCGCCGCTCACCCGCGTGGGCGAGGTCACGACGCCCACGCTCATCCTGCACGGCGACGCCGACGAACGCTGCCCGGTCGGACAGGCCGAGCAGTGGTTCGAAGCCCTGCGCGAGCGGGAGGTGCCGGTCCGGCTGGTTCGCTATCCGGGCGGCTCCCACCTGTTCATCGTCCAGGGGCGTCCCTCACACCGTTACGACTACAACGAGAGGATCATCGCGTGGCTGGAGCAATGGGTCAGCGGCTCGCCGAACTGATCGCGAAGTACGAGGTCCCGGGCGCCGCCCTGGCCTACCTGCACAACGGCGAGCTGCACGAGTACGCCGCGGGCGTGCTCCACCGCGGCACCGGCGTCGAGACCACGACCGACTCGCTCTTCCAGATCGGCTCCGTGACGAAGGTCTGGACGGCGACGCTCCTGATGCAGCTGGCCGAGCGCGGCCTGCTGACGCCGGACACGCCGGTGGCCGAGCTGCTCCCGGAGTTCAAGGTGGCCGACCCGGAGGTCACCAAGACGGTCACGGTGCGCCACCTGCTCTCCCACACCAGCGGCATCGACGGCGACCTGTTCCTGGACACCGGGCGCGGCGACGACTGCGTGGAGAAGTACGTGGCGGCCTGCGCGGACCTGCCGCAGAACCACCCGCTGGGCGCCACCCAGTCCTACTGCAACTCCGGCTTCGTCGTGGCCGGGCGCATCGTGGAGAAGCTGACCGGCAAGACGTGGGACGAGGCCCTGCGCGAGCAGATCTTCGAGCCCCTCGGGCTGACCCACGCGGTCACGCTGCCCGAGGAGGCGCTGCGCTTCCGCGCGGCCATGGGCCACATGGACGGCGGCGAGCCGGCCCCGGTCTGGGGCCTCATGCGTTCGGTCGGCCCGGCGGGGCTCATCAGCGCCCGTCCCGCCGACGTGGTCGCCTTCGGCCGCGCCCACCTCGAGGGCGGCCTGCTGGAGAACCCGCAGGTGATGTGGGAGCCGCAGGTGGCCATCCCCAACCCGCACACCCTCGGCGCCCACTGGGGCGTCGGCTGGATCCTCGACGAGTGGAGCGGCCAGAAGGTCATCTCCCACGGCGGCAACACCATCGGCCAGCACGCCATGCTCTGGGCCGTGCCCGGCACCGGCACGGTCGTGTGCGTGGTGGCCAACGGCGGCCACAGCGGCGCGTTCACCCACGCGGTGGCCACCGAGCTGTTCGCCGAGCTCGACGGGCTGGAGGTGCCGCCCACGCTCGGGCCGCCCGCGCAGCCGGTGGAGGTCGACGTCACCCGCTACCTCGGCGTCTACGAACGGGCCGGCGCCCGCCTGACGATCAGCCTCAGGGACGGCGGGCCGTCGCTGCTCATGGAGTCGACCGGCGCGCTGGCCGGCCTGCAGGAGCCGGAGGAGATCCCGCTGGTCGCCGTGGACGACGTCACCTTCGTCGGCCGCCGCCCCGGCGACCCCGACTGGCTGTCGGCCGTCTTCTTCGAACTGCCCGACGGAACCCTCTACGTGCACGCCGGTGCCCGCGCGACCCCGAAGGTGAGCTGACCATGGACCTGCAGAAGCGACTGGACGAGGCGGCGGCCAGGCACGGCGTGCCCGGCGCCGCGATCGCGGTATGGGCGGGAGGCGAGCTCCACGAGGCCGCCACCGGCGTCGTCAACAAGAACACCGGCGTGGAGACCACGCCCGACAGCGTCTTCCAGGTCGGCTCCACGACCAAGGTGTGGACCGCCGCCCTGGTCATGCAGCTGGTCGAGGAGGGCAAGGTCGAGCTCGACCGGCCGGTCACCGACTACCTGCCCGAGTTCGGGCTCGCCTACGAGGCCGAGATCACCGTGCGGCACCTGCTGACGCACACGGGCGGCTTCGACGGCGACCTGTTCGAGGACACCGGCCGCGGCGACGACTGCCTCGACAAGTACCTGGCCTACCTGCACGGCACCACGAAGGTGCACGACCCGGGCGCCCTGTTCTCCTACTGCAACTCGGGGTTCGTGGTGCTCGGCGCGATCGTGGCCAGGGTGCGCGGCATCACCTGGGAGGAGGCGATGGCCGAGCACCTGTTCAAGCCGCTCGGCGTCACCCAGTCGGCACTGTTCGGGGAGGAGGCCGTGCTGTTCCGCGCCTCCGCCGGGCACATCGGCCCCGACCAGGTCGTCTACCCCAAGTGGCAGATGCCCCGCTCCAACGGGCCCGCCGGGTCCACCCTGTGTCTGGCACCGCGCGAGCTGGTCCGCTTCGGCCGCATGGCGCTGGCCGGCGGACTGGCCGAGGACGGCACCCGCGTGCTGGCCGAGGAGACGCTGGCCGGCATGCGCCAGCCGCAGGCCGAGGTGCCGACCGTCCCCGGCCTGCTGGCCACCGCGTGGGGCCTGGGCTTCGAGCTGTTCGACTGGGGCGCCTTCGGCCACGACGGCGGCACTCCCGGGCAGAGCACGATGTGGCGGATCGTCCCGGGCAGCGACGTCGTGCTCGCGATGAGCGCGAACGGCGGCGCGTTCGCCGGCCTCATCGAGGACGTGGTGCTCCCGGTGCTGCGCGAGACGACCGGGATCGACGTGCCGGGACTGCCGCATCCCCCGGAGCGGCCGTCGCCCGTGGACGCCACGCCGTACGCCGGGACCTACACCGGGCCGGTCCTGTCGCTGGAGGTCACCGGCGCGGACGGCGGCCTGGACATCACCGAGATCCCCGGCGAGGTCGTGGCCAGTATGGGCGCGACCCGCAAGACCACGCGCTACGTCCACCTGAGCGACGATCACTTCGTCGCCGCCGAGGAGGACGGCGGGATGCACGGCACGGTCACGTTCGTGATGCGCGACGGCGTCGCCGCCTACCTGCACAACAGCCGGGCGATCCCGCGTGCGTGAGATCTTCGACGCCGCCGGCGCGGCCGGGTTCGTCCACGCGCGCGAGGTGGACGGCGACGCCGAGGTGGCCTTCGGGGCCGACGACCCCGTGGTGCTGGCCTCGGTGTTCAAGATCCCGATCGTGCTGGAGTACGCCCTGCAGGCCGCGGCCGGCGAGCTGGAGCGCACCGAGCGCCTCATGGTCACCGCGGCCGACAAGGACGGCGGCATCGGCACCTCCGGCTGCGCCGACGACATCTCGCTGACGCTGCGCGACCTGGCGCACTTCATGATGACGATGAGCGACAACGCCGCCACCGACGTGCTGCTGCGCCGGGTCGGGCTGGATCGGGTGCACGCCACGCTCAGGTCGCTCGGCCTGTCGCGCACCCGGCTCATCGGCGGCTGCGCGGAGCTGTTCGAGCAGGTCAAGCAGGAGCTGGGCCCGGTGGACCTGGAGAAGCTGACCGGGGAGCAGGTCAGGTCGCTGGCCATCCGCGACCCGGAACGCACGACCTCCGGCACGCCGCGCGAGATCACCACGCTGCTCAGCCTGATCTGGCGCGACGAGGCCGGCCCCGCCGAGGCCTGCCAGGAGGTGCGGCGCATCATGGGCAACCAGGTGTGGCCGCACCGGCTCAGCTCCGGCTTCGGCGACGAGGTCAAGGTCTCCGGCAAGACCGGCACGCTGTGGGGCGTGCGCAACGAGGCGGGCGTGGTGGAGTTCCCCGACGGCCGGCGCTACGCCGTCGCGGTGTTCCTGCGCACCGTCGGCCTCGGCCTGCGCGACCCCGCCGCCGACGCCGCGATCGGCCGGGCCGCGCGGGTGGCGGTGGACCGGTTGCGGGTCTGATGTCCGAGGTGACGTATGGTGAGCGGGTGATCGACCGCCCGCTCGCCAGCCTCGGTCGCATCCTGCTCGACCTCGGCACCACCGTGATGGGAGTGGCCGCGTCGCCAGGTGACCTCGGCACCGAGGTCACCGGCGTGCACATCTACGACCCGCTCGACGAACTGCTGGTACCGCCGGGCGGCATCCTGCTGGCCGTCGGCGTCCACACCGCCGGCGACATCCGCGACCTGCTCTACCGCGCCAGGACCGCGGCGGCGATCGTGGTCAAGGTGCCCGTCGAGGTGGACGAGCAGGTACGCGCCGCCGTCCTGGAGACGGGCATCGCCGTACTCGGGCTGACCAGGGCGGCGTCCTGGTCGCAGGTGGCGGCGCTGCTGCGCTCCCTGCTGGCCGAAGGCGACCTCGACGAGCCGGGCGAGGAGCCGCAGGGCGATCTGTTCGCCCTGGCCAACGCGGTCTGCGCGCTCCTGGACGCGCCGGTCACCATCGAGGACCGCTCCTCGCGGGTGCTGGCCTACTCCGGGCGGCAGGACGAGGCCGACCCCGGGCGCGTCGAGACGGTGCTCGGCCTGCAGGTGCCCGAGCGCTTCCAGCGCATGCTGGACGAGCGCGGCTTCTTCAAGCAGCTCTACCAGAGCCGCGAGCCGGTCTACATCGAGCTCCACGACGGCACCAGCATCAACCGGACGGCGGTCGCCGTACGGTCGGGCGATGAGATCCTCGGCTCGATCTGGGCGGCGGTGCGCGAACCGCTCAGCGAGCAGCGCCAGCGGGCCTTCGCCGACGCGGCGAAGATCGTCGCGTTGCAACTGCTGCGCGAGCGCGCCGGGGCCGACACCCAGCGGCGGCTGCGCGCCGACCTGTTGTCGACCGTGCTGGCCGGCGGCGCGGACGCCGCCGAGGCGGCCGGCCGGCTGGGCGTCGCCACCGAACGGCTCTGCGTGCTGGCCGCCCAGCTCACCGACCTGACCGACGCCGACCCCGCGCGCGGGGAGAGCGACCGCCAGCGCTTCTGCGACGCCTTCGCCCTGCACGTGGGCGCCATCCACCCCCGGGCCGCCGCCGCGCTCGTCGGCTCGGTCGCCTACGCGGTGCTGCCGCTCAGCACCGGCGGCGAGGAGGAGGAGCGGGCCGTGCGGGTCGCCCAGAGCTTCCTGTCCCGGGTGGGCCCGCGCTACGAGGCCAACATCGGCGTGGGCCGGCTGGCCGCCAACCTCGCCCAGGTGGCCAGGTCGCGTGCCGACGCCGACCGGGCGCTGCGTGTGCTGCGCGCCCGCGGCACCTCCGGGCAGGCCGCCGGCTACACCACCGTGCACTTCGAGTCGCTGCTCATGCAGGTGGCCGACGTCGTGACGGCGGAGGAACAGACGCCCACCGGGCCGTACCAGCGGCTGCTGGAGCACGACGCGGAACACGGCAGCGACCTCGTGGCCACCCTGCGGGCCTATCTCGACGCGTTCGGCGACGTCAACCTGGCCTGCGCGCAGGTCCACGTGCACGCCAACACCTTCCGCTACCGGCTCAAGCGGCTGGTCGAGATCAGCGGTCTCGACCTGGCCGACCCGGACGCGCGGCTCACCGTGATGCTCCAGATGCGGATCTTCGGGCCCTAGGACGAGGGCGGCTGTAGTTTTCGTCACAGGGCACGAAGAACCCGCGCCGGGCAGGGACGAAGGTGGGTGACCAACCCCCCACCCGCTCACACGGAGTCCCGTATGAAGAAAGTCGCGGCGCTCGCCTGCCTGGCCATGTTCGCCTCCGCGTGCGGCGGCGGAACGGCCCAAGCGCCTTCCGGCCGGCCTGTGGCCGGCGGCACCTTCACCTATGCCATCTCCGCCGACCCCGGTGTGCTCGACCCCGCGACGGCCGTCCTGTCGGTGACCAACACCGTGCTGGGCTTCGCCTACGACACCCTGGTCAGCACCGACCGCGAGGGGCGGACCGTCCCGGGCCTGGCCGAGAAGTGGGAGGTCAAGCCGGACTCGGTGACCTTCACCTTGCGCAAGGACGTCACCTGCTCCGACGGCTCCAAGCTCACCCCCGCCGACGTGGCCCAGAACGTCAACCACATCGCCGACCCGGCCACCAAGTCGCCCATCTACGGCGTGCTCCTGCCGCCCGGGATGAAGGCCACCTCGGACGACGCGGCCGGCACCGTGACGTTCTCGACCGACAAGCCGTTCGCCTTCATCCTGCAGAGCGCCCGGGACCTGTACATCGTCTGCGGCAAGGCGGTCAAGGACCGTTCGCTCATCGCCCGCGCCACCTCGGGCAGCGGCGCGTACGTGCTGAGCGAGTCGATGCCCAGCGACCACTACACCTTCACCCGCCGCAAGGACTACAGGTGGGCGCCCGGCGGCGCGAGCACCGAGGGCATGCCCGACAAGGTCGTGCTGAAGATCGTGCCCAACGAGCAGACCTCCGCCAACCTGCTGATCTCCGGCGGCCTCAACGCCGCCGTCTTCTACGGCGCCGACCGCACCCGCCTGGAGGCCACGCCCGGCCTGCTCAAGAAGACCCCGATGGCGGGCAACGGCCAGTTCTTCTACCACCAGGGCGAGGACCGCCCCACCAAGGACCCGGCCGTACGCAAGGCCCTCACCCAGGCGCTCAACCTGAAGGAGCTGGCCGGGATCGCCTCCAGCGGCACCGGCAGGCCCGCCACCGGCCTGGTCATGGAGCCCCGCCCGTGCAAGGGCGACACCGTCACCGGCCACGTGCCCGCCTTCGACGCCGCCGCGGCCGCCGCGGGGCTGGAGGCCGCGGGCTGGAAGCCCGGCCCCGACGGCATCCGGGTCAAGGACGGCAAGCGGCTGACGCTGCGCTACCTCTACGGCACCACCAGGGGCGCGGGCGTCCAGGCGGCCGCCGAGTACGTGGCCGCGGCCTGGAAGAGCGCCGGCGCCGAGGTCAAGCTCAACGGCGTGCTGGACACCAAGATGTCGGAGTCGCTCAACGCCACCCAGGACTGGGACGTGGTCTGGCTGCCCATCGGCGTCTTCCTGCCCTCGCAGCTCGAAGGCTTCCTGTCCGGCCCGGCGGCGCCCAAGGGCGCCAACTTCGCCCACCTGGACAACGCCCGCTACTCCGAGCTGATCGCCCAGGCCAAGCTCAAGCCGGGCGAGGAGGGCTGCAAGCTCTGGCTGGAGGCCGAGTCCGCGCTGTTCGACAACTCCGACATGGTCCCGGTCACCGAGAACACCGTGCTCGTGGCCGGCAAAGGCGCGACGTTCGACCTGGTCGCCACGGTCCTCATCCCCACGTCCATCCGCCTGACCGAAGGAGGCTGAGTGCTGCGGCATCTGGTGCGCTTCATCGTGTCGCTGGGGGTGCTGCTGGTGGCGTCGTTCGCGATGATCCACCTCATCCCCGGCGACCCGGTGCGCGCCTCGCTGGGCCCCGCCGCGCCGATCGAGCTGGTTCAGGCCAGGACGGCCGCGCTCGGGCTTGACCGCCCCCTCCTGGAGCAGTTCACCACCTACGTGGCGAACCTGTTCTCCGGCAACATGGGCGTCTCCTTCCTGACGGGTGAGCCCGTCGGGCAGGTGATCCTCACCCGGCTGCCCAACACGCTCGGGCTGGCGCTGCTGGCCACCGTCGTGGCGATGCTGGCGGCCGTGCCGATCGGCATGTGGGCGGCGATCAGGACCGAGAACGGCCGTAACCGCGGCACGGAGGCCACCTTCACCTCGGTCACCGGCACCGCGGTGGCCGTTCCCGAGTTCCTCTACGCCATCGGCCTGGTCACCGTCTTCGCCATCGGCCTCGGGCTGTTCCCGCCCGCGGGCAAGGCGGGCCCCGCCTCGTACGTGCTGCCCATCCTCGCGCTCGCGATCGGGCCGATCGCGATGATCTCCCGCATCTCCCGCGTGGAGACGCTGCGCGAACTCGGCACCGACTACGTACGGCTGGCCCGCGCCAAACGCCTGCCCGCCGGGCGCCTCTACCTGCGCCACGTGCTGCCGAACACGCTGACCGCCACCCTCACCATCGGCGGCCTGCTGCTCACCGCGCTGATCGCGGGCAGCGTCCTGGTGGAGTACGTCTTCGCCTGGCCCGGCCTCGGCCTGAAGATCGTCGAGTCGATCACCCAGAAGGACTATCCCGTGGCCCAGGGCGTGATCCTCGTCTACGGCGCCATCGTCCTGGTCGTCAACTTCGCCGTCGACCTGATCCTCGGCAAACTCGACCCGACCTCCTCCATCAAGGAGACCTGATGCCACGCACTCCCGCCGCCGTCGTCTCGGCGGTGCTGGTCACCCTCATGGTGGTGCTGGCGATCATCGGCCCGCCGATCTGGGGCGAGGCCGCGGAGAAGATCGACGCCGGCGCCATCCTGCAGGGCGCCTCGGCCGCCCATCCGCTCGGCACCGACAACCTGGGCCGCGACCTGCTGGCCCGCGTGCTCGTGGCCGGCCGCTACTCGCTGGCGCTGGCCCTGGCCGCCACCCTCATCGGCGCCTTCATCGGCATCGTGCTCGGCGCGCTGCCCTCGGTGCTGCCGCGGCGCGGCGCCCGCCTGGTCACCGGCACCGTCAACGCGCTGGTCGCCTTCCCCGGACTGCTGCTGGCGATGTTCACCGCGGTCGTGTCCGGCATGGGGGCGCGCGGCGCCGTCCTCGGCATCGGCGTGGCCATCGCGCCCGGTTTCGCCCGGCTCACCCAGACGCTGGCCGCCTCCGTCGCCGGGGCCGACTACGTGCTGGCCGCCCGCATGCTCGGCGTCCCGCGCCGGCGCGTGCTGGGCCGGCACGTGCTGCCCAACATCGCCGAACCGCTCATCCTCAACCTCGCCCAGGCGCTCGGCGGCGCGCTGCTGGGGCTGGCCGGCATGTCCTTCCTGGGCCTGGGCGTGCAGCCCCCGGACTTCGACTGGGGGCGCCTGCTGTTCGACGGCTTCGCCCGCATCTACGTCACGCCGGAGGTGGCGATCGGGCCCGCGGTGGCGGTCGCGCTGGCCGGCATCGGGTTCAACCTGCTCGGCGACACGCTGGCCAGGCGGGCGGCGCGCACCGCCGTACCGGCGAGGAAGGAAGAGCTCGCCGCGCCGGAGCCGGCGGGCGCGCCCGATCCGCGGGCCGTGCTGGAGGTGCGGGACCTGACCGTCACCTTCCCCGGCGGCGTCACGCCCGTGCGGAGCCTGTCGCTGACGGTACGGCCCGGCGAGATCGTCGGCATCGTCGGCGAGTCCGGCAGCGGCAAGAGCCTGACCGCGGCGGCGATCGGCGGCCTGGTGCCCTATCCGGGCACGGTCACGCACGCCGCGCTGCGCCTGGACGGCCGGGAGATCGCCGAGCTCAGCCAGAAGGAGCTCGGCACCAGCCTGGCCATGGTCTTCCAGGACCCGATGGCTTCGCTCAACCCGGCGCTGCGCGTCGGCGGGCAACTGGCCGAGGTGGCGATCGTGCACCAGGGCGCCACCCGCGCCGAGGCCGCCCGGCGGGCCGTGGACCGGCTCGGCCACGTGCACCTGCCCGAGCCGGCGAAGCAGGCCAAACGCCATCCGCACGAGCTGTCGGGCGGCATGCGGCAGCGCGCGGTGATCGCGATGGGGCTCATGGGCACGCCCAAGCTGATCATCGCCGACGAGCCGACGACCGCGCTGGACGTCACCGTGCAACGGCAGATCCTCAAGCTTCTGCGCGAGGTGGTCGACGAGAGCGGGGCGGCGGCGCTGTTCATCTCGCACGACATCGCGGTCGTGGGGGAGCTGTGCGACCGGGTCGTGGTCATGTACGCGGGGCGGGTGGTGGAAGAACTGCCCGTGTCCGCGCTGGCCAAGGGGGCGGCGCATCCGTACACCAAGGCCCTGGTGGACTCGCTGCCCGACATGGAGACCGACCGCTCGCTGCCGCTGGCCAGCATCCCCGGCACGCAGCCGGCGCCCGCGCTGGTGGGGGCCGGGTGCGCGTTCGCGGGGCGGTGCGCGCTGGCGACCGACCGCTGCTCGACGTCGTTGCCGCCGGTCACCGAGTACGGCATCGCGCACACGGTGGCCTGCTGGGAGGTTTCATGAAATTTACTGACGTGACGGTGCGATTCAAATCGTTCACCGCGGTCGACTCCGTCAGCCTGGAGGTGCCGCCCGGCGGCATCGTGGGGCTGGTGGGGGAGTCGGGCTCCGGCAAGTCGTCGCTGGCCAAGGCGGTCAGCGGGCTCGTACGGTACTCCGGGCGGATCACCGGCGCCTCCCGGGTGCAGATGGTCTTCCAGGACCCCTACGCCTCCCTCGACCCGCGCATGAAGGTCGGCGAGTCGGTGGCCGAGGGCCTGCTGGAGCTGCCCAGGGCCGCCCGCCCCGACGAGGTGACCCGCCTGCTCGGCCTCGTCTCCCTGCCCGCGGACCTCGCCTCCCGCTACCCGCGGGAGCTGTCGGGAGGGATGCGCCAGCGCGTCGCCATCGCCCGCGCCCTCGGCGCCCGCCCCGACCTGCTGGTGGCCGACGAGATCACCAGCGCCCTGGACGTCTCCGTCCAGGGCTCCGTGCTCAACCTCATCCGCTCCCTGCGCGACACCCTGGGGTTGTCGATCCTGTTCATCTCGCACAACCTCGCGGTGGTCCGCTACGTCTGCGACACGGTGGCGGTCATGCACCGGGGCCGCATCGTCGAGCACGGCCCGACCGAGGCCGTGGTCGAGCGGCCCACGCACGACTACACCCGCACCCTGCTGGAGGCCGTGCCGCGCCTGCAGCGGTGAAGCCGCTCCGGCGGCGGGCAGGCGCCGCCGGAGCTTCACCGGCTCTGACCTGCGCCGACCCCTGCCCGGTACCGACGGCAGCGACCCGGGCGCCCTGGGCCGCGACAGAGCCGCCTCCAGCGCGTCACCGGCGGCGGGCGCGGCCGAGGCGGTCCAGGCGGTGGCTGGTTGCCGTCCGCGGCGGCGGCCGGGCCGGCGTCCGCCGGCGTGCCGGTGCCCGTGACGCGGGTGCGGTCGTCGTCCGGTGTCGTCACCCGGAACCCGCGCACGACCGACCAGTTGGCGTTGGCGCCCGTGGCGCGGTAGCGGACGCCGATCCAGCGGTCGGGCTCCTTCTGCGCGTCCTCGGCGAAGCGGACCTCCACGCCGGTCCGGTCGCGTCCGGTCGCGGCCGTGGCGGCTCTGGACGAGCCGGCGCGGCGAAAGGGCGGCGTAGGAGGTGCCGTCGGCGTCCACGCCGTCCCTCCGGCACCCGGCCTGGTCGTCGGCCCCGGCGCGGTACTGACCGCGCCTTCACCCGCCGCCACGACGATTGGGCATGAGCACCAAGGGTCCGGGGGTGCTTGGTGGGCTGGCACGAATCGAGGCGTCCTCACGATGGTTTACCGTCGCCGTGACAACGGACGACTCGGAGGGCATGCGTGATCGCGATCAGGGAGCTTCACGAGATCGCGGACCTGGAAGAGGTCCACGCGCTGTTCGGTGATATCTGGCATTTCGACCCGGGCGGCGAGCCGATCTCGGTCGAGCTGATGCGGGCCTTCTCGCACGCCGGCAACTACATCACCGGCGCATACGACGGCGCCACACTGGTCGGCGCGTCGGTGGGCTTCATGGCGGTCGGCGGCGTACTGCACTCGCACATCACCGGTGCGGCCGTCGGGCGCGGCATAGGGTTCGAGCTCAAGATGCACCAGCGCCGCTGGGCACTGGAGCGCGGGCTGACGCGCATCTCCTGGACCTACGACCCCCTGGTGCGCCGCAACGCGCACTTCAACCTCGCCAAGCTGGGGGCCAGGCCGCACGAGTACCTGCCCAGCTTCTACGGGGTCATGGGCGACGCGATCAACCAGGGCGACGAGTCCGATCGGGTGCTCGCCGTCTGGGAGCTGACCGCGCCGCACGTCGAGGCGGCGGTACGGCGGGAGCCGCACGCGCCGGACATCCCCACGGGAACGGTGGTGGCCCTGGGCAACGAGGGCGGCAGGCCGGTGCCCGGTGACATGGACGCGCCGCTGGTACTGGTGGCGATCCCCGCCGACGTGGAGGGGTTGCGCGGCGTTGATCCGGGAACGGCCAAGGCGTGGCGGCATGCCGTACGCGACGTGCTGGGCGGCATGCTGGCCGAAGGCCGCAAGGTCACCGGATTTCATGACAAGAAGTACTACGTAGTGGAGAAGGCGTGAAAATCACAGGAGTAGAGCTGCGCAGGATCGCGATGCCCTTGGTGGCGCCGTTCCGCACCTCGTTCGGCACCGAGACCTCGCGCGACGTGCTGCTCGTGCGCGTGGTGACACCGGACGCCGAGGGGTGGGGCGAGTGCGTGGCCATGTCGGAGCCGCTCTACTCCTCGGAGTTCGTCGACGGCGCGGCGGAGGTGATCAAGAGGTTCCTGCTGCCGTCGCTGCCCGCCGAGGTCGACGCCTACGGCGTGGGCCGCGCCCTGGAGCCGATCAAGGGCCACCGGATGGCCAAGGCGGCCGTGGAGACCGCGGTGCTGGACGCCCAGTTGCGCGCGGCCGGCGAGTCGTTCGGCCGCTTCCTGGGCGCCGAACGTGACCGGGTGCCGTGCGGCGTCTCCGTCGGCATCATGGACTCCATCCCCGAACTGCTGGAGGCCGTCGGGGGCTACCTGGACGAAGGCTACGTCCGGATCAAGCTGAAGATCGAGCCCGGCTGGGACGTCGAGCCGGTGCGCGCGGTCCGCGAGCGCTTCGGCGACGACGTGCTCCTGCAGGTGGACGCCAACGCCGCCTACACGCTCGTGGACGCCCGCCACCTCGCCAAACTGGACGACTTCGAGCTGCTGCTCATCGAGCAGCCGCTGGCCAACGACGACTTCGTCCAGCACGCCCAGCTGGCCAAGCAGCTGAGGACCCCGATCTGCCTCGACGAGTCCATCGAGTCGGCCGAGCACGCGGCGGCCGCGATCGCGCTGGGCTCGTGCTCCATCGTCAACATCAAGCCGGGCCGCATCGGCGGCTACCTGGAGGCCCGCCGCATCCATGACCTGTGCCGGGCGCACGGGGTCGCGGTGTGGTGCGGTGGCATGCTGGAGACCGGCCTCGGCCGGGCCGCCAACGTGGCGCTCGCCGCGCTGCCCGGCTTCACGCTGCCCGGCGACACCTCGGGCTCGCGCCGCTACTACGCGACCGACATCACCGAGCCGTTCGAGCTGCGCGACGGCCACCTGGACGTCCCCGCGGGACCCGGGCTGGGCGTCGAGCCGATCCAGTCGATCCTCGACGAGGTCACCACGTCCACCGAGTGGATCACGCTCTAGCTCAGATTCCGCAGGTCGAGCTGGCGCAGCACGCGGGAGATCACCTGCGGGTCGGCGTCCGGCTCACGGCGCGCGTCCAGGACGGCGCGCCGGGCCGCCGACATCATCTCGTCGTTGACCCGGCGCACCACCCTCACGCGTTCGAGGCGCTGGCCGAACGCCTCGCGGCGTTCCTCGTCGGCCAGCTCGGGGCTGATCCGCACCGCGATGTCGGACAGGCGGCGGCCGAGGATCTCCACCACGTCGTCGGGCACCTGCTCGGTGTCGACGAGCTCCCTCAGCCGCTGCCTCGCCGCGCCCGCGGCCTGCTTGGCGAGCCTGCGCTCGAAGGCGCGTTCCGCCTCGGTGTCGGAGGTGACGCCCAGCAGGCGTACCACCCAGGGCAGGGTCAGGCCCTGCACCAGCAGCGTGGCGAGGATGACCGCGAACGCGACGAAAACAAGCACGTCGCGCTGCGGCACCTCCAGCGGGATGGCCAGCGCGAGCGCCACCGAGGCCACGCCGCGCATGCCCGCCCACCACATCACGACCGTCTCGCGCCAGCTCGTCGGCGTCTCGGAGTCGTCGCCGCGCGACTGGTGCAGGCGCCTGGCCAGCGAGGCGGTCGGCAGCAGCCACAGCAGCCGCACCCCCACCACCACGGCGACCACGATCAGGCTCCACACCATCACCTCGCCGAACCTGCCGGTCACGGTGCCGAGCACGTTGTGCAGCTCCAGCCCGATCAGCCCGAACGCCACCCCCGTCACCAGCGTGTCCACGACCTGCCAGAACGCGGCGCCGGTGAGCCTGCCGATCGAGTCGTCGGCGTCGCTGGTCTTCTCACGCAGGTAGAAGGCGGTGGTCAGCACCGCGAGCACGCCCGAGCCGAGCAGCTGGTCGGCCAGCACATAGCTGGCGTACGGCACCAGCACCGACAGCCCGATCTGCAACGTGGGGTCGCCGAGCAGGTTGTCCAGCCGGGCCGCCACCCACCCCACCCCGAACCCGACGACGATCGCCACCACCGCCGACAGCACCAGCTCACCCGCCGCGACGGGCCACGAGAAGCTGCCGGTGAGGGCCGCCGCGATCGCCACGTGGTAGAGCACGATGGCCGTCACGTCGTTGAACAGCCCCTCACCCTCCAGCAGCGACACCAGCCGCCTGGGCAGCCCGAGCGAGCCCGCGACGCTGGTGGCCGCGACCGGGTCCGGCGGGGCCACCAGCGCGCCCAGCGCCGCCGCGGCGGCCAGCGACAGGCCGGGCACCAGCGCGTGCGCCACCCCCGCGACCGCCGCCGTGGTCACGAACACCAGCGCCACTGCGAGCAGGAAGATGGGCCGCCAGCCGGCCGCGAACTGCCGCCACGAGGTACGGCTGGCCGCCGCGTACAGCAGCGGAGGCAGCAGTGCCGGCAGCACGAGCTCCGGCGGGATGTCCACGTTCGGCACGAACGGCACCACGGCCAGCACGATGCCGTACAACGTCATGAGCACCGGCGCCGGCAGCCCCAGCCGGTCGCCGAGCGGCACCGTGACCAGCGCCCCGAGCAGCACGAGCATGAGCAGCACGAACTGGCCCACGACACCCCCCGATGATCGTCGTCAACCAGCGTGCCACAGCGCACCGGGAGAAAAGGCGCACCTCGCCCTGGGGTCCGGGGCCGTCAGCGGTCGAGCACGAGGAGGGCGGGGGGCGGGGTGGTGAGGAGCCTTGGGGCGGACTCCGTGCAGACGGCCACGTCGGCGAGGCGGGCGCCGAACAGGTCGGGGAGGTAGACGGCCGGTTCGAGGCAGAGCGCCATGCCGGGGGTCAGCGTGGTGGGGTCGGCGGGGGACAGGTGCGGCGGTTCGTCGTCGGCCAGGCCCACGCCTCTGCCGTAGTGGCCGGCGGCGAACTGGCCGTAGCCGGACTCCTCGATCATCGACCGGGCGGACCTGGCGACGGAGGCGGCGGGGAGGGCCTGCCGTACACCGTCGAGGGCGGCGCCTTGAGCGGCGAGGACCACCGAGTAGAGGGCGTCGAAGTCCTCCGGCGGCTCGGCCACCGCGAGAACCCTGGCCACCTCGGCGCAGTAGCCGTCCCACCGCCCGCGCACGGCGACCTGGAGCGCGTCGCCCGGGTTGATCACCCGGTCGGTGGGGCGGTGCGAGGGGATCGCGGTGTGCTCCCCGGCCGCCACCTGAACGCCCAGGATCTCCTCGCAGCCGCTCTCCAGCATCGCGACCCGCAGGTGGCGGGCCATGGCCCGCTCGGTGGCCCCGAACCACCGCCACTCCCGCGCCCGCGCCACCACCCCGTCCGCCGCCACGGCCGCGGCGGCGATGGCGTCGAGCTCGCCCCGGTCCTTCCGCAACCTCAGCGGCGCGAGAACGGCTCCCGCCGGCACGAGTTCCGCGTCCACCGACAACCCGAACAGCTCCCGCACCCGCATCTCCGGATCCACCCCGACCCGGCGGGCCGTGGCCGGGATGAGCGTACCGGGGGCGGTGGTCTCGGCGTAGTTCTCCCGCGTGACCACCAGGAACCCCTCGCCCCGCCCGCCCAGGAACCGGAAGTCGGGCGAGGGCCGTAGCACCAGCGCGTCCACCTCGGCCTCGGCCATGGCGGCCCGTACCGCCACCACCCGCCCGGCCAAGCCCTCACTCAGCCCGTCCCGCCCCGGCCCGCACGCGACAGGCCGGTCCGGCCGCTGCCCGCTCGCGGGTGGCCGGTCCCGGTCCGCTCCGCTCGCCGGAAGCGCGTCACCGGATGGACCGTCCTCGGAAAGTCCGCGCCGGGAAGGCACACCCCTGACCAGGCCGCCCTCCTCCAGGCCGTCTCCCGCCTGGCCCGCACCGTCCTCGGCGGGCGCGTTCTTGGCCAAGCCGCCCGCCGCCAAGCCGCCCGCCGCCTGACCGCCCGCCGTCTGACCGCCCGCCGTCTGACCGCCCGCCGTCTGACCGCCCGCCGTCTGACCGCTCCTGGTCCGGCCGCCTTCGGCGGAGGTGCGCGGGTCGGCCATCACGGGGTCGAAACCCGGGGTGTCGGATCCCGGACCGCCGGATCTGAGGGGGTCGGGCCCGGGGTGGGGTGTGGGGGTCACGTGGGCTCGTGGAGCCAGCAGGCGACCGGGCCGAAGTCCGGTTCCTTGTCGCGGCAGACGTCCATCACGTGCGGGCAGCGCGGGTTGAAGCGGCAGCCTCCCGGCGGATCGGCCGGGTCGGGGACGTCGCCGGGCAGCTCCGCCGGCAACGTGCCCTGTCCGTCGGGCAGGGGGATCGCGTTCAGGAGCGCCTGGGTGTAGGGGTGGCGGGGGTTGTCCCACACCTCGGCCGTCCCGCCGATCTCGACGATCTTGCCCAGGTACATGACGGCGATCCGGTCGGCGATCAGGCGTACCACGGACAGGTCGTGACTGATGAACAGCAGCCCGGCCCCCGAGTCCACGGCCAGGTCACGCATCAGGCGGGCCACCTGTGACTGCGCCGAGGCGTCCAGGGCGGAGATGGGCTCGTCGCCGATGAGCAGGCGGGGCTCGGCGGCCAGCGCGCGGGCGATCGCGATGCGCTGCCGCTGCCCGCCGGAGAACTCGTGCGGATGGCGATCGGTGAAGTCCCTCGGCAGGCCCACGCGTTCGAGCATGTCGGCCGGGGTGGCGGTGCTGCCGCGCGCCACCCTCAGGCCGTCGGCGATCTGGTCGCCCACGCGCCGGCGCGGGTTGAGGGAGGCGTACGGGTCCTGGAAGACCATCTGAATCCCGGTCAGCGTACGGCGCCGCAGCCCGAGCGGCGTCACCGGCCGCCCCTCGAACCGGATGGCGCCCCCGGTCACCGGATTGAGCCCGCAGACGGCTCTCGCCAGCGTCGACTTGCCGCATCCCGACTCGCCCACGAGGCCGACGACCTCACCGGCGCGCACCGTGAGGCTGGCCCCGGCGACGGCGCGGACGACGGGCCGGCCGGGGGAGCGGTGCTCGACGACCAGATCGTCGATGGTGAGCAGGCTCATGGGCGCTCCTCGTCGGGTGCGGGGGCGAGCGGACTCTCGGGCAGGGAGGCCAGGAGGGAGCGGGTGTAGGGGTGGTCGGGGGTGCGCAGGACGTGGGAGCGGGGCCCGCTCTCCACGATCAGGCCGTCCTTCATGACGCTGACCTCGTCGGCCACCGCGGACATCACGCCGAGGTCGTGGGTGACCAGCAGCACGGCCAGCCCCAGCTCGTCGCACAGCCCACGCAGCAGCCGCAGGACGCCCGCCTGGACGGTCACGTCGAGCGCCGTGGTCGGCTCGTCGGCGATCAGCACCCGGGGCGAGCAGGCCAGCGCGATCGCGATGGCGATGCGCTGCCGCATGCCGCCGGAGAACTGGTGGGGGTAGCGCCCGTACGCCTCGTCGGCGCCGGGGATGCGGACCTTGCCGAGCAGTTCGACGGCCCGCGCCCGCGCCTCGGCCTTGCCCAGGCCGAGGTGGTGGCGCATGTGCTCGGTGAGCTGCCTGCCGACGGTGAGCATGGGGTGCAGGCTGGTGGCGGGGTCCTGGAAGACCATGGCGACCTCGCCGCCGCGTACCTTGTTGAGCTCCTTGGCGGACAGTTCGAGCAGGTTGCGGCCGTTGTGGACGATCGAGCCCGTCGCGCTCGCGCCGTGCGGGAGCAGGCCGAGGGCGGCCAGGCCGGTCATGGTCTTGCCCGAGCCCGACTCTCCGGCCAGGCCGTGAACGCGGCCCTCCCGCAGGGAGACGGAGACGCCCTTGAGGATCTGCCGTCCGTGGATGTCCACCTTCAGGTCGGTGATCTTCACAGTGCGCGCTCCTTGATGGCGCGGGCCGTACGCGGGTCGAGGGCGTCGCGCAGGGTGTCGCCGAGGAAGTTGAAGGCCAGCACCACGGTCAGGATGGCGAGACCGGGGAAGGTCGCCACCCACCAGGAGTCGAAGACCTCCACGCCCGAGGCGACCATCGCGCCCCACTCGGGCGACGGCGGCTTGGCGCCGAGGCCCAGGAAGCTGAGACCGGACAGGAGCAGCAGCGCGGTGCCGATGTCGAGCGTGGCCAGCACCAGGACGGGGCCGGTCACGTTGGGCAGCACGTCCACGCGCAGCGAGCGCCAGGGCGAGAAGCCGAGCAGCCGCCCGCTGAGCACGAACTCCCGCTCGCGCACGCCGAGCACGAGGCCGCGGGTGACGCGGGCGTAGGCGGGCCAGGCGACCACGAGTACGGCCAGCACCGCGTTGGTCAGGCTGGCCCCAAGCGCCGCGGCCACGACCATGGCCAGGATGACCGTGGGGAAGGCGAAGACCAGGTCGGCGATCCGCATGATGGTCTCACCCACCCATCTGCCGAAATATCCGGCGGCGGCGCCGAGCAACCCGCCGACCAGCACGCTCATGGCCACCAGGAGCAGGGTGAGCGGGATGGAGACGCGGGCGCCGTACATGACGCGGCTGAGGATGTCGCGGCCGAGCTGGTCGGTGCCGAACCAGTGCCCGGGGCCCGGCTCGGCCAGGCGGGGCAGGTCCTGCGCGAGCGGGTCGTGCGGGGCCAGGAACGGCGCGGCCAGCGCGATGACCAGCCAGGCCAGCGCGATGACGGCCCCGGCCACGGCCAGCGGCTGCCGCCACGCCTCGGGCACGCGCCGCCTGCGGGGCGCGAGCGGGTCACGCCTCAGAGCACGTCTCATTGCAGCCTCACCCGCGGGTCGATGATCCCGTACATCACGTCCACGATCAGGTTGATGACCAGGTACACGACGCCGACCACCAGGCCGACGCCCATCACCGCGGGCAGGTCGAGGGAGGTCGCGCTCTTGTACGCGTACTGGCCCACGCCCGGCCAGGCGAAGATCGCCTCGACCAGCACGGTCCCGGACAGCAGTGAGCCGAACGCCAGACCGGCCACGGTGATGATGGGCACCAGGGCCGAGCGCAGGACGTAACGGAACAGGACCGTCCGTCCCGGCAGTCCCTTGGCCCGCGCGGCGCGCACGTAGTCCTGGCCCAGGACCTCCAGCACCGCGCTGCGGGTGAAGCGGGTCAGCAGCCCGATCGTGTAGAGGGCCAGCACCAGCGCGGGGGTGATGAGGTGGCCGACGGCGCTGGCGAAGACGTCCCACTGCCCGGTCAGCGCCGCGTCGAGCGTGTGCAGGCCGGTGATCGGCCCCGGCGCGGTCATGCCGGGGTCGATGCGGCCGCTGCCCGGCGTGAGCTGCAGGCGGTAGAAGAAGACGTAGAAGGCCAGCAGCGCCAGCCAGAACGTCGGCACCGAGATGCCGATCAGGCTCAGCACCCGCAGCAGGTGGTCGGGCAGCCGGTCGCGGCGCAGGGCCGCCACGACGCCGAACGCCACGCCCAGCACCAGCGAGATCAGGATCGCCGCCCCGGCCAGCTCCAGCGTCGCCGGGACGAACTCGGCGAGGTCGTCGCTGACCGGGCGGTGGCTCTGCTGGCTGGTGCCCAGGTCGCCCTGGAGGATGCCCTGCAGGTGCAGCAGGTACTGCTCCGGCAGCGGCTTGTCCAGGCCGTGCTCGGCCTTCCACTGCGCGACGATCGCCGGGTCGCCGAGCGCCCGCTGGCCCAGGTTGGCGGCGACGGGGTCGCCGGGCACCATGTTGGTCAGCACGAACGTGACCAGCGTGATCCCCCAGGCCAGCAGCAGGGCGATGAGGATCCGCCGGATCAGGAACCGGGCCAGGGGGTGCCTGGCCCGGGTACCGGTGGTCTTCACTTCACGCCGAGGTCGGCCACGTCGACGGTCCAGACCGGGTGGTACTCCAGGCCGGTCACCGTGGCGGCGGTCACGATGTTCTGGCTCGGCTGGATCAGCGGGACGAACGGGCCGCCCGCGTTGAGCTTGGTCTGGACGTCCTGGTAGACCGTCTTGCGGGCGTCGTCGCCGATGGTGGCCGCCGCCTTGTCGCCGGCCGCCTCGATCTCCTTGGCCGCGCCGGGCTTCCATCCGGCGCGCAGGCCGACGGTCTTGCCGGGCAGGAAGGCCAGGTAGTCGCTGGGGTCCGGGTAGTCAGGGCCCCAGTACCACAGGCCCATCTCCTCCTTGCCGTTGCGGTAGTTGTCCAGGGCGGTGGCGACCGGCGCGGGGGCCAGTTCGACCGTGATGCCGACCTCCTTGAGGTTGGCCTGGATGCGCTCGGCCAGCGGCTGGAAGGACAGGCCGTTGACGGTCAGCTCGCTCGGGTACTCCAGCTTGACGCTCGGGTTGGTCAGCCCGCTGGCGGCCAGCGCGGCCTTGGCGCCCTCGACGTCGCGCTTGGCGGCCTGATCGGCGGGCAGCGCGCCGAGCAGCTGCGACGGGATCACACCCGGCGCCTGCGTCGAGCCCTCGCCGGCCAGCTCCAGCAGGCCCGCGTAGTCGACGCCCTTGCGCACGGCCTCGACGAACTTGGCGTTCGTGGTGGTCTTGCTGATCGCGGAGTCCTGGTTGGCCAGCAGGAAGATGACGTTGGCCGAGGCGGTCTTCTTGACCTGCAGCGTGTTGGGCATGCCCGTGACCTGGTCGCCGGACAGGTTGAGCGCCACCTGGCTGTCGCCGCGCTGGACGTTCAGTTTCTGCGTGGCCGCCTCGACGTTGCGGATGACGACCTTGTCGTAGGCGGGCTTGGTCCCGTAGTACTTCGGGTTGGCCTTGAGCACGACCTGGCTGCTGACGTTGAAGGACTCGATCGCGTACGGGCCGGAGCCGAGCGAGGCCGAGTTGAGGTACTGCTCCGCCTTGTCCTTGGCGTCGGCGGTCGCGCCGTGCTGCCGGGCGACCTTGCTGTTGATGATCCCGAGCGCCGGGTTCGGCAGGATGAACGGCAGCGCCGGGTTGGCCGCCTTCGACGTCAGCTTGATCGTCGAGTCGCCGTCCTTGGCCACCTCCACGCCGTCCAGCAGGAACGACGGGGTGCCCTTCATGTCGCGCACGCGGGTCAGCGAGAAGACCACGTCGTCGGCGGTGACCGGGGAGCCGTCGGCGAAGACCGCGCCCTGCTTCAGCTTGAGCGTGAGCGTCTTGCCGTCCTGCGACAGCTCGTACGACTCGGCCAGCGCGGGGACGGGCTTGGTCACGTCGGCGCCGTCGAAGGTGAGAAGCGTCTCGTAGGCCGCCTTGCCGATGATGAGGCCGGTCGGCTCGTAGGTGCGGCCGGGGTCGCCGGTCTTGAGATCGAAGGAGGTGTCGATGACGAGGGTCTTGCCTGCCGCGGCGCCGCCGGCAGCGGGGGTCTTGGAGCCGCCGCTTCCGCAGGCGGCGAGGGCGAGTGCACCGGCGAGCAGTACAGCCGCCGTCTGCGAGCGGGTCGCCATGGGTCCTCCAGATATTCTGTGAAAGTTGTCGTGGATTGTCCGGCAGAACGTCCAGCCCGTGTCACGTCGGTGAGACGGTTTGTCGAGGAGTGTGGTACAGGTGGCGGAAATTTCCAGAAATGGTGGAGAGAGTGGGTTGCGCTCTGGACGGATCGGCATCGGCCTTGAGCTGGACGCCGTCCATTTGAAGATCCTGCAGGTCCTGCGCGAGAACGGCCGCATCTCGGTCGCCGCGCTGGCCGAGCGGGTGGGCATCTCGCGGGCGAACGCCTACACCCGCTTCGAGGCCCTGCGCGCCGACGGCGCCATCAAGCGCTTCACCGCCGAGATCGACCACGTGAGGGCCGGGCTCGGCATCACCGCGCTCATCTTCGTGACCGTGCGCCAGCAGATGTGGAAGCAGTTCCGCGCGGAGCTGGCCCGCATGCCGGAGGTGGAGTACTGCGCTATCACCACCGGGCAGCACGACGCCATGATCCAGGTGCGGGTGTCCGACGTGGCCGAGGTGCACACCCTGGTCACCGACCGCCTGGCCGGCATCCCCGCCGTCAAGGCCACGGAGACCGTGTTCATCCTGGACGAGGTGCTCAAGCGGCCGTACGTGCTGCCCAGCGACGGGCCGCGCCCGCAGCGCCGCCAGGCGCCCGACCCGAGCCCGGCCGAGGTGCCGCTGGGCAAGATGCGCTTCGTCGGCGCCGCCGAGGGCCGCGCCGCCCTCAGGAAGGAGTGAACCTAGCCGGCCGCGAGGGCCTCGATGCGGGAGACCGCCTCGGCCACGCCGTCCTCCGCGGCCACCTCGGCGGCGACGGCGCCCGCCGTACCGGACAGCTCCAGGGCTGAGGCGAACGCGGCGGCCACCTCCGGCGCGCGCGGCCTCCCGCGCAGCGGCGGGGGCGCGACACCCAGCCGGTGCAGGCGGTCGGCCCAGAACGGCTGATCGCCGAGGAAAGGGCGGACGACCTGCGGAACCCCGGCGCGCAGGGCCGCGGCGACGGTACCGATGCCGCCGTGGTGCAGGGCCAGGGCCACGCGCGGCAGCAGCCAGTCGTGCGGCGCCTCCTCGATCACCAGCACGTCCTCGCCGCCCTCGTCCTCTTCCCCGGGGCGCAGGCCGCCCCAGCCCGTCGCCAGGATCGCCCGCCGCCCGGTCAGCCGCGCCGCCTCCACGACGGTCGCCGCGAGAGCGCGCGGATCACGCCCGGCCATGCTGCCGAACCCCGCGTAGACCGGTGGCGGCCCCTCCTCCAGGAACGCGGCCAGCCGCTCGGGCGGGGTCCAGTCACCGGCGGCGGGCAGGGTCCAGAAGCCGATCGGATCCGCCCGCGGAGGCCAGTCGGCGGGCGCGGGCAGCAGGCGCGGGCTCCACGCGTGCAGCACCGGCCCCGCCGCGATCAGCTCGGCCGCCGGGCGGAAACCCTCGCACAGGCCCAGGACCTCCGACCGCCACGTGCGCACCACCGAGCGGTAGGGCGCCTCGACCGCCGCCGCGACCCGCCAGGTGGCCCGGTTGACGGCGGGCGGCAGCCGTACCGGGAGGATGGGGGAGGCGAAGGCGGCGGTCGGCACGTACAGCGGCAGCAGCAGCCCCGCCAGCGACGGGATCCCGGCCTTCTCCGCCAGGTAGGGCCCGCCGAGCGCCTTCGGGTGGTAGACGATCACGTCGAGGCCCGGCTCGATCAGCGCTGCCTCCGCGTCGAGCACCCGGCGCACCATCGGCTTCACCGAGCGCGCCGCCGTGATGGCCGCGCCCGCCCCCTGACCCTTGACCTGGTCCTGAAGGTCGAGCATCTCGTCGGGCAGCGGCGCGAAGGCGACCCCGAACGGCGCCGCCAGCGACCCGAAACGCCGCGGCCCCGCCACGACCGGCTCGTGCCCGGCGGCCAGCAGCCCGCGCGCCAGCGCGACGTACGGCTGCACGTCTCCCCGGCTGCCCATCGTGAGCAGGAGCACCTTCACGTTTTCCCACTACCCCGGCGTGTCCCGCCCGAAGCCGGAGCCATCGTGCGGTCACAGTGAGTCATGGCCGTTCATCGCCCGTTGCTGACCGCCCTGCAGCACCTGGCCGTCATGGCCGGGCTGGTCGCCCTCTACTACCTGGTCCCGCTGGGCGACGGCTCCAACGTGGCGCGGCTCGGGGGCGCGGCCGGGCTGTTCATGCTCGGCGTGCTGGTGCTGGTCTGGGTGTTCGGCCGGCACACGATCGCGGTCGCCCACCGCGACAAGCAGGCCAGGCTGCGCACGCTCCTGCTGCTGATGTACGTGGTGACGATCTTCTTCGCCCTCGGCTACCTCATGGTGGCCACGATCGACCCGGCCCAGTTCGCGGGCCTGCGCACGCGCACGGACGCCCTGTACTTCACCGTCTCCACCATCGCCACCGTCGGCTTCGGCGACGTGCACGCGGTCGGGCAACTGGCCCGCGGGCTGGTCGCCACGCAGATCATCTTCGACCTGATCATCCTCGCGTCGCTGGTCGGCGCCTACCGCGCCGCCATGGCCCGCGAGGAACGCTAGGCCCACTCCCACCGGACGCCGTGCACGCCTGGCCGTACCTCGACGTCGGCGATGTGCACCGAGTCCCAGCCGCTCAGCCGTAACTCGCCCACGTCGGCGGGCGGGGTCGCGGTCGTCGGCTGGTGCGTGCGGAAGCAGCGCACCGGCGTCGTCCCCGGCGCGAACTGCACGGTCAGCAGGTACGCGTGCGCGGGGAAGCGGAACCAGCGGTTGTAGAACAGCGCCTGCGGCCCGCGTTTCCTGTAGCGGAACTCGTACTCCACCACATAGGTCTCCCCGGCCGCCAAGGGCCGGTCGAACAGCAGCTCCAGCGCGGTCAGCCCGGCGGGCTCGTCCTTCTTGACCCGTCCCAGCCTGCAGAAGGACGCCGAGAAGTCCTCGGGCAGGTGCGAGCGCTCGTTGTAGTGGATGGCCACGTGCCGGTCCACGCCGTCCGAGCGGGCCTGGAAGACCGCCCGGGTGCGCACCGAGCGCTCGTCGCGGTCCGTCCCCGTGGTGATGTGGTCGTGGTAGGACAGCAGCGCGAGCTGTCCGTCGGTGACGTTCTTGATCTCGCCGAGGAGCCGCTGCAGGCTCCCCGCTTCAGGGCACAGATCGCGGTACGGCACCGCGCCCGGCACATGGCTCACCCAGCGTCCCCTCGGCCTGGGCGGACCCAGGCTGGCGATGAGAGTGTCGCCCGGCAGGGCGAGGATCTCCTCCAGCGCGTGGAGGGCCCGGAGCGACTGCGATCGCTCCGGGCGGCACTTCCCGCGCTGCCAGTTGCTGAGGCTGGCCAGGCTGACCTTGATGCCACGCTGGGACAGGCGGGCGTGCAGGCGCTCCAGGCTGAGTCCGCGCGCGGTGATCGCGTCACGGAGAAGGCGGTCGAAATGCTGCTCCATCGGGACAACTCCCCGGTTTCAGGAGTGATCAGCCCGAATTTACAGCGCAAGTGTCAGAAAGTCAGGCTCCAGGCGTCGATATAGCCCGAGTGGTTGGAGTCGACGTCCTTGACCCGTAGCCGCCAGGTGCCGTTCGCGGGCGAGTCGGCGGCGTTCTTCGTGTACGTCTCGTGGATGATCGTGCCGTCGTCGTCCGGCGCCGGATCGCGCAGCCGGTAGACCACGCCGGTCGGGCCGACGAGGTCGAGCTGCAGGTCACCGCGCCAGCCGTGGTGGACGTCGGCGTAGACGCTCAGCGTGGCGGGCGCGTTGCCCGGCACGCCGGTGACCGTGATCGGGGACTCGCCCTGGCCCAGGTCGGCGACGTCGACGTTGGCCGCGTTCTCGAACGTGCGCCCGCCGGGCGTCTCCGGGCCGTAGTTCTGGATCCAGTCGCCGACGTAGCGGGTGGTGGTGCCTCTGCGGGCGCCGCCGCCGTACGCGCCGGAGCCCTCGAAGTAGGTCCAGCCGCCGATCGTCTTGTCCTGCAGCGGGACCCACGAGGAGCCGCTCTTCAGCGCGAAGTGCACGTGGTTGCTGCCCGCCGAGCCGCCGCAGGGGATGCGCGTGCTGGTCAGGCCGAGGTAGTCGCCCATCTTGAGCTGGGTGCCGTTGGGGCGGATCTCGTTGAGCAGGTGGTAGTACTCGGTGGTCCAGCCGTTGTCGTGGATGATGCGGATGTGCCCGCCGTTGGAGCAGACCCAGTAGGCGCGGCCGGACTGGGCGGCGAGCACGCTGCGGTCGCTGGCCCGGCTGTCGAGGTCGATCGAGCTCCACGGCCGGGGCTGGCCCGACCAGCCGTGTGGCCCGCCGATGATCTTCCAGGAGGCGCCCTGCTGGTAGGGCAGGGACAGGCCGGTGGGGGCGGCCTGGGCCTGGGCCTGGGCCTTGGTGTTGGCGGCGAAGGTACGCTTCTCGCCGTCGCTGACCACGGAGGCGGGCGCCTGCCGGGCCAGGGCGGCGAACTCGGGCGTGCCGTCGAGGCCGGCCTTCCATCCGGCGGCGGTGCGCTGGGCGACGAACAGCCAGCCCTCGGGGTAAGCGCCCTCGATGTTGGGCGCCTTGATCACCGAGGAGCCGAACACCCAGTCGCCCCGTGCGCTGCGGCGCTGCACGTTGACTTCGGTGCCGGCGCCGGCGGCCGCGAGCTTGGAGCCCTCGGCCTGGCTGCGGGCGGTCATGAGCTGGACGACGGTGGAGTCGAGGTCGGGCTGGGCGGAGGGGGCCGCCGCGCCCATGGACGCGGCGGAAAGGACGATTACTGCGAAAACGGTGGATAAGCGGCGGTGCCTCATCGAAGGCTCTCCTTCTCGCTCCGGAGGCGGTCTCTCGCCGTGTACCGTCCACCCGTCCGCGGTGGGGCAACAACCACCCTGCGCGGCGGCCGGCCCAATTCCCTGATAAATCCACCTTCAACGCTGAACATGGCTGATGTTCTGGCAGGTCGGGGGCATGGGCGCCGAGGTGGGGATTGAAGTTTCAGCGTTGAGGCCGCCGGCGGAGATTTCCTGATAACGCCCTCACGGCCGCAATGCCTGCCGTACCTTCCTAGTCACGATATGCAGGCATGCGGACACGGACGGTGAGGCTGAAATGCGACGGTCCATACGGGGGAACCGGATCCTCGCCAAGCCCTACCGGGACCTGGTCCTGCTCGGCTACCTCGCCCTGCCCGCGACCGGCGGCGAGGACCGGCGCCTGGCCTGGGCGCACCGGCTGGCCGCCGCCGTCGTCGCCCGCCACGGCAGGCTGGACGAGGCCGGGCTGCGCCGCGTGTTCCTGCGCAGGGTGCTGCGGCTGCGGCTCATGCCGTGGTCGGGGCGGCTCGGGCCGGTCGAGATGGTGCCCGTCGTGGTGTCCGGGTCCGACGTCGCGCTCCTGCGCGAGCTCAACGGCCTCAGCGGCGCGGGCCGCGCCGCCTACGCGATGCTCCTGCTGGAGGGCCGCCTGCCCGCCGAGGTGGTGGAGATCCTCGCGGGCGCCGGAGTCGCCGACCCCGGTGGCGCCCTGGCCGAGGCACGGGCGGTGGAGCGGGCGCACGGCACCCTCGCCCTGGACCCGACCGTCGCCCGCGTCTACGGCCGCCCGTTGCGCCGCACCCGGATGGCCTTCGCCGCCCTGCTCCTGCTCGGCGCGGTGGCCGTGGCCGCGCCCGACCTGGGCTCCGGCGGGCCGGTCAGCGCCGCTCCGCTGCCGGTCGAGCGCGCGGGGGCCGGCGCCTGGCGCGCGGGCACCGACCTCACGCTCGCCTCCTGGCCACCGCGCGGCTCACTCACCGGCGACGTCGAGCTGGTACGGCGGGCACAGCGGGCCTGGGGCTCCGGCCCCGTCCAGTTGATCTACGCGGGCGAGCTGGACGGAGCCCGGATCGTCCTGCTCCGCCGCCACGACCGGATCGCCCGCTTCACCACCACCGGCCGGAGTGCCACGGGCGCGCAGTCCGCCACGGCCGGGCAGGGTCACATGAGCGCGCGGGGTCCCATGGGCGGGCAGGGTCACATGAGCGCGCAGGATCCCATGAGCGGGCAGGGTCCCATGGGCGGGCAGGGCGTCGGCGGTGGACCGGATGGGCTGGAGGTGCTGCCCGCGCCCCGGACCAAGCCCGATGGCACGAGCCCGCTGAAGCTGCTCGCCACCCCGCGGGGCAACCGCTACCTGGTGCCCCCGTGGGTGACCGAGGTGTCGGCGGCTGCCCTGTCGGGCGGAGGGCCACGCTGGCACAAGATCGCGCTGAAGGACGGGGTCACCGCCCCGATCACCTCCGATGCCACGGGATCGGCCGCCTCCGGGCAGGGGTGCTGGCGGGGGCCGGTGTTGCGGTTCCGGGCGCCGGAGATCGCGCACGGCATGCCGTACACCATGCTGGACTTCGGGAGGTTGTCGTCGGCCAGTGCCACGTACCAGCCGCCGCCACCGGCCGACGTGAACCGGTACGGGCCCTGGGAGCTGGACGCGCTGGAGGAGGGGTTCGGCGCGTGGCGGGCGCTGAGCTGCGTGCTCGACCGGCCCTCGGGGGAGATCCAGGCGGCGACGGCGTGGGAGTTCTGGGCCGGGAGGCTGCCCGAGGGGGTCGGCGGGCGGTGGATGTGCCTGCGGCTGTCGGACGCCACCGGCGGCAACTCGGTACGGGCGGTCCTGCTCACGCGGCGCGGCGGGCGCGTCGTGGGCACGGCGACCGCGGCCAGGACCGGCACCTGGGACTGCAGCCGCCTGAGCCGGGACGTGGTCGCGGGGGCGACGTGGACGGCGCCCTCCGGCAGGCGGTACTTCGTGAGCGCGGGCAGCCGCCGCGTCGTCCGGATCACGCTCGACGGCCGCGAGAGCGCCGGCCGGTACGCGGCCAAGGCCACGAGCGCCACTCCCGCCCTGTCGGCCGTCAACGAGAGCGGAGACCAGGTGCCCGTCCTGAGGTGACCGGCGGCCCGGTGTAGAGTGAGTTGGAAATTCAAACTCACTAGGAGGGCCGCCATGGCCGGACTGCCGATCCAGGGCGCGGTCGCGCTCGTGACCGGAGGCAACAGAGGGCTGGGCCGGGCGTTCACGCGGGCCCTGCTGGACAGGGGCGCGCGGACCGTCTACGCGGGCGCCCGCGACCCGGGCACCGTCACGCAACCGGGCGTCGTGCCGGTCAGGCTCGACATCACCGACCCCGCCCGGGTCGCCGCCGCGGCCGCGGAGCTCGGCGACATCACCCTCCTGATCAACAACGCGGGGATCTCCCGCACCCGCGGGCTCGTCACGGAGCCCGACGCGCGGGCCGCGCGGGCGGAGATGGAGACCAACTTCTTCGGCACGCTGGAGATGTCCAGGGCCTTCGCCCCGGTGCTGGCCGGCAACGGCGGCGGCGCGCTGGTCAACGTGCTGTCGGTGCTGTCCTGGATGGTACTGCCCCAGGCCGCCTCCTACTCCGTCTCCAAGGCGGCGGCGTGGTCGCTGACCAACGGGATACGCCAGGAGCTGCGCGAGCAGAAGACCCTGGTGGTGGGGGTGCACGCGGCGTTCATCGACACCGACATGGCCGCCCGCGTCACCCAGCCCAAGATCAGCCCGGCCGAGGTGGCCGCGCAGGCGCTCGACGCGGTCGAGCAGGGGCGCGAAGAGGTCCTGGCCGACGCGTTCACGCGCGCGGTGAAGGCCGGGCTCTCCGCGCCCCTGTGACCGGTCAGCGGGCCACGGCCGCCACGTACTCCCGCAAGCCCTCCCAGGCCGTCCTCGTGTCGGGGTCGTCCTCGTGCGGGGAGCGGAAATCCCGGACGTAGAGGGAGATGTCGTCCAGTTGCCAGCGCAGCCGGAAGAAGTCCATGGCCGGCCGCGAGACCTCGTGGCCCGTCGCCGCCGTGTACGCCTCCCACGCCCGGCGGCACTCGCCCAGCGCCAGCCACAGATCCCGCTCGGGCGGGGCCAGCGCCACCGTGTCCCAGTCGATCAGCAGCCGCCTGGACCCCGCGCGCAGGACGTTGCCCGGGTGCGGCTCGCCGTGCGTGATCACCGTGCCGGTGCCGTGCGCGGCCGCCCGGGCGTCGAAGGCGGCCAGGACCTCGCGCAGCTTCGCCGCGCCGTGGGCGGACAGCAGGCGGCGGGCCGGTTCCGCGTACGGGCCGCCGGTCCACGGCCGGTCGAGCTCGTCCAGGGCCCGCTCCAGGGCGGCGCGGGCGGTCAGCGACGGGTCGAAGACCGGGACGCCGGTGGCGGTGCTGCCGTGGAGGGCGGCCAGGAGGGTGGCCATCGCCGTGCGGTCGGAGCCGGTCTGCTCCTGGCCGAACTCGCCCGCCGTACCCTCGACGAGGGGGTAGACCGTCAGCGCGTAGTGCGGCGGGAAGGGCGCGATCGGCGCCGCGTCGCGGGCGGGCAGCGGGCGGACCACGAAGTCGAGGTCCAGGTCCGCGGCGGTGCGCATCGCGGCGGCCAGGGCGGCGAAGGAGCGGGCCGGGCGCGCGGCGGTGACGAACCAGCGGCCGTCGGCGGTCCAGTGGTGGTCGCCGAAGCCGACCGGGGCGTGGGTCAGGCGCCCGAACGGCAGGTCCCAGTGCTCGCGCAGCGCGCGCAGCAGGTCGTCGGCACGGATGTCGGCGGGAGGGTTCCGCAAGGTCACGTCCTTTCGTGCAGCAGCCGCGCGAGCAGCCGCCGGTAGTCGCCCTTCATGGGCAGCTCGCGCTCGACGCGTACGCGCCGGCGCCGGGTGGTCACGTCCACGCCGCGGATCGGGTCGTGGCCGGGGCGCTCGTGGTTCTCCCACCACAGGCCGACGCCGCGGCGCTGCCAGGCGGGCAGGGCGTTGAAGTCGACGCCGTGGCGTGACAGCAGCTCGTTCTTGGCCGCGACGCTGGTACGTTCCAGCGCCAGCGCGGCCTCGTGCCGGCTCCGGCCGGTGCCGCGCAGCGTCCAGTAGGCCCAGCCGTTGAGCGCGCAGCGGGCCGCGTCCGCCTGCCGCCAGGACAGGTAGTCGATCACGTCCTCCACGTCTGTGCCCAGCCACACCCGGCTGTCGAACTGCGCAGGCTCGCCTGCCCCGTGGGTGAACGCCGAGGCGGCCACCGCGGCCGAGATCGACACCAGCTTCTGCAGCCCGCGGCCGAACATCGCGAAGTCGGGCGCCAGCACCACCGAGACCTCGTCGCTCTCGGCGTAGGCGTAGCGTCCGCCGAGCTCCTCCAGCAGCGCGCGGGCCGTGCCCGCCATCAGCGCCGAGAACCTCTCGTCGAACGGCTTGCCGTAGCGGCGTTCGGTGTAGCGCGAGAAGTTCCGGCCGTCCACCCGCACGATCGCCCAGGCGCCGGGGTCCAGCCGGAGATCGTGGAAACGATCGCCGGCCCGCAGCCGGGCTTCGAGTTCGCTGGAGTGCACACCCGAGCCTGGCACAGGATGCGGCGGCGCGGCATCCCGTTTTGGCCCTGGCCGAAAAGTCCTGTTCCGTCCTGGCCGGGTCCGGCCAGTTCACCGAGATCGTCGGACACGCGGCTGCCGTCCGTGATAGCTACGTGACGCACGGTAATCACGGCGATTCTCGGAGGATTAAACGATGGTGGCTTACGCGCTCGCGGTGGGGGCGGCGGTGGGCGTGGTGGCGCTCGCCGCCCTCGTGTTCAGGAAGATCGGCAAGGGGAGCGACGACAACGACCCCGGCGGCCCGTCGGTCGCGCACGCGGGCGCCATGCTGTCGGCGCTGTTCCTGCTCGCGTTCGCGATCGCGATCATCGTCCCCTGGACCAAGGCCGACTCCGCCCGCCAGAACACCCAGACGGAGAGCCAGGCGGCCGTGGAGGCCTACTGGGCGGCCGACGGCCTGCCCCCCGCCACGCGCGACGCGGTCCGTTCCGGGCTGCGCGACTACGTGGGCTTCGTCGTCGACAGCGAGTGGCCGCTCATGACCCAGGGCGCGGTCGACCCCGTCGGCGCCGAGCGGGTCGACGCGCTGCGCACGCAGGTGACGGGGCTCGCGACCAAGTCCGACGAGGTGGCGGACGCGCAGGACCAGGTCCTCGCGCACGTCCAGGACCTCGCCGCCGCGCGCGCCCAGCGCGTCATCGACGCGAGGACCACGCCGCCGAACGGCCTGCTCCTGCTGACGGCGCTGTCCGGCGTCATCGTGGTGCTGTTCCCGCTGCTGGCCGGTGCCCGGCCGCGCGGCTGGTCGGTGCTGCCGCTGATGGCGCTGGCCGGAATGCTCGGCTTCGGCATCTACCTCACCTGGGACATCATGCGCGTCTTCGACGGGCCGCTCGCGGTCGGGCCCGACGCGTTCCGCGCGGCGCTGCAGGAGTTCGCCCGCATATCCGGGGGCGTGTGACCGTGGCCTTGCCGCGCACGCCGCTGCTGGTGGCGGCGATGACCCTCGTCCTGTGCGCGGTCGCGCCGGGCGCGGCCGCCTTCTCGCCTCCGCCCGAGCACGCCACGGCCCGGCATGGGCAGGATCCGGAGCCGGACTCCGAGGTCGTGGCGGGGCCGGTGGACATCTCTGTTTGCCTGGAGCTGGGGCCGGTGAGCGTGCGGCTGGGGTGCGCCCAGGAGCCCCCGCCACCACCTCCGCCCCCGCCCCCGACTCCCGAGCCGCCGCCCGAGCCGACGCCCACACCTGAGCCGCCGCCGGAACCGACGCCGGAACCGACGCCGGAACCGACCAGGAAGCCGACGCCGACGCCTGTGCGGCCCACGCCCACGCCGGCACCCACGCGCTCACCCGCGACCCAGCCGGTCGTCCAGCCGAGGGTCGTCGAGCGTGAGACGGCCACGCCGGCCCCGTCGCCCAAGCCGACACCCAGCGCGCGGCGTGCCCGCGTGCGCGTCCCCGAGCCGCCGCCCCCGCGCAGAAACCCGCTGGGCACGGTGCTCCTGCTCGTGGTGCTGACCACCGCGATCGCCTCGACGACCGCCGTGGCCTTCGGCGCCTTCCGCTGACGCCGTCGTGGCCCGCCCGGCCTTCCGGGCGGGCCACACCGGTCAGCGCGTGCGTATCATCTGCTCGTTCATGATCAGGAACGCGCCCAGTCCGTGGAAGTCGTTGACCGGCCGCGCCCGGTTGAAGTAGTAGCCGACGACGTCGTCCACGTTGGTGCCCTCGCTGATGTCCACGATGGTGGTACGCCCGTCGGAGCCCATCGACACCTTGGCCAGGACGCCCTGGTAGCCGCGCTCGGCGTACACCTGGTAGGAGGGATCGACGTAGCCCCGCTCGACCGAGCGGGAGATCGTGTAGGTGTACATGGCCGAGCACGAGGTCTCGGTCCAGTTGCCGGAGTCGCCGGGTTCGGTCACGACCTGGAACCACCGCCCGGTCGCCGGGTCCTGCCAGGTGGCGTAGGCGGGGACGAGGTCGCGCAGCATGGTGATCAGGGCGGCGCGGCGCGGGTGGCCGGCGGGGATGATCTCGAGGATGTCGATCGCGGCCATGCCGAACCAGCCGATGGCCCGGCACCAGGAGATGCCGTTGGTGTTGCCGAGCGAGGGCTTGACCCAGGAGGCGGTGAGCCCGCCGGGCTGGTCGTAGGCGTGGTAGAGCAGGCCCGCGGCGCTGCCCGAGGTGCGGTTGAGGCGGCCGTGGTAGATCTCCATCTGCTTGGCCGGCTCGGTGCGGGTGAAGGCGTCCTCGGCGACCCACGCGCCGTAGCGGGCCAGGAACGGGTTGACCATGAACACGCCGTCGGCCCAGAGCTGGCCCTGGCGCGAATCCGAGGTGGAGTGCCACCAGCCGCCGTCGGAGGTGCGCGGGTAGGTGTTCAGCCGGTTGCGGATCTTGGCGGCCGCGGTCCGGTAGCGGCTCTGGCCGGTCTCCTTGTACAGCGCGAGCAGGATGTTGCCCGGCTGCATGCTGTCGAGGTTGCCGAAGCTGTGGGAGATGTTGCCGGAGGAGTCGACGAAGCGGTCGGCCCAGTCCTTGATGTACCGCAGGTGGCGGGGGTCACCGGTGCGCTGCCAGACCAGGTACTGGCCCCAGAGGTACAGGCCGCGGGTGTAGCCCCAGCCGCCGAGCGCGCCGGGGGAGTGGCGGGCCATGGTCGACTCGACCACCGCGGTGGACCAGTCGACGCCGCCCGGCTCGTCCACCGACAGCGAGTCGACGTTGGGCCCGCCGTTCGCGGTGGTGGCCGTGGCTCTGATCGGGGTGGTTCCGGCGGCCAGGGAGACGGTGAGGCGGGCGGTGCGCCAGGTGGTCCACGCGCCGGTGCCGGGGAAGTCGACGACGGTGCCGGCCACGTTCATCTGCCGGTTGGCCGCGGTGCCGTTGGCGTAGCGCAGGGTCAGGGTGACGGTGCGGGCCTCGGAGGACTCGACGGCCCATTCGACGTAGGAGCCGGGCAGGTTGTCGTAGTTGACGAAACCGGTCCCGGTGTAGCCGGGATGGTTGGACTCGACGGCTCCCTGGGAGATCGTGGCGTTCTCGGCTTCGAGGAGCGCTGCCGCGCCGGCGGGCTGAGCGTGGAGCGACGGGGTGGCCAGCATGAGCGCCGTGGCGATCTTCAGGATCACGGCGAAGACTCCTCACTATGAGACATCCCATGTATCACCTGCCCCTGACGGCAGAGTGAGGTCTCCCGGGCTAGCTGGAGGCTGGAACAGCCCGGGAGACAGATCCAATCTTTCGCCGGAAGAGATCTGCCCCAGAGCTATCACCAAACGGTTGCTGCGTCCAGGGTTCCCTCAGAACATCGGATCTTTAACTCGTCGAAGTTAGGAAACCTTCTTAAAGAATGGAGCGTTCCAAGATCTGAAATCTGTTGACGGATGTGACTCTTTGTGGGAACACGATGAAAAGCTCCAATCTTTCGCCGCCAGTCTCAAGGAGCACCATGAAGTTACGTAGGTCCCGGGGAGCCTGTGCCCTCCTGCTCGCCGCCGGGATGCTGACCGCCTTGCCCCCCACGGCCGCCCAGGCCGCGCCGACCCGCTACGAAGCCGAGAACGCCACGATCGTCCAGGGTGCCGTCGAGTCCAACCACGCGGGCTTCTCCGGCACCGGATTCGTCAACGGGGAGAACGTCGCCGGGCCGTACGTGGAGTGGACCGTCAACGCTCCCGCCGCCGGAACCGCCACCCTCGCCCTGCGCTACGCCAACGGCACCACCGCCAACCGGCCCAGCGACATCAGCGTCAACGGCACCCTCGTCGCCGACGACCGCGCGTTCGCCCCCACCGGCGCCTGGTCCACGTGGGCCACCGCCACGCTGACCGCGACGCTCCAGGCCGGGCCCAACAAGATCCGGGCCACCGCCTCCGCGACCGGCGGCAACCCCAACTGGGACTTCCTCGACGTCGAGATGTCCGCGCCGACCACCGAGTACCAGGCCGAGAGCGCGACGATCTCCCAGGGCGCGGTGGAGTCCAACCACCCCGGCTACACCGGCTCCGGCTTCGTCAACCTCGACAACCTCGCCGGCAGCTACGTCCAGTGGACCGTGAGCTCGGCCACCGCCGGCACCCAGGGCCTGTCCTTCCGCTTCGCCAACGGCACCGCCGACGCCAGGCCCATGGACATCTCGATCAACGGCGGCGCCCCCGTGAGCCTGAACTTCCCCTCCACGGGAGCCTGGCCCACCTGGCAGACCGTCAGCCTCAACGCCGCGCTCACCGCCGGCGCCAACACGATCAGGGCCACGTCGAGCACCGCCAGCGGCGGCCCCAACCTCGACAAGCTGGACGTCACCGGACCCGGCGACACCGAGAAGCCGACCGCGCCCGGCCAGCCGTCCTGTACCCAGATCACCCACAACAGCCTCCGGCTGGACTGGGCGCCCTCGACCGACAACATCGGCGTGGCCGGCTACGACATCTTCCAGCTGGGCACCCAGATCGGCACCGCGGCGGCGCCCCCGCACACGCTGACGGGCCTGCAGGCGGACTTCACCTACACGATCTCCGTCTTCGCCCGTGACGGCTCCGGCAACGTCTCCGACAGCAGCCCGGAGGTCACCTGCCGGACGCAGCCGGCGCCGCCGGACGACCCGCCGACGCAGCCGGGCAAGCCGGCCGTCAGCGGCGTCCAGCCGACCCAGGCCACGCTCACCTGGACCGCCTCGTCCGACGACAACGGCGTGCGCGCGTACCTGATCCGCGACGCGGGCAACACCGTGCTGCACACCGTGACCGGCACGCCGCCGGCCGGCACCGCGCAGGTGGCGCTGGAATGCAACAAGACGTACCAGCTGCACGTGGTCGCGCGTGACACCGCCAACCAGCTGTCCACGCCGAGCGCGGCGTCGGACTCCTTCACCACGGGCAGTTGCGGGACCGTGCCGCAGACCCCGGCCACGGTCGCCGGGAGCTGGGACATCCCGTGGGACATCTCCTGGGCGCCCGACGGCTCGTTCGCCCTGGTGACCGAGCGCGACACCTTCCGGGTGTTCAAGCTGACCCCGTCCGGCACCAAGACGCAGGTGGGCACCGTACCCAACAGCCAGACCACCGGCGGCGAGGGCGGCCTGATGGGCGTGGCGATGTCGAAGACCTGGAACGGCACCTCCGACCAGGAAGTCTTCTTCTTCCACACCTCCTCCGAGGGCAATCGCGTCGCCAAGATGAACTTCAACGGCACCGCCCTGTCCGGCTACACCTCGCTGCTGCAGGGCATCGCCAAGAACCGCTACCACAACGGCGGCCGGCTCAAGTTCGGCCCCGACGGCTACCTGTACGCCACCACCGGCGACGCCCAGCAGACCAGCCACGCGCAGAACCTCGGCTCGCTCAACGGCAAGATCCTGCGCATCACCAAGACCGGCGCCGCGGCCCCCGGCAACCCGTTCAACAGCCGCGTCTACAGCTACGGCCACCGCAACCCGCAGGGCATCGCCTGGGACTCCGCCGGCCGCCTGTGGTCCTCCGAGCTGGGCAACGCCTCGCGCGACGAGCTCAACCTGATCCAGCCGGGCAAGAACTACGGCTGGCCGCAGTGTGAGGGCACCTGCTCCGTCTCCGGGATGACCAACCCCAAGCGGACCTGGGGCGTCGGCGAGGCTTCGCCGTCCGGCATCGCCATCGTCGGCAACACGGTCTTCATGGGCGCCCTGCGCGGCCAGCGCCTGTGGCGCATCGTCCTGAACGGCGAGAACGTCGGCACGGTCAACAGCTACTTCAACGGCACCTACGGCCGCCTGCGCGCGGTGGAGAAGGTGCCGGGAGCCAGCGCCATCTGGTTCGGCTCCAGCAACTCCGACAACAACGGCAACGGCAACCCGGACGTGATCCGCCGCTCCAACATCCAGTGACCCCACCGCCCAGCCCTCGCCCGGCTGCCGTACCCGCGGCCGCCGGGCGAGTCACCCCCGAGCGGAGCCTCGATGACACCCTCTCGACGTGACCTTCTGAAGGCCGCGGGCATCGCGGGCGGCGGCGCGGTCCTGCTGCCCCGCGCGGCGGTGGCCGCGTCAGGTACGGCCCTCGCCTCACCCTGGGACCAGGTCCCCGCGATCCTGGCCAGAATCGTGCCGCCCGCGTTCCCCGACCGGACCTTCCCCATCACCGACTACGGCGCCCGGCCGGACAACACCACCGACTGCACCCCCGCCTTCCGCGAGGCCATCGCCGCCTGCAACGCCGCCGGCGGCGGCACGGTGCTCGTCCCCGGCACGGGACGCTTCCGCACCGGCAAGATCCACCTGCTGTCCAACGTGCGCCTGCACGTGGAGTCCGGCGGCACGATCCGCTTCCGCTCCGACGCCGCGTCGTTCCTGCCTGCCGTGTTCACGCGCTGGCAGGGCATCGAGTGCTACAACTACTCGCCCTTCATCTACGCCCGCGACCAGACCAACATCGCGCTGACCGGCACCGGCACGATCGACGGCAACGCCGCCGCGGGCCCGTGGTTCGGCTTCGACGGCCGGCGCGACCCCGACTGGCAGCGCCTGCAGGCGATGGCCGTGGACGGCGTCCCGATCGACCGCCGCCAGTTCGGCGACGGCCACTACCTCAAGCCCAACATGATCCAGCTGTACGGCTGCGCCAACATCCTCATCGAGGACCTCGACATCAGGAACCCGGCGATGTGGGCGGTGCACCCGGTCCTGTCCCGCAACGTCACCGTCCGGCGCGTCAAGATCTACAGCCGGGGCGCCATGGTCGACGGCGTCGACCCGGAGAGCTGCGCCGACGTGCTCATCGAGAACTGCTCCTTCGACACCGGCGACGACGGCACCGTGATCAAGTCGGGCCGCGACACCGACGGCCGCCGCGTCGGGGTGCCGTCGGAGAACATCATCATCCGCGGCAACAAGTACTACGGCCGGTGGGGCGCGATCACCGTCGGCAGCGAGATGTCCGGCGGCGTGCGCAACATCTTCGCCGAGAACAACCAGATCTTCCCCGGCTCCGGCTACAAGTCGTTCTACGCGCTCTACCTCAAGACCAACAACCGCCGCGGCGGCGTGGTCGACGGCGTGCACGTACGCGGCCTGACCGGCGGCCCGTGCGACCGGGGCGGCTTCTACATCGACATGAACTACAGCCTGACCGGCCCCGGCCACGGCCCCATCGCAAACCCGGTCATCCAGAACATCACCGTCGAGCACCTCGACATCAACGACTCCCCGTTCGCCATCAAACTCTCCGGCTCCCCGGCCAGCCGCATCAAGAACGTCTCTATCTCCAACTCCACCTTCACCGCCGTCGACACGCCCGCGCCGCAGATCGGCAACGCCGACAACGTGCGACTGAACAACGTCAGAATCAACGGCACCCTGTACGGCACGCCGCCCGCGGGCACCCGCTACGAGGCCGAGAACGCCACCATCTTCAGGGGTGTGGTGGAGTCCAACCACGCCGGTCACTCCGGCACCGGCTTCGTCAACTACGACAACGTGGCCGGCTCCTACGTCGAGTTCGCGATCACCGCCGCCGGCGCCGGGACGGCCACGCTGAGCTTCCGCTTCGCCAACGGCACCGCCGCCAACCGCCCCATGGACGTGGCGGTCAACGGCACGGTGATCGCCGCGGGCAAGGCCTTCAACGGCACCGGCGCCTGGACCACCTGGCAGACCGCCACGGTCTCGGCCCAGCTCAACGCGGGCGCCAACACGGTCCGGGCCACCGCCACCACCGCGAACGGCGGCCCCAACCTCGACCACCTGGAGGTGACCGCATGACCCCCGCCACCCCCGGGCGGACACATCCGGCACGCCTGGGCGGCGGCACCGTGCAGATCGTGCCGGCCAAGGACCGCGAGGTGCTCCTGCACGCGGGGCCGCGGCCGCCGCGGGCGCGAGCACGCTCACGATCGGCTTCGCCAACGGCACCACGAGCGGCAGGCCGATGACCGTCACCGTGGACGGCGCCGCCGCCGGGTCGCCGGACTTCCCGCCCACCGGGGCGTGGACCACCTGGCGCACGGTCTCGCTTGCGGCCCGGCTCGGCACGAAGGTCCGGCTCACCTCGGCCACCGCCAACGGCGGCCCCAATCTCGACAAGATCACTATCGGATAGGCAATCATGGAACTGTCACGCCGCCAGCTCGGAATCCTCTTCGGCGCCGCCGCCACCGCGCCGCTCCTGACCGCCCGCCCCGCCTTCGCCGCGCCGACCCTCCTTCCGCCCGGCCAGACCTGGCGGCAGATGTGGTCGCCCACCGCGCGCGGCGACGGCATGCGCGCCTGGGAGTCGATCGAGGACGACCGGGCCGACTCCCACCCCTCGGCCGCGCCGCACATCTTTCCCGAAGGCGACAACTTCCGCTTCACCATGCACACGGTCGACCGCGACACCAGCACCGACCGCCAGCGCCACGAGGTCACGGGCAACCGCACCCCGGCCGGCTCCCTGCAGTGGAAGGCGGGGGAGCTGTGGCGGGTCACGTACTCGATGTTCATCCCGGCCACGCTCAAGGCCACCACGTCCTTCACCCACATCTTCCAGACCAAGATGCCGGGCAGCGGCACCGCGCCCATCACCGTCACCTCGCTGCGCCGGGTGGACGGCAGGCAGACCATCGAGCACAAGGTCTTCGAGCCGAACATCCTGGTCGGCCGGACCGACCTCACGCCCCTGCACGACAAGTGGATCGACATCGACTACGAGATCAGGATCGGTGACGGGTCGTCAGGCGCGGTGCGCTGGGTGCTGAGCAGCGGCGGCACGGCCGTCGTCGACGCCACCAGGACCGGCGTGGACACCTTCCTCGGTGACCGGGTGCGGCCCAAGTGGGGCATCTACCGCTCACTGGGCGACACCTCGGGCTCGCTGCAGAACTGCCATCTGCTGCTGACGAACCTGAAGTCGTACAAGGCCGTGCCGGGCGGCGGCGGCGACACCACCCGCTACGAGGCGGAGAACGCGACGATCTCGCAGGGTGTGGTGGAGTCGAACCACGCGGGTCACTCGGGTACGGGGTTCGTCAACGGTGACAACGTGGCCGGGAGTTTCACCGAGTGGACGGTGAACGGCAGCGCGGGCGCGGCGACGTTGCGGGTGCGTTACGCGAACGGCACCACCGCCAACCGGGCCGCGGCCATCGCCGTCAACGGTTCCACGGTGGTGGCGAACCAGTCGTTCAACGGCACCGGAGCCTGGACCACGTGGGCTACGACCGCCTTGCCGATCACGCTGAACGCCGGGACCAACACGATCCGGATCACCGCCGGCACCGCCAACGGCAACCCCAACCTGGACTACATCGAGGTGACCCAATGAGCAGTGAGTTACCCGGCGGAGCCCTGCGCGCCGCCGCGCTGTCCCGGCGCGAGGCCCTGCGCACCGCGGCGCTCGGCGCCGGGGCCCTGGCACTCGGGGGTACGCTCCCGGCAGCCCTCAACGAGCGTGCGGCGGCGGCGCGCGCGCGTGAGCCGGGCGCCGGAGTGAGGGGCGGGGCCGCGGCCGTGGAGGGCACGGCCGCGGCCTCGCCCTGGGACGAGGTGCCCGTGATCCTGGCCAGGATCGTCCCGCCCGTCTTCCCCGACCGGACCTTCCCCATCACCGACTACGGGGCCGTCGGCGACAACAGCACCGACTGCACCGCGGCCTTCCGCGAGGCCATCGCCGCCTGCGACGCCGCGGGCGGCGGCCGGGTGCTGGTTCCGGCGGGCACGTTCCGCACCGGCAAGATCCACCTGCTGTCGAACGTGAACCTGCACGTCCAGGGCACGATTCGCTTCCGTACCGACCCGGGCTCCTACCTGCCGCCGGTCTTCACGCGGTGGGAGGGCATCGAGTGCCACAACTACTCGCCCTTCATCTACGCCAACGGCAAGACCAACATCGCGCTCACCGGCACCGGCACCATCGACGGCAACGCCCCGGCGGGACAGTGGTCCTCGTGGGGCGGCGGCGGCGCCGACCGCGACCGGCTGCGGGACTGGGGCGCCGGCGACCATCCGGTGGAGCAGCGGGTGTTCGGTTCCGGCACGAAGCTGCGCCCGAACATGATCGGCCTCTACAACTGCACGAACGTCCTGGTGGAGAACCTCAACCTGCGCAACCCGGCGATGTGGACGCTGCACCCGGTCTACTGCACGAACGTCACCGTCAGGAACGTCACCTTCTACAGCACCAACTCCCAGGGTGACGGCTGCAACCCCGACTCCTGCACCGACGTCCACATCCACGACTGCCGGTTCAACACCAACGACGACTGCATCCCGGTCAAGTCGGGCCGCGACCGCGACGGCCGCCGGGTCAACCGGCCCTCGCAGAACATCGTGGTGCGCAACTGCAAGTTCTCCGGCCGCTGGGGCGGCATCACCGTCGGCAGCGAGATGTCGGGCGGGGTGCGCAAGGTCTTCGCCGAGGACTGCCAGTGCAACGCCGCCGACTTCCCCGGCCGCTACCCGGTCAAGTACGCGCTGTACGTGAAGACCAGCTTCAACCGGGGCGGCTTCGTCGAGGACGTCCACCTGCGCCGCTTCACCGGCCGCAACCTCGAACGCGACGCCCTCTACATCACGATGAACTACGAGACGTCCGGCAGCATCCCGCCCACGGTGCGCAACTTCACCGTCGACGCGATGACCATCACCGGCGGCCGGGCGGCCTTCAACATCGACGGCCGCTCCGCCAGGCACATCCAGAACGTGACGATCTCCAACAGCACCTTCACCAACATGACCAATTCAGGAAATGTCGCGAACTATGTCGACAACCTTCAGCTGATCAACGTCTTCCACAACGGCCGCGACATCTCCACCACCAGCCCGCCCACCGGCACCCGCTACGAGGCGGAGAACGCGACGATCTCGCAGGGTGTGGTGGAGTCGAACCACGCGGGTCACTCGGGTGCGGGGTTCGTCAACGGTGACAACGTGGCCGGGAGTTTCACCGAGTGGACGGTGAACGGCACGGCGGGCGCGGCGACGTTGCGGGTGCGCTACGCGAACGGCACCACCGCCAACCGGGCCGCGGCCATCGCCGTCAACGGTTCCACGGTGGTGGTGAACCAGTCGTTCAACGGCACCGGAGCCTGGACCACGTGGGCTACGACCGCCTTGCCGATCACGCTGAACGCCGGGACCAACACGATCCGGATCACCGCCGGCACCGCCAACGGCAACCCCAACCTTGACTACATCGAGGTGCAGCAATGAGACGCGCCGCCTGGCCGCTGATCCTCGCCCTCCTGGCCGTTCCCCTCACCGCCGCGCCCGCGAGCGCCAAGTCCACCGCTGCCGAGTTCAACGTGCGCGACCACGGCGCCACCGGCAACGGCAGCACCAACGACGACGACGCCATCGACCGCGCCATCAACGCCGCCAGTGCCGCGCCCGGCGGCATCGTCGTCTTCCCCCCGGGCAACTACCGCGCCCGGACCATCCACCTGAAGAGCAACGTGACCATCCGCCTCGACTCCGGCGCGACCGTGCGCGCGGCGAGCAGCGGCATGGACGCCCCCGAGCCCAACGCCTTCGACGACTACCAGGACTTCGGCCACAGCCACTTCAACAACTCCCTGTTCGTCGGCCGGGGCGTCAGCAACGTGCACTTCGCCGGCGCCGGCTCGATCGACGGCGACGGCAACCTGTCCACCAGCAACTCGCCGCCTTCCGGCGCGGGCAACAAGGCCATCGCGCTGACCGAGTGCGCGGACGTCAGCATCACCGGCATCACCATCCGCCGCGGCGGCCACTTCATGGCGCTGCTCAACGGCTGCCACGACATCCTCATCGACAACCTGAAGACCGTCTACGCCGAGAACGGCGTCCGCGACGGCATCAACCTGATCAACAGCTGGAACGTCGTCCTGCAGAACAGCCGGATCGAGGCCAGCGACGACGCGGTGGCGCTGAAGAGCGACTTCGCCCTCGGCCACACCTACACCAGCCAGAACGTCCGCGTGCGCGACACCACGATCTACTCCCACGAGAACAACGCGATGCAGTTCGGCTCGGAGACCTGCGGCGACTTCCGCGACATCCGCTTCGACAACATCACCGTGCTCGGCGCGGGCAAGGCCGGCATCGGCATGGTCTCGATGGACGGCGCGATCATCGAGGACGTCCGCTACACCAACATCTCGCTGACCAAGACCACCACCCCGATCTTCATGAAGATCGGGGAGCGCAGGCGCTGTCCGGGCTCTCCACCCGCCGGCCGGATCAGGAACATTCACCTGACCAACGTGACCGGCCACGAGCTCACCGCCCCCGAGCCGTCGGGCACCACCGGCGGACCCGAGCTGACCAGCACCATCACCGGCACACCCGCCGTTGACATCGGCCCCGGCATCACGCTCGACGGCGTCAGGCTGACCGTCCCCGGCGGCCACCCCGCCTCCGACGCCGGCCGCGTGCCCGGCGAGTTCCCGACCACCTACCCGCCCCGCGACTACGGCACCCGCCCCGCGTTCGGCATCTGGGCCCGTCACGTCCAGGGCCTGTCGGTCACGGGCGAGATGCGCCTCGACGAGAACGACAACCGCCCCGCCTTCATCGTCGACGACGGCTCCGGCATCCGCCTCGACGTCATCGCCCAGCGCGGCTCCGGCAGCGCCTACGACGTCGGCGTCAGCGGCATCAACGGCTACTCCGTCACCGGCGCCAACACCGCGGGCGGCGCGCTGCGGGTGCGCGCGACGAACTCCACCCCCGTCCCCGGCAACCCCGTCAGCCTGTACGGCGAGGCCGAGGCGGGCACCGTCACCGCCCCCATGCGGATCCAGCAGGACCCGGCCGCCTCCGGCGGCTCCTACGTCACCGTCGCGCCGGGCAACAACAGCCAGGCGGCGGCGCCACCGACCGGCCACGCCACGCTCGGCTTCGCCGTACCCGATCCCGGGTCCTTCAAGGTGTGGGCCCGCGTCATCGCCCCCACCAACGGCGACGACTCGTTCTGGGTGCGCGCGGACGGCGGCTCGTGGACCAACTGGAACACCGTCCCGCTCGGCGCCTCCTGGCACTGGGCCCAGCTTCCGGTCACCTACGACCTGAACGCCGGCACCCACACCGTCACCTTCGCCTACCGCGAGGACGGCGCCCGCCTGGACCGGGTGGCGATCTCCAGCGACCCGTCCTTCACCCCGTCTGACGGCCCGCCGCCGACCGGCTCGCGGTACGAGGCGGAGGAGGCGGTGATCGCGCAGGGCGTCGTGGAGTCCAACCACGCCGGGTTCACCGGCACCGGCTTCGTCAACGGCGACAACGCCGCCGGGCCCTACGTGGAGTGGACGGTCACCGCCGCCCGGGCGGGCGCCGCGACGCTGGCCTTCCGGCACGCCAACGGCACCACCGTCAACCGGCCGATGGCCGTCTCGGTGAACGGCGGCGCGCCCGTCCCCGTGAACTTCCCCGGCACCGGCGCCTGGACCACCTGGACAAGCGCGACGCTGACCGCGCAGCTCAACGCCGGTGCGAACACCGTCAGAGCCACCTCCACCACCGCCAACGGCGGACCCAACCTCGACCATCTCGCCGTGACCGGCCCGTAGAGGAGCGCGCATGTCCCGAGCCCCACGTGCGGCCTTACTGGCCGTCCTCACGCTCATCCTCGGCATGCTGACCGCCGTACCGGCGCGGGCCGAGCTTCAGCACCCGCGCCAGGCGTTCCTGCGTTCCTCCGTCGGAGGGTTGTTCCTGCACTGGGGCATGCGCACCTCGCCCCAGCACACGAGCTGCAGTGCTTGGGAGTCGGCCGTCACCGGCGGCGGCTGGAACCCGGGCTACTGGGTCCGGGAGGCCAAGAAGCTGCACACGCAGTACATCGTGCTGGCGACCTTCCATTCGCGGCTGGGGTACGCCCGGCCGTACCCGAGTGCCGTGCCGGGCTCCTGCCGTACCGGCAGAGACCTGCTCGGGGAGCTCATCGACGCCGCCGACGCGCAGGGCGTGAAGGTCATCCACTACATGACCGACGACCCGCAGTGGTGGAACGAGGGGCTCGGCTCCGGCCAGTCGTGGCTGAACTCCGCGGCATACTCCGCCTACAAGGGCCGCACCGTGGACCTGCACACGCGCGACGGCTTCGGCGAGTTCAGCTACGACCTGTTCGTCGAGCAGCTCACCCGCTACCCGAAGCTGGCCGGGTTCTGGATCGACAACGACAACGCCTACTGGGAGCGCAACGGCCTCTACGAGCGCATCCGGCGCGAGCGGCCCGACATGACGCTGTCGAACAACAACGAAGACACGCCGATCATGGACATGATCAGCAACGAGCAGAAGACCGGCATGACGCCGAACTACGACTATCCGCAGGCGGTCTACACGGCGGCGCCGCGCCTCATCGAGGCCGACTTCAAGCTGCCGACCAGCGGCCCGTGGTGGTACGGCGGCTCCGACCAGGCCGTCGACCACAAGCTGACGCTCGGCCGCCTGATCACCAACGCCGGATCGTCGGTCAAGGCGCTCATGGCCGAGACACCGATGAAGGCCGGGCGCATGCCACCGGCCCAGGAGAGCTTCAACAACTTCGCCAACACCTACCTGGCGAACATCTGGGAGTCGTTGTCCGGCACCGAGGGCGGCGGCTACATGTACGGCGGGCTCGACCCGGGCTTCTGGAACAACGGCGCGCACGGCGTGACCACCATCAGCAGGACCAACCCGGACCTGCACTACATCCACGTGATCAACCGGCCGTCGGGCGGCACGCTGTCGCTGCGCGACAACGGGTACAGGATCGGCTCGGTGGTGAACCTGCGCACCGGCGCGCCGGTGAACTTCACGCAGGCCAACGGGACGCTCACGCTGACCGGCGTCTCGGCCTGGGACCCGTACGACACGGTGTTCAAGGTCGTCTCCACGGGCCGGGAGGGCATCCACACCGGTGTCACCCTGTCGGCCTCCGCCTCGGCGAGCGGTCATCCGGCCGCCCACGCGGGCGACGGCGACTACCTGACGTACTGGGACGCCACCTCGGCGGGCACGGTGTCGCTCCGCTTCGACCTGGGTGCGCGGCGTCCGGTCCGCTACATCGGGATCAACCAGCGCGAGGACTCCACGACGTACCCCGCCGCGAACTCCGCGCGGATCAACGGCTACCGCGTCTACGTCAGCGACGACGGCAGCAACTGGGGCAGCCCGGTCAAGACCGGCAACCTGCCCAACCACCGCGGCGTCCAGTTCATCGACATCCCGCCCACGACCGCCCGGCACGTACGCCTGGAGAAGACCGGCGGCCACGGCATCGCCCGGCTGCGCGTGGACGAGGCGTGGATCGGCGGCGCCTACCCCGGCGGCGGCGTCGAACCGCCGGAGAACCGTTACGAGGCGGAGAACGCGAGCATCTCGCAGGGCGCGGTGGAGAACAACCACGCCGGATACTCCGGCACCGGTTTCGTCAACGGCGACAACCTCGCGGGCCCCTACGTGGAGTGGACGGTCAGCGCCGCGCGGGCCGGGAACGCCACGCTGACGTTCGGCTTCGCCAACGGCACCACGGCGGGCCGCCCGATGGACATCACGGTCAACGGCGCCCAGGCCGCCGACGAGTTAACCTTCGACCCGACCGGCGCGTGGACGAACTGGACGCAACGCACACTCACCGTGCCGCTGAACGCCGGGTCCAACACGATCAGGGCGACCGCCACCACCGCGGGCGGCGGGCCGAACCTGGACTACCTCGACGTCGAGGCCGCGGGCGGACCCTCACCCACCGACCACCAGGCGGAGGACGCGGTGATCTCGCAGGGCGTGGTGGAGTCCAACCACGCGGGCTTCACCGGCACCGGGTTCGTCAACTACGACAACCTGGTGGGCTCCTTCGTGGAGTTCACCGTGAACGCGGCGAGCGCGGGCCCGGCGACGCTCACGCTGCGCTTCGCCAACGGCACCACGGCGGGCCGCCCGATGGACATCGCGGTCAACGGCACGCAGACCGCCGGCGAGCTGGCCTTCGACCCGACCGGCGCCTGGACGACCTGGGCGACGCGGACGCTCACCGTCCAGCTGAACGCGGGCGCCAACACGATCAGGGCCACCGCCACCACCGCCGGCGGCGGGCCGAACCTCGACCGGATCAGCCTCGGCTGAAGGAGAACGCGTTGAATCTGAGAAAACCGCGCGCGGCCGCCGTGGCCGTGCTGCTGGCCGCCACCGGCCTGGCGATCTCCCCCTCGCCGCCCGCGGGCGCCTCCGACAACGGGCAGTCGATCCGGCCCGCGATGGGCTGGAGCAGCTGGAGCTTCGTACGCCGCTGGCCGGACGAGGCCAAGATGAAGGCCCAGACCGACGCCATGGTCAGCAGCGGCCTGCCGGCCAAGGGCTACGTCTACATCAACCTCGACGACTTCTACCAGAAGTGCGACGCCAACGGCTTCCTGGTCGACGGCTTCGGCCGCTGGCAGGTGGACGCCGCCAAGTTCCCCTCCGGGATCAAGGCGCTGGCCGACTACGTGCACTCCAAGGGGCTGAAGTTCGGCTTCTACGTCACGCCGGGCATCGCCAAGAACGCCGTCACCCGCAACACCCCCGTCGAGGGTACGAGCTACCGCGCCGCCGACATCGCCGACACCGGCGCGAGCATGCACAAGAACTACAACTGCAAGAACATGTACCGGCTGAAGTGGTCGCACCCGGGTTCGCAGGCGTTCATCAACTCCTGGGCCAACCAGATGGCCTCGTGGGGCGTGGACTACCTCAAGATCGACGGTGTGGACGCCACGACGATCGCCGACGTCGAGGGCTGGGACAAGGCGCTGCGGCAGACCGGCAGGCCGATCAACTTCGCCCTGTCCAACAACCTGCCCATCGCCCAGGCCACCACCTGGAAGCGGCTGGCCAACAGCTGGCGTACGCAGGGTGACGTCGAGTGCTACTGCGGCCCCGGCCCGAACGGCTCCGGCTACCCGCTCACCACCTGGGCCAAGATCACCAGTCGCTTCGCCTCCGCCGCCGCGTGGCAGCAGTACGCCGCGCCCGGCGGCTGGAACGACCTCGACTCCCTGCAGATCGGCAACGGCGACCAGATGGGCATCAACGCCGACCAGCGGCGTTCCCACCTGACGCTGTGGGCGATGGCCGCCTCGCCGCTGCTGCTGGGCAGCGACCTGACCGCGCTCACCTCGGCCGACCTGGCCATGCTCACCAACGAGCGGCTCATCGCGGTCAACCAGGACGGCGTCGCGGCCGATCGCATTGTGAACAGCGGCGTCAACCAGGTGTGGCGTAAACGGGAGTCGAACGGCGACTACATCGTGGCCCTGTTCAACACCGGAACCTCGGGCAACTCAACGGTGAGCGTGAACTGGTCGCAGGTCGGCTTCTCCGGTGCCGCCGAGGTGACGAACCTGTGGTCGGGCGGCGCGGAGGGCACCGTCTCCTCCTCCTACAGCGCCACCCTGCGCCCCGGCGAGGCCCGCCTGATCAGGGCCAGGCCCACCTCCGGAACCGTCGCCCGCCTGGAAGCCGAGCAGGCCGTGATCACGCAGGGTCTCGTGGAGTCCAACCACGCCGGATACTCCGGCACCGGATTCGTCAACTTCGACAACGTCACCGGCAGCGGCATCGAGTTCACCGCCAACGCCGCCGGCGCCGGCACCGCGACGCTCACCCTGCGTTTCGCCAACGGCACCGCCGTCAGCCGCCCGATGAGCATCTCCGTGAACGGCGGCGCCCCTGTCACCCGCGACTTCCCCGGCACCGGCGCCTGGTCCACGTGGGTGAACGCGCCGATCACCGCCGAGCTCAACGCCGGGGCCAACTCGATCAAGCTGGTCGCCACCACGGCGAACGGCGGCCCGAACATCGACTACCTGGACGTGCCGGCCCCGCCGGCGCCCAGCTCGGAGTATCAGGCGGAGAGCGCGGCCATCTCGCAAGGGGTGGTCGAGTCCAACCACGCCGGCTTCACCGGCACCGGGTTCGTCAACCTCGACAACCTCGCCGGCTCCTACGTGGAGTTCACCGTGAGCGCCGCGGCCGCCGGGCCGCGGCCGCTCACGATCCGCTTCGCCAACGGGACCACCGCCGGGAGGCCGATGGACGTCCTCGTCAACGGCGTGCTCGCCGCCGACGAGAAGCCCTTCGACCCCACCGGCGCGTGGACCACCTGGGCGGAGACGACGGTGACCGCCGGCCTTCAGGCGGGGGCCAACACCGTCCGCCTGCTGTCCACCACGGCCGGCGGAGGGCCGAACCTGGACCGGATCACACTCGGCTGACCGGCGCGTGGGCGCTGCGCCGATCCAGCAGGACCGCCCACGCCAGCACGGCCAGCGCGGGCACCATCAGGCCCGCGCTGACCCACAGCGGGGCGCGGAAACCGAACCCGGCGTCGAGGGCCAGCCCGCCGAGCCCGGGACCGGCGGCGGCCCCCACGTTGAACGCGGCCGTGGCGAACGCCCCCGCCAGGGTGGGCGCCCCGGCCGCGAGCTGGTAGGCGCGCGAGGTCAGGGCCGGTGCCAGCCCGAAGGCCAGCAGCCCCTGCGCGAACACCAGCGTGACCAGCACCACCTGGTCGCCGCCGGCCAGGGCGAGCACCGCCCATCCGGCGGTCAGCGCGGTCATGCCGAAGCCGAGGACGCGCATGGGGTAGGCGTCGCCCAGCCGCCCGCCGAGCGTGATGCCCAGGAAGGCCCCCGCGCCGAACAGCACCAGCATGCCCGGCACCCATCCCTCGCCGAGCCCGGCCACCTCGGTGACCATGGGCGCGAGGAAGGTGAAGGCGCAGAAGGTGGCGCCCTGGATGAGCGCGTTCAGCAGGTAGGTGACCATGACCCGCCGATCGGCCAGCGCCCGCAGCTCGGTGCGCACACCGGTCCGCGCCTCGCCACCGCCGGCGGCACCTCCCGCCGCGGAAGGCCCCGTGGACCCGGTACGGCCGGCCGTACCGGAGGGCAGGGCGCGCAGGATGGCCACCGCGGACAGGGCCGACAGGACGGCGACGGCCCAGAATGCCGAGCGCCACCCCCACGCCTGCCCGAGCAGCGCGCCCGCCGGGACCCCGGCGACGCAGGCGACGGTCACGCCGCCCACCACGATGGCCAGGGCCCGCGCCCTGGCCCGGACCGGCACCATGGCGACCGCCGCGGCGGCGGCCACGGCCCAGAACCCGGCGTTGGCCAGCGCCGAGACGACCCGGGCCGCGAGCAGGACGGCGTAGTCGGGGGTGAGGGCCGACACCACGTGGGCGGCTGCGAAGACGGACAGGAACAGCACCAGCGAGCGCCGCCGCGGCCAGTGCAGGGTGGCGGCGGCCAGGATGGGCGCGCCGACCACCATTCCGATGGCGAAGGCCGAGGTCAGCAGACCGGCCTGGGACAGGGACACGCCGAGGTCGGCGGAGATGTCGGGCAGCAGCCCGGAGAGCATGAACTCCGAGGTGCCCTGGGCGAAGACGGCGAGGCCGAGGATGAAGACCGCCACAGGCATGGCAGTGAGACTCCCGAGTGAGAGACGGACAGGACCTTGACGGCGGTCCCGGTCATGCCATCCGCGCATGCCGCGCGGGCATGCGGAGGCCGACCACCGGAGCGCCGGTGGTCAGCGTCTGTCGGACTCGGGGCTGGACATAGACAGGGGACCCTAGTCGGCGATGTCCGGGAACGCAAGGAAACGGGTGTGGACGCGGCGGGCCTCGGGGGAGTGTTCGGCGCTGTCGCCGTAGCGCATGACCAGCGCCACGTACTCCTCGAAGAACTCCGCGAGCTGCGTCAACGTGACCGTGATCGTGCCGCGGGAGAAGGGGAAGGCGTCACCCCAGCCACCCGGCTCCGACGTGGCAAGAGCGTGGCGGAACGCGGCGATGTCCTCACTATAGGCGCGGGCCTGGAGCTCGTCCATGACCGCGCGGGTCTGCTCGTCCTGCTCGCTGCGCAGGGGGAAGCGAACGTCGGCGCGCACGTGGCGCCACCAGCGCTCGCGTCCGCGCGCCTTCTCCGGCACCTCCTCGACGAAGCCGTGCTTGGCCAGCTCGCGCAGGTGGTAGCTGGTGGCGCCGGTGTTGAGGTCGAGGTCGCGGGCCAGGTCGGCGGAGGTGGCGGGACCGTGGGCGCTGAGGTGGTCCAGGATGCGCTGGCGGCGGGGGTGGGCGAGCGTCCGCAGCGCTTCGAGGTCGGTCAGCGTACGTACCTCATGATCGGCCATGGGCGTCAACCTACCGGATTTCTGTGCATTGTTTCCCGTCCTCATCTGCGTTTTCGTGCTGCCCTGTGCACAATCCAGCTTGCACAATCTGTTGTGCACAAGCCATTGTGTACCCATGCACACGCTAGAGAGAACCGGCGTCGCGCCGGTCCGCGCACCCCGGCGCACGCTCGCCGGAGCCGTCGCCTTACTGGCCGTCGTGGCCGTGGCCTGCGCCGCCTGGCTGTTCGAACGCCCGCCCGCGGTGGCGGGCGCCGGCGCCCCGGCCGGGGAGTTCAGCGCCGCCCGCGCCTGGCCGCACCTGGAGAAGATCGCCACCGGTGGTCCCACGCCGATCGGCTCGCCGGGCGGCGACCGCATCCGCGACTACCTGCTCGCCCGGCTGACCGCGCTCGGCCTGAAGCCCGAGGTCCAGACCGGAGTGGGGGCCCGCTCGTTCGGCTCGGAGATCACCTCCGGCCTGGCCGAGAACGTCGTGGCCGTCGTCCCCGGCAGCGCCTCCACCGGCAGGGTCGTGCTCGCCGCCCACTACGACTCCACCACCACGACCCCCGGCACCAGCGACGACAAGGCCTCCGTCGCCGCCATCCTGGAGATCGTCCGCGCGCTCAAGTCCTCCGGCCGGCAGCCGCGCAACGACCTGGTCATCCTGCTCAGCGACGGCGAGGAGCCCGGCCTCATCGGCGCCGAGGCCTTCGCCGCCCACCACCCGCTCGCCAAGGACGGCGGCGTGGTCGTCAACCTGGAGGGGCCCGGCAACGGCGCGCCCTCCGCCGTCTACAACGTCACCCCCGGCGGCACCGGCCTCGTGGGCGCCCTGTCCTCGATGCCGCACCCGGTGGGGGAGTCCGCCCTCATCGGCATCTACCGGCAGACCGGCTTCCACTCCGACCTGACCACGCTGGAGGAACACGGCTTCATCGGCGTCGACCTCGGCACCGCCGGCGGGCGCGCCTATTACCACCACCCGCGCGACACGGTCGGGAACTTCGACCCCGCCGTCCTGCAGATGCACGGCGACAACGGCCTCGCCCTGACCCGCGCCGCGCTGGCCGCCGATCTGCCCGCCCAGCGCGTGGCCGGCGACGCCGCCTTCTTCTCCGCCTTCGGCGTCGTCTTCGCCTACCCCGGCGGGTTCGTCGCGCCGCTCGCGGCGCTGGGAGTCCTGGCCGTGCTCGGCCTCGCCGTCCTGGCCCGGGTACGGCGGGCCGCCACCCTGCCCCAGATGGGCCTGGCCACGCTGGCCGGAGTGGTGCCCGTCGCCCTGGCCTACCTCCTGGGCGACCGCGTGTGGCAGCTGCTGACCATGATCCAGCCCGGGTACGCGGGGATGGTGTTCGGCGAGCCGTACCGGCCGGACCTGTACCGGCTGGCGCTCATCGCGATGGCCGTGGCCCTGGTCTGGGGCTGGTACGCGCTGCTGCGGCGACGGCTCGGCACGGTGGCGCTCACCGTGGGCTCGCTGGCCTGGCTGGCGGTCGCGGGCGCCGCGCTCGCCGGCGTGATGCCCGGCATGTCCTACTACGGCGCCATCCCCGCGCTGGCCGGCGGGCTCGCCGGGATCGCCGCGCTCCTGCTGGAGCCGGCCCGGCCGCACGCCGCCCTGGCCGTGCGGGCGGTGGCCGCCGCCGTGGGCGTCGTGCTGCTGACCGTCGGGGCGCGCACGTTCGCGGCCTTCGGCCTCGCGCTGGCCGCGGTGGCGGTGGTCCTGCTCGTGCTGGCCGCCTACTCCGCGCTGCCGCTGCTGGCGGAGGTCACGCCCGGCACACGTGGCCCGCGGGGGCGGCTACGTGTGGCGCTCGGCCCGCTGACCGCCACGGCGCTGGTGTTCGTGCTGATCGGGGGAGGGCTGATCCACGACCGCTTCGACGAGCGGTACCCGCGATCCGCCCACCTGGCCTACGTGCTCGACACCGCCACCGGCACCGCGAGCTGGATCACCGCCGACGACCGTCCGCACCCCTGGGCCGCCGGCCTCACCCCCCGGCCGCCCGGGGACTGGAAGCTGCCTTTGCCGAACGGCATGCGCCCCGCCCACGCGGGCAGGGCCGAGGCGGCCAACCTGCCCGCGCCCGAGGTGAGCGTGCTGAGCCGGCGGCAGGAGGGCGCCGACACCGTCACCCGGGTCCGCGTCCGCTCCCAGCGCTCGGCCTACCAGCTCAACCTGTACGCCGACCGGCCCGCCGGCGGAGGCGTCATCCAGGTGGCCGGGCGGCCCGGCGTGCCGTTCCCCGAGCCGGAGAGCGCGCCGCGTCCGGGGGCGGCCTGGCCGTTCGAGGCGCAGTTCTTCGCGCCGCCCGGCGACGGGGTGGAGTTCGAGCTGCGGACCAGGGGCGCGCCCCGGCTCGTGGCCAGCGACGTCACCATCGGCCTCGACGGCCTGACCGGCTACCGGCCCAGGCCCGCCGACGTGGACCTGAGCTCCTCGACCGGTGGCCTGCCCACCGACTCCGTCACCGTCGTGGGAAGGATCCAGACCCCGTGACGGTTGCCAGAGATCGTGAACATCACTGACGTCGTGGTCATCGGTGCCGGGCAGGCGGGCCTGTCCGGCGCCTACTTCCTGCGCCGCTTCGGCCTGGACACCGTGGTGCTCGACGCGGAGGACGGGCCGGGCGGCGCGTGGCGGCACCGATCACCGTCGCTGACCATGGACAAGATCCACAGCATCTTCGACCTGCCGGGCGTCCGGCAGGAGGAACACCAGGACGGCGCCGCCCCCGCCCGCGAGGTGGTGCCCGCCTACTACGGCGCCTACGAGGCGGCGATCGGCCTGGACGTGCGCCGCCCCGTCCGCGTCACCGCGGTCGGGCGGGGGGCCGGCGACGACCGCCTGGTGGTGACCACCTCCCGCGGCGACTGGGCCGCGCGGGCCGTGGTGAACGCCACCGGCACCTGGACCCGCCCCCACTGGCCCTACTACCCGGGCGGCGACGTCTTCCTGGGCCGCCAGATCCACTACGCCGGCTACCGGGGCCCGCAGGAGTTCGCCGGGCGGCGGGTGGCCGTCGTCGGCGGCGGCGCCTCGGCCATGCACGTGCTGGCGGAACTGGCCGGCGTCGCCGCGGGCACGCTCTGGATGACCAGGCGCGAGCCGGTCTGGCGCGACGACGCGTTCGGTGAGGCCGCCAGGCGCGACGCGGTCGCCCTGGTCGAGGAGCGGGTGCGCGCCGGGCTGCCGCCGCAGAGCGTGGTCGGCGTCACCGGGCTCAGCTCCACCCCGGTGATCAGGGCGGCGCGCGAGAAGGGCGTCCTGAACCGGCTGCCGATGTTCGCGCGCATCACTCCCGACGGGCTCACCTGGCCGGACGGGCGGCACGAGCGGGTGGACGCCATCGTGTGGGCCACCGGTTTCCGCTCCGCCCTCGACCACCTGGCCCCGCTGAGGCTGCGCGAGCCCGGAGGCGGCATCAAGGTCGAGGGCACCCGGGTGGTCAAGGAGCCGCGCCTGCAGCTCGTCGGCTACGGGCCCTCGGCCAGCACCATCGGGGCCAACCGGGCCGGCAGGACCGCCGCGGGCAACGTCCGGCGCCTCCTGGCGGCGCGCACGCTTCTTTCCGCCTAGATTCCCGCGCCGGTTCCCCCCGGGGCGTTGACCGGGCCTCCGACTGCTGGCTTGGATGGAGGTCAGACACCCGATGTCTGCCCGCTGCGGTAAGGAGCCTGTCGTGCGCCCCATCCTCGCTGCCCTTCTGTTAGCCGTCGCACTGGCGGTCCCGGCCCCGCCGGCTTCGGCGGAAAAGGTCGGAGCTGCCTTCCGGCATCCCGGCGTCCTGGTCAGCCGGGCCCAGCTCGACCACGTCAAGGCCAACCTCGGCGCCGAGCCCTGGAAGACGGCGTGGGCGGCGTTGCGCGCCGGCGCGTTCGCCTCACTGTCCTACACGCCGAAGCCACGCGCCAACGTCGAGTGCGGCCCGTCCTCCAACCCCAACAACGGCTGCTCCGACGAGCGCAACGACGCGATGGCCGCCTACGCGCACGCCCTGCAGTGGTACCTGACCGGCGACGACCGCCACGCCAAGAAGGCCGTCCAGATCATGGACGCCTGGTCGGCCGTGATCACCGAGCACACCGGCCACAACGCCCGCCTGCAGACCGGCTGGGCCGGGGCGTCGTTCTCCCGGGCCGCCGAGCTCATCAAGCACACCTACACCGGCTGGGCCAACGCCGGCCGCTTCGCCACCAAGCTGCGCACCGTCTACCTGCCGATCGTCATCGCGGGCAGCCCCAACACCAACGGCAACTGGGAACTGATCATGACGGACGCCGCGATCGGCATCGCCGTCCACCTCGACGACCGCGCCGCCTTCGACCGCGCGGTCACCACCTGGCGCGGCCGCCTGGCCGCCTACGTCTACCTGACCACCGACGGCTCCCTGCCCAAGCAGGCCCCGGGCAGCAGGTACGACACCCGCGACGAGCTCATCGGCTACTGGTACGGCCAGACCACCTTCGTCAACGGCCTGGCCCAGGAGACCTGCCGCGACTTCGGCCACACCGGCTGGGGCATCGCCGCCGCCGTCCACGTGGCCGAGACCGCCCGCCACCAGGGCCTCGACCTGTACGCCGAAGGCAAGGACCGGCTACGCCACGCGATGGGCTTCCACGCCGGCCTGCAACTGGGCGAGCCGGTGCCGTCCTGGCTCTGCGGCGGCTCGGTGAAGCCGGGGCTCGGCCCGACGTTCGAGGTGGGCTTCAACGCCCTGCGCAACCGCATGGGCATCGGCATGGCCCGTACCCAGCGGCTGGTCGAGCAGGGCCGCCCCGCGGGGGTGAGCCACTTCCTCGGCTGGGAGACGCTCACCCACGCGAACAACCCGGCCTAGTGATAGGCGTGGACGACGGCGTGCCCCCTGCCCTTGCCGATCAGCCACTTGTTGACCGGTGTGGTCACCAGGAAGGCGACCACGAAGGCGAAGGCCAGCGCGCCCCAGAAGAGCCCTGAGGCCAGCCCGGCGTCCATGGCGCCGGGCACGATCACCATGACGCCGTTGTCCACGATCTCCATCACGAGGATCGACACCGTGTCGGCGGCCAGCGCCACCTTCAGCGCCTGCTTGAAGGTCAGGCCCGCCTTGAGCACGCCGACCATGGTCAGGGCGTAGCCGAACACGAACGCCAGGCCGACGGCCAGGGCGATGGTGGCCACGTTGCCCCAGCCGAGCGCGGTGCCGATCACCATGCCCAGCACCTCGCCGATGGCGCACCCGGTGAGGCAGTGCAGCGTGGCCAGCGCCGCCATCTTCCAGGTCGTCGCGCCGTGCCCGTGCTCGCCCTGTCCGTGCTCGCCGTGCCCGTGCGCGGCGTGCTCGCCGTGTCCGTGCCCGGTGTGCGCGACGGGCGCGCCGTGTGTGCCGTCCGCGTCATGGGCGCCGTGCGCGCTGTGGCCGCCGTGCTCTCCGTGCGCGGCGTGGTCACCGTGGTCACCGTGGTCGTGGTGGCCCTGGTGTTCCTGGTGCGTGGACATGCTTGAAGCTCCGTTCGTCAAACTCGCGCGGTCACGGTATACCCCCATGGGGTAACGGAGCAAATGTGGCCGCGCTGGCTACTATAGGAAGTAGTAAAAAGTGCCGCGTTGGCGGGGTGGTGGTCACGCAGCGTGATGTAGCGTGCACGCCATGACCTGGAGGCCGCTCGTGGCGCTCATGGTCGTGCTCACCCTTCTGTGCATGGCCGGACCGCACGCGCACGCCGACACCCCGCAGCCCGCCGGGGTGTCCGGCTGCGACACCGGCACGCACCCGCACGAGCACGAGGCCTCCTGCGACGCGCCCGCCGCGCAGCAACCGGCCGTCGACGCGCCCGCGCCCGGTCAGCAGGGCCGCTGCGCCACCCCTCCGGTCGCCGCCACCCCGCCGTCCCCGGCCCAGCCGCCCGTACGGCCCGCCGCCCTGCTCGCCCTCCTGTGCGTGAGCCGGATGTAGAAGCGCCCCCGGCGCGTCCATCCGAACCTCGGCACAGGAGAAACAAGTGGATATTTCAGGACTGGTGGGCAACACCCCGGTGTTGTGGATACCCGAGCTCTGGTCAGGCGGCGAGCGCGGCTTCTGGGCCAAGCTCGAGGGGTACAACCCCGGCGGCATCAAGGACCGCCCCGCCCTGCACATGGTGGCCGAGGCCCGCAGGCGCGGCGCCCTGCGGCCCGGCGCCCCGATCATCGAGTCGACCAGCGGGACGCTCGGCCTCGGGCTGGCGCTGGCCGGAGTGGCGCACGGTCATCCCGTCACGCTCGTGGCCGACCCGGGCATGGAGCCGCTCATGCGCCGCCTGCTGCTCGCCTACGGGGCGCGGCTGGAGATCGTGGCCGAGCCGTACCGGGAAGGCGGCTGGCAGGCCGCGCGGCGCGCCCGCGTGCGCGAGCTCATGGCGGGCGAGCCCGGCGCCTACTGCCCCGACCAGTACGCCAACCCCGACAACGCGGCCGCCTACGCCGGGCTCGCCGCCGAGCTGACCACCCAGCTCGGCCGCGTCGACGTGCTCGTCTGCAGCGTCGGCACCGGCGGGCACAGCGCCGGGATCCACCGCGTGCTGCGCGGCCACAGCCCGGACGTGCGGCTGGTCGGCGTGGACACCGTCGGCTCGACCATCTTCGGCCAGCCCGCCAGGCCGCGCCTGATGCGCGGCCTCGGCAGCAGCATCCATCCCGCCAACGTCGCCTACGACGCCTTCCGCGAGGTGCACTGGGTCGCGCCCGCCGAGGCCGTGTGGGCCTGCCGCCGCCTGGCCGCCGCCCGCTACGCCACCGGCGGGTGGAGCGTCGGCGCGGTCGCGCTGGTCGCCTCGTGGCTGGCCCGGCGCGAGCCGCCGGGCACCCGCATCGCCGCCGTCTTCCCCGACGGTCCCGAGCGCTACTTCGACACCGTGTACGGCGACGCCTACTGCGCCGAGCACGGCCTGCTCGACGGCAAACCCGAGCCGGAACCGGACGAGCTGCCGCACCCGGCGGCGGCAGAAGCCGAGCGCTGGACCCGCTGCGCCGCCGTCACCCGCCCGGCGGGAGCGACGCCGTGATGTCCGGCTACGGCACGCCGATCCGGCTGCTCATGATCAACCAGCTCACCATCAACGTCGGCTTCTACATGCTCATGCCGTACCTGGCCGCCCACCTCACCGGCGACCTGGGCCTGGCGGTGTGGGCGGCGGCGCTGGTGCTCGGCGTGCGCAACCTGTGCCAGCAGGGCCTGTTCCTGCTCGGCGGCAGCCTGGCCGACCGGCTCGGCTACAAGCCGATGATCCTCACCGGCCTGCTCCTGCGCACGGCGGGGTTCGCGATGCTCGGCCTGGTCGAGGCGCTGCCGGCGCTGCTGGCCGCCTCCGCGCTGACGGGCCTGGCCGGGGCGTTCTTCAACCCCGCCGCCCGCGCCTACCTGGCTCAGGAGGCGGGGGAGCGGAAGGTGGAGGCGTTCGCGCTGTTCAACGTGTTCTACCAGACCGGCATCCTGGCCGGGCCGCTCGTCGGGCTGGTGCTCAACGCCGTCGCCTTCCGCCTGACCTGCCTGAGCGCGGCGGCGCTGTTCGCGGTGCTCGCGCTCGCCCAGGCCAGGGCGCTGCCGGCGCGGCGGGGCAGCCGGGCGGACGCGGACGTCTCGATCCTGGCCGACTGGCGCAGCGCGTTCGGCGACCGGGCGTTCCGCCTGTTCGCGCTGGCCATGACCGGTTCGTACGTGCTCGGGTTCCAGGTGTATCTCAGCTTGCCGCTGGCCGTACCGGAGCAGGCGGTGTGGATCTTCGTGGTGTCCGGCGCGATGGCCATGCTCGGCCAGGTGAAGGTGACCGCGTGGGCGGCGGCGCGCTGGACGCCCGGACAGGCGATCACCCGCGGGCTGGCGCTGATGGGCCTGGCCTTCGCGCCGCCCGGACTCATGGCGGCCGGGCTCCCGGGCGGCGTGGCGGTGATGGCCGCCACCGTCCTGCTCACGCTCGGCAGCATGATCGTCTACCCCTTCGAGATGGCCACCGTGGCGCGCTTCGGCGGCGAGCGGATCGGCACCTACTACGGCCTCTACAGCACGGCCTCCGGCATCGGCGTGGCGGCCGGCAACGTGCTGACCGGGGCCGCGCTGGAGGCGGGTCTGGCCTGGTGGGGGCTGGTCGTGGTGGGACTGGGGTGCGCGGCGGGCGTACACCTGCTCTGCCGATCCCGTCACGGCTTCTCGACGGAGCGTGTTGTACCGCCCGCCAATACGGGCTAGTGTCCGGGATACTGGATCTTTTGCCCAGGGGGTTCCGCGATGCAGGTTCCGGGCTACACGGAGATTCGCGAGCTCGGACACGGCGGCACGGGCCAGGTCATGCTGGCCGTGCGGGCGTCGGACGGCTTACCCGTGGCGATCAAGCACCTGTCGCCCGGGCTCCGTGAGGACAAGGAGTTCGTCGCCAGGTTCCGCGACGAGGCCAGGGTGATCGGCGCGCTGGACAGCCCGCACACCGCCCGGTTCTACGAGTACGTCGAGGGCGAGGACGACGCCGCGATCGTCATGGAACTGGTCGACGGCATCACCCTGCGCCGCCTGCTCACCCACGAGGGCGCCACCGGCCCCGAGGCGGCGCTCGCCGTCCTCAAGGGCGCCCTCACCGGCCTGGCCGCCGCCCACGGACTCGGCGTCGCCCACCGCGACTTCAAGCCGGAGAACGTCATCGTCGCCGCCGACGGCGTCAGCAAGCTCGTCGACTTCGGCCTCGCCACCCGCTTCGGCGAGGCCGGCACCTACGTGGGCACGCCGTCGTACATGGCGCCCGAGCAGTGGGAGGACGCCCCCGCCGGGCCCGCCACCGACGTCTACGCCGCCACCGTCGTCTTCTTCGAGTGCCTCACCGGGCACCGCCCGTTCCCCGGCGAGGACGCCGCCGTCCTCGCCTACCAGCACCAGAACGTGCCGCCGCCGCTGGCCAACGTGGACGAGCAGGTCAGAGGGCTGGTCGAGCTCGGCATGGCCAAGGATGCGGCCGAGCGGCCCCCGTCCGCGCAGGCCTTCCTGGCCGAGCTGGAGGAGGTGGCGGGCAGGGCGTACGGGAGCGGGTGGGAGCGGCGCGGCCGCGCCGGGCTCGGGCTGCTGACCGTCCCGCACATCGCGCTCCTGCCGCTGGTGCCGTCGGCGGGGGCCGAGGTGGCGACCGGGTTCGCGCGCAGCGCGCTGTCACCGGTGGCCAAGTTCGCCATCGCCGGCGGGCTGATCACGGCCACGGCCGCCGCCGTGGTCTCCGTCTTCGTCATGTGGGCCGAGGACCCGCCGATCGAGACCGCGCGCGCGTTACCTCCGGTGAGCTCGGCGCCGCCGCTGTCGCCGCCGGCCGCCACACCCTCGCGCACACCCGGCCCCTCCACCGGCATACCCTTCTCGCCGCCGATCACCGACGCGGGCGACCGCGTGGGCACCGCCGTACCGCCGGACGAGGTCACCGCGGCGGGGGAGCCGACGCGGACGCTGGGGCCCACCCACGAGCCCAGCCGTACGGCCGCGCCGAGCCGCACCCCCGGCAGGACCGCCGAGCCCACCCGCAGCCCCGCCCGCGACACCGGACCGACCCACGGCCCCGCGCCCACCAAGGACGCGCCCACCAAGGACACGCCGACCAAAGGCGAGCCCACCAAGGTCACCCCGCCGCCCGCGACGCAGTCCCAGCCCTCGGGCGGCAAGCCCCCGGAGAAGAAACCCGAGCCGCTGCTGTCGGTGTCGCTGAAGGTCTCCCTGGACCTGCCCGTGCTCAAGGGCGGCAACAAGCTGCTCGACGCCGACCTCGACCTCGGCCTGGGCAGCAGCCTGCTGGGCATGGCCGTGCTGCCCGGCTCGGTACTGCTGGGCCGCCACCTCGCCGCGCGGCAGGCCGGCAGGAACCGCCACCGCCGCGATACCGAATGACCTGATTGCACCTCAACGGCCGCTATCCCCTACTATCTTCGATCGGACAGAGGGCGCCCCCGGCCTGCGGTTAAGGAACGGCGACCGCCCGTGGGCTCGGTCGAAGGAGAAGCGTGGCGGCTGCGTCACCCGCTGGCGTGCGGCGCGGGCCGCTGTGGAGAAAACTCGCGGCGCTGACGGCGGTGGTGGCGCTCGCCGTGGCCCCGATACCGGCCTCGGCCAAGCCCAAACCGACGGTGAAGCAGCTCAAGAAGGAGCTGGCCGCCCTCCAGAAGGAGTCGGACAAGCTCATCACCGACTACTACAGCAGCCGCGTCGAGCTGCAGAAGGTCGACAAGACCGAGAAGGCGGCCCGCGAACGCTTCAAGGGCGCCCAGGCCGTCTACGACCGCGAGGCCACCAACCTCCGCCTCATGGGCACCACCCAGTACATCAGCGGCGAGCCCAACCTGGCCAACATGTTCAGCGGCGGCGGCGACCCGGCGTCCCTGCTCAACAGGCTCGCGCTCAACCGCCACGTGGTCGACGTCCAGAACGCCAGGCTGCGGGGCTTCGCTCAGGTACGCGATGAGTTCCAGCGCGCCCAGGAGGAGTCGGCGGCCCAGGAGGAGGAGCTGCGCGCGACCGTCGAGGACCTGGAGTCCCGCAAGAAGAAGGCCGAGAAGCTGATCGAGAAGATGCGCGACAAGATCGAGCAGCTTCACGACGTGCCCGGCTCCCGCCGCGACGGCACCTTCGTCCCGCAGCTGCCCGCCGGTGAGGACAACATCACCCCGCGCATGCGCCTGGTCAAACAGCTCGTCCAGGAGCGCTTCGAGGTGCCGTTCGGCATCGGCTGCTACCGCTCGATCCGCGACGGCGGCGAGCACCCCCTCGGCCGGGCCTGCGACTTCATGCTCAGCCGGGGCGGCGCCATGCCCTCAGCCGCCGAGATCGCCCGCGGCAACGAGATCTGCGCGTGGGTCGTCAAGAACGCCAAGCGCCTCGGCATCATGTACGTGATCTACCGCCAGCGCATCTGGCACGTGCGCACCGGCCAGTGGCGCACCATGACCGACCGGGGCGGCACCACCGCCAACCACTACGACCACCCTCACATCTCGGTCTACTGAGAACAGGGCGTCGCTGTAGCGTCAGGGTGTGAGCAACCTGGAACGCGACCCGCAGGAGGTCGTCTGCGCGGCGGACGGCGCGACGGGGGCGGAGCTGCTGAGCGGGCGCGCGGTCCCGCTGGGCGGGCCGCGCGCGATGAGCGTGACCCGCACCCTTCCCCATGTACGGCGCCGCATGATCGGCGCCTGGTGCTTCGTCGACGCCTACGGCCCCGAGGCGGTGGCGATGCGGGTCCCGCCCCACCCGCACACCGGGCTGCAGACCGTGAGCTGGCTGGTCGAGGGTGAGGTGCTGCACCGCGACAGCCTCGGCAGCCTGCGGGCGGTCCGGCCGGGCCAGCTCAACCTGATGACCGCCGGGCGCGGCATCTCGCACGCGGAGGAGTCCGCGGAGGGCGGCACGCTGCACGGGGTACAGCTGTGGGTGGCGCTGCCCGAGGAGCATCGGCGCGTGGAACCGGCGTTCGAGCACCACGCGGAGCTGCCGGTGCTGGACGGACCGGGCCACCGATCCCGCGTGCTGATGGGCGGGCCGTCCCCGGCCACGGCCTACACGCCGCTGATCGGCGCGGAGGTCTCGGTGGACGGGCGGGCCGAGCTGGCGGTCGAGCCGGGGTTCGAGCATGGGCTGCTGCTGCTCGACGGCGCGGTCGAGCAGCTCCCCGCCGGCCCCCTGCTCTACCTGCCGCCGGGCCGTGAGCGGATCGTGCTGGAGGGGCGCGGGCGGGTGCTGCTGATCGGCGGCGAGCCGTTCGCGGAGGAGATCGTCATGTGGTGGAACTTCGTCGGCCGCTCCCATGACGACATCGCCGCCTACCGCGAGGAATGGATGCGGGGCAGCGGGTTCGGCGTGGTGCGCGGGTTCGACGGGGAACCGCTGCCCGCCCCCGAGCTGCCGGGCATCCGGCTGAAGCCGCGGGGACGGGTGCGCTGACGGGGGCTACCAGCCGCCGCGGTGGAGCTGGCCGCGCACGGCGCCGCCGGGGAACTCCTTGGTGTGCAGGTTCGTGTACCAGTTCCCCGGGTTCCTGTTGATGCCCCGCACCACGCCGGCCTTGGCCCTCGTCGTGCCCGCCACGCCGGTGATCGAGGCGGGCAGGCCCTTGGGGTCACCGAAGAAGTCGGCCACGACCGGGCCGTTCTCGCCCCTGGCGCCGCGGTGGATGTGCCCGTTGGTGGGCGCGCCGATCCTGGCCCACGCGGTGGCGAACGCGACCCGGGTGCCCCGGGCCCACACCAGCCACGCGGCGCGGCCGTCCCGGTCGCCCACCTTCTGGCCGGGGGCGGGCACCTCCTGCGCGCCGGTCGCCACCGAGGTCAGCGTACGGCCGGAGCCGTGGGCGAGCACGGAGTCCAGGGAGACCGGGCGGACGCGCTGGAGCTGGGCGCGCACGGCGCCGCCGCCGAACTCGGCGGTGTGCAGGTTGGCGTACCAGTTCCCGGGCCTTCCGGTGATGCGGCGCAGCAGGCCGAGGTCGTTGACGGTCACCGCGCCCTTGACGGCGGTGAGGTTGCCGGGCAGCGCGGCGCCGAAGAACGGGATCTTCACCTCGCCGTTCCTGCCGGCCCTGCCCTGGTGGATGTGGAACGCGGTCGGGGCGGCCACCCGGTTCCAGCGGATGGCGTAGTCGACCCGGTTGCCGTGGACGCGGAAGACGGCGACGGCGCGCCCGTCGCGGTCGCCGGCCTTCTGGCCCGGCGTGGGAACCTCGTTGGCGCCGGTGAGCGTCGCGGCGAGGAAGACCGGGGTGGTGGTCGCCTGCGCGGGGGCGGTGACCAGGGAGGAGGCGGTCAGGGCGGCGGCCACGGCCAGGCCGGGGACGACGAGCTTCTTCATGATCGGTCCTTTGGCTGAGGGTTCTGCGTGGTGGCGCCCGGTTGTACGGGACGGGCACCGCCCGGGTTCAGCCCAGGGAGTGTGTAAAAAGACGCGTTCAGCGTTTGCGCATCTCGAAGCCCCGCATGTGCTCCGGCCGGAGCTGCTGGGGCACGGCCGTCGCGGGCGGGTCCCACGACGCGGTGCTCCGCAGATACGCGGCGCCACAGCGGGCGGCCAGCCGGAAGAACCACCACTTGAGGTGCTCGTCCACGTCGGCGAAGGTGCAGTGGGTCAGCGCGGCGGCCAGGAGAGACAGCAGGAGCTGGTGTCGCCAGTCGTCGCGGAACCCCAGGGGCACGAGCTTGTCGTGGTAAAGGACGCGGACCAGGGGCGCGACCAGGTTGTCCTTCCCCTTGCCGCGCGCGATCAGATCGAGCAGAGCCTCCCGGGGCTGCGGAACCTGCTTGGCGATGAGCGACAGAAGCAGCTCCGCCGGGTCCCGGGACAACGAGGCGGCCTTCTCGAACGTGGTCAGGTCGATGAGCCGGAACAGATCGGGTTTGAGCTCGCCCGTGTGCGCGCGGGGGACCAGGACGTTTCCGTGGTGGAGGTCACCATGGGAGAAGCCGCGCAGGTGCTGGACATGGTGGCGACCGACGACGGTCCCCGCGACCATGGCCAGGGGGTTGGGCAGCACCTTCGCCGACCGGTCGCCGGAGAACCAGATCCAGCTCCGCTCCGGCTCCAGCAGCCCGCACTCCCGCGCCCAGGTGTGCAGCTTCGCGCCGTCGCAGAACCGCGCGCCCAGTTCGGCGCGCAGGTAGCCCTCCGAATCCAGATCCGCGTGCACCTCGGGTGGGTACGGGTTCCACTCGGACATGACGCCCTTGATGACGCGCTGGAACACCGGGACGAGCTCGTGAGGCGCGGTCAGCTCGGCCATCTGCACCATGTCCGTGAGGCTTCCGCCGGCGGGCTCCTGGAAGTACACATACCCGCCAGTGTCGGTGATGTACGGCGGATGAGGCAGCAGGCCGACAAGGTGCTTGTCCCGGAAACCCGGCACGCTCACCTCCAGCGCGAGCCGGTGACGGGAGTACTCACGGGAGAGCGGACCCGGCGGGCACACCTTCGCGATCACCTTGCGCGGCGGCGTGCTGGTGCCCGGGAGCGGTTTGATCAGCAGCGCCGCGAGATTGCAGTCGGTGTAACCCCGTTTGGTCCAGACCGGGGTGTTCAGCGTGATCTCCAGGCCTTCAGGGTCGCCCCACCCCTTGATCGCGACGGCGACGGGAACACCGAGCTCGGCCGCGATCCCCTGGTCGTAGTCGCGCCCCGCCTGCGGGGAGGCGTCCACCGCCGACTCCGTCGCGAGCTGCCGAAACTCGGCCACCAGCCCGTCCGGGTCGTCGAAAAGCCGCGGGCGGCTGCGCAGGAACGCCTGTTCGGCCGATGACAGGCGGCGGGTGGTGATCCTTCCCTGGGCGTGCACGATGAGGGTCCGCTCGATCAGCACCACGGCGGGACCCGTGTTCCGCAGCACGGTGACCAGCCTGGCGACCGAAGGCGCCCGGGGCGGATCCTCCCGCAGACGGCGGTCCATCTCCTCCAGGCGCTGCTCGGCCGGGACGCCCTCGCCGTCGTCGCGGGGCACCAGGCCGTAGGTGGTGCCGCCGTCGCCCTCCTCGACCAGCAGGGTGAAGCCGAAGGCGCGCGCCACCCGCTCGACCGCGGCCTCGGTAAGCGCGGTGCCCGCCGGGCCGGCGACTCTGATCTTCAGCTCCGTCAGCTCGCCCGCGGGACGCGTCCCCAGCGCCAAGGCGGTCGCCTCCGCAAGGTCCAGCGGCATGCCGGAGTCGAACGCCTTCTGGTAGGCGTTCTCGCCCAGCGCCTCGCGGCACTTCCGCGTGAGCGCCTCGTGGTCGTCGGTGAGCCACGGCGCGCCCAGCATCGGCAGGCCTGCGGCCTTCCAGTTCTCCTCGAGCGCGCCGAGCAGGCGCACCGAGACCGTGGGCTGCCCCAGGGCGGCGTAGATCCCGGCGGCCGTCTCCAGCGCGATCAGCATGCCCAGGATGTCGTGGAACGGGCGTTTGAGCCGCAGCGCCTTCCGGACATCGCCCAATGCCTCCTGGCACCGGCCCATGGCCAGGCGCGCGTCCGCCAAAGCCCAGTACGCGTAGGACCCAACAAACAGCTCTCCCCGTTCCTCGCACGTGAGCAGACACTCCAGCAGGAGCGACTCTGCCTCTTTGAGCGCCCCCTGTTTGGTCAGCACGATCGACTGCTCGACGACGGCGGGCAGCAAGCCGGGGTTGAGCTCCCCGCTCTCGGCGATGAACTCGATGGCCACCTCCAGCAGCTCGCTGGCCTGCTTGAGTTCCCCCTGGAGCAGGGCGGCGGTGCCCTGCATCTTGGACGACAGGATCACCGCCTTCGTGTCCTTGATCTGCCGCGCTTCCTCGCCGCACAGCTCGGCCATCGACATCGCGCCCATGCTGTCGCCCTGGGCGCTGCGCACGTACGACAGCACCCACATGGCCTTGCAGCGCTCCCGGCTCGGCTCGGGGTTGGCGTCCAGCGCGCGTTCCAGATATCTCCGGCCTTCACCGGCGAAACCACAGCACACCCACATGAACCAGAGCGACGACAGCAGTCTCAGTGCCAGCACGGCCTCGTCGGGGGTGTGCAGGGCATGCTCCAGCGCCACCCGGACGTTGTCGTGTTCCTGGCGCATGCGCTCGAACCAGTACATCTGGCGCGGGCCTGACCAGTCCTGATCGCTGCGGGTGGCGAGGCCGAGGTAGTAGAGCAGGTGGCGGTGGCGGATCTGGCGGCTGTCGTCCAGCCGCGTCGCGCCGTACTCGGCGAGCGTGCCGAGCAGCTTGTAGCGGGTGCCCGGATAGTCGGTCCTGATGAGCAGGACAGACTTGTCCACCAGGGCCTCGACCAGGCCGTCGATCTCCTCCCCACACACGAAGCGAGCGGCCTCGAGGTCGAAGTCGCCGGCGAAGACCGAAAGCTGGGCCCAGAGCAGCCGCTCGGCCGGCTCGCACAGGTCGTAGCTGCGGGTCAGGGAGTCATGCAGGCTCCGGCCGTCGGCCGGTCCGGTCAGCAGGGCGAAGCGGTCCTTCAGCCCGGCGGCGACGCCGTTCACCGTCATGCTCGTCAGCCGCAGCGCGGCGAGCTCGATCGCCAGCGGGATGCCGTCCAGGCGGGCGCACAGCTCGGCCACCGAGGTGACGGTGAGCTCGTCCAGCTCGAAGCCGGGCTGCACGGAGCGGGCCCGGGCCGCGAACAACCGCACGGCCTCGTTGTCCGCGCCCGCCGTCTCCATCGGCGCCAGCGCGACCACCCGCTCATCCGGTAGGCCCAGCGGCACCCGGCTGGTGACCAGCACGTGCAGCCCCGGAGCCGCCCCCAGCAGTTCCCCAGCCACCTGGGCGCAGACCGGCGCGACCCGCTCGCAGCCGTCGAGCACGAGCAGCCCGCGCCGCCCGCCCGCCCATTCGGACAGCGAACCGGTATTCAGCGCCGCCTCGATCATGGGCCTCACCAGGCACGGGTCCGTCACCGCAGACACGTCGGCGAACCAGACGCCGTCCTGGTGGCGGCCGTGCCTCTCGTGGGCCAGACGCAGCGCCGTGCGGGTCTTGCCGACGCCGCCGAGGCCCGTCAACGTGACCAGCCGCGCCTCGGTCAGGTGCCGTCTGACAGTGGCGAGCACGCCGAGCCGTCCGATGAAGCCGGAGTCCTCATCAGGCAGGTTTCCCGCACATCCGAAGGTCATCGCTCTCCCGCAGTGTGAAGGGGACCAGCCTATGAGCCGGGGTTTGCCCGGGGAGAGCTGATCGTGAATCCCGGATATCGTGGATCGGGTGCGAGTAGCGACCTGGAACGTGAACTCGGTCAAACAGCGGCTGCCCCGTCTGCTTCCCTGGCTGGATCAGCGCCGCCCCGACGTCGTCTGCCTTCAGGAGACCAAGCTGGCCGACCAGGCCTTCGCCGACCTGCTCGGCGAGGAACTGGCCGCGCGCGGCTACGAGGTGGCCGCGCACGGCGAGCCCCGCTGGAACGGCGTGGCGATCCTGTCCAGAGCGGGCCTCGACGACGTGGTCACCGGGCTGGCCGCGGCGCCCGGCTTCCCGCACCAGGAGGCGCGGGCGGTGGCGGCGACCTGCGGGGGAGTGCGGGTGCACTCGGTGTACGTGCCGAACGGGCGCACACCGGACGACGACCACTACCGGTACAAGCTCGAATGGCTGGCCGCGCTGCGCGAGGTGGTGCGGCTCGGTCCCGTCGAGGCGATGGTGTGCGGCGATGTCAACATCGCGCCCGCCGACGCCGACGTCTTCGACCCGGCCGCCTACGAGGGGCAGACCCACGTGACGCCGCCGGAGCGGGCGGCGCTGGCCGGACTGCGGGAGCTGGGGCTGCACGACGTGGTACGCGAGCGGTGGCCGGAGGAGCGGGTGTTCACCTACTGGGACTACCGGGCGGGCATGTTCCACAAGGATCTCGGGATGCGCATCGACCTGGTGCTGGCCTCCGATCCGGTGGCGGGGCGGGTGCGGGCGGCCTGGGTCGACCGGCACGCGCGCAAGGGCACGGGGCCGAGCGACCACGCGCCGGTGATCGTGGACCTGGACGAGGCGCCCGACGGCGACATCGGGCCGGTCGTGCCGCCGCCGTCGGCCCCCGCCCCGAAACGCGGATCGGTGAAGCTGCCGCAGTCGCCCTAACGGGTGAGCGTCCACAGGGACACGGCCATCGCGAGGGCGGCCACCCCGGCGCCGAGCATCACCGCGCTGACGCCCAGCGCGTCCACGACCATGCCGCCGGACAGCGCGCCGAGCGCGAAGGTGGCCTGGAACGAGCTGGTGAACACGACCGTGGCCGCCTCCGGCGCGTCGGGGGCGGCGCGGGCGAACCAGGCCTGCGAGCAGACCGGGACGGCGCCGTAGGCCAGGCCCCACAGGGCCAGCAGGGCGACCGCGCCCCAGGCAGTGCCGCCGATGACGGGAAGCAGCAGGGTGGCGGCCGCGATGAGGGCGCCGGCCGCGGTGAAGGTGGCGCGGGGATGCGTGGTGACCGCCCTGCCCGCGGCGAAGTTCCCCGCCACGCCGGCGGCGCCGTACAGGAGGAGGACGGAGCTGACGGCGGCCGGGTGCAGCCGCGTGACCTGCTCCAGGAACGGCGTCACGTACGTGTAGGCGCCGAAGTGGGCGAGGACGACCAGGAAGGTGGAAAGCAGGGCGATCGCGGTGCCGCGGCGGCGCAGAAGCGCCATCAGCGTTCCGGCGGCGGTGATCCGGTCGGCGGGCAGCGGCGGGAGCAGGACCAGCAGCGCGGCCAGGACGAGCACGGCCAGTCCCGCCAGGACGGCGAAGGCCGCCCGCCAGCCCGCGGCGTGGCCGATGAGCGTGCCGGCGGGCACGCCGAGCACCGAGCCGAGCGGCACCGCGGAGAAGATCAGCGCCGTCGCGGTGCCCACGGCCGCGGGCGGTACGAGGCGCCCGGCGAGGCCGGCGCCCACGGACCAGAACCCGCCGATCGTGAGCCCGACGAGAATCCGGGAGACGAGCATGGCCTCGTAGGACCACGCGACGGCGGCCAGCACGTCGGCGGCGGCCAGCAGCGCCATCATCGCGCACAACATCACCCGGCGGTCGAGGCGGGCCGTGGCCAGCGTGAGCGCCGGGGCGGCGAGCGCGGCGACGATGCCGGGCAGCGTCATCGTCAGCCCGGTGACGCCATCGGTGAGACCGAAGTCCGCGCCGATGGACGTCAGCAGGCCGATGGGCAGGATCTCGCTGGTGACGATGCTGAAGATGCCCAGCGTGAGGGCGGCGACGGCGAGCCGGCGGACGAGTGGTGTGGTGGACATGGGAGTCCAGCCAAGCAGCGCCCGCCCCGTGGGCACTGGCAGGATTCGGACCAGACCGCCGCCCCCGCCGTCTAGGCCAGCATCTCCCACCAGGTGTCCAGGGCCGGCGCGTCGGCGGTGTCGACGAGCTCGCCCGGCCGCGGCACCACGATCTTGACCTCACGTGCCTTGGCCTCGCGCCACAACCGGTCCACCGGCTCGCCCCACGGGTGCAGCGCCAGCGTGAACGTCGCCCAGTGCACCGGCAGCATCAGCGCCGCGCCGAGGTCGATGGTGGCGTTGACCGCCTCCTCCGGGTTCATGTGGATGTCCGGCCAGGCGGGGCTGTAGGCGCCGATCGGCATGAGCGCCAGGTCGAACGGGCCGTGCGCGGCGCCGATACCCCGGTAACCCTCGAAGTAGCCGGAGTCGCCGGCGTAGAAGACGCGCTTGTCCCGGCCGGCCACCACCCACGAGCCCCACAGCGTGTCGTTGCGGGTCAGCGAGCGGCCGGAGAAGTGCCGGGCGGCCGTGGAGACGAAGCGCAGCCCGGCGACCACCGCCTCCTCGTCCCAGTCCAGCTCGATGATCCGGAACAGCGGCACGCCCCAGCGCTCCAGGTGCGCCCCGATGCCCAGCGGCACGAGGAAGGGCGCCTTCTGGGAGCTGGTCAGCCGCCGCACCGTCGCCATGTCCAGGTGGTCGTAGTGGTCGTGCGAGATCACGATCGCGTCCACCTGCGGCAACTGGCCCAGCTCGACCGGCACCGGGTGGTGGCGCCGCGGGCCCACCAGCTGCGAGGGCGAGGGGCGGTTGCTCCAGATCGGGTCGAACAGGACTCGCTTGCCCTCGATCTCGATCAGCGTGGAGGCGTGGCCGTACCAGATGGCCCGCAGGCCCTCGGCGGCCGGCTCGCCCGGCGGCGGCGTCAGCACCGGGATCAGCCCGGCCGGCCTGCGCTGGGTCCGGTCGCGCGTCAGCTCCGCCAGCATGCCGGGGTCGGGCCGGCCCGTGTGGGTCGGCTCGGGCATCGGGTTGAAGAACGTGCCGTCCTTGAACTGCGGCGAGCGCCGCATCCTGGCCGACCGCTCGGGCCCCGACATCAGCGGCCGCGCCCCGAGCTCGGCCGGCACGTCCCGCAGCGCCCATCCGGCCGCGGCCAGGGCGGCCCCTCCCACGAGCAGGCGCCGTGCCGTCCGCAATCCCGCCATGTCACACTCCTTGCATAGTCAACTCTCTCTCGAAGATATATCGCGATAGGTTGTGGCGAGCGCGAGGGTCAGGTCATGGCGTGGAAGCCGGCCTCCGACCAGAGGGCCCGGGTCGCGGACTCCGGGTCGCCGACGTCCGACGGCGTCACGTCGAACAGATGCGTCATCGCGTTGACCGGCTCGTACTCCGGCCAGCCCGGACTGCCCGTGGCGGCGAAGCGCGTCCAGGCCGTGCGGAACTGCGCCGACAGCCCTTCCGCCTCGGGTGAGCCGCCGGTGAGCAGCCGGGCCAGCTCCGAGTCGAGCGTGCCGAACGTGAGCGGCACGTCCAGCCCGTGACAGGCGCCGAGGGCGGTGGGCGCCCAGGTCAGCTCGTAGGCGTAGGTCGGGCCGGTGTGCGCGTCGGCCAGCAGCGTGCTCGGCATCCTGAACAGCCAGTCGGACATGAGCCGCAGCTGCAGTTCGGCCTCCGGGTAGGCGGTGCGGTACACGACGCCGGCCTGCGGCGGCGCGAGCGTCTTCAACGCCGCCGCGGTGTCCCCGCCCTCGCCCATCGCCATGAACAGCGCGTACTCGTCGCGGGTGAATCCCACGAGCAGGTCCACGTCACAGGCCGCGCCGTCGGCCAGCGCCTCCCACGGCGTCTCCGGCAGCACCTCGCCGTCCACGACGGGCGCGAACGGCATCTCGGCGATGCCGCTCGCGCCCCACTCCGCGGTGTTCCCGCGCAGGTCGAGGCTGGAGAAGTCGTGCACGGCCGCGAGCAGTTCCTCGGGGCTGCGCTCGTACGGCGAGCCGCCCGCCCTGGCCATGATCCCCGCGGTCATCCGGGCCGCGAGCTCCGGGGTGTAGAACGGCGCCGGCACGCTCTGCGCGATCACCCGGCGAAACAGCCCCGCCGCCGACGGCATCGCCATGAGGCAGGCCGCCGCCCCCGCCCCGGCCGACTCCCCGAACACGGTCACGTTGCCGGGATCGCCGCCGAACGCCGCGACGTTCTCCCGCACCCAGAGCAACGCCTGCACCTGATCCAGGAGCGCCCGGTTGGCCGGTGCCCCCTCGATGAGGCCGTACCCCTCCATGCCGACCCGGTGGTTGAACGTCACCACCACGACGCCCTCGCGGGCCAGCCGCGTCCCGTCGTACTCGGGCAGGCCGGCGGTGCCGATGAGGTAGGCGCCGCCGTAGATCCACACCATCACCGGCAGGCCGGAGCCGCCCGGATCGGGCGTCCAGACGTTGACCGACAGGCAGTCCAGGCCGTCCGCGGAGCTCCACGGCGCGACCCCCGGCAGCATCGGCGGCTGCGGCGGCGCCGGGCCGAACCGCACGGCCTCGAACGTGCCCTCCCACGGACCGGCCGGGACGGGCGCCGCGAACCGGTTCGGTCCGAAGGGGGCTTCGGCGTAGGGGATGCCGAGGAAGGAGGTGACGTCGTCGGTGGTCCGACCGGTCAGCTTGCCCGTGGAGATCGTCGTCATGTACCAAACTTACGCTTGGCCGGGATCGGTGCTCATCCGCGTTTCGCGTCCTGAGGCGGGAGGCACCGCCTGGGGTCGCCGCGCGCCGTGGGTCCGATCCACTGGCCGGCCGGGTAGGTCAGGGGCGGGGCCAGGGGTTGGGGCGGCAGCCGTCCAGGGACTTGGACTGCTGGAGCATCACCGGGGCCAGGCGGCCTCTGCCCGGGCAGGAGCGGTGGCCGTGGCCCAGGCCGTGGCCGACCTCGTGGTTGATCACGTAGTGGCGGTAGCGGTCCAGGTCGCCGCGGTAATGAGGGACGCCTCTGGCCCAGCGGACCGCGTTGATCACCGAGCGGTGGCCGTCCCAGCAGGACAGGTCGCCGCCGGTGTTCAGCGGGAGGCAGAGGCGGTCGGTCAGGCTGGGGCTGGTCAGGGCCACGCTCAGGCGTACCGGGCCGTGGGCGACGCGCCGGAAGCGGCCCCAGCCGCGTGGGTCGTTGAGCGTACGGTGGACGGCTTCGGCGAACTCCCCGGGGTCGAAGGGGAGGCCGCGCTCCACCTCGACCCTGTACCGCACCGCCGGGGCGCGTCCGGGGCGCGGCCGTGCCCGGCCCTTGACCACGGTGTAGCGGCCCGAGGCGGAGAAGGGGACCTTGACCCGCTTGCCGGGCTCGGGTCCGTCCGCCGCGGTGCGCTCCCCTCCGGGCCGTCCATCCGGCCGTTCACCTTCCGGCCGTTCACCTTCCGCCCGCTCGCTGCCCGCCCGCTCGCTGCCCGGCCGCTCGATGTCCGGCTCCACGTCCGGCCACACCACGTCCGGCCGCTCCACGGCTGACGGCGACACGCCGGGCCACGCCACGCCCGGCAGCGCGACGGTCGAGCGCCACATGTCCGCCTGCTCGACGTCCCAGGCGGGCGCGCGGGCCGGTGACCCGGGAGCGGCGGCCTCACCGCACGCGCCCGCCGCGAGCAACACCACCAGCAGTACCGGCACCCGCACCCAGCTCTCCCCACATGATCACGAGCGGGGAGAAGACGATCATACGCCGGGAACGACCGCATAAGGCCCCAGGTCAATCTCCGGCGTTTCGCCCAGAACCAGCGATGTGGCCAGCATCCCGGCATAGGGCCCCGCGGTCAGCCCGTAGGCGCTGAGGCCGGTGACCGCGACCACCTTTCCGTTCAGGCGGGCGATGAGCGGGCGCTCGCCGTCCATCACCGGTCGCAGCCCCGACCGGGTCTCGGCGACGCTCGCCGAGGCGAGGCCGGGCGCCAGCCGTACCCCGGAAGACAGCACGTCCGCCAGCCCCGCCACCGTCACCCGCGCGTCGAAGCCGGCGTCCTCCCGCGTCGCCCCCATGACCACCCGCGAGCCGGGGAAGCCCAGCAGGTACGGCCCGCGCCGCGGCAGCACGATCGGCCAGCCCGAGGTGTCCACCCCGTCGAGCACGGCGTGCACGATCTGGCCCCGCCACGGCCTGACCGGCAGGTCGGTCCCGAGCGGCGCGCACACCCGGCCCGTCCAGGCACCCGCGGCCACGACCACGGCGTCGGCTGGCAGAGGCACGCCCTCGCCGGGTGAAGCGTCGTGGTGGAGCATGACGGTTCCGTCGGGCAGGAGTTCGGCGCGGCCGTGGAGGAGCGCGACTCCGCGGGCCACGGCGTCGGCGAGGAGCGCGTCCCTGACGGCGCGGCCGTCCACCCGGGCCGCGCCGGGCACGTGCAGGGCGCTCAGGCCGGGGGCCAGGGGCGGGAAGAGCGCCTCGGGGTCCGGGACCTCCGTGATCTCTCCCATTTCCGGCGCGTCCGGATATCTGCCCGCGAGCAGGCGGTGTACCGGCTCCAGTTCCGCCCGGTCCCCGGCCACCAGCAGCGCTCCGACCCGCGCGTATCCGGCGCCGACCGGCTCCGCCAGCTCCGGGTAGTGCCGGGCGGCCGCCCGTGCCAGCTCGTACCAGGCGGCGTCGTCCTCGTGGTCCACCCACGGGCAGACGATCCCCGCCCCCGCCTCCGTCGCCTGCCCGGCCAGCCCGGCGTCGACCACCGTCACCGCCACCCCGCGGCGGCTCAGGTGGTAGGCGGCGCTCGCTCCCGCGATTCCCTTGCCGATCACCACAACCCTCATACCAAGATGATCGCAGCGGGGATAACGTCGGTCACATGGCAGTGGTACTGATCGGAACGCTGGACACCAAAGGGCCGGAGTATTCCTGGCTGCGTGAGCGCCTCGCCGGGCTGGGCAGCGAGGTGATCGTGGTCGACACGGGCGTGGGGCCGTCCGGGCTCGCGGCCGACTTCCCCGCCGCCCGGGTGGCCTCGCTGGCCGGAGCCGATCTGGAGGCACTGCGGGCGGCGGGAGACCGGGGCGCGGCCGTCACCGCGATGGGGGAGGGGGCGGCCGGGGTCCTGGCGGATCTGCACCGGGCGGGACGGGTGGACGGCGTGCTGGCCGTCGGCGGCAGCGGCGGCTCCTCGATCGCCGCGCGGGCCGTGCGCGACCTGCCGATCGGCCTGCCCAAGCTCATCGTCTCGACCATGGCCTCCGGCGACGTCACGCCGTACGTCGGGGCCAAGGACGTCACGCTCATGTACTCCGTCGTGGACATCGCGGGCATCAACCGCGTGTCCCGCGCGATCCTGGGCAACGCCGCCGCCGCCGTCGCGGGCATGGCCAAGGAGTACGCGGCGCGCGGCCCGGCACACGACGGAGACCGGCCGCTGGTCGGGGCCTCGATGTTCGGCGTCACCACCCCGGCCGTCGACGCGGCCAGGGCCAGGCTCGACGAGCTCGGCTACGAGGTGCTCGTCTTCCACGCCACCGGCTCCGGCGGGCGCGCCCTGGAGGGCCTGGCCGGGAGTGGCATGCTGGCCGGGGTTCTCGACCTCACCACCACCGAGCTGGCCGACGAACTGGTCGGCGGCGTCCTTTCGGCGGGCCCCGACCGGCTCACCGCCGCCGGACGGCACGGCGTCCCGCAGGTCGTCGCCCCCGGCGCGCTGGACATGGTCAACTTCGGCCCCCGCGACACCGTGCCGGAGCGGTTCGCCGATCGCACGCTCTACGCGCACAACCCGGCCGTCACGCTCATGCGCACCACCGAGGCCGAGATGGCGGAGCTGGGCCGGGAGATCGCCGCCAAGCTCGCGCGGGCCGGCGGGCCGGCGGTGCTGTTCATCCCGGAGGGCGGCGTCTCCGCACTCGACGCGCCCGGGATGCCCTTCCACGACCCGGCGGCGGACGCGGCGGCCTTCGCCGCGCTGGCCGCCCACCCGCGGACCGTGCGCCTGGCCGCGCACATCAACGACCCGGAGTTCGGCCGCGCCATGGCCGACCGGCTCCACCTGCTGATCAAGGGGGACCAGTGAACAGGCAGACGGTTCTGGAACGGCTGCGCCGTACCGTCGGGGACGGCAGGCCGATCATCGGCGCGGGCGCCGGGACGGGCCTGTCGGCCAAGTGCGCCGAGGCGGGCGGCGTCGACCTGATCATCATCTACAACTCCGGCCGCTACCGGATGGCCGGGCGCGGCTCGCTGGCGGGGCTGCTGCCGTACGGGGACGCCAACCAGATCGTCGTGGACATGGCCGCGGAGGTCCTGCCCGTGGTGCGCGACACGCCGGTGCTGGCGGGCGTGTGCGGCACCGACCCGTTCCGGATCATGCCGCTCTTCCTCGACCAGCTGAAGGCCATGGGATTCGCGGGCGTGCAGAACTTCCCGACCGTCGGCCTGTACGACGGGGTCTTCCGGCAGAACCTCGAAGAGACCGGCATGGGCTTCGACCTGGAGGTCGAGATGGTCCGGCTGGCCCACGAACGCGACCTGGTGACCGCCCCCTACGTCTTCGACGAGGACCAGGCGCGGGCCATGGCACGGGCCGGGGCCGACGTGCTCGTCCCGCACGTGGGCCTGACCACGAAGGGCTCCATCGGCGCCGGGACCGCGCTCACCCTGGATGAGGCGGTGGCCCGCGTACAGGCGATGCGCGACGCGGCGGTGGCCGAGCGGCCGGACGTGATCGTGCTGTGCCACGGCGGGCCCATCGCGGAACCCGCCGACGCCGCCCACGTCCTGCGCCACACCAAGGGCGTGGCGGGCTTCTTCGGCGCCTCGTCGGTGGAACGTCTGCCGACCGAGCGCGCCATCACCGAGCAGGTGGCCGCATTCAAGAACCTGGAGGTCTGATGCTGGTAAGTCCGGACAGGGTGACGACGATGACCTTCGACTGGGGGTCGATCAAGTGGTTCGTCACACCGTCGCTCATCCCCGGCGCCGGCTCCACGCTCGGCGAGGTGATCGTCAACCCGGGCAAGGGCCACGCGCGCCACAACCACCCGGACGCCGAGGAAGTGATCTACGTGATCTCCGGCGAGGCCACGCAGATGGTCGGCGACGGCGAGCCGTTCCCGATCAAGGAGGGTGACACCGTCCACATCCCGGCGGGCGCGTACCACTCGACGTTCAACAGCACGTGGCGCCCGCTGCGGCTCATCGTCACCTACACTCCCGGCGGCGAGGAGAAGGCGCTGGAAGGCGCCCCCGACTACTGCCTGCACGAGGCGGGCACGATCGCCGGGTGGCGCCAGGCCTAACCGTCGGCGGCCCAGCCGTGGGTGCGCTTGAGCAGGGCGGCGACGCGGGCGAACCGCTCGCCGTCCAGCACCGCGCCCTCACGCCTGATGTCATCCTCGTCCAGCACGAAGACGCGGTCCAGCCGCAGGAAGGACGGCTTGCCGTCGCGGTTCCAGGCGCCGAGCGGGAACCACTCGGGCCCGTCGTCCCCACGGCTGGACACCATCAGCCCGAGCAGCCTGCGACCGCTCCTGCCCACGATCAGCAGCGGACGATCCTTGCCCCGCGACGGGTCCTCCTCGTAGGGCACCCAGGCCCAGACGACCTCCCCGGGATCGGCCAGGCCGTCCAGGTCGGGGGAGTAGGCCAGGCTCGCGGCCCGGTCCACCGTGTAGATCTCCCGCACCGCGCCCCGCGCCGGACGCGGGTCCTCTCCCAGATCACGCACGCGACGGAGCTTACGGCCCCGGGCCCCTGAAAGGCCACCACCCTCAACCACCACAAGAGGGGTCCTTGCCACCCCATCGCGGCTGAAGAAGCGTGTAACCCAAAGGCCGGGGCCGGGAGGCCATTGCCGGGAGCAGGGCGAGGAGTGGGGTGCCGCACGAGGGGTTTCCACGTCGCGGGCCAAGGGTGCGGTCGTCACGGCGGGCTGCCACGCGCGGTGGACGGCCGTTTCCTGGAATGTCGCCCGCGCGGTGCGGCGGGTGGGGGCGGGGCGGCCTGCCGTAACGCATGAGAAAGCTTCTCCGGCAGATCACGGGGATAGGTGGCGGCGCAGGTTGGTGAGGTGGATGCGCCAGCCGGCGGCGGGTCCGCCGGGGAGGTTGTCCCAGCCGGACTCCAGCACCCGGACCACCGTGCCCGTCTCGGCCGCGGTCAGGGTGATCTCGACGGCGGTCGCGACGGGACGGTCGGTGTCGGACCAGGTGAAGCGGAACATCCGGCCCTCCTCCACCTCCGTCACCACGCCCTGGGTGAGCATCGGGTGGCCGGAGTCGTCGCTCCAGCGCTCCTCGACCTTGCCGCCCGGGGTGACGTCGAGGTCGATGTAGCCCCACCACTCGGCGCGGTCGAGCGCGTCGGTCAGGGCGCGCCACACGCGCTCGGGCGGGGCCGGGATGAGGAGCGACTCGTCGACGATCATGAGAAGGTCCTCTCCGGGGCGAGCTGGCGGCGCAGCGCGGCGGGCGTGTGGCCGAGGTGGCGGCGTACGGTGCGGGTCAGGTGCGCCTGGTCGGCGAAGCCCAGGTCGGCGGCGAGCGCGGCCAGGCTGGTCTCGCCCTGCTCCAGCCGGTCGAGGGCGTGGCCCACCCGCACGCGGTTGCGGTAGTGGGTGAGGGAGACGCCGACGACGCCGGTGAAGGCCCGGCTGAGCCGGAACGGCGACACGTCCAGCAGCGCGGCCAGCGGGACGAGCCCGGCGGCGGCGGGATGACCGGCGTCGATCGCCTCCCTCGCGCGCTCGACGATCGCCTCCGCCGCACCGCTGCCCGGCGCACCGGCGCCCCCGGCACCGGCGCCCGCCGCACCTTCACCCGGCGCGACGGAGGCGCGCAGGGTGGCACCGAGCAGGGCGAGCAGGGCCTCGGTCAGCGCGTACGGCACGTCGCCCGTGCGCGCGGCGGCCAGCAGGCGGCGGTGGGCCAGGTCGAGCCCGCCGTCCACGTACACGGCGGAACGCACCTCCCGCCCGTCCGTCAGCTCCCTCCACAGCCGCGCCGACACGCACAGCGACGTGCACTCATCACCCCCGGCCGGATGCGCGAAGTGCTCCTCCTCGCCCGGTTTGCCCACATACGCCATCGCCGGATCCACGTCGGCGGCCCGCCCGTCGGCCATGCGGCGGAAGCGCCCCCGGCGCGCCAGCACCACCCGGAAGTCGGAACTGACCTCGGCCGCGCCCCAGCGGCGGTGGTCGTCGACACAGGTCACCGCGTCGAGGGTGAATCCGGGCCCCGAGCCCAGGCGGACGCTTGAACGCATGCCGGGAACGTTACGCGGCGGGTACGACAATCCCGCAAGGATGTTCAAGACCGCCCGGAGCCCCAGGCGGCAGGCTGGCAGCCATGAACGACATGATCTCCATCGTCATCAACAGCGCCGACCCCGTCGCGCTCGCCACCTTCTATTCCAAGGCCACCGGCTGGCAGGTCACCTCGGACGACGCGGACTTCGCCACGCTGAAGGGCGGCGCGACGGCGGTGTCCTTCCAGCGTGTGGCGGGATACCAGGTCCCGGTCTGGCCGGGGCCGGGCCATCACGTCCACCTCGACTTCGCCGTCGCCGACCTCGACGCGGCGGTCAAGGACCTGGTCGCGCTGGGTGCCGGCCTGCCGCAGGAGCAGCCGGGCGGCGGCGACTGGACGGTGCTCACCGACCCCGAGGGTCACCCGTTCTGCGTCATGGCGGGCTGACCCATGGCCTCCATCCGGATCTCGGCCGTGGTCGGCGCTCCCGCCGCGACGGTGTGGGCGGCGCTGCGGGACGTCCACGACCTGCCCCGGCTCGCGCCCGGCTTCGTGGTGAAGAGCGAGCGCGACGGCGAGCGCAGGGTCATCACCTTCGACAACGGGGCGGTGGCCACGGAGCTGATCGTCGACGTCGACGAGGCGGACCGCCGGGTCGCCTACGCGATCGTGGACAGCCCGCTCGCACTCGTCCACCATCACGCGATCTCGCAGGTCATAGAGGCGGGCGAGGGGCGGTGCACGTTCGCCTGGCAGGCCGACTTCCTGCCGGCCGACCGGGAGCCGGTCGTGCGGGCCTTCATGGAACGCGGGCTGGCGGCCCTCATCCGGGCCCACGAGAAGGCCCTCGACTAGAATCCCGTTCTGTGTCCCAAGCCTTCTTCGAGCTGAAGGGCGGGGAGTTCCTGCCCGCCCCCCACGCCCACAGCCCCTGGTCCCCCGACATGCTCCACGGCCGCCTGCTCGGCGGGCTGGCCGCCCGCTGCCTGGAGCTGGAGCACCGCTCGGACGGGCTGCGCTTCGCCCGGCTCACGGTCGACCTGTTCAAGAACAGCCCGCTGCTGCCCGTGCGGGTGGAGACGGTCCGGGTCAGGGACGGGCGCCGGATCCGGGTCGCCGACGCCACCCTCAGCACCGGGCAGGGCGTGATCGGGCGGGCCTCCGCCGTACTGCTGAGAGAGGGTGAGCAGCCCGGCGGTGAGCGCAACGACACGCCGGCGTGGGACGAGCGGCCGCCTCGGCACCCTCCCGCCGAGCTGGACTGGCGGCCGCCCTTCGACCTGTGGCGGCTGACCGCGTGGGACACCGCCGGACCGCGGCGCGTGTGGATGCGCGAGAACCGGCCGCTGGTGGGGCAGGAGGAGCTCAGCCCGTTCACGCGGGCGGCGCTGGCGGCCGACTTCGCCAGCCCGCTGAGCGGGTCGGGGACGCTCGGCGTGCAGTTCATCAACGCCGACTTCACGCTCACCCTCGCCCGCGAGCCGGTCGGCGAGCTGATCGGCATGCAGGCCGCCGGGCACCTCAGCGCCGACGGGATCGGCACCGGCGACTGCGTCCTGCACGACGCGGACGGGCCGATCGGCTACTGCGTGGTCACCGCCGTGGCCAACCCGGTGCCCCTGGGCGCGGGCTAGGTCAGCTGCCGATCGTCGCGGTCACCAGGCTCCACTCGACGCGGGCGGCGCCGTCGGCCCGGTGCGCGGCGTGGGCGCGCTCGCGGCTGTCCTGCGTCATCCAGGAGACGCCGGTGTCCTTGCCGTCGCGGAACAGCCGCGCCACGCCCGCGCTGTCCACGCTCACCCGCCAGACCGCGGGGCCGCCGGGGTGGGCGTGGACGTGCTCCCACCGCTGCGAGCCCTCGCGCATCGCCAGCACCTCCGAGCGGCCGATGGAGAGCATGAGCCGCCGGGCGCCGTTCGCCACCTTGGTGTCGAGGGTGCCGTCGATGGCCTCGCCGAGGAACTCCACCGTGAAGTCACTGGCCGGCACCGGCCGCGTCACGCTCGTCCCGCGCAGCGCCAGGGGCCGTGGCCACGCCGCCAGGCAGTCGGTCACTTCCAGAAACTCCGGCTTCCCCCGTACGGTCACCCGCCCCGCCGGCACGCGGGCGCTCCACGCGAGATCGGTGCCCAGCAGGGTGGCGCGGCCCTCGCCGTCCACCAGCACCCGCCACGGGCCGGGGCGCGAGCGGGTCAGCAGCCTGCCGCCTTCGTAGAGCCCGTCGTCGTGCCACTCCAGCACCATGCCGCCGGCCTCCACCGCGAACCCGGCGCCCGAGGCGGTCACCGCGTACGGTCCCCGCAGCCCCGGTTCCCAGACGCCGGGCCGCCGCGTGCGCACGCCGGTGAAGCAGGTCGCCAGGTCGAGCGTGGCGGTGCGGATGGCGGTCCGGTCGTGCTCCCAGACGACGCGCAGCCTGCCGGGAGCCTCCTCTTCGGCGCGGACGTCCCCGCCGCGTGCCGTGCCCGCCGCGAACAGCCGCCCCGGGCTCCACGGCCGTCCCGGCTCCTTGACCTTGTAGTGCAGCACCTCGCGGTCCTGATCGGGGCGATCGCCACGGATGGGCCCGGCCAACGCACAGTAGATCGTGACATATCGGCCTTGAGAGTCCTTGGTGAAGAAGCCCTTCCCCGGCAGGTTCTCGTCCAGCACCATCGGCGTCCAGGTGAGCCCGCCGTCGCGGCTGAGGCAGGTCGCCGCATGTGTCACGCGGGCGTCCCCGGCCCGGGTGCGCACCACCATGAGCAGCGCGTCCGGGTCGTCCTGGGAGAGCACCACCTGCGGTTCCCCGACGACGATTCCGCGTGGCGGCACGGCCAGCCCTCCGCGCCGCCACGTGCGCAGGTCGGACGAGCGCAGCACGCCCGATCCCGCGCGCTCGGAATACGGCAGCAGCCAGGCCCCGCGATGACGGACCGGCTTGCCCGTCACCACGACGCCCCGTCCGTCGCCGGGAACGTCCACCTCGATCGGCCAGCCGGTCCAGGTCGCGCCGCCGTCCGCGCTGCGCCTGGCGGTCAGCTCGGCGGGGAGGCCGTCGATCCCGCCCAGGAAGGCGTAGAGCGCGGCGCCGTCGTTGAGGAAGGTCACGCTGTGGTGGCCGGTGGCCGCCGCGAGGGTGCCCACCGTCCACGTACGCCCGCCGTCGCGCGAGCGGGCCACGCCGATGGAGCCTTGGCCATGGGGCGCAGGGCCCGCGGCGCCCGCGCGCCAGCCGGCCACGATCAGCCGCCCGTCGAGCACCGCGACGTCGGGGGCCCGGTTCCCCCCGTGGTCCGGCTCGCCGCCGGGCGCCGCGCCCACGTCGGCGAACACGGTGACGGGACCGCCGGCCCCCGCACCCGCCACGTCCACGTCCATGGCGCAAAGCCCAGTCGAAGCGGGCGCCGGGGGCAAGCGATGTCGGCGGATGTTCAGCGGTTCTTCGCCCGTCCGGCGCCTGCGGGTCAGGAGCCGGTGGCGCGCTCCTCGCGGTCGCCGGACCAGTCGGTGTGGAAGGTGCCCTCGCGGTCCACCCGGTGGTAGGTGTGCGCGCCGAAGTAGTCGCGCAGGCCCTGGACGAGCGCGGCGGGCAGCCGGTCGCGGCGCAGCCCGTCGTAGTAGGCCAGCGCGGAGGAGAAGCCCGGGGTGGGCACGCCGATGCGCACCGCGGTCGTGACCACGCGCCGCCACGCGTCCTGCGCGGCGTTGACCACCGCGGCGAACTCGGGGGCCGCCAGCAGCGTGGCCAGGTCCGGGTCGGCGTCGTAGGCGGCGCGGATCCGGTTGAGGAAGCGGGCCCTGATGATGCAGCCGCCGCGCCAGATGGTGGCCATGGCGCCGGGGTCGACGTCCCAGCCGTACTCCTTGGAGGCGGCGGCGATCTGGTCGAAGCCCTGCGCGTAGGCGACGATCTTGGAGGCCAGCAGCGCCTGCCGTACGTCCTCGATGAGCTCGCGGCCTCCCACCCCGGACAGCGCCGGACCTTCGAGCGAGCGGGCGGCGGCGCGCTGCTCCGGGTGGCCGGACAGCGCGCGGGCGAAGACCGCCTCGGCGATGCCGGTCACGGGCACGCCCAGGTCCAGGGCGCTCTGCACGGTCCAGCGGCCGGTGCCCTTCTGCTCGGCCTGGTCCACCACCACGTCCACGAACGGCTTGCCGGTCGCCGCGTCCACCTGGTCGAGCACGTCGGCGGTGATCTCGATGAGGTACGACTCCAGCTCGCCCTTGTTCCACTCGCGGAAGACCTCGGCCAGCTCGGCGGGGGTCGCGCCGAGGGCCTGGCGCAGCAGGTCGTAGGACTCGGCGATGAGCTGCATGTCCGAGTACTCGATGCCGTTGTGCACCATCTTCACGAAATGCCCGGCGCCGTCGGGGCCCACGTGCACCGCACACGGCACGCCGTCCACCTTGGCCGAGATGTCCTGCAGAATCGGCCCGAGCGCCTCCCACGACTCCACGGAACCGCCCGGCATGATCGACGGGCCGTTCAGCGCGCCCTCCTCGCCGCCGGAGATGCCGGTGCCGACGAAGTGGATGCCGCGCTCGCGCAGCGCAGCCTCGCGGCGGCGGGTGTCGGCGAAGTGCGCGTTGCCGCCGTCGACGATCATGTCGCCCGGCTCCATGTGCCCCGCCAGTTCCTCGATCACCGCGTCGGTGCCCGCTCCGGCCTTCACCATGATGATCGCGCGCCGCGGCCGCTTCAGCGACGCGACGAACCCCGCCACGTCGTGCGCGGGAAGGAACGTCCCCTCGCCGCCGAACTCCTTCACGAGGTCGTCGGTACGGCTGGCCGTCCGGTTGTGCACCGCCACCGCGTACCCGTTCCTGGCCAGGTTGCGGGCCAGGTTCCGGCCCATGACCGCGAGGCCCGTGACGCCGATGTCTGCCAAATCCATGTTCAGGCTCCTTTGCCGGTGATACGCACGATCAAGCCCGGGGGTTCGGAGGGATATTCCCCATGCAACCATGAGGCGTATGCGAACCATCATCGCGGGTGGACACGGTCAGATCGCGCTGCGGCTCGCGGCGCTGATGGGCAAGGACGCGGTCGGGCTGGTCCGCAACCCCGGCCACGTCGCCGACGTGGAGGCCGCGGGCGGCGCCGCCCTCGTGTGCGACCTGGAGCACGCGCCGGTGGAGGAGGTGGCCTCGCTCCTCGCGGGCGCGGACGCCGCCGTCTTCGCCGCCGGGGCCGGGCCGAACAGCGGGGCGGCCCGCAAGGACACCGTGGACCGGGGCGCCGCCGTACTGCTGGCTGCGGCCTGCGAGCGGGCGGGCGTGCGGCGGATCGTGCAGATCTCCTCGGTGGGGGCGGGCTCGCCGCCCGACCTGTCACGGGGTGAGGTGTGGGCCGCCTACATCACCGCCAAGACGGCGGCCGAGGACGACCTGCGCGGCCGCGACCTGGACTGGACCATCCTGCGCCCCGGCCGCCTGACCGACACCGGCGGCACGGGCTCGGTCCTGCTGGAGCCGTCGGTGCCGGGCGGCTCCGTGCCGCGGGCCGACGTGGCCGCGGTGGTGGTGGAACTGCTGCGCACGGGGGCGGGTGCGGGGGACGTACTGGAACTGATCTCCGGCCCCACCCCCATCCAGGAAGCCTGCGCCCGCTACACCCACTGACCCCTCCGGCTTACATCCACAGGCACCGGAGACCGCACCCCCACACAAGCACGCGTTGCGCTCACGCGTCGCTGGATCCGACCCACGCGTCGCCCTCCGCCCACCCACGGCCCGCCCCCACCCACGGCCCGCCCGCAGCCCGCAGGCCCCTGCTCTTCGCCCTGCGCGCCGTGGCTTCCTCCACGCGTGTCGCACCCCCACGTGCTGGCCTCTGCCGGAGGACACGCTCACGCGTTGACCCCTCCCGGGGTGGCCGGTTCCGAGGGGTCAACCCCTGGGGGTGGGGTCGCCTCGGACGTTCGCCCGGGGGGCCACGGTGGTTGCTTCTGGGGGCTTCAGGCAGGTTGGGAACTTTGCGGAAACCTGGGGTTGTTTGTCTGGTTTTCCGGTAATGGGCCTCTCCGGAGAGGGGAGAGGTCATGTCGGAAGCATCGCCGTTCGGGTCGTTCTTTGGCAGGGATCCGTTCCGCGGATTCGAGGAGCTCACAGGCCGGGTCTTCGGCGGGATGGACGCGTGGCCGCCCTCCCGTCCCAGCGTCCAGCGCGTGGACGTGGGCAAGCTCCTCAGTCAGTCGGCCCGCGACATGCTGACCGGTGCCCTGGAGATCGCCGCCCGCCGCGGCGCCCACGACCTGGACGTGCTCGACCTGCTCGACGCCGCCTCCCAGGACGACCCGGGCCGCGCGCTGCTGCGGACCGCGGGCGTGGACGCCGACCGCCTGCACGACCGCATCGCCGCCCTCACCAGAGCCGGAGCCGGAGCAGGTGCCGGAGCCGGTGCCGGTGCCGCCGGTCAGCCGCCCGACACGCTGAGCCCGGCCGCGAAGCGGGCCATCCTCGACGCGCAGCGCGTGTCCAGGGCGCTGGGTTCTTCCTACATCGGCCCCGAGCACCTGCTGCTCGCCCTGGCCGCCAACCCGGACTCCAGCGCCGCCCGCCTGCTGGCCGAGCAGGGCGCCTCCGCCAACGAACTGCAGCAGGCCCTCATGTCCGGCGCCGCCCAGCCCGGCCGCCGCACGGAAGGCGCGGCCAGAGCCTCCGGCGAGACGCCCGCCCTCGACGAATACGGCCGCGACCTGACCGAGGAGGCCATGCGGGGCAAGATCGACCCGGTCGTCGGCCGTGAGGACGAGATCGAGCAGGCCATCGAGGTGCTCTCGCGCCGTACCAAGAACAATCCGGTCCTCATCGGCGAGCCGGGCGTCGGCAAGACCGCGATCGTGGAGGGCATCGCCCAGCGCATCGTCAACGGCAGCGTTCCCGACACGCTCAAGGACCGCCGCGTCATCGCCCTGGACCTGACGGGCATGGTCGCGGGCTCGAAGTACCGCGGCGAGTTCGAGGAGCGGATCAAGAAGGTCATCGACGAGGTACGCGAGCACGCCGACGAGACCATCGTCTTCATCGACGAGGTCCACACCCTGGTCGGCGCCGGCTCCGCCGAGGGCGGCATGGACGCGGCCAACATCCTCAAGCCCGCCCTGGCCCGCGGCGAGCTCCACGTCATCGCCGCCACGACCATCGACGAGTACCGCAAGAACATCGAGAAGGACGCGGCGCTCGAACGCCGCTTCCAGCCGATCCTCGTCCCGGAGCCGACGGTCGAGCAGACGGTGGAGATCCTCGCCGGCCTGCGCGACGCCTACGAGGCCCACCACCAGGTCCGCATCACCGACGAGGCGCTGGACGCCGCCGCCACGCTCTCCGACCGCTACATCTCCGACCGGTTCCTGCCGGACAAGGCGATCGACCTCATGGACCAGTCCGCCGCCAGGGTACGGCTGCGCGCCCGCACCCCCGGCGCCGACGTACGCGAGCTGGAGGAACGCCTCGACAGCCTCCACCGGGACAAGGACCAGGCCGTCGCCGGCGACGACTTCGACCGCGCCAAGGAGCTGACCCGCGAGATCGACAAGCTCCGTCCCGAGCTGGAGAACGCCCGCCACGGCGACGACAGCGTCCCCGAGGTGTCGGTCGCCGACATCGCGCAGGTCGTCTCCCGGCGCACCGGCATCCCGGTGGCCCAGCTGACCGAGCAGGAACGCGACAAGCTCATGCGCCTGGAGGAACACCTTCACCAGCGTGTCATCGGCCAGGACGAGGCCGTGGTCGCGATCGCGGAAGCCGTCCGCCGCGCCCGGGCCGGCCTGTCGGACCCGAACCGCCCGATCGGCAGCTTCCTGTTCCTCGGCCCGACCGGCGTGGGCAAGACCGAACTGGCCCGCGCCCTGGCCGACGCGCTGTTCGGCGGCGAGGACCACATGGTCCGCATCGACATGAGCGAGTTCCAGGAGCGCCACACCGTCTCCCGGCTGATCGGCGCCCCGCCCGGATACGTCGGCTACGAGGAGGCCGGGCAGCTGACCGAGGCCGTGCGCCGCCGTCCCCACGGCGTGATCCTGCTCGACGAGATCGAGAAGGCCCACCCCGACGTCATGAACATCCTGCTCCAGATGCTCGACGACGGCCGCCTCACCGACGGGCAGGGCCGTACCGTCGACTTCACCAACACGATCGTCATCATGACCAGCAACATCGGCGCCCAGCTCATCCTCGACTCCACCAGTGATGAGGCCGAGCTGGAAGAGCGCCTCATGGAGCTGCTGCGCCACTCGCTCCGCCCCGAACTCCTCAACCGGATCGACGAGACGATCATCTTCAAGCGCCTGGAGAAGGAGGAACTGCGCCAGATCGTGGACCTCCTCCTGGAAAAGACCCGGCAGCGCCTGAAGGGCCAGGACATCGGCATGGAGGTCACCGACGCGGCCAAGGACTGGCTGGCCGAAAAGGGCTACCAGCCGGAGTTCGGCGCCCGCCCGCTGCGCCGCACGGTCCAGAGGGAACTGGACAACCGCCTGTCCACGATGGTGCTGACCGGCGAGGTGGGAGAGGGCGGCACGGTCAAGGTGGACGCCGGCACCGACGACCGCCTCATGCTCCACGCCACGACCCCGGAACCGGCCGCCACCTCGCAGGAGGTCCCCGAACAAAGCCTGGAATCCTCCGGCTGACCCCACCTCCGGCCCACCGTGCCCCGAGGCGCGGACGGGTTCCGGGCCCGCCGTGCCGCGCGTCCTGCCATCGCGCACCGGGGCACGCGCGGGCGCGTGTCCCGCCGGCGTGTCCGAGGTGTCGGCGGACTTTCGGGTCCGTGTACCCCGGCAGGTCGGGCGGGTGCCGGTGGGGTGCTCTCGCAGGGCTTGTCCCGCGGGTCCGGTCTGTCGCGGCGGGCCGGGGTGTGGATGGGGTGGGGGTGTGGCCGGTGGCTTGGCGGGGTGGGGGAATGGCTGGGCGGCCGGTGGGGTGTGGGTGGATCTGGTAGTTATGGTCGGGTGCGAATGAAGCCCTTGGCCGCGCTCGCGGCAGCCGTACCCCTGGTGGCCGGATGTGCGGCCGGTGCCGCCGGGTCGTCGTCGAGCGCGCGGAGCAGTGCGCACCCCCTCGGATCCGGCACCGCCGGCGGTGCGGAGCGTTCGAACGCGACCGCCTCCAAGACACCTGCCGTGAAGCGGCCCAAGGTTCCCGCGGGCACCACCGCCGGGTACGTCGTGTTCGACCGGACCACGGGGAAGATCGTCGTTCACCAGAACGCGCGCAGGAAGTTCCGGTCGGCCTCGGTGAGCAAGATTCTCATCGCGATCGACTTCCTGGAGACCCACAAGAGCGTCCAGGCGGGCGATGCCCGGCTGTTGCGGATCATGCTGCGGTCCAGCGACGACGGCGCCGCCACCTCGTTCTGGAACCGGGGTGGCAAGGGCGCGATCATCACCCGGATGGCCCGTAAGCTGCGCCTGGCCGACACCACGCCGCCGCCCGCCTCGAAGCCCGGTTTCTGGGGGTATGTGTCGCTGAGCGCGTACGACATCGTCAAGACCTACCGCTACCTCCTCGACACCGCCGACCCGCGCGTGCGCGACCTCGTTCTCGGCCACCTGCGCAAGTCCACGCGGTGCGGCACCGACGGCTTCGACCAGTCGTTCGGCATTCCCGGCGCGATCCCGCGCCCCTGGGCGGTGAAGCAGGGGTGGTCGGGGTTCGGCCTGACGCCGCCGGTCCGGTGCGCGAACACCGCCGCGGCGGCCGAGATCATCCCCGCCTCGGCCGGAGCGCCGGTCGGGGGCGGCCCCATCAGCGTGCTGGCGGCCGGCGCCCGCGGCACGACCGTCCCCGACTACGGCCACCCCGTACTCCACACCACCGGCCTGCTCGGCAAGAACGACCGCCTCATCATGGCCCTGCTGACCGCCCACCCGGCCGCCGGCACCTGGGACGCGTCGGTGAAGCGCATCAACAAGCTCGCCGCCGACCTGTATCGGAGCGTCTCCTGACCGCTCGGTCCTCCGGCTCAGTGGTGACGGCTACCGCCACCCAACCCGCACCGCCGCCCCCGGCGGGCGCCCGTCGAGCGCCGCTCGTGAGGGCTCACGGCGTACTCGCCGCGACGCCGCCCCGTGGGCCGGTTCCCTGGTCAGGGCGTTGCCTGGATGGGACGGGGCGACGGCCGGGAATTGTCGGCAGGTGAGGTTAGGGTCGGGCCGTGATCACTGTTGAGGATGTGCGCCAGGTGGCGTCGCGGTTGCCGCGCTCGTCGGAGCATCTCATCCGGGACCGGGTCAAGTTCCGGGTGGGCAGCATCGTCTACGTGGCCTTCTCCAGGGACGAGACGATCATGGGGTTCGGGTTCCCGAAGGAGGAGCGGGAGGCGCTGGTGGCGGCGGAGCCGGAGAAGTTTCTCATGCCGTCCCAGGGTGACCTGCGCTATCAGTGGGTCCAGGCCCGGATGGCGGCGCTGGAGGTGGACGAGATGCGGGAACTGGTCGTGGAGGCCTGGCGGATGACCGTGCCGAAAAAGGTGTATGCGGAATATCTCGCGACGCAATGAAATAACATTCTAAAACGCGTTGCACCTAATTAAATGGGACTAGCCCGGCGATCATCCGTCTGATAGATATTTCGCTCTGGTCATGTGAGCGGTATCGAATATCGGGCTTCCACAAAGGGTGAATCATGCGGGCGCTAGCCGACGAGCTCTTCCTGGTCGGCTGGGACACCACGAGCACGGGGCGTCCCCGGCTGCATGTCCAGGGAGTCGAACTGGGGCTGGCCGGGGCGCTCATCGGCGAGCTCGTGCTGGCCGGGCGGGTCGGGGTGCGCGGGTCCACGGTGCGGCTGGTCGATCCCAGGCCGGTTCAGGAGGTCGTGGCCGACCGGGTGCTCGCCGACATGGGCAGCATGCCGCAGCACACGGATCTGCGAACCTGGCTCGTGTACCTGTCGCAGCGGGCGGTCGACGACGTGTCCGGGAGAATGATCCTGGCCGGATTCCTGGAACGTGAAGCGCCGAAATTATGGCGGCGCAAGCCCGGCCGTTTTTTCGCCACCGATTTCGGTCCGGCCGCATGGCCCAGAACGCGCCTCCACATGGCGCTCACCCGATGGCAGCCGCTCGACCCGCATGACATGGCACTGGCCTCGCTGGTGGAGGCGTGCGGGATGACGGACGTCGTGGTGGAGGACCCGGCCGAGCGGAAGACCGCCCGGCGTCATCTGACCACCGTCCTGGCCGCGCTGCCGCCGCAGCTGACCGACCTGGCCCGTCACGTCCACGCCGCCGTCGGCGACGCCGTCCTGACCTACCGCACCTGACCGGCCCCCGCCCCATGCCCACTCACCGCCCACCAGGCTGTCCCCGGCGCCCCCGCCCTCCCGAAGGCTCCGGCTCCCCCGAAGGCCCCGGCTTACCGCGAACCCCCCGATCATCCCGAAGGCTCAGATCACCCCGAAGCCTTAGATCACCGGGAACCCCTCGACCACCCCGAAGCCCCGGACCACTGGGAAGCCTTCGATCACCGCGAAGCTCCGGATTGCCGGGACGCCGGGAGTTACCGCCAGGCCGTGGGTCGCCGGGAAGCCCGGGGCTGACGGCCGCCCGTGGGCGTGCCGGGTTACGAGGTCGCGTGGGTGTGCCGGGTCTCGGGGAACGCCCCGCCCGGACACCTCTCGCCCGTGAGCGAACGGCTGAGCGGCGGGCGTACCCGAGAGGAGAAGCCGCCGGAAGAGCAGCCGCCCGCGGCGGGAACTGTCCGCCGTAACCCCCACTGAACCAGCAGCATCCCAACCCCTCCACAAGAAAGGATGCCGATGGAAACCCCCCAGCCAGACCCGATCACCCGCGCTCTGGCCGCCGATCGGCTCGGCGCCCCCTCGGTCGTCTACTTCGTCCTCTCGGCCGCCGCCCCGCTCACCGTCGTGGCCGGCGTGATGACCACCGGCTACAGCGTGACGAAGATCACCGGTCTCCCGGTCGCGTTCCTGGTGGTCGGACTGGTCCTGGCGTTGTTCGCGATCGGCTACGTGGCGATGGCCCGCCACATGGCCAACGCCGGCGCCTTCTACACCTACGTCAGCCGCGGCCTCGGCCGCCCCGCCGGCATCGCCTCGGCCTGGGTGGCGCTGATCGCCTACAACTCCCTCCAGGTCGGCCTCTACGGCGCCTTCGGCGCGGCCGCCACCCCCATCGTCGAACGGTGGTTCGGGACGGCGCCGCCCTGGTGGGTGCTGTCACTGATCGTCTGGGCGCTGGTCGCGGTGCTCGGCGTCATGCGCGTCGACGTGAACGGCCGCCTCCTGGCCATCCTGCTGACCCTGGAAGTGGCGGTCATCCTGCTGTTCGACTTCGCCGACCTGGCCAACCCGGCCCCCGGCGGCCTGTCGCTGGAGACGTTGTCGCCCGGCGCGCTGTTCGTACCGGGCGTGGGGGCGCTGCTGGTGATCGCGACACTGGGGTTCGTCGGGTTCGAGTCGTCGGTGGTGTTCTCCGAGGAGAGCCGCGACCCGCGCCGCACGGTACCCCTCGCCACCTACTCCTCGATCGTCATCATCGCCTGCCTGTACGCCCTGTCGGCCTGGGCCATGACGGTGGCCACCGGGCCGGGCAACATCGTGGCCACGGCCACCAGGGACGGCGCCGAGACGATCTTCGTCCTGGCGGGTTCGCACCTGGGCTCGCTGGTCGTGGACATCGCCCGCGTCCTGTTCGTCACCAGCGTGTTCGCCGCGATGATCTCCTTTCACAACACGACCGCCCGCTACTTCTTCGCGCTGGGCCGCGAGCGCGTGCTGCCCGCCGTCTTCGGCCGCACCCGCCCGCGCAGCGGCGCCCCGCAGGCGGGCTCGATCGCCCAGAGCGTGCTGGGCCTGGTGGTGATCGTCGTCTACGCGGTGCTCGGCCTCAATCCGCTGGTCCAGCTCTTCTTCTACGGCGGCGCGTTCGGCGGGTTCGGCGTCCTGCTGCTGATCTTCACCACCTCGATCGCGATCATCGTGTTCTTCGTGCGCGAGCCGAGCGGGGAGAGCGCGCTGCGCAGGCTCGTCACGCCGGTGCCGGCGGCGGTCCTGCTGGCGGCCATGGTGTGGCTCGGCTGGACGAACATCGACGCGCTGCTCGGTGTGCCGCCCGGCGACCCGCTGACCTGGATCCTGCCGCTGGTGTATGTGGCGGGGACGGTCGTGGGCGTGATCTGGGCGCTGGTGCTGCGCGCCAGGCAGCCCACGGTCTACGCCAGGGTCGGACTCGGCGCCAAGGCCGTCACCGCGCACGAGGCGGCCCGGTGAACGTGCGCCCGGCGCCCTGACGGCAGGGGCGGGCCGGGGCCTCCGGGTCCCGGCCCGCCCGGCGGCGCTAGCATGGCGATCATGGAGGAACCCGACTGGCACGGCTGGCACACCGGCTACGACGCCCCAGGTTCTCCGTTGTGGCGCAGGCTGAGGGTGGTGCGCGCGGCGATCTCCGACGTGCTCGACGCCGGCGCGCGCACCGTGGTCAGCCTCTGTGCCGGCCAGGGCCGCGACCTGCTGCCCGTCCTGGCCGCCCACCCCGGGCGCGCCGGGGTGAGCGCCCGCCTGGTGGAGCTCGACGAGCGCAACGTACGGCTGGCGCGGCAGTCCGCACCCGAAGGCGTCGAGGTCGTCGCGGCCGACGCCGCCCTCACCGACGCCTACGCCGGAGCCGTCCCCGCGGACCTGGTCCTGGTCTGCGGCGTCTTCGGCAACATCACCGACGCGGACGTCCGCCGCACGATCGGCTGCCTGCCGATGTTGTGCGCACCGGGCGCCACCGTGATCTGGACCCGCCACCGCCGCGAGCCCGACCTGGGACCGCGGGTGTGCTCGTGGTTCGCCGAGGAGGGCTTCGAGCTGGAGGGACTCACCCGGGAGGACTTCACGGTCGGCGTCCACCGCTACACCGGGCCGCCCCGGCCGCTGGAGCCGGGCCTGCGGATGTTCACCTTCTGACCCGGCTCAGGTGGTGGTCAGCGACTCCTCGTAGGCCTTGAGCACCTGCTTGCGGCGCTTGGCCGGGAGGCGGTCGATGTAGAGGTGACCGTCGAGGTGGTCGCTCTCGTGCTGCAGGCAGCGGGCCATCAGGCCGGTGCCCTCGACGGTGACGGGGGCGCCGGTGAGGTCCTGGCCGTGGACGGTGGCGACGTCGGCGCGGGGCAGCGGCGCGTACTGGCCGGGGACCGACAGGCAGCCCTCGTCGCCCGGGTCGAGGTTGCGCTCGCCGACCGGAGGGAGTTCGAGCGTGGGGTTGACGACCACGCCCACCTGGCGCTCGCCGTCGGCGTCGGGGCAGTCATAGATGAAGACGCGCAGGCCGACGCCGATCTGGTTGGCGGCCAGTCCCACGCCCTTGGCGGCGTACATGCTGGCGAACATGTCGTCGACCAGCGCGGCCAGTGCCTCGTCGAACCGGGTGACCGGCTCGCAGGGGGTGTGCAGCACCGGATCCCCGACGTACACGATCGGACGGACCTCTCCCACGACGGACGCCCTCCCTAGATGCGAAAGATTCGCAACAAGTGTACGGCACCGCTGGTCTTGCGATATGAGACGGTCTCTTCCAAATCCTGAGATGGCCAATAGGGTGACCCTCATGTACACACATGGACACCACGAGTCCGTCCTGCGCTCCCACCGCTGGCGCACCGCCGAGAACTCGGCCGGATACCTCCTGCCCCACCTCGAACCGCACATGACCCTGCTGGACGTCGGCGCCGGACCCGGCACCATCACCGCCGACCTGGCCACCCGCGTCGCCCGCGTCACCGCCGCCGAGGTCACCGACGAGGCGCTCCAGCTGTCGCGCGACGAGGCGACGGCCAGGGGAGCGGGCAACATCGACTTCGCCGTGGCCGACGTGCACGCGCTGCCGTTCCCCGACGGCACCTTCTGCGTCACGCACGCGCACCAGGTGCTCCAGCACGTGGCCGACCCCGTGGGGGCGCTGCGCGAGATGCGGCGCGTCACCAAGCCGGGCGGCATCGTGGCCGTGCGCGAGAGCGACTACGCCGCGTTCGCGTGGTACCCGGAGCTGCCGGAGCTGGACGAGTGGATGGACGTCTACCAGCGCGCCGCCCGAGCCAACGGCGGCGAACCCGACGCCGGGCGCCGGCTGCTGTCGTGGGCCGGGCGGGCGGGTTTCTCCGACGTGACGACCACCTCGTCCACGTGGTGTTTCTCGACGCCGCAGGACCGGGAGTGGTGGGGCGGGATGTGGGCGGAACGCGTCGTCTCCTCCGCGCTGGCCCACCAGGCCACCTCCACAGGCCTCGCCACGGCGGCGGACCTGGCACGGCTGTCGGAGGGCTGGCGCACCTGGGCGGCCGACGAGGACGGCTGGTTCTCGATCCTCCACGGCGAACTCCTCGCCCGCGCCTGACAAAGCCCGCAGTTCGCTTCTGGCTATTGGGGCAACCTTCGCCGGAGGCCGTGCGTGCAGGCGGGCACGACGGCTGAGGGCGAACCGCGACCCCGGAAGCCGGTCAAGGGCGGAGTCGTCACGGCGAGCACCCCGTGAGCCCTCACGACCGGCGCTCGACAGACCTCGGCCCACGACGGCGAGTCCGGGCCATTCTGCGCGAGCCGTAATGTAAAAAAAGGACGGGGTCAGATGCCGAGAGTGGGCGTACGTTGCCAGCTGGGATCGCGGTAGAGGACCACGTCGGTGCCGTCGAGGAGTTCGTCGGGGGCGGAGATCATGGTGATCTCGCCGATCGACTGGAGCTCCAGGAGCAGGTCACGCACCCGCGGCCCCACCGGAAGGCGGCCCACCGGCAGGTCGAGGCCCGAGCGGATCATGTCGGCGATCTCCGACAGCCGGAACGGCCCGTCGAACCCGGCGATCACCCCCCGCACCGTGCTCATCGTGATCAGCTGCTCCGCCTCGGAGTGCGCCAGCTGCCAGATGATCTGCTCTCTGCGTCCCCCGCTGCCCGCGCAGTTGGTGCAGGGCCGGGTGACGCCGGGCGCCATCGTCTCCTCGCCGGAGCCGAGGCAGCCGGTGCACCGGTCGTTCTCGGCGGCGTGGAGCTCGGCGGGCATCCGGCCGGCGAACGAGGCGCCGCACGAGCAGGCGTAGGCGTCGTCGCCGAGCAGGGCGCCGGGAGTGGGCGAGATCGTGTGGTTCATCGTCGAAGACTCTACTTGCTAGAGTCCCCCGACCTGGAAGTTGTGGAGGAAGTGTGCTCTTTCGCCCCTCGGTTGAGGCTGACCTCGACCGCCTGCTCGCCTGCACCGTCGATGACAGCATCAGCTGGGCCGACCCCGACCGCCTGACCGGCTTTCTGGCCGACGGGCAGTACCGGCATGACCACATCTGGATAGCGGAGCAGGACGGGCGTGTCATGGCCCGCGCCGTCTGGTGGAGCTTCGCCGGCAGCGACAAGCCGATGGCGCTCGACTGCGTCTACGTCGACCCCTCCGTGGAGGACCGCGTGGCGCTCGCCGCCGGCCTGCTCTCCCACGCCCACGAGGTGTACGGCACGCGCCCCGCCTACCACGTGTTCCTCCCGAACGGCTGGCGCGAGCGGCCCGCCGTCGCCGCGGCCATCGCCTGGCGGCAGGAGGCGGCGGCGCGGGCCGGGCTGACGTTCGAGCTGGAGCGGCTGCGCTACGAGTGGACCCCGGACGATCCGATGCCCGCCGCCTCGGGCCGGCTGGTGTTCAGGACCGAGGACGACGACGAGGTGTTCGCCGAGGCGTTCCGGCGGGTCGCCGAAGGCACGCTCGACCACGAGACGCGCGAGGCGCTGGCCACCATGGATCCCATCGAGCAGGCCAGGCAGGACGTCGAGGACTACAAGGCGATGCCGGGCGAGCGTTCGTGGTGGTTGCTGGCCCACACTCCGGGCGGCGACCTGGTGGGCGTCGCGCTGCCGTCGGCCAACAACGGCGGGCCGGTGGTCGGCTACCTGGGTGTGGTGCCCGAGCACCGCGGCCACGGCTACGCCGACGACCTGCTGGCGGAGATCACCAGGTTCCTGGCCGGGCGGGGCGCGCGGCGGATCGCGGCGGACACGGATCTGGGAAACGTGCCGATGGCGCGTTCGTTCGAGCGGCTCGGGTATCGGAACTACTCGATCCGCCTCGTCCTGTCGCCGGCCGGCTAACACGGCAAAACAGGATTGTCGCTGACTTCTGCGAAGATGCCAGCCATGTCGGAAGATTTGACGTGGGTGGAGGCCGGGGGCGGCTACCGGCTGGCCCTCGACGGTGGCACGCTCGTCTGCCAGAACGCCGCCGGCAGGCGGCTCAAATCGGTGCCCAAGGCGGTCAAGGACGGCCCCGCGGCCGAGGAACTGCTCGCGCTGCGCGACCACCTCGCCCGGCACGAGGCCGAGTGCCTGGCCACGGTGGAGTCCTGGATGCTCGGCGGCCACCCCGTCCCGTCCCCCATGATCGCGGCCGTCTGGCCCGATCCGGCCTGGCGCGAGGCTCTCACCGACCTGGTCGTCCTGCGTGACGAGGAGCCGGGGCTGCTCAAGGACGCCGGCCGGGACGGCCGGCTCGGCGTCGTCGACCTCGACGCCGAGACCGCCTGGCTGGAGCCGGGGCCGATCCTGATCCCGCACCCCGTGCTGCTGGCGGACCTGGCCGACCTGCGCGAGTTCGCCGCCGAGCTGGGCGCGGCGCAGCGGGTGCCGCAACTGGCCCGCGAGGTTCACCACAAGGGCGCCGGACTGCCGGACTACGCGGGCGGGCGTTTCTCCGAGCTGCGCCACGCCACCGCCCGCGCCGCCCGCTTCGGCTTCCGGGTGCGCGGCGGCTACGCCGTCTGCCCGGTCGTGGACTCCGGCCGTCCCGTCCAGGCCCGCTACTGGCTGGGCGACGACGGCCCCGACTCCGAGGCGTACACGGGAGACCTGGTCTGGGTCGGCGCCGACGAGCGCCCGCTCGACCCCGCCGACGTCGGCCCGGTCGCCTGGTCGGAAGGCGTGCGCATGGCCGAGCTCATCTACGCGGGAAGGATCACCGACGGTGACTGACGACCTCCTCCTCGACGCCGGGCTCGCCCCGGCCGGGGCCGAAGGCGGCCAGCCCGTCCGGGCCCGCGCCTACGCTCACGCCGCGCTCGGCGAGCGCCCGGTGATCCGCCTCATCGGCGAGACGACCGCGCCGGCCGAAGACCGCGCCATGGCCTTCCTCGGGTACGGCGAGCCGCACGTGAGCCCGCCCCTCGCCACCGGACGCCGCCGCGGCCTCGGCTACCCGGCGTGGGCCCTGGTCAACGACCCGCGCGGCGCCAAGGCGGCGCTGGCCGCCGTGTCCGGCATGGAGCGCGCCGCCCGCCTGGCCGCCGCCCGTCCGGGAGCCGCCGCCGACGCCTACGCGGAACTGGCCGCCACCCTGCCGCGCACGCACCTGCCGAGCTTCTGGGAGCAGGCCGGGCGGACGTTCATCGCGGCCGGGCACGGCGGCCAGGCGGCGGTGATGTTCGGGCGGGCCCGCGAGGCCGAGGCCACCTACGCGCTGCCCGTGGACGAGGCGGCCCGCCGGGCGGTGTTCCTGGAGTACGCCTTCGCCGGGGCCCTGCCGGTCAAGGCGGTCAACGCCTACGTCGTCGAGCTGGCCGGGCGCTACGAGCCGCGCCGCGCCTACGACGAGCTGTTCGAGCTGGCGGTCCGGCGCACGCTGGGCGGCCTGCCGCCGTGGAGCGACCTGCCCAAGCAGCTGCGCAAGCTGGCCAAGGCCGCCAAGCTCGACCCCGCCGCCGAGGACGAACGCCTCATCGCCACCCTGCTCGGCGCCCCGGCGGTGAAGCGGGCCCGCCCGCCGTTCTGGAAGGCCTACCGCGCGACCCTGCTCGCCCAGCCGCGGCAGACGCTGCTGGAGGTCTTCCCCACCGCCGACGGCGTCGACGAATGGTGGCTGGAGCTGCTGCGGGAGTCCGGCGCGCTCGACACCGTCCCGGCCGCGTGGCTGTCGCGCATGGTGGCGCACCTCAAGCGCGGCTGGCGCTCGGAGCCCGGCTCACCGGCGCTGCTCGCCCTGGTGGAGCGGATCGCCGGCCGGCTGGCCGCCGAGGGCGAGCCGGTCCGGCTGGAAGGGGGAGTGGCCTGGCGCACGCGGATGCTCGACCTCGACCTGCTGGACGCGTGCCTGGCCGCCGGGGTCCCCGTCGCCGATCCCGGCAGCGAGTCCGTCGTCCACCTGGGCAGGTGGCTGATGAACGGGCGGATCCGCGACCTGGCCGCCGTCGCCGCCGACCCGCGCTTCGCGCCCCTGCTGGAGCAGGCCGTGGGCAGTCACCGCGAGGCCGAGGAACTGATCGAGATACCGGTGCTGCGGCCGATGGTCCACGCCTGGCTGCTCGACAGGACCCGGCAGGCGGCCACCGGCGGGCTGCTGGACGCGCGCTCCGCGCTCGGCGCTCTGGAGAACGCGCTCACCGGTCCCGTGCTGGCCGCCTTCGACGGGCTGCGCGAGGCGATCGAGGGCATCGACTTCGCGGTGCCGCTGTGCCGTACGCTGCGGGCGGGCGTCTACGACGAGCTGGGCTGGGACGCCTTCGACGCCGCCCTGGAAGAGCTCGGCGAGGACGCGCGCGTCAGCGCGAGCTGGCCCGTGCTCACCGTCTTCACCGCCGCCAAGGCGATCGCCCTCGGTCCGGGCGGCCGGGTCGCCGAGCACGACCTGCGCGTGCCCGCCGGCACGCCTCACCTCGACGTCCTCTACGCCGGCGGCGCCTTCCGCGTCGCCTGGGGCACCAACGAGTCGCGCTCGTTCTACTGGTCGTCGGCGCCCTCGGAGATCCACGAGAAGGACGGCTGGCACTACTTCCACGAGCACCGGGCCGGGCTCGGCTACGCCTTCCTCACCCCCTCGGGCGGGCGCGTCACCGGCCGCAAGGCCCTGCACCCCGGCGACCGGCGGCCCGAGCTCGACGAGACCGGCCGCATGTTCTCCGACGGCGCCACGTTCTGGATCCAGCCCGACGCGTGGCGGCCGGTGCTGCGTGAGCTCGACCCGGCCGCGGGGCAGCTCGGACGGGCCAGCCTGCCGGCGTTCCTGGAGGACGCGCCGCCGCCGCCCGGCGCGCGGTGGCAACTGGACGGCTGCTCGCTCGCCCCGCTGCCCGAGGGACTGGAGCGCACGCCGCTCGGCACCGCGGACGGCATGATCGGCTTCCGCGTCCACGCGGCAGGCGGCCACTACACCTACGCCCGCGCCGACGGCCGAGGCGGCGGCGCGAAGCTGACGGCGACACCCTGGGGACTGCTCGACCTGCCCGGACGCGCGGAGCCCCTGCTGCTCACCGGCACCGGCACCACGGTCGTCCTCGCCGAGGCCGACGGGGCGCTCCACTGGGACGTCACCACCGGCCGCGACCGCTGGAGCACCGCCAAGGGCAGCTCGGACGGCACCGCCCTGGTGCCGTTCCAGGCGTTCTGGCACCACCTGGCGCCGCGTGACCCCGGCGGCTCGGCCGTACTGCGGAATCTCACGGAAGCCGGCGCGCGGGCGCTCATGGACGGCGGCGCGCCACCCGTGACGCACGAGCGGCTGCGGCGCGGCGTGGCCGGGCTGGTGCGGCAGGCGAACGAGCTGGCCACCCGCCGCGACGAACTGCTCGCCAGCGCCGGCGCCACCGCCGGGCTCGTGCCCGGTCTCGACGAGGAGGAGCTCGCCAAGGCGCTGGCCGACCTGGTGAACGCCCAGGGCCTGCTCACCTACCAGGCCGGGCGGCAGATCGCCTTCACGGTCGCGTTCCTGTCCGGCGAGGTCCCGCCCGAGGCGGTCAAGGGCGCCATGCCCGGCAGCTTCCACGACTGGACCGACCTGATCGGCCGCCTCGGCGGCCTGGCCGTGCGCGCGATCTCGCCCGCCACGCCCGCGCCGCGCAGGGCCGCGATCCTCGCCCTGCTGGAGCTGTGGTCCGGTTCGCGGCTGGCCGAGCCCGGCCTGCGCCGCGGCGTCGCCGACGCGCCCGGCCCCACCGGCCACCTGTCGGCAGAAGGCGCCCACCTCACGCTGGACGTCACCCCCAACTGGCCGGGGATCTACCAGGCGCGGCGGCGCAGGTTCATCGAGTACGGCACCGCCCCCCGCGCCGGCGAGGTGCTGGACGTCTCGGCCGAGCTGCCCACCGGCTGGGCCACACCGCGCACGCTCGCCGCCTTCGTGGACCGGCTGCGCGAGCGGGGCCCGGCCGAGCACGACCCCGAAGCCGTCGAGCTCCTGTGCGCCGAGACCGGTCTCGGCCGGCCCGCCGCCGCGCTGCTGCTGGCCGGGCTGCCCGGCCTGGACAGCTGGGGCCGCGACTTCCTCCCCGCCGAGAGCAGGGAGGTACTCGGGCTGAAGCCCGCCGAGGCCGTCGTCGCGCGCGACGAGCTGAAGCCGCTCACCCGGCAAGAACGGCGCGACCTGCTCGACGCCGCCGTCCCCGCCGACCCCTGGGACCAGAAGGCGCTCGCGCGCGGCCTGGCCGAGGCGTGGACCGCCCGCTTCGGACGCCGGCCGCGGGTGCCCGAGGACGCCGTGACCGCCGCCAGGACACTGCCGCTGCGGCTGCCCGCGGCCAGGGCGCTCGGCGCGCTGACCGACCCGTCCTCAGTCGCCGAGCTGAACCGGGACCACGACACCTGGCTGGCGGGGAACCGCTACCACGAGGCGGTCGAGCCCGTCTCCCTGGACGACCTGCTCGCCGACCTCGCGCTGGCGCTGCCGTGGGCGTATGCCACGCTGCCGGGCGGCCACCCCGTCCGCGCGGGCCTGCCCGCCGCCCTCGACCTGGTACGGCGCCGCCTGAACCACCCGGGGCTGCTCCTGCGCGGCGGCCCGATGGAGGCGGACGGCTTCACCGGCGAGCCGTACCGGGGAAAGCTGGACGACGAGGTCACGGCTGTCGACGACGGCCTGACCATCGTCGTGACCCACGGCCAGACGTTCTTCCGCCCCGCCCTCCTCGGCGGCGACGCCCGCTCCCGGCTGCAGCTGTCGCTGGAGACGCCCTGGGACACCAGGACGCCGCCGGCCCGGGTCGTCGAGCTGCTGCGCTCGGACGGCTACACCCGGATGGCCGAACGGACTCCGCTGCTGGAGGCGGGCCGCTGGGAGGCCGACCCCAGGGCCAGTGCACCCGCCGTGCTCGCCGCGGCGGCGGACACGCTCAGCCTGGACGAGGACCCTGCCGTCCTCTACCTGCAACTGCTCACGCTCCTCGAACCCACCGACCGCAACGTCCGCACCTGGAACGACTGGACACCCGCCCGCCACAAGAAGGCCGCCGCCGTCCTGTCCGAACGCGGTCTGGTCATGGCCGCCAAGCGCGAACGCGCGGGCCGCGGGCTCTTCCTGCCCGGCGGCTGGACCAAGGGCAAGGCGCCCGACCTGCCCGCCGAGACGTGGAAGCTGGAGGCGCTGTATCCGCTCACGCTCGGCCGCCGCCTGCCGGAGACGTCGCTGCCCGAGCTGTTCGAGCGGGCGTGGCAGCGCGTGCGCGAGGGGCAGGGCCCCCGATGAGCCTTCAGCCGCAGGTCGAGCCCGCCGAGGTCCGCCACGCCGAGGAGCTGGAGCAGCTGGCCGCCCGCCCCGGTCCCCGCCCGCCCGGCTGGCGGCTGACGCCCTCGGCCGTCGTGGACTTCGTCATGGGCGACGGACGGCGGGTGGCCCGCAAGTTCGTCGGCGAGCGGGCGCTGGTCGAGCGGGCCGTGGTCACGCTCGCCGGAGAACGCGGCCTGCTGCTCGTCGGCGAGCCGGGCACCGCCAAGTCCATGCTGTCGGAACTGCTGGCCGCCGCCGTCAGCGGCGCCAGCGACCGGGTCGTCCAGGGCACCGCGGGCACCACCGAGGAACACCTGCGTTACGGCTGGAACTACCGCCTCCTGCTCGCGGAAGGGGTCAGCGGGCAGGCGCTCGTGCCCTCCCCGATCCTGGCCGCCATGCGCGCGGGGTCCTTGGCCAGGGTCGAGGAGATCACCCGCTGCCTGCCCGAGGTACAGGACGCTCTGGTGTCGGTGCTGTCCGAGCGCCGCATGGCCGTGCCCGAGCTCGGCGCCACCGAGTACGCCGCCCAGGGCTTCAACGTGATCGCCACCGCGAACCTGCGCGACCGGGGCGTCTCCGAGATGAGCGCGGCCCTGAAGCGGCGCTTCAACTTCGAGGTCGTGCCGCCCATCGGGACCCTCGCCGACGAGGTCGCCCTCGTCCGCACCCAGGCCGGCGCCGCCCTCGCCCGCGCCGGGGCCACGCTGGAGGTCGACGACGCGGTCATCGAGGCGCTGGTGACGACCTTCCGCGACCTGCGGCTGGGCACCGCCGAGGAAGGCTGGCCGGTGGAGCGGCCGACCGCGGTGATGAGCACCGCCGAGGCGGTGGCGGTCGCCGGGTCGATGGGATTGCAGGCCGCGTACCTGCCCGTTCCCGACCCGCTGTCGTTGCTGCCCGGATATCTGCTGGGCGTGGTGCGCAAGGACGATCCCGACGATCAGGGCAAGCTGCTGGCGTACTGGGACACGACGGTGCGGCGGCGGGCCGAGAGCGGGCCGCGGTTGTGGCGGCGGCTGTACGAGCTGCGCGACGCGCTGTCCGGTGGGTCGTGAAAGGGCTGGAGGAGCTGGTCGCGGGGCGCTCGCCGTACCTGATCGGGGTTCGTCACCATTCGCCGGTGCTGGCGGCGGCCATGCCGTACCTGCTGGAGGGGGCGCGGCCGCGGGCGGTGCTGGTCGAACTGCCCGGCGAACTGCAGGAGTGGCTGGGCTGGCTCGGCTCGCCCGCCACCACGGCGCCCGTGGCGCTGGCCGTCGCCTCGCAGGAGGGGGAACGGCTGGGTTTCTACCCGTTCGCGGACTTCTCCCCGGAGCTGGCCGCGGTGCGGTGGGCGGTCGGGCGCGGGGTGCCGGTGCACGCCATCGACCTGCTCACCGAGCTGCCCGGCGACAGCCCGGAGGGAACGCTGATGCCCGCCTTGATGCGGCGGATGGACGTGGACGACCACGAGGAGCTGTGGGACCGCCTCGTGGAGACGCCCTCCCACGGGGCGGAACCCGCGCGGATCCGCCGTGCCGCCCTGGCCGTCGGCTGGGCCCTGCGGCAGGACACCGGCACGATCTCCGAGCGGGACCTGGCGAGGGAGGCGTGGATGCGGCGCCGCATCGCCGACATCGGACCGGAGGGCGCGGCCGTGGTCGTCGGCGCCTTCCACGCCCCCGCGCTGACCGCCCCCGCCGCCACGTCCGGCGTTCCTGAGCCCGCCTCGGGGGAGGTGGTGACCGCGCTCGTTCCCTACGGTTTCGAGCTGCTGGACTCCCGCTCCGGCTACCCCGCGGGCATCAAGGACCCGGAATGGCGCCAGGCCGTCTACCTGGCCGGGGGCGATCCCGCCGCCGTGGAGCGGGCCGCCGCTGAGACGATCGCGCGGATCTGCGCGCAGTTGCGCCACGACGGCCACGTGGCGGGCGTCCCCGACGCCAAGGCCGCGTACGGCATGGCCCGCGACCTGGCCGCCCTGCGCGGCCTGCCCGCCCCCGGACGCCGCGAGCTGGTCGAAGCCCTCCAGAGCACCCTGGCCCAGGGCGAACCCCTGGGCCGCGCCCGCGCCGTGGCCCGCGCCGCCGAACGTGTCCTCATCGGCGCCCGCCGCGGCCAGGTCGACCCGGCCGCCCCCCGCTCCGGCCTGCTCACCCATGTCGAGGAGCTCGTCGCCCGCCTTGGCCTGCCGGGACCCGGGCAGCCGGAGGCCGTCCTGCGCCTCGACCCCCACCGCTCACCCCTCGACCAGCGCCGCCACCTCGCGCTCAGCCGCCTGTCCGCGCTGGACGTCGGCTACGCGGACGAACGCCCCATGACCGGCGTCGGCGGCGCCGCCACCCTGGGCCGTGCGTGGACCGTGCGCTGGCGACCCCTGACAGAGGCCACGCTGGAGCGCGCCGCCGTCTACGGCACGGCCCTCGCCCCCGCCGCCGAGGGCCGCCTGCGCCGCGCCGCCCTGACCGGACGCCTCCCCGCGATCGTGGAGAAGGCCGCCGAATGCGGCCTGCCGGAGCTGACCGCCGAGCTGGTGGGCCGCCTCGGCGCGGAGTTCGTCCCCGTGGCAGGCCCCGCGGACCTGGTGGCCTGCCACCGCCTCCTCTGCCGCCTCGCCGCCCTCCCTTCGCCGCCGCCCGGCTGCCGCGAAGCGGCCGAACTCGTCCTGACCGCGGCCGTCGCCTCCGTCGAAGGCCTGTCCGGGATGACCCGCCACGAGGAGGCGGCGCTGCTGGGCGAGCTGGTCCGGCTCGCGCCCGTCCGGAGCCGCTTGACGTGGGCGTTGCGCCGCATGGCCGCCGACGGCACCCCGCTGGCCCAGGGCGCCGCCGCCGCGGCCCTGCTCATCGCGGGCGCCGACACCCCCGCCTCTGTGTCGGTACGCCTCGCCACCTGGGCCGAAGCCGCCTCCCCAGCCCCGTCATCGGATCCAGACCCGCCGCCGGACCCGGAGCCGTCCACTGACCCAGATCTGTCGCCGGACCCGGAGCCGCCCGCTGACCCTGATCTGTCGCCGGACCCGGGGCCGCCCGCTTACCGGCCGCCCCGTCCGCCTGCCGGGACCGGGAGCGAGGCGGCGGCCGGCGCCGGGGTGATGGCGGCGGGGCGGGTGGCCGGGGTGGTGCTGGTGGCGGGGGCGATGCTGGAGGCGTCGGCGGACCTGCTCGCCCCGCTGGCCGAACGGGTCGAGACCTGGGACGACGCCGGGTTCCTCGCCCGGCTGCCCGCGCTCCGTGACGGGTTCGAGGCGTTGTCTCCCGCCTCCCGCCGGCGCCTGCTCGACAGCCTCGGGCTGGACGCCGGCGTGACCCTCCACGCTCCGGCCGGGGACCTCGCCGCCTGGGCCGCGGCCGACGAGGCGGGGCGGCTGGCCGTACTGGAGCTGGATCCGACGGCCCTGGACGGCGCGGCCGGTGCGGCGGCGGACGGCGCGCCCCCCGTGATGGTCGCGCGGGACGGGGCGGTCGCGCGGGACGGGGCGGGTCACACGCGGCGGATCGGGCGGGCCGACCGGTGGCGGATGGTGCTGGGGCGTGAGGCCGACCGGCTGGACCCCGCGGCCAGGGCGGTCGCGCGGGCGCTGGATGACCTGTACGGGGCGGGAACGGGGGAGGGGGCCGACGCGGGTGGCGGCGGGCGGCCGTATCCGTCCGCCCGGGAGTGGGTGGAGGAGCTGGAGGCGCTGTTCGGGGCCCGGGTACGCGAGGAGGTCGTGGGACGGGCGGCGGCGCGCGGGCGGGTAGACGCGCTCCTGGCCCTGGACCCGGAGCGGGTCAGCGCGGACGTCGGCCTGCTCGAAGGCATGCTGGCCCTGGCCGGGGCGCTTCCCGAGGCGCGGCTGGCCAGGTTGCGCCCGCTGGTGGCGCGGATGGTGGCCGAGCTGACCGAGAAGCTGGCCCGGCGCATGCGGCCCGCGCTCACCGGCCTGACCACGCCGCGGCCCACCTCGCGGCCGGGCGGGCCCATCGACCTGCGCCGTACCCTGCGGCGCAACCTCCACACCGCCCGGCTCACCGAACGGGGGCCGGAGGTGGTGGTGGAGCGGCCGGTGTTCAGGACCCGGGCACGGCGTGGCGCCGACTGGCACCTGCACCTGTGCGTGGACGTGTCGGGCTCCATGGAACGCTCGACCATCTACGCCGCGCTGGCCGCCGCCGTGCTGCACGGGGTTCCGGCGCTGAGCGTACGCTTCATCACGTTCTCCACCGAGGTCGCGGACCTGTCCGACCGGGTGGCCGACCCGCTGTCGCTGCTGCTGGAGGTGTCCGTGGGCGGCGGCACCGCCATCGGCACGGCACTGCGCTACACCCGCGAACGCCTCACCATCCCCCGCCGCAGCATCGTCGCCGTGGTGAGCGACTTCGACGAGGGGGTGTCGGTGGGCCGCCTGCTGGCCGAGGTACGCGCGCTGGCCGGGACCGGAGCCCACACCCTCGGCCTGGCCGCCCTGGACGACCAGGGCAAACCGATCTACAACCGGGCCGTCGCCGAGCAGGTGGCGGCCGCGGGAATGCCGGTGGCGGCGCTGTCCCCGTCCGAGCTGGCCGGCTGGATCGCCGAACGGGTGCGCGGATGAGGCCGCAGGTGATGCCCGCGGTCCTGGCCGACGCCCTCGCCGCCGCCCCCGCCCGCGTCACCCGGCGCCTCGACGCCGCGCCCGGCGCGGCGGAGGACTGGCAGTGGCGTCCCGAAGGCGCCGAACTGCACGTCGGCACCGGCCAGGAGACGGTACGGCTGCCGCGCGACGGCGTGCTCACCGACCTCGCCCAGATCACCTGCACCTGCCTGCTCACCCCACGCTGCCTGCACGCCCTCTCGGTCCTGAGCGTCCTGCCCCTGGCCGTCCCCTCGTCGCCACAGACCCCCGAGAGCCCCGAGAGCACCGAGAGCGGCGAGAGCACTGAGAGCGCCGGGAACGGCGAGAGGCCCGACCCTGACGCCCCGCAAGAGCCGAGCCTTCCGGACGGCGGCCAGGCGCGTCCGGCGCCTCCCGCGTCCGGCGGACCGGCCGCGATGGCGTGGGAGGCCGGGGCCGAGGTGCTCGCCGCCGGGGTGGCGCACGCGGGCGCGGCGGCCAGGGAACGGCTGCTGCGGGCGGCCCACGCCTGTGCCGAGGCGCGCCTGTACGGCCTGGCCCGGCCGGCCACCGCCGTGGCCCAGGGCGTTCATGACGTGCGGGCCGGGCGGCCCGAGTTCGAGCTGGCAGCCTACGCGCGGGACCTGGCCGAACTGCTCACCACGGCCTGGCGGGCCAACGAAGCGGGCGGCCAGGGCGGCAGGCGCCGCTACGAGCCGTTGCCACCTTTGATCCTTCAGGGGTTGTTCAGCGAACCCGTCGTCACGGCCTCCGGCTACGCGGGCGTGGTGACATGGCTGGCCGACGAGGCGGGACGGCTGTACAGCGTCGCCGACGTGGCGCCGGGCGGCGTGGAGCGGGTGGGAGCCGCCTACCGGGCGGCGGTCCGTTTCGGCGGGCTGGCCCTGTCGCCCGAACGGCTGGGCCGCAGCCGCGTCTTCGCCCAGAACGCCGCCGCCGGCCCCGACGGCAGGCTGAGCAGTACCAAGGAGACCAAGGCCGCGATCCACGGCGACTGCGCGTGGACCGGCCCCCTGTGGACGGAACCCCCGGCCGGCCAGCTGGCCGGGGCGTTGCGCGGCGAGCGCGACGGCCTGATGTTCCTGCGGGCCGAACTGGCGGGCCGTGAGCTGCGCACCGGCGCGGGCATTCTGACCGCCGTCGGCGCCACTCCCGCCGCCGAAGCCAACCTCCGCAAACTCGCCCCCGCACGTGAGCGCGAGGTCATCGTGCGGGTGGTGCCCGATCGGCCGGGCGTGGTCACCGTCCTGGCCGCCGACCGGCACGACCTGCCCTTCGCCGACCTGCCCGGCCCGTCAGGCCCGCCGCTCCCGCCCAAGCCCGGCGGGCGCGCCACCCCTCTCACCCCGCTCCATCGCGTCCTGCACCGGATGGCCATGGGCGGAAGGGCGACGGCGGGACCCACGGCGGACGCCACGATCGCCGCCACCGCCGCCCGGCTGCGCCGCGACCAGCTGCCCACCGCGGCCGCCCTCCTGGAGCTCCTGGCCCGCCGGGCCGCCGCCGTCCGGCGTACCGTGACGGGCGAGTCGCTGCCGGAGCCGCCCCACGAACTGGCCCGCGTCTGGTCGGCCGCCATGACGTACGCCGGGCGCGCCGATGAGGAGCTCACCCTCCGCCTCTGGCGCGCGGCGCTGGAGCCGGGACCCGGTTAGGCGAGGCGGCGGCGGATCACCAGGTCGTTCAGGGCGTCGTGGGCGGTGGCGGTCTCGGGCAGGGAGGAGGCGGCCTGGGCCTCCCGCAGGGCCGCGGTCATCCGGGTCACTTCCGCCGCCACGCCCTCGATCACCGGCGCCGCCCCGTGCTCGGCCTCCCGCTTCGCCTCCACCAGCTCCGGCAGGTACGCCGGGCCGTACCCGGACAGCAGGGTGAGGTCGGCCACCAGCTCGCCCGTGCGCATCAGGTGGGTGCCGGTCGCCAGCACCCGGAACGTGTACAGCAGCGGCTTGAGCTCGCCGGTCTTCTCGAACAGGCGCCACTGGGTGCGGGCGAAGCCGAGATAGTGGTGGGCGTGGTGGCGGGTCAGGCAGCCGGGCGCGAGCGCGGCGAGCTCCGCGTGCGCCGGCGAGGTGGCCACGACCAGCGGCGACAGCAACTGCTCCAGCACGTAGCCGTTGCGGTTGAGCAGCAGCCGGCAGAACTTGGCCAGGTCGTGCGTCACCAGGTCCACCTCGACCGACTCGCGCGTCCACGTGCGGTCGAGCGTCTCCGGGCCGGTGCGCAGGCCGACGACCTCGCGCGGCGGAAGCACGTGCGCGCCGCGCAGGTCCACGTCGGAGTCGCGGGAGGGAAAGCCGTACAGGTGCGCGCCGCTCACGGTCGCGAACACCAGCGGGTACGGCTGCTCGCCCGGGATCTCGGGCAGCCAGCCGGGCAGGTTCACAGGTGGGCCCTCCTGACGTCCAGCAGGAACTCCTCGACGGCGGCGCGGTCCGGGGCCGCCGGGAGAACGCTCACCGCGGACCCCAGCTCGGCCGCCAGGCTCGCCCGCCACGCGGCCACCTCCTCCCACGGGACCTCGCCGCGCTTGACGGCCAGCAGCCGCGCGCGCTCCGGGCCGACGCCGATCTCGAGGTCGCCGTGCCGTACGAGATGAAGACCGCAGCGCATGAGGCGGATCATGTGCATGGCCTGCTTCCACTTGGGCGCGGCCGGATCCAGGCGGTGGAACTGGGCGTCGGCGTACCCGCAGAAGGTCTGCCGGGCACGCTCGGACAGGAACGCGCGGCGCAGCCCGAGCAGCCGCTCACCGAACGGGGTGCTCAGCTCGACCAGCGGCGACCACAGGCACTCCAGCACGGTCGGGTTGGCCTCCAGGGCCAGGCGGCAGAAGCGCTCCACCTCCCAGGAGAACTGCTCGGGCAGCGGCCCGTCCCGGTGGGTGGCCGGCTTGTCCAGGCGCCAGAACGCCGGCGTCGGCGCCACGAACACGCCCCTGCGGTCGGTGTCGGAGGCGCCGGTGTCCAGGCCGTAGGCGCGCGAGCCCACGACGACGGACAGGATCAGGTCGTCGTTCACGGCGCCAGCCCGCTCAGCAGGTCGGCGGCCTCCAGGCGGCGTCCGCCGCGGCGGTCCGGGTAGAGGGCGTGGACGTCGGCGTCGCCGTCCAGGTCGACGTCGCCGCGGACCAGCATCGCGAGCCCGGCGCCGTCCGGCCGGCCCTCGGGCGCGTCGGCGCGGGCCGACAGGCGCGCGGCGAAGGCGGCGACCGGCTCGCCGGTGCGGCGCTCGTAGCGGACGACCGCGCCGTCGCGCCGGCGCACCAGCACCTCCCGTGCGCGTCCCGCCGCGTGCCGGCACGCCAGCTCCCCCATGGTCACCCGCTCCTCGAACGCCTCGCCCAGCGCCTAGCACGACCCCGCTGCATCCCCTTGAGCAGCTTGCCCACCGGCGGCGCCGCGCGCGGGTCGGCCAGCATGGGCGCGAGGGCGCCCAGCCGCCGCGCGCGCAGCAGCACCTCGGCGATTGCGTGCACCCCTTACCTCCCCTGAAGACACGTGCGGGAGGCCGTGCCGGGCACGGTCTCCCGGGGCGGAGAGCGGGCACGCTGTTCATGTGAAGTGATGAGAAGGAAGCACACCCTGAGCCGCCCAGGCGCCACACGCTACCCGGACGAACACCGCCATGTCCTCCCCATATCCGCGGTGCCGATCCACTTCCCAGACCGCCAGAGGTGATCGGCGTCCCCGGGCTTTGGCGGTGTCAGGAGAGGCGGGTCACCACGTCCCGCGAGGTCCCGTCCATCTGGCTGCCCCGGGTCCGGCCGGGGTGGTTGGGGCCGATCGGCGATCCGGACAGCGGGCCTCGGGCCGGTCCGCCGGCTTCCCACCACTTGGGGGGCCCACGGGACGGCCGTTGCGGTGCCTTGTGCGCGCGCCCGAGGGGCGTGGAGGCCGTGGAGGGCGGCCGGGGTCGGCGGGCGGTGGGTGGGGTGGCGGAGCCGTCAAGGATCGAGGGCCTGTGGGAGCGCGAAACGGCGGCCGGGGGGTTGATCGGGTGGTGGCGGGGCTGGTGGGATCGGGGGGTGGGTTTCGATGAGGTGTATCGGCAGAGCATTGAGCGGCCCGAGCGGTTCTGGGCCGAGGCGGCGCGGGGGATCGAGTGGGACGTGGAGCCCGCGCAGGTCCGGGCCGATGGGCGGTGGTATGGCGATGGGTGGCTGAACACGTGCCACAACGCGCTTGACCGGCACGTCGCCGCCGGACGCGGGGAGCAGGCGGCGCTCATTCATGACAGTCCGGTCACCGGGGGCAAGCGGACCTATACCTATCGTGAGCTGCTGGACGAGGTGGCGCGGACGGCGGGGATGCTGGCCGGGCTCGGTGTCGGACGCGGGGACACCGTGGTGATCTACATGCCCATGGTGCCCGAGGCCGTCGTCGCCATGCTGGCCTGCGCCCGGCTGGGGGCGGTGCACTCGGTGGTGTTCGGCGGATTCGCGGCGCCGGAGCTGGCGGTGCGGATCGACCATGCGCGGCCCAAGGTGGTGATGTCGGCCTCGTGCGGGATCGAGCCGTCTCGCCTGGTGGAGTACAAGCCGCTGCTCGATGCCGCACTCCGGCAGGCCGGGCACCGGCCCGGTCACTGCGTGATCCTGCAGCGCCCGCAGTGCCGCGCGGAGCTGGAACCGGGGCGCGACCTCGACTGGGCCGAGGCGCTCGGCACGGCGGTGCCCACCGGTTGTGTCAGCGTGCGGGCCACCGATCCGCTCTACGTTCTCTACACCTCGGGCACCACCGGCGTCCCCAAGGGCGTCGTGCGCGACAACGGCGGGCACGCGGTCGCGCTGCACTGGAGCATGAGCGCCGTCTACGGCGTCGCGCCGGGCGAGGTCTTCTGGGCGGCCTCCGACGTGGGGTGGGTGGTCGGGCACTCCTACATCGTGTACGCGCCGCTGCTGGCCGGCTGCACGACCATCCTCTACGAGGGCAAACCGGTCGGGACCCCGGATCCCGGGGCGTTCTGGCGGGTGGTGGCCGAGCATGGGGTGCGCGTGCTGTTCACGGCCCCGACGGCGATCCGGGCCATCAAGAAGGAGGACCCGGCCGGGGAGTGGGCCGCCAAAACCGATCTGTCCGGCCTGCGGCATCTCTTCCTGGCCGGGGAACGCCTCGACCCCGACACCTACCACTGGGCCACCGGCCTGCTCGGCATCCCCGTCATCGACCACTGGTGGCAGACCGAGACCGGGTGGCCCATCGCCGCCAACTGCGTCGGCATCGAGCAACTCCCTCTCAAGCCCGGCTCGCCCACCAAGCCGGTACCCGGATACGACGTGCGCATCCTGGACTCCGCCGGCGCCGACTGCCCGCCCGGCACCGAAGGCGCCGTCGCGATCCGCCTGCCGTTGCCGCCCGGCTGCCTGCCGACCCTGTACAAGGACGACCGGCGCTTCACCGAGTCGTACCTGACCCGCTATCCCGGCCACTACCTGACCGGCGACGGCGGCTACATCGACGCCGACGGCTACCTGTACGTCATGGGCCGCATCGACGACGTCATCAACGTGGCCGGGCACCGCCTGTCCACCGGGGCCATGGAAGAGGTCATCGCGGCCCACCCCGACGTGGCCGAATGCGCCGTGATCGGCGTCGACGACCCGTTGAAGGGCCAGGCGCCCCTGGGGTTCGTCGTCCTGAAGGCCGGTGCCGACCGCGACCCCGCCGATCTCGAACGCGAGCTCGTCACCATGATCCGCGACCGCATCGGCCCCGTCGCCGCCTTCCGCCGCGCCCTGGTGGTCACCCGCCTGCCGAAGACCCGCTCGGGCAAGATCCTCAGGGCGACCATGCGTGACATCGCCGCCGGCCGCCCGTACCGCACCCCCTCCACCATCGAGGACCCCGCCGCCCTCCAGGAGATCACCGACGCCCTGTGACCCCTGCCCGGCCCGCGACCCGCGTGCCTGGGGCGTACGGCGTCGGGGGTGCAGGGGTGGGTGGGGATAGTTTGATGAAGGGTTAAATGTCGTGGCTCTAGGGTCGGGGGTATGGAGCACAGTGTTGAGGTGAGGACCGACCGGTGGGCGCTGGCGGCGGTCGGGGTGACCGTGGTGTTGTGGGCGTCGGCGTTCGTGGCGATTCGCGCCGCCGTACAGGATTATTCGCCCGGCGCGCTCGCCCTGGGACGGCTGCTGGCCGGTTCGCTCGCGCTCGGCGTGATCCTGCTGGTGCGCCGCGAAGGGCTGCCCCCGCGGGCGGCCTGGCCCGGGATCGTGGTGTCGGGGGTGTTGTGGTTCGGGGTGTACATGGTGGCCCTGAACTGGGGTGAGCAGCAGGTCGACGCCGGTACCGCGGCCATGGTGCTGGGGATCGGGCCGGTGCTGATGGCGTTGCTCGGCGGGTGGGTGCTCAAGGAGGGCTTCCCGGGGCGGCTGCTGGCGGGCCTGGCGGTGTCGTTCGCCGGCGCGGTCGTGGTCGGGGTGTCGATGTCGGAGGGCGGGGCGTCGTCGGTGCTGGGGGTCGGGCTGTGCGTGCTGGCCGCGGTGTCGTGGGCGGTGGCGATCATGGCGCAGAAACCGGCGCTGAAGTACGCCTCGGCGCTCCAGGTGACGACCTACGGGTGCCTCGTCGGCACGATCGCCTGCCTGCCCTTCGCCGGGCAACTGGTCACCGAGGCGGCACGGGCCCCGCTGTCGGCCACACTCAACCTGGTGTACCTGGGCGTCTTCCCGACCGCCGTCGCCTTCACCACCTGGGCCTACGCCCTCGCCAGGACGACGGCGGGCAAGATGGGCGCCACCACGTACGCGGTCCCGGCTCTGGTCGTGGCCATGGCGTGGGTGGCGCTGGGTGAGGTGCCGGGCTGGCTGACGTTCGCCGGTGGCCTCCTGTGCCTGGCCGGCGTCGCCGTCACCCGCTCCAGAACCGGCCGCCGGCCCACCCCGGAAGCCGCCGTCAGGCAGGAGCGGCGATCCGGGCGCGAGAACCAGCGGAAAAGCTCCTAACGGCGCGCCCCGGTCCTGGTCGCCAGCAGGCGGGTCAGGCTGGGGGAGGCCCAGGCGGCCCCCAGCATGAGGCGCATCATCACCGGCAGCGACGTACGGCCCCGCCCCCGGCGCACCGCGTTGACCAGGGCGCGCGCCACCTGCTCGGGAGTGACGGTCGGGATGATGCCGGCGATGCCCGGGATGCGCTCCTCCGAGCCGGGGTTGTTGGCGAAGTAGTCGCTGGAGACCTTGCCGGGGATGATTTCGGTCACCCCCACCCCGGTGCCGTGCAGGTCGGCGCGGAGGGCGGCGACCAGGCCGCGCAGTCCCCACCGGGCCGCGGTGTAGCCGAACGCGCCGGGCCAGGCGATGCGGGAGGCGGGGGAGTTGACGACGACGATGCGGCCGCTGCCCCGCCGTACCATGTCATGGGCGAAGGCGGCGCTCACGTAGCCGGCGGCGAGGAACGGCACCGCGGCCAGTTCCCTGAACTGCTCCGGCGAGGTCTCGTCGGCGAACAGCCACCGCCCCGCGCCCGCGTTGTTCACGATGACGTCGGGTACGCCGACCGTGGCCTTCACGTGCTCGGCCATGGCGGTGACGGCCGCCGGATCGCCCAGGTCCGCCGGGAAGACGTGTGACTTGCCCAGCTCCGTGGCCAGCGCGTGGAGCCTGACCTCGTTCCTGGACGTCAGGACCAGTCTGGCCCCGGCGCGGGCGAACTCCCTGGCCGTCTCCGCCCCGATGCCCGACGACGCGCCCGTCACCAGTACGATCTTGCCCCGCAGTTCCACCGCATCTCCCGAAAGATCGCCCAATATCCCGCCAGGGTATCGGCCGTCCGAAAACCGGGTGTCACCCGGAGGCGTTGTCCAGCGGCAGTTCGACGGTGATCGTCAGCCCGCCCTCTTCCCGGGGCCGCGCGGTGACGGTCCCCCCGTGGGCCTCCGCGATCACGCGCACGATCGACAGCCCCAGCCCGCTGCCCCGATCGGAGCGCAGCCGGTCCCCGTGCAGCCGCCGGAACGGCTCGAAGATGGACTCCAGCTCGTACGGCGGCACCGGCAGCCCGGTGTTGGCCACGACCAGCTCCACCTGCTCGGCCCGGCCCCGCGTCGTCACCCACACCTCGCCCTGCGGATGGTTGTGGCGGACCGCGTTCTCGACGAGGTTCTGCACGAGCCGCTCGACCAGCACCGCCTCGCCACTGGTCGGCGCCGTGTCCAGCAGCCGCTGGATGCTCACCTCGGCCTTGGCGGCCTCGACGGCCACCTGGTCGAGCACGTGCTCCGCCACGTCCATCAGGTCGAACGGCCGCCGGTCCAGCAGTGCCCGCTCGCCCTCGGCCAGCGCGAGCAGCCCGTCGATGAGCCGCTCGTGCCGGGTGTTGACCAGCAGCAGCGACTCGCCGAGCCGCTTGACGTCCTCGGTGGCGTCGGGACGGCGCACGGCCACGTCGACGAGGGTCCTGTTGATGGTCAGCGGGGTGCGCAGCTCGTGGGAGGCGTTGGCGACGAAGCGCCGCTGGCCGTCGAAGGAGCGGGCCAGCCGGACGAGCATGGTGTCGAAGGTCCCGGCCAGTTCGGCGACCTCGTCGCGCGGGCCCTCGTAGCCGATGCGCTCGGTGAAGTCGTGGCTCTGGGCGACGCGGCGGGCGTTCTCGGTCACCGACTTCACCGGGCGCATCGCCCAGGAGGCGGCGCGCCAGCCGCCCAGGAACGCCAGGCCGGTCCCCGCCGCCACGGAGGCCAGGCCGATCAGGCGGACGTTGGCGAGCGTGTCGCGCCGGTAGATGGTCTGGACCTGCATGGCCCGCGCGCGGGCGATCTCGTAGGGGGCGGAGAAACGTTCGAAGGTGCCGGAGCCGTACTCGTCGGTCACGCTGACCGAGATGCGGGCCGGCGTCATGAGGCCGGTGCGGTAGGTGAGGCTGTGCTGCACGACGAAGTAGACGGCGGCCAGCACGGCGGTGCCCAGCACGAGGAACACCGCCGCGCAGGCGATGGAGATGCGCAGGCGCACGGTCATGGGATGCGGTACCCCGCTCCCGGCACGGTCTCGATGACCTGCGGCTCGCCGAGTTTCTTGCGCAGCTTCATCATCGTGGTCCGCACGGTGTTGGTGAACGGGTCGATGTGCTCGTCCCACACCTTCTCCAGCAGGTCCTCGGCCGACACGACGGCGCCCTTGGCCCGGAGCAACTCGGCCAGCACGCCGAACTCCTTGCGCGCCAGCGGCACGTACCGTCCGTCGCGGAAGACCTGGCGGTGCGCCCAGTCGAGCCGCACGCCCGCGCGGTCCAGCATGGGCGGGTCGGCGGGACGGGCCCTGCGGCCGAGGGCGTGCACCCTCGCCACCAGTTCCTCGAACGCGAACGGCTTCGGCAGGTAGTCGTCGGCCCCCAGCGACAACCCCGCCACCCGCGCCCTGATGTCGCCGGAGGCCGTCAGCATGAGGACGCGCACCAGCGCCCCGTCGGCGACGACCCGCTTGCACACCTCGTCCCCGTGCACGAGCGGCAGGTCGCGGTCCAGGACGAGCACGTCGTAGGCGTTCACCGACAGGCGCTCCAGCGCCGACTCCCCGTCGTAGGCGACGTCCACGGCCAGCGCCTCGGCGCGCAGCCCCTCCGCGATCGAGTCGGCGAGCATGCGCTCGTCCTCGGCGATCAGCACTCGCACTCTTCCCCCAAACGATCTTAAACTCCCGTAAGTCTGGTGATTGTCACATAACCCCGGCGTAACCAGATCGCGTGACGCCGAGGCCACCTCCGGGGCGGTGGGCCACCCGCCCGTGACCACCCCGACTTCGACACACCGGCTGTTCCCGGCCGTCCTCGCTCTGGCCGCGGCGCCGCCACGCGGTCGTGGACGGCGCGCGGGCCGAGACCGCCGCCCGCTCCGCCGGTGACGCGCTGCTGCCGTGGGCGGCGGCCGTCTTCCTGCTGGTGGCACCGGTCGCCGTGCTCGACTTCGACCACCGCTACGTGCTCCCCGCCCTTCCGCCGGCCGGTGTCGCGGCCGCGCCGGCGCTGAACGGCCTGCGCCGCTCCCTGCCAAAGGGCGGAAAATCGCCGTAGTATCCGGGCAGAACCAGCATTTGGGGGCGCCAGTTGCCGGTACAGCCTGTGAGTGTGGTCATCGACCCAGCGGTCTCCGCCGAGACGGCCGGACTCCTCCGTGCGAACGCTCACCTGCTGGCCCGGATCCGCTTAGGCTGGCGGCCCGAGCCCGTGGCGAGGGACCGCCCCCGCAGAAACCCGTCGAGCCTGCTCCTGCTGCTGGCCACGCCGCCCATGATCGCGCTGGTGGCCGTGCTGCTCGACTCACGCGTGGCCCCGGCGGGCTTCGTGGTGCTGGGCGCGTTCGTGGTGCTGGTCCTGGTCAGGATGGCCGCCATCAACGAGACCCCGCCGGACGGCAGGGTCCACGAGCGGATCGTCTTCGAGCAGGCCCGCTGGAACGAGGGCCGCTACCTGCTGCCCGAGGACTTCGACACCGAGGCGCGGGCGATCCTGGCCCGCGCGCAGGAGGCCATCGGCACCGTCCTGCGTTCCCACGTCAACGCCGAGGGCCTGCTCGACGACATCCGCAACGCCGTCATGCTGCCCGCCCAGGAGTGGGAGATCGCCCGCCTGCTGGCCAAGCTCTCGGCGCTGCGCACCGAGCACCGGGCGCTGCTCGGACGGGGGGTCGCGCCGGAGGTGGCCGAGATGGTCGCGCCGCTGGAACGTGCCCTCGACTCCAGCGAGGCCGCCGTGCTGGCGCGCGTCGAGGCCCTGGAGGGGTACGCGGGCCACGTGGCCGAGGCCGAGGCCGCCTACCATGCCCGCGGCCAGATCGAGGAGCTCAGGGCCAGGCTGCCCCGCTACGAGGAACTGCTGGCCGAGTCGGGGGCGGACGCGCTGGCCGTACCCGAGATAGAACGGCTCGCCGAGGACGCCGGCCACCTCGAACGGGCCTTACGGCGGAGCGTGACGTCCGCACACGAGGCGTTTCGCCATCTCGAAGGCTGACATTAGGACAGAACGTTACATAGGATCATTTGCGTGTCCGGGCGTCAGGCGAAAGTGGTTGTCGATCCAACCGTTCCCGACCAGGCGGCGGAGCTGTTACGGCAGCACCGCAAGCTTCTCGTCCGCATGCGTGGCGGCTGGGCGCCGCCGCACAAACGGCGCAGCGTGGCGGCGCGCATCACCTACAAGATCATTCTGATCGCGATGGCGTCTTCGGCGACCGTGGCCGCGCTGGCCTTCTTCCGCGCCGCCCACTACACCACGTTCGCGTTCATCATGACCGGCGTCTCCTTTCTCATCCTGGCCTCCCTGCTCAAGCCCAACCCTGACGCCGAGGTGGAAAAGCAGCTCGACGCCGAGCTCGACGTCTACGAGTGCGCGCAGCAGTACCAGGGCCGGTTCGTGCTGCGCGAGGACCTCGACGAGGCCGCCAGGGCGCTCATGCTGCGCGCGCACTGCGCGATCGACGCCGTCACCGAGTCGCGGGTCAACGCCGAGGGGCTGCTGGACGGCGCGCGTAACGCGATCATGCTGCCCGCGCAGGAGTGGGAGATCGCCCGCCTGCTGGCCAAGCTGTCGGGCCTGCGTGCCGAGCACCGCGAGGTCATGTCCGAGGGTGTCACCCCGGAGGTGCTGGCGGTCTCCGAGCCGCTGGCCAGGGTGCTGGAGGGCAGCGAGCGGGCGGTGACCGAACGCGTCGAGGCGCTGGAACGCTACGCCGGTCACGTGCGCGACGCCGAGCGCGCCTACCGTGCCCGCAGCCAGATCGAACGGCTGACCGCCAAGCTGCCCCGCTACGAGGAACTGCTGGCCGAGTCCGGCGCCGACGGGCAGGCGGTGCCCGAGCTGACCGAACTCGCCGACGACGCCGGCCGCCTGGAGCAGGCCCTGCGCGACAGCGTCAGCTCGGCACACGAGGCGTTCCGGCATCTGGAAAGATAGGCCGATGGCCGATGTCATCGTAGATCCCGACGTGCCGGACCATGACGCTCATCTGTTACGGCGCCACGGGCCCCTGCTGGCCAGGATCCGCCGCGGATGGGTGCCACCGCCCCGTTCCGGCGCGAGCCCGGCCCACAAGCAGAAGCTGCAGCTCGGCCTGTCGGCGGCCCTCGCCCTCCTGCTGGTCATCACCGTCATCAACTCCGGCTTCGACGGCTTCGGGTTCCTGCTCGGCGTCGTCACCGTGATCATCTTCATGGCCGGGATCCTCCGGCGCGACATCGACCCCGCCGAAGACGATCGCGAGGCCACCCTGCGGGAGGTCTTCGAGCAGGCCCGCTGGTACGAAGGCCGCTTCATCCTCCTCGGCGACCTCGACGAGTCCTCCCAGCGGCTGCTGGGCAGGGCCGGCCGGGCGGTCCAGGCCGTGCTCGGCTCGCGGGTCAACGACGAGGGCCTGCTCGACGACGTGCGCAACGCGGTCATGCTGCCGGCCGAGGAATGGGAGATCGCCCGCCTGCTGGCCAAGCTCTCCTCCTTACGCGCCCACCACCACAGGACGGTCTCCTCCGGTTTCACGCCCGAGGTGGAGGCGGTCGCCGCGCCGCTGGCCAGGGCGCTCGACAATAGCGAGGCGGCCGTCGTGGCCCGGGTGGAGGCGCTGGAACGCTACGCCACCCACGTGGCCGAGGCCGAGCGGGCCTTCCACGCCCACCGCCAGATCGAGGAACTGCGGGGGCGGCTGCCCCAGTACGAGGAACTGGTGGCCGAGTCGGGGGCGGACGGCTTCGCCGTACCGGAGCTCGATCGGCTGGCGGGCGACGCGGACCTGCTGGAGCAGGCGCTGAGGCGGAGCGTCCGCTCCGCCCACGAGGCCTTCCGCCACCTCGACCCCAAGGACCGCAACAGCCTCGCCCCCGCCGACGACGACACCCTCCACGACGACGCCCTGCACGACGGCACCTCGCGCGACGACACCCTCCACGACACCCTGCACGAGGGCACCTGGCCGGGCGATCCTCGCGAGAGGGACACCCGGCCGGGCGACACCTGGCCCGGCGGCTGAGGGCTCAGCCCCTGCCGGAGCTCGCGGCGGCCTCCAGCAGCACGTCGGCCAGCGCGTCGGCGGCGTCCACGCGGCCGAGCTTGCGTGCCGCCTCCGCCATCGCCGCCCGCAGCGCCGGGTCGGCCAGCATCGGCATCAGCTCCGCCAGCAGCATCTCGGCCGTCGGCCGCGGCTCCAGCAGCGCCCGCGCCGCCCCGGACGAGGCCAGGTAGGAGGCGTTCTTGCGCTGCTCGTCGCCGCCGGTCGGGATGAGCGGGACCAGCACCGACGGCTTGCCCACGGCGGTCAGCTCCGAGACCGTCCCCGCGCCGCTGCGCGCCACCACCACGTCGGCGGCGGCGAACAGGTCGGGCAGCTCCGCGCCCACGTAGGGCACGGGGTGGTAGCGGTCGGCCAGCCCGGGAGGCAGCGGCACGGCCCGCATGTGCTCGATCCACGCGGGGCCGCACTGGTGCACGATCTGCGCGTGCCGCAGCAGCACCGGCAGGCTCTCGGAGATCAGCGTGTTGATCTGCTTGCTGCCCTGGGCGCCGCCGGTCACGTAGATGAGCGGCACCTCGAAGGTGAGCCCGAAGTGGTCGTAGGCGGCGGCCCGGTCGCCGCGCAGCAGCTCGGGGCGGATCGGGTTGCCGGTCACGACCGCCTTGGTACGGGCGGACGCGGGCAGGTACTCCAGCGACGACTCGTGCGACAGCGCGATGCGGGTGGCGAGCCGGGACAGGATGCGGTTGGCCAGGCCCACCACGGTCGTCTGCTCGTGCATGACCAGCGGGCGGCGGATCAGCTTGGCCGCCACCCCGATCGGCACCGCGACGTAGCCGCCGGTCGACAGCACCACGTCGGGCAGGTACCGGGCGGCGTGCCCGACCGCCTGCGCGACGCCCACGGGGATGCGGAAGACGTCGGCGATGTTGGTGCCCAGCTCGCGCAGGTTGGGACGGCGGCGCAGCTTGCCCGTCGTGATCGCCTTGAACGGGATGCCGTGCTCGGCGGTGATCCTGGCCTCCAGGCCGTTCGCGGTGCCCACCCAGAGCACGTCGTGCGGCAACCGCCGCCGTTGCACCGCGGCCAGGGTGGTGAGGGCCGGGTACGTGTGACCGCCGGTGCCGCCGCCGGTGATCAGGAGTCGCAGGGTTCGTGCCATGCGATCAGAGTATTGCCGCACAGCGGAAACCGGTGTGCCCCGTTGAGGAGTCCGGCGTGTTCATGGTGCGCGCGGCGACCCGGTAGCGGTTGCAGTAGGAGTCGTGGCACATGTACGAACCCCCGCGAATGACCTTAGCGTCGCCGGCCTCCGGACCTGTGGGATTTTCCGCGAAATCCCGCCATGAGGTGCCCCACCAGTCGGCCGTCCACTCCCAGACGTTGCCGGAGACGTTGTAGAGCCCGTAACCGTTCGGCTGGAAGGACTTCACCGGCACGGTGCCTTTGCTGGGCGCGCCGGGAAAGGGCCCTTCCCAGATGTTGCACCGGCGGCGTCCCTTGGGCGAGAGCTCGTCCCCCCACGGGTACTTCGCCCGTTCCAGTCCGCCGCGTGCGGCCTTCTCCCATTCGGCCTCGGTCGGCAGCCGCTTGCCGGCCCAGGTGGCGTAGGCGTGGGCGTCGTTCCACGACACGTGCACGACCGGATGGTTCTGCCGGTCGCCCACCGTCGACCCGGGGCCCTCCGGCGTCCGCCAGCCGGCCCCCTCGACACCGGCCCACCAGGGCGCCTGCGGCACCGAGGCGTCCATGATCCCGCCGGTGGCGAAGGGCCGGAACACGAAGGACCATCCGATGGCCTCCGCCTCGGTGACGTACCCGGTCTCCTTCACGAACGTCGCGAACTGCGCGTTGGTCACACACGCCGGATCGATGAGGAAGGCGTCCACCCGCACCTCCCGCACGGGCCCCTCGCCGTCGCCCGGCCGCCCGTCGGCGTCGTCGCCGCCCATCAGGAACGGCCCGCCGGGCACCCGCGCCATCCCGCGCGGCGCCTGCCGCCTGGGCGTCACCTCCGTCTGGTACGGCCCCGCCATCTGGTACGGCCCCGCCTCGGCATCCCTGCCGGGCCCGCAGCACGACTCCACCTGAACCCCTTCGCCCGTCCCGGTTTCCTAGGCAGGGTAGCCCCCGCGTATGCCCGCGAATCATCCGATCCCCGCGAGCGCGCCCTCCGCTTCGCCGCAGGGCCGATGGACCGGTAGCGTTCCTGCCATGCGACTCGGCGTTCTGGACATCGGCTCCAATACCGTCCATCTCCTCGTCGTGGACGCCCACCGCGGCGCGCGTCCCATCCCCGCCTACTCCCACAAGGAGGAGCTGCGCCTGTCGGAGCACCTGGAGAAGGGCAACACGCTCTCCTCCAGGGGCGTCGAACGGCTCGGCGCCTTCGTCGAGGAAGCGCTCCAGATCGCCGAGGACAAGGGCGTGGAGGACTTCCTGGCCTTCGCCACCTCCGCCGTCCGCGACGCCGCCAACGGCGAGCAGGTGCTCGCCGAGATCGACGCCCGCTGCGGCGTCAACATCCAGACGCTCACCGGCCAGGACGAGGCGAGGCTCACGTTCCTGGCCGTGCGCCGCTGGTTCGGCTGGTCGTCGGGACGGCTGCTCGCCTTCGACATCGGCGGCGGCTCCCTGGAACTGGCCGCGGGCGTGGACGAGGAGCCGGACGTGGCCGTCTCGCTCCCGCTGGGCGCCGGGCGGCTGACCCGCGACTGGTTCACCGCCGACCCGCCGCCCGTCGCCGAGGTGCGCAAGCTCCGCAGGCACGTACGCGCCGAGATCGCCCGCACGGTCGGCGACATCGTCCGCTACGGCCAGCCCGATCGCGCCGTGGCCACCTCCAAGACGTTCAAGCAGCTGGCCAGGCTGGCCGGCGGCGCCCCCTCCAGCGACGGCCCGTACGTCTCGCGCTCGCTGACCAGGGAGGCGCTGGCCGACTGGACGGTCAAGCTCACCACGATGGACGCCGCCACCCGCCGTCAGCTGCCGGGCGTCTCGGAGGGCCGGGCGATGCAGCTGGCCGCGGGCGCCATCGTGGCCGACGCCACGATGGACCTGTTCGAGGTGGAGCGCCTGGAGGTCTGCCCGTGGGCGCTGCGCGAGGGCGTCATACTGCGCCGCCTCGACCTTCTCCCCAGCCGTGTGGTGCACACCACATAAACGCATATCTCCCGCTAAAGCGGGCAGGGCATGGTGCCATGTTGACGATGCTCGGCATGGCCGCCTCCCTGACGATCACCCTTCTGCTGTGTTTCCTGGCCGTTCTGCTCATCTCGGCGCTCACCCTCGTCGTGCTCGGCGTGCTGGCCAGACCCCGCTGAACGCTCAGAGGGACAGACCCGCGGCGCCGGCCTCGAAACGCAGCCGCTTCTCCAGCGACACGACCGCGCCGTTCTCACGCCGGTTGGTGAAACGCACGTCATCGGCCAGCGCGCGCATGATGAGCAGCCCCCGCCCGCTCTCCGCGCTCTCCTTGGGCTCGCGGACCTGGTGGGGGTCGAAGCCGCCGCCGGTGTCCACGACCCTGATCACACACAGGTCGTCGTGGACGCCGGCGGTCACCATGTACTCGTCGCTCGGCGCGGCGTGCCGTACGACGTTCGTACAGGCCTCGCTCAGCATGAGCTCGATGTCGTCCCTGATCTGGGGGACGACGCCGAGCGATCGGAGCGTGCCGTCGAACATCTGGCGGATGAGCGGCACGCTCGCGGCGTCTCTGGGCAGCTTCAGCGCGATGGTCGCCTCCATGGGCGCACCATGCCCGAAACCCCGCCGGTTATGCGTCCCTAAGGCTCCAGCAGGCTGATCGCGACCTCCAGGGTGGCCTTCCTGCGCTCCTCAGGACCGGCGTCCACGTCCTGGGTCAGCCACATGCCCGCGTGCAGGCTGAAGATGGCCAGCGTGCGCCTGATCCTGGTGGTCAGCGGGTCGCCGGGCTCGACGAGCTCGGCGACCACCTCCAGCATCTTCTCCCGCATCCGCAGGATCTTCGGGTGGTCGCGCAAGGCCGTCTGGTTGCGTTCGAGGAAGCGGGCCAGCTCGGCCTGGCGCGGCCGGTCGAGGCGCTCGGCGTAGCGCACGATGAGCTCGCGGCGGGTCTCGGGCGTGCGGGGTTGCGCCCGCAGCCACTCCAGTAGTTCCTCGATCTCGGCGACACGGTCGTCGGCGAGGCTCGCGACGATGTCGTCCTTCGTCTTGAAGTGGTAGTAGAGCGCGGCCTTGGTGACGCCGAGCTCCTCGGCGATCTCCCGCAGGGAGGTCGCCTCGTAGCCCTGCTCGGTGAAGAGCCTGAGGGCGATCTGCTGGATCCGCGATCGGGTGTCTTCCCGCAATGTGCACCTATTTCGAGGGATTGATACGTAGTCTAGTCTAAGCTTGCCGGTCGGCAAGTAAGTAAGATCCAAAACTGGGGGTGTAATCGTGGAAAGACGGCGCGAAGTCATGGTCGTCCTCCCTGGCCTGATGCTCGCGATGGTCCTGGCGATGCTCGACAACATGATCGTGGGTACGGCGATGCCGCGCATCGTCGGCGAGCTGGGCGGCGTCACCCATCTGTCCTGGGTCGTCACCGCATACGTGCTGGGCACCACCGTCTCCACCCCGATCTGGGGGAAGATCGGCGACCTGTACGGACGCAAGACCATCTTCATGGTCTCCATCGTCATCTTCATGATCGGTTCGGTGCTGTGCGGCATGGCCGGATCGGAGCTGCTCGGCGGTCCCGAGGACGGCATGATGGAGCTCATCGCCTTCCGCGCCATCCAGGGCCTGGGCGCCGGCGGCCTCATGGTCAACGTCATGGCCATCATCGGCGACCTCGTCCCGCCCCGCGAGCGCGGCCAGTACCAGGGCATCACCGCCGGCGTCATGTCGCTGGCGATGATCGCCGGCCCGCTGGTCGGCGGCTTCATCACCGACCACCTCGACTGGCGCTGGGCCTTCTACGTGAACCTGCCCGTCGGCGGCCTCGCCCTCGCGTGGCTCGCGGTCAAGCTCAAGCTCCCCAAGCACGTCAACCAGGTGCGCATCGACTGGCTGGGCGCGATCCTGCTGTCGATCAGCATCACCGCGATGGTGCTCGTCACGGCCTGGGGCGGCAGCCAGTACGCCTGGAGCTCCCCGCAGATCCTCGGCCTGGGCGCGCTGGCCATCGTGACGCTGGCCGCGTTCATCCCGATCGAGCGCCGCGCCGCCGAGCCGATCATGCCGCTGCAGCTCTTTCGCAACCGCAACTTCACGCTGATCTCGGCCATCGGCTTCCTGCTGGGCTTCGCGATGTTCGGCGCGATCAACTTCCTGCCGCTCTACCAGCAGACCGTCCAGGGCGCCTCGGCCACCAACTCCGGCCTGCTCCTGCTGCCGATGATGGGCGCCGCGATGGTCGTCTCGATCTTCGTGGGCAAGGCCATCACCGTCACCGGCAAGTACAAGCTCTACCCGATCATCGGCGGCGCCGGCATGGCGCTCGGCATGTGGCTGCTCTCGCTCATGGGAGTGGGCACCCCGGAGTGGCAGACCGGCCTGTTCATCGGCGTGCTCGGCGTCGGCATGGGCTTCCTCATGCAGACCACGATGCTCATCGCCCAGAACAGCGTCGAGCAGCGCGACCTCGGCGTCGCCTCCAGCACCTCGACGTTCTTCCGCTCCATCGGCGGCTCGTTCGGCGTCTCGGTGTTCGGCGCGATCTTCAACAACCACCTGCTGTCCGGGATGACCGAGCGCCTCGGGGCGGAGGAGGCCGCGCGCCTGGCGGGCGGCGGGGGCCGGCTGGACCCGGCGACGCTGGCCGCCATGGGGTCGGGTCAGCGCGCCGGCGTGCTGGAGTCGCTGGCCGGGGCCACCTCCAACATCTTCTGGTGGGCCATCCCGTTCGCGGTCGTCGTACCGCTGCTGGCGCTGTTCATCAAGGAGATCCCGCTGCGGGGCGGCGCGCCCGAGCCCGCGCAGGAGCAGGAGGAGTCGCTCAAGGGAGCCTGAACAACTGGTCGAGCGCGGTCACCTTGAGCAGCCGGCGCAGGTGCGGGCTGACCGCGACCAGCCGCAGTGCCGCGCCCTCCGACTCGGCCTGCTGGTGGAGCCGGACGAGCGCGGCCAGGCCGGAGGAGTCGATGAAGGAGATCCCGGCCAGGTCCAGGTCGAGACGGTGGTAGCCGGGCTCGAACGCCAGCCCGGAGAGTTTTGCCGCAGTGTCGAAGGCGAGGTCGCCGGTCAGTGAGAGCCTGACGGTGCCCGGGGCGGGAGTGGCGACCTCGACGCGCAGCGGGGTCTTGTCGAGCACGCCACCAGCCTACGACGAGGGAAAAACCGGAGGCGGAAAACCCGATAGATCGGGACAATATCCTGCATGAACACCCATCGGATCCGGCGTCCGCAGATCGAGGACGCCGCCGCCATCCACGACCTCGTCTCCGCCTGCGACCAGGCGGTCCTCGGCCGCGTCGACACCACGCTCGAGGACATCGCCGACGAGCTGGTCGAGCCCGAGTTCGACCGCGACACCGACGGGTGGCTGGCCGAGGACTCCGATGGGCGCCCGGTCGGCTGGGCGTGGGCCTGCCGCAAGGGCGACAGCGACAACGTCGACGTGGAGGTCCTGGTACGGCCCGGCACCGAAGGCCTGTCCGCGGGCCTGTGGGCGCTGGTGCTCGGCAGGGCCAAGGAGATCGCCGCCGAGCTCGGCCACCGCGGCGCCACCGTCGACATCGGCGTCTACCGCGCCGACGAGCCCAAGCAGGCCGAGGCCCGCGCGAAGGGCTTCCAGCCCGCCACCAGCTTCCACCGCATGCGCGTCGACTTCACCGCCCCGCCCGCGGCCCCGGAACCGCTCCCCGGCCTGACCCTGCACACCGGCGAGGACGAGGAGGTACGCCGCCAGGCCCACCTCGTCCACCAGGAAGGCTTCGCCGACCACTTCGGCTTCATCAAGGTCGGCTACGACGCCTGGTACCAGCGGCGCGAGGCCCAGAGCGTCAACGACTGGTCACAGCTCATCGTGGCCAGGATCGACGGCGAGCCCGCCGCCATGCTCCACGCCAACAACGCCTTCGTCCCCGACGAGGACTGCGGCTACGTCGGCACGCTGGCCACCCTGCCCGCCTACCGGGGCCGCGGCCTGGGCCGCCACCTGCTGCTCCAGGCGTTCGCCGCCGACGCCGCCCGCGGCAGGAAGGGCACGATCCTGCACGTCGACTCCAACAACACCACCCCGGCGCTCGGCCTCTACACCTCGGCCGGCATGAGCCCGGTCATGGTCATCGACGTGTGGCGCCGCCGGGTCTGAGGACGCCGTCAGGCCCTGACCCGGTGCGCGGCCAGATGCTCCAGCACCGACTGGTTGGCCTCCCACCCGTCGGGGAACTTCACCGGCACGCCCAGTTGCACCGGCTCGGCCGACGGGTGGGCGTCCAGGAGTTCGGCGATGCCCGCCCGCGCCACCACCACGCACGCGTGCCGATGCCGCGAGGCCAGCACGCACAGCCGTCCCGACTCCAGGTGGAAGGCGGTCGCGTCACGCCGCCCCGACAGCGGGTGCAACACGATCGTCACGTCGTACTCGCGGCCCTGCAGCCGGTTGGCGGTGTCCACGGTGATCTCCGGCGGCAGCCCCGCGTTCCTGATCGCCGCCACCTGGTCGCGGTGGGCCGCGCCGACCGCGACGCGCTCGGCCGTCACCGGCCGTTCGCCCTGCTCCGAGCTCGCCACCGCGCCCCGCTGCAGCAGCCGCGCCGCCAGCAGCGCCACCGCCCGCACGGCCTCGCCGTCGGTACGGACCGTGTGCCGGTTCGGCAGCTCCAGCAGCGACCACCCCGAGCGCGCCGCCTCCTCCAGCGCCCGGTCGTGCACGGTCCCGAGCCCGCCGGTGCTCAGCTCCAGCCGCCGCTCACCGGGCCCGGTGCCCGAGGTGAAGCCGGTGAACGGATAGAAGGCCCGCGAGACCACCGGCGCCGCCGAGGCGGGCAGCCGCCACGAGACCGGCAGCCGGTGCACCGGCAGGTCGCCGTTGTGGCGCAGCAGGACCGACACCGCGCTCTGCAGCGGATCCCACGACAGCCCCGACCAGCGGTCCGCCTCCACGATCGAGAACGGGTCGAGCTGGCCGGGATCGCCCACGAACAACGCCCGCTCGAACAGCCCGGCGATGCGCAGCAGCTTGTCCGAGCGCATCTGGTACGCCTCGTCCACGATCGCCCACGGCCAGGTGCGCCCGGAGATCCACGCCCACTTGTCGGAGGTGGCCAGGACGATGTCCGGGTCGCCCAGGTCCTGGATGCGGGTCCCGACGGTGACGCCCGGGAGTTCCAGCAGCCGGCGCGGCGCCACGTACCCGGAGGCCGACAGCCGCCCCACGGTCAGGTCCGGGTGCTTGCCGCTGATGCGGGTGACCAGGTCGTCGACCTGCTCGTTGGTCTGCGCCACGATCATCAGCGGCTCGCCGGTCGCCGCGATGTGCGCCGCGGCCCGCACCACGAGCGTCGACTTGCCCGCGCCGGGCGGGGAGTCGACCACCACGCCGCGGTGCTTGGGCAGGTCGGCCAGGACGTTCTGGATGACCTCCTCGGGGCTCACTCCCACGCCTCCCTGGCGTCGTCGTCGTTCGGCACGTACTCCAGGGGCGGGCCGCCGTGCGTCCACGGGGTCGCCTCGGGCTCGGGCAGTGTCGCGGCGCCCTGGAAGTCGTCGGTCAGCGTGGTGTAGCAGACCCGCTCACCCACCTCGGGGACCGAGCCGGGGGCGGGCGCCTTGCCCCTGCCCATCCCTTTGGTGATCTTCAGGGTGACCAGGCCGCCGCCCGCCTCGACCAGCTCGGCGCCCTGTCCCTTGCGCTGCGGGGTGCCGAGGGCGCTGCCGGGCGGCAGCCGTACCGGATCGTCGGTCTTGACCACCACGAGCGGGCGCAGCTTGCGCGAGCGGCCCTCGCCCTCGAAGTGGTCCGGCTCGGTCTGTACCACCTCGCCGGCGAACGCCTCACCCGACAGCCGGTGGTCGGCCATGATCAGCGGGTCGTCGTAGGCGCGCTGCACGTCGTAGGAGGCCTGGGCGCGCTCCATGCGCGACAGGCGGGAGGCGGCGGCGACCGCGCCGTCGCGGCGGGCCTGCGGCGGGCCGCCCTCGGCGAGCTGGGTGGCGAAGCCGCTGTAGGAGCCACGGTCCAGTTCCCACCGCTGCGCCACGCTCGCGCCCTCGGGCAGCGCCCGCAGCAGGTCGGCCGCCTGCCACATCAGCCGCCACGTGGGCTCCAGCTGGGTGCGCAGGGCCTCGGTGATGCGCTCGGCCGAGCCGTTCTCGATCGCGGGCGCGAGCACCTCGGAGTCGAAGCCGGGGTCGGTGGCGGGCCCGGCGGGCGGCCAGACCAGCGGGTCCTCGGCCTCGTCGGAGGGGCGTCCCTCGACCCAGGCCATCAGGGCGGCCAGGTTGGCGTCCTCCAGGGCGCTCTGCCCGCTGGCCCAGTGGCGGCTCAGCTCCTCGGTCACGGCCAGCGTCAGCGACGAGCCCGGGTAGGCGGCGCGCTCGGCCAGATAGGTCAGCCAGCGGCCCAGCAGCGGCACGCCCTCCGGCACCGGGTACGGGCCGTCGGTGCGGCGAAAGCGGGTCGAACGGCCCAGCAGCGCGGTGAACGCCACACCCATGCGGTTGGGCAGCAGCACCTGCGGGGCGTCGAGCGCGCGCTCGTAGGGGTCGGCGTTCTTGCGCTCGACCGTCTCGGTGTCGGCCAGGAAGCTCTCCAGGTAGGGCAGCAGCAGCCCGGCCAGCTCCGCGGTGAAGGCGAAGCGCAGGTCGCGGTTGCGCGGCTGTGCCACCACGAGCAGCTGGGGCGCCTGCCGGTCGGTGCCGAACATGGCGGCCAGCGGAGCGGCGGCCTCGCCGGACAGCTTCAGCGGGATGAACACCATCGGCCGCGCGGACAGGTGGCAGTGCCGCACGGTCGCGATCGGCTGCGCCCGGCCCTCCTGAAGGGCGCGCAGCTTGGCCAGGGACGTCAGGAGACTCATGCGAGGCAGTCCTGGCGCAGCCGCTCGGCGCCGCGCAGCAGGCGGGCGATCTCCTCCTGCCCCTCGCGCGGGGCCCGGGTGCCGTCGGCCAGGCCGAGCGCCTCCTCGACGCTGGCCACCCCGCCCAGCTCGTCGCGGACGTTGCGGCCCAGCAGGTCGGAGGCGCCCTCCTCGCGGGCCTCGTCCCGGCAGAAGAAGCACAGGTCGCAGGTGGACAGGCAGTCGGGCGCGTAGCGGGCGGCGACCCCGCGCAGCGCGTCGGCCAGGTCCGCGGCGCGGCGCAGGGGCAGGCCGTCCTCGCCCGGCTCCAGGTCGAAGGTGAGCTCCTCCGGCAGTTCCTCCAGCAGCCGGTCGAGCGTGGTCATCCTGGTCAGCTGCCTGCGCAGCACGGCGAGCTGCCTGCGCACGTCCACCAGTTTCGCGACCGGGCGGTTGGCGAAGTTCTCGGGGCAGACCAGGACCACGTCGTGGGAGACGGCCAGCGGGTCGTGGCCGAGCTCCTCCAGCATCGTGCGCAGCGCCAGCACGTACACGGCCGCCTGCCGCGCGGCCGCCGCCACCGCGGCCGGGTCGGCCTGGCCGTCCACGATGGCGAACGACTTGATCTCCACGATGTGGAAGCGGCCCTCCAGCTGGAAGGCGACCACGTCCGGCTCCAGGTAGGCGGCGTGGCCGGCGATGTCCAGGCTCAGCAGCGGGTGGTCGTAGAGCGTGCCCGCGTCGTGCTCTCCCCTGGCCGCCCGGTCGAACAGCGCGCGGGTGTGCGCGTGGCGCAGGTGCGCGCCCACGTTCTCCACGTCGTGGTAGGCGACCTCGGCGATCGGCAGCTCCAGCAGTTCGCGCAGCATGCGCAGCAGCTCGGCGCAGCCGTCGGACTTGACCAGAGCCTCGAACTGGTTGCCGCGGGTGATCGCGAACGGCGACTGCCCGAACGGCGCGGGAAAGCCCAGATGCCGCGCGGCCGCGTCCTTGTCCACCCCCGCGCCGTCCATGAGCGCCCGGCGCGCGCAACCCGGATTCGCGGCCAGCGCCGCGATGGCCCGGGCGTCGTGCGGCTTCGGCGGTGTCGTCCCGCGCAGCGCGTCGATCCGTCTCACGCCGTGATCCCTTCCTTGCCGAGGGCGCCGACGTTGGCGGCGCTCAGGAGCGCGGCGCCGAACAGCCGCGCGGGGTCGTCCAGTTGCTCGCGCGCGCGGGCCGCCAGCCCGGCCCGGTCGCGCGTGTCCCGATCAAGGTGTACGGCCAGCTCCGCCAGCGCCATCTCGGCCACGCGGCCGGGATCGACGTCCTTGCCCAGCTCGACCAGCTCGCCGCCGGGGATGTTGCGCCCCATCCTGGCCACCAGGCGCAGCGACTCCGGTGACGGGCCCGCGCTGCGCTGGATGTGCCGGGCCACGGCCGCCGCGCAGGTCAGGAAGTCGACCCGCGGGCTCAGCGGGCCCACCACCCGGCGCTCCAGCGGCCAGGTGCTCAGCGTGAGCAGGCCCCGGGCGGGGGAGAGGCGGTCGGTCAGGGCGGCGCACAGGTAGTACGGCCGGCCGTACGGGCTGGAGCGGAAGGAACGTTCCTCGTCGCGGCGGATGCTGGTGAGCTGCGCGGAGCGCAGCCCGCCGGAGAAGAACGCCTCGCTGACCGCCACGATCAGCCGGGGCTGGGCGGGGGCGCCGAGCGCGTCGAGCGCCTGGTGCACCCGTTCGCGCACGGTCGTGGTGCCGGCCCGCTTGCCGCCCGGGGTCTGGACGGGGGAGCTGACCAGGGAGTCCCAGGTGCGTTCCGCGGCGCGCAGGTCGGCGCGCAGGGCCCGGGCGGTGACCGCGTCACGGGCGCGCATGGCGCGGCGCACCCCGGCGCGGAGTTCGTCGATGCGCCTCTCCAGCTGGTCCAGCCGGTCACTCATGGCGCGAGGGTAGCAGGAGTTCCAGTATTTCCCAGTAATTTCGGCACGCGGCGGCGTGGCGCATGGCGCGAACCTCTGGTAGAGGAGCTGATGATACGTATAATCACGCCCATGACCTACAAGGACCCCTCACTCCCCACCGCGGCGCGGGTCGACGACCTCGTGGCCAGGATGACCCTGCAGGAGAAGGCGGGGCTGCTGTTCCACACCATCGCCTGGTTCGCGCCGCCGCCGGGGGCCGAGACCGCCGAGAGCATGATCGACGGCAGGCACATGAACCACTTCAACGTGCTCGGCGGCGGCTCCCCGCGCGAGATGGCCGAGTGGCACAACGCGCTGCAGGAGCGGGCCGCCGCCACCCGGCTGGGCATCCCGGTGACGCTCTCCACCGACCCGCGCCACTCCTTCTCCGGCAACCCCGGCGCGTCCATGATGGCCGGGGCGTTCTCGCAGTGGCCGGAGCCGCCGGGGCTGGCGGCGATCGGCTCCGCCGAGCTGGTCCGGACCTTCGCCGACATGGCGCGGCAGGAATACCTGGCCGTCGGCATCCGCGTCGCCCTCCACCCCCAGATCGACCTGGTCACCGAGCCCCGCTGGTCACGCGCCAACGGCACCTTCGGCCAGGACGCCGAGCTCACCTCCCGCCTCGTGCGCGCCTACATCCTCGGTTTCCAGGGCGAGCGCCTCGGTCCCGGCAGCGTCGCCTGCATGACCAAGCACTTCCCCGGCGGCGGGCCGCAGAAGGACGGCGAAGACCCCCACTTCGCCCACGGCCGCGAGCAGGTCTACCCCGGCGGCCGGTTCGAGCACCACCTGAAGCCCTTCGAAGCCGCCTTCGACGCCGGGACCTCGCAGATCATGCCCTACTACGGCATGCCGGTCGGCACCGGGCACGAAGAGGTCGGCTTCGGCTTCAACAAGGGCGTCATCACCGGCCTGCTGCGCGAGCGCTACGCCTTCGACGGCATCGTCTGCACCGACTGGGGCCTGATCACCGACGCCTTCATCATGGGACAGGAGATGCCCGCCCGCGCCTGGGGCGTGGAGCACCTCACCCCCGCGGGGCGCGTGCAGAAGGCGATCGAGGCCGGCGTCGACCAGTTCGGCGGCGAGGCCTGCCCCGACCTGCTCACCGAACTGGTCGACGCCGGGCGGATCAGCACCGAACGGCTGGACGCGTCGGTGCGGCGGGTCCTGCGGGAGAAGTTCACGCTCGGGCTGTTCGACGCGCCCTTCGTCGACGCCGACATGGCCGAGGAGGTCGTCGGGCGGGCCGCCTTCGCGCGGGCCGGGTTCGAGGCGCAGACGGCCTCGCTCACCCTGCTGAAGAACGGCCCGCTGCCGCTGGCCGAAGGCGTGCGCCTGTACGTGGAGGGCGTGGACGCCGACCTCGCCGCCGGTTACGGCAAGGTCGTCGCCACGCCGGAGGAGGCCGACGTGGCCGTGGTACGGCTGGCCGCGCCGTACGAGCCGCGGCCGGGCGCCTTCGAGGCCTTCTTCCACTCCGGAAGCCTGGCCTTCCCCGCCGCCGAGATCGACCGGATCACCCGCCTGCAGCGCACGGTGCCCACCGTCGTGGACGTCTACCTGGAGCGGCCCGCGGTCTTCCCCGAGATCGCCGAGGGCGCGGCCGCCGTGGTCGCCGACTACGGGGCGAGCGACCGGGCGCTGCTGGAGGTGCTGTTCGGGCGGGCCGAGCCGAAGGGGCGGCTGCCGTACGAGCTGCCGCGGTCGATGGCGGCGGTCGAGGCGAGCCCGTCCGACGTCCCGGGCGGCACCGCCGACCCGCTCTACCCCTTCGGGCACGGCCTGCTCTACTGACCGGCCTGCTCTACTGACCGGCCTGCTCTACTGACCGGCCTGGTCAGTCGCGGACGGCCAGCACCCAGCTGTGGTCGTCGGTCAGGAAGCGATCCAGCCGCAGCCCGGCCCGCTCCAGTTCGGCCCGGAGGTCGTCGTCGGTCAGGCGCCGCGACCAGAACGACTGGGTCCACACCCGCTCGTCCTGCGTGTACCGCATCGTGGAGGCGACCACCCCGGGCCGCACCGGCTCCAGCGCCGCCAGCGTGATGCTGAGGTCGCCCGTGGTGCGCCCCCGGCCGACCTCCCACGCGTCGTGCTGCTCGGCCGGGGTCCACTGGATGAGGACGGAGCCGCCGGGCCGTACGTGCCGCGCGCACGCCGACAGCAGGTCGTGGCGCGCGTCGTCGTCGGCGGTGTTGACCAGATAGGAGGCGAGCAGGACCGCGTCGAACTCCCGCTCCAGCCGCAGCTCCTGCGCCCGCGCCCGCACGGTCCGCGCGCCGCGCACGTGCGCGAGCATGTCCGCCGACTCGTCCACGGCCACCACCTCGTGGCCGAGCGCGAGCAGGGGATGGGTCAGCCGCCCCACCCCCGAGCCGATCTCGAGGATCGACGCGCCGGGCGCGAGCGCGGCGCTGACGATCTCGGGCTCGCCGTTCGGCTCGATGAGGAGATAGAACTCAACAGGGGATCCGTCAGGTGTGATCGAACCAGGACCAGTGCCACTGTTAGCCATGTATCCACGCTAAAGCCTGTACTCCGGGCCGTCTGTCCCAAGATCGAGACATTGCCCGGATTCCAGGGGACGATGAGGACGTGGGACGTCATGTGGCCGCCGCCGCGGTGGGCCTGCTCGCGCTGCCCGCCGTCTACTACCTGACCGAGGCCGGCGCGCGGGCCCTGCGCGCCGGCTACACCGGCTTCGGCCCGAGCCCGGCCGGATTCGGCTATCTGAGCGCCGTGGCCGCGGTGGCCGGGCTGCTGACCGGATGGCAGCGGCTGTCCCCGCTGGCCGCGATCATCTGCGGGCTGCCGCTCGTCGCACTCGGCGCCCTGTTCGCCACGCGTCTCGACCTCGCGCTGCTGGTGGCGGCGGGGCTGCCCCGCTGGGGCGCGCTGCCGGGCGAGCCGCCCGGCACCCTGGCCGGGGTCACCGGCCTCTACACGGTCGTTGGCGCGCTGCTGGTGACCTCGGCGCTGTTGCGTGGACGGGAGCGATCTATCCTTGCCGGGTGAGGGGACGCAGCCCGGACCGGCGCAGGGCGCTGCTCGACGCCGCCGACCGGGTGATCGAGCGTGACGGGCACGAGGTGTCGATGGCCGCGATCGCCGCGGAGGCCGGGATCACCAAGCCCATCCTCTACCGCCACTTCGGCGACAAGAGCGGCCTCTACCAGGCGCTGGCCGACCGCCACGTACGCACCGTCATCGACCGGCTGCGCCCGCAGTTCACCGAGGGCGGCGGCGACCTTCGCTCGCGCGCCCGCGCCGCGATCGCCGTTTACCTCGACCTGATCGGCGCCAACCACAACCTCTACCGCTTCCTGTTCCACCGGGCCAGCGCCGAGGACAGCAAGATCCGCAGTCACATGACCACGCTGGTCAGAGGTCTCGGCGAAGAGCTCGCGCAGGTGCTGGTGGCCGAGGGCGTCACCCCCGATCCGGTACGCGCCCAGGTGCTCGGCCACGCCTTCATCGGCATGGTCCAGACGACCGCCGACTGGTGGCTCGACCACCCCGGCGTCGACCCCGGCGAGGTCGTCGACGGCCTGGCCGAGGTGATCGTGGCCGCGCTCGTCCCGCGCCCGCTCGGTCCCCGGACCGCGACCGCTTCCCGCGGGCGAGCGCGTACCTGAGCGACCGGCCGCGTCCGCGGGAACCCCGTCGCGAAGCCGCCTCCGGCGTGCGGCGCCGGACGGGCGTCGCCACGCGTTCTCAGCGGGCGCCGAGCAGTTCCAGCAGGTCCCACTCGGTCTCGCACACCCGCCGCCCGATCGCCGCCAGCTCCACCGACCGCGCGCCGCCGGCCAGGTGCCGCATCGTCTGCATGACGCAGATGACGCCCCACTTCAGCACCCCGAACGCCTCCCACCACCGCAGCGCCTCCCGGTCCACCGCGTGCCCGGAGGCCTGCTCGTAGGCGCCGACCAGCTCGTCGTAGGTGCCGAAGCCGCCCACCGGCGCCTTCTCCCCGAACCGCCACGCCTTCACGCACAGCCAGCCGAGGTCCTCGACCGGGTCGCCGGCGTGGGCCAGTTCCCAGTCGAGCACCGCCCGCACGCCCTCCGGCCCCACGATCAGGTTCCCGTTGCGGAAGTCGCCGTGCACGACCGTCCGCCGCGCGCCTTCCGGCCGGGTCGCCGCGAGCCTGCGCAGAGCCAGCTCGAACACCGGATGCGGCTGCCCGGTCAGATCCAGCACCTCGCGCCACTGGGCCAGCGCGTCCGCTTCCTTCTGCGCGGGCAGCGCGCCGAGCGGCATCCGGTGGACCGCCGCCAGCGCCCGCCCGCACTGCGCGGCCAGCAGCGGCCGGGCGTGCCGGTAGGCGTCGTCGCGCAGGATCTTGCGCGGGATCGTCTCCCCGTCCACCCGCGCCATGAGGATGTAGGAGCCGCCGGAGGCGACGATCTCCGGGACCGGGACGCCCGCATCGGCGGCGGCGCGCATCAGGACCGCCTCGGCCGCCAGGCCGCCGCCGGTCTCCGGGGAGGCGCCGGTGTTCAGGGGCGCGCCGGGGGAGTCCAGGCGCAGGATGAGCGCCCGCCGGCCGCCGGGCGTGTCCACGTCGAGCGACCAGGTCTCGCGGGAGGCGCCGCCGGGCAGCCGCGCGCTCGACAGCACCGCCGCCCGCGCGCCCAGCGCGTCCCGCACGATGCCCGCGATCCGGTCGCCGGTGCGCGCGCTCATCGCAGGCCGAACTCCCACGAGCCGCCGCTCGTGTACGCGCCCAGGACCCGTCTGCCGACCGAGTCGATGTGCACCTCGTCGGGGCCGTCGTAGATGCGTCCGGCGCGGGCGTGCCGGTACATCCGGTCCAGGGGCGTGTCCGGGGTCAGGCCCGCCGCGCCGTACACCTGGATGGCCCGGTCGATCACGTTGTGCAGCATGCGCGCCCCCACCACCTTGATCGCCCCGATCTCGACGCGCGCGTCGGAACCGGCGTCCACCGCCTGCGCCGCGTGCAGGGTGAGCAGCCGCGCGGACTGGATCTCGGTGTAGGAGTCGAAGACGTGCTGGCGCATGAGCTGCTTCTTGGCCAGTGGCTCACCGAACGCCGTGCGCCCGTGCAGGCGGTGGCACATCAGGTCGAAGGCGCGCTGCGCCTGCCCGAGCCAGCGCATGCAGTGGAAGATCCGGCCGGGCCCGAGGCGCTTCTGGGCGATGACGAAGCCGTGGCCGCGCTCGCCGAGCAGGTTGGCGGCCGGGACGCGGACGTCCTCGTAGCGCACCTCGCAGTGGGCGCCGCCGAGGCCGAGCACCGGCGTCTCGCGGACGATCGTGTAGCCGGGCGTGCCGGTCGGCACCAGGATCATGGAGAAGGCCAGGTGGGGCGGGGCCTGCGGCTCGGTGCGGCACATCACGGTGGTGTAGGCGGCGCGGGAGGCGCCGGTGGTGAACCACTTGTGGCCGTTGATGACCCATTCGCCGCCGTCGAGCACCGCTTCGGTCTCGATCTGGGTGGGGTCGCTGCTGGAGACGTCCGGCTCGGTCATCGCGAAGCTCGGCCAGATGTCGCCACGCACGAGAGGCTCCAGGTAGCGCTCACGCTGGCCGCGTGAGGCGTGCTCGTGCAGCATCAGGGAGTCCTGCAGCGTGAACGTCCCGAGCGCGAGCTGGCCGAACTCGCTACGCCCCTGCACCTCGTTGACGTAGACGTAGTCGAGGAACGGCAGGCCGCCGCCGCCCAGCTCACGCGGATGGCCGAGCGCCCACAGGCCTTCCTTCTTGGCCTCCTCCTGCAGCTCGCGCAGGGTGGCGGCGTCGCCGTCGCACAGGGCGGGCTCGGCGGGCTCGACCCGCTCGGTCATGAACGCGTGGACGGCGTCGCGAACCGGCCGGACGCTGTCGGGTACGGCGAAGCTCATGAAAGGATCACACCGTCTATCCGTTGCCCGGTCAACGGATAAGCGGTCACTTGCGGATTCTTTTCAGCGTCTTCGGCACAGCGGAGAGGAGGCGCCATGGCGGCGCCGCACGACGTGCCCGACGCGGCCCAGCTGGTCGCGGCGGTCAGGCAGTTCCTGGAGGCCGACGTGCTGCCGGCGGTCGAGGGCCGGGTGCGCTTTCACACGCGGGTGGCGATCAACGTGCTCGGCATGGTGGAGCGGGAGATCGAGCTCGGCCCCGCCCAGGCCGCCGAGCACGCCGTACGGCTGGCCGCGCTGGGCGTGGGCAGCGACGCGGAACTGGCCGCCCGGATCAGGGAGGGCCGCGACGGCGACCCGGAGCTGCTCGCGGCCCTGACCGCGGCCGTGCGCGCCAAACTCGACGTCGCCAATCCCGGCTACGCGCCTCCGTGACGCCGTCCTGCGGTCCGGGCGGGTGGCAAGGCGCAGATCACCGCCCGCCCGAACCGGGGCACGTACCGTCTGCACGGGGGCGACGGACGGGGCGTGCCCATTTGTCCACGGTGTTCCCGCGGAGGTTGCATCAACGTTGCTCCTCCGCGCCGGCCGCTAGTGCGGTGCGGACAGGTCCAGGTCCTTGACCCGGGGGTCGCCCTCGTCGGCGAAGTACTCGTCGCGCCGCGTGCCGTCCACGCCATCGGCCACCTTCGCGGCCCGCAGGGCCACGGTGACGACGGCGGCCACCAGGAGGTTGACGGCCAGGGCCAGGACGCCGGCGTAGACGGTCGTCTTGGTGTCGAAGCCGAGTTCTCCCAGCGAGAACGCCGAGCCGCCGAAGTGCAGCTTGCCGGAGGCGGGGTTCGGGATGGTGTAGAGCATCCACATGCCGGCCGCCAGGCCCAGGGCCCAGCCGGCGATGAGGCCGCCCTTGTGGAACCACCGGGTGTACAGGCCGAGGGCCACGGAAGGCAGCGTCTGCAGGATGATCACACCGCCGATGAGCTGCAGGTCGATGGAGAACTGCGGGTCCAGCAGCAGGATGCACAGCACCGCGCCGACCTTGACCACGAGTGAGACGAGCTTGGAGACCGTGGCCTCCTGCTTGTCGGTGGCGTTCTTGTTGAAGTACTCGCGGTAGATGTTGCGGGTGAACAGGTTCGCCGCGGCGATGGACATGATCGCGGCGGGGACCAGCGCGCCGATGGCGATCGCGGCGTAGGCGACGCCCGCGAACCAGTCGGGGAACATGTTGTCGAACAGCACCGGGACGACCGTGTTGCCGATCGGCTTGCCGTTCTCGCCGATGACGGGCTTGGTGCCGGCGGCGATCGCCATGTAGCCGAGCAGGGCGATGAGGCCGAGCAGGAAGCTGTAGGCGGGCAGCGCGGACATGTTGCGCTTGATGACGGTGCGGTTCTTGGCGGCCAGCACGCCGGTGAGGCTGTGCGGGTAGAGGAACAGCGCCAGCGCCGAGCCGAAGGCCAGCGTGATGTACTGCAGCTGGTTGCCCGCGTTCAGCAGCAGGCCGTCACCCGGGGCGGGGGACTTGTCGAACTTGGCCGCGGCCGCGTCGAAGATGTTGTCCCAGCCGCCCAGCTTGATCGGGATGTAGATGACCGCCGCCAGGATCACGATGTAGATCAGCGAGTCCTTGACGAAGGCGATCAGCGCGGGGGCGCGCAGGCCCGACTGGTAGGTGTAGGCCGCCAGGATGGCGAAGGCCACGATGATCGGCCAGTGGCCGGTGACGCCCATCGACTGCAGCACGGCCTCGATGCCGACGAGCTGCAGCGCGATGTAGGGCATGGTCGCGACCAGCCCGGTGATGGCCACGACCAGTGCCAGCGTCGGTGAGCCGAAGCGGGAGCGCACGAAGTCGGCCGGGGTGACGAAGCCGTGCACGTGCGAGACCGACCACAGCCGGGTCAGCACGAGGAAGACCAGCGGATAGATCACGATGGTGTACGGCACCGCGTAGAAGCCCAGCGCGCCCGCGCCGAACACCAGGGCGGGCACCGCCACGAAGGTGTAGGCGGTGTAGAGGTCGCCGCCGACCAGGAACCAGGTGATCCAGGTCCCGAAGTTGCGCCCGCCGAGGCCCCACTCGTCGAGGCTCTCGATGTCCTTCGGCTTACGCCAGCGGGCGGCCACGAAGCCCATGCCGCTGACCAGGGCGAACAGTGCGATGAAGACGACCAGTTCGGTCGTGTGCCCGCTCACTTGGTCATCCTGTAGACGACCACGGTGCAGGCGACGCCGACGAGGATGAAGGCGAGCTGCAGCCAGTAGAACAGCGGGAAGCCCATCAGCCGGGGTTCGTCGGCGTTGAACAGGAACGTGCACAACGGCAGCACGATCGGCACGATCAGCAGCCAGTTCCACGGGCTTTTGTCGGTGCGAGGTGGCGGCTCGGCCATGACCCCTCCGGTATGACAGTGGTACGCGGGTGAGGGGACACTAGCGTCACAACCCAGATGGCCCAATGACTGAAATATCACGTTTTGGACTATTTCTAGACCATTGGGGGGATGGCAGGGGTGGCGTCATCCGACGTGACAGTAGTGAGGTTTGGCCGGTAATCCGGTCGCGGATCGGCGAACGGTCGGCTCTTCGCGACGAACGGTCGACGGACGATCAGACGGACGGTCAGGCGAGTTCGTCGGCGATGTCCCGGGTGCCGTACCCCTCGGGCGCGGGCACCTCGGTGATCGGGTCGTCGCGGTCGTCGAACTCCACCCGCAGCGCCCTGGCCATGGTGGCGTGCATCTCGTACATGCAGGTGATGTAGGTGAGCTCGAGGATCTGCTCGTCCGGCAGGTGCTTCTTGAGCACGGCGAAGACCTCGTCGTGCACCCGGCCGCCGTCCAGCACGAGCGCGTCGGTGTAGGCGAGCACGGCCCGTTCCAGCTCGCCGAAGACGGTGCTCACCTGCCAGGAGGCGACCGCCTGGATCTTCTCCTCCGGCACGCCGATCGCGCGCATCTGCTTGCAGTGCTGGGAGTAGACGAACCGCGACTGCCTGGCCCATCCGGCGCGCGTCTGGCCCAGCTCGCGCAGCACCGGGTCGAGCGCGGACTCCCGGTAGAGCTGGAAGCCCTTCACGCAGTGGCGCAGGATCGCCGGGTCGAGCGCGAAGACCTCCCACCAGTCGCCGGGCGAGCCCGTGGCGGTGCCGTCGCCGGTCAGCAGGCGGTCGTAGAAGAACGCGGTGAGCGGGTCGGCGACCTCCTCGCGCGGGACCCGGCGCAGGCGCGGCATCAGACGGTCCGGTCGGCGGCGGTCTTCGGCTCGTGCCGCACGTCCTCCTCGCGGCCCAGCTCACGCAGCCAGCAGGCGAACTCGATGAGGACGCCGTCGGGATCCTTGAAGTAGAGGGAACGCACGAACACGCCCTCGTGCGGAGCCGGGGCGACGCCGAACTCGCTGTCGTCGTGGTTGAGCAGCACGCCCACGTCCACGCCCTTGGCGATCAGCCGGTCGCGGTACTCCTCGATCTTGTCCGGCGGCACGTCGAAGGCGATGTGGTTCATGGAGCCGACCGCCGACAGCAGCTCGCCCCGGTCCGGCAGTCCCTTGGGCGCCGAGACACCGGGCACCGCCTCCGGCGCGTCGGGAAACCAGAAGAAGGCCAGCGCGTTGCCGCCGCCGGCGTCGAAGAAGAAGTGCTGGCCCCAGCCCATCGGCAGCTCGATCGTCTTGATCAGCGGCATGCCCAGGACGCCGGAGTAGAAGTCGACGGTCCGCTTCATGTCCGAGCAGACCAGTGCCAGATGGTTGACCCCGCGCAGTTCGAACTCTTCGTTCATGGTAACTCCTTACTTATCACGCGAGAATCCTTGAGAAAACATGACATGGGGTGTCCTCTTTTTGGCTGAGAGTGGTCGTCATGAACATCGCACTGGTGGCAGGGGCCACACGAGGCACGGGCCGGGGCATCGCCGTCCAGCTCGGCGCCGCCGGGTACACCGTCTACTGCACCGGCCGCTCCGGCGGATCGCAGCGTTCGGAGATGAACCGGCCGGAGACCATCGAGGAGACCGCCGCGCTCGTCACCGCCGCCGGCGGCACCGGCATCCCGGTCCGCGTCGACCACCTCGACCAGGAGCAGGTCAAGGCGCTGGTGGAGCGGATCGAACGCGACCACGGACAGCTCGACGTCCTGGTCAACGACGTGTGGGGCGGCGACCGGCTCACCGAGTGGAACGTCCCGGTCTGGGAGCACAACCTGGACAACGGGCTGCGCCTGCTCCGGCTGGCGATCGACACCCACATCATCACCAGCCACTACGCGCTGCCGCTGCTGTCCAGGAAGCCCGGCGGCCTGGTCGTCGAGGTGACCGACGGGACCAAGAAGTACAACGACGGCCACTACCGGCTCTCGCTCTTCTACGACCAGGCCAAGACCGCGGTCGTACGGCTGGCGTACGCGCTCTCGCACGACCTGCGCGAGCACGGCTGCGCCGCCGTGGCGCTCACGCCCGGGTTCCTGCGCTCGGAGGCGATGCTGGAGAACTTCGGCGTGACCGAGGAGACCTGGCGCGACTACATCCCGAAGAACGCCACCTGGGCGGTGTCGGAGACGCCGGCCTTCGCCGGGCGGGCCGTGGCGGCCCTGGCCCAGGACCCGGACAAGATGCGCTGGACCGGTCAGTCGCTCGACAGCGGCAGCCTGGCCCAGGTCTACGGCTTCACCGACCTCGACGGCAGCCGGCCGGACGTGTGGCGCTACATCGACGAGGTGGAGGACGGCGGCAAGAAGGCCGACGCGTCCGAGTACCGCTAGGCGCCGGGGGTGTACAGGCGGGCCGTCCGCAGGACGGCCTCGCGCACCATCTCGCGCAGCTCCGGCGGCGCCAGCACCTCCGCCTCCGGCCCGAAGCGCAGCACCTGCGTGTACGCGACCACCATCGACTCCACGGCCAGCTCGACCGTCCCGTCCTCGCCCAGCGAGGCGAGCGCGTCCTCCAGCGCGGCCGGGTCGGCGATGTGCCGGAGCATGCGCACCCCGGACGGGCTGAGCCGCAGCGTGACGGTGGCGCGCAGCAGGGATCGGGCGAAGCGGGCCGACTGCCGCCGCCAGTACGCCGCCAGGTCGAACCCCGGATCGCGGGAGAAACCCTCCTGCCGGGCCACGACCGCCTCCACCCGGTCCACGCGGAAGGTCAGGAAGTCCCCCGCGTGCGCCACCAGGTACCAGACACCCGCCTTGAGCACCAGCCCGTACGGACGCACCGTGCGCTGCCTGCCCTTGTAGGCCAGCCCGACCACCCGATCGCTCCACACCGCCCTGGCCAGCGGCGCCAGCGCGGCCGGCGGCGGCTCCTCACCGGCGAACCAGCCCGGCGCGTCCAGGTGGAAACGCTGCGCCGCCGTCGAGGGCGCGTCCCGCAGCCCGGGTGACAGCGCGGCCGCCGCCTTCAGCCGGGCGGTGGCCGCCACGTCCTGCAGGCCCATCTCGCGCAGCGCCCCCGGCACGCCCGACAGGAACAGGGCCTCCGCCTCGGCGCGGTCGAGCCCGGTCAGCCGGGTGCGGTAGCCCTCCAGCAGCCGGTAGCCGCCGCGCCGCCCCCGGTCGGCGTAGACCGGGACGCCCGCCTCGGCCAGCGCCAGCACGTCGCGGTGGACGGTCCGCTCGGAGACCTCCAGCTCTTCGGCCAGCTCGGCGGCCGTCATCCCGCCCCGCCCTTGCAGCAGCAGGATCACCGACATCAACCGGGACGCGCGCACGATCCGACTCTAAGGGCCGCTCACTTCGGGCAGGAGAACGGCCGAGGGATGGGCGGGGGAGTGGAGGACCTCCACGTCGGCCGGCAGCATGGGCCCGCCGCCCGCGATCGGGTCGCCGGTGCCCGGGTTGCGGGCGATCGTCGGGTACGCCCCGGCCGCCACGTGGACACGGATCCGGTGGCCGCGCCTGAAGCGGTGCCCGATCGGCCACAGGTCCACCTCGACCCGCCGGATGTCCTCCGGCCCGCCGAGCGTGCGCCGTACCCCCTCGCAGATGTTCATGGACGCGCCCGACGGGTGCACGTCGCAGACCCGCACCACCACGTCGGTGCAGGGCGCGCTGGAGCGCACCGACAGCTCGGCACCCACGGGACCGATCATCTCGGTGTCGGCGCGCAGCGGCGCGGAGGTGTAGACGAGCACGTCGCGGCGGGCCTCCAGGCGGCGCTGGTCGCGCGGGCGGGAGTCGGCCAGCAGCACCGGGCCGCCGATGACGGGCGTGGGATGGGCGGGGTGGTAGCGGAAGCGGCCGGCGCCGTCCTCGCCGGGCGCGGCCGGATCCAGCCCGAACCCGGACCGCAGATGCCAGCGGCGCATCCGCATCCCCGGAACCGGCCAGTCCGGATAGTCGCGCCACTCGCCGGCACCGGTGACGTACAGCCGCACCGGATCGGCCCGCAACCGGGAGAAGTCACCCAGCAGGTGGGCGCGGAACCAGGTCAGCGCCTCGGCGACGGAGGGCCGGCCGTGGCGCATGTCCACGTGGTACCAGGGCCCGATCGTCAGGTACGGCCGCCGCCCGGCCCTGCGCATCGTCAGATAGTCCTTGATCTGCCAGGGCAGGAACACGTCGTACCAGCCGCCGAGCATCGTGACCGCCGCGCCGACGTCGGCGACGTCGGGGGAGAAGTCGCGCTTGGCCCAATATGGCGCGGCGGGATCGCCGTGATGGGCGAGCAGATCCTGGTAGAAGGCCAGCGGATGCCCGGCCGAGACCAGGTCCAGCTCGCCCATCGGCCGCCCGGACAGCACCGCGCGGCGTGTCAGCCGGGGCGCGGTCAGCGCGGCGGTGCCGCCGAAGCGGCGTGACATCGCGTCGGTCAGCGTCGTCCAGCTCAGCGCCGACTCCAGCGCGAACGCCCCGCCCACGTAGGCGGCGTCGCGGAACTGGGAGGCGGTGATCTGCGTGGCCATCGCCCGCAGGTCGGGACCGGCGTAGGGGGCGATGGCCCACTGGGTGTAGCCGAGGTAGGAGGGGCCGAAGGTGGCGAAGCTGCCGCCGTACCAGGGCTGTCCGCGCATCCAGGCCACGGTGGCCAGGCCGTCGTCGTGCTCGTCGCCGAGCGGGTCGAGCAGCCCGCCGGAGCCGAAACCGCCCCGGCAGGACTGCATGACGACCTGGAAGCCCTGCCGGGCGAAGCCGCGGCCGAACATCCAGCCGAAGGCGCCCCTGCGGCCGTACGGCGAGCGGATGAGCACGACCGGCGCGCGCGGCGCCCCCACGGGCACGTAGTGGTCGGCCAGCAGCCGGACGCCGTCGGGCATGGGGACGGGCAGGTCTCTGGTGACACGTACTGGATATTTCCCCCGCATACCTCAACGGGTAACAGACGCGCGGGCGGGGGGACAAGGGGGATTCGCGCCCGCGGGCGGGTCGGCCGGCGGGATGCGGACGGCGTCAGCCCTGGTCGAGCGGCAGGGCGATGTCCACGACCTGGCGGCGGGCCGGGAACGTTCCCACCTGCGCGGCCGCACCGGTCAGGGGGTCGACGGCGTAGAAGCGGGAGGAGCCGCTCACCGTCAGCGCCGCGTAGGCGGTGTTGGCCGAGGCGGCGCCCTTGCGCAGCGTGGTGTAGATGTCGAAGCCGGCCGGGGAGCCGGCGTCCACGCCGAGCTTGCCGGCCGGGGCGAGGTTACCGGCGTTGGCCGGCGACTGCACCGTGATCTGGTCGGCGGTCGTGTCCACGTCGAACAGCGTCGTGGCCGTCGTCGCGTCCAGGTCGTTGTTGGTGTAGGCGGCGCCGCTCACGCCGAGGGCGGTGAGGCCGGTCGTGGCGGGCGGCACGGGCGGGTTGGTGAGCTTGCCGTCGGTCGCGGTCGTGCCGGCGGCCGGGGCGCCCATCGGATCGTCGATGTTGTGCCGCAGGTTCTGGCCGGTGTCGCTGATCACGCGCAGCCGGTTGGCGGCGGGGTTGAAGTCGACGCCGAAGTTCTTGCCGTCCAGCGCGACGCTGAGCTGGGAGACCTTGGTCGCCCTGGCCGCGCCGGACAGCGTGTAGACGCCGCCCTGGTCGCCGACGGCGTACAGCTTGCCGTCCTGCACGCGGTAGTCGATGCCGACCACCTTCGCGTCGCCCTTCAGCCCGTTGACCTTGCCGATGTCCGTGACGGAGCCGGGACGGTCGGCGCGGAAGGCGACCAGCCTGCCATCGGTCGTCAGCCCGGCGACGCGCGGGGTCACGCCGTCGCGCCGGGGGGAGGCGTCGGCGAGCGCGGGCGCGGCCAGGCCGGCGCCCGCGGCCGCCACGACGGCGGCGAGGGCCAGTGTCTTGCGCATGAGAGGTGCTCCTTCTCGTGGGGACTTTGCCTCCTTCTTCGTCCGGGGACGCCCGCCGGATTGACCTACGGTCGCGTAGGGCATGACATTCGCGGCAAACTATCCCGTCATGGGACGAATTTCTTCATACGTCGCCCTAGGGGACAGCTTCACAGAGGGACTCGAAGACCCGGCCGCCACGGGCTTCCGCGGCTGGGCCGACCGGCTCGCCGAGCACATCGAGGCCGACCGGCCCGGCCTGCGCTACGCCAACCTCGCGGTGCGCGGCCGGATCATCGACGAGATCGTGAGCGAGCAGGTGCCGCGGGCGGTCGCCATGGGCGCCGACCTGGTCTCGCTCTGCGCGGGCGGCAACGACATCCTGCGGCCCGGCAGCGGGCCCGCGATCGTCGCCAGGCGGCTGGAACAAGGGGTGCGCACACTCACCGAGGCCGGGGCCAAGGTGATGCTCTTCACCGGCTTCGACCTGCGGCACGTGCCCGTCATGCGGCTGGCGCACAGCAAGATCGAGGTCTACAACCTGCACATCCACGACATCGCCCGGCGCTACGACGCCCACCTGGTCGACCTGTGGCCCATGGCCGTGCTGCGCGACCCGCGCGCCTGGGACTCCGACCGGCTCCACCTCAACGGCGACGGTCACCGCCGCGTGGCGCTGGCCGCCGCCGAGGTGCTCGGGGTGCCGGTCGGGCAGAACTGGCGCGAGCCGTACCCGCCGCGGCGCCCGCCCGTCTGGACGGACGCCCGGCGCGAGGACCTGCGCTGGGCCAGGCAGTTCCTCGCACCGTGGATCAACCGCCGCCTGCACGGCCGCTCCTCCGGCGACGGCGTCAGCCCCAAGCGGCCGGGGCTGACGCCGGTACGGCCCGGCTAGTTCTTGTCCGGCCGCTCGGAGACGCGCACGGCGTTGACGATCGGCTGGCCGTCACGCCGGGCGAAGCGCACGTTCAGCTGGCCGTCGGTGACCTTCACGGTGTACGAGCGGTTCGCCGCCGTGTAGGTGCCCACCTCCAGGGCCAGGTCCAGCGCGGGCACGGCGAGCTGGCCCTCGACGATCACGTCGAAGACCCGGGAGCCGGGACGCTTCGAGGTGATCTCGGCGAAGCCCAGTTCGACGGTGTAGGTGCCGTTCGGCACGTTGTCGAAGCGGTACTCCAGCAGGTTCTCGCGGGCGGTGCGGAACAGGGTCTGCTCCGTGGTGCCCGCGATGGTCCTGCGGGTGTCGGCGGTGCGGTTCTGGTTGGCCACCCAGCCATGGCCGCCCTGGGTGTACTTGCGGTCGGCGGTCCACACGTCGCCCTGGGCGTCGACGACCTGCCTGGAGGCGCCGGTGTCGAGCGCCACCTGGTGCTTGGGCACCACGACGTTCACCGTGATCTCCAGGATCGGCTGGCGGCCGCTGTTGGACTTCACCGTGAGCTTGCCCGCCTGAACCGTGCCCGGCTGTACGCCCTGGCTGCTGACCGTGACCTTCACCGCGGCCTTCTCGCCCTTGGCGAGGCGGCCGGAGGTCGGCGCGGCGGTGAGCCAGGCGGCGTCGCTGGTGACGGTGTAGTCGGCGGGCGCGCCGAGGTTGGTCAGCTCGAACGAGCGGCTGCGGCTGACGCCCGTGGGCATGACCACGGCCAGCTCGCCGACCGAGGCGCTGACCGCGCCGGTGATCAGCGCCGTGTCCACCCGGGTGAACGCCAGCGGAGCGACCGTGACGTCCTGGGAGAACGTGCCGTAGTGCTCCCGGGAGACCTCCACCTTGTGGTCGCCGGCCGGCACCTGGCCGTAGAACGTGCCGTCCGCGCCCGTGGTGAAGGTCGCCGCCTGGCCCACCTTCACGGTCGCGCCGGCGATCGCCTTGCCGTCGTTGGCGTCGGTGACCGTGCCCGTGACCAGCCCGTGGCGGGTGGCCGCGACCGTCACCGCCTGTCCGGTGGAGACCGCGGCCGTGTTGAACGAGTACAGCAGCGCGTCGGTGCCGGGCCCGTTCTCCACGCCGATCGTGGCGCTGTTGCCCTGCTCGCGGGCGCCCTCGACGTCCTTGTAGCGGTAGGACACGGTGCCGTTCTCACCCAGGAGCATCGAGACCGAGATCCGCATCGTGGCGTCGGAGTAGAACTTCACGTTGCGCCACTCCACCACGTAGACGCGGTTGGGCGCGCTGCCCTGCGTCGCGGTGTAGATGCCCGACTCCGCGTCGGCCACGAGGTCGTCGAAGTAGGCGTAGACCGCGTTGTTCGGCGTGCCCGTGGTCGGCAGCGTGCCGTTCGAGCCGGTGGTGACCTTCTCGGCGGCGAAGGAGGCGTAGCCGTTCGTGGTGATCCACGCCTTCGTCTGCGCGGCGCCGTAGAACGGGAAGGTGAACGGCAGCGTCACCTGCTGCGCCTCGTCGTCGCCGGTCAGTGCCAGCTTCTCGGTCCCTTCCACGTACGGCAGGGCCTTGCTCTCACAGGTGTAGCCGAACCCGTCGCCCCGCAGCGGCAGGTCGACGTCCTTGACCACGTCCCCCGCCACCGTCACCTGGACGGTCGTCGAGGCCGTCGCGCAGCGCGAGCGCGGCGTGACGGTCACGTCGTAGGTGCCGTGCGGGATCGTGAACCGGTAGCGGCCGTCGGCGCCGGTGACCGCCTGGACCGGCGTACCGGCCACGGCGAGGGTCGCGCCGGGCTCGGGCGCGCCCGCGATCGAGACCAGGCCGGAGACCGTGCCGCTGTCCTTCCGCGTCATCGTGACGTCCGCGGTGGCCGTCTGCCCGGCCGCCACGGTGGCGTTCGCGGTGCCGGAGGTGTAGCCGAACCTGGCCGCGCTCACCTGGTAGTCGCCTGGCAGCAGGCGCGGCACCGCGTAGGTGCCGTCGGCGCCGGTGAAGACCGTACGGCTCAGCGGCCCGGTCAGGCTGACCTCGGCGTGGGCGACCGGAGCGCCACCGGCGGTGACGGTGCCCCTGAGGTCGCCGAGCCCGTCGCGGGGCGCCGACTGGACGGCGGCGAAGGAGTCGAGCCTGCCCTCGCCCCAGACGTTGTTGTCGGTGGGCGTGCCGCCGCAACTGGTGTCGTTGACGTCGATCGCCGTGCTGTCGAGCAGCGGCCGCGTGGCGTCCACGTTGCCCTGCAGGCTCGGCGCCGCCGACCACAGCAGCGCCACCGTCGCGGCCACGTGCGGCGTGGCCATCGACGTGCCGGTGAAGGCCGCGTATCCGCCGCCGGGCACCGAGGAGCGCACGTTCACCGCGGGGGCGGCGATGTTCGGCTTGATCTCGCCGTTCTCGCCGGCGCCCTTGCTGGAGCGGGCGTACAGGACGTTGTTGATGTCGAGGCCGCCGACACTGTAGCTGATCACGTACTGGCCGGGGGAACTGCTGGTGGTGCAGGCCGGGCCGGCGTTGCCGTTGGCGAAGGCGGGGAAGATGCCGGCGGCGATCCACGACTCCACGATCGTCTTGTACCAGGGGTCGAAGCCCGCTCCGCCCCAGGAGTTGTTGACGATGTCGGGCGCCAGGTCGGGCCGCTCGTTCTCACCGTTGAGGTCGGTCGGTGCGGCCATCCACTGGCCGGACCTGATCAGCGACTCGTCGGTGCAGGTGTCGGTCTCGCAGCCCTTGGCGGCGACCCAGCGCGCGGCCGGCGCCACGCCGATGCCGTTGGCGCCGACCATGGTGCCCGTCACGTGGGTGCCGTGGTCGTTGTTGTCGCACGGCGCCGCGCTCGGGCACACGCCCGCCGGGTCGAACCAGTTGTAGTTGTGGTCGTAGGAGCCGTCGGGGCCCCGGCCCCGGTACTGCGCGGCGATCTCCGGGTGGGTGAAGTCGGCGCCGGTGTCGATGTGGCCGACGACGATGCCCTCGCCCTTGCTGCCGAGCTCGCTCCACACGCGGGGCGCGTTGACCCGGTCGATGTTCCACTCGACGGCGGCCTTGGCCCTGGCCTCCGCTCTGCCCTGGTCCGGCTTCGGCACCGCGAACGTGCGTACCGGGAGGATGCTCTCGACCTCCGCCAGGTCCGCGATCGCGGTGGCGAGCTTGGCGCCCGCGCCGGTGACGCGGACGGCGTTGACGATCCAGTAGGGGGCGAAGTCGGCGTTCTGCGTGGTCAGCAGTTTGCGCAGCTCCGCCTGGGAGGACGCGGCGTGCCCCTTCTTGGTCTTGAAGACCTCGGCGGCCTTCGCGTCCTTGGAGGTGGCCCGGCGGGCCGCGGATAAGTTGGCCTCGCCCTTCATCTTGACCCAGAAGGTCGCCTTGTCATCGGCCTTCAGGTCGTCCAGCACGGACTTGTCGATCTTGTCGGGTTGGGGTGCGGCCAGGGCCACGGACTGGGGGAGCAGGAGGCACAGGGCGGCTGCGGCCCCCGTGAGAGCCGCTCGCCAGGCGATCTTGGCAACCATGTGCAGAGCGTGATTCGACACGGTCGAGTTGGCAAGAGTCAAAGTGGTAATTCGGGTTTTCTACGAGTAATGCTGGAAGTTGCGCCAGCCGTCGCGCCACGGAATCTTCAGTCCCCTGCAGACGAAGATCACCATGCCCTGGATCTCGTTGTCCAGGTCGAGGCCGTTGTCGATCTCGCCGGCCTCGTCGCACGTCGTGAACTGCCTGTTCATGGCCCACCTGATCACGTCGACCGCGATGACCACGGTGCCGGTCTCGGGCGGCGGGCCGTACTCGAACAACTGGTTGTGCGCGCTGTAGACGCGCGGCAGGCCCGCGCGGTCGGCCGCGCCCGCGTTGCCGTAGTTGCCCATCAGGAGGATCACCCGCGAGCGGTCCTCCGGCGACAGCTTGTCGAACACCGACCGTAGCTGCGTGGCGAAGCTCGGCCAGCCCAGCGACTCGCGGACCACCTGGTTGGCCTCCGGGATCACCGTCCGCGCCACCTCCTTCGCGGGCAGGATCGGCAGCGCGATGAACAGGTTGCCCGCCGCCACCACCGCCAGCGCCGCCGTGCCCGCCACCCGCCGGCGCGGGCGCGCGGCCTCCAGGCCCACGCAGCCCGCCGCGAACAGCAGCACCATCAGCCCCGTGATGTAGTCGGGACGGCCGCCGGACAGCACCGTCAGCAGCCCGGTCACCGGATAGGCCACCGCCAGCGCCCGCACCCGCCGCTCGCGCCACAGCCGCACGAACCCGAACGCCGACACCACCGCGGCCGCCGGGCCGAGCAGCAGCACCTGCATCGGAAGGAACAACGCCCGCATCTCCGCGCCCTTGTCGGCGCTCAGCGCCGCCGCCATCTTCAGCTGCGGCCAGCCGTTCGTGACCTGATAGACGAGATTCGGTACCGCCAGCAGCATCGCGATCAGCGCCCCCGCCCACAACCACGGGCTGAGCAGCACCCGGCGCGGCCCCACCGCCAGCAGTCCGGCGGCCAGGCCGATGACCAGCAGCGCGATCAGATGCTTGTTGTAGGTCGCCACCCCGATCACCGCTCCGGCGGCCAGCCACCAGCGCGGCTCGCCGCGCAGCAGCACCTTGAGGATGAACAGGATGGCCGCCGCCCACAGCGGCAGGTCGACGCTGAGCGTCAGCAGCGAGTGGCCGACGATCAGGACGAATCCCGCGGTCGCCACCCCCAGGCTGGCCAGGATCTGCGCGAACCGGCCACCGCCGAGCTCGCGGACGATGAGTGCCACCAGCACCAGCAGCACCGCCGCGCATACGGCGGCGGGGATGCGGATGGCGGTCAGCGTGTCGCCGAACACCCCGATGGCGGCACGCGCCAGCATCGGGGTGAGCGGAGGTTGGTCGACGTAGCCCCAGGCCGGATGCTCGGCGAGCATGCGGAAGTACAGCTCGTCGCGGTGATAGTCGTAGGCCCCGCTTAAAGCCACCAGGATCGCGGCCGTGCCGAGAGCGATCGCGGTGACGGGCCGCCAGGCGAAGGCGCGCTCCATACTCGCTGAAGTTAGGTGCTTGACTCGGGCTTGTCACCACGTGCGAGCCCCTAACCCGCCCTTACGCGAACCGCTCCCGTGTCAGGGGGCGCGCCATGGTCACGCCCCATGCCGGGCGTGTTAGCATCCCTGCATGCGAATCGGCTTGCAGAGCCAGTGGTGGCGCCCCTTCTAGGCGGCGCGTACTTCGCATTCCTCAACGACGGCCGCCCCGGAAGGCGGCCTTTGTTGTCTCGCCTCCGGGGCTCATTGGGTTAGCAAGGGGCAGGCAATGGAGACGAGCGGATATACCACCGCCGGTGGCGTCCATGTCGAGCGGGAGACACGTGAGGTCGCCGAGGAGGCGCTCGAAGAGATCGTGAGCGCGCTCGGAGAACGGCGCGGCGGCGCGTTCTCCTCGGGCATGGACTACCCGGGCCGCTACAGCCGGTGGGCCTTCGGCTATGTCGACCCGTGCGTCGAGCTCGTCGCCAGAGGGCGGCGCATCACCGCGACGGCGCTGAACGAGCGCGGCAAGGTCGTGCTGCCCGTGCTGGCGACGTGCCTGCTGGCCGCGGGCAAGCCGGTGGCCCAGCCCACCGCCGACCGCGTCGAGGTGCACGTCGCCGAGAGCGACGAACTGCTGCCCGAGGAGATGCGCAGCCGCCGCCCCACCGTCTTCACCGCCATCCGCGAGGTCATCGCCGCCTTCGCCGGCGACGACGCCCACCTCGGCCTGTACGGCGCCTTCGGCTACGACCTGGCCTTCCAGTTCGAGCCGATCCGGCACGAGCTGACCCGCCCCGACGACCAGCGCGACCTGGTGCTGCACCTGCCCGACCGGCTCGTGGTGATCGACCGCCAGCGCGAGACCAGCGTCGAGCACCGCTACGAGTTCACCGTCGACGGCGTCTCCACCCGCGGCATGGAGCGCACCGGCGCCTCGGTGCCGCAGGTGGTCCCCGGCCAGGTCCCGCCCAACCCCGAGAAGGGCTCCTACGCCAAGGTCGTGGCCGCGGCCAAGGAGAAGTTCAAGCGCGGCGACCTGTTCGAGGTCGTGCCCGGCCAGGTCTTCCACTCCGTCTGCACCGACCCGCCCGCCTTCTACCGCACCCTTCACCGGTCCAACCCCGCCCCGTACGAGTTCATCATCAGCCTCGGCGAGGGCGAGCACCTCGTCGGCGCCTCACCCGAGATGTACGTGCGCGTCAGCGGCGACCGCGTGGAGACCTGCCCCATCTCCGGCACCATCGCCCGCGGCTCCAACCCCGTCGAGGACGCCGAGGCCATCCGCACCCTGCTGTCCTCCGTCAAGGAGGAGAGCGAGCTGACCATGTGCACCGACGTCGACCGCAACGACAAGTCGCGCATCTGCGTGCCCGGCACCGTCAAGGTCATCGGCCGCCGCCAGATCGAGCTCTACTCCCGCCTGATCCACACCGTCGACCACATCGAGGGCCGCCTGCGCCCCGAGTTCGACGCCCTCGACGCCTTCCTCACCCACATGTGGGCCGTCACCGTCACCGGCGCCCCCAAGACCTGGGCGATGCAGTTCATCGAGGACCACGAGGCCACCACGCGCAGATGGTACGGCGGGGCCATCGGCTTCATCGGCTTCGACGGGTCCATGAACACCGGGCTCACCCTGCGTACCGCCCAGATCAAGCACGGCGTGGCCACCGTGCGCGCCGGAGCCACGCTGCTGTTCGACTCCGACCCCGAGTCGGAGGAGCGCGAGACCGAACTCAAGGCCAGCGCGCTGCTCGGCGCCCTGGACGCGGTCAACCAGCCCGCGTCCGTCCCCGTGCCCGCCGTCCCCGAACAGCCGGGGCTCGGCATGAAGGTGCTGCTCGTCGACCACGAGGACTCCTTCGTCAACACCCTCGCCGACTACTTCCGCCAGCAGGGCGCAGAGGTCACCACGCTGCGGCACGGCTTCCCCGCCGAGATGATCGACACGATCGCCCCCGACCTCGTCGTCCTGTCTCCCGGGCCGGGGTGGCCCACCGACTTCGGGATGTCCGCGCTCATCGATGAGCTGTACACCAGGAACCTGCCGGTCTTCGGCGTGTGCCTGGGCCTGCAGGCCATGGTCGAGCACGCCGGCGGGACGCTTGAGCTGCTCGGCTACCCGGAGCACGGCAAGCGCGGGCAGGTCTCGCGCCTGGGCGAGAGCGCGCTGCTGGAGGGCCTGCCCGAGACGTTCACGGCCGCCCGCTACCACTCGCTGCACGCCAAGCGCCCCGGGGTGGTCTCCTTCACCCCGACCGCCCTGACCCCCGACGGCAACGTCATGGCCATCGAGGACCCGGCGAACCGGCGCTACGGCGTCCAGTTCCACCCGGAGTCCATCCTCACGGCAGAGGGGGACGCCGGCGCCAAAATCATCGCCAACGTCCTCCGCCTGACCCGCCGCTGACCCACCCGTGGGTGGGCAGCCCCTTTCCGGAACCCTGCCCACCCACCTCACGCCCTTTCCCGGCCCCGCCCCGAGTCCTCCGGCACGCCTTCCCCTCCTCGACCGCTCCCCGGCCCCTTGGCCGCTCGGGCCTCCCCGGTCCCCGGTCCCCGGTCCCCGGTCCCCGGTCCCCGGTCCCCGGTCCCCGGTCCCCGGTCCCCGGTCCCCGGTCCCCGGGCTCTGCCCTCGGTGAACATGGGACAGTCGTTCCGGGGCGCATCGGGGCATCCCCGGGCGGTGCCGCCGGGACAAGTGCGTAATCGCGGCGTGTGGCCCGGCGCGAACGCCTAGGCTCGCCCGCATGCTCCCCGTAGACCTTCCCGACGCGGTGCGCGAGGCGCTGCTGGCGCCCCTGGTGGACCACCACTGCCACGGGGTGAGGCGCGACGAGCTCAGCAGGGCCCAGTTCGAGCTGCTCATCACCGAAGGCAGCACCCCCGCGCCCCCCGGCACCACCCACTTCGACACCCCCGTCGGCGCCGCGATCCGCCGATGGTGCGCGCCGGTGCTCGACCTGGAACCCCACGCCCCACCCGCCGTCTACCTGGCCAGACGCGCCGAGCTTGGCGCGGGCGAGGTCAACAGGAGGCTGCTGGAGGCGGCCGGCATCGTGGCGTTCCTGGTGGACACGGGCCTGGAGGCCCCCGACCTGCTGTCGGCCGCCGAGATGGGACGACACGGCGGCGCCGCCGCAGACGAGATCGTCCGCCTGGAACAGATCGAACAGGACGTGGCAGAAACCGCCCAGATCGCGGTCGACTACATGGACAGCCTCGCCGAGGAGCTGGCCGCCCGCGCCGCCCGGGCCGTGGGCCTGAAGTCGATCGTCGCCTACCGGTGCGGCCTCGACTTCGACCCCGCCCGCCCGAGCAGAGGCTCGGTCATCGCCGCCGCCAACCGCCGGCTGTCCGACCCGAAGCAGCGCCTGGCCGACCCGATCCTGCTGCGCCACCTGCTCTGGACCGCCGTCGACGTGGCCCGCGAGCGCGGCCTGCCCCTGCAGTTCCACACGGGGTACGGTGACACCGACCTCGACCTGGACCGGGCCGACCCGGCCCTGATGACCGGCTTCATCCGCTCCCTGCAGCCGATCGGCGTCCCGGTCATCCTGCTCCACTGCTACCCCTACCACCGCCAGGCCGCCTACCTGGCCGCCGTCTTCCCGCACGTCTACGTGGACGTCGGCCTGGCCCTCACCTACACCGCCGCCGGCTCGGCCAGGGTGATGGCCGAACTGCTGGAACTGGTGCCGTTCCACAAGCAGATGTTCTCCTCCGACTGCTACGGCGTCGCCGAGACCTGTCACCTGGGCGCCCTCTACTTCCGCCACGGCCTGGCCCGCACCCTGCGCGCCCGCCTGGACGACGGCGAGTGGAACCCCACCGACTGCGCCCGCATCGCCCACATGATCGGCTCCGGCAACGCCCGCCGTGTCTACCGCCTCTGACCCCCGCGAACAGCACCCATGGGCGGACACACAGAGCACCGCCATCCCGGCCGTCCACCAGGGGCCTGTACGCCCGGCCGGACGATCACTGGGGCGCACTCAGCGGCCGGTCACGCAGGGGGCGGCCGGCGTGTCACGCGGGGTGTGGGCGGTCATGCGGGTGTGAGCGGATCGTCACCCGGTGCCGGGGCGGATCCCGGGTAGGTCGCCCCGCGGGTGCTGCCGGGCGACCCGTCATGCGGGCGCCGCCGGGTTCGTGGACGGGCGCGCGGGCCGCCGAGGCCGAGATGCCCGATGAGGTGAGCCGGCGGCGTGTGAGCCCGGGGGTGGCGGCGGGCGGGGTGTCCGGGGTCAGGTGGGGTCGAGGCAGGCGCCCAGGTTGGCGCCGACGGTTTGCATGGCTTCGGCCAGCGCGTTGACCTGGTCCCGGGTCAGGTGGTCGAACAGGACCTCGCGCAGCGCCTTCGCGTGGGCCGGGGCGATCTCGGCGATCAGGGCGCGGCCGGTGTCGGTGAGTTCGGCGACCGTGGCCCGGCCGTCGTGCTCGTCGGGGCGCAGCCGCACGTACCCCCGCTCCACCAGCTTCCCGATCCGGTGGCTCAACCGGCTGATGGACACGTTGGAGGTCGCGGCCAGGTCGGACAGCCGCTTGGGGGCCGATTCCAGCGAGCACAGGAAGCCGTACTCGATGTGCACCAGCCCATGCGCGCGGAACGTACGCTCCACCTGCGGAATGCCGAGCAGGAACACGGCCATGAGTCCGTGCCAGGCGCGCTGCTCGTCGGCGTCGAGGCCCTCGATCAAAGAACTCCCAGCGTCAGAACCGTCCGATGGCGATGACGACCGCCACCGCCAGCAGTACCAGGTTAATGGCGAAGTTCTCCTTGCGCCGCACATGTACGCCCGCCGCGACGACCATCGTGACCGCCAGGCCGGCGGCGGCCAGCGGCGTGAGGATGGGCGCGATGCCGGTGGCCCAGGGGAGCACGAGGCCGAGCGCGCCGAGGAACTCGACGAGGCCGACGAGCCGGAGCTGTCCCTGGGTGAAGTCGTCCACGTACGGCATGCGCTCCCTGACCCGCTCCTTCGCCACGACCATCTTGCCGACGCCAATGGCGGCGAAGGCGAGGGCGAGCAGGATCTGGAGGATCCAGAGGACCACGTCCATTGGTTGTCCCTTCAAGTTATTACGGTGAGTCAGACTGTAACTCCGAAAACTTGAAGGGACAACCTTTTGGGAGGGGTTGCGGCCGTGCCCGAGTCCGTATCGTGACCGTCCCGATCACCGGGCGGCCACCCCGCGGCCCGCGACGGCAATGGGGCCGTAACTCCCCCGCACACATCTACGCGAGGCCGGAGAAAAGCGAAATTTCCTGACTGGTGATATTGAATCGTGACCCGCCGGTCAGTCAGGGCAAGGCGATGATCAAGACGCCAGAACCCCTTACGCAACACCTGGAGGTGTCGTGTCCTGGCGTCCCATCACATCATCGGCTCTTGCCCTCTCGCTCGCGTTAGCCACCCCCCTGGCCGTCCAGGCCCCGGCCCACGCCGCCGACCCGCCGGCCGTCGAGCCCCGCGCCGGCACCGACGCCCCCGCCGAGGTGAGCGGCCTGGCCGAAGCGGCAGCCGGAGGCGACCTCGCGACCGCGGCCAAGAACCACCTGAAGAACGCCCGCTACCACCTCGACCCCGCCGACCTCACCCCGATCCAGACCGTCACCGACGGCCGGGACACCACCGTCAGGTTCGCCCAGAAACACCGCGGCCTGCCGGTCCTCGGCGGCCAGTACCTCGTGCACTTCCGCGGCGGCGGCGCCGCCCGGCAGGTCACCGGCGCCGGCGGGCGCTTCCTCACCGAGCTGAGCGTGGACACCACGCCCAAGCTGACCGCCGAGTCGGCCGGCCGGATCGCGCTGACCCACTTCGTCACCGACCCGCTCGCCCGCCGCGCCGTGAAGACCGGCCAGGGCAGCCTCGTCGTCGTCCCGCGCGGCACCAAGGGCCGCCTGGCCTGGAAGCTCCCGATGACCGGCCTCGACCGGGCCAGGAAGAAGCTCCTCGCCTTCGACGCCTACATCGACGCCCACTCCGGCCAGCCGCTCCAGGCCATCAGCCGGATCCAGATGGAGGGCCCCGCCACCGGTTCCGGAACCGCCTCGGACGGCCGGGCCGTACCCCTGAACCTCTACCAGCGCGCCGACGGCGTCTACGAGACCCGCGACCGCGCGCGCCCGATGTGGAACGGCACGAGCGGCGAGATCCTCACCTACGACGCGAACAAGGGCGACCTGTTCGACTACCTCGTGCCCGGCATCCCGCCCGGCGCGAAGCTGGCCGAGTCGCCCACGCCCGTCTTCGGGCCCGGCCACACCGAGAGCGGCGCGGCCGACGCTCACTGGGGCACCGGCAAGGTCTACGAGTACTACCGCGGGCTCGGCCGGGAAGGGCTCGACGGCAAGGGCGGCTCGATGCTGTCCGTCGTCAACGTCACCTTCTTCGGCGAACCGTTCGAGAACGCCCTGTGGGACGGCACCAAGATGGTGTACGGCGGAGGCGGCCCCACCTACCACTCCCTCGCCGCCGGCCTCGACGTCGTCGGCCACGAGATGACCCACGGCGTCATCACCAACAGCGCGAACCTCGCCTACTTCGGCCAGTCGGGCGCCATGAACGAGGGCCTGGCCGACTACTTCGGCAACGCCATCGAGGTCGACGCGCTCGGCGTCCCGATGAGCCACCCCGACGCGAGCCTGCTCGGCGACCGGCTGTGCAAGACGCTGCCGCCCGGGGAGTGCGCCATCCGCGACCTCGACGACGGCCGCTCGGCCGCCAAGGACTGGATCGGCGTCGGCGTCAGCCTCGACGGCGGCGGCGTCCACCTGAACTCCACGATTTTCTCCGGCGCGCTCTGGGACATCCGCGAGAAGCTCGGAGCGAAGGCCGACAAGGTCGTCTACAAGGCGCTGACGGAGTACATGACGCCCATCGACGACTTCGCCGACGGCCGACGCGCCGTCGAGTCCGCCGCCCGCGCGCTCGGGGTGTCGCTGCACGACCGGGTGACGATCGCCCTGGCCTTCGAGCGCCACGGCATCCGGCGCGGCTGGGAGCGCGGCATCCGCACCGACAGCCGCGTGCTGGTCGACAACATCAGCGACGGCGGCTCCCGCGCCGACGTGGCCGGCGACCGGTACGTGGTCGGCAACTCCTCGCCCGACGCGTCCGAGCCGACCTCGATCCTCACCGGCCGTGTCCGGGGCGGCAAGCCCGTCAAGCTGTCACAGAACGACGACTGGAACTTCGGCCCGGTCATCGACGGCCGGCGGGCGGTGTGGGCGGGATTCGACGCCGGCACCGGCACGTACCGGATCGTCACCCGGCCGCTGGACGGCAGCGCGCCCGAGCAGGTCGTCGCCGAGGTGTCCACGCCCCTCGGCGTGGTGACCGCCTCCGGTGACGCCGTCGCCTGGGAGTCCTTCGACCCGGCCACGGGCGAGACCGAGACATGGCTGAAGAAGGGCGCCGCCGCGCCGGTCAACCTCACCGCGGCCGCCGGCGTGCTCGGCGTCCAGCCCGCGCTGAAGGGCGGCAAGCTGTCCTACCTGCGGGTCTGGAGCGCAGGCGGGAAGACGCACACCGCGCCCGCCGTGTACGACGTGGCCACCGGCACCGAGACGCTGCTGCCCGAGGTGCCCTCAACGGGCCAGGAGCCGTCGTCCTCGGCCCCGCCCGTGCTCACCTCCAAGCACCTCGTGTGGTACGCGGACGCCGACGCCGACAACGTCTACGGGCTGGTGCGGGCCAACCACGACGGCACCGGCCTGACCTGGCTGGTGCCCGACGGGCCGAAGGCGCTGCTGCCCAGCACCATCGACGCCAACGACGACATCGTCACCGTCGGCGTCAACCCGCACGGCGACGGCACGCTCACCAACGCCAACCTGCCCAAGTTGTTCCAGCTGCCCCTCGCGGGCGGGCCCCTGACCCGCTTCTCCTGCAACAGGGGTGACCAGTTCGCCAACACCTCCGGTGACGGCGCGCTCACGGCCTGGATCGACGGCTCCGCCGGAGACACCGATCTGGTCTACCGCGAGCGGCCCGCCGGCCGCTGCTGACACCCTTCCGGCCGCCCGCCGTACCCCATCTCCCGGAGGTACGGCGGGCAAGTCGCGAACCGACCCCCGGACCTGGTTTGCTAGGGCCGTCACATCGCCAAGCCGGGGGGCTGCCATGCACGCCGTCGAACCAGAGGTCTTTATCGTCGCCCGTCCCGAACTCGACTACGACGAGCTGGCCCGCTATCTCGGTGAGGTGGGCGGCACGGCGTGGCTGGAACGGCTGGACCGCGGCGACCTCGACGCCCAGAACCTCGCCGAGTTCGCCGGGCGGCTGTGCTACCGCTCCTTCGAGCCCGGCCTCAACCCCAACGTGGTACGCATCCGCAAGGACCAGACCGAGTACCTGCGGAACATCCTGGCCAGCGCCCACGGCTCGGTCCTTGAGCACGTCAGCTTCAGCTTCGTGCTCCACAACGTCAGCCGCGTGCTCACGCACGAACTCGTCCGCCACCGGCCCGGCGTGGCGATCTCGCAGGAGTCGCTGCGTTTCGTCCGGCTGACCGAGCTGCCCTTCTGGTTCCCCGACTGGGCCCGTGAGGACCCCGAGCTGATGAAGCGGGCCGGTGCGGTGCTGGAGCAGCTGGAGGAGTTCCAGGGGTGGATGGCCGGGCACTTCGGCCTCGACGAGGAGGGCGTGCCGTTCTCGGAGAAGAAGCACCGCACCTCCTTCATGCGGCGCTTCGCCCCCGAGGGCGTGGCCACCGGCCTGGTGTGGACGGCCAACGTGCGCACACTGCGCCACACCATCGAGGCGCGCACGGCGGTCGGCGCGGAGGAGGAGATCCGCATGCTCTTCCAGCGCATCGGCGAGCTGATGAAGAAGGAGGCGCCGGCGCTGTTCGGCGACTACGTGGTCGAGGACGGCGCCTGGGTCCCCGGCTGGCGCAAGGTCTGACCCCTGCACCTCCGGCGGAGTAAGGGTTTACGTCAGCGGGCGGCGCACCAACAATGGGCGTGTGCGCCGCCTGCTGATCATCCTCGGAGTTCTGGTGCTGGTCGCCGCCGCTGCCTACGGTGGCCTGTGGGCCAGCACCGGCCGTTCGCAACTGGCCAGGGCCTTCTTCTGGGGTGACTCGGACGTCGGTGACTGGCAGCGCTTCCCGTTCCGCAAGGTGGCCACGGGCACCCCGGCGCCGCTGCCCAAGCAGCCGCAGGCGATCCCCGGCCTGGATGAGCAGGCGCTGGCGGCGGGCCAGACGACCGCGTTCGTCGTGGTGCGCGACGGCAAGCTGCTGTACGAGGGCTACTTCAACGGCACCCGCCGCGACTCCACGCTGACCTCGATGTCGGTGGCCAAGTCGGTGCTGTCGCTGCTGGTGGGCGTGGCCGTGGGCGAGGGGAAGATCCGGTCGGTGGACGACCCGATCACCACGTACGTGCCGGAGCTGCGCGAGCGCGACCCGCGCTTCGAGAAGATCACGCTGCGGCACCTGATGGGCATGCGCTCCGGGCTGCGCTACGACGACGAGGGCACGCCGTTCAGCGACGACACCAGCACCTACTACAGTCCCGACCTGCGCGGTCTGGCCATCGACGACTCCGGCGTGGAGAGCGATCCCGGCCAGGGCTTCCGCTACAACAACTTCAATCCGCTGCTGGTCGGGCTGGCGCTGGAGCGTACGACGAAGGTGCCGGTCGCCACCTACCTGGAGCAGAAGCTCTGGCGTCCGCTCGGGATGGAGGCCGACGGCTCGTGGAGCCTGGACTCCTCCGACGGCTTCGAGAAGATGGAGAGCGGCGTCAACGGCCGCGCCGTCGACTTCGCCAAGCTCGGCATGCTCGTGGCCGAGCAGGGCAGGTGGAACGGCCGGCAGCTCGTGCCCGCCGAATGGATCAACGAGCCCAACACGCCGGTGGCCGCCCCGAACGGCTGGGCCGACGGCTACCAGTTGTTCTGGTGGGCCCGCGGTGAGGCCAGGATCGCCTCCGGCCGCTACGGGCAGGTCATCTACGTGGTGCCGGACAAGAAGCTGGTGATGGTGCGCTTCGGCGTGGACACCGGCGGGCGCGCCTGGCCGGCGTTCATGGAGTCGCTCGCCGAGAAGCTCTGATGACCGGCGCCCGCGCGAGCGCGGGCGCCGCGGCCGTCAGAGGGCGGGCAGGACGTAGACCTCGGCGCCCGGTGGGAGTTCGCAGTCGAGACGGCCGACGCCGTGGCCGTTCTCGCCGCACACGATCATGTTGATGTGGCGGCGGATGCTGCCGTACTCGTCGCGCAGCCGTTCCTCCAGCGACGGGTGGACGCGGCGCAGCGTGTCGAGCGCCGAGCCGAGCGTCGGCGGGGTCTCCGGGTCGGCGCCGACGGCGAAGACCTTCACCTCGCTCTGCCCGCTGACCCACCGCTGGAAGGCACTGGGAAGCACGAACACCACCATGGTGACGGGCCTGGCCATCGCCTAGAGCACCGCCGCCCGGACGGTCTGGACATCCGGCAGGTGCCCGGCGATCTGCGCCCAGCTCTCGCCGCCGTCGCGCGAGCCGTACACGCAACCGTCGCGGGTGCCGAAGAAGACGCTCGCCTCCGACGCGGTCATCGCGTCGCGCAGGACGGTGGCGTAGACGGGTGGTTCGGGCAGGCCCTCGCCGAGGGGGCGCCAGGTGTCCCCGGCGTCGTCGCTGCGGTAGACGCGGTAGCGGTGCTCGACCGGGGTGCGGTCCATGTCGGCCTGCAGCGGCAGCACGTAGACGGTGTCGGGCCGCGCCGGGTCCACCACGATCGGGAAGCCGAAGTCGGAGGGCAGCGGCGAGCCGATGTCCTTCCAGGACGAGCCGAAGTCGTCGCTGCGGTAGACGCCGAAGTGGTGCTGCAGGAACAGGCGTTCCGGGCGCGCGGGGTGGAAGGTCACCTTGTGCACGCACTGCCCGAACTCCGGGTACTGCTGGCCCTCCGGCATGAACGGCGCGCGGATGCCCTGGTTGGCCGCCTCCCACGAGGCGCCGCCGTCGGTGGAGCGGTAGAAGCCGCCGGTGGAGATGGCGACGCCGAGGATCTTCGGGTCGGTCGGGTGGTTCAGGATCGTGTGCAGGCACAGCCCGCCGCCGCCGGGCTGCCACTGCTCGCGGTGCGGGTGCCGCCACAGGCCCTCGACGAGTTCGTAGGTGACGCCGCCGTCCTCCGAGCGGAACAGCGCGCCCGGCTCCACCCCGGCCCAGACCACGTCGGGCTCGGAGGGCGAGGGCAGCAACTGCCAGACCCGCTCCAGCGTGGCGCCGCTGTCCTCGGGAAAGGCGATCGGCGCGCGGTCGGCCTCCTGCCAGGTCTGGCCGAGGTCGTCGGAGTACATGACCGACGGGCCGAAGTGGCCGTACTCGATGCCGGCGAGCAGGCGGGGCGTGGCGCCGCGGGTGTCGATCGCCACGGCGGGCACGGCGACCGTCGAGAAGTGGATCGGGCCGACCTCGAACGGGCCGCCATCGCCGGATCGCGCGAGGAACAGGCCCTTGCGGGTGCCGATCGCGAGTATGGCCTCACTCATGTCGGAGCTCCCATCGTTCGCATGTTCGCTTCTCGGCCATCGTGTCACGGCATGGCAGGTACCGCCGGTGACTGCGGGATTTGTACCGAAGGTCGTTCGCTTACCCGCCAGGTAATCGTGATACTTCCCCACGCTCGGTAGATTCCGGGTTATGGAAGCGCTTGCTATGCATGAAGAGTCCTTTGGTGACCTGCTGAGATCCTGGCGCCAGCGGCGCCGCGTCAGCCAGCTCGACCTCGCCATCGAGGCCGAGGTGTCGGCCCGGCACGTCAGCTTCCTGGAGACCGGCCGGGCCCGGCCGAGCCGCGAGATGGTGATGAAACTGGCCGAGGAGCTGGAGATCCCGCTGCGGCACCGCAACCGGCTGCTGGTCGCCGCCGGGTTCGCGCCGGTCTTTCGCGAGCGCGACGTCACCGCCCCCGAGATGGACGCGGTACGGCGGGCCCTGGACAAGATCCTGGCCGGGCACCAGCCGTACCCGGCGGTCGTCGTCGACGCGGCGTGGAACCTCGTGGCCGCCAACGAGGCGGCCGGGATGTTCATGGACGGCGTGCCCGACCACCTGCTGAAGGACCCGATCAACATCATGCGGCTGTCGCTGCACCCGGAGGCGATGGGCGGGCGCCTGCTCAACCTGCCCGAGGTACGCGCCCACCTGCTGCACCGGCTGCGCCGCCAGGCGGAGACCAGCGGCGACGGCCGCCTGGCCGAACTGCACGACGAACTGGCCGCCTACACCTACCCGGGCGTCGAGCTGAACGTCGCCGTCGTGCCCAGCCCGGCCGACATCCTGCTGCCGCTGCGGGTGCGGCACGGCGAGCGCGTGCTGTCGATGTTCACCACGATCGCGACGTTCGGCACGCCCGTGGAGGTGACGGTGTCGGAGCTGGCCATCGAGACGTTCTGGCCCAACGACGAGGAGACGGCGGCGTTCTTCCGTTAGGCGCTCACCGCTCCGACTGCGCGACGTCGCGGTGGATGCGCGACAGCGGGACGCCGCCGATCTGCAGGCGGCGCACGGTCTCGTTGACCATCGCGGGCGGGCCGCAGACGTAGACGTCGTGCTCGGACCAGGTGTGGAAGCGCTGGGTCACCTCCGGCAGGTGGCCGCGCATGCCGTCCCACGCCGGCTGGTCGGAGACTACGGGCAGCACGCGCAGCCACGGGAACGACGACTCCATCCTGATCAGATCCGGCAGGTCGTAGAGCTCCTCCGCGGTACGCGCGCCGTACAGCAGATGGATGTTGGGACGCCGGCCCGAGGCGATGACGTGCTCGATGATCGCCTTGATCGGCGCCAGCCCGGTGCCGCCCGCCACGCACAGCATGTCGCGCGCGCTGCGCTCCTCGGCCGCCATCGTGCCCATGGGCGGGCCGAGCATGACGGTGTCGCCGATGCGCGTGTGCCGGATCAGCGTGGTCGAGACCCAGCCGCCGGGCACCGCGCGTACGTGCAGGCGCAGGGTGTTGTCGGCGCGCGGGGCGTTGGCGATGGAGAAGGTCCGCCAGACGCGCGGCCATCGCGCCGTCTGGACGTTCACATACTGTCCCGCCGTGTACGGCAGGCGTTGCGTCGGCCGGAGTGTGAGGACGGCGATGTCCGGGGCCCGGCGTTCGTGGTCGATCACCTCGGCCAGCCACCACGCGGGCGAGACCCCGGCGTCGGCGGAAGCCGATTCGATCATGAGGTTGGCGGCGGCGGTGTAGGCGGCGACCCAGGCCGCCTCGATCTCGGTGTTCCACACGTCGGCGGCGAACCGCCTGATCGTGGCCAGGAGCGCGTTGCCGACGGCGGTGTAGTGCTCGGCCATCACGCCGTACTTGCGGTGGTCGCGGCCGAGCTGGCCGAGATAGGAGGCCAGGCTGCCGGGACTGTCCAGGCTCCACACGATGCGGGTGAGGGCGGTGAAGAGCCGGTCGCGCTGGATGTCCATGGCCGGCGGGAACATCCCTCGCAGGTGCGGGCTCTCGGCGAACAGCCGGCCGTAGAAGTAGGCGGCGGCTTTGTCGGCCACCGGTTCGACGACGGAGAAACTTTCCTTGACCAGGCGCGGATTCAACGTCATTTAACTGACCCCACTTTTCGGCCGGAATCTCATTCCGGTCGTGATGTTCACCTCCCTGACGGCTCCGGGTGACGAGCGCTCGACGGGCCCCGGCTCGGCCGATCGCTCGCTTTGGAGTCTTACATCACCGCGTTGGGGCCACAACCGTTTCACCTCAATATGGTGCGAACCACAACTATCCGTAACTGTAACGTTATTTTCCGCATTCACCTGGTTATGGCGGCGTACTTTAAAAGTGAAAGTTAATCGGATTCGCATTTCCGACCATTTCCCGCCCTCGACACTCCCATTCCGACCCTCCGGACCAGCCACCGCCCGCCCCTGCCATCAGTCAGCGCCACATTCGGGAGCTGGAACCCCCGCGCCAACTCCGGCCCTCCGTCGATACTGGCCCCCGTCACGCCGCTGCGTCCCCCGCCTCGTCTTCTGGCCGCGCGGCCGGGTTGCGGGAAGACCCTTCCCATGGTGTCCCCAGAGCGTTCGCGATCTTGACAGACCCGGACTCCGGCACATATAAAACCACCAGGTTATTGAACCGGAGGGTTATCGACATGGTGGCAAGCGGTACGCCGGACGCGACGTCCGGCCTGCTCAGTCGCGGCCGCGCCCGCGGCCGGCGGCCTACCGTCTGTGGGGTCGGCCTGCGCCCCGGCGGTGCCTGGCGGTTCGTCTCCACCGGCCCGGCCGGCGCCGAGATGGAACTCGGAGCCGGCGAAGGATACGACTGTCTTGCCAGCCTGCTCACCACCCTCATCCACGAAAGGCGCCATCCATGACCGGCACGCCCGCCCCCGCCAACGAGATCCCCCAGGCTTCCGGCAACCCACCCGTGCCGCCCGGCACGCTGTTGCTGGAGCTGGTGCCGGTGCCGGTCACCGATGTCGAACGGGCCAAATCCTTCTACCGGGACCAGCTCGGGTTCCGCCTCGACGTCGACGTCAACCCGAAGCCCGGTATCCGCATCGTCCAGCTCACCCCACCCGGTTCGGCCTGCTCGATCACCCTCGCCGAAGGTCTCCCCACCCTCGACATGTCTCCGGGAACACTGCGCGGTCTGCACCTGGTGGTCGCCGACATCGAGGCGTCCCGCGCCGAACTCGCCGAACGCGGCGTCGAGATCAGCGAAGTCGAGGACCTCGGCGGAGTGCTCTACGCGTACTTCGCCGACCCCGACGGCAACACCTGGTGCCTGCAGCACATGCCCTGGCGTTAGGTGCCGCTTCCCTAACGAGTCGTTGGATCTTGGGACGCGGAAGGGTTTGGCCGGCGCCACAACACCGGTCTGCTCACCGAGATGGCGCGCGAGCGCCGGCAGTCGATCAGCTTCGGCGGATCGCTAGCCCGCGCTGGGGTGAGACGGCTGTACCTCGTCCTTGACCGCCGGCGACTCCGCGTGGCGCTGCAGCTCGGTCAAGATGATGTCCGGGCGCGCGGTCAGGGCCGGGTTCCGACGCAGCGCTTCCACTTCCAGCTGGCTCAGCTCACGGCGTACCACCGACCCGCTGTACTTGACCACGAGCAGCGTCCCGTGGTGGATGATCGCCGAGTCCATGTCCGCGATGGCCTCCATCACCTTGGCGAAGGCTTCGGCTTCCTGGACGTTCACCTCGGCTTGGCGAGTGTCGAGCCCGTACAGTCCCGCGGCGCGGGCGGCGAGCGTCATGCCGTCGTCGAGATGATCCCCGGCATCCTTCTTCGCCCGGGTCAAGAAGGTCTTCCAGAGGGATCCGATGATCGGAATGCCTTCGTAGACGACCTCTGCGCCTTGCGCGGTCAGCCACTCGGTCACCGCTGACTCGACGTGCTCCTGCCGGTGCTCATGGCTGAGGAAGATCGTAAGAACGTGCGCCTGCGGCTCCTCCTCGGCCGCATGATCACGCAGCGCCGCCTGCTGAGCGATGTTGAAGCGCATCCGTACCTCGTCGGCCGCGACAACGGCGTGCGCGCTTCTGTGGTACCGGGACGGGACAGGAGGCTCGTCGTCGGGTGGCGAAGGGATCGGTGAGCGGGGATCTACCCAAGACTCCCGTAGCGCTGGAACACCGTCCTCGACGGGCCCGCCGGTCGTCCGCAGGAGCTGACGCGCGAAGCCGTAAGCCATGCGCCACGGCGCACGCCGCCGGCCGGGCTCCAACGTTCGCCGCAGATAAAGCTCGAGATCCGGCAGGTCCGGAAGGCCCGCGTCGGGCCGGAGCAGGGACACCTCCCGCCGGGAGGGCCCCGCTCCCCGTGCGTTGGCCAGGTCCTCCAAGGGATGCAAGATGCGCAGAACCTCTTTCACCGGATCGCCCCGATAGCCGGTAGGGCTCATCAGCGCGCCGGCGAACTGCAAGCAGGTCTGCCAAGCGGCGATCTCCGCCCCTGTGATGAGTGGGTCGAGCGTGACCAGCACCAACGTAAGTTCGACAGGGTTGGGTGGAGCTTGCCCGGTGAAGATCTCCTCCACCCGGCTCTGGGAAGTCTCCAGCCGGCCCGCCAGCGACGTGAGCGGAGTTGCCTCTTCCCCCGAGACCCCCGCCAGCTCGACGGCGAGTTCCTGAAGGGGCCGGATGCGGTCGAGAGCGGACATGGTTCCAGGCATGACTGGCTCCTGCCGTCTGAAGATGTCCACCTATCTTGAACCGCTGCACGTCGGCGTGTCATCGAAAGTCTTCAGGCGAGGCAAAGGGCCGGGCTGCTCTGCGGTCCGCGGCGGCCTGCACCCCGTCGTCCGGAGGACCTCGGGATGATCGATCTGGACGCGATCGCGATGAGCGCCCGGCCGCGATCGCCGCGGAGAGCGCGGGCGGACGCCCCGCCTAATCGGATCTCGGGTTGAAGACCAGGGCCAGCGACCGCAGCGCCAGGATGAACCCGATCAGCAACAACGCACCCCCGGCCACCGCCAGCAACCGGATGTTCGGCGTGATCATCGGCCCGATGTCCGCCGTGATCAGCATGATCGCGCCCAGTGTCGCACTGCCCGCCAGCACCGCGATCACGATCTGCTGCACCAGCCCGGTCAGGAACCGCCGGTCCCCGTCGTCGGCCAGCGGCCGTACGTTGAGCGAGAGCCTGCCGTGCTCCAGGTCCTCGACGACGTGGTTGATGCGCCGCGGCAGCCGCTGGAGGACCGGCAGGTAGCCGGCCAGCCGTTCCTCCAGGTCGGCCTTGACCCGGCCGGGCTCGACGGCCTCGCGCATCAGCGCGCGGCCCTGTTCGCGGGCCGCCCCGACCATGTCGACGTCGGGGCTGATCAGCGCGAGGGTCCCGTCGAGCGCGGCCAGCGCGCGGAAGGCGGCCGCGATCTGCGGCGGTACGGCGAAGCCGTTGTCGTGCACCACCCTGAGCAGGCTGCCGAACATGCCGCTCGACCCGCCGCGCCCGGTTCCGGTCCGGTAGCGGACCATGAGCTGCCCGATCTGCCGCTCCAGGTCCCGTTCGGCCAGGCCGCGCGGACGGTCGAGCAACTCGATCAGGGCGTCGGTGGCGGCGATCGCGTCATCCCGGTCCACGGCCAGCAGCAACATGCCGAGCGCCCGCCGCGTGGAGTCGTCGAGCCGGCCGACGGAGCCGAAGTCGAGCAGGCCGAGCCCGCCGTCCTCGTCGACCAGGACGTTGCCGGGGTGCAGGTCGGCGTGGAAGACGCCGGTGCGCACCTGCTGCCTGAGCACCTCGCTGAGCAGCTGGTGCGCGATCTGGGCGCGGCGTTCGCGGCCCAGGGCGGCCAGCACGGGTGCGGCGGCGCCGACGGGAGTGCCGCGCAGGCGGGTCATGACGAGCAGCGTGCCGCTGGAGTGTTCCTCGACGACCTGGGGCACCGCGATGCCGCCGTCGAGCGTGGCCGACACGGTGCGCAGGTTGTCGAGTTCGACGGTGTAGTCGAGTTCCTCCTCCAGCGAGGCGGCGAACCCCTTCGCCAGCGTGAACACCCGCAGCGAGCGCCCCCACGGCGTGCTGCGCTCCAGCCTGCGGCTGAGCCTGAGGATGATCTCCATGTCGGAGGCGACCTGGGCGCGGGCGCGCGGCCGCTGCACCTTGAGTACGACCTCGCGGCCGTCGAGCAGCCGCGCCGCGTGCACCTGGGCGACGGAGGCGGCGGCCATCGGCTCGGGGTCGACGGAGGCGAACACCTCGGCCACGGGCCTGCCGAGCGCCGCCCCGATGGCCGCCTCGATCGCGGGCCACGGCTCGGGTTCCGCCCTGGTCTGCAGGGTGGCGAGCTGGTCGGCGAACTGCCCGGGGATCAGGTCGCGGCGGGTGGAGAGCATCTGCCCGAGCTTGACGAAGGTGACGCCGCCCTCGTTGAGCGCCGCCTTCAGGGAACGGGCGAGTTTCGTGTCGCCGTGGTAGGGGTCGGTTCTGCGCCTGCCGCGCAGGTAGCCGCCGAGGCCGTGCCGTACCGCGATCTTCATGATCTGCGCGTAGCGGCGGGCCCGGCGGCGGCGGGCCCGCCAGCCCTTGAGCAGGTCGAGCGGGGACGGCAGCGTGCCGGTGGGGACGACCACCTCCAGCACCACGAGGGCGGTGAGGCCGAGGACGAACACCCACGCGATCACCAGGCTGAGGACGAGGTACGCGGCCGGCATCGAGACCATGATCCGGCCGTCGGCGACGATCCCGGCGAACTCGGCGAACGACGTGACGGCCGAGCCGATGGCGCTGGTCACGAACAGGCCGACGGCGATCGTGCGGGGCCAGCCGACCGGGATGCCGAGCGCGCGCCTGGCCACGACCGCGGCCAGCCAGGCGGTGAGGGCCAGGGTGAGGGGAGTCAGGAGGTCCATGCTCAGGAACGCCCCTCGTCGTCTTCGTCCTTCTTGTCCTTGTCGTCCTCGCCGGCCTTCCGCAGGGCCGCCATCATGCGGGACTCCTCCTGGTCGATCCAGCGCATGGTCGACTTCGTGAAGTGCTTGCCGTAGCGGAACAGGAGCTCGGGGGCGCCCAGGGAGGCGGCCTGTTCCGCCTCGGGCAGCTGGTCGCCGGGCAGCACCGCGTCGATCACCTTCTCGAACTGGGAGAAGATGTTCTTGCGTTCCTCCAGGAGGCGGCCGACGAGGTCGGGGCTGCCGCCGCCGGCGAAGAAGAGCTTGACGAGGTTCTCGTCCCTGATCTGGACGGGCGAGGACAGCGACTCCAGCCAGGTGCGCAGAGCGGAGCGGCCCGAGTCGGTGATCTCCCAGCGCTGGCGGGAGCGCGGACCCTCGGCCTCCCCGGCCGGCCGGATGAGCCCCTGCTCGGCCAGGTGGCGGAGCTGGGGATAGAGCTGGCCGTTGCTGATGCCCCAGAACGCCTCCATCGAGCGCTTCGCGGCCCGCAGGATCTCGTAGCCGGACTGCGCCTTCAAGGACAGGAAGCCGAGGATCGCCCAGGCGGTGGGCGTCAGCTCGGGCAGCTGATCATCTTGTGCCATGCGGTCAGCATAATGCGTCTGGGAGATATATGGACCGACGCGCTGACCTGCCCTCCGGCGCTCACGCGCCGGAGTGGCCATAGGTCTGCCAGGCATATGACGCCAGGGCGGGCGGGCCGCGGCCCGTGCGGGTCGCGGAAAGCCCCCACAGGCTGATAAATCATCGAAAACTGGGATAAAACCAACCTTTGCCATATATCTGACAGATAACGCGAGATGGATTGACTCAGCGTGTGAAGTCGGAATAATCGGATCTTGGTGTGTGAGTTCCTCCGCCGCCACAAGCGACACCCCGCAGGACGGCCACGCCTCCCATCCACCCATGCAAAGGTTGTCATGGCTTCCCCTCGCTCGCCCCAGCAGGCGCAGTGGCTCTGGCCCGTCACCCTGGCCCTCCCGATCCTCGCCGCGCTGCTGGCCTTCGCCGCCGCGACCGGCGCCGCCGCCTGGTTACCCGTGGCCGCGGGCGTGCTGGCGCTGGTCTGCGCCGTTGCCGTGGCCGCCGTCCGGTACGAGCACGGAGCCACGGTCCAGGCCCTGGAGCAGCGGGAGCGGGCGAGCAAGCAGCGCGAGGCCGAGTTCCAGCACCACGTCCAGCAGCGCAACCTCCAGTGGAACAACCACCTGGCCGCCCGCGCCGCCGCCCTCGACGAGGCGGTCAAGCACCTGGTCACCGAGCGCATCCCGGCGGTGGGGAACGACACCCCGGTGCCCCCGCCGTACCAGAACGGGGCCCTGGACGAGGAGGTGGCGGCCCGGCTGGAGGACGTGCTCGACGCCGTGGCCGGCTCCGCCAAGCAGGACAACGAGCGGCAGGAGTCGCTGCGGCTGGCCGTCGTGGCCCTGGCACGCCGGGTGCAGACCTCCGCGCACCGCATCCAGGAGACCGTCTCGCTCATGGCCGAGCGGCACCCGGGCAACCCGGACGTCCTCGAGGCCAGCATGCAGGTCGACCACGCCGCGGCCCAGCAGGGCCGCCACGCGCAGAGCCTGGCCGTGCTGTGCGGCGACTGGCCGGGCCAGCAGTGGCCCAAGCCGCTCGCGCTCGTCGACGTGGTACGCGCCGCCGCCTCACGCATCGTCGCCTACAAGCGCGTCGAGGTCTCCGGCGACCCCGACACCGCGGCCTCGGCCAAGGTCGTCGAGCCGCTCATCCACCTCGTCGCCGAACTGCTGGCCAACGCCACCCAGTCCTCGCCCCCCGCCACCACGGTGCTGGTGGCCATCCGCAACGTCCAGCGCGGCGCGGTCATCGAGATCGACGACGGCGGCGTCGGCATGGACGAGCACCACCTGGAGCAGGCCCGCGAGGTCGTCTCCGGCCGCCGTACCGTCGGCGTCGGCGAGGTCGGCGAGATCCCGCAGACGGGGCTGGCCGTCATCGGGCACTACGTGCGCCGCCACGGCTTCCTGGCCGACCTGCTGCCCTCGCCCTACGGCGGCGTGCGCGCCGTGGTGCTGGTGCCGACCGACGTGGTCGAGACGCTGGAACCGGTGTCGGCGCCGCCGGTCAGGGCGGCCCGCCCCGCCGTACCGGAGGAGAGGGCGCCGCACGCCGCCCCCCAGGATCCCGAGCTGCCCCGCCGTCGCTCCAAGCGCGGCGAGGCCGCGCCCCCGGCAGAGGGTACGGCGGGCGGCCTGTTCACCGCGGCGGAAGGCCCGGACGAGGAAGGCGCGCCCGCGGACCAGCCCGCACCGGCGCCCGCAGAGACGACACCCGAGCAGGCGGGCGCCTGGATGGCGGCCTTCTTCGACCACAACGCCGACACCGAGCCCGGCGACGACGGCGACGACGGCGACGGCGATTGACGGATGGGCGCTTGACGGATGGGCGCATGACGGATGGGCGCATGACAGATGGACAATCGACAGATGGACGAATGACGGAGGAACGGATGCAGCAGGACCAGGACTGGATGATCGGCGAGGTCGTCTGGGTCCCCGGCGTCAGGCACGTCGTCGTCCTCAGCTCCGACGGGCTGCTGAAGGCCCGCTCCGCCGCGACCCCGCGCGACGTCGCCGACCGCCTGTCGGCTGCCTGCTCGGGCCTGCAGTCGCTGGCGCAGAGCGTCGGCAGGGAGTTCGGCATGGACGGCGGCGCGGTCAAGGAGCTGATGGTCGGCTTCGAGGGCGGCTACCTGTTCGCGCGCTCGGCGGGCACCGGCTCCCACCTGGTGGTGATCACCGAGCCGGTGGTGGACCCACGCCTGATCGCCCAGCAGATGCAGGCCCAGGTCATCAAGATCGGAGAGCGGAACTTCAGCACCCCGGCCCGCAGGGCATGACGGACCCGGGCGACTACAAGGACCATGCGGTCCGCCCGTACGTGCTGACGCAGGGCAGGGCCCGCCCCTCGCGCAACACGATCGGCCTGGACACGCTGCTCGTGGTCACCGAGGCGGGCAAACCGCTGCCGGTCTCGGCCAGCCGCCAGGAACGCGACCTGGTGCGCATGTGCCGCAGGCTGCTGTCGCTGGCCGAGGCGGCGGCCTACCTGGAGCTGCCGCTCAGCGTCGCCTCGATCCTCGCCTCCGACCTGGTCGACTCCGGCCACCTGACCGCCCGCTCACGTATCCCCGAAGTCGCCCGGCCGTCACAGAACATGCTCAAGGAGGTGCTGGATGGCCTTCGCAGGCTCCGCTGACCGCTACCTTCCCGACACGGTCCAGGAATCGGTGAAGATCCTCGTGGTCGGCGACTTCGGCGTCGGAAAGACCACCATGATCGGCTCGGTCAGCGAGATCGAGCCACTGCGCACCGAGGAGACGATGACGCAGGCCAGCGTCGGCGTCGACGACCTGGCCGGGCTGGAGGCCAAGGCCACCACCACGGTCGCCATGGACTTCGGCCGCATCACGCTGAGCCCGCTCACCGCGCTCTACCTGTTCGGCACGCCGGGCCAGCAGCGCTTCTGGGACCTGTGGGCGGGGCTGTCGGAAGGGGCCGTGGGCGCGCTGGTGCTCATCGACACGCGGCGCCTCGAAGGCAGCTTCGAGGTGCTCGACCAGCTCGAACTGCGCGGCGACATGCCGTTCGCCGTGGCCGTGAACCTGTTCCCCGACTCGGTCAGGCACAGCAGGAAGGCGCTGCGCGAGGCGCTCGACCTGGCCCCGGACACGCCGATCGTCGAGTGCGACGCCAGGAACCGGACCTCCTCCCTCGACTGCCTCATCACGCTGGTCGAGCACGCCGTACAGAAAGAGAAGGCATGACAGGCATGACCACCCCGCTCACGGCCACCACCGACTACGAGGAGCTGCGGGCGCGGTGGGGTGACGTGGCCTGGGTCGAGCTGGAGCCCGGGGTGGGCGCCTGGCTCGTCATGGGCTACCAGGAGATCCTCACCATCACCCGCCAGGAGAAGCTCTACAGCCGCGACGCCCGCAACTGGCGGCTGTTCCAGGAGGGCGTGGTGCCGCCGGACTCGGGGCTCGGGCCGATGATGTTCTGGCGGCCGAACGTGATCGGCGCCGACGGCGGCGAGCACCGCAGGCTGCGCCGTCCGCTGGACGACGGCGTGGCCGCGATCGACCAGCGGCGCATGCGCCGCTCGGTGGAGGGCATGTGCGCGGACCTGATCGCCGGCTTCCGCGACAAGGGCAGCGCGGACCTGGTGGGGGAGTACGCGGCGGTCATCCCCATGCTGGCCATCGCCGACCTGTTCGGCCTGGACGTCACCCAGGGGCACGAACTGCTGGCGGCGCTGCGGGCGCTGTTCGGCAGCGCCGAGGACTCCCAGGCCGGCAACAGGAAGTTCGAGGAGATCCTCGGCGGCGTCATGCACGCCCGCCAGCAGGACCCCGCCGAGGACCTCACCAGCCGCTTCCTGCGTCACCACGACCTCAACGGCGACGCCGAGGTGCTGCAGTCGATGGTGGTGATGATCTCCGCCGCGCAGGAGACCACGACCACGTGGATCTCCCAGACGCTGCGCCTGGTGCTCACCGACCCGCGCTTCGCCGGCCGCATGCGCGGCGGACGGCTCGGCGTCGACGACGCGCTCGACGAGGTCCTGTGGCGCGACCCGCCGATGACGAACATGCCCGCCAGGTACGCGCTGCGCGACACCGAACTCGGCGGCCGGCGCATCGCGCGCGGCGACGCCCTGGTCCTGGGTCTGGCCGCGGCCAACGCCGACCCGGGCGCGCACACCGGCGACGCGGTGATCGAGCTCGGCAACCGGGCCCACCTGGCGTGGAGCGCGGGCCCGCACGCCTGCCCCGCCCCGGTACCGGCGCGCCTGATCACCCGCACCGCGGTCGAGACGGCCCTGCACCTGCTGCCCGACGTCCGCCTCGCGGTGGCGCCGGACGAGCTCATCCCGCACCCCTCGCCGTGGACCCGCTGCCCCGCGGCGCTCCCGGTCCTGTTTGGAGATCACTGATGGACGTCATCACGCTCGACCCGGCCGGAAGCGACCACCACGGCGAGGCGGCCAGGCTGCGGGAGGCGGGGCCGGTCGTGCGGGTGGAGCTGCCCGGCGGCGTCCGGGCCTGGGCCGTCACCCACCACGACCTGCTGGCGGAACTGGTCGCCGACCGCAGGGTGAGCAAGGACTGGCGCAACTGGAACGCCGTCCGGCGCGGCGAGATCCCCGACGACTGGCCGCTGATCGGCATGGTCAAGGTCACCAACATGGTCACCGCCGACGGGCGCGAGCACCACCGGCTGCGCAAGTTCGTCACCCAGACGCTGACGCCGCGCCGCGTGCAGGGCATGCGGCCGAGGCTGGAGCGGATCGTGGACGGGCTCCTGGACGAACTGCCCGGCCATGCCGCCCCGGACGGCACCGTGGACCTGCGCCCGCACTACGCCTACCCGGTGCCGATGCGGATGATCTGCGAGCTGGTCGGCGTGCCCGAGCACGAGCGTGACGAACTGCGCACGCTGGTGGACAGCATCTTCCGCTCGACCACCTCCCCCGAGGAGGTGCTGCGCACCCAGCGCGACATCTACCTGCTGCTGGGCCGCCTGGTGGCGGGCAAGCACGCCGCACCGGGCGAGGACCTGACCAGCGCGCTGATCGCCGCGCAGGTGGACGACCCGGAGCGGCTGACCGACGAGGAGCTGGCCGGGACCATCTGGCTCATGCTGGCCGCCGGGCACGAGACCACGCTGAGTCTCATCGTCAACGCCGTACGGGCGCTGCTGACCCATCCCGACCAGCTCTCCCTCGCCCTGAAGGGCGACGGGGCGACCTGGGCGGCGGTGGTGGAGGAGACGCTGCGCTGGGACGCGCCCATCGGCAACTTCATGGCCCGCTACCCCCTGGAGGACCTCACGGTGGCGGGGGTGACGATCCCGGCCGGCGAGGCCATCCTCGCTCCCTACAGCGCCGTGGGCCGCGACACGGCGCAGCACGGTGAGGACGCCGCCCGCTTCGACATCACCCGCGAGCAGCGCCGCCACCTGGCCTTCGGCGGCGGGCCGCACGTGTGCCTGGGCGCCGCGCTGGCCCACCTGGAGGCCGCGGTGGCCCTGCCCGCCCTGTTCGCCCGCCACCCCGGCATGTCGCTGGACGCCGCGCGCATCCCCCCGGTCCCCTCCCTGTTCTCCAACTCCGCCGCCACCCTCCCGGTCCGCCTCTAGCCGAAGATCGCGGGCGGGTCGCCGGTGTACCAGACGTTGTCGATGACCACCCGGCTCATCACCCAGCGCCCGTCCTCGCGTACCAGTTCCACGTCGTAGAGGTTCTTCAGCAGCGCGTGCACGCCCCGGTCGGCGGTGAGCACGTGCTGGGCCTCGACCATCGCGGTCAGGCGGGCGGTGCCGCCGGTGACCTGCACGCGCGGGTTGGTGACCTGGTGCGTGGTCGTCACCCGGCCGGCGAACTGGCCCTGGATGGTCGTGACGATCGTGTCCCTGCCCGACATCACGGGCGGCGCGGCCCCCCACTTCGCGGCGGCCGGGCCGAAGTCCAGTTCGGCGTCCGCGGTGAAGGCCGAGGCGAACAGCTCCGCGTCCCCCAGGTCCTGGCCCAGCCCGAACCGGTACAGGGCATCGGTGATCTCCGGCAGGTCGCGCGGGTCCGCGCCGTCCGCGAGCGCGCGGTCAGTAGTGACGTACATGTGATTCATCCTTGTTTCGTCCGTTCTCGTCATCAATGCGCGTCTGTGCAAGGATCATGAAGCGTGGTTTAACGGTCCGGGGTGGCATGTGGAGAGATACGAGCTGGAAGCCTTCCTGACGCTGGCCGAGGAACTGCACTTCGGCCGCGCCGCCGAGCGGCTGCACGTGTCCACCGCCCGGGTCAGCCAGACGATCAAGAAGCTGGAGCGGAAGGTCGGGGTGCCGCTGTTCGACCGCAGCAGCCGGCGGGTCGAGCTGTCGGCGGTCGGACGTCAGCTGCACGAGGAGATCCGGCCCGCCTGGGAGCTCATCGGCGCGGCCGTGGAACGCGCCATCGAGACCGGCAAGGGCATCACCGGCACGCTGACCGTCGCCTTCGTGGGCCCGGCCGGCGGGCAGCTCGTCGTGGGGGCGGCCGAGGAGTTCCGCGCCAGGCAGCCGGGGTGCGCGGTGGACATCAGGGAGGCGCAGCTCGGCGACGTCGTGCCCTGGCTGCGCGAGGGCGTGGCCGACCTGGCGCTGACCGGGTTCCCCATGGACGCGGCCGGCGTGGTGGCCGGGCCGGTGCTGGTGCGCGAGATGCGGATGCTGGCGGTGCCCGCCGGGCATCCGTTCGCCCGCAGGACGCGGGTGTCGGTCGAGGATCTGGCCCGGGTGCCCGTGCTGCGGCTGCCCGACTCGGTGCCGGAGTCGCACCGGGCGGACCGCACGCCCCGCCGTACGCCGGCCGGCCGGGCCATCGCCCCGGGTCCGGTGGCGGCGACCCTGCACGAGATCCTCACGCTCGTGGGCGCCGGGCGCGGCGTGTTCCCGGTCGGCGCGCAGACCCGGCGCTACCACCCCCGCCCCGACGTGGCCTACGTGCCGTTCGGCGACGCGGCTCCGGTGGAGTGGGGCCTCATGTGGCGGTCCGGGGGAGGGAGCGCGCGGGTACTGGCCTTCGCCCGCGCCGCCGGAGACCTCCTGTCCGCGAGCTGAAAAGTGGATCAACACGGGAGGCGAGGACAGAGGTGAGATTCGGGCGGGGATAGAAGTGACAGAACGGGATCTCCGGGAGAGCCGACATAACCGAAATGGTCTGCGCCATGATGGGCTTGAGGCCCCAACTCCCTGGAGATCGCATGTCTCGACCCCTGATCGGTATCACCGCCTACTTCGAGGCCGCCCGCTGGGGCGACTGGGTCAGGGAGGCCGTGCTGTCTCCGCCCTCGTATGCCAAGGCCGTCACCCGCGCCGGTGGCGCCCCCGTGATCCTGCCGCCGCTCGGCCTGCACGCCGTCGAGGACTACGTACGCGGGCTGAAGGGCATCGTGCTGGCCGGTGGCGTCGAGGTCGGCGCGCAGGCCTACGGCGAGGACGACGACACCAGGGTGGCCGAGCCGCAGGCGCACCGCGACCGGTTCGAGCTGGCGCTGGCCCGCGCGGCCGTCCAGGCCGACGTGCCCATCCTGGCCGTGGCCCGCGGCATGCACGTGCTCAACGTCGCCCAGGGCGGCACGCTCATCCCCTGGCTGCCCGACGTGCTCGACCACGAACGGCACGGCGAACAGGGCCCGCACGTGATCCAGGTGAGCGTGTCGAGCAAGCTGGGCAAGGCCGTGGGCGACAAGGTCGAGGTGGTGGCCCCGCACACCCAGTCGGTACGCAGGCTCGGCTCGGGCCTGCTGGCCGTCGCCTGGGCCGACGACCAGATCGTCGAGGGCATCGAGCTCCAGGGGCACCGTTTCGGCGTGGGCGTGCAGTGGCACCCGGAACGCGCGGAGGAGATCAAGCTCTTCGATGCGCTCGTGGAGGCGGCCCGCTAGGCTTCGGATCATGCCGCTGCATCCCCAGGCGCGGGACTTCGTCGCGCGCTTCCCGTCGGATCTGGGCGTCGACCCGGACACGCTCGATCTGGGCGCCATCCAGCGGATGCGCGCGGAGGACGGCCTGGCCGCCGAGCGCGGGCCGATCACGCACCTGCCGTTCGTGCGCGACGAGACGGCCGAGGGCGTGCCCATCAGGATCTACCGCTCCGACCGCGGCGAGGACGCCCTGCCGGTGGTGGTCTACTTCCACGGCGGCGGCTTCGTCTTCGGCAGCGTCAAGCGCAACGACGCCGTGGGTCGCGACCTGGCCATCCGCACCGGCGCCGTCGTGGTCTCCGTCGACTACCGGCTCGCTCCGGAGAACGTCTTCCCCGACGCGGCCGACGACGCCTGGGCCGTGGTGCGCGACGTCTTCGCCCGGCCCGCCTTCTACCAGAGCAACGGCCGCGTGGCCGTCATCGGCGACAGCGCCGGGGGCAACCTCGCCGCCGTGGCCGCCTGGCAGGCCCGTGACGCCGGGCTGAGCCTGGCCCACCAGGTGCTGGTCTACCCGGTCATGGACGCGGCGATGGACACGCCGAGCTACAAGGAGTTCGGCGAGGGCTTCGGGCTCGACGCCCGGGAGATGGCCTGGTTCTTCGCCCAGTACGCGCCGGGCGCCGAGGCGGCCGACCCGCGCCTGTCGCCGCTGCGGCTGGACTCCTGCGAGGGGCTGGCGCCCGCGACCGTCGTGACCGCCGGGTGCGACGTGCTGCGCGACGAGGGCGAGCGCTACGCCGAACGCCTGGCCAAGGCCGGGGTCGCGGTGGAGTCGCGCAGGTTCGACGGCGCCGTGCACAGCTTCTTCGGCCTGCCGGGGCTGTTCGACCAGGCGATCGAGGCCCGCGAGTACGTGGCGGAGCGGCTGCGCGGGGACCTGGCCCCGTGACCTACGCCTACGACAAGCTCAAGACCGACATGCCGGCCGACGGCGTGCTGCGCGTCACCATCAGCGAGCCGCGCCGCCTCAACGCCGTCGACATGGCCGGGCACCGCGAACTGGCCGAGATCTGGCGCGACATCGACCGCGACGACGCGGTCCGCGCGGTCGTGGTCAGGGGAGAGGGCAGCGCGTTCTCCGCCGGCGGCGACCTGTCGATGATCGAGGAGATGACGCTCGACCACGCCACCCGGCTACGCGTGTTCGGCGAGGCCCGCGACATCGTCTACAACGTGCTCAACTGCTCCAAGCCGGTCGTCTCCGCCATCCAGGGCCCGGCGGTCGGCGCGGGGCTGGCCGTGGCGCTGCTGGCCGACATCTCCGTCGCCGGGCGCACCGCCCGCATCATCGACGGCCACACCCGCCTCGGCGTCGCCGCGGGCGACCACGCGGCCATCATCTGGCCGCTGCTGTGCGGCATGGCCAAGGCCAAGTACCACCTGCTGCTGTGCGAGCCGGTCTCCGGCGCGGACGCCGAGCGGATGGGCCTGGTCAGCCTGTGCGTGGACGACGACCAGGTCCACGACAAGGCCCTGGAGATCGCGGTACGGCTGGCCGCCGGCGCCCAGGAGGCGATCCGGCTGACCAAGTACTCGCTCAACAACTGGCTGCGCATGGCGGGACCGGCCTTCGACGCCTCGCTGGCCATGGAGTTCCTCGGCTTCACCGGCCCCGACGTGCGGGAGGGCGTACGGGCGCTGCGCGAGAAGCGGCCGCCGAGCTTCTAGTCCGCCAACCGGCTCGGCGCCGTGTCGCGTACCTGCCGGAAGATGGTCGCGGTCCGGAAAACCGACGACCTCGCCGCGCCCGCCTGGCCGCCGTCACCGCGCTGGGACGGCGGCCGGAGCGCTCGCGCTGGCTCAGAAGCTGCGCGGCAGGCCGAGGACCTGGGTGGCCAGGTAGTTCAGGAGGAGTTCCTCGGTCACCGGCGCCACCTTGCCGATCCGGGCGTCGGTGAGCAGGCGGGCCACGGGGTACTCCAGCGAGTACGCCATGCCGCCGTGCGTCTGGAAGGCGGCGTCGGCCGCCTCCCACGCGGCCTGGGAGGCGGTCAGCTTGGCGATGTTGGCCTCTGTCCCGCAGGGCAGCCCGCGGTCGAAGGACCACGCCGCCTTGTACAACATCAGGCGGGCCAGCTCGATCTTGGCCTTGACCCGGGCCAGCGGGAACGCGATCGCCTGGTTCGCGCCGATCGCCCGGCCGAACACCTCGCGCTCCTTGGCGTACTCGACCCCGACCCGCAGCGCCACCTCGGCCCCGCCCAGCGCGGAGGCGGCCAGCAGGACGCGCTCGGGGTTGAGGATGTCCCACAGCACGAGCGCGCCCTGATCCACCTGGCCCACCACGCTGCTCGCCGGCACCCGCAGGTCGTCCAGGAACACCATGTTCGACGGCGTCGTGTTCGCGCCCATCTTGGGGATCGGCCGGTAGCTGAGCTGCCCGGCGGCCACCGCCTCCGGCACGTTCACCAGCAGCACGGTCAGGCCGTGGGTGCGCGGTTTGGCCTCGGCCGCCGGGATCGTCCGCGTCACCAGCAGCATCCAGGTCGCCCGCTGCACGCCGGTGATCCAGATCTTCTGGCCCCGGACCACGAACTCGTCGCCGTCGCGGCGGGCCGAGGTGGTGATGGCCAGGGAGTTCGACCCGGCGTCCGGCTCGGTCAGCGCGAAGCAGGTCTCGATCTCGCCCGTGGCCATCTTGGGCAGGAGCGCGGCCTTCTGCTCATCCGAGCCGTGCCGGGCGATGGTCAGCGCGCCGAAGCCGGGCGTCAGCACGTACGTGAACGCCGAGCCCCCCGCCGAGCCCGACGCCGACAGCGTCTCGGTCGCGACCGCGAGCTCCAGCAGCCCCTGACCGCCGCCCCCATGCTCCTCGGGTACGGCCAGCCCCAGCCACCCGCCCTTGGCCAGCTCCGCCCAGACCTCCTCCGGCCAGCGCTTCTCGGCCTCGCACCGCTGCCAGTAGTCCATGTCATATCGGGCGCAGATGTCGCCGACGCCGCGCTGGACGGCCAGCGCGCTCTCCGGAAGCGTGAAGTCCATCGGCCCATCGTAGAAGGAAGTTCTGGTCAGGGTCGAGCCGCGCGGATCATCGCCGACCCGCGCGGGCAGGCTCAGGGGCGGGGGCGGCGCGCGTGGAAGACGAAGGCGGGCGGCGCGTTGCGCCACACCGTACGGCCCGGCACGACCTCTTCGAACCGCTCGTCCAGCAGACTGCGGAAGCGGCGGGCGGCGCTGAGCGGAATGGCGTGGATGTAGGAGAACGTGGTGAACGCACCGCCGGAGCCGAGCGCCGTGCACACCGCGCCGAGCAGCTGCTGCTGCAGGCTCTCGGGGAAGGCGGCCCAGGGCAGGCCGCTGACGACCACGTCCGCGCGGTTCAGGCGGCGCTCGGCCAGTAGTTCCGGTAGCCGGGCGGCGTCGTCGCGGACCACGTCCACCAGCGGGTAGCGCTGGGCGAGCAGCCCGGCCAGCGAGTCGTTCAACTCGACGGCCATGTGGTGCCCGCGCCCGCACAACCGGCGCTGGATCTCGGCCGTGAAGGGACCGGTGCCGGGGCCGAGCTCGACCACGACCGGTTCTCCGCGTTCCGGGATCGGGGCCGAGACCGCCTCGGCCAGCCGCCTGGAACTGGGTGCGAGCGCGCCGATGCTGGCGGGCGAGCGCAGGAACTGGCCCAGAAAGAGAGCGGTGTCGTTAGACATGGGAGGAAACTTACGGCATAGATCGGGGCTCACTCCTCGGTCGAACGGACAGAGTTCCGGCCACTTGGAGGAGGCCCGGTCCTCCGCGGGGAGGACCCGGCATCCGACACGCGGGGATAGCGTTTGTCCATGCGTTGGCGATGGCGGGCGGCGCCGCTCGATCTCCTCCTGGCCGCCTCCGGCATCGGCCTGGACCTGCTGATATCGGGCAAGGCTCCCGCGTGGGAGGCACGTCCCGCCCTGTCGGTGATCCTGTTCGCGGTGCTGGCCGGGGCGCCGATGGGGTTCGTGCGCCGCGTGCCGGTCGCCGTCGTCTTCTACCTCGCGGCCTTCCTCGTCTACACCGACCAGATCGGGTCCTTCACCTCCAACACGGCGCAGGTGCTGCTGTGCGCCGCCCTCGGCGCCGCCGCCTACCGCACCCGCTGGCCCTGGATGGTGGCGGCCGTGGCGGCGGGCGCGCTGGCCAGCGCGTTCAACATCGCCGACCCGGGCGTGGCGTTCACGTCCACCGCGTGGATGTACTCGGTGGGGATCGCGCTGTTCCCCGCGCTGCTCGGCGCCTATCTGCGGCGGCCCGCCGTACGGCTGGAAGAGCGCGCCATCGCGCCCGACCTGCTGCTCGCGGCGGGCGGCGTCGCCTACGCGGTGCTCAGCACCTGGACGAGCTGGCACGCCGCCGAGCAGCCGATCTGGGTCACCGGGCTGCTCGCGGTGGCCGGCGGGCTGTCGCTCGGCGTCGCGCGGCGGCTGCCCGGCCTGGTCTTCCTGCTCCAAGGGCTGCTGCTGCTGGCCGCCGACAGCTACCTGCCGCAGGTGGTCAACACCTGCATGCTGCTGGTGCTCATCTCCATCGGCGTGTTCGCGATGCGGGTCTCCTCGTGGCTGTGGACCGCCGCGGTCTATCTCGCCGCGTGCATCCTGGGCTCGATCGCCGTCGTCGAGCCCGGCGTCGAGACCACGCCGGTCCGCGTCGTGGTCCTGATGGCGCTGGTCGTCACGCCGGTGGCGATCGGCCGCTACCTCGGCGCGAACCAGGCCGCGCGCTCGGCCGAGCAACTGCGCGCCCGCGAGTCGTCCCGCCTGGCCGTCGCCCAGGTACGCGCCGACCAGCTCGCCGAGCGCGAGCGCATCGCCCGCGAGGTCCACGACATCGTCGCCCACCACGTCGGCGCCATGGTGCTGCGGGCCGGAGCCGCCCGCTACGCCGCGCCCGACGGCCCGATCGCCGACGCGCTCGCCGACATCCGCGAGACCGGCCACCAGGCGCTGGAGGACCTGCGCGGCCTGCTCCACCTGCTGCGCGACCCCGACAGCCCGCCCGACCTCCTCGCCGACCCCGGCGACGTGGTCAGGGAGTCGGCCGAGCGGATGAGTGCCGCCGGCCTCGTGGTCGCGCTCGAGGTCGACCCCGCCATGGAGGAGGCGCCGCTGGTCACCCGCGCCTCCGCCGCCCGCATCGTCCAGGAAGGCTTGACGAACGTGCTCAAACACGCAGGACCCGGTACCGAGGTGAGCGTCAGCGTCACCCGGGCCCGCACCGCGGGCGGCCTGTCGGTCGAGGTACGCAACGGCCCGCCGGTCACCACCCGCGAGCCGCTGCCCTCCTCCGGGCAGGGGCTGGCCGGGATGCGCGAGCGGGTGCGCGCCCTCGGCGGCGCCCTGACCGCCGGCCCCGACGGGCACGGCGGCTGGCTGCTGAGCGCCACCCTGCCCGGCGCCCGGGGGAGCGCCGCGTGATCCGCGTGCTGGTCGCCGACGACCAGGCCCTGGTACGGGCGGGCGTACGCATGCTGCTGCAGGCGGCGGGCGGCATGGAGGTGGTGGGCGAGGCCGAGGACGGAGCCGGGGCCGTGCGCCTGGCCGCCCAGCTCACCCCCGACGTCATCCTCATGGACCTGCGCATGCCCCGCGTCGACGGCCTGGAGGCGGCCAGGCGCATCCTGTCGGCCACCCCGTCGGCCAGGATCGTCGTGCTGACCACCTTCGCCGAGGACGCCAACGTCTACGCCGCGCTGCGCGCCGGGGCGCTCGGCTTCCTGGTCAAGGACGACGAGCCCGAGCGCATGGTCGACGCCGTGCGCAGGGCCGCGATCGGCGAGCAGCTGCTGGCGCCGTCCGTGCTGCGCCGCGTGGTGGAGCGGGCGCTGGCCGCCGAGGACGTGCGCGCCGAGACCGCGCCGGCGGCCCACCTGACCGACCGGGAACTGGACGTGCTGACCCTGCTCGGCTCCGGGCTGTCCAACAGCGAGATCGCCGAGCTCCTGCACGTGGGCGTGACCACGGTCAAGACCCACGTGGGGGCGGTGATGGAGAAGCTGGGTCTGCGCAACCGCATCCAGGCGGCGGTGGTCGCCCACCGGCTGGGGCTGGTGGACGCCCACTTCCGCCCCATCACGCGACCCGACCCCTGATCAGCTCCGTGAGCGGGGGAGCGCCGGAGGCCCTCGGCATCGCCGCGATCACGCCTTCGGAAGTCCTCGGCTTCGTCGCGATCGCGCTTCCGGAGGTCCTCGGCCGGGTCGCGACCCGGCCCGCCGTGACACGGCCCGCCGACGCCTCGCCGGCCGCGGGCGGGACGGCGGGGCGGCCCGTTCCCGGTGACGGCCCGTCCCCCGAGATCCCGGGGAGCGCGGCCCTCATGATCTCGGAGGTGCCGCCGGCCCGCTGGAGCCGGGCGCCCACCATGACCATGCGCAGCGCCCGCTCGGCCGCCGCCACCAGGAACTCCTCGCCGCCGTCGATCGCCTCGGCCAGCCGCATGGGCCCCGGCATGATGCTCTCGAAGGCGTCGATGCCCGCCTCGTGCACCTGGCCGGCCCCGGCGCCGATGGTTCCGGCCAGGGCCAGGACGGGCTTGCCGTACCTCTTGGCCCGGCGCGCCACCTCGGCCGGGATCTTCCCCGACGGCGTCTGCGCGTCGATCGCCCCCTCCGCGGTGATCACCAGGTCGGCGGCGGCGATCTTCGCGTCGAGGTCCACGTGGTCGAGCAGCACCTCGAAGCGCGGCAGCAACCGCCCGCCCAGCGCCGCGAGACCCGCGCCCAGGCCGCCGGACGCCCCGCTGCCCGGCGCGGTCCGCAGCCCGGTGGCGCCGAGGTCGCGCTCCAGCACCCCGGCCCAGCGCTCCAGCGCCGCGGCCAGTTCCTCGACCCGCTCGGGCGTGGCCCCCTTCTGCGGCCCGAACACCCGCGCCACGCCGCGCGGACCGCACAGCACGTTGCACGGGTTGCAGGCCACGAGCAGTTCCACGCCCGCCAGCCGGGGGTCCAGCCCGGAGACGTCGATCCGGTCCAGCCGGGCCAGCGCCACGCCGCCCGCCGGCAGCGCGCGCCCCTCCGCGTCGAGCATCCGTGCCCCGAGCGCCGTCAGCGCGCCCGCGCCGCCGTCGGAGGTGCCCGAGTCGCCGCAGCCGACCAGCACCCTGCGCACCCCGTGATCGAGCGCGGCGGCGATCAGCTGGCCCACCCCGTACGTCGTGGTCAGCCCAGGATCGCGCAGCTCACGTGGCACCAGCCGCAGCCCCGCGGTCGCCGCCATCTCCACCACCGCCGTCCCGCCGGGCAGCAGCGCGAGGTGCGAGTCCACCGGCGCGCCGACCGGCCCGGTCGTCCTGTACGGCACCAGCCGCCCGCCCAGCGCCTCGGCCAGCGCGGCGGCCGAGCCCTCGCCTCCGTCCACCAGGGGCAGTGTCTCGGTCCTGGCCAGCGGCAGAACCCGGCGTACCCCGCGGGCGATGGCCTCGGCGACCATCCCCGCGCTCAGGGACTCCTTGAAACCACTCGGGGCGATGAGAATACGCATGATCATCCTTCAGTAGGGCAGGCCGAGATACGGCCACACCATGAGTGCGAAAAGCAGAACGAGCCCGGCGGTCAGCGGCGCGAGCACCGCCGACAGGGCCAGCAGGTGGCGGGAGCCGTACGTGGGGGCCTCCTCGATGCGGTGGAAGAGCGCGACGGGCTTGGCGGAGGCGGGAAGGGTGTGGCAGAACCCCGCGGCGGCCGTCGAGGCGAACGCGGCCGCGGCGGGGGAGACCCCGAGCCCGGCGGCGGCGGTGATGACGAGCGGGACGAGCACGCTGGAGCGCGCCGAGCGCGACTGCAGCAGCAGGTGCGCCAGCGTGCTCACGCCGACCACCGCGGCCAGGAACTGCCAGGCCGGCACCCGGACGCCGAACAACCCGCCGGCCAGCCAGCCGGCCGCCCCGGAGGAGGTCATGGCCACGCCCATGGCCATGGTGGCGGCCATGAACATGAGCATCGCCCAGGGCACGGTGGCCAGCGCCTTGTTCATGGTGATCGTCCCGGCCTTCGGGGTGGCGGTGAGCACCGCGCCGACGAACGCGACGACCGCGGGCGAGACTCCGTGCAGCGGCTCGGCGCACCACAGCGCCACGACCACGCAGAGCAGCACGGCCGAGCGGCGCTGCGGCCCGTCCAGCGGCCCGCTGACGGGTACGCCGGTGGCCTCGCCGACCGCCTCGGCGTCCACGCTCACCGGCTCGCGCCGGTCGGCCCGCCGCGTGATCATGAGCAGCACGATCTCGGCGCACAGGTGCGAGGAGACGACGGCCAGCGGCAGCCCGAGCAGCAGCCAGTGCGCGAACCCGATCCGCTCACCCGTGGCCTGGAACAACATCTCGACCGTGATGAGATGCGCGCCCGCCCCGATGAGGGAGGCGACCGCCGAGAGCAGGATGACGGCGGGAAAGACCAGCGCCAGCGCCACCACGACCCGGCGCCGCCCCTCCAGCACCTTGGCCAGCGCCAGGAACACCGGCACCGCCAGCGCCGCCCGCCCCGACGTGGCCGGGACCGCGAACGCGCTCACCACCAGCGCCGCCGTGGTCAGGTGCACCAGCCGCCGTACGGTCGAGGCCCGCGAGACCAGCCAGGCGGTCGCCCGCGCGGCCAGCCCCGAGGCCGACACCCCGGCGGCGATCACGAAGGCGCAGATGAGCAGCCACACGGTCGGCTCGCCGAGCGCCCCGAAGAAGTCGTCGGCGGGCAGCACCCCCGACACCACGAGCACCAGCCCGGCCCCCAGGGCGACCAGCGTGTCGTCCACCTTGGCGATCACCCACAGAACGGTCGCCACCGCGAACACTCCCAGCGTGATCTTCCCCTGGGTGCCGAGCCCCGGCGTGAAGATCACGACGGCGGTCACGGCCAGGGCGCTGAGGAGGAGGGCGGAGATCGTTCTTGTCACGACCACGATCGTCGCGGCGCGTGATTACCCGTTCATGAGGCGTTCATGAGCGCTCTCTCACGATTGCCGTAGCCTGGAGGGGTGTACGTCAAGATCTGCGGCCTGAGCGAAGAAGAGCACGTGCGGACCGCCGTCGAGGCCGGCGCCGACGCCATCGGTTTCGTGCTCACCCACAGCCCGCGCCGCGTCACGCCCGGGCGCGCGGCCGAACTCGCCGCCCTGGTCCCCCCGCACGTCCTGACCGTGGGCGTCTTCAAGGGCGAGGACCCGGACACGGTCAGGGCCGCGGCGCTGACGGCCGGAGTGCGCGCGATCCAGCTCCACGGCGTTCACCCGCACTCCGACTTCACCGCCCTGAAGGACCTGGGCCTCACGCTGGTGCGCGCCGTGGCCGCCGACGCCGACCTGCGTTGCGGGGCCTACGACGAGGACCTGCTGCTGGTCGACGCTCCCCGGGCGGGCGCGGGCGAGCCCTGGGACTGGTCCGCCGTCCGCGGCCGCCCGTCGGGCCGCTGGCTGCTGGCGGGCGGCCTCACGCCGGAGAACGTGCGCTCGGCGGTGGCCGCCGCCGAGCCGTGGGGCGTGGACGTCTCCAGCGGCGTGGAGGTCGCGCGCGGGGTCAAGGACTCCGCGCTCATCCGGGCCTTCCTCACCTCCGCCCGCCCGTAACCCTCCTCCCGGGTACGCGCCCGCCTGCCCCCCTCGGCCCCGGGTTTCCCGGCATGCTCTCCGCCTCCGGGACCCGCGTTCCCCGGTCCACGTGCCCCACTCGCGCGACCGATGCCACGGGCCCAGGACCCGCCCCGCGTGCCTGCCCCGCTCCTGGGACCCCGCCTCCCGGGGACGCCGCCCCTCGGGCCTCTGTCCTTGCGAGACCTTGCCCGTGCCGCCTGCCCCCGCGTCGGCTCGTATGACCGCCGGGAACCTCACGCCTCCGCCCCGGGGTGGGAGGGGACTGGGGGGAAATGAGGGAGTCCGGGCAAGCCCAGCAGGTGATCGCGTGGGAGGACAACCCAACGCAGTAGGGTCGCAGCGTGAGCGAAACTTCCGCCGAGGACCGGATCTGGACAGTTCCGAACCTGCTGAGCTTCCTGCGCCTGCTTGGCGTCCCCGTGTTCCTCTGGCTGGTTCTCGGGCCCAAGGCGGACGGCTGGGCCATCGCGCTGCTGATGGTGGCCGGGTTCACCGACTGGCTCGACGGCAAGATCGCCCGCGCGTTCAACCAGACCAGCCGCCTCGGCCGGATCATCGACCCCGCCGCCGACAAGCTCTACGTGTTCGCCACGATAATCGGCCTGCTGTTGCGCGAGGTCATCCCCTGGTGGCTGGTGGTGCTCATCCTCGGTCGGGAACTCTTCGTCGCGAGTTTCGCTCCCGTCCTTCGCAAACACGGCTACCGGGCACTCCAGGTGCATTTTCTGGGCAAAGCCGCCATGTTCAACCTGATGTACGCCTTCCCGCTCCTCTTCCTCGCGTCCCACACTGGGTGGTATGCGGAAATTGCCCGGATTACCGGCTGGGCCTTCGCGATCTGGGGAACGGGCCTGTACTGGTGGGCGGGGCTGTTGTATGTGGTACAGGTGCGCCAGCTCATAAAGGCCGACAAGAAGGAGTGATCGGGTGAAGGCGGTCGTGATGGCGGGCGGGGAGGGTACTCGGCTGCGACCGATGACCGCCAACCAGCCCAAACCTCTCCTGCCGGTGGTCAACCGCCCGATCATGGAGCACGTGCTCCGGCTGCTCAAACGGCATGGTCTCCCCGAGACCGTCGTGACCGTGCAGTTTCTCGCCGCGCTCGTGCGCAACTACTTCGGCGACGGCGACGAGCTCGGCATGAGCCTCAACTACGCCACCGAGGACCTCCCGCTCGGCACCGCCGGCAGCGTCAAGAACGCCGCGGACAAGCTCAGGGACGACCGTTTTCTGGTCATCTCCGGCGACGCCCTGACGGATATCGATTTATCGGACATGATCCGTTTCCATCGTGAGAATGCGGCGCTTGTCACCATCGGCTTGAAGCGTGTGCCCAACCCGCTCGAGTTCGGGATCATCATCGTCGATGAGCATGGCCGCATCCAGCGCTTTCTCGAAAAACCCACCTGGGGCCAGGTCTTCTCCGACACCGTCAACACCGGCGTCTACGTCATGGAGCCCGAGGTCCTCGACGAGGTCGCCGACGGCGAGGTGGTCGACTGGTCGGCCGACGTCTTCCCCCGCCTGCTCAAGCGCGGCGCCCCGCTCTTCGGCTACGTCGCCGAGGGCTACTGGGAGGACGTCGGCACCCACGAGAGCTACCTCAAGGCGCAGGCCGACGCCCTGTCGGGACGCGTCCAGCTCGACATCGGCGGCTTCGAACGCTCCCCGGGCGTCTGGGTCGCCGAATCGGCCACCGTGGACCCCGACGCGGTCCTGAAGGGCCCCCTGCTCATCGGCGAGTACGCCAAGATCGAGGCCGGCGCCGAACTGCGCGAGTTCACCGTCGTCGGCAACAACGCCCTGGTCCGCGAGGGCGCCTTCCTGCACCGCGCCGTCCTGCACGACAACGTCTACCTCGGCCCCGGCGCCCACCTGCGCGGCTGCGTGATCGGCAAGGGCACCGACCTCATGACCGGCGCCCGCGTCGAGGAGAACGCCGTCATCGGCGACGACTGCGTCATCGAGGCCGAGGCCTACGTCTCCAGCGGCGTACGCGTCTACCCGTTCAAGACCATCGAGGCCGGCGCCGTCGTCAACACCAGCGTCATCTGGGAGTCGCGCGGCCAGCGCAGCCTGTTCGGCCCACGCGGCGTCAGCGGCCTGGTCAACGTCGAGATCACCCCCGAGCTGTGCGTACGGCTGGCCAGTGCCTACGCCACGACCCTCAAGAAGGGCGAGCGGGTGGTCACCGCCCGGGACTCCTCGCTGGCGGCCAGAGCGCTCAAGCGGGCCGTCATCGGCGCCCTGACCGCCAGTGCCATCAACGTCCTGGACCTGGAGGCCGCCCCGCTGCCCGTGGCACGCTTCCACACCTCCCGCGAGGCGGCCGCGGGCGGCATCGCCCTGCGCACCACCGCGGGCGACCCCCAGAGCGTCGACATCGTCTTCATGGACCAGCGCGGCTCCGACCTGCCGCCCGCCGCCCAGCGCAAACTGGAGCGCGTCTACTCCCGGCAGGAGTTCCGCCGCGCGTTCCCCGGCGAGATCGCCGAGCTGCGCTACCCGGCCAGGGCCGTCGAGGACTACGCCCACGAACTGCTGGCCTGCGTGGACATGACCGGCGTACGCGACATGAAGGTCGTCGTCGACTGCGCCGGCGGCACCGCCACGCTGGTCCTGCCGACGCTGCTCGGCCGCGTCGGCGTCGAGGTGCTGACCGTCAACGCCCGCCTGGACGAGGCCTCGCCCACCGAGACGCTCGCCGAGCGCCGCCGCGACCTGCAACGCCTGGCCGAGCTGGTCAGCTCCTCGCGGGCCGCCTTCGGCGTGCGCTTCGACCCCATGGGCGAGCGCATCGCCCTGGTGGACGAGATGGGCCAGCTCATCGGCGAGGAACGCGCCCTGCTCGTCGTGCTCGACCTCGTCGCCGCCGAGCGGCGCCGCGGGCGCGTCGCCCTGCCCGTCACCACCACCCGCGTCGCCGAGCAGGTCTGCCGCTTCCACGGCGTCCAGGTCGAGTGGACCTCCACCGCCACCGACGCGCTCACCTCCGCCGCCGCGGCCGAGGACCTGGTCTTCGCCGGTGACGGCCGCGGCGGCTTCATCGTGCCCGAGTTCAGCCCCGCCGTGGACGGCCTGGCCGCCTTCATGCGCCTGCTCGGCCTGGTCGCCCGCACACGCCTGTCGCTCAGCCAGATCGACGCCCGCATCCCCGAGGCGAGCCTGCTCAAGCGCGGCGTCCCCACTCCGTGGGCGGCCAAGGGCGCGGTGATGCGCTCGGTCATCGAGGCCGCGGAAGCGGCGGGTGAGGGTTTCCGCGTCGACACCACCGACGGTGTACGGCTGGCCGCCGGGGACGGCAGCTGGGCGCTCATCCTCCCGGCCGCCACCGAGCCCGTCACGGACGTCTGGGCCGAGGCCGCCGACGCCGACGCGGCGCAGGCGCTCCTGGAACGCTGGGCCCGCATCGTCGAACAGGCCTCGGGAACGTGAGGCGCCCTGCGGGCCACGTGAACGTGGGCGTACCGGATCATCGAGCGAGAATCCGGAGTGACACGCCGGACCTTCGAGTGGATCATTGGGCGGGCATCTGGGAGGATGACCTGCCGGATTGCCCGGCAGGCAACAGGAACGTGACAGAAAGGCAGCGCGGCGGCATGGACCTTGAGGCAGACTCGGCGGTAACTTTGTCACCGTCCAAACCTGTCGTCAGGCGTCCGTCTTGACCTTCGTCGCTGATCAGCGTAAGTTGCGGCATTCGCAAACTTGAAGAGCGAAGCGAGGCGCGCCCCGAGCACCGTTGCCGCGACTTCGCGGTAGGAGGCCGAGCCGATCGATGCCGAGCGTCTACTGCACGCAGTGCGGGCACGCCAACCCCGAGGATGCCCGTTTCTGCTCCCGCTGTGGGTCACCGCTGACCAGACCCGAGGTCGCCGGGGACACCACTTCGACCATCTCGGTCGCGGGAATCGAGGCGTACGAGGCGGAGACCGGTGAGTTCATGCTCGCCGAGCGGGCCCTGGTGGAGCAGTTGCCTCCGGGCACCGCGCTGCTCACGGTCACCAGGGGGCCCAACGTCGGCAGCCGCTTCCGGCTCGACAAGGACCTCACCACGACCGGGCGCCATCCCGAGAGCGACATCTTCCTCGACGACATCACGGTCTCGCGCCGGCACGTGGAGTTCTACCGCCACCACGGCGGCCAGTTCTCCGTGCGCGACGTGGGCAGCCTCAACGGCACCTACGTCAACCGCGAGCGCATCGAGGAGGTGCCGCTGCACTCCGGAGACGAGGTGCAGATCGGCAAGTTCCGGCTGGTCTTCCTGATGCGGACCGCCGTCGCGGGATGACCTCTCAGGCGGCCCGCTCGCACATGAGCATCGGGGAGGTGCTCGGCCTGCTGCACGCCGAGTTCCCCGACGTGACGATCTCCAAGATCCGTTTTCTGGAGGGGGAGGGGCTCATCGAGCCCGAGCGCAGCCCGTCCGGCTATCGCAAGTTCACGCATCTGCACGTGGAGCAGCTGCGGTTCATCCTGCGCGAGCAGCGTGATCACTATCTCCCGCTGCGCGTGATCAAGGACAAGATGGCCGAGTCGTTCGGGCGGCCGCACGCCGTACAGGAGACCTCGGAGGTGCGGCTCAGCCGCGCCGAGCTCCTGGAGGCGGCGGGGCTGAGCGAGGAGACGCTCACCGAGCTGGAGGACTACGGCCTGCTGGCCCCCGTCGCGCGCCGCTACGACGAGGACGCGCTCCAGGTGGCGCGCAGCGTCGGCGCCCTGGCCAGATTCGGCCTGCACGCCCGGCACCTGCGGGCGGTGAAGGCCGCGGCCGAGCGTGAGGCGGGGCTGGTGGAACAGACCGTCGCACCCATCCTCAAACGCCGCAGACCCGGCGCGATCGGGGAGGCCGACGAGGTGGGCAGGGAGCTGTCCGCACTTCTGCTTGACTTGCACGCGGCCCTGCTGCGCGCGGGCGTGCGGAGTGTCCTGGGCCGATGAAGAGGCCACCGGCGCGCCCCCAGGTGTCCGCCGGGTGTTACGTTGAATTGCATAAGAGCGGTCAGGTGTCGGATACGGAGCAGCCCGTGTTGCAGATGGAGGTAGTGGGCGTTCGCGTTGAAATGCCCACAAATCAGCCGATCGTCTTGCTCAAGGAGGCACACGGAGAGCGGTTCCTGCCGATCTGGATTGGGATGACCGAGGCGACCGCCATCGCGCTGGCCCAGGCCGAGGAGCCGCCGCCGCGACCCCTCACGCACGACCTGTTCCGCGACGTGCTCAGCGCGCTCGGCGTCGGCCTGCGCGCGGTCAACATCGTCGCGCTGCGTGACGGCATCTTCTTCGCCGATCTGGTCTTCTCCAACGGCGTCGAAGTGAGCGCCAGGCCGTCCGACTCCATCGCGCTCGCCCTGCGCACCGGTGCCCGGATCTTCGCCAGCGAGGAGGTCGTGCAGGAAGCCGGTGTGATCATCCCTGACGACCAGGAGGACGAGGTGGAGAAGTTCAGGGAGTTCCTTGACACGATCACGCCCGAGGACTTCGGCAGGGCGGGGTAGGTATTTCAGTGCATTTACGCTTCACGACGCGCCGAGCCGGATCGTTGACTGCGCTTGGTCACGGTCCTACGGTGCAAGTGAAACCCGTGGTCGCGCGTTGCGAACCCCCAGATCAGGCCGCGGGATGAGAGAAAGCCGGAGGTCCGCGTGGCGGTCAGCAGCGGCGAGGGAAAGACGGCCGGCCAGGAAGATCCGGTGCGGCGCGAGAGCGCGCGGCAGCGTGCCGGAGAGCAGGGCCTGCTCTTCGACGACGCCCCCGCGACACTTCCGGGTGACATCGGCTACCGGGGCCCGACGGCCTGCTCGGCGGCCGGCATCACCTACAGGCAGCTGGACTACTGGGCCAGAACCGGCCTGGTCGAGCCCACGATAAGGGCCGCCCAGGGCTCCGGCTCGCAGCGCCTGTACAGCTTCCGCGACATCCTGGTGCTCAAGGTCGTCAAGCGGCTGCTGGACACCGGGGTCTCGCTCCAGCAGATCCGCACCGCCGTACAGCATCTGCGTGATCGAGGCGTCGCCGACCTCGCGCAGATCACGCTCATGAGCGACGGCGTCAGCGTCTACGAGTGCACCTCCGCCGACGAGGTCATCGACCTGTTGCAGGGCGGTCAGGGCGTGTTCGGGATCGCGCTGGGCAAAGTCTGGCGGGAAGTCGAGGGGTCGCTCGCGGAGCTGCCGGGGGAACGAGCCGCGGCCGGTGACGACCCGGCCGACCACCCCGCGGACGAGCTGGCGCAGCGGCGGCGCGCGCGCAAGATCGGATAGGTGAGCGTGCCGGAACGCCTGACGCGGTCCGGCGTAGTAATCTAGGTCCCGAAGGCTGACGACCCCGTGCGGGAGAGTCCCCGACCCTGAGTCGGGGCGCCGAAGGAGCAACCCTCCCCGGAATCTCTCAGGCAACCGGTACCGCTCGGGTGAGGCAACTCTGGAAAGCAGGCACGCCAGCCAGGCGCGCCTCACCGACGGTGCAAGCCCCGCCCGCGGGGTGAAGCTCTCAGGTCCCATGACAGAGGGGGAGACCCGGCCACCGCGCCCCGGCGCCGGTCTCCATCGCCTCGGGAGGGCACCCTCATGACCGACCTGACAGCACCTCCGTTCTCCACCCGCCACATCGGGCCCTCGGCCGACGAGCAGCAGCGGATGCTGGAGGCCGTCGGCTTCGAGTCGGTCGCCGACCTGGTGGCGGTGGCGGTGCCCGAGGCCATCAGGGCCAAGGACCAGCTGAAGCTGCCCGCGGCGGCCAGCGAGAGCGAGGTCATCGCCGAGCTGCGCGAGCTGGCCGGCCGCAACCGCGTGCTCACCTCGATGATCGGCCTGGGCTACCACGACACGATCACGCCCGCGGTGATCCGCCGCAACCTGCTGGAGAACCCCGGCTGGTACACCGCGTACACGCCCTACCAGCCCGAGATCTCGCAGGGCCGCCTCGAGGCGCTGCTCAACTTCCAGACGGTCGTCTCCGACCTCACCGGCCTCGACGTGGCCGGCGCCTCCCTCCTGGACGAGGGTACGGCCGCCGCCGAGGCGATGACCCTGGCCCGCCGGGCCGGCAAGTCCAAGAGCCACGTGTTCGTCGTCGACGCCGACGCCCTCCCGCAGACCAAGGCCGTGCTGGCCACCCGCGCCGAGCCGCTGGGCATCGAGCTCGTCCATGCCGACCTCGACGGCGAACTGCCCGAGTGTTTCGGCGTGCTGGTGCAGTACCCGGGCGCATCCGGCCGGGTGCGCGACTTCCGCGCGCTGGCCGAGCGCGCGCACGGCGCGGGCGCCCTCGTGGTCGCCGCCGCCGACCTGCTCGCCCTCACGCTCATCGCCGCGCCCGGCGCGCTCGGCGCCGACATCGCGATCGGCTCCTCCCAGCGCTTCGGCGTGCCGTTCGGGTTCGGCGGGCCGCACGCCGCGTACATGTCCGTGCGCGAGGGGCTGCAGCGGCAGATGCCCGGCCGCCTGGTCGGGGTCTCCGTGGACGCCGACGGCGCCCCCGCCTACCGCCTGGCCCTGCAGACCCGCGAGCAGCACATCCGCCGGGAGAAGGCCACCTCCAACATCTGCACCGCCCAGGTGCTGCTGGCCGTCATCGCCGGCATGTACGCGGTCTACCACGGGCCCGAGGGACTGCGGCGGATCGCCCGCCGTACCCACGCCCACGCCGTGACGCTCGCCGAGGTGCTGCGCGCGGGCCGCGTGGAGGTCGTGCACGGCGAGTTCTTCGACACCGTGACCGCCCGCGTGCCCGGCAGGGCCGCGCAGGTCGTCGCCGAGGCCGCCGCCCGCGGCGTCAACCTCTGGAAGATCGACGCCGACCACGTCTCGGTCTCCTGCGACGAGAAGACCGAGCTCGCCCACCTGGAGCAGGTCGCCGCCGCCTTCGGAGTCTCCGCCGGGCTCAGCGACCTGGCCGGTGACGACGCGCTGCCCGCCTCGCTCGCCCGCGAGGACGACTACCTCTCCCACCCGGTCTTCCACAGCCACCGTTCCGAGACCGCGATGCTGCGCTACCTGCGCAAGCTGCAGGACAAGGACATCGCCCTCGACCGTTCGATGATCCCGCTGGGCTCGTGCACGATGAAGCTCAACGCGACCACCGAGATGGAGCCGATCACCTGGCCCGAGTTCGCGGCCGTGCACCCCTACGCGCCGGCCGAGCAGACCGAGGGCTACCTGGAGCTGATCGGCACGCTGGAGTCCTGGCTGGCCGAGGTGACCGGCTACGACGCCGTCTCCATCCAGCCCAACGCCGGTTCGCAGGGTGAGTTCGCCGGGCTGCTGGCCATCCGCGCCTACCACCAGGCGGGCGGCGACACGGGCCGCGAGGTCTGCCTCATCCCGTCCTCCGCCCACGGCACCAACGCCGCCAGCGCCGTCATGGCCGGCATGCGCGTCGTCGTGGTCGCCTGCGACGACGAGGGCAACATCGACCTCGCCGACCTCGACGCCAAGATCGCCAAGCACCGTGACGCGCTGGCCGCGATCATGGTCACCTACCCGTCCACGCACGGCGTGTACGAGGAGACCATCACCGAGATCTGCGCCAAGGTCCACGAGGCCGGCGGTCAGGTCTACGTCGACGGCGCCAACCTCAACGCCCTCGTCGGCCTGGCCAAGCCCGGCGAGTTCGGCGCCGACGTCTCCCACCTCAACCTGCACAAGACCTTCTGCATCCCGCACGGCGGCGGCGGCCCCGGCGTCGGCCCGGTCGCCGTCCGCGCGCACCTGGCCGCCTACCTGCCCGGTCACGCGCTGCGTCCCGGCTCGCCGGTCGGCGCGGTCTCGGCCGCCCCGTACGGCTCCGCCGGCATCCTGCCCATCTCCTGGGCCTACATCAGGATGATGGGCGGCGAGGGCCTCAAGGCCGCCACCGAGCAGGCCATCCTGTCGGCCAACTACCTGGCCCGCCGCCTGGCCCCGCACTACCCGGTCCTCTACACCGGCCGCGGCGGCCTGGTCGCCCACGAGTGCATCATCGACCTGCGCCAGATCACCAAGGAGACCGGCGTCACCGTCGACGACGTGGCCAAGCGCCTCATCGACTACGGCTTCCACGCGCCCACGATGTCCTTCCCGGTGGCCGGCACGCTGATGATCGAGCCGACCGAGAGCGAGGACCTGGCCGAGCTTGACCGCTTCGCCGACGCCATGATCGCCATCCGCGGCGAGATCGCCAAGGTGGCCTCGGGCGCCTACGACAAGGACGACAACCCGCTGCGCAACGCCCCGCACACCGCCGAGGCGGCCGCCTCCGACACCTGGGCGCACCCCTACACCCGCGCCGAGGCCGCCTACCCGGTCAGCTCGCTGCGCGACGGCAAGTACTGGGTGCCGGTGCGCCGGATCGACCAGGCCTACGGCGACCGCAACCTGGTCTGCGCCTGCCCGCCGCTGGAGGCGTACGAGGACTGAGGTCGCCGAAGGCCCCGGGAAGCGCTTTGTGTCTTCCCGGGGCCTTCGACTGTCCCGGCCCGGGAGCCGACGGTAAAGGCTGCCGGGGCAGCGGCATGTCCTCATGACTTTCCTCTTGATCCACGCTCTCATGTGCTTGCTCAGGCCCCGATGGGGCCCGTTTCCAAGCCGTGGAGAAGTGAATGATCCTTCGGGGAAGATCGGTGAAGGCCGCCCTGGCTCTGGCTCTGGTGGTCGGCGCGCAACTCGTCGCCACCCCGCCCTCGAGCGCCGCCTCCGCCCCGCGGCAGGGGCTCAGAATCACCCGCTTTCTCGGTGAGCAGCGCCTTCCGCACAAGATGGAGTTCGAGGGCACGGTCGTCGGCGGCCTGTCCGGTATCGATCGCGATCCGCGGACCGGCACCTGGTACTTCATCTCCGACGACCGCTGGCGCTACAACCCCGCCCGCTTCTACACCGGTGCCCTCGACATCGACCGGCGCACCGGCGCGTTCACCGGAGTGCGCCTGACCGGCGCCACCACGCTCCTGCGCCCCGACGGGACCCCCTACCCCGGGTACGGCAAGCCCGATGACGCCGACCCGGAGACGATCCGCTTCGACCGGTGGAGCCGCAACCTGCTCTGGGGCCACGAGGGCGACCGGCCCGACGCGCGCAACCCCGGCATCCCGCTGTCCGGCCTGTTCGTCCGCTGGGCCGGGCGCGACGGGCGCCACCTGGGCGAGCTCCCGCTGCCGGGCAACCTGAAGGTCACCGCCACGAACAGCGGCCCGCGGCGCAACTTCGGGTTCGAGGGGCTGACGTTCGCGCCGAGCACGATCGCCGCCATCGTGGAGGGCCCCCGCTTTGAGGACGGCGAGCCGCCCACCGTCGAGTCCGGCGCCCCGGCCCGGATCACCGTGTGGGGCCGCGACGGCCGGCTGCGCGGGCAGTACGCCTACCCGATCGACCCGCTGCCCGCCGCCCCGATCCCGCCGGACGGCGTCACCGACAGCGGCGTGTCGGAGATCCTCGCCCTCGACGACCACCGCTACCTGGCCCTGGAGCGCTCCTGGATCGAGGGCGTGGACTACAAGGTCAAGCTCTACGAGATCGACCTGCGCCGGGCCACCGACGTCCAGGGCAGGGACAGCCTGGCGACCGGGCGCCCCTACCGGCCCGTCTCCAAGCGGCTCGTCATGGACCTGGAGAACGTCAGGGCGCCGGTCCAGAACCTGGAGAGCCTGGCCTGGGGGCCGCGCCTGGCCACCGGCGAGTGCACGCTGGTGATCGGCAGCGACGACAACTTCGACCGGCGGGAGGTCACCCAGTTCCTGGCGTTCGGCGCCCGGGGCTGCTGACGTCCGGTACCGGCCGAAGCGGTCGTGGCGTATGTCATGGGCCGCCCTGGACGTTCGTCACGCCGGCAGGCAACAAGAGCGTGTCCATCAGGGATAGATGAGGACAGGCCGAGTTGCGAGACGTGATCGCCCCGAGTCGTTAGGCTCGGGGCGATCAACGTTCAGAAGGAGCCTCCTTGACACCCCCAGACGTCGACGCGTCCCCGCTGGAACACGCCAGGAGGCTGGCCGAGGGCGGTGATCTCGATGCGGCTGCTGCCATCCTGTCCGAGCTGGCCGCCGACCCCGCGGGGCCCGACCGGGCGCAGGCCGCGGTGGGGCTGGCGGTCGTGCTGGAGCAACGGGGCGACGCCGAGGGCGCCCGGGCGGCCGCCCGGGTGGCGCTGTCGACCGGCCATCCCGAGTACGGCGCGCAGGCCGCCTGCCACCTGGCCCAGGGCTTCGAGCGCGAGAACCGGCCGGAGCAGGCCAGAGGCGCCTGGCAGGCGGTGCTCGGCATGGGGGCCCCCGAGTACGTGGCGCTGGCGCGGCTGGGGCTGGCCAGGCTGGCCGTACAGCGGGACGACCTGGACGGGGCGGAGGAGGAACTGCGCGCGGCGATCGGCGCGGGCGACCCGAACCTCGGCGCGCGGGCCGCGCAGCAGCTCGGCGACCTGCTGCTGCTCCAGGGCGAGCCGGGTGAGGCCGCGGACGTGCTCATGGCCGCGCTGCACGACGCGCCGGCGGCGGAGGTGGCCAGGCTGCGGGTGCAGCTGGGGATCGCCCACCTGGAGCTGGCGTGCGCGGAGTTCGCGGGCGCGGTGGAGGACGGCGACGAGCCGGGCACGAGCGCGCTGGCCATCGAACTGCTGGCCCGCACGCTGCCGCTGCGCGGGCGCGCCGACGACGCGGACCGGGTCTGGAGCTACGGCCTCAACCACGCCGACCAGGCGCTGGCCGAAGAGGTCCGCCTGCGCCTCGACCGCGACGGCTGACCGCCCGGCCGCCGCGGGCCACGGAGCCCTCGTACCCGTGGCGGAGCGGTGTGCGGGTCAGCGGCCGCGCATGATGGCGACGGCCGCCACGACGTTCACCATGATGATCGCCAGCCACGCCATGACCAGGCCGGCCGGACCGGCCGCCGAGGCGGCGATGGCCGTGAGCGGGATGCCGAGGGCGAGCGAGCCGAGCGCGATGGGGATCAGGGCCGAGGCGCTCGGCTTGTGGTTCTTGCCGGGTCTGGGGCCGTGGGTGTCGAGCTCGGCGCGCACCCGGGCGGCGATCGTGGCGTCCAGCCGCTCCACGAACGATTCCACCAACGCCTGCTCGTATTCGGGACCGAGATCGCGCCGGGCGTCGAGAGTCGCCTGCAGCTCGTCGCGGAGAGGACGCATGTCTGCCATACCGAGATTGTCCCCTCGCGGCGGCGCGCCGTCATCCCACCTGAGAGCCAGGTCGCGCCTCCTCCCGGAGTACCGTTGGCGCCATGGAGATCACCACTGCGCGCGGTCCCGCGCGGGTCGACCTCGACGAGGTCCGGCGGCCGAAGCTGCTGCTGGTGCTGACGCACGGTTCCGCGGGCACGGTGGACGCGCCCGACCTGCTGGCGGTGCGCGAGCACGCGCTGGCCGCGGGTGTGAGCGTGGCCAGGGTGACGCAGCCGTTCCGGCTGGCGGGGGCCAGGGCGCCGGGCTCGCCCGAGCGGCAGGACGAGGCATGGGAGATCGTCGTGGCGGCGCTGGCCGCACGTTTTCCCGGCCTGCCGCTGGTGCAGGGCGGGCGGAGCAACGGGGCCCGGGTGGCCTGCCGTACGGCGCTGCGGGCAGGCGCGGCGGCCGTGGTGGCGCTGGCGTTTCCGCTGCATCCGCCGGGGAGGCCGGAACGTTCCAGGGCGGGGGAGCTGCGCGAGGCGGGCGTCGACGTGCTCGTGGTCAACGGGGACCGGGACCCGTTCGGGGTGCCGGACCCGGCAGACGCCGCTGAGCTGGTCGTCCTGCCGGGGGAGGGACATGATCTGAAGAAGGACCCCGAAAAGGTGGGCGAGATCGTCGCCCGCTGGATCGTGCGTTACGCGTAGGTCAGGCGGCGCCCACGGCGGGGCGGTGGGGTGCGATGACGATGCCGCCGGGCAGGAGCTCCCCGGTGTCCTCGAACAGGACGACGCCGTTGCAGAGGAGGCTCCACCCCTGCTCGGGGTGGCAGGCGAGGGTTCTTGCTGCCTCGCGGTCGGGCGCCTCGGCAGACGGGCAGACCGGGTCGTGCGGGCACATCGGCGTGCCTCCGATATCTCGTGGATGGCTCCCATGTCGCACTGAGCTGACGGGGAGCGGCTCGGGCTTGTTCGTTTCTAGCAAGTGTGCGACGTGGGTCACACAAACCGACATAGCCCGTTCGGGCGGTTAGTGGAGGGTGCCCCGGGTGAGTCTGTGACCTACGACACAGCGTGTCTTAAGCAGGATAACGGTCCAAGCGCGACACGCCGACTAAATTTGCAGTCCTTTGATGAGTGCGTCGAGGCCGCGCTCGAAGTCGGCGTCGGCCCGCTCGTCGCGGCGGGTCCAGGTGTCGACCTCGGGATCGGCCCAGCCGGACTGCTGGACCTCGACCGCGACGCTGCCGAAGACGAAGGCGCGCATGGTCCGTACGGCCTCGGCGGCGGCGGGAAGGCCGGCGTCGGCCAGCTGCTCGGTCTGGTCCCTGATCGAGACCGTGGTGGCGCCCTTGGGCGGCTTGGTCAGGGCGAGGGCGAGCACCCCGGGGTGGTCGCGCAGCGCCTCGCGCCCGGCCCTGCACCAGGCCTTGGCCGTCTCCTGCCAGCTCGAACCCGCCTCGACCCGGACGGCGGTGACGTGCTCGGCCAGGGCGTCCATCAGCGCGTCCTTGCCGCGGGGCAGGTGGTGGTAGATGGCCATGGCCTCCACCTCCAGCGCGTCGCCGAGGCGGCGCATGGTCAGCCTGCGCAGGCCCTGGCTGTCGGCGATGTGCAGCGCGGCGTCGATGATGCGCTCGCGGGACAGGGGTACGGGCGGTCGCTTCGCGGGCATGTAAGAAATCTACTATGTAAAGGCGCCGGGGCGGGTCCGATTACGGCCCGTGTCCCGCGACGGCGTACGCTACGCCTGATACGCAGCGTTGAGAAAGGCAGAGTCGATGGCGTTTTTCCGTCCCCGGGTGAGCCGCGAGGCCGAGGTGCGCTACCACGCGGACATCGAGATCTCCAAGACCTTCCCGGAGCTGCTGGCCAAGGCCCGCGAGGCCGAGCTGACCGTGCGTGAGCTGCGGGCCGCCGACGTCGACGACATCGAGCTGCTGGCCGCGGGCCGTGCCTTCGACAAGGCGCTGACCGAGGCGTTGCGCGGGGCGGAGGCGGGCCAGCGGGCCACGTTCGGCGTCAAGGCCTACGACGACCGCATCGCCCGCCGCAAGGCCAAGGCCACGCCCGCCGGGGCCGAGTGGAGCGCCGAAGTGGAGCGCCTGCGCACGCTGCGCGAGGAGAACCGCCTGTGGGGCATGCCCCGCGTGCCGCGCGCGATTCCGGCCGCGTACTGACAAGCCCTGGCGGGGGTACGGCGGCGCCGTACCCCAGCGGTGGTGGTGTACCCCAGTGGTGACGCCGTATCCCGGCGCCCGGGAGTGGCTTCAGCGGGAGAGCAGTTCCGCCAGCCGGTCGAGTGGCAGGGCGGGGGAGCGGTGGCCGTCGCGGCCGATGCTCTCCTCGGCGCCGGTCAGCGCGTTGAGCACCGCCTCCTCCACCGCCTCGACGACGGCCGTGTAGAAGGGGTCCATGCGGCCCCACGGCACGAACCGCAGCGTCTCGTAGTCGTCACCGGCGGCGAACCCGCTGGCCAGCGCCCCCTCGTTGGCGGTGGAGAAGGCCAGGAAGATGTCGCCGGAGAAGTGGCTGCCGGTGGTCCCGGTCCTGGCCAGGCCCATCGGCACCCGGCGCGCCAGCGCCTTGCACTGGCCGGGCAGCAGCGGCGCGTCCGTGGCCACCACGACGATCACCGAGCCCGCGCCCGCCCGTGCCCGCGCGTGCTCCTCCATGGGGTTGTCGTCGAGAAGGTCCTGCCCGACGCGCACCCCGGCCACGGTCAGCTCGGATCGTCTGCCGAAGTTGGCCTGGACGAACGCGCCGACCGTGTACGTGTCGGCGGCGTGCTCGACCAGGCGTGAGGCGGTGCCCGAGCCGCCCTTGAATCCGTAGCAGTTCATGCCGGTGCCGCCGCCGGTGTTGCCTTCGGCGACCGGCCCGCCGGCGGCCGACTCGATGGCCTGGCCGGCGTGCTCAGGGCGGACGTGGGGGCCGTTGATGTCGTTGAGGTAGCCGTCCCAGGTCTCGGCCACGACCGGCAGCAGCCACTCGGCGCCGAGCGCGGGATGGGCGGCGACGACCCAGTCGATGACGCCGCGGTGCACGGTGCCGACGGCGTGGGTGTTGGTGATCGCGACGGGCAGCGTCAGCGCGCCGCTCTCCTCGATCCACGTCACGCCGGTCATCTCGCCGTTGCCGTTGAGCGAGTAGACGCCCGCCGCGCACGGCATGCCCACCCCGTCGCGGCCTCGGGGCAGGATGGCGGTGACCCCGGTGCGGGCCGCGCCCTCGGTCAGCGTGACGTAGCCGACCTGGACACCGGGGACGTCGGTGATGGCGTTGGCGGGACCGGGGCGGCCCTGCAGGGCGATGGGAAGCTCACGAGCGCGCACCCGGCCATCCTACGGAAGGCGATCACCGGGAGAACAGGGGCGCGATCCGGTCGCCGGCGGGGCCCGGCCTTCATGTCCTGCGCCGCGGGGCCGGACGGCGTCGGGAACGCCGGGCGGCCGCCGTGGGCTAATCCCGTGGGACGCCGGCCCAGTCAGTGGCGAGGCGGGTGAACAGCTCGGGTTGTTCGAGGTTCCAGATGTGCCCGGCGCCCGGGATGACGCGCAGTTCCGCCTGGGGGAGTCCGGCGGCCAGGACCTCGGCGGGTGCGATGTTGGCCTTGTCCTTCTCGCCGACGAGTACCAGGGCGGGTGCCTTGATCTCGGCGAGCCTGGGCCGCAGGTCGAGCTCGCCCAGCTCGCGCAGCCCGGTGAGCAGCGCCGCCTTGCCCGCCGTGCGCAGGTCCTCGGCGGCGGTCGCGGTGTGCTCGGGGCGGCCGCCGGAGTACATGCCCTTCATCATCGACACGATCATCCCGGCCGGCAGCAGCCCCATCACGGTGCGCTGGAGGCCGTCGCCGCCGGTCGGGGCCGCCACGCCGCCGGACAGGACGAGGCTCGCGACCTTCTCCGGTTCGGCCAGGGCCGTCAGGAGGGCGACGCTCACCGATCCGGAGATCCCGACGAGGTGGACCTGCTCCTCGGCGGCGAGCAGCTCGCGGACCGAGCGCACGGCGGCGTCCAGGGAGAACGGGCCGGGGCTGGAGCCGTGGCCGGGCAGGTCGGGGGTGAGCACCCGGTGCCGCGGGGACAGTTCGGCGACCTGGGGAGACCAGGCCCGCCCGCTGGAGCCGAAGGCATGGAGAAGCACAAGCGTAGACATAAGGCTCCAAACCGGTTCATATGACCAGAAAAACTGTTGGACCGGGAGGATAGCCCAGTTCATGGCGTTCGGCGACGCACCAGCCGGCCGGCGCGGCGGCCGTTCCGGCTCGCGGTGGCGTTCGACCACCGGCCCGGCCGCCACCGTGACCGCCTTCCTCACCGACCGGGCGCTGCCGGCGTACACCGGAGAACGGAAGCCCGGCTGATCACCGAAACCCCGGTACCCCCACCCCGTTGATCCCCAACGGTCCCGAGACGACCGTGCGGGCGGCCAGGAGGCCGGCGGCGAACCTGCGCGAGCGGCACTGATCCACGGCTCCCGCGTGGGAAGGCCTGACCTCGCGGACCGGGGCGGGCACGGCCGGTGGTGATGCGGCCGTGCCCGTCCCGGGTCACCGCACGGCGCCGGACCTCGTCAGGAGATCCTGGTACCACGCGGCGTCCGGGTGGTCCGTCGCCGGATAGCTGGCCAGCGGCGTGGTCGCGTTGCCCGCCGCGTTGAAGCCCCACCCGCGCACCAGCCGCCCGGCCTGCCGGGAGGAGATCATGAACGAGGAGGCGCTCGCGGGTGCCGCGTAGAACAGCGCGTCCTGCTGGAGTTCGGCGCTGTTGCCCTGCTGGAACTCGATGAAGGCGGTCTGCCGGTAGCGGATGCGCGCGCCGGTGTGCCGGTCGGTGTCCACGCGCAGGGTCTGGGCCGGGGTCGGTCCGTCGGCGCCGGTCCACACGCGCACGCGGGAGGAGCCGCTGACGGAGGTGCTCTTGTCGTAGCGGGGGTCGGAGGTCCTGGCGTTGCCGCTCCAGGCGACCGATCGGGCTCCGGCGTCGAAGGTGCCGTTCCACGTCCAGTTCTGGCTGTTCGCCTGGCTGCGGTGGATCTCCCGCAGTTGGGTGCCCGCCGGGTCGGTGAACCTGACCGTCGGCAGGACGCCGTTGTCGTAGCGGTTCGAGGCCGACCAGGTGATCTCGCCGTCGGCGGCGAGACGGCCCACGCGGTACCAGAGCGTGGTCGCGTTCTGCGACTGGTGGACCTCGACCAGGTCGCCGTGGTCATTGAGGGTGACGGCCGGGGTCACGCCGCTGTCGTACCTGCCGTGGCGCAGCCAGGTGACGCGGCCGTCGGCGCCGTACACGCCGGACCAGTACCAGAGGTCCCCGGAACCCGAGTCGTGCACCTCGACGACCTGCCCGCGGCCGTTGATCGCGACGGCCGGGTTGTGGCCGACGTCGCGCTTGTACTGGGCCCGGGTCCCGCCGTCGCCGGAGATCACCGGGAGCACCCGGCCGCGCAGCGCGTCGACCGTGGGCGGCTGCGCGGGGTAGTCCTTGGCCTGCATCAGGCGCGGCCCGAAGACGGAGGTGAGCTCGTCGTTGAGCGCGGCCAGGTTGCCCGCGGCGTAGGAGCCGTTGTCGGTCAGGTTGTCCTTGACGTCCAGCGCGACGACGATCGGCGCGGCCTCCGGGTGCTGCGCGGACCAGTTGTTGATCACGGTGAGCCAGTCGCGCAGGTTGTTGGAGCCGGGGTTGCCCGTTTGGTGGTCGACCTCGTCGCCGGGGGAGTCGTGGCCGACGGAGTAGTCGCGGGAGGTGGCGTAGCCGTTGTCGTGGATGTCGAGCTCGATGAAGCGTATGCCGCGGTCGAGCTGGTGGGGGATCGACTTCCTGGCGCCGCCGATGTCGCCGGAATAGCTGTTGTGCGTGGCGCGGAAGATCGCCGAGGGTAACGGCTGGTCGGCCTCGGCTTGGGCGGGCCCGCCGTACAGGATGGGCGTGACGAGGGCGCATAAGGCCAGGACGGTGCGGGGTCGGGGCATCCGGAGATCCTCACGTCGGGAATCTCTCCCGACAATACGATCACCGGCTCCGGCGGGCCACCCCCGGACACTTTATATGACTGACTCAGTCAGCTATTATGGAGAGCATGGACGACAGATCAGTGAACCTCGTCAGCGCTCTGGTCGTCGGGCTCGCCGACGAACTGGACGAGGCCACGCGGCGCGTCACCGCCCAGGGCGCCACCGGAGCCTCGGCCCTGGCGACGATCCTGGCCGTGCCGGGCGAGCACGTCGACGAGCTGAGCCGGGTGCTCGGCATCACCGGCTCGGGGACGGTCCGCCTGGTCGACCGGCTGGCCGCCGAAGGCCTGGTCGAACGGCGTCCGGGACGTGACCGGCGCAGCGTGTCGCTGTGGCTGACCGAACGCGGCACCGAGATGGCCACGGCGATCGTGGCCGGGCGGCGGGCCGTCCTGCGAAGGGCGCTCGGCACGCTCACCGGCGAACAGGAACGGCAGCTGACCGGCATCGTCGAACAGGTGCTGACCACCCTGGCCGTCAGCCGCGAGCGCGCCGACCGCATCTGCCGCCTCTGCGACTACGTCGCCTGCCCGCAAGATGACTGCCCCGTAGAACGGTCGGTGTCATGAACCGCACGCTCCTGATCGTCGCCGCGGTGGGCTGGGGCGCCGCGACGACCGCCACCAAGTACGCCCTGGACGGCTTCGGCCCGCTCACCCTGCTGGTCGTCAAGCTCGCCGCCGCGACAACCGTGCTCTGGGTGATCCTGCTCCTGCGCGGCCGGCGCGACGGCACGCCCGGTCAGTGGCGGTTCGCGCTGCTCGGCCTGTTCGAGCCCGCGCTCGCCTACGGCGGACTCACGCTGGGCCTGACCTTCACCACGGCCACGAACGCCTCGCTGCTCGGGGCGAGCGAGTCCGCCTTCGTCCTGGTGCTGGCGGCGATGTTCCTGAAGGAACGCATCCGCGGCAGGTCCGTGCTCGGGCTGGTGCTGGCGCTGCTCGGTGTCCTGGCACTCGACGGCGGCGCCTTCGGCGGCGGCTTCGGGAGCGGCTTCAACGTCGGCGACCTGATCGTGCTCGGCGGCTCCCTGGCCGCGGCCGTCTACGTCACGCTCGCCGCCAGGACCGCGCCGGCCGTGGACGCGCTCACGATGACGACCTACCAGTTCACCTACGCCACGGCGCTCGTGCTGCCGCTGGCGCTGTGGCCGTGGATGAGTGGCCGCGAACCGCTGCCCACCGACGTCGCGGCGCCGTACTGGCTGGCCGCGATCTTCGTGGGCGGGGTCTGCTTCGCGCTCGGCTTCGTGCTCTACAACCACGCGATCAGGCACATTCCCGCCGGTACGGCAGGCGTGATCCTCAACATGGTCCCGGTGATCGGCGTCCTGACGGCCGTGGCCTTCCTGGGCGAGGCGCTCACCGTCTGGCACGTGGCCGGGGCGGCGCTGGTCGTGGCCGGGATCATGCTCTTCCCCGCGGTCAAGGGGGACCAACGAGCCGGGGCCCGCATCCATCGGATGCGAGCCCCGGCCTTCGTGCGTACCGACTAGGCGGGAACGATGTTCTCCGCCTGCGGGCCCTTCTGGCCCTGGGTGATGTCGAACGACACCTTCTGGCCCTCACGCAGCTCGCGGAAGCCGCCCTGAGAGACGATCTGCGAGTAGTGCGCGAAGACGTCCGGACCGCCCTCGTGCTCGATGAAGCCGAAGCCCTTGTCCGCGTTGAACCACTTGACAGTTCCGACGGCCATGTCTATCTCCCTTTGATAGGTGTGCAGAACCGGCATCCGTACCTACGGATTCCGAGTTGCCGCGATGTGCCCATCCGGAGATGACCGGCAACAAAAAACGCACCTGACCAATCACGTTCGCCAGGTGCGCCAAAAGTTTGTATGGGGTACCACAACTGCAACTGGCAACGACTGTATCAGGCCCTTGGACTGCCTGCGGTAAAAAGCGGTTAACGGGGGTCCCGTGTCGTGAGTCAGGCTTCGAGCTCGTCCACGGCCTCCCGCAGGCTGCCGCGCAGTTCGGCCCGATCCGTCAGGCCGTGCCGTTCGATGGCCCGCGAGATCGGCGGGTTGACAGCCGCCATGATCAGGCGGAGGTCCCGGCGCGCCGCGTGCTTCATGGCGGCGATGATCGCCCCCATGCCCTGGATGTCGCAGGCCGGAACCCTCGCGAGGTCGAGGATGACGGTGGGCGTCTCCCGCTCGTCGACGGCCGCGATCGCCTCCCCCAGCCGCATCGCTGCGCCGCTGCCCAGCGGCCCGGACAGGTGGATGACGACGCCGCGCGCGAAGGTCGTCACGGAGACACCGAGCTCGTCCGTCATGGGGTCACATCCCTACCAGCCGACCTGGTCGCCGAGCCGCAATCGTAGCCACAGCACCAGGCGTTCGTCCGGGTCGGCGAGGTCGAAGCCGAAGATCTCCTCGGCGCGCGAAAGCCGGTAGCGGATCGTGTTCGGGTGCACCGACAGCCGCTGGGAGGCGGCGGCGAAATCGCCGTCGGCGTCCAGGTAGGCGAGGAGGGTGTCGGCGTAGGTGGTGCCGTGCTCGAGATCGTGGGCGCGGACCGCCGGCCCGAGGCTGCGGGGCAGGGCGTCGTGCGCGGCCAGGATCTGGGCCAGCGCCGACAGCGTCGCGCCCGCCCACACCTCGTCGATCGTGGCGACCTGGCACGGCCGGTGCTCGCCCGGCCGGTCGGTCAGGGCGCGCAGGACGAGGTCGGCGTCGGCGCGTGAGCTCGCGATCGAGCGCAGCCCCGGCACGAGCGAGCCGAGCCCGGCCTGGATCGGCACCCGCAGCGCGCCGTGGGCCCGCCGGGCGATGTCGGCGACGAGTTCGTGGTGCGCCTTCGGCGACGGCCCGCTCGGCAGCAGCGCGTAGACGGTGCCGTCGATCAGGGCGCAGCCGTGCCTGCCGTAGTGGGCCTCGCAGTGCAGGCTTACCAGGTCGGCGAGCCGGGTGGCCGCGTGCGCCGCGAGAACGTCGTCGGCCTTGCTCGACACGACGGCGAACGCGGCCACCGCGACCGGCAGGTTCGGGTCCAGGCCGAGCTGCGGCGCGACCGCGGTGACACTGCTCGGGTCGGCCAGCAGCCGCCGCAGCAGATCCGCGCGCCTGCGCCGCACGGCGTCGTCGGCTGTACGCGCCGCGAGCAGGTGCAGCGAGACGATGTCGGCCACATCGGAGAGCGCCTGTTCGGCGGCGGCGTCCAGCGAGCCTTCCGCGTCGACGACCCAGATCGAGCCCAGTTCCTCGTTGCCCGCGCGGACCACAACGCCGAGACGGGGAAGCCCGCCGCGAAAGGCCGGGAACCGGCAGGTACGCCCCGCCTTGACCAGCGCGCGGTAGACCTCGTCGTAGTCCGGGCCGTCCGGCACCTGCAGGCCGAGGATGCCCTGGCGGCGGCCCTCGTCGATGGCCTGCCCCGGCAGGGTCGAGTACGCGAGGATGCGCCGGTGCGGATCCTCGATCACGGTGGCGCCGCCGACCATGCCCGCGATCGCGTTGGCCAGGGCGAACAGATCGCCGACCGCCGGCGCTCCCGCGGCCCGCTCGAAGCGGACCGTGGAGGCGAGGGCCGTGGAGATCATGGCGTCCAGGTGATGCCAGGCGACCGCCTCGTCGGCGGCGAGCAGGACGATTCCCGAGCGCTGCGCGGCTTCGGCCAGTTCGGCGGCCGGTTCGCCGAAGCTCTTCACCACCAGGCAGGCGTAGCCGACGCCGGCCGCCGCGTCCACGAGCTCCTTCGCCCGCGTCTCGGCCGTGCCCACGCCGACGGCCAGCAGGATCGCGTCCCTGACGGACGGCAGCGGGGCGCGCGGCTCGAAGATGAGCACGCCGGAGACCGGCACCGGTCCTTCGGGCAGCACGGTCAACGGGCGCAGCAGCGAAGAGCCCAGCGCGTCCAGGACTTGGGCGAGATCGGGTACTCCGGTGTCGAGCATCCTCACCTCTTTGGCCGGCCGTACAAAGCATGCACGGAATGTCTGGACGGGCACCGAATGCGGACGGTCAGGTCAGCGGCGACGCTGGCTGCATGCACGTGCCGTGGGCATCCGCCTTACGCGGGAGTATCGTCAAAGGAGACAATATGCGAGGTGTTCTCGTGGCCTTCGTGGTCACGGCCTCCCTGGTGGCCACGCCGTCCGCCGCGTCGGCCGTGACGTCACGGTGTGACACCCGGCCCATCCGCACGGCGCTGAAGGCGCTGGAGAGGGTCGGCGCGGGGATCGCGGTCACGGTGAAGAGCCCGCGCTGCGGCGTCTGGACCGGCGGCGTCGGCCTCGCCGACCGCAGGACCGGCCGCAAGGTCACCGGCGACGAGCACAGCCGCATCGGCAGCGACACCAAGACCTGGACGGCCACGGTCGTGCTGCAGCTCGCCGGCGAGGGCAGACTCACGCTGGACGACACCGTCGAGCGCCATCTGCCGGGCCTCATCCGCACCAAGGACTACGACGGCCGCGAGATCACGATCCGCCAGCTTCTGCAGCACACCAGCGGCCTGCCCGACTACCTGGCCGCGCCGTTCTGGGAAGACGAGGAAGAGCACCGCTGGGACCACATCGAGCCCCTGCAGACGGTGGAGCAGGCGCTGCCCCTGCCCCCGCCCGAGAGGACCCCGTCGGGCTTCGCCTACTCCAACACCAACTACAACCTGGCCGGGCTGATCGTCACGAAGATCACCGGCCGCGGTATCGGCGATGAGATCAGGCGGCGCATCATCAAGCCGCTCCGGCTGCGCGGGACCTCCTGGCCCGGCGACCGGATCACCATCCCCAAGCCCGACCTGCGGGGTTACGTCAAGAAGGGCGGGAAGCTGGTGGACAAGACGGAGTGGAACACCTCGGAGGCCGACGCGTCGGGCGCGCTGATCTCGACCGGCGCCGACACGACCGCCTTCTGGAGCGCGCTGATGACCGGCAAGCTGCTGGCCCCGGCCCAGCTCGCCGAGATGAAGAAGACCATCAAGGATGACTTCGGCCAGGACTACGGCCTGGGCGTCGAGGGCTACCGGCACACCCCCGGCCTGGTCACGTGGGGACACAGCGGCAGTATGGCCAGCGGCCACAAGTTCAGGAACGCCATCACGGACGACGGGCGGCGGGCCGTCACTCTGCTGATCGGCTCGGACTCGTTCAACTCGGACAAGGTCGACTCCATCATCGGCACCCTCATCCGCGACCTCCGCTAGCCGGAACGCCGGCGACCCCGCCCGGGACGTCCCCGGCGGGGTCCGTGCCGTCCCGCTGGCTCCTGCTTGCTCCCGCTAGCGTCGGCGGGCTTCCGGGTCTGCTCAAGCCCGCCACCGGCTGCGGCACGGCCGTGACCAGGCGCTGGCGCGCGGCTGGAGTGTTGCCTCGCTGATCCGGCTGCGGAAGCGCGCTTCAGGCGCGTTCAGGTTCGCTTCAGCTTGTAGTGGCGACAGTGAAGCCCCATGACCAACTCCCGAGCGCCGCTCATGATTGCTGCGGCCCTGCTGGCGGCCCTTGCCGGATGCTCCACCTCCGGTGAGACCGGGGCGGCCGCCTCACCCTCCGCGGATCCCGCCAACAACGCCAACAAGCAGCGCCAGCACCAGGCCCAGCTGGCCACCTGCATGAAAGGCAAGGGGTTCACCTATCACCCCGTCGTGACCATGCCCAAACTCCCGGACGCCATCAAGCAGGAAATGTCCGGCGACTACCAGGGCATGCGGAAATATCGTGAAAAGTACGGTTTCGGCTTCGCCGCCTCCTTCGTCTACCCCAACGACGGCGTCGGCCGGATGGCGATGCGGACGAAGGAGATGGACGGAGCCGGCGACGACCCCAACGGAAAGGTCATCGCCGGACTGCCGAAGGCCCAGCGGGACGCCTACTTCGATGCGATGGGCTCCTGCACGCTGGTGATGATCAACAAGGTCACCGGCAAGAACATGAAGTCGATGGAGGAGGTCTCCAAGGCCCAGGGCGAGATGCTGAAGCAGATCATCGCCCGTGAGATCGACGGCGACCCCAAGCTGGTGGAGCTGGCCGGCGCGTTCGCCGACTGCCTGAAGGGCAAGGGCTACCGGACCTCCTCGCAGCGCCCCTCGGACATCGCGCGCAGCACCGAGGAACCGTTCATGCAGGAGTTCGGCAAGCTCGGCCAGGGCAAGACGCCCACCGCCGACCAGGCGCGGCCCCTGCTGCAGCGCGAGATCAAGGCCTCCCTGGAGGACCTGGAGTGCGGCAAGGACTTCTACGCCGCCTACCGGCCCAAGGCGAACGGGGTCTACGAGAAGGCCCAGTTCCTGCCCGGCGTGGGCATGATGATGGCGACGGTTGCGAGCTAGCGTGCGCAGATCCAGAGTGCTCGCCCTGGTCGTGGCGGGGGTGCTGGTGATCGCCGCGGCCGGCTGGGTCGTCGGCTCCCGGCTGCGGTCCCCGGCCGAGGAGGCCGCCTCGCGCCGCCCGCCCAAACCCTCCCTGGTCACCTCGGCGGTCGAGCGCCGCAAGCTCACGAGCACGGTGACGGTCAGCGGCACGCTGACGTACGGCTCGCCGCTGCCGATCACCCTGGCCGGGATGGTCGGCGGGAACAGCGGGGGCGCCGGGGCCGGGCCGGGCGGCGGGGCGAACGGCGCCGCCCAGCGCGTCACCACGGCGCCCAAACCCGGCCCGATCCGCGCGGGCCAGACGCTGATGCAGGTCAACGGCCGCCCGGTGTTCGCGCTGCAGGGCAAGAAGCCGATGTACCGCCCGCTCGTGCCGGGCACCGAGGGCGACGACGTCAAACAGCTCCAGCGCGCGCTGCGGGTCCGGGCCAGCGGTGTCTTCGACGCGGCCACCGTGGCGGCGGTGAAGCGCTGGTACGCCAAACGCGGCTACAAGGCGCAGGAACCCGACCTGGAAGCGCGCAAGAGCCTGCAGCAGCTACGCCAGGCCGTTCAGACCGCGCAGGAGACCCTGGCCGCCGACCGCAAGGCGCTGGACGAGGGCCTGGACGTGCGGCCGCTGCGGCTGCGCCACGACAACGCCCGCCGCGACCTGACCTCGGCGCGGAAGGCGCTGGCCGAGGCGCCGGAGGTCACGCCGGAGCAGGAGACCCAGCTGGCCGCGCTGCGCCGTGCCGTACGCGCTGCCGAGGAGCAGGTGCTCGCGGCCGAGCAGGCGCTGACCGAGGCCAGGAAGCCGGCGCCCACGTCGACCGCGACACCGGCGCCCACCCCCAGCGCGGTGGACACGAGCCTGCTGGAGATGAAGCTGGACAACGCCCGGCAGGACCTCGACGAGGCCCACCGGGCGGTGTCCGCCTATGAGGAGCAGGTACGCGCCGACCGGGACAAGCGGCTGGAGGAACTGCGCAAGGCGGTGCGCACGGCGAAGGAGGCCGAGGCCACCGCCGGCCAGGCGCTGAAGCGGGCCAGGAAGGTCTCGCCGCTGCGGACGAAGGTCACCCACAGCGTCGCGAACCTGGCCGACGCCCAGACCTTGCTGGCCGAGTTCCGCAAGACCTACGGGGTCAGCGTCCCGGCCGGCGAGATCGTCTTCCTGCCGAAGCTGCCCGCCCGCATCGACAAGGCCGAGGTCAAGCCGGGCGACACCATCGAGGGCAAGGTCGCGACCGTGACCAGCTCGGCCTTCGCGGTCACCGGGTCGGTCGAGGCCAAGGAGGCCAAGCTGCTGCGCCCGGGCCAGGAGGCCACGATGGAGACCATGGACGGGACGCAGCTGCCCGCCACCCTGAGCGCCGTGGGGGAGGACGCCAAGGCGGGAGCGGACAAGCCGAAGGGCGAGGAACAGGAGTCCGGTTCGGTGCCCGTCCTGCTCACGCCCGGCTCGGGCAAGAAGCTCAAGTCGCTGGTCGGCTCGCCCATGACCGTGCGGATCTCGGTCGGCTCGACCGAGGGCGAGGTGCTGGCCGTTCCCGTGGCCGCCGTCATCACCTCCGCCGACGGCCGGCCGCGGGTCAGGGTCGCCCTGGACGGCGACCGTACCCGCGAGGTCGAGGTGCGCACGGGCCTGACCGCCGACGGCGTGGTGAAGGTGACGCCGGTGCGCGCGGGCGAGCTGAAAGAGGGCGACCGGGTCGTGGTGAGCGATGCTTGAGCCCGTCATCGAGCTGGCGGGCGTCTGCCGGGACTTCCCGTCCGACCCGCCGGTACGCGCGCTGGCCGACGTGGACCTGCGCGTCGAGCAGGGCGACTACATGGCCATCGTCGGGCCGTCCGGCTCCGGCAAGTCCACCCTGCTCAACATCCTCGGCCTGCTCGACCGGCCGACCTCCGGCACGTACCGGCTGGACGGGGTCGAGACCACGGCGCTGCGCGACGGCGGGCGGACCCGGCTGCGGGGCACCCGCATCGGTTTCGTCTTCCAGTCCTTCCACCTGCTGTCCCACCGGACGGTCGTGGAGAACGTGATGCTCGCCGAGGTGTACGGCCCGCACCCGCGCGCCGGCCGCCGGGCCCGGGCGGAACAGGCGCTGGAGCAGGTGGGCATGAGCCATCGCATCCGCTTCCTGCCCGACCGCCTGTCGGGCGGCGAGCGCCAGCGCGTGGCCATCGCCCGCGCCCTGATGGCCAGGCCCGCCCTGCTGCTGTGCGACGAGCCGACCGGCAACCTCGACAGCCGCAACACCGAGGCCATCCTCGACCTGTTCGACGGCCTGCGCGCCGACGGGCTGACCATCCTGGTGATCACGCACGAGGACGGGGTGAGCGCACGGGCCAAACGCCGGGTCCGTATCGCGGACGGGGTGCTCAGTGAAGCTCCGTGACCTGTGGGCCGAGTCCATGGCGGGGATGCTCGCCCGTCCGGTTCGCTCGGCCCTGACCACCCTCGGCACCGTCCTGGGCATCGGCACGCTGGTGGTCACCCTGGGCATCGCCGCCACAGCGGGCAACCAGATCGTCGGCCGGTTCGACGAACTGCTGGCCACCAGCGTCACCGTCGAGGTGCCCCGCGGTGGCCACAACCCCATCGTGACCTGGGACGCGGCCAAGGAGCTTCGCCTCCTGCGCGGCGTGACCTCGGCGACGGCGCTGGCGCAGAGCGACAAGAGCTCCAACCTCGTCGTGACCGCCAACAACCTGCTCGACCCCACCCGGGTGTCCGGGCAGACCCTCGCGGTGGTCGCGGCCACCCCCGACCTGCCGCAGACCACGCTCGGCCGGATGCTGGCCGGACGCTACTACGACGCCGGCCACGTCACCCGCCGCGACCGGGTCGTCGTCCTGGGGGAGCAGGCCGCCGCCATGCTCGGCATCACCAGCCTGGAACACGCGCCCGCCGTGTTCATCAAGGACCGCGCCTACACCGTCATCGGCATCATCGGCGGCCTGCGCCGCGAGCAGATCCTGGCCAGCGCGATCCTCGTCCCGCCCACGCTGGGCCCCGACATCGGGCTCAAGGACGTCACCCGCGTCCTGGTCGCCACCCAGCTGGGCGCCGCCGAGCTCATCGCCCGCCAGGCGCCGCTCGCGCTGAGCCCCAACCGCAGCGCCGAACTGCAGGTGATCGCGCCACCGAGCCCCAAACGGGCGCGCGACGGCGCCCAGGACGACGTCAACGGCCTCTTCCTCATCCTCGGCCTGGTCTCCCTGGTCGTCGGCGCGGTGGGCATCGCCAACGTCACGCTGGTCACCGTCATGGAGCGGGTCGCCGAGATCGGCCTGCGCCGCGCCCTGGGAGCGGCCCGCCGCCACATCGCCGCCCAGTTCCTGATGGAGTCCAGCCTGATCGGCCTGACCGGCGGGGTGATCGGGGCCAGCGTGGGCATGGTGACCGTCGTCGCGGTGGCCGCCGTGCGCCAGTGGACCCCGGTACTCGACGTACGGCTGGCGCTGGCCGCACCCGTGGCCGGCGCGCTGGTGGGGTTGGTGGCGGGCCTGTATCCGGCGCTGCGCGCGGCCCGCATGGAACCGGCCGACGCGCTGCGGTGAAAAGCCTTTGAGACACCGCCGGCGCGCTGGCTAACCTGCCGTCCGTGACCTCACTGGCCCGGCACCGCCTGACCCCCGCCGAAACCGGCCCCGCGCTGCGCGCGCTGTCGGAATGGACGCCGGCCGACGCCCCGGCCGGCGGCCTCCATCCCGGAGACGTGGGGTGGTACCTGCGCTTCGACGACGCCGCCGTCTATCTCTGGACCGACGACGCGGCGCCGGTTGCGGCCGGTTTTCTCGACGGCCCCGTGCTGCGCGTGACCGCCGCGCCCGGCGCCGATCTCGGCGCGCTCGCGGCCGGCGCCGAGGAACTGCTCGAGCCCGGCAACGACTGGTCCGACGGCCTGCCGGTGCCCGGCTGGGAACGCGAGGGCGAGCCCTGGCTCGTCCTGTCGTGGACCCCTCGGCCGGTGCGGAGCCGGGCCGAGCCGGTCGGCGCGGCCGACGCGGCCGACCGGGCGCTGGTGCAGCGCTCCGCCTTCAGCGGGTCCACGTTCGCCGTCGAGAAATGGCACACGATGAAGCGCTCGCCGGCGGGCGGCCTGGCCGTGGAGACGATCGTGCGCACGCCCGCGGGAGAGCCGGCGGCCGCGGCGACCGGATGGTTCGCCGGAGCGGGCAGGTGCGGTCTGCTCGAACCGGTCGGCACCGTCCCCGGCCATCGCGGTCACGGCTATGGGCGCGATGCCGTGCTGGGCACGTGCGCGGCCCTCGTCCACCGGGGCGCGAGCGCGGTCGCCGTCCTGACACCGTCGTCGAACCACGCCGCGGCGGCGCTCTACCGATCGGCCGGATTCACGGTCCTGCGCGAGAACCGCGACTGGGTCCGCCCCGGCCGGGACTCCGCAGACGTCCCTGTCTGATTCTTCGCGAAAACGGGTACGTTTCTAGCCATCCCCCTCGCCGGTGACAGCGTCGTGACCAGGGAGGCGAGACGATGGCTTCGTTCGGAGGCGGCTCGGGAGTGTTCCGGCGCAAGCCGGTGGAGCAGATCGCCAGCGAGCACGAAGGGGAACTGACACGGGTGCTCGGCCTGTGGCAGCTCACCGCGATCGGCATCGGCGGCATCATCGGCGCGGGGATCTTCGCCCTCGCCGGCGCGGTCGCCAACCAGACCGCCGGGCCCGCCGTGCTCATCTCCTTCCTCATCGCCGGTGTGGCCAGCGCGGCCGCGGCGTTCTCCTACGCGGAGTTCGCCGGGCTCATCCCGAAAGCGGGCTCCGCCTACACCTACGGCTACGCCGTCCTGGGCGAACTGGCCGGGTGGTTGATCGGCTGGGACCTGCTGCTGGAGTACACCGCGATCGTCGCGGTCGTGGGGATCGGCATCTCCGGCTACTTCGGGTTCCTGGTCGGCAACCTCGGCCTCGATCTGCCCGCATGGATGCTGGGCGCGCCGGGCACCGGGCCCGGCCGGGTCGTCGACCTGTTCGCGGTGGTGCTGTGCCTGCTCATCGCGTTCCTGCTGAACCTCGGGATCAGGGCGGCCGCACGGTTCGAGACCTTCGTCGTCGTGCTGAAGGTCGCCGTCGTGCTGATGGTGATCGTGGTCGGCTTCTTCTTCATCAACCCGGCCAACTACACCCCGTTCTTCCCGTTCGGCGTGACCGGCGCGATCACCGGCGCGGCGACCGTCTTCTTCGCCGTCTTCGGCTACGACGCGATGAGCACGGCCGCCGAGGAGTCCAAGGACGCCCAGCGCCACATGCCCAAGGCGATCATCTACTCGCTGGCCATCTCGATGGTGCTCTACGTCCTGGCCACGCTGGTCCTGACCGGCATGCAGAACTACCGGGACATCGACCCCGAGAGCGGCTTCTCCTCGGCCTTCGCCGCGGTCGGGCTGTCCAAGCTCGCGGGCGTCATCGCGGTCGGAGCGATCATCGGCATCCTCACCGTCATGTTCACCTTCATGCTCGGCGTCACCCGCGTGTGGTTCGCGATGAGCCGTGACGGGCTGCTGCCACGCTGGTTCGCCAAGGTTCACCCGGTGCGCCGGGTGCCGAGCCGTATCACCTGGATCGTCGGCGTGGTCTCCGCGCTCATCGCCGGGTTCCTGCCGATCCGCGAGGCGGCCGAGCTGACCAACATCGGCATCCTGCTGGCCTTCGTCGTGGTGTGCGTGGCCGTCATCGTCCTGCGCTACCGGCAGCCGGACCTGCCGCGTACCTTCCGGACACCGGGCATGCCGGTGGTCCCGGCGATCGGCGTCATCTTCTCGGTGTGGCTGATCACCTTCCTGAGCCCGGCGACCTGGCTGCGCTTCGCGATCTGGTTCGCGATCGGCCTGGTCATCTACGCCGCCTACAGCTACCGTCACTCGGCGCTGAACCGCCCGCGGGAGTGACGGCACCGCGGGTTCAGACGCCTTCGACGAGGATCACCTCGCCCTTCAGGTGGTCCGTGCGGAGGTGGAGGATCTCCTGGTAGGCGGCCGAGTCGTAGAAGTCGCGGGCGTGCTTCATGGACGGGAACTCCACGAGGACCACGTCGCCCGGCCACTCGCCCTCCCGGACGTCGACCTCGCCGCCGCGCACGATGAACCGGCCGGAGAAGGGGTCCAGGGTGGACTGGACCCGGTCCTTGTACTCCAGGACGTCGGGGTGGATCTCTTCGGGCTTGCGCAGGTGGGCGAGCAGGTAAGCGGCCATGATTCCTCCAGGTTCAGGGATGGGATGCGGGACTCAGGCTCCGGCCGGAACCTTGTCGAGAAAGCCGAGCACCCGGGCGATCCGGCCGTCCTCGCCGATGACGGCGACGTCGAAACCGATGGCCGGCGGCTCGGCGCCCTCCGGGCCAAGGTGCCAGGTGAAGCGGGCGATGTCGTGGTGGGCGTCCACGGCCCCGGCGAGGCTGAACACCAGCCCGCCGAACTGGCTCTGCACGGCGGCGATCGTCGCGTCGAGACCGTCGCGGCCGCGGACCGACACCAGCGGGTCGGTGTACACGGCGTCGTCGGCGAAGACCTCCGCCAGCTCCGCCCGGCGGGCCTCGGCGTCGGTCTGGTTCCAGGTGGCGAGGTAGCGCTCGACCAGCTCGTTGATGTCGCTCATGTGCTTTCCCCTCGGAGATCGTCCGTTCGTCTTGACCCCGACGTTAGACAAACGCCGGGCACGGCGAATCTGTCGTCCTTAGGTACTTTGCCCGGTAGCCGCTCAGCCGGCTCCGTGCTCGCGCAGTTCGCCCAGCCGTTCCCCGGCGAACGAGCGGATCTCCTCGTCCTCGGCCCCGGCCGCGTGCTCCAGGAGGCTCATGTCGTCAGGGCCGGACAGGCTGGTGGCGGCCGCCGCGGCGAACAGCCTGGTCACCGGATCGCCCGCCGCCAGCCGGGTGACGATGCCGGAGGTGTCGGGCTCCTCGTCCTCCTGCAGGACCAGCCATTCGGTCAGGTCCCTGAGCCGGCCGGGGGACAGGCACGCCGCACCGGCCTCGAGCTGCTCGACGGAGGCCTCGGTCAGGAATTCGAGTACCTTCCAGCGGATGGCGCTCTCCGGGTCCTGGCTCAGGGCGATGACCTGGGCGATGACGGGGCCGTGGCGTTCGCCGGCGTTCTCCAGGACGACGGCTGTCGCGTAGTAGCGGACGGTGCTGTTGCGGTGGGAGAGCAGGGCCGGGATCTCGTCCAGCATCGGGGCGGCGAGCTCTGCCAGCTCCGCCAGCAACCAGGCGCCCGTCCCGGCGACGGCCTCGTCGTCGCTGCGCAGAAGCCTGCCGAGGTTCTCGACCGGGTATCCCGCGTGCAGCTCGCCGAGCAGGTCGCCGGCCGCCGGGCCCACGACGTCGTCGTCGGCCGGGTGCGTGCGGATCAGCTCGATCAGGGCGTCGCCTGTGCGTGATTCCATCGCTCCCTTTCGTGCCGCCCCGGGCGGCGGCCGCACGCCCGTGCGCGTTCGGGCTCCGCGATGGATTCGCCCGTACGGCATGCCGCCCTGACGGATTCCGTCGCGGCGTGGTGGTCGAGTCGTGATCCGGGAGGCTCCGCGGCGATCTCCCCTCCTGTCATGCCCAAGCACGATATCGCTACTTATCCCGATATTGAGGTAGCCCGCGTAGGAGATCTATCGCGCCACGCGGAGGTACAGCGCGAGCGGGACGACGGCGGCCGAGGAGACGGCGATGGCCGACAGGGCGGCGGGCAGTCCGACGTGCTCGGCCAGGAAGCCGATCAACGGCGGCCCGCCGAGCATGCCCGCGTGGCCGATGCTGGAGGCCAGGCTCACGCCCGCCGGTCCGCCGAGCGCCCCCGCCTGGGCGATGGCCAGCGGGAAGACGTTGGCCAGCCCGCATCCCACCACCACGAACCCGGCGAACGCCACCGCCACCGAACCCGTCCACGACGCGGCCAGGCCGCCGCACACCGCCAGCACGGCGCCGGTCACGAGCACGGTGCTCTGCCCGAACCGCGCCACCAGGCGGCTGCCCGCCAGCCGGGTGATCGCGATCGCCACCGAGTAGGCCGAGAAGCCGTACGCGGCCAGGCCGGCCTCGGCGCGCAGGTCGTCGCGCAGGTGCAGCACGCTCCAGTCGGCCACCGCGCCCTCGCCGAACGCCGCGCACACCGCCAGGACTCCACACAGCGCCACGGCCAGGCCGAACGTCCGCGGTCCGCCCTGGGCGGGGGTGCTCGCGGCGGCGAGGAGCGTACCTCGCAGGAGCGGCCCGGCCAGGACGGCCGTGCTGAGGAGGACGAAGGCGGACACCAGCAGGAAGTGCTGCGTAGTGGTCAGCGAGCCCAGGAGAAGGCCGCCGAGCAGCGCCCCGGCCAGGCCGCCCGCGCTCCACAGCCCGTGCAGCACCGACATGACCGGCCGGCGGGTGGCCCGCTCGACCTCGACGGCCGCGCTGTTCAGGCCGATGTTGAGGGTGCCGTAACACAGCCCGGTCACGGCGAGCGTCAGGCACAGCGCCACCATCGTGTCCGCGAGCGAGATCACCGGCAGGGCCAGGCTGAGCAGGGTGATGGCGGCGAGGATGACGCGGCGCGTGCCGTAGCGCAGGCAGAGCCGTCCGCTCACGGTCATGGCGAGGCCGGTGCCGATCGCCATGCACATGAGCGCCACGCCGAGACCGCCGGTGGAGACGCCGAGGTGGTCCTTGACCGAGGGGATGCGAACCACCCATGTGGCGAAAACAACGCCATCCAGGAGGAAGAACAGCGAGAGGGGCATAGCTGGCAAACTAACAGGACGGTATCCAGAAAGAAAAGGCGTGAGGCCGCATCGTCTCCGCATAGCGGATGTATCAACCCGCTCAGGCACCTTTGTCTTACGGCGACAACGACGAAGGAGCACACGATGAGCAGCACCACCACCACCGCGTACGAGGGGTTCACGGCCGAGGAGCGCGCCGCGATGAAGGCCCACGCCAAGGAGCTGAAGACGACGGCCCGCCGCAGCGAGGCCGACAGGGCCGCCGAGGCGGTGCGGGACGTGCTCGCCAAGATCGCCGAGATGAACGACGCGGACCGCGTCCTGGCCGAGCGCGTCCACGCCATCGTCACCGCCTGCGCCCCGGCCCTCGCCCCGAAGCTCTGGTACGGCATGCCCGCCTACGCGCTCAACGGCAAGCTCGTCTGCCACTTCCAGCCCGCGGAGAAGTTCAAGGGACGCTACGCGACGATCGGCTTCAGCGACCCGGCGAAGCTGGACGACGGTGCGATGTGGCCGGTCTCCTACGCCCTGACCGAGGTCACCCCCGAGGTGGAGGCCCGCATCGGCGCACTGGTGAAGCAGGCCGTGAGCTGACCCGCCCCTGGAGCCCGGGTGCGCGCCAGGCCTCGACGGACCGGCCGTCCCGCTCCCTCACGGATTGACCCGCCTGTCGATGTCGAGGGTGAGCCGGAGGGCGTCCAGCACCGTCTCCGGGCCGATCTCGTTGGCCGCCTCCCCGCGCAGGACCGCCAGCACGTGGCCGATCATCGCCGCGTACTGGTCGGCGGGCGGCAGTTCCACCTCCCGCACTCCGTCGGGGGTGTAGGCGGTCAGGGTGCCGGTGGGCCTGCCGTCGAATCCCATGGTCCCCACGGATTCCAGGACGCCGCGCTCGAAGGTGGCGGTGTATCCGCCGCGCGCGCCCCACGGCATCGGCATGAGCGCCGAGACCGAGTCCCGGACGGTCGCGCCGTCGAAGGTCATCGTGACGTCGACCGCGGCGTGGTCGTCGTCGCGGGCGACCGTGGTGACGTGCGTCCGGGCGGGCAGGCCGAGCGCTTGGGTGACGATGTCCATGTCGCTGTGCATGGCCTCCAGAGGCAGCGCCTTCAGCCCCAGGGAGGCGCCCGGCCACAACGGCGCGGTCAGGTTCCACAGGCTGAGCTGCTCCAGCCGCCCGTAGGCGCCGTCGCGCACCGCGTCCAGCAGCGCCCTGTTGGCCGGGATGAACCGCTCGAACATGTCCACGAACACGTGCCGGTCACTGCGTCCGGCCGCCTCGGCCACCGCCCGCGCGTCGGCCATCGTGGCGGCCAGGGGCAGCTCGACCAGGGCGTGCTTGCGCGCTTCCAGCGCCCGCAACACCAAGGAGGCGTGCAACCGGAGCGGCAGGCAGATGTCCACCAGATCGGCGTCATCCTCGAAGGCCCGCTCCAGGTCGGTGGAGGCGGCGAAGCCGTACCGGCTCGCGACCTCGGCGGTCTTGCCGGGATCGCGGCCGAACATCGTCACCTCGACGTCGCCGCGCGCGGCGTAGACGGCGGCGTGCGCCTGCCCGAATCCGGTGCCCAGCAGGGCGATCTTCATATGTCTCCCTTCGGAGGCGCGGCCGGGTCCGCCCCGGCCACGAGGGTGGTCACCGGGCGGGCGCGGAGAAGACGCCGAACAGGTTGCCCGACGGGTCGAGCGAGCGGGTGCGGACCAGCCCGTCGGGGTTGGCGTCCGGCCCGCCGGCGGTGTCGTCGGCGGCGAACCGCCAGCCGAACGCCCGGCCGTAGAACTCCTCGGTCGCCGCGGCGTCACCGGTGCCGATCTCGAACCAGACGACGTTCCCCGGATCCATGAAACCCACGCTGTTCCCCCTCTTCCCTTGCCGTGACATCTCCGACAGTAGGCTGTCAATAGGTCAGCGAATGTCCTAGTGGTACGGCAGGCTGGAACCATGCGTGACCCATCCGGACGGCTGCTCCAGCTGCTGTCACTGCTGCAGACCCCGCGCGAGTGGTCCGGCACCGAGCTGGCCGATCGGCTCGGCGTCACCCCGCGCACCATCCGCCGCGACATCGACCGGCTGCGTGAGCTCGGCTACCCCGTCCACGCCACCCAGGGCAACACCGGCGGCTACCGGATGGGATCCGGCACCGCCATGCCGCCCCTCCTGCTCGACGACGAGGAAGCCGTCGCCATCGCTCTGGGCCTGCGCACCGTCGCCGCCGCCCCCATCAGCGGCATCGCCGACACCGTCCTGCGCGCCCTGGCCAAGGTCGAACAGGTCCTCCCCGCACGGCTACGCACCAAGGTCAGCGCCCTGGCCGAAGCCGCCACCACCCTGCCCGCCGCCGGGCCCGAGATCGGCCCCGGCCTGCTCGCCGACCTGGCCGCCGCCTGCGTCGCCCACGAGAAGATCCGCTTCCTGTACGGCAGGGCGGACGGCTCGACCGGACGCCGCCTGGCCGAGCCGCACCAGCTCGTCGCCGCGGGCCGCCGCTGGTACCTGGTCGCCTACGACCTCGACCGCGACGCGTGGCGCACCTTCCGCCTTGACCGGCTCAGCCAACTGCACCAGACCGGCCTGCGCGGCCCCGCCCGCCGCCTGCCCGGCGACGTCGACGCCGCCGAATGGGTCATGAACACCCTCGCCGGCCGGCCCGGCAAGACCCGCGCCCGCCTGCTCATCCACGCCCCCATCGACCGGGCCGCCGCCGCGATCCCCGCCTGGCAGGGCGCCCTGGAGCCCGTCGACGCCCATAGCTGCCGGTTGACCACGGGCGCCGACGCGCCCGAGTACCTCGCCTGCCGCATCGCCACGCTGCCCCTCGACTACAGCCTGCTCGACCCGCCCGGCCTCGCCCCGCTCCTGCGCGCCGTCGGCGAACGCGCCATCCGGGGCAGCGCGTGACGCACCGGAACCACGTGTCCAGGAGGCGGCCGCCACCTCGTTACCCAGGCTGGAGCAGCTCCGCCGCCTCGGGCAGCCGGTCTTCGTCGGCGAGCGCCTCCGCCTGGCCGGCCCGCTCCCGCGCCCAGTCGTACGAGCCGGCCATACGCGCCCCTCGACAACGGCGCTCCCGGCGCGAAGCCAGCCGGGCATATGCCCGCCCCTCGCGCCTGCCTACGCTCTTGCGCGCGTCCCGCGACGCGGGCGAAAACTAGACTTCTCCCATGATGGTGGGACGTTCCGCCGAACGCTCCCGGCTGGTCCGCCTTGTCGCCGACGCGAAGGCCGGCCGGAGCCGGTCGCTGGTCGTGCGCGGCGAGGCGGGCATCGGCAAGACCGCCCTGCTGGAGTACGCGGCGGGCGTCGCCGACGGCATGCGGATCCTGCGGGTGGTCGGGATCGAGTCCGAGGCCGAGATCCCGTTCGCGGCTCTGCAGCTGATGCTGGCCCGCGACGTCGAGCGCTTCGACACGCTGCCGGCGCCGCACGCGCAGGCGCTGCGGGCGGCGTTCGGGACGGGCCCGGCTTCCGGCGACCGGCTCATGGTCGGCGCCGCCACGCTGACACTGCTGTCGGAGCTGGCCGGCGAAAGCCCGCTGCTGTGCCTGTTCGACGACGTGCAGTGGTTCGACCGGTCCTCCGTGGACGCGCTGCTGTTCGCGATCCGGCGGCTCCACACCGACCCGGTGGGAGCGGTCTTCGCGGTGCGCGAGGGCGAGCGGCCCTTCCCCGCCTCGGGCATCGACGACATCAGGCTGCCGCGGCTCGGCGCGCGCGACGCCGCCGACCTGCTGGCCACCGTCGGCCCGCTGCCGCAGCCGGTCGCCGACCGGGTACTCGTGGAGTCGGGCGGCAACCCGCTGGCGATCGTGGAGCTGGCCAGGTCCGGCACCGGCACCCTGCCGTCACCCGTCGCGCCCCTGGCCGCGGCCGGCCGGCTGGAAGAGCACTACCGCCTGCAGATGCGCACACTGCCCTCGCGCACGCGGCTGGCCCTGCTGCTCGTGGCCGCCGGCCACGGCTGCGAGCTGTGGTCGTTCCTGGCCGCGGCGGAGCGGCTCGGGGTGCACGCGGACGACCTGGAGCCCGCCGAGCACATGGGGCTCGTGCGGGTGACCTCCGACGCGGTGGAGTTCCGGCATCCGCTGATCCGGGCCGCGGCCTACCAGGAGGCGTCGTTCGCGCGGCGGCTCGCCGCGCACCGGGCGCTCGCCGACGTCCTGTCCGATCCGCGCGACGCCGACCGGCGCGCCTGGCACGCCGCGACCGCCGCGGGCGGGACCGACGACGGGGTGGCCGACGAGCTGGAACGGGCCGCGGAGCGTGCCCTCGCCCGAGGCGCGCCCGCGGCCGCGTCCCGGGCGCTGGAACGGGCCGTGCAGCTGAGCGGCGACGCCGCCGTCCAGGCCCGCCGCCTGGTCGCGGCGGCGCGCGCGGCCTACGACGCCGGTCTGCTGGACCACGCGTCCACCTTGGCGGCAGCGGTCACCGCGATGACCGGTCCGGCTGTGGCGGGCGCCGAAGCGGACGGACGACCTGCCGAAGCGTCCGGACAGCCCGCCGCCGGCGGCGGGCTGTCCGACAAGGCCGCCGAAGAGGGGGCGACGCCCCCAAGTGCGGTCAAGGGTGGCGCGACGGCCGCGAGTGCGGTCAAGGGCGGGGCAACGGCCGCGAGTGCGGTCAAGGGCGGCGCGACGTCCCCAAGTGTGGTCGAGGGCGCCGCCACGGCCGCGAGTGTGGTCGAGGGTGGGGCGACGGCCGCGAGTGTGGCGTGGATTCGGGCTGAGGCGGCGTGGATCAGGGCGCAGGTCGCCTATGAACGGGACTCGCCCGCGCGGGCCTGCGCACTCGCCCTCGACGCCGCCACCCCCGTGCTCACCGCCGATCCGGTCCGCGCGATCTCCGTGCTGACCGAGGCGGTGTGGTGCGCCCGCGACGCCGCCGACGAAGGGCTCCTCGCCCGGTGCGGCGAGCAGTTGGGGCGTGTGCGCGGCGGCCCGCCCGAGGTCGCCCGCGCGCTGGGCGGCTTCGTCGGCCTGCTGAGCGGCCGGACCGAGGAGGCGGTGCCGCCGATGCGCGACCTGCTCCTCGCGGCCCGCGACGGCGCCATGGACGCCACCCTCGAAGGGCTCACCGCCGGCTTCCTGGGCATCCTGATCGGCGCCGACGACCTCGCCCTGAAGGTGCTCGACCGGCAGGTCGCCACGATGCGCGCCCAGGGCGCCGTGGGCTGGCTGCCGTACGTCCAGGAACCGCTCGCGCTCGCCCAGCTCGTCACCGGCGGGTTGCGCGACGCGGAGGCGAACGTCGAGGAAGCCATCTCCCTGGCCGCCGAACTGGGCCAGGATTTCCAGGTGATCGTGCTCACGGCGATCTCGTCCTGGCTCGCCGCCGTCCGTGGCGAGGTGAACACCGCCGGGCAGCGGGCGGAACTGGTGCTCAAGCACGCCGGCCGCCACGGCATGGCCGCGGCCCAGGCCCGATGGGGGCTGGCGCTGATCGACCTCATGGCCGGCGATCCCCACGCCGCCCTCGACCGGCTCGACGAGGTGTGCGCGGGCCCGCCCGGCAGGGACGTGACCGTCCGCGCCATCCCCGACCACGTCGAGGCGGGGGTACGCGCCGGCGACCAGGACCGGGCACGCCACCACCTGCCGCGGCTCGAGAGCTGGGCCGGGCACACCGCGAGCCCCGCGGCCGAAGCGCTCCTGCTGCGCTGCGCCGCGCTCCTCGACGAGAGCCGGGAGGCGTGGCGGCGCTTCGAGGCGTCGCTGGCCGTCGACGGTTGCGGCCCCTACGACCGTGCCCGCACCCAGCTGGCCTACGGCGAATGGCTGCGCCGCCACCGCCGTCCTACCTCGGCGCGGACCCTGCTGTCGCAGGCGCTGGCGACGTTCGACCAGATCGGCGCCCGCGGCTGGCACGCCCGCGTCCGGACCGAGCTCGTCGCGCTCGGCGGCCCCATCCCGTCCGGGGACGGGGACGGGGACGGGGACACCGCGGCCGCCGGCCGGCTCACCGCCCAGGAACTGCAGGTCGTCCGGCGCGCCGCCCTCGGCCTGAGCAACCGCGAGATCGCCGCCCAGCTGTTCCTCAGCCCGCGCACCGTGGGCCACCACCTGTACAAGGCCTATCCGAAGCTCGGCGTCAGCAGGCGAGCCGAGCTGGGCCGGCTCGACCTGTAGGCAGGCCGCCGGTTCAGCGCCAGTAGTTCGACCGATGCGGTTGGCCGGACCCGGCACCTAGCGTTCCTGGGGTAACCGTCGAAAGGCCGGCCATGGGAAAGCTCATCGTGCACAACATGATCACCGTCAACGGCGTGTTCGACTCGCCCGCCCCTGACACCTGGCTGGAGCCGGACAACGACAGCGGTGACGCCTCGCTCGAACAACTCCTGCTGGCCGACGCGCTGGTGCTCGGCCGCAAGACCTACGAGGGCCTGGCCGCCGTCTGGCCCCACCTCGGCGGCGACCCCGCCCTCGGCCGCTACGCCAAGCGCATCAACGGCATGCCCAAGTACGTCGCCTCCCGGACCCGGCCCGGCCCGCTGGAGTGGAACGCCACCCTGATCAAGGGCGAGCTCGACGAGGCCGTGCCCGAGCTGAAGGACACCCACGGCGGCAACCTGGTCGTCTCCGGCTGCGGCGAGCTCGCGCACACGCTGGCCAGGCGCGGCTTCGTCGACGAGTTCTGGTTCTGGGTCAACCCCTACCTCTGGTCGCCGGGCCCGCGCGTCTTCGACGGCGTCGGCCCGATCCGGCTCCAGCTCGTGGCCGCGACGCCGTACCGGTCGGGCGTGTTGTGGCTGCGCTACCGTCCGGCGGGCCCGCTCACATGATCGCCAGCTGGCCGCCGTCGATGACGAGCTCGGTGCCGTGGATGAATGCGGCGTCGTCGGAGGCCAGGAAGGCGTACGCGGCGGCGACCTCCTCGGCCAGCCCCGCCCGGCCGAGCGGGATGTGGTCGCGGGCGTAGGCGGAGACGAAGTCGCCGGCCAGGCCGGAGGAGATGGCGGAGTTCAGCGGCGTCTGGATGTAGCCGGGGCACAGCGCGTTGACCCGGATGCCGTGTTTGCCGAGCTCCACCGCCATCGTCCTGGTCAGCAGGAGCACTCCGCCCTTGGAGGCGTTGTAGTGCGCGTAGTCGGCCTCGCCGCCCAGGCCGTTGGTGGAGGACATGTTCAGGATCACCCCGCCGGAACCGCGCTCCACCATGTGCTGGGCGACCGCCTGGGCGACCAGGAACATGCCGCGCAGGTTCACCGAGATGATCCGGTCCCAGTGCCCCGGGGTGATCTCCAGGAACGGCTCGCGCCAGGCCGTACCGGCGTTGTTGACCAGGACGTCGATCCCGCCCAGCGCCGCGACGGCGCCGTCGACCAGGCGGGCCACGTCGGCCTCCGCGCTGATGTCGCCGGCCAGCCCGCTCACCTCGCCGAGCGCCGCGAGCCCGGTCACCGCGGCGTCGACCTCGGCCTCGTCGAGGCCGCCGAGCACGACCCTGGCGCCCTCTTCGAGAAACCTGCGGGCGGTGGCGGCGCCGATGCCGCTGCTGCCCCCGCTGATCAGCACCCGCTTGCCGGCCAGGCCGCGCATGCTGCCTCCTTTCAGCGCACGGCCCCGCGGGCGGCGACGCGCAGTTCGGTGATGACTTCCCCGTCCTCGACGCCGTAGGCGATGTCGAAGAGGTTGACGACAGAGCAAGCATGGCTGGGAATCAGCCCCATCCGCGAACCGACCGGCAGCTCACGGTGGTGGCCGGGCTCCAGAAGGGCCACGCCGTGCTCCTCGTTCAAGAACTCCATCCTCAGGTACGGCAGGCCGACGGCGCGGATCCAGCCCGGTGTGCCGTACCCGTCGGAGGTGAGGCACTTGGTGCCCGCGTCGCACACGACCCGCTCGGGCGCCGGCCGGCCGATCACCGTGGTGAGGATCCTGGCCGCGGTGTTCTCCTCGGCGGCGACGCCGAGGCGCATCATGGCGGTGTCGTTGAAGATGTAGGTGCCCGGCCGGATCTCGGTCACGCCGGCGACCCCGGCCACGTGGCGGGCGGTGGGGGTCGAGCCGACGCTGATCTCGCGCAGCGCGATGCCGTCGCGGGCGCACATCTCGGCGGTCGCCACCAGGTCCTCGCCTTCGCGGCGGGCGGTCTCGGCGAGCTCGGCAGGGGTGCGGCAGTGGTAGGCGTGCCCGGCGAGGGTGAGCAGGCCGGTGACCTCCACGCCGGGGACCGCGGCGATCTCGGCGACCAGGTCGGCGGTGGGCCGGCCCGGTGGCCGGCCCAGCCGGTGCTGGCCGGTGTCGACCTCGACCAGCACCTCCACCGGCGGCCCGCCGAGGCGGCCGAGCTCGGCGGCGACCTCGGGGGAGTCGAGGCTGACGCGCACTCTGGCCCGCTCGCGCAGCGCGGCGAGGCGGCGCAGCTTGGGCCGGCCCCAGATCGGAAACGCGAGCAGAATGTCGTCGATGCCGGCCTGCGCCATCACCTCGGCCTCGCCGAGCTTGGCGCAGGTGATGCCGCTCGCCCCGGCCTCGAGCTGCATCCTGGCCAGCTCGGGCATCTTGTGGGTCTTGACGTGCGGCCGGAGACGGACGCCGTTCGCGGAGGCCACCTTCGCCATCTCGCTCACGTTGGCCCTGACCACGTCGAGGTCGATGACCAGGGCAGGGGTGTCGATTTCTGGATACATCTATGGATCACGCCCCCTCAGGTCGATACCCGTCGAACGTAACACAGTCATTCCGTCAGGCGCATTAGCTTTCCGCCATACAGAATGCTGGACAGTTCCAGGCAACTCTTGACAGGCGCCCCCTCCACTGCTGTCCTTTTCGCGAAGCCGGAATGGCATTCTGCATCATGGAATGGAGCGCTCGCATGAGAGTCGGCACGGTCCGGGTCGGACAGACCCGCATGGCCGCGGAGGAACGCGACGGACGCTGGTACGCCCTCGACGTGCCCCCGGGCACCCCGCTGGAGGCCGTGCTGGCCGGCGGGCTGGCCGGCGGGCTGGGCACGGTGCGGACCGCCGGGCCGCTCGACGCCGCGGTGCCCGTCCGGCCCCTGCGGCCGGGCAAGATCGTGGCGATCGGGCTCAACTACCTCGACCACATCCGCGAGGCCGGGATGGACAAGCCGCAGCGGCCGCTGATGTTCGCCAAGTTCCCCTCCAGCGTGATCGGGCCGGGCGAGCCCATCGTCATCGACACCGGGCTGACCGGGCGCGTGGACTGGGAGGTCGAGCTGGCCGCGGTCATCGGCACGCCGCTCAGGAACGTGAGCGGGGACGAGGCCCTGGCGGGCGTGGCCGGTTATACCGTGGCCAACGACGTCTCCGCCCGTGACCTGCAGTTCGCCGACGGCCAGTGGACCCGTGGCAAGAGCCTCGACACCTTCTGCCCGCTCGGCCCGGTCATCGTGACGCCCGACGAGCTTGGCGACCCGCAGGCGCTGAAGCTGTGGACCCGCGTCAACGGCGAGACCGTCCAGGACTCCAGCACCGCCGAGATGCTCTTCGGGGTGGCCGAGCTGCTCGCCTTCTGCTCGCGCGCCTTCACCCTCGAACCCGGCGACGTCGTGCTGACCGGCACCCCCTGGGGCTGCGGCGAGTTCATGAACCCGCGGCGCTCCCTGCGCCCCGGCGACACCGTCGAGACCGGCGTCGAGGGCATCGGCGTCCTGGTCAACCCCGTCACGGAAGGCGCGCGATGAAGGCCCTGGTGTTCACCGGACCCGGCGCCATGGAGGTCCGCGACGTGCCGGAACCCGAGGTCGGCGCCGGTGAGGAGCTGGTGCACGTGGTGACCTCCGGCATCTGCGGCAGCGAGCTGCACGGGGTCAGGACCCCCGGGTTCCGGGTGCCGCCGCTGGTGATGGGGCACGAGTTCGCCGGCCGTACCGGCGACGGCAGGGCGGTCGTGGTGAACCCGATCCTGTCGTGCGGCGCCTGCGACCTGTGCGCGCTCGGGCTGCGGAACGTGTGCAGGAAGCGGGAGATCGTCGGGGTGCACCGGCCCGGCGGCTTCGCCGAGCGGGTCGCGGTCCCCTCGGTCACGCTGACCGAGCTGCCCGAAGGGCTCGGCTGGACGGCGGCCGCGATCGTGGAGCCCGCGGCCAACGCGGTGCACGCCTGGTCGCTGGCCGGCGCGCCCGCCGGCGCCCGGGTGGGCGTGATCGGCGCCGGTGCCATCGGCCTGGCCTGCCTGCTGGTCGCGGTCTCCGGCGGCGCGGCGCGGATCGAGGTCGCCGACCGCTCCGCGCACCGCCGGGAGATCGCCGGCCGGCTCGGCGCCGGCGCGGCCGTGACGGAGCTGGCCGGAGAGTACGACGTGATCTTCGATGCGGTGGGCGCCGCCGGCACCCACGAGCAGTCGCTGGCCCGGCTGCGTCCCGGAGGCACCGCCGTCTGGCTGGGCCTGGCCGACCCGACCGCCGGATTCGACGCCGCCGCGCTGGTACGCGGGGAGAAGCAGGTGGTCGGCTCCTTCGCCTACCGCGACGCCGACTTCGCCGCCGCCGTCGGCCTGGTCGCCGGCTGGGACCTCGGCTGGGTGGCCACCTACCCGATCGGCGAGGGCGCGGAGATCTTCACCACGCTGATGAACGGGCGCACCACCCCCGTCAAAGCCCTGCTGACCTTCTGAATCGAGGCGTCCATGTCCGTGCGTACACCTCTGTCCGACTACCGCCCGATCTCGCAGCTCAGGGTCCCCGTCCACCTCGTGGAGCGGGCCCGGCTGCCCGTCGTGGACGCCCACACCCACCTCGGCCGCTGGCTCAGCGAGGACGGCGACTGGATGGTCAAGGACGTGCCCGCGCTGCTGGCCGAGATGGACACGCTCAACGTGCGCGCCATGGTCAACCTCGACGGCCGCTGGGGCGCGGAGCTGGCCGCCAATCTCGAACGCTACGACGCCGCCCACCCCGGCAGGTTCGCCACCTTCTGCCACGTCGACTGGTCGCGGACCGCAGAGCCCGGCTTCGGCGAGCGCCTGGCCGCGCAGCTGCGCGCCTCGGTCGCCGAGGGCGCCGCGGGGCTGAAGGTCTGGAAGGACGTCGGCCTGCGCGTGCGCGACCACCGCGGCGAGCTGGTCATGCTCGACGACGTACGGCTCGGCCCGCTGTGGGCCGCGGCGGGGGAGCTGGGCATCCCGATCGCCCTGCACACCGCCGACCCGGTGGCGTTCTTCGAGCCGGTCGACGAGCGCAACGAACGGCTCGAACAGCTCGCCGCCCACCCCGGCTGGGTGTTCTCCGGCCCGGAGTTCCCGCCGTTCGAGCGGCTGATCGAGGCCATGGAGACCATGATCGGCATGCATCCGGCCACCACCGTGATCGGCGTGCACGCCGGATGCTGGCCGGAGAACCTGGCCTGGGTCGGCGCAATGCTCGACGAGCACCCCAACTTCCACATCGACATCGCCGCGCGGATCGCCGAGCTGGGCCGGGCGCCGCGGGCGGCGCGCGAGCTGATCATGCGCCATCCGGGCCGCGTGTTGTTCGGCACCGACGACCTCCCGCCGGACCCGGAGACCTACCGGATCCACTTCCGCTTCCTGGAGACCGCCGACGAGGCGTTCGCCCACTCCACCGAGGACCCTCCGCTGATGGGCCGGTGGACCATCAGCGGACTGGACCTGCCCGATGACGTGCTGGGCAAGGTCTACGCCGGCAACGTCCGCGCGCTCGTGCCGAGGCTGGCGTGAACGGGCGGCCCCGCCCCCGGCGGGACCGCCCCGGTCCCTCACCTACACGGCTTGTACGGCTTGTCGTAGAGCGAGTAGTCGTTCGCCTTCTTGATGGAGTTGAACTTCAGCGTGGCGGCCTTGGGGCAGAAGCCGCCCGGCGCGGTCTTGTACTCCACCTGGAAGACCGGCTTGCCCGCCTTGACGAAGGCGGACAGGACATCGCACTCCTTCCACTGGAAGCACTCCTCGTTGACCGCGTAGTCGAAGTGGGAGACCAGCTCCTCCACCTGGCTGAGGTCGTTCTTCAGCGCCACGGACAGGCCCTTCCTGTGGGCCATGGCGGCCAGCGCCTTGTTGTAGGTCAGCTGGGTCTGCGCGCTGATGTTCCAGCCGGTGACCTTCTGGCCCTCCTCGTGCGCGTGGACGACGTCGAACTCGACCCCGTCGAACCCGGCCCTGACACACTTGTCGACGCGGGCCTCCATCATCTTCAGCAGGAAGTCCCGCTGGCCCTTGTCGTTGTTGATGTTGGCCCAGCGCTCGTTCGGGAACTCGTCGCTGAACGGCTTGCCCAGCAGCGACCCGCCGTGGCTGTCGTGCCACTCGACGAAGGCCGGGTAGTCGGGACGGAAGTCCTCGATCGAGCCCGCGTCGATGTAGCAGATGGCCTTGGCGCCCTTGTCGTGGATGGCGTCGACGCCCGCGGTGTTGAGCGTGGTGTTGTTGCCCGCCACCTCGGCGTCGACGTACAGGTCGATGTCGAAGACGCTCGGCCGTACGCAGGCGCCGCCGGACTGCGGCACCTCGCAGATGCCGACGTTGATGCCGCCGGTGGCGGCATGGGCCTTGCTGCCCTGGAGCTGGTACTGCCAGCGGCTCTGCACCGGCGGCCGCCAGATCGCCGCGCCGCCCGACGCCTCGGCCGTCGCACCGGCGGTGAAGGCCAGTGCCGGCACGAACGCCAGCGCCGCGGCCAGGGCCAGGCGGGATATGCGATGGATCAACACACCAACCCTCCATTCCGTATTGTGGAATCATGTTCCGCAGATAAGGAAACAGAGGAAGATCGGAGGTTGTCAACCTTCTCTCGATGTCGAGAATTCCGAGCTGGTGATCATTCCACAGTATGGAATTCTGGTCTGTATTACGGATAGCTGGTTATACTGCCGCACGTAGCGGAGACCCACGCCCGCTTCGTGCTCTGTGGAGGGAAAGTGGCCCATGGCACGCATCGTGTTCGTCGGCGCGGGCAGCGTCGAATTCACCAAGAACGTTCTCTCTGACATTCTGACATTTCCGGAACTGGGGGATTCCACCACCCTCGTCCTGCACGACATCGACGCGGAACGGCTGGCCACCGCGGAGGCCATGGCCGCCTGGATGGTCGCCAAGCTGGGCCTGGGCGCCAAGGTCGAGGCCCACCTCGACCGGCGCAGGGCCGTCGAGGGCGCCGACTACGTGATCAACGAGATCGCGGTCGGCGGGTACGCCGCCACGCGCACCGACTTCGAGATCCCGCGCCGCTACGGCCTGCGCCAGACGATCGCCGACACCCTCGGCATCGGCGGCATCTTCCGCGCGCTGCGCACGATCCCCGTCATGGTGGGGCTGGGCCACGACCTGGCCGAACTGGCGCCGGACGCGCTCCTGCTCAACTACACCAACCCGATGGCGATGATCCCGCGCGCGGTCTACCAGGGCACGCCGTTCACGAACGTGGTGGGTCTCTGCCACTCGGTCCGCGACACCCAGGCCCGCCTGGCCTCGCTGGTCGGCGTGCCGGAGGAGGAGGTCTCCTTCGTCACGGCCGGGGCCAACCACCAGGCGTTCGTCCTGAGGTTCGAGCATCAGGGGCGCGACCTCTACCCGGCGCTCGACGAGGTCATCGCCGCCGACCCCGAACTGCGCAGGACCGTCCGGGTGGAGATGTACCGCCGCTTCGGCCACTTCCCGACCGAGTCCAGCGAGCACGGCTCGGAGTACCTGCCGTGGTTCCTCCATCACGACGACCAGGTCGCGCACTTCCGCATCCCCGTGGAGATCTACCTGCGCTGGTCGGAGGAGAACCTCGACACCTACGAGGAGACCAGGCGGCGGCTGGCCGCGGGGGAGGGCGTGGACATCGAGCCCGCGATGGAGCTCGCCTCCGAGGTCATCCACTCCATCGAGACCGGCACGCCCCGGGTCATCCACGGCAACGTGCGCAACGACGGGCTGATCGCCAACCTGCCCGCCGGCGCCTGCGTCGAGGTTCCGTGCCTGGTGGACCGGGCCGGGGTGCGCCCGACCAGGGTCGGCGCGCTGCCGCCGCAGCTCGCCGCCCTGAACACCACGTTCCTCAACGTGGGCGAGCTGACCGTGCTGGCCGCGCTCGAAGGGCGCCGCGAGCACGTCTACCACGCGGCCATGCTCGACCCCAACGCCGCGGCGACCCTCACGCTCCGGCAGATCCACGACCTCGTGGACGAGATGATCGCCGCCCACGGCGACCTGATGCCGGAGGGTGTGCGATGAGGCGGGCCCTGGCCGCCGCCGCCGTCCTCGCGCTGGCCGTGACCGGCTGCGGGGCGGGCGGGAAGGAACCGGCGGCGAACGGCCCCGTGGAGATCACCATCTGGCACGGCCAGGAGGACGCCTCCGCCAAGTCGATCGAGAAGCTGGTCGCCGAGTTCAACCGGAGCCACCCGGACATCAAGGTCGACACCGAGTCCGGGGGAGCCACCGCGGACGGCATGCTGCCCAAGATCACCGCCGCGCTCACCTCCGACGCCTACCCCGACATCGCCTACCTCTACGGCTCCTGGGCGCCCAACATCGCCAGGAATCCCAAGACGGCCGACCTCACCGAGTTCGTCAAGGACCCGGCCGTCAAGTGGCAGGACTTCTGGGCCAGCGAACGCGAGGCCGTCACCGTCAACGGCAAGGTCATCGGCTTCCCCGCGGTCGTCGACAACATGGTGGTCCTCTACAACAAGAAGGTCCTGGCCGGGGCGGGGCTCAAGCCGCCCGGACCGGACTGGACCTGGGACGACTTCCGCGCGATGGCCAAGCGGTCCACCGACGCCAAGGCCGGCGTCTTCGGCGCCACCTGGCCGATCAGCGGTGGCGAGGAGGCGGTCTGGGGTCTGTGGCCGATGGTCTGGCAGGCGGGTGGCGACATCCTCACGCCCGACCACAAGAAGGCCGTCTTCAACTCCGCCCAGGGACAGCAGGCCCTCGACCGGCTGCGCGCCATGGCCGTCGACGACAAGTCGCTCTACCTCGACTCCAGCCCGGCCGAGAAGGGGCAGAAGCTGTTCGAGTCCGGACGGCTGGCCATGTTCATGTCCGGGCCGTGGGTGCTGCCCGACCTGCAGGCGGCCAAGGTCGACTACGGCGTCTCTCCGCTGCCCGGCACGAACGGCAACCACGAGACCATCTCCGGGCCGGACAACTGGGTGGTCTTCCGGCACGACGAGCCCCGGGTGAAGGCGGCGGCGACGTTCCTGGCCTGGCTGACCGCGGCCGAGCGGCAGCTCGTGTGGATGAGCGACACGGGGTCGCTGCCCATCCGAGAGTCGATCACCAAGCTGCCCGGTTACCAGGACTATCTCAAGAAATACCCGGGCATCGACGTGATCTCGGCCAACCTGGCCAACGCCAAGCGGGTCCGGCCGCCGACCACGCGGTACCCGCGGGTGTCGGCGTTCGTCGCCGAGGGCATCGCCCAGGCCCTGCTCGGCAAGAGCGACGCCAAGACGGCCCTGGACGAGGCGGCCAGGAAGGCCGACGCGGCGCTGGCCGTACCGGGATCATGAGCGCGACCGCCCTCGGCGCCACCGCCAGCCAGCACCGGCGGCAGAAGGACCGCAGGAAGCTCGGCGAGAACGTCGCCGGGTGGTCCTTCGCCGGACCGGCGACCCTGGTCATCCTGGGGTTCTCGCTGATCCCCATGGCCTGGGCGCTGGCGCTGTCGTTCACCGACTCCGACCTGATGTCGCCGGGCCGCAACGTCGGGCTGGACAACTACCGGGCGCTGCTGGCCGACCCGGTGTTCTTCCAGGCGCTGCGCAACACCGGGCTGCTCCTGGTGCTGTACATCCCGTCCTCGCTCATCGCCGGGCTGCTCGTGGCGGTGCTGCTGAACAGGAAGGTACGCGGCATCGGGTTCTACCGGACCTGCTTCCTGGTGCCCTACGTCGTGTCGGCCACCGCGACGGGCCTGCTCATGGGCTTCGTCTTCGACCGCGACTTCGGACTGGTGAACGGGCTGCTGGCCAAGCTCGGGCTGCCGCTGCAGGGCCTGCTCAGCAGCCCCTCGCAGGCGATGCTCGTGCTCACGGCGATCTTCTTCTGGACCCGCTTCGGATTCGCCGTGGTGATCTACCTGGCGGCCATCCAGGAGATCAGCAAGGAGGTGCTGGACGCCGCCGCGATCGACGGCGCCGGCGCCTGGGCCAGGTTCCGTCACATCATCGTGCCGTCGGTGCGGCCGATGACGATCTTCCTCACGGTGTGGGGCGTGATCGACGCGCTGCAGTTCTTCGACCTGGTCATGACCACGACGAAGGGCGGCCCCGCCAACGCGACCGTGACCATCGTCTACTACGTGTGGCAGCTCGCCTTCAGCTTCTCCACCGCCGGGTACGGCGCGGCCGTCGCCTACGCCCTGTTCGCCGGAACCCTGGTGCTGATCGTCGCCGGCCTGCTGCTCGCGCGGCGCAAGGGGGTGACGACATGAGGCGCTGGTCCGGCAGGTGGCATCTGCTCCTGGTGCCGATGTCGGCGGTGGTCGTCCTGCCGTTCGTGTGGCTGCTGCTCAGCTCGGTCATGACGCAGGCCGAGCTGAACAGGTTCCCCCCGGCGATCTGGCCGGAGAGCATCGACCTGGGCGGCTACCGCACGGTCGTGGAGCGCTCGAACTTCCTGCGCTGGTTCGTCAACAGCATCATCGTCTCGGGCGCGATCGTGGTGGCCCAGGTGGTGCTGTGCAGCATGGCCGGCTACGCGTTCGCCAGGATCAGGTTCGCCGGCTCCAAGCTGGTGCTGATCCTGGTCATCGCCACCGCGCTGATCCCGTTCCAGCTCACGGTCATCCCGACCTTCCTGATCTTCAACAAGGCCGGGCTGACCGACACGCTGGGCGCGCTGATCGTTCCGCAGCTCGCCTCGGCCGTGGGCATCTTCCTGATGACCTCCTTCTTCCAGTCCTTCCCGAAGGAACTGGAGGAGGCGGCGCGCATCGACGGCTGCTCACGGGTGGCGACGTTCTACCGGGTGGTGCTGCCGGTGGCCAGGCCAGCCCTGGCCGCGCTGGCGGTCATCACGTTCATCACCGCGTGGAACGACCTGTTCTGGCCGCTGGTGGCGATCAACTCGGAGGACAACTACACGGTCCAGGTGGGCCTGACGACCTTCCAGGGCCAGCACCGCGCCGACTGGCCGGCCATCATGGCGGGCACCGTGCTGACCACGCTGCCGGTGCTCGCGGTGTTCCTGTTCGGCCAGCGCCGGTTCGTCCAGGCGCTGACCGGCGCGGTCAAGGGCTGAGGTCGCGGTAGGGGTTGGCGGGGAGACCCGTGTAGGGAGTACGGCAGCGCCACAGCTCCCCGCCCGCCCTGCCGTCCCAGGCCGTGGTGATGTACAGCTCGCCGAGGCCGGGGCCGCCGAAGGCGCAGCTCGTCACGTTGGCGGCGGGCACCTCCACGACCAGGTCGAGCTGCCCGCCGGGCCGCAGGCGCAGGACCGCGCCGCCCTCCCACAGGGCGACCCACACATGCCCGGTGGCGTCGACCGTGATCCCGTCGGGGAAGCCGCGCGGGATCTCGGCGAACACCCGGCGGCCGGCCAGCCGCCCGCCGGCCGGGTCGTAGTCGAAGACGTCCACCCGGCCCGTCGGGGTGTCCACGTAGTAGAGCAGCCGCTCGTCCGGGCTCCAGGCGATGCCGTTGGAGATCGAGACCCCTTCCAGCACCCGCTCGCAGCGGCCGTCGGGGTCGAGCCGGTAGAGAGCGCCCGCGCCCGGCGTGTCGTCCTCGGCCTTGGTCCCGGCGAAGAACCGCCCGGCGCGGTCGCAGGCGCCGTCGTTCATCCGGTTGCCCGGCCGCTCGCCGGCCGTGACCGCCGCGACCACCTCCAGCCCGCGCCCGTCGCGGACCCCGCGCTCGTCGCGCGGCCCGCCCCCGTCCCGCAGTACGGCGAAGCCGTCCCTCACGGCCAAGGCCAGCCCGCCGCCGGTCCTGGGCACCGCCACGCCCACCGGCCGGCCGACCTCGGTCACCTCGTGCGAGCCGTCGGCCGGATCGAGCCGGTGCACGAGCCCGGCCGGGATGTCGACCCACAGGAGCGTGCCCGTGTGCCCGTCCCAGCGCGGTCCCTCACCCAGGCTCGCCCGCGGCACGGGGACGACCTCCGGCTCCATGGTTCCTCCTTCTTTCCGCTATACAGAATCAAATTCCACGTCCAGCTCACACCATCATCCCGGAATCGGGCTGTCAACCGTCAGCCCTGCTCGGCGATCGCCTTGCGCAGGCTGTTGCCCAGCTCCTCCATCCGCGCCGGGGGCATCCTGTCCTTGATCGCGGTCACGCTCACCGCGGCGACCGGGGCGGTCCTGCCCAGGAACAGGGGGGCCGCCACACACCGCACGCCCGGCTCGTTCTCCTCCAGGTCGAGCGCGTAACCGCGGCGCCGTACCTGATCGAGGTGGGTGGCCAGCTTCGCCGGGTTCGTGATCGTGTTGCGGGTCCTGGTCGCCAGCGGGCCGAACCGCTCGGCCCAGCCCTTGATGGCCTCGTCGCTCGGGTACGTCCAGGCCAGCAGCGCCTTGCCCACGCCCGTGCAGTGCGCGGCGTTGCGCCCGCCCACCACCGAGGTCATCGTGATCGAGCGCACCGCCTCGACCTTGTCCAGGTAGACCACCTCGATGCCGTCGAGCGTCGCCATGTGCACGGTCTCGGCGAACTCCTCGCTGAGCCGCAGCAGCAACGGCCGCACGAGCGTGCGCAGATCCATGCTCTCGTAGAACCTGAACGCGGTCGCGAGCATCTCGGTGCCCAGGAAGTACGGCCCGCTCGGCTCGGGCTGCGCGGCGAACCCCCGGTGCTTCAGCGCGCCGAGCAGCCGATGCAGCGAACTCTTGGGCAGCCCGAGCCGCGTGGCCAGCTCGTCGAGCGTGACTCCGCGGCTGTGCCTGCCGATCTCCTGAAGGATCAGCAGGGCACGGTCCACGCTTCCCACCGGTGACTGGGTCTCCGCCATAACGCCTCCCTCGCTTATTCCGGATAATGGAATGCTAGAGCGTTATGCGGAAGATCCGTAATCGACCTGTCGTTCAGTTCCTGCTTCTGCTGGTCATTCGGGGTCGTCGGCGGTGTCGTGGAGGGTCCAGGTTCCGCGCGGCCGTACGACGGTGAGGTAGACCACCGTGCCCGCCACCAGGATGGCGGCGGTGACGATCAGGCTGGGGCGGCCGATCACGGGGTCGATGGCGCTGGTGTAGATCACGTACGCCAGCGCGGCCAGGGCCACCACGGGGGCCAGCGGGTACAACGGCATCCGGTAGACGCCGTGGGCGGTGCTGCCGTTGCGGCGGCCGCCGATGACGGCGACGCAGAGGGCGGCGTAGATCACCACCAGGGACGTGCCGGTGACGACCAGGAGGTAGCGCTCCGGCACGAAGCAGAGCGCCGCGCTGACCGCGCCGGCGGCGATCGTCGCGGTCCAGGGGGTGCCGAAACGCGGGTGGATGCGGCCGAAGAGGGCGTTGACCCGCGCCGGCCAGGTCGCGTCGCGGGCGCTGCTGAAGATCAGGCGCGCGGTGAGCAGCATGATGGCGATCACCGCGTTGGCGATGGCCAGGGCGACGCCCAGGCTGATCAGGGTGTTCAGGGTGCCGCCGCCGTGCTCGGCGACGACCTGCTGGACCACGTTGCCGCCATCGAGGCTGCCGGCCGACAGCAGGACGGCGGTGATCGGGATGAGTTCGGCGGCCACGGTGATGGCCAGCGCCCACAGGATGACCCGGGCGATGTTGCGCCGGGCGCCGTGGGTCTCCTCGCCGAAGTAGACGGCGGAGCCGTACCCGTTGTAGGAGAAGATCGCCACGGCGGTGGCGAGCGCGATCAGCCCGAGCGTGGCGGGGGAGCCGTCGGGCGCGACCGGGTTCACCAGCAGGTCGGTGAAGGGACGCTCGACGTTGAGCACGCCGATGGCCGACAGCGCGAGCAGGGCCAGCATCTCCAGGGCCAGGAAGACACCGGTCACCACGGCGTTGAAGCGGATGTCGAAGACCGCCACCGCGGCGGCGAGGGCGACGGTGACCGCGCCCGCGAGGGGACCGTGCAGGCCGGGGAACAGCACGCCCAGGTACGTGCCGACGCCCAGGGCGATCACCGCGAGGATCAGCAGCTGCGTGACCAGGACCAGAACCAGCGCCAGGAAACCGGGCAGCCGGCCGAGTGTCCTGCCGATGATCGTGTACTCGCCGCCGGTCAGCGGATAGGCCGACGACAGCTCGGCGTAGACGAAGGCCATGAAGACGCCCACCACCGCGGCGAGGACGTAGCTCCAGAACGCGCCCGTCCCGGCCTGCCGGACCACGCCCGGGCCGATGATGAAGACGGACGAGGCGGGAGTGATGGCCGACAGGACGATCAGGAGAGTTCCGAACGCGCGCAGCCCGCGCTTGAGCCGGGCACCGGGACGGGTCTGTGACGTGCTCATCCGCGCCTCCATACTTTTAACAAGCATCAAAGAACTCCGCTGAACCGCAGTCAATAGCGGCCGACTAAAGTTTGAGATGCCTTCAAAGAATGCGAGGTGCCATGGCACGACCGAGCCGCGCCCACGAGCGGCGCGCCCATCTCATCGCCGCGGCCAGGCGCAGCGTCGTCGAGCGGGGACTTCTGGGCCTGCGCCTGCGCGACGTTTCGGAGGAGGCGGGCATGTCCTCCGGCTCGGTGCTCTACTACTTCCCCGGCCTCACCGAACTGCTGCGGGAGGTGCACCGCGAGGCCGTCGAGCGGTTCTGCGACGAGCGCGAGGCCGTCGTGCGCCACGAGAGCGACCCGCGGCGCCAGCTGTCGGCGATGATCTCCAGCGGCCTGCCCGGCGACCCGCGCGACGAGCTGTGCGTCCTGCTGTACGAGCTGGGCGCCATCGCCAGGCGCGACGCCGCCTGCGCCGCCGCCTACATCAAGCTCTACGAGCGGCAGGTCGGCATCTACGCGGCCATCCTGCAGGCGGGCGCCGCCTGCGGCGCGTTCACGCTGAGCGACGATCCGCTGGCGATCGCGCGTAACCTCGTGACGCTGGAGGACGGCTACGGCCTGCACATCACGATGGCCGTGCCCACGCTCTCGCCCGCGCTGGCCGAGCGCCACCTGCGCGCGTACGCCGCCGGGGCCACAGGCGTGAACCTGTGACCCGGAGGCGCACGCACCCTACGAACCGGTGAGGATGACGAGCTGCCGCGTCGCTCTCGTCATCGCGACGTACCGGTCGACCGCCCCTTCGATGCCCTCGCCGAACCTGTCCGGGTCGACGAGGACGACGAGGTCGAACTCCAGCCCCTTCGACAGCTCCGGCGTCAGCGAGCGCACCCGCGGCGTCGCCCGGAACGTGGGGTCGCCGATGACGCAGGCGATCCCGTCGGCGCTCCCGGCGAGCCACGTGTCGAGGATCTGCTGAAGGTCGGAGACCGGTCCGCGCACCACGGGCAGGTCGCCGCGGCGGATCGAGGTCGGTACGTTGGCGTCGGGCAGCGCGGCCCGGATGACCGGCTCGGCCTCGGCCATCACCTGCTCGGGCGTGCGGTAGTTGACGCTCAGGGAGGCCAGGGTGACCCGGTCGAGCCCGATCCGCTTCAGCCGTTCCTCCCACGACTCGGTGAACCCGTGCCTGGCCTGCGCGCGGTCCCCGACGATGGTGAAGCTGCGCGAGGGGTTCCTGAGCAGCAGCATCTGCCATTCGGCGTCGGTCAGCTCCTGCGCCTCGTCCACGACGACGTGCGCGAACGGCCCGGCCAGCACGTCCAGGTCGCTGGCCGGTGGCGCGCCCTCGTCGACCAGCGCGTCCTGCAGGTCCTTTCCGTGGAGCATCGTCACCGCGCCCTCACCGTCGTCGTCGGCCTCCAGCAGGCGGTCGATGGCCTCGGCCATGTGGGCGCGCTCGGATTCCGCGGCGGCCTTGCGCCGGCGCCGGCGCTTGGCGGCCTCCGGGTCGCCGAGCCGCTGGCGGGCCGCGTCCAGGAGCGGCAGGTCGGACACCGTCCAGGCCTGCGCGTCCTGGCGCTGCAGCGTGCGGATCTCGTCGATGCTGAGCCAGGGCGCGCACAGGCGCAGGTAGGCGGGCACCGTCCACAGGTCTCCGACGAGGTCGGCCGCTTCGAGCAGCGGCCAGGCGCGGTTGAAGACCTCGCGCAGTTCCCTGTTCTGTGTCAGAGACTTGCGCAGCAGGTGCTCGGGTGCCTCGCCGTCGTGCCGGTCCACCAGGATCGTGAGCAGTTCCTGCCAGATCTGCTCGCGCGCGTCGTTGTGCGGCGTGCCGGGGTCCGGCGCCTCGAACGCCTCGGCCCAGTCCTCGGCGCCCAGCCGGATGTCGGACCAGGGGGTCGTGACCGTCATCGGCTTGGCGGGCGGGTTCTCGTAGAACCTGACGGCGGGCTCGATCGCCGTCACCATCTCGGCCGACGACTTCAGCCGGGCCACCTCCGGGTCGGCCTCGGCCGTCGCCCCCGCCCCCTCGGCGACGAGGTCGCGCAGGGTGCAGGTCTGCACGCCCTCCTCGCCAAGGCTCGGCAGTACGTCGGCGACGTACGCCAGATAGGGCTGGTGCGGACCGACGAACAGCACGCCGCCACGGTGGTGGCCGAGACGGGGATCGGAGTAGAGGAGATAGGCCGAGCGGTGCAGGGCGACGACGGTCTTGCCGGTGCCGGGACCGCCGTCGACGACCAGGGCGCCGCGCGAGCCCGCGCGGATGATGGCGTCCTGGTCGGCCTGGATGGTGCCCAGCACGTCGCGCATCCGCGGCGAGCGGCTGCTGCCCAGGCTGGCGATGAAGGCGGACTGGTCGTCGAGCGCGGCGTGCCCCTCGAACCCGTCGGAGGTGAACACCTCGTCCCAGTAGTCGCTGATCCGGCCGCGGGTCCAGCGGTACCTGCGGCGGCTGGCCAGCCCCATCGGGTTGCCGTGGGTGGCGCCGAAGAACGGCTCGGCCGCGGGGGAGCGCCAGTCGAGCAGCAGCCGGCGGCCGTCGCTGTCGGTGAGGCCGAGCCGGCCGACGTACACGGGCTCGGCGCCGTCCGCGCTCACCATGTGCCCGAGGCACAGGTCGAGGCCGAAGCGGCGCAGCGCGCGCAGGCGGGCCGAGATCCGGTGGATCTCCAGGTCCCGGTCCAGCGCCTGCCGCCCCTTGCCGCCCGGCGCCCTGCGCTCGGCGTCCAGGCGGCCGGAAAGCTCGGCGATCGACTGCTCAAGGCTGCGCGCGATGGCGGCGAAGTGCCGCTCGTCGTCGGCGATCAGCGCCGGGCCTGCCTTGGGGGCGAGGTGGGCGGGTAGGTCGAACGCGCTGGTGTTCAGGTGGTTCACGTCCTTCGGTGGCGAATCTGGGTTGTATGGTCGCGGCCAGGGTGCCCGCCCGTGTGGCGGGCCCGGGGTCAGCGCCGTCTCCAGGGCGCGGTCCGGCCGGCTGGGACACGCGCCGGGAGGCGTCCGCGGCGGTCGGGGGCGCCGAGTTCCCGCAGCCGCACCGCGAGTCCCAGCATGGGTCCGACGTCGCCGCGCGAGCCGTACGTCGTCAGCAATACCCGCATTCTGTCCCCCGTTTCCGCAGGTTCTGGCCTCGGCCAGCGAGTATGCGGCATGCCGGGGGTCTTGCCGCAAGCCCCCCGGTGCGCTATACGTTGAGAGTGGAAAGGCGCGGGTCTTCCCCTTTCCCTCACGTCCGCTCCGCCGGACCACCTACTCTTGCGCCCTACGGCGATGCCTCTCGTGGACGATTTTTTCGAATTGACGAGGCCCTTCGAGGCGTGTAATAATGAAAATGCGTTGAGGTTGACAAGCAAAGTAGTTGTGGACTTCTGTTTGTGTTTTAGGGTATGCTGCCGTTTCGCACGACCCTTTGGTGCCCCGCTTTCGCTTAGCGATTGACGGGGCGTCCGGCATGCGTGCGCTCGGATCCATCCGCGCCGCCTCGGAAGGACAACTGTTGGCAGCTTCACGCACCGCTCCACCTCGCCTCTCCTTCGCCCGCATCCAGGAGACCCTCGAAGTCCCCGACCTGCTGGCCATGCAGACCGAATCCTTCGACTGGCTGCTGGGCAACGACAACTGGCGGGCGCGCAAGGACATCACGCCCCAGTCCGGCCTGGAAGAGATCTTCGAAGAGATCAGCCCGATCGAGGACTTCTCCGGGACCATGTCCCTGTCGTTCCGCGACCACCGGTTCGAGCCGCCCAAGCACTCGGTCGAGGAGTGCAAGGACAAGGACATGACGTTCACCGCCCCGCTCTTCGTGACGGCGGAGTTCATCAACAACGCCACCGGTGAGATCAAGAGCCAGACGGTGTTCATGGGCGACTTCCCGCTGATGAGCCCGAAGGGCACGTTCATCGTGAACGGCACCGAGCGGGTCATCATCTCCCAGCTCGTCCGCTCTCCCGGCGTCTACTTCCACCGCGCCCTCGACAAGACCTCCGACAAGGACCTGTACAGCTGCCAGGTGATCCCCTCGCGTGGCGCCTGGCTGGAGTTCGAGATCGACAAGCGCGACAGCGTCGGCGTCCGCATCGACCGCAAGCGCAAGCAGCCCGTCACCGTGCTGCTGAAGGCGCTCGGATGGACCAACGAGCAGATTCTGGAGCGCTTCGGCCAGTACGAGTCGATGCGGGCCACCCTGGAGAAGGACCACACGGCCGGCCAGGACGACGCCCTGCTCGACATCTACCGCAAGCTCCGTCCGGGCGAGCCGCCGACCAAGGAGTCGGCGAAGGCCCTGCTGGAGAACCTCTACTTCAACCCCAAGCGCTACGACCTCGCCAAGGTCGGCCGCTACAAGATCAACAAAAAGCTGGACGTGGACGCGGAGATCACCCGCACCACGCTGACCGAGGACGACCTCGTCGCCACGATCGACTATCTGCTTCGCCTTCACGCGGGGGTTGAAGGCGCGGAGATCGACGACATCGACCACTTCGGCAACCGTCGTCTGCGCACCGTCGGGGAGCTCATCCAGAACCAGGTCCGCCTGGGCCTGGCCCGGATGGAGCGCGTCGTGCGTGAGCGGATGACCACCCAGGACGTCGAGGCGATCACGCCGCAGACCCTGATCAACATCCGCCCGGTCGTCGCCTCGATCCGGGAGTTCTTCGGCACCTCGCAGATGTCGCAGTTCATGGACCAGACCAACCCCCTGGCCGGTCTGGCCAACAGACGCCGCATGTCCGCGCTGGGCCCCGGCGGCCTGTCGCGGGAGCGGGCGGGTGTGGAGATGCGTGACGTGCACCCGTCCCACTACGGCAGGATGTGCCCGATCGAGACGCCGGAAGGCCCGAACATCGGCCTCATCGGCTACCTGGCGTGCTTCGGCCGGATCAACGCCTTCGGCTTCGTCGAGACGCCCTACCGCAAGGTCGTCGACGGCAAGGTCACCGACCAGGTCGACTACCTGACCGCCGACGTGGAGGACCGCTTCGTCAAGGCGCAGGCCAACACGGCGCTCAACGCCGACGGCACCTTCGCCGAGTCCCGCGTCCTGGTCCGCACCAAGGGCGGTGACACCGAACTCGCCCGTGCCGAGGAAGTCGACTACATGGACGTGTCACCGCACCAGACGGTGTCGGTGGGCACGTCGATGATCCCCTTCCTGGAGCACGACGACGCCAACCGCGCCCTGATGGGGGCGGGGATGCAGCGGCAGGCCGTACCTCTGCTCAGGAGTGAGGCGCCGCTGGTCGGAACCGGCATGGAGTACCGTGCGGCGACCGACAGCGGTGACATGATCATGGCCGAGAAGGCCGGTGTGGTGGAGGAGGTCTCCGCCGACTACGTCACCGTGATGAACGACGACGGCACCCGCATCACCTCAAGGGTGGCCAAGTTCAAGCGTTCCAATCAGGGCACCTCGTTCAACCAGAAGCCCATCGTCGTCGAAGGCGACCGGGTCGAGGCCAACCAGGTGATCGCCGACGGTCCCTGCACCGACCAGGGCGAGATGGCCCTGGGCAAGAACCTGCTCGTGGCGTTCATGCCGTGGGAGGGCCACAACTACGAAGACGCGATCATCCTGTCGCAGCGGCTGGTGCAGGACGACGTCCTGTCCTCGATCCACATCGAGGAGCACGAGGTCGACGCCCGTGACACCAAGCTGGGCCCCGAGGAGATCACCCGGGACATCCCGAACGTCTCCGAGGAGCTCCTGGCCGACCTCGACGAGCGCGGCATCATCCGCATCGGCGCCGAGGTCGAGCCCGGCGACATCCTCGTCGGCAAGGTCACGCCCAAGGGCGAGACCGAGCTGACCCCCGAGGAGCGGCTGCTGCGCGCGATCTTCGGCGAGAAGGCCCGCGAAGTGCGCGATACCTCGCTGAAGGTGCCGCACGGCAAGTCGGGCAAGGTCATCGAGGTTCGGGTGTTCTCCCGCGAGGAGGGCGACGAGCTTCCCCCCGGTGTCAACGAGCTGGTCCGCGTGTACGTGGCCCAGAAGCGTAAGATCACCGACGGTGACAAGCTCGCCGGCCGCCACGGCAACAAGGGCGTCATCTCCAAGATCCTGCCCGTCGAGGACATGCCGTTCCTCGAGGACGGCACGCCGGTCGACATCATCCTCAACCCGCTGGGCGTGCCCGGCCGGATGAACATCGGGCAGGTCCTGGAGAACCATCTGGGGTGGATCGCCGCCCGCGGCTGGGACATCACCGGTGTGCGGGAGGCCTGGGCGCAGCGCCTCCGGGAGAAGGGCTACGAGCGGGTCGAGCCGCGTACCAACGTGGCGACGCCGGTCTTCGACGGCGCGAACGAGGAGGAGATCGTCGGCCTGCTCGGGCACACGCTGGAGACCCGCGACGGCGACCGGCTGGTGCAGGAGAGCGGAAAGGCGGTGCTGTTCGACGGACGTTCGGGGGAGCCGTTCCCGTATCCGATCGCCGTCGGGTACATGTACATCCTGAAGCTGCTGCACCTGGTGGACGACAAGATCCACGCCCGGTCCACCGGCCCGTACTCCATGATCACCCAGCAGCCGCTCGGCGGTAAGGCCCAGTTCGGTGGCCAGCGCTTCGGTGAGATGGAGGTGTGGGCGCTGGAGGCCTACGGCGCGGCCTACGCCCTGCAGGAGCTCCTGACCATCAAGTCCGACGACGTCCTCGGCCGGGTCAAGGTCTACGAGGCCATCGTCAAGGGCGAGAACGTCCCCGAGCCGGGCATTCCGGAGTCCTTCAAGGTGCTCATCAAGGAAATGCAGTCGCTGTGCCTGAACGTCGAGGTGCTCTCCAGCGACGGCATGTCCATCGAGTTGCGCGACACCGACGAGGACGTCTTCCGGGCGGCGGAAGAGCTCGGCATCGACCTGGCCCGGCGCCCGAACGAGGGTGCGATGTCCGTCGACGAGATCTGACCCGGGGTGCCGGTGCCCGCGCGCGACGGGCACCGGCCGGGTCACGCGGAGATGGTCTCGTGCAGGCGGCGGGCCTCGTACAGGACGAGGCTCGAGCCCTTGCGCGCGGCCATCTCGGCCAGTCCGGTGATCTCGGCCCGCGCGCCCGCGAGCGCGGCCGCCTCTACGCCGACGCCCAGCAGGTCGCCCAGCCCGGCGCGCGGTCGTTCGCCGGGGCCGGGCAGCAGGGGCGGGAGTGCCACGGCGAGCGCGTGCCACACCTCGGCGTGCGCGCCGGTCTCGGTCAGGTCGCCGAGCGAGCCGGTGACCTGCTTGAGCGGGACGAGCTGGTGCCGGAGCAGCTTCGCGAGGGCCCATCCGAGGTCGCCGGCGGGCAACTGCCCGCGGGCGGCCAGCGTGCGGGCCGCGTCGAGCGCCGCCGCACGCCGGGCGTCGCGCCGGTGTCCGAGACCGCCCGCGATCGCGAGGGCGGTGGCCTGGCCCACGGGGCCTTCGCCATGGGCCAGGGCGGCCAGGGCGTCCGTCCTGACGTCGTTCGCCTCGGGGATGAGGGGCATGCAGCGCACGAGCGCGGTGGCCACGATCTCGCGGTGCGAAGGCATGATCGTCGGCCACCACATGGCGTCGCGCGGGTAGGAGAGATAGACGTGGCGGGGCTGGAGCATCCACAGCTCCGCCAGCCATCCGGGCAGGCCGGCGGGCGGCTTGATCGTGGGGCGCAACTGACGGGTCCAGGTGTGGGCGGCCGGCTCCTCGTGCAGTTCCCACGTCACGGCGGGGTCCGGCCACCCGCCCGCACGCAGCCAGGCGGCCAGGGTCCGCCCCGCCCGCGTCGGTAGCTTCTCCGCCCGGGCCTGCAGTCCGGGGTCGGTGCGGCGGGGCAGCCGCAGCAGCGCCTGCTCGAAGTCGGCGGGGAGCGGCTCGCCGTTCCCGAGCGTCTCCATCCGCTCCACCAGGGTCGCGGCGGCGACGTGGCCGGTGGGTTCGGTCGGGGTGGCCAGCAGCGCGGGAACGCTCCGCTCGCGTTCGAAGAGCGCGATCACCTCCTCCAGGCGGCGCCGCAGGAGGATCTGGGGCGGCCAGTCGTGGGCGGCGTGGTAGGCGTCCGACCCGGCCGACGCCGCGCTCACCTCCCGGCTCCGCTCCGGTGCGACGAGCGCCAGCGCGCATCGGGCCAGCAGGGCGTGCACCCCGCGGTCGTGGCTGAGGAAGTGGTCGAACACGTGCGGGCCGGAGCCGGCGGGCACCGGCAAGCGCCGCTCCCACCAGGGCCGCAGCGCCGCCGCCATCGCGTCGCGGTCGCGGTGGGCCAGCTCGACCAGCCCGGCCAGCACCCGCTCGCACGCGTGCGGCTCCTCCGGCCCGCCCAGCTCCCGCAGCGCCGCGACCACCTCGCCCGGCGCGGCCAACGGCGGCGCGAGGGCGGGCAACCCGCTCGCGCGCAGGACGGCGCCGACCGGGGGCTCGGGCTCGATCACGGCGCTCGCGCCATAGGCGGCGGCCACCTGCTCCCGCGGGCCGGAGGGCAGCAGGCCGGCGGCCGCGCGGATCGCCTCCCGGCCGGTGCCGGCGGCGTGCGGGGCCAGCGTGAGCGCGAGCCGTACCGCGCGCTCACGCAGAGCCGGGGTGTTCACCTCGAACACCGGAGCCAGCGCGCCCACCGCGCCGCCGCCCCTCGGCGCGGGCGTGCGCGCCAGCCACCGCACGGCGGCCCGCACGAACGTCTTCTCCGGCCGGTACGCCAGCGCCCCCACGGCCTCGGCGAACAGTTCGTCGTCCAGCAGCCCCGCGCTCTCCGCCCGCCCGAGCTCCTCCAGCGCGAGCTGCGCCAGCGGCGACGACGCCCGCGGCAGCAGGCGGACGAAGTCGAGAACGGGAAGCTCGTCCGGCTCCGGTGCCAGCAACCGCCAGAGCCGGACGAACGGGGCGATCTCCTCGGCCGGGCCATCGGTCAGGAACCGCCGGGCGCAGCCGCCGACCAGCGTCGCGCGCGCCACCTTGCCCTCGTCGGCCAGCACGGCCAGCTCGGCCAGAATGCTCAGCCCCGAGTTCCACCGCTCGTCCCGGGCCAGCGGACCGGCCACGCCCAGCGCCGTGAACAGGCGCGGCACCAGGAAACCGAGCAGCGGATCGTCGTCGAGGCCGCCGCCGCGGTTCCAGCGCCGGCGCAGCACCAGCCCCTCCACCCAGCCGGCGACGAAGGCGTCACCGTCCGGCGGCTCGATACCCGTATCGGCCACCAGGGCGGCGGTCAGATCCCAGCCGGGCATCGCCTCGTCGCGCCGCCGCGACCTGCCGGTCGGCCGGCGCAGCCCGTCCGCCAGCCGTAAGGCCAGCTCACGACGCCACTCCACGCCACGGTCGCGCAGCACGGACATGATCCGGCGCGCGTCGCGCTCGGCGTCGGCCGGGCGGCGCAGCTCCCTGCGGTTCAGCCAGGCCGCCACCTGGCGGGCGCCGGTGAAGCAGGCCGCGCCCGCCAGCCGGTAGCCGGGCGCCATGCCCTCGATCTCCCAGCGCGCCTCCACCCCGCCGCGCAGCTCCTCGGCCAGGTGGGCGGGCAACTGCACGGCGACCGCGCGCCGCCCCAGGTCGTTGAGCCCGTCCAGGAACCTCGCCAGCTCCTCGTCTTCGCCCGCCTCGATGCGGTCGAGGGCCTCCCGCCAGGGGTTCACGCGGGTGCCCCGTCCGCCGGGGCGTTGCGGGCCGTCACCGCGGCCCGTCCCAAACAAGCGATCATGGCCGGGACCATAGCCGCCGCCCCCGACAAACCTCGCTCTACGTCACGTCAAGCCACTTGCCGTCGAGCATGATGTCGCGCCCGGCGAGCTCGTTCACCTCGCGCCAGGCCTGCACGTGGAGCGGGACGATGCGGTAGTAGGGATAGGAGCCGCCCTGCTCACGCGGGTCGAAACCGGCCTTGGCGGCGAACGCGTCGCCGACCTCGGCCGGCAGCTCGGCGGACGGGATCACCTCACGGAGCTCGCCGTGGATCAGGACGACGTCGCGCGTGAGCCCGAGCGCCACCCTCACCCTGCCGGTGGCCTCCAGGAACCTGGCCGTCGGGTTCGTCCTGGACGTGGAGACGAGCATCGCCTCGCCGTCCCACAGGAACGACAGCGGCATCAGGTACGGCAGGCCGGCCGGATCGGCGGTCGCGAACCAGGCGTCGACGTCGCGGTCGAGCCGGTCCAGGGTGTCGCGGATACGCCGGCCGGGGTCACGGGCTGGAGGATTCACAGAGGTCAGGGTAGCGCCGGGCGCGCATTCACGAGTTCGTCAGGGGGCCGGAGTAGGGTCCGATGAGTTACCGGCACGAAAGGGGTCTCCATCGTCATGACCACGCACACGCTCACGACTCCCGAGGTCGACCTCGTCTACGACGTTCACGGGCCGCTGCCCACGGCCGACGGACGCCCGCCGCTGTTCCTGATCGGCCAGCCCATGGATGCCACCGGGTTCAGCTCGCTGGCGGAGCACTCCGCCGAGCGCACGGTGATCACCTACGACCCGCGCGGGCTCGGCCGCAGCACCCGCAAGGACGGCCGGCACGACCACACGCCCACCACGCAGGCCGGCGACGTGCACGCCATCATCGAGGCCCTCGGCGCGGGCCCGGTCGACATGTTCGGCAGCAGCGGCGGCGCGGTGACCGCGCTCGCGCTTGTGGCCGCCCACCCCGGCGACGTCGTCACGCTGGTGGCGCACGAGCCGCCGCTCATCCCGGTGCTGCCCGACGCCGAAGCGGCCGAGCGCGCCAGGGCCGGCGTCCGCGAGGCGTACGAGAAGAACGGCTGGGGCGCCGGGATGGCGGCCTTCATGGTGATGACCGGGTGGAAGGGCGAGTTCACCGACGACTACTTCGCCCAGCCCGCGCCGGATCCGGCCGCGTTCGGGATGCCGGCCGGGGACGACGGCTCGCGCGACGACCCGCTGCTGTCCGACCGGTCCTGGGCGGTCAGCGGCTACCGGCCCGACGCCGGCGCGCTCGCCGCGGCCCCGACGCGGATCGTCGTCGCCGTGGGGGAGGAGTCGGCGGACGTCTTCACCGGACGCACCGCGGTGGCGACGGCCGAACTGCTCGGCCGGCGTGCCACGGTCTTCCCCAGCCACCACGGCGGCTTCCTCGGCGGCGAGTTCGGCTACGCCGGGCAGCCGGAGGCCTTCGCCCGCAAGCTGCGCGAGGTCCTCAACGGCTGAGCGTCGAGCCGGCGGGATCATCGACAACATGGGCGGCTGCCTGCTGAAGGACGAGGAGTCTCGCGGCCACGGGGACGAGCGGATCCGCTGCGTCCTGGGTGAGAACTTCCTGCGGGTGTTCGAAGACGTGAGCGGCTGAGCTCTTTGCCTAGAATCGGAGGCCGCTCACCGATGCGAGGAGGCCAGCAGGGTGGAGGCGAACGGCACGCCGGCGGAGGCGGACTGGCACGCGCATCGCCCCGCGATCTTCGGGGCGGCCTACCGGATCCTCGGCACCGTGGCCGAGGCCGAGGACGTGACGCAGGAGGTCTGGCTGCGCGCCGCCGCCGCGGACCTGTCCGAGGTGCGGGATCTGCGGGCCTGGCTGGTGACGGTTTCCGCCAGGACGTCGTACAACGTGCTGCGCTCGGCGCGGGTCCGGCGCGAGTCCTATGTGGGCCCCTGGCTGCCGGAACCGCTGCTCACCGGCCCTGACGCCGCCGCCCAGGTGCTGGTCGACGAGTCGGTGGGCACCGCGATGCTGGTGGTCATGGAGACGCTCACGCCCGCCGAACGGGTCGCGCTGGTGCTGCACGACGTTTTCGGCTTCCCCTTCGACCAGGTCGCCGACGTGCTCGGGAACACGGCCGCCGCCAGCCGTAAGCTCGCCTCCCGCGCCAGGGCGCGGGTCGCCGCGGCCGAGGAGCCGCCCCGGGCGTCCAAGGCCGAGGTCGAACGGGTGCTCAAGGCGTTCAAGGCGGCCGCCGACGCGGGGGACATGGCCGGGCTCATCGAACTGCTGGCCCCCGAGGCCGTCTACGTCGGCGACGGCGGCGGCAAGGTGACCGCGGCACGCAGGCCGCTCCAGGGCGCCGAGCTCATCGCCATGCTGGCCGTGCGCACGATCGAGATCCTGCGCCCCGACGCGTACCGGATCATCGAGGTGAACGGCGGGCCGGCCATGGCCACCTACGCCGGCGGGAAACTGGTCTGGGTCGACACCGTGGAGGTCGCCGGCGGGCGGATCACGGCGTTCAGGAGACTGGCCAATCCCGAAAAACTCGCCCACCTCGGTCACATCTGAATCCTCTGTCTTGTCTCCCTGCCGAAACCCCCGTTCCCGGGGGTGAAAGCTGAGAGAGGACGGGACGATGGCACACGTTGTGATCATCGGAGGTGGCTTCGCGGGCGTGTGGAGCGCGGCGGGAGCGGCGCTGGCCCGCGCGGACGCGGACCTGCGCATCACGCTCATCGCGCCGAACGGGCACCTGGTGCTGCGGCCGCGCCTGTACGAGCCGGAGCCGGACCTGGCCAAGGTGGAGCTGAGCAGGATTCTCGGGCCGATCGGGGTCGAGCACCTGCGGGCCACGGTGAGCACGATCGACACCGGCCGCCGCGTCGTGGTGGCCGACGGCGTGGAGATCGGCTACGACCGCCTGGTGCTGGCGGCGGGCAGCAAGCTCGTGCGGCCCCGGGGGCTGCCGGGGGCGGAACGGCTCTTCGACATCGACACCCTGGACGGCGCCCGGCGGCTGACCGGCCACCTGCGGGGGATCGAGGGCTACTCCGCCGTGGTCGCCGGCGCCGGGTTCGTCGGGCTGGAGGCCGCGACCGCGCTGGCCGCGCGCGGCCGGGTGCTGCTGGTGGACCGGTCGGAGGTGGTCGGGCACCGGCTCGGCAGCGGCCCGCGCGCGCACATCGAGGCGGCGCTGGACGAACTGGGCGTGGAACGCCGGCTCGCGACCACGGTGACGGAGGTCGGCGACGGGTACGCGGTGCTGTCCGACGGGACCAAGGTCGCGGCGGACGCGGTGGTCTGGTCCGTCGGGCTGCGCGCCAGCGAGCTCACCCGGCAGGTCTCCGGCGAACTCGACCACCTCGGCCGGGTGCCGGTGGACCGCCACCTGCGTGCGTCGCCCGAGGTGTTCGCCGCCGGTGACACGGCCGCGGCGCCGTTCGACGCCGGGCACACGGTCATGCAGGCCTGCCAGCACGCCGTCCCGCTCGGCAAGGTCGCCGGGTACAACGCGGCGGCCGACCTGCTCGGCCGGCCGCCGCGCGACTTCACGCCGGCTCCCTATGTCACGTGCCTGGACCTGGGCGGGGCAGGAGGATTGTTCACCCGGGGCTGGGACCGCAAGGTGATGGCCTCGGGCGCCGCGGGCGCGGACGTCAAGCGGCAGATCAACGCGTACATCCACCCGCCGGTCGACGACGCCGGGCGGATCCTCGCCGCCGCCGACCAGGTCTACGAGGCCCTCCCCTTCTTCCCCCGGGAGGAGGAGGCCGCCTGACCTTCCACCCACGGTGCGGCGGCCCGCCGGGCCGCCGCACCGGCGGTCATGGGGTGCCCGAGCGGCAGATGGGGGTGGTGTGGAACTGGACGGACGCGCCGGTGCCGTCGGAGATCACGGCGCGGATGTCGTACCTGAACGTGGGCTGGCAGCCGATGCCCACGAAGGAGCGGTTGTCGAAGGACGGGATGGCGTTGCCGTTGACGAACCAGCGGATGGCGACCGGCGCGACCGCGCCGCTGACGTGGACCTCACAGAGGAAGCGCCGGGCGATCGCCTCGCAGCCGGCGCTGTCGAGGGTCAGGGCCATCGCGCTCGCCGCCTGGGCCGTCGAGGCTGTGGCGGCTGAGGCGGTGGCGGCTGAGGCGGTGGAGGTGAGCGCGCCCGGCGCCGTGAGCAGGCCGGCCGCCAGCAGGGCCGGTAGTGCGATTTTGTACGACTTACGCATTCCAATCTCCTTTTGGGTGATCGGTTCTCGTGTGGCGACGGGATGGCCCGTCCAACCCCTTGCTTCGCTGGGTCGGGGGTCGCGGATGAAGGGGCGGCCTCAGTGTAGAGATCTCAGCGCGGCCGCCGGGTGGTTTCCCGCTCCGCGTACGGCACGCCGGCCGTCCGCGACCTGAACAGGATGACCAGAGCCTCGCCGAGCAGCCCGGCGCCGATCGACAGCGGCATGGACCTGGCCTCGGCGTGCATCCCCGCCGCCACGGCCAGCGCGCCCACCCCCAGGCCGATGGCCAGCGTGATGGCCCAAACCACCAGGGTCTTCCAGGTGTAGCGGTGCCAGAGGACGCCTTCGCGGGCGTACACGACGGTGGTGGCGGCGCGGATCACGCCGAAGAGCACCCCGAGCGCGATCGTGACGGCCAGCCAGCCGAGGTCGGCCGCGGACAGGTCGCGCTGCGGCAGGCCGTGCGCGCCGATGGCGGCCATGACGACCGGGGGCACGTAGACGTCCTTGGCGATGAGCGGCCGGCCGCGCATGCGCCCGGCCACGACATAGCCGATCAGGCCGACGATGAGGAGTATTTTTAGCACGTCCATGCCAAATAAAATAGCAAGGTCGTGCTATAAAGGCCACATGCCGAAAGTGGTCGATCCGGAAGCGCGCAGGGACGAGGTCGTGGACGCGGTGTTCCGCGTCGTGCGCCGCGCGGGCTTCGAACACGCGTCCCTGCGCAACGTCGCCGAGGAGGCCGGGCTGGCCATCGGCTCGGTCAGGCACTACTTCGACAGCCACACCGACCTGATGGTGTTCGCGATGCGGGCCTGCCTCGACCGGGTGGCCGCGCGGCTGATGGAACGGGCCGGGCCGCTGCTGGCCGAACAGGATCGCGACGCCAGGGCCGAGGGCGCGGAGCGGATGTTGTCGGAACTGCTGCCGCTCGACGATCAGCGGCGGCAGGAGACCACGGTGTGGCTGGCGTTCGCGACGGCCGCCCGCACCCGGCCCGAGCTGGAGCCGCTGGCACGCGAGTCCTACGACGGCATGCGCACGCTGGTACGCCGGGTCGTCGACGGCCTGGCCAGGCGCCGCCCGCTGGACGCGGAACTGGAGACCGAGCGGCTGGCCGCGCTCATCGACGGACTGACGCTGGAGGGCGTGCTCCGGCCGGACCGGATGACGCCCGAGCTGATGGCCCGCACCCTGCACCACCACCTCCGGACACTCACCGGCCACCTGTAGCGACCTGGTGAGCTCCTCGATCTGGCCGCGGGCTCCTGCCGCATCGGTACGCCTGCTCCGGCTCGATCGTGTGCGGGACCGTATCGGGCCGACGGCTCGGGTGTGTGGCACGAGGGCGGGGCGGAGTTTCGTCGGGTGGCACGAAGATGCGGCGGCGGGCAGGTACCACTGTTCGTGCATGAAGAAAGCAGCGGTGCTCGCCGCCCTGGCTCTGGCCGCGGCCGCGTGCGGTGGCGGGGGCACGCAGGCCCCCGCGGGTGGTCCGGTCGCGGGCGGCACGTTCACCTACGCCCTGTCCGCCGACCCCGGTGTGCTCGACCCGGCCACCGGCGTGCTCGGCGCCACGAACCTGGTGCTGTCGGTCGCCTACGACACCCTGGTCGCCAGTACCGAAGACGGCACGATCGTGCCCGGTCTCGCGCAGAAGTGGGAGGTCAGGCCGGACTCGGTGACCTTCACCCTGCGCAAGGACGTCACCTGTTCCGACGGCTCCAGGCTCACCCCCGCCGACGTCGCGCAGAACGTCAACCACATCGCCGACCCGGCCACCAAGTCGCCCATCTACGGCGTCCTGCTGCCGGTCGGAATGAAGGCCGTGGCCGACGACGCCGCCGGGACGGTGACGCTGTCCACGCCCAAGCCGTTCTCCTTCATCCTGCAGAGCGCCGAGAGCCTGTTCATCGTCTGCGGCAAGGGCGTGAAGGACCGCGCGTCCATCGCCCGGGCCACGTCCGGTACGGGCCCGTTCGTGCTGAAGTCGGCCGTGCCCGGCGACTCCTACACCTTCGAGGTCCGCAAGGACTACGCCTGGGGTCCCAACGGGGCCACGTCGAAGGGGCTGCCGGACAAGGTGGTGCTGAAGGTCGTGCCCAACGAGCAGACCGCCGCGAACCTGCTGCTGGCCGGGTCCATCAACGGGGCCACGTTCTACGGCGCCGATCGTACGCGCCTGGAGGCGGCGCCCGGCATCGGCAAGATGCTGCCGTCGGCCGGTCAGCACCAGTTCTTCTACCACCAGGGCGACGACCGGCCCACCAAGGACCCGGCCGTGCGCAAAGCGCTGACCCAGGCCGTCAACCTGCCGGAACTGGGCGGCATCGCCACCAGCGGGACGGGCAGGCCGGCCACAGGCATGGTCGCCGAGCCCAGGCCGTGCAAGGGTGACAGCGTGGCCGGTCACGTGCCCGCCTTCGACGCCGCCGCCTCCGCCGCGGGGCTGGACGCCGCCGGCTGGAAGGCGGGTCCCGACGGAATCCGGGTCAAGGACGGCAAGCGGCTGTCGCTGCGCTACCTCTACGTCACCACGAAGGGCGCGGGCATCCAGGCGGCCGCCGAGTACCTGGCCGCCACCTGGAAGAAGCTGGGCGTCGAGATCAAGCTCAACGGCGTCCTGGACACCAAGCTGGCCGAATCGCTCAACGCCACCCAGGACTGGGACGTGGCCTGGCTGCCGATCGGCGTCACCCTGCCCTCGCAGCTCGTCGGCTTCCTGAGCGGGCCCGCGGCGCCCAAGGGGGCCAACTTCGCCCACCTGGCCAACGAGCGCTACGGCAAGCTGGTCGAGGAGGCCACGCTGAAGCCCGGCGAGGCGGGCTGCAAGCTGTGGCTGGAGGCCGAGTCGGCGCTGTTCGAGAACGGCGACCTGGTTCCCGTCGCCGACACCACCGTGCTGGTGGCCACCAAGAACGCCACGTTCAACCTGGTCCTCGGGTTGTTCGACCCCACCTCGATCCGGCTCACCCAGGGCGGCTGAGGTGGAAGAAGCGGCCGTACAGCCGCCGGAACACCGGATGGGGGAGTACGGCGCGCAGCCACGGCAGCATGCGGGCCTGCGCCCCGATCCGGTAGACGGGGCGCGGGCGGCGGGCCTCGACGGCCCGGACGATGCCGTCGGCCACCGGCGCCGGGGACGGGCCGTCGATCTGTAGCCGCCGGAACCGTTCGATGACCCGCGTGCGTACCGGTTCGTAGCCGGAGATCGGGTCGCTCTCCCGCATCGCGGCCGCCGCCCCGGTACGCACGCTGGTGGCCTCGACGCACGCCACCCGCACTCCGAACGGCGCGACCTCGTAACGCAGCGCCTCGGCGTAGTGGTTCACGGCGGCCTTGCTGGCCGAGTAGATCGCGTGGAACGGGATGGCGGCGACGGCCGCGGTGGAGCTCATCAGGACCAGCCGGCCCGCGCCCTGCTCGCGCATGGCGGGCAGCGCCGCGCGGACCAGCTGGTGGGCGCCCAGCAGGTACGCCTCCAGCTGGGCCAGGGCCAGTTCGTCCGAGGTCTCCTCCACTGCCCCGGCGACGTAGAAGCCCACGCTGTACACGAGCGCGTCCAGGCGCCCATGACGGGCGAGGACGTGGTCGACACACGCCCGGACGGATCGTTCGTCGCCGGCCTCCAGGGCGAGCGGGGTCACTCCCGGGATGTCGACGCGAGCCGCCACGCGGCTGGTTCCGTACACCTGATGACCGCGACGGGCCAGTGCCCGCGCGGTCTCCAGCCCCACGCCCGACGAGGCGCCCGCCACCAGGACGACAGAGATCATGCCCAGACACTATGGGAGTGGGTACAGAAAATCAACCCACCTGGTCACGCTGGATTCAGGGTGGGATTGCCGGGTTCGATGACGAAGGAGCCCGAGGTGTGGGCGGGGGCGTCCGGCCGGGTGACGTAGGGCAGCGAGCGGAAGTCGACCCTCATCTCGCTCGTGGTGACCTTGGCGCGCACGTAGCCGCGCCGGCCGTTGAAGAACTTGACGTGCGGGTTCTCGGCCAGGAGCTGCTTGGTGTTGGGGTACTCGTCCAGGCCGTCGCCCGCCGAGGTCACCGAGGTGGTGACCAGCTCGACCGCCACCGGCCTGGACTCGCGCCTGATCTCGCCCGCCCAGTGGGAGTGCACGTCGCCGGTGAGCACGACGCCGTTGCGCCGGTTGTCCTCGATGGCGGCCGTCAGCCTGTCGCGCGAGGCGACGTAGCCGTCCCAGCCCTCGTTGGACCAGCCCTTGGCCTCGCCGTTCACCCAGTCCATCTCCATCATGAAGACCTGCTGGCCCAGCAGGTCCCAGGTGGCGCGGGAACGGCGCAGCTCGCCCTCCAGCCAGGCCTCCTGCCGGCGGCCGAGGATGGTCCGCTCCGGCGCGAACCGCTCCGCGCACTCCGGGCCGACGGTCCCGGACCGGCCGGTGCAGGCGTACAGGTCGCGGTACTGGCGGGTGTCGAGCAGGTGCAGGTTGGCCACCGCTCCCCAGCGGATGCTGCGGTACAGCCGCAGCGCCGGGCCGTCGGGGCGCTGGGCGCGGCGCAGCGGCATGTTCTCGTAGTAGGCCTGGAAGGCGGCGGCCCGGCGCGGCAGGAACGGCGGCTCCGGCTGCTCGGGGACGTCGCCCGCCCAGCCGTTCTCCACGTCGTGGTCGTCCCAGACCACCGTCCAGGGCGCGATCGCGTGCGCCGCCTGCAGGTCGGGGTCGGCGCGGTGCTGCGCCAGGCGCAGGCGGTATCCGGCCAGGTCGACACACTCGCCGCCGGCCTGGTCGCGCACCGGGGCGCGATAGTCGCCGTACTCGTAGAAGTAGTCGCCGAGGAAGGCGATGAGGTCGGGCTGGTCCTCGGCCATGCGCCGGTACGGGGTGAACCAGCCCGTCTGGTAGTCGGCGCAGGAGGTGAAGGACAGGTTCAGCGCGCGGCTACGCGTGCCCGGGGCGGGGGCGGTGACGGTCCTGCCGACCGGCGAGATCTCGGAGCCGGCCCGGAAGCGGTAGAAGTAGTCGGCGCCGGGCTCGAGCCCGTGTAACTCGACGTGGACGCTGTGCGCCGCGTCCGGGCGGGCCACCGCGGCTCCCGCGCGCACGACCCGCCGGAAGTTCTCGTCCTTGGCGACCTGCCACAACACCGGCACCGGCCGGTACGGCATGCCGCCAAGACCGTCGAGCGCGAGCGGATCCATGGCCAGGCGGGTCCACAGGACCACGCCGTCGGGCGCGGGCTCGCCCGAGGCGACACCCAGCCGGAAGACATCGGATAAGGGGGCGCGCCGGGCCGCCGCGCGCACGGGGGAGTCCCCCAGTGCGGCGGTCAGGCCCACGCCGGCGCCCCCGGCGAACAACGATCGCCGGGTGATCATGAGGAACTCCTACTTGATGGTCGCGTTGCCGTCCGTGACGGCCTGGTCGAGGCCCTGCTTCACCGGGAGCCGGCCCAGGTAGATCTCGTTGAAGATGGAGTTCAGCTTCTGCTCGAAGCCCGTCCAGCCGGTCACGATCGGCATGTTGAACGTCGTGCCCTTGGACTCCTCCAGGTACGGAGTGACGTCGATCTTCTTGGTGTTCTTCCAGAAGTCGACGTAGCCCTGCGCCAGCGCGTCACCCTTGAGCGCGGGGAAGGCGAAGCCCTGGTCGGCCATCGACTTCTGCGCCTCCTCGGTGCCCAGGTAGGCGGCGAGCTTCTTGGCCTCCTCCAGGTGCTTCGACTTGGCGTACACCGCCTCGCCCAGGCCGTTGATGTTGGCCGAGCGGCCCTTGGGGCCCTCGGGCATCATCGCGACGCCGATCTCGAACGCCGCCTCGGGCGCCACGAACGGCAGCAGCGCGTTGTTGGCCGGGTACATGGCGACCTGGCCGCCCTTGAACATGTCGGCGGCCGTGCCGGTGGGCGGGTTCGTCTGGCTCGCGGGCGGCGAGACCTGGTGCTTGTTCACCAGGTCCACGCCGAACTGCACCGCCTGGACCGAGGCGTCGTCGTTGAAGGTGTACTTGCCGAACGGCTTGTCGATGAGCTTGCCGCCGTTGGACTCGATCCAGTTCATCCACTGGGTCTGCGAGTGGTTGGCCGAGGCGAAGCCGTACACCTTGGTCTTGGCCGCGTTGAAGCCGGCCTCGCCGGGGTGCTTGCCGGCCTCGTCCACGGTCAGCTTCCTGGCCAGCTCAAGCAGCGTGCCGGAGCCGTCGGGGGCCCAGGTGAGCTTGTCCGGCATCTCCACGCCGGCCTTCTTGAACAGGTCCTTGTTGTACAGGACGCCGGGCATGCCCCAGTCCTTGGGCACGCCGTACAGCTTGCCCTCATAGGTGTTGGAGGCGACGACGTTGGGGTGGTACTTCGCGGTGTCCAGCCCGAGCGAGCCGAGGTCGGCCAGCACGCCCTTGGTGGCGAATTCGGGGAAGTAGGTGACCTGCATCCAGAACACGTCGGGGCCGCTGCCCGCGACCGCGTCGGCGGTGAGCTTGGTCCAGTAGTCGTCCCAGGGCAGGACCTCGATCTTGACCTTGATGTTCGGGTTGGCCTTCTCGAAGGCGGCCATGACCTTGTCGTAGCCGACCTTCTGCTGCTCGTCCCAGATGCGGTAGGTGAGCGTCACCGGCCCGCCGGCGTCGGAGGATCCGGAGCCGCAGGCGGCGAGGGGGAGCAGGGTCAGCGCCGCCAGGGCGAGGCGGAGACGGGGGGATTTCATGGGGGGTACGCCTTTCACTTCAGCCCGGTCAACACGACCGACCGGACGATGTAACGCTGGAAGAAAATGAAGATCACGACCATCGGGACCAGCGCGATCAGCCCGCCGGACATGATCGCCGTGTAGTCGACGCCGATGCCCACCTTGAGCGCCGCCAGGGCGACGGTGATGACCTTGGTCTCGTCGCCGCTGGTGATGATCAGCGGCCACATGAAGCTGTTCCACGAGGAGATCACGGTGATGATCGCCAGCGTGCCCAGCGCGGGCTTGCACAGCGGCAGCAGTACCCGCAGCAGGATCGTCAGCGGCCCCGCGCCGTCCATGCGCGCGGCCTCCTCCAGTCCCGCGGGCAGGCCGCGGAAGAACTGCCGCATGAGGAAGATCCCGTACGGCGTGCCGAGGATGTACGGCACCAGCAGCCCGCCCCAGGTGTTGATGAGGTCGAGCTGACGCATGATGAGGAACAGCGGGATGACCGTCACCGCGACCGGCACCATCATCGTCGCGACGAACATCCAGAACAGCGCTTCCCTGCCGCGGAAGCGGAGCCTGGCGAACGCGTAGGCGGCGAACGTGGTGAACACCAGCTGCCCGGCCGTCAGCGCGAGCGTCATGAGCAGGGTGTTCAGGATGAAGGAGGGGAAGTCGCCGCCCAGCAGCTTCTCCAGGTTGGCCGTCGTCATCGGGTCGCCGGGCAGCCACGGCGCGGTGGTGTGGAGCTGGGCGCGGTCCTTGAAGGCGGTCAGCACGACCAGCAGATAGGGGAAGACGGAGACGAACGCGCCGACGACGAGGACGGCGTAGAGGAGGAATCGCTTCACGGTCTGCCTCAGCTCAGGTCGTAGGTGGTGCGCTTGCTGAAGAACCGGATCTGCGCCGTCGTCACCAGCAGAATGATCAGGAAGAGCAGGATCGACAGCGTGGCCGCGTAGCCGAAGTCGAACTCCCTGAACGCGGTGTGGAAGATCTTGTAGTTGAAGACCGTCGTGGACTCGCTGGGCCCGCCCGCCGTCATCGAGTAGATCGTGTCGAAGGCCTGGAAGGCGCCGATCATGTTGGTCACCATGACGAAGAACATCGTGGGGTTGAGCAGCGGCAGCGTCACGCGGAAGAAGCGCTGGCGCGGCGTGGCCCCGTCGACGGAGGACGCGTCGTGCAGCTCCTGCGGGATGCCCTGCAGCCCGGCGAGGAAGAACAGCATGTTGTAGCCGGTGTTCTGCCAGACGCTCACCAGGGCGACCGCCGGCAGCGCCAGCGACGTCTCCGACAGCCAGGCGGGCCCGGTGACGCCGAACACCTCCAGGAACCGGTTGATCGCGCCGTCCCTCGGGTCGAAGATCCAGCTCCAGACCAGGCCGAGCACCATCGGCGTCGCGATCCAGGGGATCACGAACAGCGCGCGGAAGAACTTGATCCCCTTGAGCTTCTGGTTCACCAGCATCGCCAGCGCCAGCGCCAGCACCGTCTGCAGCGGGATGCACAGCAGGACGTACAGGACGGTGACGCCGAGCGAGCTCCAGACCGTGCCGTCGGCCGCCATCGCGACGTAGTTGTCCAGGCCGACGAAGACCGGCTCCGACAGCAGTTCCCAGTCGAACAGGCTGAGGCCGAAGACGATGAGGACGGGCAGCAGGAGGAAGGCGAAGACGCCGAACAGGCTCGGCGCGACGAACACGTAGGGGTGCAGGGAGTGCCAGCGGCGGCGCGCCGTCCCGGGACGCCGCCGGCCGGCCGCCGCCGACAGGGGCCGCGCGTCGGCCGTCACGACGGATCCGTCCTGGTCGGGACCAGCAGGCGTCTGGTCGTCTCCAGCCCCCACGCGTCGAGCGCGGCGATCGGATCGCTGGAGCCGCGCAGCCCGCCGGTGGCCGCGATGTGGGCGGCCCAGTCCTCGCGGGCCTCCACCTCGGGCCTGGCGATGAGGCAGTCGGGGTCGTTGACCCACCAGCGGGTGTGCAGGAACTCCCTGGCCGCCCCGGCCAGGCGGGCGCCGAGCTGCGACGGCTGGCTGATGTCGCCGGACCTCGGCAGCAGCGTGGGGGCGATGTCGGGGCTGACCCGCATGATGTCGACCAGGCCGAGACTGGGCAGCATCGGGGCGCCGCAGCCGTGGATGGTGGCGCCGGGTCCCGCGCCCTCGCGGATCAGCTCCAGGCCCCTGCGGTAGGCGGCGATCGGGTCCACGTCCTGGTGGCGGCGGCCCGGCAGCGCGCCGGCGTAGATGTAGTCGAGCTTGAAGTGGGTCAGGCCGAGCGCGGCCAGCCGCTCGAAGACGTGGACCAGGTGGGCGGCGGCGTCGGGGTGGGTGACGTCGAGGACGGCGAGGTCCTGGTCCCACATGTGCCCGGCCGAAACCCCGGGGACCAGCCAGTCGGGGTGCTCGCGGAAGATCCGGCTGCGGTGGCCCGCCAGGAAGGGGGCGACCCAGATCCCGGCCCGCCTGCCCGCGTCGGTGATCGCGCCGACCGCGCGCTCCAGCGAGCCGAACTCCGGTCGTAAGTCCAGCCAGTCGCCGATCCCGGCCTCGTAGCCGTCGTCGATGAGGAACATGTCGGCGTCCACGCGGTGGCGGCGGGCCAGATCCAGGTTCTCCAGGACGTCGGCCTCGGTGACCTTGTCCCAGTAGCCGTACCAGGTGCACCACATGGGCGGCACCGCGGGGAACGACTCGGGGGCGTGCCCGGTGGCGATCGTGCGGGCCCAGTCACGCAGCGCCTGGTCCAGGCCCTGTGACGTACGGCTGTGCCGTACCGGGCCGTCGGCGGAGACGATCAGCCGGTCGTGCTCGCGCCGGGCCCGGATCGAGGGCACGTCCAGGGGGCCGGGCGCGGACCACAGCTCGACGGGACCACCGTCGCCGGGGTCGATCGCGAGCAGGCCCTCGCCCTGGAACACGCCGGCGGGCACCGGCGTCTCGGGGCGGTAGCAGAGGGTCTGGATCGTGGGGTCGGCCGCACGGGGCGGCCGGTCGTCCAGGCGGTAGGCGCCTGTCGGGCTCCACGACTGCCAGCCGTGTTCGAAGACCAGCGCGTTCCGGGGGTCGCAGCTGACCTCGCCGACGTCTGCGAACGGCATCAGGCTTGTTTCCTCTCGCTACTTACGAAGGAGTGCTTCATTACTAGCACCGTGAGATTCAGCGGGTCAATGCCGATTCCGTAGCGAAAACCAAGGAAAACGCGCCGAAGTGCGCACTGGCATACTGCTCACATAACCAGGAAAGCTCCATTAGGGAGGACGATGACGAACCTTCGCGGCGGTGACCTGTCCCGGCTGAGACAGCTCAACTCGCTGTCGGCCCTGCGCGAGCTGCGCGGGGCCGGGCCGCTCACGCTGTCGGCCCTGGCCGAGCGGACCGGCCTGTCCAGACCCTCCACCAAAGACGTCGTCGACGAGCTCATCGAACTCGGCTGGGTCGTCGAGGTCCCGCCGACCGCGGGCAGCATGGGCCGCCCCGCCCGGCGCTACCGCTTCCGCGCCGACAGCGGCTACCTGGTGGGCATCGACATAGGCGCGCACAACGTCCGTGCCGCGCTGGCCGACCTCGACGGCGAGGTCCTGGCCGAGACCAGGCAGCCCGTCCTGCCGGAAGCCCCGCTCGCCGACCGGCTGGCCGCCATAGAGCGCGCGGTCGCCGGCTGCCTGTCGCTGAGCGGCAAGCGCATGAGCGACCTCTGGACCGTGGCCGTCGGCACCAACGGCGTGGTCACCCGCGAGGGCCACGTCGTCTTCTCGGCCGCCATCCCCGCCTGGCGCGGCCTGGACCTGGCGGCCGAACTGCGCCGCATGTTCCCGTGCGAGGTGCTGATCGAGAACGACAGCAGGCTGGCCGTACTCGCCGAGTCCAAGCGCGGGGCCGCGCGCGGCGCCGGCGACGTCGTCTTCCTGCACATCGGGCGGCGCATGGGATCGGCCCTGATCATCGACGGCAAACTCCACCGGGGGTACGGCGCCGCCGCCGGTGAGATCGCCATGCTGCCCGAGGCGCGCTGGTACGACGCCCCGGAACACCTGCACGCCTGCCCCGCCGTACCCGCCGACGTGCCGCCCGAGGACGCGGCGGGACACACGCTCGCGGCGGCCAGGGACGGCGACCCCGTCGCCCTGGACTGCGTCGGGCGCTTCGTCGACGACCTGGCCGTCGGCACCGCCGCCATGGTGCTGCTGCTCGACCCGGAGGTCGTCGTGCTCGGCGGCGGCTTCTCCCGCTCGGCCGACGTCCTGCTCCCGCCGCTGCGCGAGCGCCTCGAACGCGTGTGCATGCGCATGCCCGAGGTCCGCGCCTCGACGCTGGGGGAGGAGTGCGTGGTCTTCGGCGCCATCGAGTACGCCGTCGCCCACCACGACCGCCACCTGTTCGCCGACGACGGGGACCCCGGCGCTCAGCGGTCGCCGGGCTCGGCCGGGCAGGGGTCGCCGACGTGGACGCGCGGCACCGGGTAGAGCACGCTGCGCCGCCGCTCCGGCAGTTCCTTGAGCCAGGCGTCGTCGTAGGCGTAGCCGTAGCGGCTGCCGGCCCAGACTGGCCCGTAGCGGTAGATGAGGACGCGGCGCTCACCCGGGTTCGTCCGGGTGGAGCCGCCGTGCATCAGCCCGTCGACGAAGAGCAGCGCGTCGCCCTTGTTCAGGTACGCCGGGATCGCTCCGGGCAGGGTGTCCATGCGGTCGCCGCGCGCGTAGTCGCCGGCCAGCGGATGCGTGAAGTTCGACTTGTGCGAGCCGGGCACCACCATCGTCGCGCCGTCGCCCGGCCCGATGTCGGTGAGCGCGAGGATGATGTTGACCTGACCGCAGCGGAAGACGCCGTGGTCGTAGCGGTAGCCGCAGCGCAGCGCCGTACGGTAGCCGCCGGAGTGCACGGGATGGTGCCCGCCCGACTCCCTGATCGAGGCGATCGTCTCGTCGATGAAGACGCCGGGGATGTAGCTGTCCTCCTCGCCCGCGTAGTGCTTGACCAGCTCGAACCAGCTCGGGTGGTCGATCAGCTCCTCGAACGGCCGCCCCGCCGCCACCGCCTGGTGCAGCTCGAACCCGGTCTCCGGGGTGTAGTCGCGCCGCTGGCCGCCCCGGTACCACTCGCCGCGGGCCAGATCGCGCGGGAAGGCGTCGAACTCGGCGTTGAGCCGCGCCAGCAGGTCCTGATCGACCGCGTTCTCCAGGATCAGGTAGCCGTTGAGGTCGAACATGAAGTCGTCGAGCTCGGACATGGTGCCTGCCTCCGCATCAAGGGGTGTTGTCTCCACCCTCCTGCGCGGCGCCCCCGCCGGGCATCCACGCCACCTCGGCAAGGAGTCGCGTATTCTCAAGGTCGTGCCCCTCGCCCAGGTGATCGGCCTGCGGGCCTTCCACGTGACCTCGGGACCGATGCCGCGTTCCCACATCCACCCCGAGCTGGAGTTCAACCTCGTCCTGTCCGGCACCGCCCGCTACACCACCGCGGCGGGCGCGGTGGACCTGCCGCGCGGCAGGCTCGCGGTCTTCTGGGGCGGCTACCCGCACCGGCTGGTGTCCGAGCGCGACGTCGACTTCCTCTGGGTGACCGTCCCGCTGAGCGCCGTCATCGGCCAGCCCGCCCTGCAGAGCGCGCTCGACCGCCTCCTGCGGGGCCATTTCCTGTACGGCACCGCCCGCGAATCCGCCCACGACCGCTTCCTCATGCGCCGCTGGGAGGAGGAGCTGCGCCTGGGCCGCCGCCCGGTGGCCGACGAGGCCGAGATCTGCCTGCTGGAGCTCCACGCCAGGCTCGCCCGCCTCGCGACCGGCAGGCGAGCGGCCACCGGCGCCGTGGAGGCCCGCTCCGCCGAACGCATGCTGGCCGTCATCGCCCGCGGCTACACCGGCGACCTCACCGTGGAGGAGATCGCGCGGGCGGCCGGAGTACACCCCACCTACGCGGCCCTGGCCTTCAAGCAGGCGCTCGGCATGCCCGTCTGGCAGTACGTCACCCAGCTCCGCCTCGCCCACGCCCGCCGCCTGCTGTCCGGCACCGACTGGGGCGTGGACCGGATCGCGCACGCCAGCGGCTTCCAGACCCGCTCCAGCTTCTACCGCGCCTTCCGCCGGGCCCACGACCAGACCCCCACCGAGTACCGGTCGGCCGGCGGGACGTAAGGTCGTCGCATGAGAACGGGCGACCTCGTCGAGGACTTCGAGCTTCCCGACGAGACGGGCCGGCCGCGCCGGCTGTCGGACCTGCTGGCGGACGGTCCCGTGGTGCTTTTCTTCTTCCCGGCGGCGATGACCGCAGGCTGCACGCGCGAGGCGTGCCATTTCCGCGACCTGGCGGCCGAGTTCGCGCAGGTGTCGGCGCGGCCCGTCGGCGTGAGCACCGACGAGGTGGAGCGGCAGCGGGAGTTCACCGACACGCACCGGCTCGGTTACCCGCTCCTGTCCGACCCGGACGGGACGGTCACCGGCAGGTTCGGCGTGCGGCGAGGGCTGGCCCTGGCGCCGACCCGACGCCAGACCTTCGTGATCGACACCGACTTCCGCGTGCTGGCGGTGGTCAAGTCGGAGATCCGCATGTCCGTCCACGCCGACAAGGCCCTCGAAGCGCTCAGGGCCCGCCGGGTCGGCTGAGCGGCCGCCGGGTGGCCGACAGGTAGATCCGCCTGGTGGGGATCTCGTCCTCGTACGCCTCGCGGACGGTGAGGTCGTCCACGAGGAAACCGGCGGCCCCGGCCGCGGCACGCAGCTCGTTCGCGGTGAACTCGGCCCAGTAGACCAGCAGTTCGCCGCCGAGCGGATCGGCGATGACGCCGTCGCCGGACCCCTCCTTGGCGACGACCAGGAGCTGACCGCCCGGACGGATCGCCGCGGCCCACGCGGTGAGCGTGCCCGGCAGCACCCGCTTGGGCTGGTCGTGCAGGGAGTAGTACGACACCAGGCCGTCGAGCACCGGCGTGACGGCCCGCTGGTCCATCACCTCGAACCGGCATCCGGGCTGCTCGCCTCCGGCCAGCTCCACGCAACGCGGCGACAGGTCGATGCCGAAGACGTCCAGACCGTGCGCGGCCAGCAGCGCGGTCACGTGACCGCAGGGCCCGCAGCCCGCGTCGCACACCCTGCCTCCGGCGCCGACCCGCTCGGCGAACGCGCCCAGGACCTCCCGGTCGAAGGGCTTGCTCTCCAGCTCGTGCCGGAACAGGCGCAGATAGTGATCGGCACGCGCGTCCCAGGCCCGCACGACGTCCGAGGGGCTCCCATCCATGGCGACATCGTAGAGGCGGCCGAGGCCCCGCTACCCCTGCTGCGCCAGCCGGTCGGCCTCCTCGATGTGGTCGGTGAGACCGAGCGACTCCCACCGCTGCAGCGCGAGCGGCACGTTGCCCTCCAGCCAGAGCCGGTCGTGGAAGGCCCCGAGATCGAACGCCGCGCCCCTGGCGCGGCGGGTGGCGGCCAGCAGGTCGAACACCTGCAGCTTGCCGATCTGATAGCTGAGCCCCTGCCCGGGGTTGCCCGCGAAGAACACGGCCTCCTCCCACGCCGTGGCCCTGTCCATCGGCACCGCGTCGGCCAGGACGTCCGCGGCCTGCTCCAGCGTGAGATCTCCGAGCGCGAGCGCGATGTCCACCTCCACCCGCAGCGCCCGCAGCCGCATGGCGTTGGCCACGAAGACGGCGCTGTGCGGGGAGCCGTCGAACAGCCCCGCCTGCAGCATGAGCTCCTCGTGGTAGAAGGCGATGCCTTCGTTGGCCGCCGAGTCGTAGTAGCGGCGGCGTACCGGATCGGGGTGGTGCCATGACAGCGCCAGCTGCTGGGCGTGGACGCCCTCGTGGGCGAGCTGGACCCGCGGGTCGCGGGCGGCGGCCAGCTCGAAGTACGGCAGGTCGGGCCGGGGCGGCTCCACGTATCTGATCGCGTCGGCGCCGGGACGCGACTCGACGCCGATCTCGTGCGGTACACCGAGCCACGACAGCGGCGCCAGGTAGGCGGGCATCTCGGCGAAGAGGTAGTGGCGCAGGGTGGCGGGCTGGCTCAGCAGGCCCGTATCCGTGTAGAAGGCCCGCAACGCCAGCTCGCCGGCGGCCTCCGCCTCGACCAGGGCGGCGGTGCCGCTGGGCAGGGTGGGCTCGGGCACCTCGCGGTGACGGTGCCGGAGCGTGGCCTCCAGCGCCTCGGCCCGGTCCCATTCCTGGCGTCCCATGGCACGCACCTGCCGCGCGCCGTAGGGCAGGAGCGCGACCTCGTGCAGGAAGAAGGCCAGCGCGCCGGGCCCGACCGCCGTCCCCTCGGTGAAGGCGGGCAGCCGCTCGCGCAGCCAGGCGGCGAAGTCGCCGAGCGCGCGCACGGCGGCCCGCGTCGTCTCGCCCAGCCGCGTGCCGTCCGGCAGGAGCGGTGCGAGGGCGGACATCGCGGCGTTCAGGGACGGGCCCGCGTTCTCCAGCAGCGTCAGCGCCGAGCGGGCGAACGGCGCGGCGGCGTGGCCCGCCAGGTTCTCGCGGCCCTGGGCCAGCACCGAGGGGATCGCGTCCAGCGCGGCGACGATCGAGGCGGCCCGCGTGAGCGTGAACGGCGGCGCCGGCAGGAGCTGGTTGTAGACGGCCACCAACGCCTGGTCCAGGTAGAAGCAGGGGTTGCGCTGCCAGGCCCGCAGGACGTCCAGCTCCCACCTCACCCGGGCCAGCGCCGACCCCAGCAGCCTGGCGTCGACCCTGACCGGGACGGGCTCCCCGTCGAGGTCGAGCGCGCGCAGCTCCGCGTCATAGGAACGCCACGTGTCCCGCCGGGCCGCCACCGCGGCCGCCGACCAGTCCGGCACCCAGCCGGGCGGACGCTCGACTCGCGTGATGTCGTCGCCGGTGCCGGGAGCGGCCGCGGCCCGCCACCGCCAGAAGCGTTCCGCCAGATCCCCGAGCTTTTCCGCCGTCATCTCGTACCGACTTTCTGTGCGCCTGCCGGGTGTCCGGCCCCGGATCCAGAGGCTATCGGGGTCGCGACCGGTCCATCCTGGCTCGCTCGGGCGGCCACGCGGCAGGCCAGTTGCAGCAGGAGGCGGTGGTCGGCGTTGTCGCCGTCCATGTCGAGCAGGTCGAGCAGCCTCTTGACCCGGTTGGCGACGGTGTTGCGGTGCACGCCCAGCGCCGCCGCCGCGTCGCGGGGCGAGCCCGGGTGGTCGAGGAAGGCCTGGAGCGTGCGGATGGCCTCGTCCTTGCGCCGCGGGCCGAGCTCGTCGAGCGGGGCCAGCAGGCGGTCGACGACGACGCGCGAGCTGTTCATGGCGTACCACTGCAGCAGCACGCGCCGGAACCCCAGGTCGCGGAAGGCGAGCGGACGGTCCTGGTGGCGGGCGGTGCGCGCGGCCGCCCCGCCGGCGCGGGCCTCGGTCGCGGAGGTCTGCAAACCTTCGAGCCCCTGGTAGGAGCCGCCGACGCCGCAGTACAGGCGCACGCCGGCGAACTGCTCCTTGAGCCTGGCCAGGACGGCGCTCGCGGTGCGGGCGAGCGCCTTCGGCTGGGTGGCGGCGGGTTCCGACCGGTCGGTGCGCACCAGCGTGAGGGCGCTGCCGGCGTCCGCGCGCTGCCAGTCCGCGCCGTCGTTCAAGGCCGTCTGCAGCGCCAGGCGGCGGGCCTCGACCGTAAGTTCGTGGCGCGCCGCCTCGCCGCCGGTCAGGCTGTCGAGGTTGTCCAGCTCGATGTGGATCACGGTGTGCCAGCCGTCGACGACGAAGCCCGCGCGCCGCGTTCTTGCCAGCAGCGGCCCGGCGTCCTCGGGCGCGCTCAGCAGCAGCTCCGCCAGCAGTGCCGCCCGCGACGCGGCCGGTCCTTCCGAGGTACGGCGGGCCTGCTCGATCGTGTGCCCGGCCAGCGAGGCGGCCCGGTGCAGCACGAGGCGCACGACCGCGTCGGAGGCGTCCCCGGCCGGCGCGCACCGCAGCCGCGCCCGCACCGCCCCGGCGACCGTCACGGGCACGCCCTCGCCGTCGGGGCGTCGCTCGACGGCGACGGGCAGGCCGAGCTCGTGCCCGGCGAGCGCGGCCAGTTCGCCGATCGGGTCGGGTCCCGGCTGCGCGCGGTCGAGGGCCGCCAGCGCGGCCGCCGCCCGGGAGATCGTGCGCATCGGCCCAAGAGCGAGCTCCTGCTCGATCGCGATCACGAGCCGCGCCAGGTCCGTACCCCGCTCCACCGACAGCAACGAGATCCCGCGCCGCTCGGCCAGCCTGCTGACCGTCAGCGGCAGCGGCCGGTCGGGGGGCAGCCCGACCAGGGCGAGCGCGGCCACGTTCGCGCCGGCGGCGAAGCGCACCGCGACGTCCAGCAGGTCGGGGTTGATCTCGTCGGAGACCCTGCCGGTGCAGACCCCGGCCTGGCCGTGGCGGGCGGGCGCGATGGCCCGCATGTCCTCGATGAGCGTGACCTGCGCGATGTCGCGGGAGTGCCCGGCGTCGCAGAGCACCGTGACGGCCCGGCCGATGTCGGGCCTGAGCAGGAGTTCGCGGACCACCGTCATCAGCCGCACGGTAGTCCCGGATGTGCGATGCGCACAAGATGCGGATTTGAGATGTGCTATCGCACATATCCCTTTTGTCCGGCCCGGCTTAGGGTCAGGCACAACCTTCCCGACCCCCCCAGGGAGCGCACATGATCGATGCCAAGCCACTCGACGTCGCCGACGGCATGCGGCGCCGCCGTATGCACCGGATCTTCGAGGACCGCCCGGTGCCCGCCGAGGTCCTGGGCCGGATGGCCTGGGCGGCGGCCCGCGCCCAGCAGGCCCGCTCGGGCGTACGCCACGTGGTCGTCGTCGACGATCCGGCGCTGCTGGCCACCGCGCGGCAGGTGCTGCCGGGATTCCTGAACAACGCCCCGGCCATGCTCGCCCTGTGCACCGACCTCGACCAGGCGGGCACGACCGGCGGCCCGCGCATGGTCGAGCACGTCAGCCGCCTGGACTCCGGCGCGGCCTGCGCGCACCTCGCGCTGATGGCGCAGACGCTGGACCTGGGCGTCTGCACGGTGACCAGCTGGGCGGACGAGGCGGTCCGCGCCCTGTTCGGGCTGCCCGCGCACATCCGCCCCGACGTGACGGTCGCCGTCGGCTACGTCACCAAGGAGACGGCCTCGCCCGCGGTGCGCGGGTTCACCTCGGGGCTGCACCACAACGCCTTCGGCGCCGCGTTCGAGGACGGCGCGCGATGACCGCGGCCGGACAGGAACGGGACTGCGCCCTCTACGAGACCGTCACGCTGCTGGTCTGCAGCGCGCCGCTCGCCCTGGACGAGACCAGGCTGCTGTCGGCGTACCGCATGCTCGACGCGGCCGACCGGCTCATGGGCATCATGGCCGACCACGACGACGACTTCCCGCGGCGGGCGCGGGCCGACTTCGCCGCCCACCGCATGCTGGCCATGACGGACCAGGCCGCCTTCACCGACTGGATGGCGGGATACGTGGCCGGGTTCGCCGCGCAGGCGCTGCGCCGTACCCGCGCGGCGGGGGTGTGATCGGGATGGGCGTCGAGGAACGCGTCAGGGAGCTCGGCCTCGTCCTGCCCGCGCCGCTCGTCGCGCCGGACGGGCTGCGGCTGCCCTTCCCGCCGGTGCGGGTGCGGGGGAACCGGGCCTTTCTGTCCGGGCACGGGCCGCTGCTGCCCGACTGGTCGGTGGACGGCCCGGCCGGGCGGGTCGGCGCCGAGGTGAGCGTGGAGGAGGGCTACGCGGCGGCCAGGGCGACCGGGCTGCACATGATCACCAGCCTGCGCGCGGCCCTCGGCGACCTGGACAGGGTGACGGCCTGGCTGCGGGTGTTCGGCATGGTCAACGCGGCACCGGGCTTCACCCGCATGCCCGCGGTGATCAACGGCTTCTCCGACCTGATCCACCAGCTGTGGCCGGAGGAGAGCGCGACGCACGCGCGCTCGGCCGTGGGAGTCGCTTCGCTCCCGTTCGGCATTCCCGTGGAGATCGAAGCCGAAGTGGAGATCGACGGATGAACCATCAGGAGGTGGGTTCGTGAACAGCATCACGCTCGACGACGTCGAGGACCTCGCGCTCGGCGCGGTCGTCCTGGGCACCGGGGGAGGCGGTGACCCCTACATCGCGAAGATCATGCTGCGCGAGGCCATCGCCAAGCACGGCCCCATCGAGATCGTCAACGCCGCCGACCTCGACCCGGACGGCCTGCTCCTGCCGATCTGCATGGTCGGGGCGCCCACGGTGGTGGTGGAGAAGTTCCCGAACGGCAACGAGGCCGGCCGGGTGCTCAGAGCGCTGGAAAGCCACCTCGGCCGCACGGGCGTGGCCGTGTTACCGCTGGAGAACGGCGGCCTGAACTCGTTGTTCCCGCTCGTGGTCGCCGCCGAGCTGGGGCTGCCCTGCGTGGACGCCGACGCGATCAGGCGCGCGTTCCCGCAGATCGAGATGAGCCTGTTCACCCTCGCCGGGCTCTCCTCCACGCCGATGACCATGGCCGACTCCATGGGCAACTACGTGTTCTTCGACTCCGTCGACAACGCCACCGGAGAGAAGCTGGCCCGCTCGTGCGTGGCCCAGATGGGGATGCTCGCGGTGGTCAGCGCCTATGCCGTCACCGCCGGCGAATGCGCGCGGTTCGGTGCGAACGGCTCGCTGACCTACTGCCTGGAGATCGGGCGCAGGATCCGGGCGATCCAGGAGGGCAGGCCGGGGGCGTACGAGGAGTTCCTGCGGTTCTGCGAGGCCGAGATCCTGTTCACCGGCAAGGTGGCCGACATCGAACGCCGCACCACCGGCGGCTGGGCCCGCGGCACGATCACGCTGACCCACCTCGACGACCCCGGCCGCGCCATGCGCGTGGAGGTGCAGAACGAGAACCTGATCGCCTTCGAGGACGGCGAGCCGAAGGCCATGGTCCCCGACCTCATCACGCTGCTCGACACCGAGACCGGCACCGCCATGACCACCGAGGCGGTCGCCTACGGCCAGCGGCTGCACGTGATCGCGATGCCGGCGCTGCCGCAGTGGCACACGCCGGAAGGGCTCGCGCTGGCCGGACCGCGCGCGTTCGGCTACGACCTCGACTTCGTGCCCATCGGAGGGACCCGATGACGACCATCCGCATCGGCATCGACGTCGGCGGCACCAACACCGACGTCGTCGCCATCGACTCCGCCGGGCAGGTCGTGACGTGGCACAAGACCCCGACGACCGCGACGCTGTTCGACGGCATCGGGACGGGCCTTTCCGCCGTGCTCGCCCGGGTACGGCCCGCCGACGTCAGCCACGTGATGCTCGGCACCACCCACCCGGTCAACGCGCTCATCGCCAGAAGCAACCTGGCCAGGGTCGGCGTGCTGCGCATCGGAGCCCCGGCCACGATGTCGATCTCGCCGCTGGCGGACTGGCCGCGTGACCTGGCCGGCCTGGTGTGCGCGTACGGCGCGGTCGTGCGCGGGGGCCACGAGTTCGACGGCAGCCCGATGGGCCCCCTCGACGAGGACGCCGTGCGCGCCTTCGCCAAGGACTGCGGCGCCGGCGTCGACGCCATCGCGCTGACCGGCGTGCACTCCCCGGCCAACCCCGAGCACGAGATCCGCGCCGGGCAGATCCTCGCCGAAGAACTCGGCCAGGACTTCCCCGTCACCCTGGGACACCAGATCGGCGGGCTCGGCCTGCTCGAACGCGAGAACTCCGCGACGCTCAACGCGGCGCTTCGCTTCGTCGGCGCGGAGGTGGTGACCGGCCTCGAACAGGCGCTGTCGGCTCACCACCTGCGGGCGGAGATCTACATGACGCAGAACGACGGCACGCTGCTGAGCGCGGAGGAGGCGGCACGCCGGCCGGTCATGACGATCGGCTCCGGCCCGACGAACTCCATGCGCGGCGCGGCCCACCTGTCCGGGCTGGCCGACGCGATCATCATGGACGTCGGCGGCACCTCCACCGACGTCGGCATGCTCGTCAACGGCTTCCCGCGCGAGTCGGCCCTCCCGGTCGAGATCGGCGGCGTACGGACGAACTACCGCATGCCCGACCTCATCTCCGTCGGCCTCGGCGGCGGAACGGTGGTCCGCGCGGACGAGGGCCTGCGGATCGGGCCGGACAGCGTCGCGCACCGGCTGACCGAACGCGCCCGCGTCTTCGGCGGCGACACGCTGACCCTCACCGACGTGTCGGTCCTGGCCGGACGCCTGACGGCGGGCGAGCCTGGCCGCGCCGCCGACGTGTCCCGCCCGCTCGTCGGACAGGCCCTGTCCTGGGTGGACGAGCGGATCGGCAGGCTGGCCGACCGCATCAAGGTGGCCCGTTCCGACCTGCCGCTGGTCGCCGTCGGCGGCGGCGCGCACCTGATCCCGGACGAGATCCCGGGCGTCAGCGTCGTGCACCGGCACGAGTACGCGGCGGTCGCCAACGCCATCGGCGCCGCCATCGCCGAGGCGTCCGGGACGCTGGACCGGACCTACCAGTTCTCCGACGGTGGCCGCGAGGCCTGCCTCGAAGCCGCCAGGCGAGCCGCCGTCGACGCCGCGGTACGCGCCGGAGCCGACCCCGCGGGCACGCGCATCACCGCCATCACCGAGATCCCCATCTCCTACCTGCCCGGCGACAGCGTCCGCGTCCAGGTCAAGGCAACCGGCCCGCTGACCTGACCCTTCTCATGAGCTGGTGAACCGGGCGGCCGCGGCTCCGGACAGCCGCCCGGCGGGCAGCTTCCTGCCGGTGACGGCCAGCAGGATGTCCTGGGCCGAGCCGCTGACGAGGTCGCCCGAGCCGGCGCTCCAGTCGAGGTCGTCGGCGGCGAAGCGGACCCCGTCGAGGTCGGCGCCGAAGAACGTGATGCTCTTGGCCGACAGGTCGGCGGGCATGGCCGGCCTGAGGCGATCCGGCGGGACCTTCCTGTCCAGCCCGAGCGGGAGCGTGATGTCGAGCCCGTGGATCACGTCGTGGCGCAGCGCCTCCCCGGGCCCGCCGCCCGGCGGGGTCCAGGGGTGCTCGGCGTTGTCACTCAGGGCCGCCACGAGCCGCCCGGTGTCCATGACCGCGGCGTCCCGCCGGGCCAGGCGGTCGCAGGCCCGGTGGAAGTCGCCGCGGGCACGCAGGATGGACAGGACGACTCGTGGCATGGAATACCTGAAGGCCATGGACAGGTGGGCGGCGACCTCGCGTACCCGCCAGCCCGCGCACAGCGAGGGCGTCTGCCACTGCTCGGGGGTCAGCCCCGCGAGGAGGGCGGCCAGGTCGCGGCGCTCGGCGGCGATGGCCGCCTGGATGTCGGTCATGGGTTCTGCCTTTCTCCGATGCGTGCTCACGCCTCATGACGCGTGAGCACCCGGAGAATCGACAGCCCCTCAGCGGTCAGATGGGATCGTCGTGCCCGGCCAGCAGGGGGTCGCACACCGGGACGGTCTCGTAGTCCTCCCCCGCCACCGGGCGGATGTCCTGCCAGTGCACCCAGCGCACGTGGCCGCTGTGCCGTATGCCGTCGTGGGTGTCGAGCGTCTGCGGCCGCCACAGCAGATAGCCCCAGCGCTCGCCGTCGCGGTCGTCGCCCCAGGCGAGCAGGTAGCGCGCCTCGCCGCCGTCGGCCACCGGAAACATCGCCTCCGCGTACTCCACGATCGGCGGACGCCACAGATCGGGCAAACCCTTCGGTTTCAGCTCCATGCGATCATTATATAGGAACAGGTGTTCGACTGAGGGTGGATTAGACCGAGTTCTCGGACTCCCGCCAGCGCCGGTCGATGTCGCTGGCCAGCCGATACGTAAGGAAAAGCCCGTAGCATCCGGCGAGCCAGGCGGCCAGCACGACCAGGCGGGCGAGCACGGTGGCGCCGCTCCAGCCACCCGCGACCGGCACCAGGCACCAGCACAGAGACACGAGGCTGACGAAGGGGAAGGCCACCAGCGTCGGCATCGCGAGGCGCGGGATGCGCACCAGCCGGGGCTGGGCGGCGTGCCAGGCCTCCCAGTGCAGCCCGCCCGGCACCTTGGCCGACAGCTCGTCGCGGATGTAGCGGCCGATCTCCTGGACGAAGCCGGAATGGGTGACGTACCGGGCGCAGAACAGGTACGTGGTGAACGGCAGGATCAGGGCCACGAGCGGGCTGCCGTAGGGGGAGATCGTGTATCCGAGGACGGCGCCTGAGGCGGTGACGTGCAGGTTGAAGAGGCTCTGCCTGCGTAACTCGCGTGCTTCGATCTCCTGCCGGAGGGCCGCGAACTCCGCCAGCGGCCCCTCGTGCTCGTTCGAGACGGGCTCCACCACCCCATCCTAGGCCGGGGAGGAGAAGCACGAGGCGCCGCTGGCGCCACGTCCCCGACCCATCGGCGCGCGGGAGTCCCGCCGCCGGAATCGAGAGAGTCGCCGACCCGGGCAGAAGCGGCCGGGACGCCGGCTACTGAGCGATGAGCGCCCGCGCGGTGGCGGCGGCCTGGGCGGCGACCGCAGGGATGCTCGACGTCACGAACGTCCCGCCCGCCGCCAGATCGCCCACGACGTGCAGCGCGGCGCCGGGCGCCACCTCCAGCCCGCCCTTCGGCCCCGTCGCCGCCAGGCCCTCGGCCAGCAGCGAGGCCACCAGGGACGCGGCCGCCTCGGGCACCGCGTGCGGCGGCGGGTTGACGGCGTTGACCACGACGTCGGCACGCGGGCCGCCGCCGCGGGCCGTGACGCGGAAGCCCGGGTGCGACGGCACGACCGCGCGCAGGCCGCGGACGAGCGTGAGCTGCCCGGCCTCCAGCAACCGGCCGAGCTGGACGGCGTTCACCGGCACCATCGGCGAGCTGACGCTGACGGCCGTGCGGTGGTGCGCGGCCGTCAGCCGGTCGCGGTCCTCCAGAAGGCTCCAGGCCAGCGGGCCGAGCGTGTGCGCCGCCTGCTGCACGATCCGGCGGCCCAGCTCCGGGGCGTCGATCGCGGCGAGCTGGCGGCGCAGCCGGACGACCGGATCTTCGAGCGGGGTGGCCAGCAGGTCGGCGGCGAAGGCGTCGAAGTCCTCGCCCAGGTCGTCCAGCTCCGCGCGCACCAGCCGGGCCACGTCGCCGGTCGTGCGGACCTCGCGCAGACGGGCGGCCGTCAGGTGCCGCGTCTCGTGGCGGACCGGCCGCTGCCACACGTGGGGCAGGACGCCGCTGCGCGACATCAGGGTGATCGGGCCCGCGTGGCCCGCCGACGCGAGGGCGACCACGACGTCGACCGCGGTCAGCCCGCTGCCGATCACCGCGACCGCGCCGTCGTGCGGCACGTCCCGCACGGTGCGGGCGAGCGGATAGGGGTCGGCGACGTAGCCGGGCGTGCCCGCCAGGCCGAAGAGGTCGTGCGGAGTCCCGCCGCCGACGCACAGCACCATCCGGTCCACCGCCTGCTCGTGGCCGCCGGACGTACGCACCACCAGCTCCACGCCGCGCCGCGAGACGCCGGTCACCCGGTCGCGGCGCACGTCCACCGGCAACCGGGCCGCCGCCGCTGTGGCGACCTCGTGCAGGTACTCGCCGTACACGGCGCGCGGCACCAGCGGCACGCCGAAGCGCTCGTCCAGGTGGGCCGCCGCCCGCTCGCCGAGCCAGCGCGCGTAGTGCCCCTGGTCGCCGTCGCGGATCGACATGATCACCGGCGGCGCGTTCACCCGTACGGCGTCAAGGTCGGGCCCGTACGCCCGCCCGCTCCACAGCCGCGCCGACGGCTCGAACACGGTGACGGAGGCGGGCCGCGCGTCCAGCCGGGCAAGGGAGTCGAGCAGGGCGACCGCGGCGGCCCCACCTCCGGCGATGGCGATTCTCATGGGGGAGATGCTGGCCGCCACCCCCGCCCCTGGCCCATCCCTCATCTGGGGGATGCGCGTGCCCGCCCATGAACAGGCAGGGTGGGGGCGTGGGTTCTCCTTCTGCGGTACGGCGGCGCCGTACCGACATGCTGGCTCGGGCGGAACGGGCGGAACACGCCGACGAGCTGTTCGCCGTCACCTCGGCGCGGCTACGGCGGGTCGTGGCCTTCGACGCCGCGGTGTGGTCGGCGACCGACCCCGAGACCGGGCTGGTCACGGCCCCGATGCGGGTGGAGAACCTCGGCGGCGGCGAGCACTGCGCCGCCTACTGGGAGAGCGAGATCCTGGAGGACAGCCCCTTCGCCTTCCGCGACCTGGCCCGCGCCGAGGTGGCCGTGGCGAGCCGGCGGCACGGGGGCCGCCGTCCCTGGCAGGCGCAGAACGAGGAGCTGCGCGCGGTCCTGCGCACCGGCCGGCGCACGTGGGGCGTGGTGAGCCTGTTCCGCGACAAGGGGCGGGCGCCGTTCGGGCCGGAGGAGCTGGAGTTCGTGGCGAGCGTGTCGGCGCCGCTGGCCGCCCGGCTGCGCTCCTTCGCCCGGCCCGCGGACGTACGGCCGGCGCCGGACGCGCCGGGGCCGGGCCTGGTGCTGTTCGACGCGTCGGGACGGGCGACGTCGGTCAACGAGGAGGCGCGCCACTACCTGGCCAGGCTCCCCGCCGGCCCGTCGGCGAGCAGTGAGCTGGGCGTGCGCCTGCCCATCTGGATCGTCACCGCCGCCCTCCAGGCCCGCGCCAGCGCGCCCGGTCAGGCCGCCCGCGTGCGCATCCGCACCGCCGACGGGCACTGGCTGGTGTGTCACGCCTCCGCCATGAGCGGCCCCGGCGGTGCGGCGGGCCCGATCGTCCTGGTCATCGAGCCCGCCGCCGCCTCCGACATGGCGGTCATCATGGCCGAGGCGTACGAGCTGTCGCCCCGCGAACTGGAGATCACCCAGCTCATCGCGCTCGGCCTGACCACCGGGCAGATCGCCGGCCGCCTGTTCATCTCCCCGCACACGGTCCGCGACCACGTCAAGGCGGTCTTCGGCAAGGTCCGCGTGTCGAGCAGGGGCGAGCTGGTGGCCCGCCTGTTCGCCGAGAACTTCTGGCCGCGCCGGGTCAGGACTTCTCCGGACGTACCCAGATATCGCGATCGTGCATGAGCTCGATCTGCCGGAGGATGACCTCGGAACGGAACTCCGCGTGCGTGTACGGCTTGCGCGTCAGGTACATGTTCTTGGGATAGATGGGCTGGTCGTAGATGACCCGGTACTGCTCGGTCTTCAGGTCCTTGATCCAGTTGTCCCACTGGGCGGTGGAGCGGAAGTGGCGCAGGGCGCCGATGTCGATCGTGCCCGCGACCCAGGACGAGCCGCCGCTGTAGTCGTGCCGGCCGGCGACCTGACCCTTGTAGTCGACGATCATCGACTGGCCGCCGAAGGTGTCGATCGGGTGCTCGGAGTCGGCGTCGAGGTAGTAGGTGCCCAGGTTGCAGGCGATGAGGTAGGCGTTGTTGTCCAGGGCTCTGGCGCGGTTCTGGACCTCGTAGATGCCGTTGCCGGCGTGCGGGTGGGGGTAGGGGCCGCGGTAGATGATCTCGGCGCCGTTCATGGCCAGGCCGCGGGCGTTCTCCGGGTAGGAACCCTCGTTGGCCATGAGGATGCCGATGCGGCCAATCTCGGTGTCGGCGACCGGGTAGAAGCTGTCGAGCGTCTCGCCGTAGAGCTCCACCCAGCGGTCCCACACGTCGTGAGGCGTCACCGAGTGCTCCACGGGCAGCAGCGGCACCGTCTTGTAGTGCCTGAGCACGATGTCGCCCCGCGGGTCGATGACGAAGCCGAGGTTGAAGAACAGGCCGGGGAACTCCGGGTGGCGGGCCTTGGCCTGCGCGATGAGATAGGCGTCCCACCGGACGGCCAGTTCGGCCAGCCGGGCGGTCTCCGGACCGGGCACGTCGATGGCGCAGTTGGCGGCGAAGTCCTCGTGGTCGAGGTCGAGGACCTCGTCGTTGAAGCCCTGGAGCGCGCCTTCCGGGATCGCGATCAGCCGTACCGGGAGGTCCAGGCTGGACAGCCAGGAGGCGGCCTTGATGAGGTGACCGATGTGGTCGATGTTGCGGTTGATGTCCTCGCGGTCGCGGATGCCGCGCATGGTGGGCACGAGCCCCACCGCCTGATAGGGAGCGATCATGAGGAGGCACCTCCGGCCAGCATCGGTGTGACGTCGAACTTCCGCTTCAGGTAGCCGAACTCGAGCATCATGTCCGCCACCCGCTGCAGGCGCGCGGCGTCGACGGACGTGGAGTAGCCGCCGAGCTTCATCTCGCCGGCCGTGGCGCGGTCGATCTTCGTGTACTTCTCCAGGGCCGGGGCGATCTCGGCGGGGCTGGCGACGGCCAGGTCGGCGGCCTTGCGCACGGCCCGCTGGAAGGCGGCCACGGCCTTCGGGTTGCCCCGCGCGAAGGTCTCCGTGGTGAGGTAGCCGGAGATCGGGAAGTCGGCGGTGGGCCCGGTGAAGATGTCGCTCAGCACGACCGCGCCCTTCCTGGCCGCCGCCTGGTGGAACGGCTCGGGCAGGAAGGCCACGTCCACCTGGCCGCCCTCCAGCGCCGCGGCCATCTCGGGGAAGGGCCGCTCGACGAACCTGACGTCCGCCGGTGTGAGCCCGGCGGGCTTCAGCAGGGCGCTCACGGACAGCGTGGCCACGTTGTTCAGGGTGTTGACGCCGATCGTCGCCCCCTTGAGCCCGGCGACCGTGGTGATCGGCGAGCCCTTCTTCGTCATGAGGACGAAGTTGCCGGGCTTGGCCACGTAGGCGTCGCCAATGATCTTGATCTTGACCACGCCGCCGGCGGAGGCGGCCAGGGCGGAGACGTAGTTGCTGTGCAGGACGTCGAGCTTGCCGGAGACCAGGTCGGGCATCGCCGCCGCGCCGCCCGCGATCACCTCGACCTCGACCTTGAGTCCCTCGGCGGCGAAGTAGCCCTTGTCGATGGCGAGTTGCACGGGCGCCACCTCGGGAAGGGCCAGCATGCCGATCGTGATATCGGTCTTTTCCCGGCCATTTTCCTGCCCGGCCGAATGTCCGCCGCACGCGGCGATGGCCAACGTGGCGGCACAAAAGAGATAAAAGCGGCGAAACTCTAACATAAGAGCTCCAAGGGCCGATATTACCGTGATCTTGAGACTACCCGGGAATGGATCCCCTGTCATGACCTGTTATCTTGCGCGGAGTCATGCCAGGTGAGGATGTGGCGTTCCAGAAAAAGAAAGCCCTGGTTGAGCGAATAGCCCAGCACGCCCAGCAGCACGATGGCGCCCCAGACGCCCGGCAGGTCGAAGGCCCGCTGCGCCGCGCGGAGCTGGAAGCCGATGCCCTCGGTGCTGAAGAACTCCGCGATGACCATGAGGATCAGCGCCAGGGAGAGGCTGAGCCGCAGCCCGGCGAAGATCTTCGGTGCGGCGGCCGGGAGGATCACCCTGAACAGGCGCCGCCCGCGCGAGAGGCCGAAGACCCGCGCCGTGTCCAGATGCAGCGGATCCACGTGGCGGGCCCCGTCCGCCGCGTTGAACAGCACCGGCCACACGATCCCGAACGTGATCACGGCGATCTGCATGCGGGCGCCCGTCGAGAACAACGCCAGCATCATCGGCAGCAGCGCGGGCGGCGGCAGCGCCCTGCCGAACTGGATGGCCGGGTCGAGGAGCCGGTAGAGCAGCGGCGAGCGGCCCAGGGCCACGCCCAGCGCGACACCGGCCACGCCCGACACGGCCCAGCCCGCCAGCAGCCTGCCGAGGCTCGGCGGGAAGTTGGCCAGAGCCGTGTCGTTCAGCCAGAGCCGGGCGGGGGAACCGGTGAACCACAGCTCGCGCATGTGCGCCACGATCACCGACGGCGGCGGGAAGAACGGGTGCGCCATGGCCCGCGTGGCCAGTTCCCAGACGATCAGGACGGCGGGCACCACCACGACCCGCGCGATCACCGGGCCGCCCGCCAGCGGAACAGGCGGCGCTCCGCCCAGGTGAACGCCCCGTTCGTGACGACGCCCAGCACTCCCGCCCACACGGTGGCGGCCACCGTCAGCGTGAGCCCGTCGGGGCTGCTGCCGGCCAGGATGATGAACGCGCCGATCCCGCTCGACCCGCCGGCCAGCAACTCGGTGCTGATGGCCAGAATGAGCGCGATCGTCGCGGCCACCCGGATCCCCGTCGCGATGAACGGCGCCGTGCTCGGCAGCGAGACCCGCAGCAACACCGCGACCCGGCCGAAGCCGAAGGCCCGCAGCGTCTCCTTGGCCAGGGGATCGACCTCCTTGAGGCCGTACATCGTGTTGATCAGCACGGGCCAGACGGAGGCGTACACGATCATCGCGATCTTCATGTCGAGCCGCTCGCTGAAGACGAACGCGGCCAGCGGGATGAGCGCCACCGACGGGATGGGCCGCAGGAACTCGATCACCGGCCGCAGCGCCGCCTCGACCGGCGGCACGCTGCCGAGCAGGAGCCCGGCCGGTACCGCCACCGCGATGGTGAGCAGCAGCCCCAGTGCCCAGCCCGCGAAAGTGGCGCCGACATCCAGCAGGAATTCCGGATCCATGGCGAGTCGCGCGGCGGTGGTGAGCACGGTGGAGGCCAGCGGGAATTGCGCCGTGGGGACGATTTCCAGCCTGCCCGCCGCCTCCGCCAGAACAAACAGGCCGGCCATGCCGATGAGCCCGCAGACTAAGGCGTTGTCCAAGGGAGTGTCGCGCTCAGCAGAAATACCGGCCTCCGGGGTTTTTATCCTGATGCTTTCGCATAACGGCGAGCAAGATGGGCGAAGGCGTCTTTGAGTGCGGGCGGCCCGACGACCTCGATGTCGGCGTCGAACCGGCCGATGGTGGCGGCCAGGCCGGGCCAGGACCACGAGCCGAGGATGAGCCGGCAGCGGTCCGGGCCGAGTTCCTCCACGACGCCGTCGCGGGCGTAGGGGGAGACGTCGGCGGCGGGCAGGCCGAGGATCACCTCGCCGCGGCAGGGCCAGTCGCCGGAGCCGCCCTGGAACCTCTCCGCCACGAACGCCGCCACGTCCCCCAGGTCACGCGGGGCGAAGCGGGGACCCGACGGCCCGCGCGGGGTGACACGGTCGGCGCGGAAGGTACGCCAGTCGCCGCGGTCCAGATCCCAGGCGACCAGGTACCAGCGCCCGCCCCAGGTCAGCAGGTGATGGGGCTCCACCCGGCGCGGCGGTCCCTCGGCTCCCGCGTAGCCGAAGCGCAGCACCTCGCGGGCGTGGACGGCGGCGCCGAGCTCCGACAGCACACCGCTGTCGGCCGGGGGATGCCGCCGGGCCGCCTCGACGGGGGTGATCTGGAGGGTGTCGATGCGGCGGCGCAGCCGGGCGGGCATGACCTGCCGGACGGTGTTCAGCGCCCGCGCCGCGGCCTCCTCGATGCCGGCGCCGCTGGTGGCCGCGCTCTGCAGGGCGATGGCCAGCGCGACGGCCTGCTCGTCGTCGAACAGCAGCGGCGGCAGGTCGGTGCCGGCGTCGAGCCGGTAGCCGCCGTCGGGGCCCTTCACGGCCAGGATGGGGTAGCCGAGCTCGCGCAGCCGGTCCACGTCCCTGCGCACGGTGCGCGGGCTGATCTCCAGCCGCTCGGCCAGCAGGGCGCCGGGCCAGTCACGGCGTACCTGGAGCAGGGAGAGCAGCGACAGCAGCCGTGCCGACGTCTTGAGCATGACCTCTATGTTGCCGCGGGAAGAGGACACAAACTGACCGCTTCTTCTGCGATCTTTGGGGGATGACCGTTCTCGGCACCCGGGCGCTCAACCGCGCGACCCTCGCCCGTCAGATGCTCCTCGACCGCGCCGACCTGCCGGCCCTGGACGCCGTCGCGCACCTGTGCGGGCTGCAGGCGCAGGAGCCACAGGAACCGTTCGTGGGGCTCTGGTCGCGGTTGCGGGCGTTCGATCCGGCCGAGCTGTCCGATCTGCTGGTACGGCGGAGCGTGGTCCGTACCCACCTCATGCGCAGAACCGTTCACCTGCTCACCGCCGAGGACGTCCTGGCCTGGCGCCCCCGCCACGACGCCATGCTGCGGCAGCGGGTTCTCGGGACCTACCGCCGTGAGCTCGCCGGGGTGGACCTGGGCGAACTGGCCGCGGCCGGCCTGGCCGTCATGGCCGACGGCGAGCCGCGCTCAATGGCGGAGATCGCCCGCGCGGTGGCCGGCCGGTGGCCGGAGCCGGGGACGCGGGCCCTGGGCGAGATGCTGGTGGCCGCGCTCATCCCGATGGTGCAGATGCCGCCGCGCGGGCTGTGGCGGGCCAAGGGCGGTGTGCGCAACACCCTGCTCTCCTCCTGGCTGGGCCGCGACGTCGTGCCCTCGCCGGACAACGGCGCCGACCCGGCCGGCGCGGCGCTGGTCCGGCGGTACCTGGCCGCCTACGGCCCCGCCGCCACGGCCGACGTGCGCGCCTGGAGCGGCCTGGCCGGGCTGCCGGCGGCGGTGGCGTCGATCCGCGGGGAACTGGTCGCCTTCCGCGACGAACGCGGCCGGGAACTCCTGGACCTCCCCGGCGCCCCGCGCCCCGACCCGGACACGCCCGCCCCGGTACGGTTTCTGCCCGCCTTCGACAACGCGCTCCTCGGTTATGACGACCGCACCCGGATCGTCGACGACGCCCACCGCGGCCTGTCGGTCGCGGGCACCCGCGTGGTCCTGGCCGACGGCCGGGTGTCGGCGACCTGGACCGCCGAGGCGGGCACCGTGACCGTCACCCCGTTGCGCGCCCTGTCCCGCGCCGAGCGCGCGGAGGTGACCGAGCAGGGACAGGCCCTGGCGTCGTTCCTGTCCGACGGCGAAACCGGCCGGGTGCGGATCTCTCCCTGAGCACGCGGACACGGCCGGGACGGTAGGAGGCGGCCGGTGAGGGCAGATGTCGGCCCTCACGTTCAGGAGCCGCCATGACCGACGACCGCCCCGCGCCCGACCGCCCCGGCCGCGCCCGGCGCCCGGCCCCCGCCAAGGGGAGTGACCCCGTCCGGCGCCCGGCCCCCACCAAGGGGAGTGACCCTGTCCCGCGCCCGGGCTCCGCCAAGGAGGGCGACCCGGGCCTGCCGGAGCCCGGCCCCCACGCAGGTGCCGAGCCGGCCGGGATGATGCCGTTCGGCAAGCCGGGACGGCCGTTCGGCAGCAGCCCGTTCACCTTCGGCTTCACCGCCGCGCTCGGCGTGCTGACCGCCTGGCTGCTGGTCCAGGCCCTGACCGCGGCCGCCTCGATGATCATCCTGATCGTGGTCTCGCTGTTCCTGGCCGTCGGCCTGGATCCCGCCGTGAGGTGGCTGCAGGAGCGCGGCCTGCCGCGCTGGGCCGCGATCTCGGTGGTGTTCGCCGGCGTGATCGTCTTCTTCGCCGGGTTCGGCCTCGCGGTCGTCCCGGCGCTGTCGCAGCAGGCCGGCCAGTTCATCGACCAGGTCCCCGCCTACGTCGAGCAACTGCAGAACAACCCCCAGATACGCGACCTGGACCAGCGCTACGGCCTGCTGGAGCGCCTGCAGACCTACCTGACCAGCGGAGATCTCGGCAGGCAGGTGTTCGGCGGGCTGCTGGGCGTGGCCGGGGTCCTGGTCAGCGCGGTGTTCTCGGCGCTGACGGTGCTCATCCTCACCCTGTACTTCCTGGCCTCGTTGCGCTCGGTCACCCACACCGGCTACCGGCTCGTTCCCAGGAGCCGCCGCGCCCGCGTGCAACTGCTCGGCGACGAGATACTCAACCGGGTCGGCGGCTACGTGGCCGGCAACCTGATCATCTCGTTCATCGCCGGTGTGACGAGCTTCTTCTTCCTGTCGATCGCCGGCGTGCCGTACGCGCTGCCGCTGTCCCTCATCGTCGCCATCACCGACCTCATCCCGCTGATCGGGGCCGGCATCGGCGCGTCGGTGGCCACCGTGGTGGCGTTGTTCGTCTCGCTGCCGGTGGCGATCGCCACGCTGGTGTTCTTCATCGTCTACCAGCAGATCGAGAACTACCTGATCGCGCCGAGGGTGATGAAGTCCTCCGTCGACGTGCCCGCCGCCACCACGATCGTCGCCGCGCTCATCGGCGGCGCCCTGCTCGGCGTCGTGGGCGCGCTCCTGGCCATCCCGGTCGCCGCGGCCGTCCAGCTGATCGTCGGCGAGGTGGTCTTCCCGCGGCAGGAACAGCACTGAGCGTCTTCACGCGGACATCCGCGCCGCGGGCCTGAATCAAGGAGAGCTCCCGGCGCATCGGGTGCGCGTGGGGTCAGCGGGTCCGGGAGCGCCGGTGAGAGGTGGCCGTCCCGGACCCGGTCGCGTCAGCGGCTCAGGCGCGACAGCGCGGGCGGCATGTGCTTGATCCGGATCCGGCTGGACCGCCGGACCGGTTCGAGCACGATCATCGCCGCGTCCGGCGGCACGTGCCGCAGGTCGTGGGTGATCAGGATGGTGGTACGGCCTTCCATCAGCCGCCGCATCGGCTCCAGCACGCGCGCCGCCGTCGCGGCGTCCAGGCCGGTCATCGGCTCGTCCAGGACGAGCACCGGCGCGTTGCGCAGCAGGGCACGCGCGATCGCGATGCGCTGGAGCTGCCCACCGGACAGCAGCCGCCCGCGCTGGCCGAGCGGAGTGTCGTACTTGTCGGGCAGCCTGTTGATGAAGTCGTGCGCGTCGGCCAGCTTGGCGGCGGCCACGATCTCCTCGAAACTCGCCCCGGGCTTGCCGTAGGCGATGTTGTCGCGGGCCGTACCGGAGAAGAGCAGGTTCTCCTGCTGCAGGATCGTGATGTGGTCGCGCAGCGAGGTGCTGGTGATGTCGCGGATGTCCGTGCCGTCCAGCAGGATCCGGCCGCTGGTGGGCTCGTAGAAGCGCAGCAGCAGCTTGGCCAGCGTCGACTTGCCCGCGCCGCTGGGGCCGGTGCAGACGATGGTCCGGCCGGGCTCGACGGTGAAGGACAGATCGGCCAGCGTCGGCCTGGTCCTGTTCGGGTAGGTGAAGCCCACCTGCTCGAACGTGATCCGGCCGGGCACGGGCCCGATCAGCGGCCGGGCGGCGGGGCTGTCGGCGACGCCGGGACGGGCCTTGAGCACCTCCATCACGCGGTCGGAGCCGGCCGCGGCCTCGGAGACGGTGAGCGCCAGTTCGCCCAGGTTCTGGACGGCGGGGTAGAGGAAGGCGAGGTACGCCGCGAACGCCAGCAGTCCACCGATCGTCAGGCGGCCCGCCGAGATCTCCCACGCGCCGAAGCCCAGGATGACGATCATGCAGATGGTCTCGAGCACCTGTACGGCGGGGCCGTACAGGCCGGACAGCCAGGCCTGTGACATGTTGGCCCGCAGCCAGGTCTCGCCCTGGCGGTGCAGGTGGCCCGCCTCGGCCTCCTGGCGGTTGTGCGCCTGCACCAGGGTCTGGTTGGACAGGCTCTCCTCGATGACGCTGTTCATCATGCCGTTGCTCTGCCGCTCGCGGGCGGCCGCGCCCCTGAACTTGGCCGCGAACAGCTTGGAGATGATGACGAACCCGGGGATGAGCGCGAAGGTGATCAGCGCGAGGTCCCAGCGGACGACGAACGCCGCGGTCGCGAACACGATCACGCTGATGACCGTCGTGAACGCCTTGACCAGGCCGGACCCGACCAGCGTCTCGATGGCCTCGATGTCGTCGGTGAGCCGGGCCATCAGGTCGCCCAGGCGCCGGTTGTTGAAGAAGTCCGGGGTGAGCGTCTGCACGTGCGCGAACACCCGGTCGCGCAGGTTCAGCAGGAAGCGCTCGGCGGCCAGCGCCGTGATGTAGGCGCCGCCGAAGGATGCCAGGCCGGCGACCACCGCCAGGCCGAGCCAGGTGAGCGCCGGGGTCCAGAACGCCCCCAGATCCTGCCGGGCAAGCACCTCGTCGGTGATGACGGCGAACAGTCCGATGGCCGCCACCTCGCACAGCGCCGCCGCGATCGCCAGCACGCCGCCGATGACGAACAGCCTGCGGACGCCGCGGGTGTCGGGCCAGAACTCGGCGAAGGTCTTGCGGATCATGACGGCGGGCGCGAGCTCCGGCCCGTGCGTGCCCGATCGCGCCCCCGGCCGGGCGGAAAGGGAGAGCCGACGGGAAACCCGCCGGCTCTTCCCAGTGGTGGCTACCACCACCACCTCCGCCGCCCGCAACCGCAGCGGCGACGACGGCGGCAGCGTCTGCGGCCGCCCCAGCCCCAGCCGCCGCCCCATCCCCAGTCATCCCAGTGACGCGTAGGGAAACCGACAGGAGTCATGATCCCCCTCCTTTGTGCGTGCACTCACCATGCGAGTGCTGCCTGTGCTGACAAATAGGACGCTAACATCCGAATCGCGCCATATCGGCCTTTAGGGGAGCATTTGGGCAGGGTTTGACGCGACGGCCGGGAGGCCGCGCTCGATAATCGGCCGCGCGGTCCCGGAAAAGCGTCAATCCTGCCTGTTCAGCGCGGTGTCGGAGGTCCGTGCCCGCCGGGCGGGAAGCCGCCGGGGTCGCCGCTTCAAGCTGTTTCGCGGCACCCACGTTAAAGCGCAAATAAATAGACGGGCCGATCTCTAACGAAAACGGCAACCTTTCCTATGTGAGCTTTCGCCGCGGTGCGGCTCACCTGCTAGTTTTTCGGTGTCGAGCCTTTCGTTTAGTCGGCAGGTCTGCTGGGCAGTGACGCGGTCCGCCGGTCCCGTCCTGTGCCCGCCGGGGCCTCGTGATCTTGCCTCCCTTTACTGTTGCCGGGTGCGCGCGGCCCTCAGGCCCGCGCTGGCCTCCGTCTGGCCCCAGCGGTCGCCGCTCTGCCTGCTCAGCGTCAGGGCTCTGGTGAAGTGCCTGCGGGCCATCCCGGCATCGCCCACCTCCAGCCACGTGGCTCCCAGGGCGGTGCGTACCGTGCTCTCGCTCAGCCGGTCACCCAGCAGCCTGCTCAGCTCCAGCGCCCGTACGAGGTGGCGGCAGGCCAGCCCCGCCTCACCCGCCTCCAGGTGCGCCAGCGCCACCCCCGTGCGCGCCTGGATCTCCCCCCACGGATCGGCCGCGCTCCTGCTCAGGGACAAGGCCTCCAGCAGGTACGGCATCGCCCGCTCCGCCCGCCCCAGCCTGCGCAGGCTGTCGCCGAGCCCGCTGAGCCCGCGGTTGCCCCCGACCGGGTCGTCCACCTCCCGGTAGAGCATGACGGACAGCAGGAAGTGGTCGGCGGCCACGGCGTACTCGCCCGCGCGGTGGTGGATGTAGCCGAGATGGGTCAGCGTCTTGGCCTGCCCGACCGGGTCGCCGTTCCAGCAGTCCAGCACCAGGGCCTGGTGGTGCAGCGCGATGGCGCCCTCCCGGTCGTCCGACAGCCAGTACGCGACGCCGAGGTTCTTGAGCGTCTCGGCCTCGCCCTCGCGGTCGCCCAGCCGCTGCACGGCGCTCAGGGCCAGCCGGTGGGTGTGGATCCAGTCGCGCGGGTCGCCGCGCAGCAGGAAGAAGTGCCACAGCGAGCGGGCCAGCTGCCAGGTCTGGACGAGCAGGCCCCCGGCGGCGGCGCTCTCGATGGCGGCGATCAGGTTGGGCAGCTCGCGTTCGAGCCAGCAGATCGCCTCCCGGCGGTCGGCCAGGCGCAGGGCGGGGGCGGCGACCGCGCCGGAGGGCGGGTTGGGCCGCCGGCTGGGCTCGATCAGCTCGGCGGCGTGATCGGCGATGCGCAGGTAGTGCTCGACGATCCGGCCGAGGGCGGCCTGCCGCTGTTCCTGCCGCTCCTGCTCGGCCAGCACCGCCCGCGCGTAGTCGCGCACCAGATCGTGGAAGCGGTAACGGTCGGCCGACGGGCGCTGCAGCAGGTGTGCCTGGATGAGCTGCTCCAGCAGCGGCTCCGCGGCCTCGACCGGCTGGCCGGTCAGCGCGGCGGCGCCCGCGAGGTCCACGTCCACGCCGGGAATCAGGCCGAGCAGGCGGAACATCCGGCGGGCCGGTCCGCCGAGCTTGCCGTAGGAGGTGGAGAAGGCGGCGATGACGCTGCGGCTGCCCGCCTGCAGCTCGGCCAGGCGACGGTGCTCCTGGCGCAGCTTCTCGTTGAGGTGGCCGGGGGCCCACGACAGGCGGTGGCGTAACCGGGCGGTGACGATCCTGATGGCGAGGGGGAGGTAGCCGCACAGCCGTACCGTCTCCTCGGCGTCGCCGAGGTCGGCGGGCGGGCCGGCGTCGGTGATCTTCATGAACATGGCCAGGGCGTCTTCGGCGCTGAGCTCGCCCAGCGTGATCGTGCCCGTGCCGTCCAGGTCCACCAGCCGGGCCCGGCTGGTGATCATCATCAGGGACGGCGTGGCCCCGGGTAACAGCGGCATCACCTGCTCGGCGTCGACGGCGTTGTCCAGGACGATCAGCATGCGCCGCCTGGCCAGCGCCGAGCGCCACAGGGAGGCGCGCCGGCCGGCCTCGGCGGGAATGCCCTCCTCCGGCACCCCGGCGGCGCTCAGCAGCGCCTTCAGCGCGTCGGAGGCCGGCATCGGCGCGACGCCGGCGGTGTGCCCGTGCAGGTCGAGGAAGATCCGGCCGTCCGGATAGCCCTCCTTGAGCTGGTGCGCCGCGTGCAGGACGAGCGTCGTCTTGCCCACGCCGGCCATCCCGTCGACCGTCCAGACGCCGCTGGGCGTGCCGCCGGCCTTGAGCAGCGCGCCCAGTTCCTCCGCCCGCCCGGTGAAGTCGGCGATGTCACGCGGCAGATCGTCGTGCGGCGGTTCCTCGGGCGAGGGCGAGGGCGAGGGCGAGGGCGTGGCGTCGGGTCTGGCCTGCGGTGCGTCCCGCGCCAGCCGCCACACCCCGCGCAGGATCTGCGCCTCCTGCCGGTCGGCCCCGAGCGCGGTGGCCAGCCGCTCGACCAGCGCGACGTCCTGCGGCAGCTGCTTGCCGGTGCAGAACCGGTGGACCGTCGAATGGCTCAGCTCCAGCCGCCGGCCCAGCGCCTGATAACTGCGGCCGGAGCGCTTTTTCCACGACTGCAACATGAGCGCGAATTGTTGCCGTGCCTCAGATTCCGGCATCCGTCCCCCCGGTCATGACGGCCTCCGTCATTTCCCACCATGCCATCCTGCGGATGACCGCGCGGCGGGACGAACCATGGCAAATGCCCAGCTCATCCCGCCCGGATTTCTCATCGCATCTCATTTCCCTGGTGAGACGGGCAAGACCGACGCAGTGTCGGACCTGTGAGCGTCATAACGACTTCGTGGGAATCGCTCGGCGCGCCGGCGGTGCTGGCGGTGCGGATCGTCCTGGCCCTGCTGTTCGGCGTCGCGGGGGTGGGCAAGGTGGTCCGGCCGGGCTCGGCCGCGCGGGCGGCGGTGCAGTTCCGGGTGATGCGCAAGGAGAGCACCGTCTTCGCCGTCGGGCTCGGCGCGGTGGAGGTGCTCACGGCGGTGGCGCTGCTGGGGCCGCCACCGCTGACCGTCGCGGGATGCGCGATGGCGGGAGCGCTGTCGCTGTGCTTCATCGCGATCTCGGTGCCGGCGCTGGCGCGCGGGGACCGCTTCGCCTGCGGGTGCCTGTTCGGGCAGGCGCACCTGTCCTGGGTGACGCCGGTGCGCGCGGCGGCGATGGCGGCGGGCGCGCTGGCCGCGCTGGCGGTGTATCTGACCGGGGCGCCCGCCGTGCACGCGGGGGCGGTGGCGGACGCGCTCGGCCTGACGGTCCTGGTGATCGGCCTGCCCGCGGCCTTCGGGACCTACCTCACCGTCCAGTCGGCGCACAAGGAGAGGAGGCGGGCATGACCACGATCCTGGTCTACGGGGCGCTGGTGTGGCTGCTGGTGCTGACGTTGCTGCTGGCCCGCATGCTCCGGTTGATGACCGGGATCGAGGCGCTCTCGCCCCACGGTCCCGCCCAGGTCCGGGATCCGGAGCCGGAACCCGGCCGGATCGAAAGCCGAGCAGGAAAGGAGGTGAGCTGAATGCGTGTCTACGAACGTCCGGAAATCACGCTGGAAGGCGGATTCTCGGCCCTGACGAACGCCGGCTGCGGCTGTGTCTGGGAATGGCTGACCGACCGTCTCGACTGGTAGCGGAAACCTGGAGGTGAAGGACATGCGCGTCTACGAACGCCCGGAGATCACGTTCGCCGGCGACTTCCACACCCTGACCAACGGGGGCTGCGGCGGCCCCCACTGGGAGTGGATCTACCCGAACTACTGCCGTTAACCGCCCATGAGGTACGGCAGGCGGCCACCGCACCGCCTGCCGTACCGCGAAGGATGGGAGAGCGACCTTGTCCGCGACAGAAGACCCATGGTTCACCGTCCTGCCCGACCGGGAGGAGAGCACGGACGTGGCACGGCGGATCCACGACAGCTGCGGCGGCGCGCACGAGGTGAGCCACCCCTCCGGACGGCCGTGGCTCATCGGGCGCTGGCCGCCCGGCGCGCTCACGGTCGGCAGGAGACCGGGCGCGGCGACGGCGGCCTTCGGCGAGCACGCGATGAGCGAGGAGCACCTGGCCGCGGGCGCGCCCGGCCTGCCGGGGCCCGGCCCCGGCAGCGCCTACCTGATGGTCTCGGAGGGCGGCCGGGTCCGGGTGCGGGGGACGGCCTCGGGGCTGCGCAGGGTGTACACCTGCCGGGTCGGCGGGACGCCCGTCGCGGGGAACCGGGCGCTCGTGCTGGCGGGACTGACCGGGGCCACGCCGAACCCGGCCAGGCTCGCCACCCGGCTGCTGTTCGCCCACCCGCCGTGGCCGCTGAACTGGCTGCCGGTGTGGGACGGCGTCGACGCCGTGCCACCCGGCCACGACGTCCTCCTCGACGAGCGCGGCGGCCTCACACAGGCGCGCTGGTGGCGGCTTCCCGAGCCGATGGAGCGCGAGGAGGCGGTCGCGGCGCTCAGAACCGCGCTGAGCGAGGCGGTCGCCCTGCGCGCGCGGCCCGGCCGCACGGTCGTCGCGCACCTGAGCGGCATGGACTCCTCGTCGATCTGCTCCCTGGCCGCCCGCACCGGCGCCGACGTCGTGGCCCTGACCGCCGCCCAGCCCGACCCCATGGACGAGGACGTGCCGTGGGCGGAGCGCACCGCCGCCGCGCTGGCCGCCGCGGGACACCCGGTGCGGCACGAGATCATCTCCGCGCGGGAGTGCCCGCTGGTCTACCACGACATGCTCGGCGCGCACGAGCGCTTCGACGCGCCGTTCCTGCTGCTGCACCACCGCAGCCGGCTCATGCACATCCTGCGGCGCGGCCAGGCGTACGCGCCCGGCGCCCACCTGGTCGGGCTGGGCGGGGACGAGGCCGCCACGATGATGCCCACCTGGCTGCCCACGCTGATCAGGCAGGCGCCGCTCACCGGGACGCGCCACCTGCTGACGGCCGCGGCCAAGAACCGCTGGCCGCTGCGGCAGACGCTGCGGCACCTGGTGAGCGGCCGGGCGTACGACGCCTGGATGCGGGCCGCCGCCGACGGCCTCGGGCGCGACGGGCACGGCGTGGACGGGCCCGCGCTGGGGTGGGACCTGCCGCCGACGATGCCGGCGTGGGCGACGCCGTACGCGGTCGAGCTGGCCGCCGGTGAGCTGCGCGAGGCGGCCGCCGGCCACCCGCCGCTGGCGCGGGGACGCGGCGCCCACCACAACCTCGCCGCGATCCACGGCGGCTGCCAGATGGTCGCCGACTTTCAGCAGATCGCCGCCGCCCGGGGCATCACCATGTCCGCGCCCTTCTTCGACGACCGGGTCATCGAGGCGGCGCTGTCGGCCAGGCCCGGGGACCGCTACGACCCGGCCAGGTACAAGCCGGTGCTGGCCGACGCCATGCGCGGCATCGTGCCCGAGGTGACGCTGGGCCGTACCACGAAGTCGGAGACCTCCGCCAGCGCGGTCATGGGCAGCAGGAAACACCGCGACCAGATCATGGCACTCGCCGAGGACAGCCTCCTGGGCGAGCTCGGCCTCATCGACCGGGACCTCTTCCGCGCCACCTGCCGCGGGCCGATCGACGTGCTGACCCAGCACCGCCGCATCGAGCCCACGCTGGCGTGCGAGATGTGGCTGCGCACCGTGAAGGAGGACGAGCGTGTACGCGCTGGCGCCTGACATCTCCGCCGTCGACACCGACTACGGCATGGCCCTGCTCCACCAGGTACGCGGCGAGTACTGGAGCCTCAACCCCACCGGAGCGATCGTGCTGCGCTCCGCCCTGGAGTCCGGCGACCCCGGGCACGCCGTCGAGCTGCTCGTGGCGGCCTTCGACGTGGACGGCGGAGAAGCCGCCCGGGACGTCGCCCACCTCATGGACGGCCTCGTGACCATGGGCATCCTGGTACGGAGGCCGGCATGAGCGTCGACCCCACGATGGCGCTCGCGCCGCGGGCGTACCCGCCGCTGGAGCGCTGGCGCGCCCGCCTGGCGGTGCTGGCCGCCAAGGCGCTGGCCAGACGCTCGCCGAGCACCATCGTCAAGGTGCTGAGCCGGGTCAGCGCGGGCACCCGCCCGGCCACCTACGCCGAGGCCGGCCGGGCCCGCGAGGTGGTCACCCGCACCAGCAGGGCGTGCGCGAGCCCGAAGGGCTGCCTGCCCCGCTCGATCGCGACCGCGCTGCTGTGCAGGTCCCGCGGGAGCTGGCCGACCTGGTGCGCGGGCGTGCGGGTGCTGCCGCCGTTCGGCGCGCACGCCTGGGTCCTGGCCGAGGGCCGGCCTGTCGACGAGCCCGCCCCGCCGGGCTACCACCGCGTCCTGTTGCAGGTACCACCGGAGGCCACCCCATGAGCGAGCTGCCGCAGATCCCGATGCCACGCGGCTGCCCCCACCATCCGCCGCCGGGGTATGACGGCCTGCGCGAGCACGGGCCGCTGGCCCGCGCCGCCCTGCGCGACGGCACCCCGGTCTGGGTGGTGACCGGCCACGCGCCGGCGCGTTCGCTGCTGGCCGATCCGCGGCTGTCCTCGGACGCGCTGCACCCGGCCCACCCGCACCTGGCGCGGGAGAAGGGCGCGCCGCCGCCGGATCCGGAGCGCAAGAAGCGGGCGCTGAGCTTCGTGGAGATGGACGACCCCCTGCACGCCGAGCACCGGCGGATGGTCATCCCCCACTTCAGCCTGCGCCGGGTGCGCGAGCTGCGCCCGCACCTGCGCTCGCTGGCCGACGGGCTGATCACGGAGATGATCGGCGCGGGACCGCCCGCCGACCTGGTGAGCGCGCTGGCCGCGCCGCTGCCCGCGCTCACGCTCTGCGCGGTGCTCGGCGTTCCGCCCGAGGACCAGGCCGTCTTCACCGATCACCTGCGCTGGCCCACGCTCCTCGACCCGGCCACGGGCCCGCCCTTCCGGGTGGTCTACGACCTGCTCGCCCGGCTCCTGCGCGACAAGGCGGCCCGGCCGGGCGACGACGTGCTCTCCACCCTGGCCCGCCGGGTCACCGGCGGCGAACTGAGCGAACGGCAGGCCCGGGAGATGGCCGCCATGCTGGTCATCGCCGGGCACGAGACCACCGCCAACACGCTCGCGCTGAGCGTGCTCACGCTGCTGACCCGGCCGGGCGGGCTGAAGGCGCTCACCGCCGCCACGATGCCCCGGGCCGTGGACGAACTCCTGCGCCACACGAGCGTCGCCGACCCGCTGCCGAGGGTCGCGACCGCCGACATCCCGCTCGGGGACCGGCTGATCAGGGACGGCGACGGCGTCGTCGTGCTGCTGGCCGCCGCCAACCGCGACGCCGCGGCCTTCCCCGCCCCGGACGACCTCGACCTGGACCGCCGGGATGCCCGTCACCTGACTTTCGGCCACGGCCCGCACCAGTGCCTGGGCAACAACCTGGCCAGAGCCGAGCTGGAGAGCGCGCTGAGCGCGCTGCTCGCCCGCCTGCCCACGCTCCGGCTCGCCGAGCCGGCCGGCGGCCTGCCGGTCAAACCCGCGCTGTCCCTGCAGGGCGTGACCCGCCTGCCCGTCACCTGGGGGCCGTGATGGCCGCCTGGCACGCCCTGCTGGCCCAGGTACGCCCGCACCGGGGCCGGATCCTCGCCGGAGGCCTGCTCGGCCTGGCCGGCGGCGCCGCGGGCCTGATCCAGCCGGTGGCCGCCAAGATGGTCACCGAAGACCTCCTCGCCGGAACCCCGGTGCTCGGCACGCTCGCCATGCTCACCTCGCTGCTCGTCGCCGGCGCCGTGCTGTCGGCCTGCGGCCGCTACGTGCTGGAGGTCGCCGGCGAGAACGTCGTGCGCGCCGCCCGCGACCGGCTGACCGAGCGCGTCTTCCGCCTGCGCCTGGCCGACTTCGACCGGCTCGAACCCGGCGACCTCATGTCCAGGCTCACCGCCGACATCACCCTGCTGCGCTCGGCGACCACCAACGCCGTCGTCACCGGAGCCACCGGCCTGGTACTCGGCGCCGGCGCGCTCGCGCTCATGGCCACGACCGACCTGGTGCTGCTGGGCGCCACCGCCGCGGTCCTGGCGCTCACGCTGGCCGGGATGGCGCTGGTCATGCCGCGCGTCTCGGCCGCCACCCAGCGCACGCAGGCCGCCGTCGGGCTGCTCGGCGCGATCGTGGAGCGCGTGCTCGGCGCCTACCGGACGGTCAAGGCCAGCGGCGGCGAGCGCCGCGAGAGCGCGCGGGCCGCGCGGGCATCCGGTACGGCATGGCGGCACGCGATCACCGCCGCCCGCTGGCAGTCGGCGACCGGCGTGGCCGGAACCCTGTCGACCCAGGTCACCTTCCTCGTCGTGCTCGGCCTGGGCGGCCTGCGGGTGAGCCAGGGCACGCTGACCCTGCCCTCGATGATCATGTTCTTGTTCTGCCTGATGTACCTGTCGGGCCCGATCGGCCAGATCCTGTCGGCGTTCACGCAGGTGCAGGTGGGACTGGCCGCGGTCCGGCGCCTCCAGGAGGTCGACCGCCTGCCCGCCGAACCCCTGGAGGCTCCCGGTGACCCGGGTGGCGACGGGGCCTCGGTGCGCTTTCGCGGCGTGCGCTTCGGCTATGGCGGCGCCGCCGTACTGGAGAACGTGGACATCAGCGTCGCGCCCAGGACCATGACCGCCGTCGTGGGCCCGTCGGGAGCGGGCAAGAGCACGCTGTTCGGCCTGCTGGAGCGCTTCTACGACGTCGAGGACGGCGCCGTCGAGGTGGCCGGGCGCGACGTGCGCGACTGGCCGCTGGCCGAGCTGCGGGCGGCCATCGGCTACGTCGAGCAGGACGCGCCCATCCTCGCCGGGACGCTGCGCGACAACCTGCGCTACGCCGCGCCCGAGGCCACCGACGAGCAGATCCACGAGGTGCTGGCGCGGGCCGGGCTCACGCCCCTGCTCGACCAGCTTCCCCAGGGACTCGACACGCCGGTCGGTCACCGGGGCACCACCCTGTCCGGCGGGCAGCGCCAGCGCGTCGCCGTCGCCCGCGCCCTGCTGCGCCGTCCCCGGCTGCTTCTGCTCGACGAGATCACCTCCCAGCTCGACGCCGCCTCCGAGCTGGCCCTGCGGCAGGCGGTCGAGGAGATCGCCGCCACCACCACCGTCATCGTGATCGCCCACCGGCTGTCCACCGTGGTCAACGCCGACACCATCATCGTCCTGGAGGAGGGCAGAGTGCGCGCGGCGGGAACCCATCGGGAACTGCTCATGGCCGACGGCCTCTACCGCGACCTGGCGGCCGGCCAGCTCCTGCCCGCCGCGAGCTCATGAACGACCGGATCTACGTGGCCGGCCCGGACACCTCGTCCGTGACCGTCCTCGACGCCGTCACCCTCGAACACCTGGCGAGCGTCGGCGCGGGGGCACGGCCGTACGCGCCGGCGCTGTCGGGCGGGCGCCTGTACGTCACCGACTTCGGCGGACGGAGCGTCACCGTCATCAGCACCGCCACCCTGGCCGTCGTGGACCGCATCCCCGTCGGCGACCACCCGGGCGGCATCGTCATCGACCCCGCGGGCCGCCACGCCTACGTCACCAACTACCAGAGCAGCGACGTCTCGGTGATCGACCTGCGGCGCGCCGCCGTGACCGCCACCATCGCCGTCGGCCGCAACGCCGCCGCCCCCGCGCTGTCGGGCGGGCGCCTGTACGTGACCAACTTCGAGAGCCACGACCTGTCGGTGATCGACACGGCGGCGGGCAAGGTGATCGCCACCGTCCCCGTCGGCCCGCACCCCAACGGCGTCGCCGTGACCCGCGACGGCGCCCACGTCTACGTCACCACCACCGGCGCCAACCTGCCCGGCCAGGACAACGACGTGCTGGTCCTGGACACGGCCACCCTGGAGGAGGTCGCCACCGTCGGCGTCGAGTCCGGCCCCTACGGCATCGCCGCCTCACCCGGCCACGACCGGGTCTACGTCACCCACTACTACAGCCGGAGCGTCCTCGGCATCGACACCTCGACCAGGCGGATCGTCTCCCGGGCCGAGGTCGGCGAGAGCCCGGAGTCGCTCACCCTGTCCCCGAGGGGAAACCTCCTGTACGTCTGCAGCACCCGCGCCCACCTCGTCTCGGCCATCGACACCGCCACCGGCCAGATCGTCGCCACCGCCCCGGTGCGCCGCCCCGCCGGGGTGGCCGCCTAGCTTCAGAGCCGGGCCGCACCCCGCGCTGGAGGCGCGCCGTCCATGCCCGCCGGTCCCGCCGCCGGCGGATCGCGCTCAGGGTTTGGCGATGAAACGTTCTCCGGCGGCCTCGATGCGCTCGATCTCGGTGCGGAAGAAGCGGGCCAGCTCCGCGCAGGCGGCGGGGTCGACCGGGCCTCCCTCACGTTTGGGCAGGTCCGGGTAGGGGCTGCCGAGGACGAAGATGTTCTCGTCGTTGTAGTTGTTGGCCGGCGCGGTGTAGTTGAAGGACCCGGCGACGACGACGGACTCGTCGATGACCATGAGCTTGTGGTGCAGCTTGCCGAAGGCGGCGCTGCGCTTGGGGAAGTACAGCTCGATGTGGGCGCGGTCGAGGTCGTGGGTGGCGGCCCAGGCCTGGGCGCCCTGACCGGGGTCCATGACGCCGGTGACGGTCCGCTTGGCCGCGGCCAGCGCGATCATGGCGTCGTCGATGCCGGAGGAGCCGGAGAAGGTGAAGATCGCGAAGTCGACCCGCTTGGCCGCCTTGAGCATCTGCTTCATGATCTCCAGCTCGGGCGCGTGGTCGGGCGCGAACAGGATCTTGACCGGCACGCCGTTGAGGTTGAACGCCATGGGCACCTTGCCGTGGGCGCCGCGGCCGAACTGGCCGGCGCGCATCTGGGCGAACTCGGTGGTGTACTCGCGGCAGACCCGGGCGTCGTTGAAGACCACGATGTGGTTGAGGTTGCGGTGGCAGTCGGTGCCGGTGAAGTTCGCCGAGCCGGACAGGATCGCGGAGCTGGGCAGGGCGCGTTCGCGGAAGTCGCGGATGATGAACTTCTGGTGGAAGATCGCCGGGTTGTAGTCGGCCTTGACGTCGACGTTGCAGCGCAGCAGCGCGGCGAGGATCTTCCGGTTGGGTTCCAGGCTCTTGGCGCCGCTCTCCTGGCCCCACTGCACGCGCAGGCGGGCGGCGGCCTCGTCCTCCCCGGCCTTCGGGGCGATGTTCGGGAGCTTGGCGGAGATCAGGTAGTCCTGCTCCAGGACCATGCGGACGTCCACGCCGCGGAAGCGGGCGTCGAGGATGGCCTGGGCGATGGGCTCGGAGTCGAGCTCCTGGACGGCGATGTCGAGGAATCGCTTGGCGCCGCCGATGAAGTCGATGATCACCTGTTCGAGGTTGTCGGCCGCACCCAGCTCGGTGGGCCCGACAAATGCCTCGATCTTGCCTCCGGCAAAGACGGTCATATCGTAAGTATCACACTACGGAACGTGGACATATCCGCTGGTACCGGGGTTCGAGGTGGTGGTCCGGATCCGGTCACGCGGCTCGCCAGGGCGGACGGTCACCGGGCACTGGGGCCGGGTGGGGCGGCCCGCCGTACCGGAAAGCGGAAAGACCCGGCACCGCGCGGGGTGCCGGGCCCTTCCGGGGCGGGTCAGCTGGCCCAGTCCAGGAGCGGGCGCGTGTTGCTGGGGTGGCGGAGCTTGGACAGCGACTCCTTCTCCAGCTGGCGGATCCGCTCGCGGGTCAGGCCGAGGTGCTTGCCGATCTCGTCCAGGGTGTGCGGCTTGCCGTCCACCAGGCCGAACCGCAACGCCATGATCTTGGACTCGCGCGGCGAGAGGTTGTCGAGCACACCGCGCAGCTGGTCGCCCAGCAGCTGGCGGTCGACGATCTCGGAGGCCTCGGGTGAGTCGACGTCCTCGATGAGGTCGCCGATCGTGGTCTCGCCGTCCTCGCCGATCGTGGCGTTGAGCGAGATGGGCTGGCGGCTGGTGCGCAGCAGTTCCTCGATCTGGTCGGGCGTCTTGTCGAGCTCGACGGCCAGCTCCTCCGGCGTGGGCTCGCGGCCGAGGCGCTGGTGCATGTCGCGCTCGATCCGCGACAGCTTCGACAGCATCTCCAGCACGTGGACCGGCAGCCGGATCGTGCGGGCGGAGTCGGCGAAGCCACGCTGGATGGCCTGCCTGATCCACCACATGGCGTAGGTGGAGAACTTGAAGCCCTTGGTGTAGTCGAACTTCTCCACGGCGCGGATCAGCCCGAGGTTGCCCTCCTGGACGACGTCCAGCAGCGACATGCCGCGGTCGGTGTACTTCTTGGCCACCGACACCACCAGGCGCAGGTTGGCCTCCAGCATGTGGTCCTTGGCCTGCCTGCCGTCCTCGATGACCAGCTCCAGGTCCGCGCGTGCCGCGGCGGAGCAGTTCTGGTCGCTGTCGAGCTTGTACTCGGCGTACAGGCCGGCCTCGATGCGCCTGGCCAGCTCCACCTCCTGGGCGGCGGTCAGCAGCGTGCGGCGGCCGATCGACTTGAGGTAGGTGTGCACGGAGTCGCCCATGACGGACTGGTTGTCGTCGAGGTCGAGCGGTTCCTGCTCCAGTTCGGCGTCCTCGTCGGACATCGCCGGCTCGTCGGGCTCGTCCTCCGAAGAGGCGGCTTCGGCCTTCTCGGGCGTCTTCGGCGCGGCGCTCTTCTTGGCCGCGGTCGTCTTGCCGGCCGTCTTCTTGGCGGTGGTCTTCTTCGCGGCCGGGGCCTTCTTGGTCAGGGCGGGCTCGTTCTCCGCGGCCAGGCTGACACCGGCCTCGGTCAGCTCGCGCAGGATGGAACGGCCCTCGGCGGGGCTGATGCCGGCCAGCGCGAACGCGTCACGCAGTTCCGAAAGAGAAAGGTGACCCTGAGCTCGCCCTCGGTCAAGGAGCTGGTCGAGGGTCGCGGGCGGGGCCGCCACGGCGGTTCTGGGCATGAGGACACCTCCTCCATACGGAGTCGAAGCGATCAGGCAGTTTGTGGTGGGGCGGTGTGGCCGCTCGACGCACCAGTATCAATAACGTCATTCGCCGCCATTTGTTCCCGGACCCGGCAAAAAAGGGCGGACCGCGGAGAATGCGATCCACCCCACACCCTGCGGGAATTCACTCCGCCAGTTCGAACTCTCCCGGCTTGAGCTCGACCTCGGGCATCGGCATCGGTTCCGCGCCCTCCATGCCCTGCTCGGTCCAGTGCTCCAGGACCTTGGCGGGGTCGGGGTTGATGTCCTGGGAGACCACGATGCCATCGGTCGGGGTGGGCGTGGGCGCGGTCTTCCCGACCTCGGCCCGGGTCTCTCCCCGGGCCTGGTCGACCCGGCCCGCCGAGGCGGCTGCCGCGACTGTGGCGCCACCGACGAGGATCACGCCGACGGCCGCAGCGGACGCCCACATCTTGCGGGTCTGGTTCATGAAGAGCTCCCTCTTTCTCTCGCCACCTATGACGCAGCCCGGCCGCGTCAGGTTCCGGTCCGCAACAGGGCGAGGTCGGTTTTACCGTTCGGCAGGAGCGGCAACCGGGGGAGAAGCCGCAGTTCGCGCGGGGCGGCGTAGGCCGGGAGCCGGTCCTTGGCGTAGGCGCGGAGCTGGTCCAGCGTCGGCGGGCGCGAGGGGTCGGCGGGCACCACGACCGCGACGACGCGCTCGCCCCATTCCGGGTCGGGGCCGCCCACGACCGCCACGTCGGCGATCTCGGGGTGCTCGCCGAGCACGGCGGCCACGACCCCGGCCACGACCTTCTCGCCGCCGGTGTTGATGACGTCGTCGGCCCGGCCGAGCACGCGTAGCCGCCCGCCGTTCAGCTCGCCCAGGTCGGAGGTGACGAACCAGCCGTCCTCGAACGGCGCCGCGCCGAAGCGGTAGCCGGAGAACAGGACGGGACCGGCGATCCGCACCCGGCCGTCGCCCCCGATTTTGAGATCTACATTGTAAAGGGGCCGGCCGTCGTACACGCAGCCGCCGCTGGTCTCGCTCATCCCGTACGTCGTGACAATCCGGGCACCGAGCGCCCGTGCCTCCCGCAGCAGGCCCGGCCGGGGCGCCGCGCCGCCGAGCAGGATCGAGCGGAACACCGACAGGTCCGCGCCCCGCTCCACCAGCCGGTGCAGCTGGGTCGGCACCAGCGACACGTGCTCGGCCCCCGAGCCCAGCACCGCCTCGGGGGAGAAGCCGTCGTGGATGACCGGCTCGCTGCCGGTCAGTACCGACCTGACCAGCACCTGCAGGCCGGACACGTGCGAGGGGGGCAGGCAGCACAGCCAGCGCTCGCCCTTGGCGGCCTTCAGGTGGCGCAGCGACGCCTCGGCGGAGGAGCGCAGCGCCCGCCCGGTGAGCATGACGCCCTTCGGCCGGCCGGTGCTGCCGCTGGTCGCGATCACGACCGCGACGTCCTCGGGCACGCCTTCCCCGCCGGCCTGCCGTACCCCGTCGAGATGGGTGGGGCGCAGGGCCGTGAGGGTGGCGCCGGCGTCGGCGGGCGGCAGGGGGAGTACGGCGGGACCGTCGCCGGTCAGAGCATCGCGAATCGCCGCGAACAGCCGCGGACCGGGTGGCAGCGCGAGGGCGTGCAACGGTTTGCTCACCATGCTCGTAAGGTTAGTGGCGACAGTTCGGATATGAGTGCGGGGAGGGTCGTGGAGCGTTCTCCCGTCGTCTTCCGGATCCCCATGCGCGAGCGTTTTCGCGGGCAGACCGTCAGGGAAGGCGTGCTCATCCACGGGCCCGCCGGCTGGGGGGAGTTCTCGCCGTTCCCCGAGTACGGTCCGCGCGAGTGCTCACGCTGGCTGGCCTGCGCCCGCGAGGCCGCCGACGAGGGCTGGCCCGCGCCCGTGCGCGCCGCCGTCCCGGTCAACTCGACGATCCCCGCCGTGCCGCCGGACAAGGCCTTCCAGCTCGTACGGCGGGCCGGCTGCGCCACCGCCAAGGTGAAGGTCGCCGAGCGCGGCCAGAACTTCGCCGAGGACCTGGCCCGGGTGGAGGCGGTGCGCGACGCGCTCGGCCCCTCGGGGAAGCTGCGCGTGGACGCCAACGGCGCATGGAGCGTGGATGAGGCGGTACGCCGGCTGAGGGACCTCGGCCGGTTCGACCTGGAGTACGCCGAGCAGCCGTGTGCCACCCTCGACGAACTGGCCCAGGTGCGGCGCAGGTGTGACGTGCCGATCGCCGCCGACGAGTCGATCCGCAAGGCGGAGGATCCGCTGCGGGTGCGCGCGGCGGAGGCGGCCGACGTCGCGGTGGTGAAGGTGCAGCCGCTCGGCGGTGTGCGCAACGCGTTGCGCGTGGTGGAGTCGTGCGGGCTGCCCGCGGTCGTCTCCAGCGCGGTGGAGAGCTCCGTCGGCCTGGCCGCGGGTCTGGCGCTGGCCGCCGCCCTGCCCGAGCTGCCCTATGCGTGCGGTCTGGGCACCATGACCCTCCTTTCGGGAGATGTCGTGAAAGACTCCCTCATGCCGGTAGACGGACAGATAGCGGTCCGCCGCCCGAACGTGGATTTTTCGTATTTGTCGGAATTTGAGATCGAATCCCCCTCGTGGCTTCGCCGGATGCAGGAGGCTGCCCCGTGAACCCCGCCACCGCGCTGGCCTCCGTGCTGGTCGACGAGTTGGTGCGCTGCGGACTCACCGACGTCGTGCTCGCGCCCGGCTCCCGCTCCGCCCCCCTCGCGCTGGCCCTGCACGCCGAGTCCCGGGTCCGCCTGCACGTGCGCATCGACGAGCGCTCGGCCTCCTTCCTCGCGCTCGGCCTGGCCAAGCGGTCGGAGCGGCCCGTCGCCCTGCTCTGCTCGTCCGGGACCGCCGCCGCCAACTTCCACCCCGCCGTCATCGAGGCGGGCGAATCAGGCGTACCCCTGCTGGTCCTGACGGCCGACCGGCCGCCCGAACTGCGCGGCACCGGCGCCAACCAGACCATCGACCAGATCAAGCTGTACGGCTCCGCCGTCCGCTGGTTCGCCGAGGTGGGAGTGCCGGAGGATCGTCCCGGCCAGGTGGCGTACTGGCGCTCGCTGGCCTGCCGCGCCTACCAGCGCACCCTCGGCCCGGCCGATCCGGGACCGGTCCACCTCAACCTCTCCTTCCGCGAGCCGCTCATCCCCGACGGCGACACGAGCTGGTGCGAGTCGCTCGACGGCGACGTCAACGGCCCGTGGGTGCGCGCCCGCGTCGCCCCGCCGCCCGTGGCGCTGCACATCCCGCCCACCCGCCGCGGCGTCCTGGTCGTCGGCGACGGCGCGGCCAACGTGCGCCGCTACATCGCCGCCGCGGGCATGGCCGGCTGGCCGGTGCTGTCGGAGCCCAACGGCGGCGGGCGCTACGGTGACCACGCGATCTCCACCTACCACTTCCTGCTCGGCACGCCCGAGTTCGCCGATGCCCACCAGCCCGACGTGGTCGTGACGCTGGGCCGTCCCGGGCTGTCGCGCCCGCTGCTGACGTGGCTGAAGCGGGCGCAGGAGCACATCGTCGTCGCTCCCGACCTGGCCCGCTGGCCCGATCCGACCCGCTCGGCCACGCAGGTCGCGCAGGCGGTGGAGATCCCGGTCGCCTCCGGAGACGACACGTGGCTGCACTCCTGGCGTGGCGCCGACCTCGCCGCCCGCGCCGCGATCGACGAGCTTCTCGACGCCTCCGGGCTCAGCGAGCCGCGCCTGGCCCGTGACCTGGTGGACGCGCTGCCGAACGGGGCGCTGCTGTTCAGCGGCTCGTCCATGCCGATCAGGGACCTCGACCAGGCGATGCGGCCCCGGCGCGGGATCCGGGTGCTGAGCAGCCGGGGCGCCTCCGGGATCGACGGGCTGGTGTCGAGCGCGATGGGGGCGGCGCTCGGGCACAACGGGCCGTCGTTCGCGCTGCTGGGGGACCTGTCGTTCCTGCACGACCAGAACGGGCTGATCCTCGGGCCCCGCGAGCCCCGGCCCGACCTGTGCCTCGTCGTGGTGAACAACGACGGCGGCGGGATCTTCTCGCTGCTGCCGCAGGCGGCGGTGCGCGATCCGTTCGAGCGGGTCTTCGGGACGCCGCACGGGGTCGATCTCGGGTATGTGGCGGCGGCCACGGGGACGCCGTACACGCTGGTGAGTGACATCTCGGAGCTGGGCAAGGCGTTGCGCGGGGAGGGGTTGCGGGTGGTCGAGGTGCGTTCGGAGCGCGAGTCCAACGCCCTCATCCACGCCCAGTTGCGCGAGGCCGCCCAGACGGCGATCCGGGCGGCGCTCTGAGTCAGGCCTGTGCCAGGGCCGCGCGCGCGGGTTCCGCCCGCCACAGGGCCAGGGCCAGCCAGGCCACTCCGGCGGCGGCGACCAGCAGGCCCAGCAGGTAGAGGGGTTCCGGGACGACGTTCCTGAGCGAGCCGGGGATCATGCCCGCCGTGTAGAGGACGATGGCGCCGGTGGGCAGGCCGCCCGCCCTGATGGCGGCCGCGGCGAAGGTGAGGACGCCTGCCATCAGTACCAGGGACGTCACCAGGAACGCCCGGCCGGTGCCCCCGGCGACCAGGGTGGCGACGGTGCTCCGGCCGAGGGCGGGGAAGACGAAGTGCAGGGTGTACTCGACGGCGAAGGCACCGGCCAGGCCCGCGGCGTTGAGCGTGAAGCCGATCAGGCCGAGGCGGCCGGCCGTACGGGAGATGAGGAAGTAGCAGCCGGTGATCGCGAACAGGCCGGCCAGCGGAGCCAGGGGCGCGATCGCGTGGGTGAGCGCCGTCTCCGGCAGGAGTCCGGCGCGGCGGGCGGTGTTGAAGGCGAGGACGACCGCGCACAGGAATCCGGCGGCCGCGGTGAGTCGGAACATCGTTCACTCCGATTTGTCGGGGCTTTGTCGCTCGTATCATGAGCGTCCCGGACCCCTCGGGAGGAGGGCCGCGGGCCTGACGTAAGCAGCCCGAAAGAACCGGTCAGGACGGCGCCGGCAGTACCGTCATCTCGATGTCGTGCTCGGCCCACAGCACGAACCGCTCCACCGGCACCACCGGATGCCCTTCGACCGGGCGGAAGGTGAAGCGTTTGAGCAGGACGGCCAGCACCAGCCGCGCCTCCAGCATGGCCAGCGACGCCCCTTCGCAGGCGCGCGGGCCGAAGCCGAACGGGATGTAGGCCAGCCTCGGCCGCTCCGGCATCCGCTCGGGCGCGAACCGGTCGGGGTCGAAGCGCTCCGGATCCGTCCAGACCCGCGGATTCATGTGCACCGCCCAGATCGGCACGAACACCGTCGTCCCGGCCGGGAGGTCGTAGCCGCCCAGCGTGAGGTGCTCGGTGGTCTCGCGGGCGCCGTACGGGCCGGGCGGGTAGCGCCGCATCGACTCCTTCAGCGCCATCTCCAGCACCCGCAGCCGGCTCAGGTCGGCGAACCCGGGCACGTCCGGCACCCCCGCGAGTTCCGCGCGGATCCGTCCGGTCACCTCCGGGTGCGCGGCCAGCAGGTAGAGGGTCCAGGAGATCGCCACGCCGGTGGTGTGGTGGGCCGCCAGCATCATCGACAGCACGGTGTCGCGCACCCGCGCAGGCCGCTCGCCGGCCTCGGCCATCAGCGTGATCAGGTCGGGCCGGTCCGGCGGGCGGCGCCCGGCGAGCACCTGGTCGACCGCGTCGCGCAGGAACGCCAGCCCTTCCCGCGCCCTGCCCTCCCGGTACGGCGTGCCGTACAGCCTGCCCAGATACTCCGACAGGACCTCTTCGAAGGCGCCCACGATCCGCCGGGGCAGTTCGCCTTCGTCCATCTCCATGCCCAGCGCGTACTGGCAGATCATGCGCAGGGACAGTTCGCTGAGCTCCTTCTGCAGCGCCACCGGCCCGTCCGCGGCCGCCCAGCGGTCGGCCATGGCGGCGGTCATGCGGGCGAAGGAGGGATAGTGCGCCTCGTGCGACTTGCGCCCGGCCAGTGCGGACAGGACGAGCTTGCGCCACGGCACGTGTTCCTCGGCCGGCATCACCTGCAGGTTGCCCGTCTCGAAGAGCGGGGCGAGGAACTCGAACAGCCGCTCCGGCCGCTTGTCGACCCGCGCCACCCGTTCCAGCAGCACGGGATCGGCGACGGACACGAGCCGCGAGCCGGGCATCCGGAACGCGGCCACGTCGCCGTAGTCGCGGTGCAGGGCCAGCTGGAAGGTGTGCAGGCCACCGGCGGCGGCGATGTCGTCGAGGTTGTCGCCCGCCGCGGACGGCGCCGGCCCCGGGATCACCATGCTCGCCACCCTCGCACACGCGTCCCTGCCCCGCTACCCCGGGGTTTGGCGGGTGATGCGAGAGATCAACGAGTCGGGGATACTTTGTCGCGTTCCAGCCGTTTCCCGGGAGGTCGTATGTCGCTGTGGAAGAAGCTCGGTCTCGGCCTCGTGGCGGCGTTCGCGCTGCTCGTCGTGGCCCTCATCGTGGCGATCGTCGTCCCGGGTGGCTGGAAGATCTCCATCTTCATCGTCGGGGTCCCGGTGGCGGTGGCGTGGGTCGTCATCCAGATCATGGGGGACTCCCACTCCTCCTCCCGCCGTGACGACCCGCCCCCGCCGCCGCCCGCCCGGCGCCGCCGTCCCGGGGACGAGCACGGCGAGCCGTGGCGGTAGGGCGTCAGACGACGGCGGCCACCTCCGCGTAGTGGCAGGCGGCCGGGTGGCCGTGGCCGCGGTCGATCAGCTCGGGCGCCTGCTCGACGCAGATCGTCCGCTCGCCCTCGGTGAGCTGGGTGAACTTCGGGCAGCGGGTGCGGAAGCGGCAGCCGCTCGGCGGGCTGACCGGGTTGGGCACGTCGCCGCCGATAACGATCCGCCCGCGCGCCCTGACGCGTTCGAGCCGCGGGTCGGGCAGCGGGATGGCCGAGATGAGCGCCTGGGTGTAGGGGTGGGCGGGCCGGTCGAACAGCTCGTCCCTGTCGCCGATCTCCACGATCCGGCCGAGGTACATGACCGCGACCCGGTGCGCGATGTGCCGGACCACCGACAGGTCGTGCGCCACGAACAGGTAGGCCAGGCCCAGCTGTTCCTGGAGGTCCTGGAGCAGGTTCACCACACCGGCCTGGATCGACACGTCGAGCGCCGACACCGGCTCGTCCAGGACGATCAGCTCGGGCCGCATCGCCAGCGCCCTGGCGATGCCGACGCGCTGACGCTGGCCGCCGGAGAACTCGTGCGGATACCGGTTGCCGTGCTCGGGGTTGAGCCCGACGGTGGACAGGAGCTCGCGTACCCGCTCGTGGCCCTCCTGGCGGTAGGTGTCGTGGATGCGCAGCGGCTCGGCGATGGCGTCGCCGACGGTCATCCGCGGGTCGAGGGAGGCGTACGGGTCCTGGAACACGATCTGCATGCGCCGGCGCAGCCGGCGCGTCTCCGCGGCACCGGCCGCCGCGAGGTCCCTGCCGTCGAACCGCACCGTCCCCGAGGTGGGCGGCTGCAGTTTGAGCACGGCCCTGCCGGTGGTCGACTTGCCGCAGCCCGACTCGCCGACCAGGCCGAGGGTCTCGCCCCGGTGCAGGTCGAAGGAGACGCCGCAGACGGCGTGCACCTGTCCCGTGGTACGCGGGATCAGGCCCTTGCCGCGTACCGGATAGTGCTTGACCAGATCCCGCACCGACAGCAGCGGCGACCCGCTCATGCTGCGCCTCCATTGTGGTCTGCCGAGGTCAGGGCGAAGACGTCCTCGGGGCGGCGGCCTTCCAGATCGGCCGAGAAGTGGCAGGCGGCCAGGTGGCCGGGGGCGGTGGCGAGCAGTTCCGGCTCGGCGCTGTGGCACCGGTCCTGCCGCATCGGGCAGCGCGGCCCGAACGGGCACCCCGGCGGCAGGTCGAGCAGCGACGGCGGCGAGCCGGTGATCGGGACCAGCCGCTCGCCCCTGCGGGCGTCGTCCAGCCGGGGCAGGCTCCCGATCAGTCCCAGCGTGTACGGCATGCGCGGCTCGTAGTAGATGGCATCCACGTCCCCGAGTTCCACCGGCCGGCCCGCGTACATGACCAGGACCCGGTCGGCGGTGCCGGCGACGACGCCGAGATCGTGGGTGATCAGCACCATAGCGGCGCCGGTGGCCGCCCGCGCGGTCTCCAGCGCGCGCAGCACCTGCGCCTGGACGGTGACGTCCAGCGCGGTGGTGGGCTCGTCGGCGATGATGACGTCGGGGTCGTTGGCCATCGCGGTGGCGATGACGACACGCTGGCGCATGCCGCCGGAGAACTCGTGCGGGTAGTCGCGGGCACGTTCCCTCGGCCGGGGGATCTGCATCATCGCCAGCAGTTCGACCGCGCGCTCACGGGCCGCGGCGGCGCTGACGTCGTTGTGCGCCCTGACCGCCTCGGCGATCTGGTCGCCCACCGGGTGGACGGGGTTGAGCGAGGTCATCGGGTCCTGGAAGACCATCGCGATCCGGCCGCCGCGGACGGCCCGCAGTTCCTTGTCCGGCGCCCCGACCAGTTCCCGGCCGCGGAAGCGGACCGAGCCGCCGACCTTCGCCGATCCCGGCAGCAGGCCCATCACCGCCATCGAGGTGACTGACTTGCCCGAGCCGGACTCGCCGACGATGCCGAGCACCTCGCCCCGCCGCAGCTCGTAGCTGACGCCGCGGACCGCCCTGACCAGGCCGTCCTCGCTCGGGAACGACACGGTGAGGTCCTCGACCTCCAGCACGATCTCGTGCTCGCTCATGTGCGCACCTTCCGCTGCGTCGGGTCGAAGGCGTCGCGCAGCCCGTCCCCGATGAAGTTGATGGTCAGGGCGATCACCACGATGAACGCGCCGGGGAAGTAGAACAGCCAGGGCCGGGTGCTGACCGCCGTGTCGGCCTCGCTGACCAGCAGGCCGAGCGAGGTGTCGGGCGGCTGGACGCCGAGGCCGAGGAACGACAGCGCGGTCTCGACCAGGATGGCGGCGGCCACGAGGATCGTGACGTTGACGATGATCGGCCCGAGAGCGTTGGGGATCAGGTGGCGGAAGATGATCCACCGGTCGGTGGCGCCGAGCGCGCGGCTGGCCTCGACGTACTCCTTCTCCCGCAGCGACAGGACGACGCCGCGCACCACGCGGGAGACGTAGGCCCACTGCAGGGAGGCGATGACGAGGGCGACGAACCACCACGAGCCCGACGTGCCGCGGGTCAGGACCGCGGCGACCGCCAGCAGCGGCAGCGTCAGGACCAGGTCGGCGACGCGCATCATCACGCTGTCGGTGATGCCGCGGTAGTAGCCGGAGAAGGCTCCCCACAAGGTGCCCACCAGACCGGCGAGCAGCGCGATGAGCAGGGCGATCTCGATCGAGCGCTGGGTGCCGCGCAGCACCTGGGCGAAGGTGTCGTGGCCGAGGTTGTCGGTGCCGAACGGGTGCTCCAGGGAGGGCGGGGCCGACACGGCCGAGGTGATGTCGGCGTAGTCGTAGCGCCAGAGCGCGCCGCCGGCGAAGGCCAGCAGGACGACGGCGGCGAACAGCACCAGGCTGGCCACCGCCGCCTTGTGCCTGAGGAAGCGGCGCAGCACGAGTTCGCGCTGGCTGCGCCGGCGCACCGTGGCGGCGGGCGTCCCGGTGTCGTCACTCATAGCGGATCCTGGGGTCGAGGAGGGCGTACAGGAGGTCGGCGATGAGGTTGAACACGATCACCGCCACGGCCACCACGAGCAGCCACGCGAGCACCGCGTAGGCGTCGCGCTGGTTGATCGAGGTGACGAGGAAGTCGCCGAGCCCGCGCCACTGGAAGACGGTCTCGGTGATGACGGCGCCGGAGATCAGGGAGGCGAAGTCGAGCGCGGTCACCGTGGTCATGGGGATGAGCGCGGTGCGCAGCGCGTGCCGGACGACCACCCGTCGCCGCGTCAGCCCCTTGGCCCGCGCGAACAGCACATAGTCGCTGTTGAGCACGTCGAGCATCGAGGCGCGCTGGAACCGGCTCCACGCCCCGAACGAGATCAGCGCCAGCGAGACCGTCGGCAGCACCATGTGGCCCGCCGCGTCGGCCAGCTGAGCCCAGGCGCCGCCGTCGACGACCACCGACTTCTCCCCGATCGTGTAGACCACCTGATCGCCGACGAGCTGGTTGAGCGAGATCCCGCCCTGCTTGAGCAGGACCGCGAACCAGAAAGACGGCATCGACAGGAACAGGAACGCGGCGAAGGTGAAGCCGTAGTCGATGCCCGAGTACTGCTTCACCGCGCTGAGCACGCCGACGACCACGGCCAGCAACAGGGCCAGGACGACGGCCACCGCGATGAGCCGCAGCGTGACGCCGAACCGGGCGGCGATCTCGTGGCCGATGTCCAGGTTGGTACGCACCGACGGGCCGAAGTCCCCGCGCAGCACACCGGTCATCCAGGTCCAGTAGCGCTGCAGCACCGGCTGGTCCAGATACAGCCGATGCGCCTCGACCGCGATGACCTGCGGGGACGGCGGCGGGTTGCGGCCCTTGAGATTGGCGAGCGGATCACCGGACATCGTGACGAGCAGGAACACGACGAACGTCGACGCCACGATCACCGGGATGGAGATCAGGAGGCGGCGGAAGGTGAAGGTGAGCACGATAGGGGTCACCGGCTCTCTGTGGCTGAGGTTTGGTCACCCAGTGCAGTCGTTCCGCCCCGCCCGTACTTCGTCGGATGCGACGTAAGATCTGCGCCACTTCATCGGATTCGATGAACATTCGGTGAGCGTGACGTCGCAGGATGCCCGCATGTCGGCTTCTCTGGTGATTCGCGGTGGCACAGTTCATGACGGCGGCGGCGGCCCTGGCCGGGTCGCGGACGTCCTGGTCGAAGGCGATCGGATCGTCGCCGTCGGCCCCTCGGCGGGCGGCCACGACGTGCCCGTGCTGGACGCCACCGGGCTGGTGGTCGCCCCCGGTTTCGTGAACGTGCTCAGCCACGCGTACTTCACCCTGGAAAGGGACGGCCGTGGCCTGTCCGACCTCTACCAGGGCGTCACCACGCAGGTCTTCGGGGAAGGCGTGTCGATCGGGCCCTTCACCCCCGCGATCAGGGCCGAGCTCGAAGCGAGCTTCGGGCCCGGCGCGCCGTCCATGGAGTGGGAGCGGCTGTCGGAGTTTCTGGCGCACCTGGAGCGCAAGGGCGTGGTCCAGAACGTCGTCAGCTTCGTCGGCGCCCACAACCTGCGCATGATCGGCGCGGGCACGGACGACCGGCCGATGACCGCCGCCGAGCTCTCCCACGTACGCGGCGTCCTCGACGAGGAAATGGCCGACGGAGCGTTGGGCCTGGGATCGGCGCTCATCTACCCCCCCGGATGCTTCGCCCCGACCGACGAGCTGGTCGCGCTGTGCGAGGTCGTCGCCCGGCACGACGGCATGTACATCTCGCACATGCGCAGCGAGGGCGACCACTTCCTCGACGCGGTCGACGAGCTGATCGAGATCGGCCGCCGCGCCGGGGTGCGGGCGGAGATCTACCACCTCAAGGCCGCCGGACGCGACAACTGGCCGAAGATGGCACGTGCCGTCGAACGCGTCGAGGCCGCCCGCGCCGCCGGGCAGACGGTGACCGCGGACATCTACCCCTACCTCGCCGGGCAGACCAACCTCGCCGCCTCGATCCCGCCGCACTTCCACGAGGGAGGTCACGAGGCGCTCGTGGCCCGGCTGGCCGACCCGGCCGAGCGGGCCCGCATCCGCGAAGGAGTGCGGACGCCGTCGGAGCGCTGGGAGAACATCTACCTGGCCTCGGGCGGCGCGGACGGCGTCATGCTGCTGCCCGACCCGAAGGGGCCCGCCGCCGGTTACCGCGGACTCAGCCTCGGGCAGGTGGCGCGCGACCGGGGCGCCGACCCCGTCGAGACGCTGCTGCGGCTGGTCGAGGAGGAGCCCGGCCTGCACGCCATGTACTTCATGATGGACGAGGACGTGCTGCGGACCGCCCTGCGCAACCCGTGGGTCTCCGTCGGGTCCGACGCCGAGACCTTCGCCGCCGAGCCGCCCGGCACCGACGCGCCCACGCACCCGCGGGCCTACGGGACGTTCGCCCGGATTCTCGGCCGGTATGTGCGCGAGCAGGGGCTGCTGACCCTCGGCGAGGCGGTGCGGCGGATGACCAGCCTGCCCGCCACCAACCTGGGCCTGCGTGACCGTGGCCGCCTTGCCGTCGGCGCCTATGCCGACATCGTCGTCTTCGACCCCGAGACCGTCGGCGACCTGGCCACCTACGAGTTCGCGCACCAGTACGCGCGTGGAATGCGGCACGTGGTGGTCAACGGCCAGACCGCGTTCGCCGACGGCGCGCCCACCGGGCGGTTGCCCGGACGGGCGCTGAGGCGCGGGAGGTCGTCGTGAAAGAGCAGGTCGAGCAGGTTCTCGGGCCGATCGGAGCGCGGGCCTGGGTGCACGCCGTCGATCTCGACAGCGGTGCCGAGATCGGGTACGGCGAGTACGGGCTGGTCGCGCTGGCCAGCGTCTTCAAGATTCCGGTGCTGGTGGAGTTGTTCCGCCGCTTCGGGGACGGGCGGCTGTCTCCCGACGCGCGGCTCGACGTTCCCGCCGAAGGGCGCTCGGCCGGGCCCACCGGGCTGTCCGTCATGGCCGACCCGATCGAGCTCTCGCTGCGTGACCTGGCCTACTGGATGATGAGCGTCAGCGACAACGCGGCCACCGACATCCTCGTCAACCTGCTGGGCATCGACGCGATCAACGCGACGCTGCGCGAGCTGGGCCTGACCAGGACCAGGGTCGACGGCACCTGCGACGACCTCTACCAGACGATGTACCAGGACGTGCCCGAAGGCGCGGGTCCCGACGCGATGCGCGCCGCGCGGGCGGTCGATCCCGAGCGCACCCAGCACTCCGGTACGCCGCGCGAGGTCACCCGGCTGCTCACGGCCATCTGGAAGGACGAGGCGGCCGGGGCCGCGGAGTGTGCCGAGATGCGGCGCATCCTGGGACTGCAGGCGTGGCCGCATCGGCTGCGGGCCGGGTTCACCGAGCCTGGGACGCGGGTGAGCGCCAAGACCGGGACGCTGCCGTTCTGGCGTAACGAGGCCGGCGTGGTGGAGGCCGATGGCGGGCGGTTCGCCGTCGCGGTGTTCATCAGAACCGAGGACCACCGCTACCGCCAGCCCGCCGCCGACGCCTGCGTCGGAACCCTCGGCCGCCTGGCCGTCGACCACCTGCGATTGACCAGCGCCGACCACCCGCGCTCGTCCGCCGACCACCCGCGCTCATCTGGTGGCGATCACCCACGCTCCGCCGTGGCCCACCAGCCATCGTCCGCCGACCACCCGCGCTCATCCGCCGACCAGCCGCGCTCGGACGTTCACGTGCGTTCGTCGGGCGAGTGCCTCTGTTCGGACGTGAGCGGGCGAGCATTCGCCGACCACCCACGATCGTGCGGTGAGCATCCGCGATCGGATGCTTCCGAGCGCTCAGACGATCCCGGGCGATCGGTGGATACCGCTGAGCGATCGGACACGCTCGTGTGGTCAGCGGACGCTCCCGTGCGATCGTCGGCCGATCACCTGCGATCGCGGGGGAGTGGCGTGCGGGGGCCGGGTGTGGTCGGGGCGGGTGTGGTCAGGGCGGCCACGCCCGAGGCGATCCGGGAGCACGCGGACGGGCTCGGCGCCGAGATCTGGCTGCACGCGCGTGACCTCGGCACCGGGAAGTCCGTCGGCATCGGCGAGAACACCCCGGTGGTCACCGCCTCGGTCTTCAAGGTGCCGGTGGCCCTCGAACTGGCCCGTCAGGCGGCGGCCGGCGAGATCGACCTCACCCAGCGGGTCACCGTCCCGGACGAGGGCAGGGTGCCGTCGCCGTACGGCCTGGCCGCGCACCGTGACCACGTCGTCGCCTCCTACCGGGACCTGGCCCAGCTGATGATGGTCATCAGCGACAACGTGGCCACCGACCTGGTCCTCGATCGGGTGGGCAGGGACCGGGTGGCCGCTCTTCTGGCCGAGCTGGGTCTCGGGGGCACCGCCGTACCGCAGAACTGCGCGGAGATTCTGGCCAGTGTGGCGCAGGACCTCGGCACCGCCTACGGCGACGACGAACGCGAGCTGACCGAGGTGCCGCTGGAGCGACTGCGGTCGTTGCGCGCGCTGGACCCGGCGCGGACCTGCCGCACGACACCCGAGGAGATCACCCGCCTGCTGGCCGGCATCTGGCGCGAGGAGGCGGCCGTGCCGGAAGCCTGCGCCCTGGTACGCGGCTGGATGGGCGCCCAGATCTGGCCGCACCGCCTGAGCAGCGGTTTTCCGGGGGACGACGTGGTGATCAGCGGCAAGACCGGCACCCTGCCGCTGATCCGCAACGAAGCCGGCGTGCTCGAGTTCCGCGACGGCGGCAGGTACGCCGTCGGCGTCTTCACCCGCGCCGCCGACCCCACCCCGAACGCCCCACACCTCGACGCGCTGATCGGCTGGGCGGCCGCCGAAGCCGTCGCCCAGTTGCGCGGCGAGCGTCATTGATCCACCTCACCCCCCGTTTGGAGCCGAACATGGCTTTGCGCCGCACCTATCCGAAGGCCTTGACGGCCGGCGCCCTGGCGCTCCTGCTCACCGCCTGCGCGGGCGGAGGCGGCACGAAGGCCGCGACGTCCGGCGACGGCCGCGTCACCGGCGAGGTGAACACGGTGAACACCGCCACCGTCGGCACCGGCGGCACCGTGACCTACACGATCACGTATCCGATCTCGAACTGGAACGTGCTCAACGCCGGCGGCGCCACGTACTCCGTGATCGACATCTCCAGCGTGCTGCTGCCGGGCGCGTTCTCCATCCAGCCCGACGGCTCGGTCACCCAGAACGCGACACTCGTGACCAGCGCGGAGAAGACCTCCGACTCACCGCAGACGATCACATACACGATCAATCCGAAGGCCGTCTGGTCCGACGGCACCCCGATCTCGGCCGACGACTTCGTGTACACCTGGCGGGCCCTCGACCCCCGCACCTGCCCGAAATGCCAGGCGGCCAACAACGCCGGCTACGACCGGATCAAGTCCGTCAAGGGCTCCGGGCAGGGCCGTACCGTCACGGTCGTGTTCGACCGGCCGTACGTGGACTGGAAGGCGCTGTTCTCGCCGATCCTGCCCGCCCACGTCGCGCAGACCTACGGGCCGACCGACACCGCCGCTGGCCTGGAGAAGAGCTTCAACGAGGGCTTCGCCAAGTCGGTCCCGAAGTTCTCGGCGGGGCCGTTCAGGATCGAGGAGTTCACGGCGGACGGCTCGGTGGTGATGGTCCGCAACGAGAAGTGGTACGGCAAGCCGCAGAACCTCGACAAGCTCATCTTCCGCCTCATCACGAACGTCTCACAGCAACCGACCTCGCTCGCCAACGAGGAGGTCGACGTGATCTACCCGAACCCGCAGGTCGACATCGTCCAGCAGGTCGACGACCTGCCCGCGGTCCGGTACCAGGTGTCGCCGAGCGCGTCCGTGCACCAGATCTGGCTGAACCACAACGCCCCGGCCCTGAAAGACCTCGCCTTGCGCAAGGCCATCTTCCAGGCGGTGAGCGTGAAGGACCTGATCGCCAAGACGATCGGCCAGTTCGACAGTACGGCCGAGCCCCGGCTGAGCCAGATGTTCCTGAGCGGCGCGCCCGGTTACGCCGACGTGGTGAGCGAGTTCGAGTACGGCATCGGCGACGCCGGGAAGGCGAAGAAGACGCTGGGCGATGCCGGATATACCGGGATCGGTACCAAGCTGGTGGCGCCGGACGGCAAGCCCGTGCCCGCGCTGCGCTTCGCCGTCCAGGCCGGCGACCAGCTGCGCGCCTCCGAAGCCCAGCTGGTCAAGGCGGCTGTCGCCCCGCTGGGGATCGAGGTGCAGGTGGCCACGGTGTCCAACACGGTCGATGCCGTACAGGAGGGGAACTGGGCGATGACGGTCGGCACGGTGTCGCAGTCGCCGTTCACCGCGACGAGCAACATCCCGTACTTCCTGAGCTGCGAGGAAGGGGTGAACTTCTGCCGCTTCAACCTGGGCAACTACCGCAACCTCAAGGTCGACAAGCTCCTCGACGCCGCCCTGTCGGCGACCAGCGCCGAGGAGGCGACGAAGAAGCTGCAGGAGGCGGACAAGCTCGTCTCATCGGACTACTCGATCCTGCCGCTGTATCAGAACCGGTCGTTCCTCGCGTATGACGCGAAGCTCGGCAACATCCGCGACAACAGCCTGTCGTTTCCCACGTACAACAGCGAGCAGTGGGGCCTGCTGAACGGGTCCTGACCCGCCTCGGGTTCGGGGCGGATACCGACGCGGCACGACACGCCACACTCCTCCGCCCCGGCCTCCGCCCCGGCCTCCGCCCCGGCCTCCGCCCCGGCCTCCGCCCCGGCCTCGGCCCAGGCCGCCCCGGCCCAGGCCTTCCGCCCCGGTCCACGTCCTCCGCCCCCGGCTCAAGTCTTCCGCCCCGGTCCAGGTCTTCCGCTCCGGCCCAGGCCTTCCGCCCCGGCCCAGGCCTTCCGCTCCAGCTCAAGTCCTCCGCCCCAACCCACCGCTCGCCATCCGCCCCACCTGCCTGCCCAGCCGGTGTCCGTACGCCAGTTGCCCGTCGGCCTGTCCTCTGCCCGCTCGCTTGCTGGTCGTCCGCCCGCCCGCCGCCCGACGGTCGTCCACCTGCTTGCCCGTCCCTCGCCTGCCTGTCCACGTGCTGCGGCCACCCGGCGCGCGGGCACGGGCCGCGTCAGCGGTCCGCCCTGCCGCGCCGAGAGGTACAGCCGCCGGGCAGGCACAACCACCCGATGGGCACAACCAACTGTCCGGAAGGTGCTCACCGGCGACGACGAGCGATCGCCCGCTCGATGAGCGCCCACACCGCGTCGAAGGCCTCCTCGATCCCCGGCCGTGCCCACTCATCGGCATAGGCAGGATCGTGAAAGCGGTTCATGGCATCAAAGACGGCCCGCGCGGTAACCGGTGGATCGTCCACGGACACTTCTCCGCGCGCGACCCCATCGCGCAGGATCCGCTCAATCTGCCCGACCAGCCCCTGAATGTGCCGTTCAATGACCCCACTGGACTCACGGACCAGCACCATGTACGTCGCGAACAGCTCGGGATCCTTCAACGCCTTGGCCCGCTTCGCCGCGAACAACACGGCGAACCAGGTCCCGAGCCGAGGAACCGCCGGCCCCTCCGCCTCAACGGCCGCGACAAGCGAAGCGTGCGCCTGATCCAACCAGCGCTCAGTCACCGCCTCCCGAAGGGCCGCCTTACTGGGAAAATGCCGATAAACGCTCCCATGGCTCACCCCCAGGGCCCGCGCAACGTCCACCACGGTGGCCTTCGCCGGCCCATACCTCCGGAGCACATCCTCGGCCGCGCCAAGAATCTGCTCCGGAGTCAACACACCCTCTGTCATATGACCAATTCTGTCAGCCCAACCACGCGCGTACATCCATGCGAAGCACTTCCTCGTCCACGCGGAGCGGGCTGCATCCACGCGTAGTACTTCCTCGTCCACGCGGTGCGGGCTGCATCCACGCGTAGTACTTCCTCGTTCGTGCGGTGCGGGCTGCATCCACGCGGAGCACTTCCTCATCCACGCGGAGCACTTCCTCATCCACGCGGTGCGGACCGCATCCACGCGGAGCACTTCCTCATCCACGCGGAGCACTTCCTCATCCACGCGGAGCACTTCCTCATCCACGCGGTGCGGACCGCATCCACGCGGAGCGTACTTCCCCCCCCCGCCGCGACCGGCCATGTCGGCACGGGGGCCGCGAGCGCTCACCCGCGATGATCCATCCGGTCGTGCCTGGCTTGGGCGGGCTGCCCTGAGTCTGCAGGGCGGGCGGCTCTGTGATCCGGGCATGACCGCATCGCAGCGGTGGGCGGCGTGGGGCGGCGGGGTTCAGGGGGTGGTGATTTCGCTGTCGAGGTGCGCCATCTGCTGTTCGGCATAGCGTGCGCCGGCAGCCGAGCCCTGTGGGACGGCGGCCTCGATGGCTGCCAGGTCGGCAGAAGTGAGGTCGATGTCCAGCGCGCCCAGGGCCTCGGACAGGCGGTCCCGGCGACGGGCCCCGACGAGCGGGACAATGTCGTCACCCTGCGCCAGCACCCAAGCGATCGCCAGCTGGGCCACCGTGGCTCCCTTGGCGTCGGCGAGCTTCCGGAGAGCGTCGACCAGCGCCAGGTTGTGGGCAAGGTTCTCACTGGAGAACCGAGGGCTGACGGAGCGGAAGTCGCCCGCCGCCAGCTGACGTTCCTTGCCCCAGTGGCCGCTGAGCAGCCCCCGCGACAGCACCCCGTAAGCCGTCACCCCAATCCCCAGCTCCCGGCAGACGGGCAGGATCTCGTTCTCGATCCCACGCGAAAGCAGCGAGTACTCGATCTGCAGATCCACGATCGGATGCACCGCATGCGCTCGCCGAATCGTCCCGGCTCCAGCCTCGGACAGCCCGACATGCCGCACATGCCCCTTGGCGACCTCGTCCGCGATGGCCCCGATGGTCTCCTCGATGGGCACCGCCGGATCCACTCGCGAGAGCCGGTACACATCCACGTAGTCCGTGCGCAGCCGCCGCAACGTATACGCCAGCGACGTCTTGACCGCCGCCGGTCGCCCGTCGTACCCGAGCCAGTTCCCATCGAAGTCGCGCTGCGCGCCGAACTTCACGCTGATCTGTACGGCGTCGCGGTCCCTTCCCCGGAGCGCTTCCTGGATGAGCAGCTCGTTGTGCCCCATCCCGTAGAAGTCGCCGGTGTCGAGAAGGGTGACACCGGCATCCAGCGCCGCCCGAATCGTGGCGACGGACTCAGCCTCGTCAGCCGGCCCATACAGATCCGACATGCCCATGCACCCAAGACCAAGCGCTGACACCGACGGTCCGTTGTTTCCCAGAGTTCGCATGACCCGACTATGGCATATGGACTGACAGATTTCAAAATCTGTCACCACAACTCACAACACACAACCAACCCAGCTACCCAACCGACCCGCCCGGCCCCAGCCCGGCCGACCGGACCCGGCCCAGCCCGATCAGACCGGCCAGCCGGGTCCTTCCAGGCCCGGCCCAGCCACCTCACGGAACCAGCCCAGCCCAGCCAGCGGAACCAGCCATCGCCCTGCGCTTTCCCCGTCGAGCCGGTCGCTGAGACTCATCGTCAAGATCACCAGAAGCCCGCCCCTGTCGCCTTCACACGATCCCCCTTGCCACCCCAGCCCCTGGCCACCCCAGCCCCTGGCCACCCCAGGACCCCGCGGGCCAGCCCGGGTCGTGCGCGTTGGGTCCGGATCCTGCGGGTCGGAGCGGGGCTTGCGAGGCAGCGTGGATCCCGCATGTGTGGTGAAAAGCCCAGGTCCGCAAGTTGGCAGCCCCGTAAGTGGGTGTGTCGGCCTGGACCCTGCGGGTTGGAGCGCGGTTCCCGGGTCGGCGTGGATTCTGCGCGTGCGGTGAACGGCATTGCTGCCGGAAGTTCTAGAGGCAGGGGACGCTGGTGCCCTGCCGGATGTGGATGAGGGCGTTGTCGGCGTAGATGTCGGGCACAGTGCCTTGGCCCGCGCACAGTACGAGCGACTGGCTCCCGTTGCTGAGCCAGACGGCGCAGCCCGGTGCGGGCGTGTTGGTGAAGGTCGCCAAGCCGGAGGGAGCATGGGCGAGCACGGGGTTCTCGCAACCGCCGTAGGTGAACAGGCTTGAGGAGCCTGTTTCTGTTGTCAGGACAAGCCGTCCGACGGCCGCGGCGGCGGGGGTGGGAGCGGCGGCGAGTGCGCTGGCCATCGCGATGCCGGCGAGGGCGAGCGCTGCGGGCTTTCTCATGGCTTTGCTCCGTTCGCGTGTTGGTCTTCACCCGCCGTTGAGGAGCATGGCTCCCAGCGCGGTCAGGGTGTGGATCACGGTGTTGCGATGCCTCTGCGTGGTGATCAGCCCGGCCTCACGCAGTACGGTCGCGTGCTGGCTGGCGCCCGCGGAGGAGATGTTCAGGTGGCGGGCGATCTCACCGGTCGTGCGTCCGTCGGCCACGGACTCCAGAACCGCGGCGCGCGTACGGCCCAGCAACGTGGCCAGGCGCCGATGATCGGCATGCTCACCCTGGGACCAGATGTCGGCCCCCGCCTGCAACGTCGGCCGCGCCGGCAGAACGAGAATGAAGGGCCGCTGCGTGTCTTCGGGGTGGAGCATGCTGGGCCAAGGAGAAAACAGGGAGAACGCGATGTCGAGTCCGCGTCCTTCCAGGCAGAAGTCGCTCAACGTCGCGTTCCAGGGGTCGTTCGAGGCGGTTCTTCTGCGAAGCTCCAGGACCGGCGGATTCCATGTCAGCGACGGATGCGAACTCAGCAACCCGGCGATACCACGCGCGGCAAGAATGCGTGAGGCGACCAGGGTTCGCGCCTCAAGATGCCCTTTCACTCGGTCCCAATAAGGCTCAACCGTGGCGGAGAATCCCGTCTTGAGCGCCCGCACCAGCGCCGTACGCGCGGGCCCATCGCCATAAGCGAGCTGACCGACGGGATCGGGCACCCGGCGGGAGCCCACCACATAGTCAACCTCCGCGTACAGCATCCACTGGGGTACGCCGTGCAGCCGGTCGAGCGCGTCATCCATTTCCGCGTGTACGCCCACGAGGGATGGCACGTCCAGAATGACGCTGTTGGCCGGGGCGATGAATCGCGTGAGGGCGGCGGCCTGCGGCGGAATACGCCGCCTCGCGGTTTTGCGCCACGCCTCGAACAGCGCGGGACTCGCGGTGTGCTGCAGAGTCTGCAGAGCGAACGCCGTTTCGGCAAGCGGTCCCAGCGTCCCGATTAGCCGGGTCTTGGCCAGGTCTTCCACGGATAAGGTGTAGCGCCTGATACGCATTGACCTTCCTGGGGTGTCGTGCCACAGGTACACGCGATGGAGTTCTGGTCGGTCTCGGCGACGACGGCCTGCCGCCGGGTTTTCGCGATCGGGCTTTCGCGGGTGAAATGGACGGTGGACGAGTTCGCCAGGCGGGGCTCGGCAGAGCTGGGGTGAGCGCTTCTTCCGTGACCTTGGCGGTGGTGGCTCGGTCATGGCGCTCGCGACCACGAACATGGGCCTACTCCTTCCAGAGGGAACGAGAAGACAGCACCTGGCTGCCGTGTCGTCCAGAAAGCTGTCTATTGCCGATGTAGCACGCGGCGGTTGATTGGATTCAGAGCAACGGCCCCCATCAATCAACCGTGAACAATCGCCGGGGGTTGATCAGGCCCGAAGCCGTCCGGTCGAAATCTCAACCCGTGCCTCCATCGCCCGCAGGCACGAAACGCCTCCACCGGCTCGCTCCGGCCGGGCGTAACCCGGCTGGGTGTAACCGGCTGGGTGTAACCGGCTGCGTTGATCGGTGGGCAGGCCGAACCCGGTGGTTGCCCACCGCGTGCTGGACGACCCCGGCCCCACACTCCCGAGGTCGCGATGAGGAAGCTACCGCCGTGAACACAGGCCCGTCACTGCGGTCACCACCCCAAACGGCGGTCAGGTGTTCCCTACCACCGAGCTCGGCATGCCCACGCGGGCCACGAGCGACGACGCGTATGCGGGGCTCGTCAAGGGGCGCCGACCCTATCGGTCAGGGCAGGATCTCGACGTACCCATCACTCCCGTGTACGCGGATTCGCCGGCCGTCGGGAATCAGCCGGGTGGCGTCGACCACGCTGACGACGGCAGGCAGGCCGTACTCCCGCGCGATCACCGCGCCGTGCGTCATCAGTCCTCCGACCTCCGTCACCAGGCCTGCGACGGTGACGAAGAGAGGTGTCCAGCTCGGGTCCGTGTGGGCCGTGACGAGGATGTCACCCGGTTCGAGATCGGCCTGGGACATGTCCAGGATCACGCGGGCGCGCCCTTCGACGGTCCCGGCGGAGACCGGCAGGCCGATCAGCGCGCCGTCCGGCACGTCGTCGCGCCGGTACGCCCCGGTGATGGCCTCGCCGTCGGATGTGAGCACCCGGGGCGGCGTGAGCGCGTGGTAGGACCGGAACGCCTCCTTGCGCCGCCGGATGAGCTCGTCATCCACCCGGTGCGAGCGCACGACGTCGTGGAACTCCTGGAACGTCAGGTAGAAGACGTCTTCCTTCCCGGTGAGCACGCCGGCCCGCACGAGGCGCTCGGCCTCACCCAGCAGGGCCTGCTTGTAGACGAAGTAGCGGCTGATGATGCCGTACTTCGGGTACTCCCGGTAACCGGCGAAGGTCCGGACGCGGTCGATCATCCGCTGGGTCTCGACCGCTTTGTACTCGCCGTCCGGCAGGGCCCGCAGGCGTTCGAGCACCTCCTGCGCCTTCTCCCGCGCCTTCTGGCGCCCTTGCTCGAAACGCCGCTTCGCGGCGCCCGGCTCGAAGTTCCTGACGTTGTCGAGGATCACGGGCACGAGCGTGGCGGGGCTTTCGCTCCAGCGCGGCCGCGTGATGTCGATCTCGCCGACGCAGCGCATGCCGTACCGGTGGAGGTAGCCCTCGATGGCGTCGCGCACGTCGCTCCCGCCCGCGTACTCCGGCAGCTCGTCCAGGAAGCCGTCGTCGTGGACGCGCCGCAGGAACGCCACCACCTCCGGATGCGCGCGGACCACGTCGGCGACGTCGAGCAGCGCCAGTCCCATCTCCGACGTGATGTTGCCGGGGGCGGACAGCGTGAGGGTGTCGGCCGCGTTCTTCTCGCCCAGCCATTCCCGCAGCCGGTCGTTGAGCCACCAGGTGGCGTCCATGCCCGCCATGATCGCCCGCATGCTCAGGGGATCGCCGAGGTCTCGTTTGTGCTCCCGGAACGCCTCCAGCAGGAAGTCGAACAACGCCGGTCCGGTCTTCGTGCGGATGTCGCGCCGCAGCGCGTCGATGGCGGCCTGGCTGCGCTCGATCAGCCCGGTGACGATGGCCGGGTCGGTCTCGATCGGAGCGGGCGCGCCGCCGGGCGGCGGCCCGCCGGGACCGGCGTCGGGAAACGCCGGGACGAAGTCGTCGCGGTCGAGTACGGTCTCCACCGCGTCCCTGGTCAGCGGATCGGACCGGCCCACCATCTCCAGGAAGCCGGGTGCGGCCAGGCGCCGGGTGGCGTCGACGAACAGCCTCCCGCCGGCCTCCCGCATCGGCGTCAACGCCGTCAGCTGCCACATGGAGAGCCCCAGGGGCTTCATGGGGTCGGTCATCATCTGCTGATGGCCGACGGAGAGGTAGACGCGGTTCTCGCCGTCGCGGGCCTCGGGGACGGGGAACAGCGTGGTGATCGGCCGGCTCTGCACGATCTGGAAGTCATCGCCGGCCAGGCACCATTCGATGTCCTGCGGGCGGCCGAAATGCGCCTCGATCCGCCGCCCGAGCCGCACGAGCCGTATCACCTGCGCATCCGTCAGCGCCGGCTGCTCCTGCCGCCGCGGGTCGATCGCCACCTCCCGCGTCCCGCCCTCCGGCAGGGCGTGAACGGCACGCCGCTTGGCGGCGACCGTCCTGGCGATGACCTCGCCATCGCGCACCTTGAAGACGTCCGGGTTCACCAGGCCGGAGACCAGGGCCTCGCCGAGGCCGAAACCGGCGTCCACGGTGGCGACCTTCCGGTTGCCCGTGACGGGGTCGGCCGTGAACAGGATGCCGCTCGCGTCCGGGAAGACCATCCGCTGCACGACCACCGCCATGTGCACCGTGCGGTGGTCGATGCCGTTGCGCAGGCGGTAGGTCACGGCCCGCTCGGTGAACAGCGACCCCCAGCACTTGACGACGTGCCGGAGGATCTCCGCCTGCCCCACGACGTTGAGGTACGTGTCCTGCTGGCCGGCGAAGGATGCCGTCGGCAGGTCCTCGGCCGTCGCGCTGGATCGTACGGCGCAGGCGGCTTGCTCACCGAGCCCGGCGAGCGCGCGGGTGATCGCCGCGGCCAGATCGTCGGGGATGGCCGTCCCCTCGATGGTCCGGCGGATCTCCGCGCTCAGCGCGCGGATCGCCTCGCGGTCATCGGGATCCAGGCGCGACAGCTGGTCGAGCCGGTCGCCGGTCGGCGCCTCGGCCATCATGCGGCGGAAGGCGGCCGTCGGCACGCAGAACCCGGCCGGCACGCGGATGCCGTCGATGCGCGACAGCCCGCCCAGGTGCGCGGCCTTGCCGCCGACGACCGCGACCTTCGTCTCGTCGGCCTCCCGAAGATCCCACACGTACTTCTCGATCATGACGCCACCTCCAAGGCTCCGTCGCACCGCACCATCCAATCGGATATCCGCGGTCGGCGATCCGTGGCCGGCAAGGCAGCGGTGATCCAGGCACCGCCCAAGCCGCCCCCGCGGCGCTTGGGCGGCCGCGGCGTCGGGGACCGGGAGCGTGAGCCACAGCCCGCCGCACGCTCAGTTGTCGGGGATCCAGTTGCCGTGGAAGCCGAGGGGGACGCGGACGGGCAGGTGGACGCGGGCCACGGGCGGGCCGGTGAAGTCCTGGGCGGACAGGATCACCAGGTCGGAGGCGCCCCGGTCGGGGTCGGCGACGTAGGCCATCAGGTAGCCGTCGTCCTCGTCGCCGCCGCCGGACGGGTTGGCCGCGAACGTCGCCTCCCCGACCGCGGCGTCGCGCGCGAACCCGTGGACCTCGGTCGTGCCGTGCCGTAGATCGTGCTTGACGAGCGCGTTGGTGAACGACTCGTCGGGGTGGGGACCGTCGAGGGGGAACGGCGTGCCGTACACGGGAGTGACCGCGGAGTAGCCGAAGCGGTGCGGCAGTGAGGCGAACGCGTCGTTCACCCGCGGGAAGTCCTGCGCGCGGTCGTCGAGACGCCGCTGATCGACGGTGCCGGCGGCCGGGTCGATGGTCCAGCGGTCGAGCGTCGGCTCGATCGCGCCCGGGTCGGCGATGTCGACCGGACCGTCCGACCGGATCAGGTCGACGGTGATCGTGGAGCCGTCGTCGTGGGCGTTGAGGACGTGGCTGACGTAGAAGGGGCTGACCGGCAGCCACCGGACCGCGCCGCCCGCCCGGGGAAGGACGCCCACGCGCGCCTGGTACCCCGGGTCCCACTGGAAGGACATGGCCTCCATGGTGAAGACCAGCGGGATGTCGAAGACGATGACGTAGTTCTGCGACAGGGCGAAGTCGTGGAGGAAGGGGGTCTGCGGGCCCTGCAGCGGGATGTTCGCCGCACGGGTGACCGTTCCGGCCGCGTCGGTGACGATGTGCTGCGCGAACGGCTGCCCCATCAGGTACGCCAGGGAGTGCAGGTCGCCGGTGCGCGGGTCCACCTTGGAATGCGCGTTGGCGCTGAAACCCTCCGGCGTGGAGCCCAGCGGGCACGGCCCGATCGTGTCCAGGTCCTTGCCCAGCTCGTGGGGGAGCCCGCCACCCTCGATGAGGGCGTACGTGCGCCCGGCGTGCCCGATCACGTGGATGTTGGGGGAGGGCACGACAAACCCGGGCTCCTGCCCGCGCTCCATCCTGCGCAGCGCGTCGTCGACCTCGGCCGAGCGGATCCAGCGGTTGCGGTACCACTCGGCGCGGCCGTCCCGGATCCTGACCCCGTGCACCATCCCGGCGCCGAACGCCCAGAAGTGGCTCGCGGGATCCTCCACGCCGAGCGGATTGGGCCCCATCCGCAGGTAGCGCCCGTCCAGGTCGGCGGGAAGCCGGCCAGTCACCGGCAGGTCGTGGACGGTCACCTCCTCCTTCACCGGGGCGAAGGGTCCTTCCAGATAGCGGTTGCTCATGTTCGCTCCTTTGTACGGTGTACGAGGATCACGGTACGCCGTACCGAACAGCGGACAGGCGGTTGGATAAGGTGTGCTAGTCCAGCGGACGAGCGGAAACCCGCCCGCGACCTCGAAGGCTTGGCACTCCGGCCCGCCGTGTTGTGTACTAGCACAATGGACCGATACCGGCAGATCATGGCCGACATCAGGCGGCGCGTGGCCGAGGGCGAACTGCGTCCGGGCGACCGTGTCCCGTCCACCCGGCAGGTCGCCGAGCAGTGGGGCGTGGCCACCGCGACCGCCGCCAAGGCGCTGACCGCGCTGCGCCAGGAGGGCGTGGTGGTGACCGTCCCGCGGGCCGGCACCGTGGTGGCGGAGCAGGCCGGCAGCCGCCTCGTACGGCCGGCGCCCGCCGCGTCACCCCCGAGACCGGGCCGCGAACGCGTCGTCGGCGCGGCGATCGCCATAGCCGACGCCCAGGGCTTCGACGCGGTCTCCATGCGCAGCGTCGCCACCGCCCTCGGCCTGCCCACCATGTCGCTGTACCGCCACGTGCGCGGCAAGGAGGACCTGGCCGCGCTGATGGCCGACGCCGCCTTCGGCGAACTGGAGTTCCCCGTCCCGCCGCCGGCGGGCTGGCGGGCCAGGCTTGACCTCGCCGCCCGCCTCCAATGGCGCCTGTACCTGCGGCACCCCTGGCTGCCCCGCCTGGTCTCGCTCACCCATCCCCAGCCGATGCCGAACATGTTCCGCTACGCGGACTGGGCGATGAAAGCCGTACGCGACCTCGGGCTCGACCCCGAGGCCGGCCAGATGGCGTGGTGGACGGTCGCCAACTACGTCAGGGGCACCGCCACCAACCTGGAGCAGCAGGCGGAGTCCGAACGCCACACCGGCCTGACCTCGGACCAGTGGTTCTCCTCCCACATGCCGATCTTCCAGGCGGGCCTGCCGTCCGGCGGCCTTCCCGCGGAGGAGACACCCCAGGAATTCGACCTGACCGCGTTCTTCGAGTTCGGGCTGCAGCGCGTGCTGGACGGCATCGCCGTGCTCGCCGGCCGGCGAGGCGCAGGGCTCCAGGCCCGGAACCCTGCGCGGACGGTCACGCGGTGACGGTCAGGGTGAGGACGGCGATCTGGTCGGCGGAGGTGCCGTTGGCGCGCACCGGGACGTAGTAGGTGCCCGGTGCCGTGCCGGCGCCGACCGTCACGGTCAGCGTGGAGCCGCTGCCGGAGGTGATGGCGGGCGGGGCGAAGCCGGCCGTGGTGCCCGGGGGCAGGCCGGTGGCGTACAGGCTGATGTCCTGCGCGGGGGGCACGGTGGTCACGGTGGAGACGGCGACGCTCACCTGGCCGCCGGGCCGGACGGTCGCCGAGGACGGGGTGAGGGTCACGGCGAAGGTGTTCCGGCAGCCCGGAGGGTCACCGGCCGTGGCGGGGACCCGCACGGCGTTCCAGGCGGTCCGCACGGTCTTCAACTCCACGCAGGAGTTGGGGAAAAGCTGGGCGGCCGCCTCCAGGGAGGCCCTGCGGGCCCGCTGATGAGTCCAGATCTGGGTCTTGCGCAGCAGCGTGCCCATGAAGATCTGACCGGCCTTGCGGATGCCGATCCCGGCGATGATGGAGTTGTCGCAGGTCGGGCTGGGTGGCCGGCCGTTGGCCGGGTTACTGCCCTCGGCCAGCAGGTAGAACCAGTGGTTCTGCACTCCGGCTCCGATCTGGGGCATCATGGGCGGCACCTGGCTGGAGAAGCAGTCCGGGTGGCCGCCCTGTATGGACGGCCGGTACATGTAGCGGATCGGGCCGCCACCGGCGATGTTGACCTCCTCGCCGACCATGTAATCGGGCGGGTCGAGGGTGGCGGGCTGGTCGGCGTAGTGCTCGGTCAGCGCGCCGAAGATGTCGCCGGCGGACTCGTTCAGGATCATCTTCTCGTTGGTGCCGAAATCCTGGCCGGGGGTGTGGGCGAAGATGGCGTGCCCGTACTCGTGCGCCACCACGTCCATCGAGGTGACCTGGCGGCGGTTGTCGGCGGTGCGGCCGAAGTTGGCGTAGATCCCGTTCCAGTAGGCGTTGACGTCGTTCAGGCCGACGCGGGCGGGGAACGCGCGCCCGAGGCCGTCGAAACCGTCACGGCCCAGCCAGACGTCGAGCATCTCCCACTGTCTGTCGACCGCGTACAGCGTGTCGACGCAGGCGGTCTCCAGGTTGGTTCCGCTGCCGTTGCCCCAGGAGTCGTCGGGCCCGGTGTAGGCCGCGCCGCTTTGCCCGCCGCAGCCGTAGCCCGGGCGCGCCGGGTCGGTCATGGAGTAGACGCCGCCGGACTGGCGCGTGGTGAAGGCGACGGGGTCGCCGTTGTAGAAGCTGTTGCCCACCCCTGCCATGACCTCGTCGGACTTCTGCGCGATCGCGCCGGTGCGGGCGTCGACGAAGACGTGCAGCCTGCTCTGCCTGCCCCGGTCGGCGCCGGTGACCACGACCTCGTAGACCAGGCGGCCGCGTCCTTCGGCCATGACGCTCAGCTTCGGGGCGGCGACCGACGCGACCTCGCTCAGCTGGGTCCTGGCCAGCCGCGCGGCCTCCTGCGCGCTGAGCTTGGGGGTGGTGTCCACCTCCAGGGCGGCCTCCTGGGAGACCGAGGTGCTCAGTACGCCGCCGGCGGCGTCGGTGACCACGACGAAGTCGCCGCCGTGGACCGGCAGGCCCGCGTAGGTGCGGGTGTAGGGGGTGTAGCGCAGGCCGCCCTGACCGGCGATCACTCGATGGCGGGTGTAGGCGTCCTCGGGCGAGCTGTGCAGCAGGGCGGGCCTGGAGGTCACCAGGTGGTCGGTGGCCGCGGTGACGCGGTCCGGCGGGTCGGCGGAGGCGGGCGGGATCGAGAGGGTCGCGAGCACACTGACGGCGCCCGTGACCATGGCTAACGCGGCACGGCGTCTCACGGGAGGCGCTCCTTCGAGCTGGGCGGCAGCGGCGGAGGCGCCGGGCTGCCGGCTGCGAATGGGGGAGGAGCCTCTTGCATTCGATCCGATGAGACACCCGCGGTCAATGTCCGGGTCAGGACGGCTGCCGGTCCTCGCCCACGACGCGCAGGTCGTCGCCGAGGGCGTTGGCGATCTCGGCGGCGCGGGAGTGGTCGGCCAGGCGGCGGGTCAGGTAGGCGGCGGCGTGGCGGTGGGTGCGCGACCACCAGCCGGCCGAGCCGCCGATGCCGCCTTTGGCGATCTTGCCGGAGTCGCGGACGAAGCCGAGGGTCCAGGTGATCCGGGTGCCGAAGACCTCGTCGAAGTCGGTGACCTGGGCGGCCAGCAGTTCCTCGTGGAGTTCCCCGCCCAGGAGTTCGCGTACGGGGCCCGCCGGATCGGTGAGATGGGAGAAGAAGCGGGCGATCGTGGTGGCGGTGGCCTGGAGGTTGACCGCGCCGAAGACGGCTTGGCGCCATGCGGTGGAGTTGGTGCGGGCCGTGTCGAGGGCTCCGGCGGGGATCTGGAGCCAGGGGGCGGCGTGCAGGTGCCGGGGCCAGGACGGGTCGGCGTACTCCAGGTCGGCGACGCGGTCCAGGTGCCGCTCGGGTACGCCGAACCACGCGTCCAGATCGAGCGCGGGGCGGACCACCCGGTCGTGGATCCGGCCGAGGCTCGTGCCCGCCGTCGCGCGCAGGGCGGCGTCCACCAGGTGGCCATAGGTCAGGGCGTGTTCGCCCAGCCTGGTTCCCGGCGTGTACTCCGGGGGCGCGTACACCAGGCTCTCGCGCAGCGCCGCCGCGTCCAGCAGGTCCGTCCCTGCTGCCCCGGCGGGGAAGCGCGGCTGGCCTGCCTGGTGGGTCAGTACCTGGCGCAGGGTGGTGGCCTGCTTGCCGTTGACGCCGTACGCCGGCCAGCGTGCGGCCAGGGGCTCGTCCAGGGTCAGGGCGCCGTCGCGCACCGCCACCAGGGCGGCGATGGTGACGAAGGCCTTGGACAGCGAGTACGGCATGACGAGGGTGCCGGGCCGCCAGGGCCGGGTGCGCCCCGCGTCGGCCCAGCCGCCGGACAGGTTCACCACCTCGCGGCCGTCGCGCCAGACCGAGACGCCGGCGCCGCTCTCCCTGCCGCTGTCGAGGAGGTCCTGGAAGACCTCGCGCACGCGTTCGTAGCCGGGTTCGGCGAAACCTTGTGTCCTCATGACACCCACATTACCCCGTGGGGGTATGCAGCGTGGGCCGGTAGACGAGTTCCTGGGTGTGGCCGTCGAGTGTCCGGTGCTCGATCAGTTCGAGGTCGAAGTCGAGCGCGCCCCTGAAGATGGGATCCTGCCCGGTCCGGCCGGTGATCACGGGGAAGAGCGTCACCTGGACGTAGTCCACCAGGCCGGCGGCCATCAGCGCCCGGTTCATCGACAGGCTGCCGTGTGAGCGCAACGGCACCCCGGACGTCTCCTTGAGCGCGGCGACGACGTCGACCGCGTCGCCGCTCTCGACGGTCGCGTCCGGCCAGTCGAGCGGTTCCCGGAGCGTGGCCGACACCACCGTCGCCGGCAGGTTCAGCATCCGGGTGACCCACGGGTCATGAACCTCCGAGTCCTCGGCGCTCGTGGCCAGCATCCGCGCGAACGCCCGATGCGTGGTGGCGCCGAAGACCATCCGCTGCTCCTGCCCGTACAGGGAGAATCGGCGCTCAAGCAGCTCGGGGCCCTGCTTGCCCCAGTAGCCGCCCCAGTCGCCGCTGGCGGAGCCGAAGCCGTCGAGGCTGGAGAAGACGTCGAAGGTGTAGGAAGCGGTCATGATGCCCTCCTCGGGTGCGGTCGCAGGTACAGACTCGCGGCCCCGGCGAAACTCATCGCCGACGAGGGCCTACTCCTGCCAGTCCGCGTCGGGGATCTCGTCGGCCAGCGAGAGTATGACCGAACCGCTGACCGGTTCGGGCCCCAGGTCGCCCTGGGCGTGGCGGAGCGCCAGTACGGCCCTGGCCGCGACGTCCCCGGTGGTCGCGTACACGTGCGGCGCGTCGGCGGAGAAGGCCACGAAGTCCCCGGCGGACAGCGAGACCGGCTGGTCCACCGGCCCGGCCGTCAGCGTGCCCGCGGTGACCACGATGTTCTCCACCCCGGCATGGCCGCGCGAGCGGTACTCCTGGCCGGGCAGCACGATCATCTCGTAGAACTCCACCGTGTCCAGGCCGCTGGAGCTGAACCTGTGCATGAAGCGCAGATCCAGATTCGGCCGGGTGACCCGCGCGCCCTGGTCCGCCCGCACCACGGTGACGGGCGGCCGCCTGGCGCCGTCGATGAGGTCGGTCACCGGCACGCCCAGCGCGGCGGCGAGTGATGTCACCGTCTCCAGGGTCGGGTTGCCCTGCGAGCGTTCCAGCAAGGACAGGGTGGCGGGGCCGACGCCGGCCCGCCGCGCCAGTTCCGCGCTCGACAGGCCGCGCAACCGCCGCAACCGCCGCAGATTCGCGGCCAGCAAGTCAATGATCTCCACGTTACCCATCACAACCTCCGGGTGAATTCTCGCGCCCTTCGAAGGCTCCTCTGGGCGATAGGGGGGCTTGACGATTGGGGGGCTCGGCGTTCAGTATGCGATGTCATCGTTCGATTCGTCGAATTGTAGACCTACGAGCAGGGAGTTCGCATGCCGTCAGAGATCGTTGCCCGGGTCATGTCAGGCCTTTCTGAGACCATCGGCGTCCGGTTCTCGGCCAGTGAGGGCGAGCACCGCGCCGCCGAGTTCCTGTCCGAGTGCTTCCGCGAGCAGGGCCTGCCGACCACGTTGCAGCGCCTCGGCTTCGTCGGCTGGTCGGTGACACGGGCGCCCAGCCTGACCGTGGCGATCGACGGCGCCGAGGAATCCCTGGACGTGGCCCCCGTCGTCTACTCCGCACCGGCCGGCGACCTGACCGGGACACTGCGCAGGTACGGCGTCAAAGTGCTCATCGAGGGCCTCTACGAGATGCCCACCATGGAGCTCGTGGACGGCGGCGGCACCCCCGTCGCCCAGATCGTGGTCAACGCGGGCGGCGACGCGATCCCGCTGATCAACCCCAACGCGCTCTACCGCGTCCCGATGGTGGTGGTGTCCGCCAAGGACGGCGAACGGCTGCTCGCCGCGGTCGACGCGGGCACACCGGTGAGCGCGCGGGTGTCCATCGGCACCCGGCTCGACCCCGACGCCTACTCCTACAACGTGATCGCGACCTACGAGGGAGACCCGTCCTCCAGCGACTACGTGGTGGTCTGCGCGCACTACGACACCCAGCTCGACACCCCCGGCGCCTACGACAACGCCTCCGGTACGGCCGGCATGTTCGGCGTCCTCGAATACCTGCGGGCCAACGACATCGCGATGAACGTCAGGTTCGTCGGCATCGCGGGCGAGGAGGTGGGCATGTTCGGCTCCCACTTCTTCGTCAACGACCTCACCGAGCGCGGCCTGCTCGGGCACGTGCGCTACTGCGTCTGCCTCGACCAGATCTCCGGCGGCGACTTCTTCTGGCTGTGGTGCACCGACCCCGGCCTGCGGGCCACCGCGCTCGACGCCATCGAAGGGGCCAGGGTCGCCGAGATCGGCGAGGTCAGGGTGGACGACAACAAGCCCGGCGCCGACCACTGGGCCTTCCACGAGAAGGGCGTTCCCGCCCTTCTGCTCATGTGGTGGCGCCAGGCCGACTACCACAAGCCGGGCGACACGTTCGACAAGGTCGACTTCGGCCGCGTCGACGTCGCCGTCGAGGCCGCCGGACGACTGATGGCCTCGCTCGCCAAGCAGATGTGAGGAACCGGATGTCCACCACCACGCGAACGCCGTCACCACCCGCGGACACTCCGTCGGCCACCCGGCCCGCCGGGCGGCGGACCGCCACGGCGCTCGCCGGCCGGCTTTCGTGGCGGCGGTGGGCACTGGTGGCGCCCGCCGTACTCGCGACGATCCTTCTCTTCGTCGCTCCGCTGGGGCAGATGGTCGCCGCCAGCTTCACCGGCGGGGCGTCGGCCTACCGGCGGGTTCTGAGCGACGGGCTCTACCTGGAGGTGACCCTCACCACGCTGCGGGTATCGCTGATCGCCACCGCGGTGACCGTGGCGGTGGGGTATGCCACCGCCTGGTGCATGGCCCGCTGCGTGCGCAGCGCGCCGGTACGGCGGGCCCTGCTCCTGCTGCTGGTCACCCCGCTGTTCATCTCCGCGGTGGTCAGGTCGTTCGCGTGGCTCGTGCTGCTGGGCAAGGAAGGGCTGGTCAACGATGTCGTCAGGGCGCTGGGGCTGTCGCGGGAGGGCTGGTCCCTGCTCTACAACGAGACCGGCGTGATCATCGGCCTGGTCTACATCCTGCTGCCCTACACCACACTGTCGATCCTGTCGGCCTTCGAGGCCCTGGACGGCCGGCTCGAACGCGCGGCGGCGGACCTGGGCGCGACCGCCTGGCGCCGGTTCACCACCGTGACGCTGCCGCTGACCGTGCCCGGCGTCGCCAGCGGAGCGCTGATGGCGTTCGCGATGGCGGTCACCGGCTACGTCACGCCGGCCGTGCTGTCCGGCGGCCAGGTACGGGTGCTGTCCATGCTGATCTACGAGCAGACCCTGGTGACCTTCGACTGGGTGACGGCCAGCGTACTCGCGGTGCTGCTGCTGGCCCTCTCGCTCACCGCGGTCATCTTCTACCTGCGGATGCTCAGGCGGTACGCGATGGAGGGAGCACGATGAGCCAGGGGATGGAGACCGGCCGCGTGGCCAGGACCGCGGGCAGGCTGTGGCTGATCCTGGTGTCGCTGTTCCTGCTCGCGCCCTCGGTGGTGCTGCTGGGCACGGCGGTGACCACCACCGGGTACCTGGCCTTCCCGCCCGAGGGCATCACGCTGCGGTGGTTCGCGCTGGTGCTGTCCGACCCGGCGTGGGTGGACTCGATCGTGGCGTCGGCGAACATCGCGCTGATCGCCACCGTCGCCGCCGCGGCGCTGGCGGTCCCGGCGACGCTGGCGCTGACCTCGCCGAGGATGCCCGGCCGCGACACCGTCGAAGGGCTGCTGACGTTGCCGATGCTGGTGCCGCAGATCGTGCTGGGCGTCGGGCTGCTCCAGCTGCTGCTCGTCCTCGGGGTGGGGCGGACGTACCCGGGCTTCGTCATGGCCCACGTGATCCTGGCGCTGCCGTTCGTGCTGCGCAGCGTGCTCACCTCGCTGCGCGGCGCGCCCAGAACGCTCGAACTGGCCGCCGCCGACCTGGGAGCCGGACCGTGGCGCAGGTTCGCCCACGTCACCCTGCCACTCATGCGCACCGGGCTGGGCGCCGGATGCCTGCTCGGCTTCGCGGCCAGCTACGTCAACGTCGAGGTCAGCATGTTCCTGTCCACACCCGCGCTGAACCCGCTACCGGTCAAGTTGCTCAACCAGGTCGCCTACACCGTGGATCCCGGAGTGTCCGCGGTTTCCACCCTGACCGTGGCACTCGCCTTCGCGGCCATGTTGATCGTGGACCGGGTGTCCGGTCTCAAAGCGGCGGGAGCACCCTCATGACCTGGACAGGACGCGGTCTCGCCGCCCTCGCCGCGGCGACGCTGCTGGTGACCTCGTGCGGGAACGTCATAGACGCGCAGAACCAGGCCAAGTCCGGGAACGACCACGGCGGTGGCAAGCTGCTCCGCGTCGCGATCTTCGGCGGCTCCTGGGAGAAGGGCATCAGGCAGAGCGTGATCGCCCCCTTCGAGAAGGAGACCGGCATCCGCGTACAGGCCGAGATCGGCACCTCCACCGTCACGCTGGGCAAGCTGCGCCAGTCGCCGGACGCCGTCGACGTCGCCCTGCTCGACTCGGGCGTCTCCGAGGCCGCGCGCGCCGAGAAGCTGGTGGCCGTTCTGCCCGAGGACAAGATCCCGGCGATGTCCGAGCTCGCCGATCGCGCCAGGCTGCGCGACCGCGACGGAGTCTGGGCCCTCACCATGGGCTACTGGGCCCTGGGTCTGGCCTACAACAGCGAGAAGGTGAAGACGCCACCCGCTTCCTGGGACGACCTGTGGGCGCCCGCGAACGCCGGCAAGGTCGCCATCCCCTCGCCCGCGACCACCGGCGGGCTGCCGCTGGCACTGCTCGCGGCCGGTCAGGTGGAGGCCAAGGGCGGCGCCGACATCACGCCCGGCCTGACCAGGCTGAGTGATCTGAACGCCGTGTCCTTCTTCGACTCCTCCGGCGCGGCCGGCAATCTGCTGCAGTCCGGTGAGGTCGCCATCGCCGCCCACTACAACTCGGGCGCCTGGCCCCTGGCCGACCAGGGCCTGCCCATCAAGTGGGTGGCGCCCAAGGAGGGGGCGCTGGCCGCCGACAGCCGCTGGCACGTCACCGCGAAGGCGCACAACACGGAGGCGGCCTACAAGTTCCTGGACTTCGCCTCCCGCAAGCAGGCGCAGGAGGGACTGGTCAAGACGCTCTATCTGGCCCCGGCCAGCACCACGGCGGTGATCCCGGCCTCGGTGCGCGAGCGCATGCCGTACGGGCCGGGCGGCTCGCTGGACGACCTGCGCTACGTGGACTGGGACATGGTCAACGAGAACAAAGCGAAATGGACGGACGCATGGACCAGGACCGTGCCGCGATGACCGGCGGGCAGCTTGAGCTGCGGAAGGTCAGCAAGCGCTACGAGAGCCAGCTCGTCGTGGACGACATCGACCTCACCATCGCCGCAGGGGAGTTCCTCACGCTCCTCGGCCCGAGCGGCTGTGGCAAGACGACGGTGCTGAACCTCCTGGCCGGGTTCATCGCTCCCGACGCCGGTGACATCCTCATCGACGGGGTGAGCATGGTGGCCACCCCGCCCAACCGCCGCCCGGTGAACACGGTGTTCCAGGACTACGCGCTGTTCCCGCACCTGAGCGTGCTGGACAACGTCGCGTTCGGGCCGCGGATGGCCAAGATGGACCGCAAGGCCCGTCGCGCGCTGGCGGGCGAGTCGCTGGAACTGGTCGGCATGAGCGGCTTCGGCGATCGCCGCCCGGCCGCGCTGTCCGGCGGCCAGCGCCAGCGGGTCGCCCTGGCCAGGGCCCTGGTGCTGCGGCCCCGCGCGCTGCTGCTCGACGAGCCGTTCGCCGCACTCGACCTGCAACTGCGCAGGCAGCTCCAGCGTGAGCTGCGGGCCCTGCACACCGAGCGGGGCACCACCTTCGTGTTCGTCACCCACGACCAGGAGGAGGCCGCCACGCTGTCGGACCGGATCGCGGTGCTGCGGGGCGGCCGGGTCGAGCAGGCGGGCACACCGGGAGACATCTTCGACCGGCCGGAGACCGCCTTCGTCGCCGGGTTCATCGGCGAGTCGAACGTCCTTCCCGCCGTCACGGAGGCGGCCGGGCTGGTCGTGCCCGGACTGGGCGGCGCGCGGATCCCCGTTCCCGCCGGCCGTCTCCCGGCCGGGGGCGTCGCGATCCGCCCGGAGCGGCTGCGGGTGCTCGCCGCGTCCGACGAACTTCCGCAGGGCTGGTACGGCGTGCCCGCCCGCACCCTGGACGTGATCAGAGTGGCCTCCGACATCCGCGTCACCGCCACGACCGAGGCGGGCGCCACGCTACGCGTCACCCTGCCCGTCACCCAGCCCGCCCCGGGCGAGAACGAGAACGTGCGCCTCGCCTTCCATCCCGGCCACGTCGTCCCCCTGCCGCAGGCCTGACGCCGTCATCGGCGCCCGGTCGCAGCCCGCGTACCAGGCACAACGTCACCAGGACCGACGCCACGGCCATCACGGACATCGCCAGGGCGGGAGAGGTGTGCTGGGCGATGGCACCGGCCAGAGCCGCCCCGGCACCCTGCATGGTCATCGTCCCGGACGCGTGCAGCCCCATGCGGGCGGTGGGTCAGCCGGCGCCTGCCCCACCACCATGCCGTGATCTACCCCTGCCGGGGGGCGCTCGCCGAAGGTGAGCGGGTGCCGGTGCCCGACGCCCTGGGCAAGCTGCCGGGGCACGCTCGGGCAGGCGTTCTCGTCCTGCTCGCCGGCCCCACGAGCACGACCCAGCTCGTGGCGCTGACCGGGCAGGGACTCGGCTCGGTGGGGCGCCACCTCAAGGTGCTCCTGGACGCGCGCCTCATCCGGCGCCGGCGGGTGGGCCGCTCGGTGCTCTATGCCCGCACCGATCTTGGCCAGGCCCTGGTCGAAAGCCAGGACCCGTAGGCGGGTTCAGGGACCGGCGCAGGAAGTCCAGTTCGTGGCGGAGCACGTTCTCCTGGACGACCAGGTGGCTCGCCCGCGCCATCGGCGGTTGAAGGCGACGATCCCGGAGGACATCTCCCTGCTACGCCTGCCCGGAGGGGGCTCGTCGTGATCGGCGGGGTCCACGAGGAGGCGTTGCTCGCCGGTCGCGCGGGGATCTCATCGGGTTCCGGAGGCCGGCGGTAAGGTTTCGCAGGACGGCGAAACCTTGACGGATCAGCGCGGAGCGTGGTGGCGCACGTTCAGGCGCATGAGGTCCTTCCCCACGATCATCTTGCCGCGGTATCCGGCCTTCTCCGCGCCGGTGCGGGCGCGCTGCTGCCACTGCGCGTGCGGCTGGAAGTCTCCGATATGGCTCAGCACGAGTGAATCGACGCCCGACTGCCGGGCCACCGTACCCAGGTCGAGAACGTCCGTGTGGGTCGTGCGCATGTGCTCCACGAAGTGCTCGGAAGCCCCGTGCTCGTGCCACCACTGGGGATCGTTGGCCTCGTGGACCAGGATGTCGGCGCCCTCGGCGAGGGTGGGGATGTTCGGCGTGAGGGTGGTGTCTCCGGAGAAGACCACGCTGCCGTGTTCGGTCTCGAACCTGTACGCCAGGCTGGGGAAGACCACGCCGTGGGAGACCAGGATGGCCGTCACCCTGACGTCGTCGTTGCTCATCACGGGGAAGGACTTCATGGCCGGCGCCGTGTCCCCGGTGGGGGACGCGCCCACGTCCGGCAGCTTGATCTCATGGACGCGGAGGGCGCCGGCCGGGTCGAATCCGATCTTCTCGGCGATGAAGGTGTTGCTGGAGTAGGCGAAGGCCTCGTTGGAGAGCCTGGTCAGGTCGGCGAGGCCGGGGGTCGGGCGGTGCGGGGCGACCCATTTGGCGCCGGGAACGTCGGGCAGCGCGCCCGCGCTGGGCGGGCCGTAGACGTCGATGCGCGGCATGGCGCCGGTCTGGGACATGATCGCGGGAGCCATGTACATCGCGAGGTTGAAGTAGTCGGCGATGTGGTCGGCGTGGAGGTGGGTGACGAAGATGCCCTTGAGCCGTGCCGGGTCCAGGCCGGCGCGCACGTACTGCGACACCGCCCCGCGGCCGCAGTCGACCATGTAGACGTTGCCCCGGACGACGAGCGCGCTGGCGATGCCGAAGCGCCCGCTCGAAGGCGTCGGACCGGCCGCGGTTCCCAGCAGTACCAGGTCGGTTCCGCCGGAGGGCGTACGCGCCTGCGCGGGTGCCGGCCGGGAGAGCGCTCCGACCGAGGCGATGCCCGCGGCGATGGCACTGGAGCGCAGGAGCGTTCGCCGGCTCACCGGACCGGGCGTATGGGCATTTTCGTGAGTGTTCACGGAAGTTCCTCTCCTCGGTGTGGCCTCGACGAGATGACGCTTCCACGGTGCCGCGCGCTTTCGCGTCGGTGATATCTACCTAGCTCGCTACTCTGTGGTACTGTATAGTGGTACTCGGTACTACAAAGTACCAACTGGGTGAAGAGGACCCGATGGACGACCTGACGGAGATGCTGAAGGGCACGCTCGAGGGCTGCGTGCTGGAGATCATTGGCAGTGAGGAGACCTATGGGTATGCCATCACGCGCCGGTTGAACGAGCTCGGCTTCGCCGATGTGGTGGAGGGCACGGTCTACACCATCTTGCTGCGGCTGGAGAGGAACGGACTGGTCGTGGTGACGAAGCGGCCGTCCGGGCAGGGTCCGCCGCGCAAGTTCTACGCGCTCAACGAATCCGGGCGCGCGGAGCTGGCGAGGTTCTGGGTGAAGTGGGAGTACGTGACATCACGGATCGACACGCTCAAGGAGGGTGGGAGATGAACTTCTGGGAGACCATCACCGGCAGCGATCTCACCAGGGAATGGAAGGCGTTCGAGGCTCGGGCCGCGACGCTGCCGGCCGGCTATCGGGCGGCATGGGAGCAGATCAAGGGCCACCTGACCCTGTACGGGGACTTCACCGGCCGCAACCTGATGCCGATCTTCGATGGCGTGCTGGGGCTGCTGGAGGAGAGCGCGGCCGAGGGGCAAAGCGTGGACGAGGTGCTGGGCGAGGACATCGCGGGCTTCTGCGCGGCGCTGGCCGGTGGCGAGCGCAGGCGCGGCTATCGCGATCGCTGGCGCGAGCAGTTGAACAGGAACGTGGCCAGGAAACTGGGCCGGCTAGGAGGCTGACGTGGGCATCCAGGACATCATCGAGGGCAAGAAGCAGTGGCGGGCGCACCTGGCGCGGGTGAAGGCGCTGCCACCGGACTACCAGATCGTCTACAAGGAGATGCAGCGGTACTTCTTCAAGGTCGGGCCGGTCGACCTGCCCGACGGGCCGCTGCTGCCCGGGATCGTCGACTTCTTCGAGGAAGGCGTCGCCGCGGGCAAGGGAGTCCTGCAACTCATCGGCAACGACGTCGCCGCCTTCTGCGACGACCTGATCAAGGACACGCCCACCCACGCCGACATCTACCAGGAGTCCCTCACCCGCGAACACGGCACGACCGAGAAGTAACACCCGCCGGCCGGCGGTGAGATCCCGGCCGCGGCCCTGCCCGTCCGGCCCTTGTCCCCCAGGTGAGCTGCCACGACGCCGGCGTCACCTGGGACGAGCGCCCGCCTGCCCGTAGGCAGGAACCCACTCGCGTGTCCACCTTGAGCGGCCGCCGTCCAGCGCGCCCATCCGCGAAGTGACAAGCCATCATCGAGAGAACGGATATCCGCATGACAACCCACCAGGGTAGCGACCACGCCTCCATGAGCGGCGGCGGTGTAGAGGAAGGCTGGGGAAAGATCGCCGACGCGTTCCACGCGAACTTCGACGCCCCCGGCGAGGTCGGCGCGGCGTGCAGCGTCTACGTGGGCGGCCGCCCCGTCGCCAACCTGTGGCGCGGGCTCGCCGATCGCGAGGCGAACCGGCCGTGGCGTGAAGACACGATCGTCCAGGTCGCCTCCACGACGAAGGGCGCCACCGCGATCTGCGCCCACATGCTGGCACAGCGCGGCGAGCTGGACCTGGACGCCCCGGTGACCCGGTACTGGCCGGAGTTCGGCGCCAACGGCAAGGAAGAGATCAAAGTGCGCTGGCTGCTGTCGCACCAGGCCGGTCTCCCGGTCGTCGACGGACCGCTGACGTTCGAGCAGGCGTGCGCGTGGCACCCGGTCATCCGTGCGATCGAGGCGCAGAAGCCGCTGTGGCGGCCCGGCACCGAGCACGTCTACCACGCCGTCACCTACGGCTTCCTGGTCGGGGAGGTCGTGCGCCGGATCACCGGCAAGTCACTCGGCACGTTCTTCGCCGAGGAGGTGGCCGCCCCTCTCGGGCTGAGCGCCTGGATCGGGCTGCCCGAAGAGCACGAGGAAAGAGTGGCCCGCCTCCACTACGCCGACGCGTTCAGCGTGGAGGAACTGCTCGCCGGGATGATCGCGACCACCGGCCTCGACGCGGCCACGGTCACCGCATGGGTCGAGTCCCTGTGGAGCCCGGGTTCGATCCAGATGCGCGCGGGGGAACTCGGCGGCGCCCTGGACAACACCTCCGGCTATTTCACCACGCGGGCCTGGCGCGCGGCCGAGTTCCCGGCCGCGAACATGCTCGCGGACGCGCACTCCTTGGCGCGGATGTACGCCGCCACGGTCAGCGACGTCGACGGGGTGCGGCTGCTCGAACCGCCCACGGTCGAGACGATGACGGCCGTGCAGACCGGCAAGACGCGGATGTACGGGCTGCCGCCCGGCCTGGACATCCCGGCCGACCGCTCCTTCAACATGTCGCTGGGGTTCTGGCGAGCATGCGCGCCGGCGCCGATGATCGGGCCCGGGTCGTTCGGCCACCCCGGCTCAGGTGGATCGATCGCCCTGGCCGACCCCGAGGGCGAGGTCGGCTTCTGCTACGTCACGAACCTCTGGAACTTCCGGCCCGACGACCCGAGGGCGGCGAACCTGGCCAAGGCCGTACGGTCCTGCCTGGGCTGAGATCCACGGCCCTGGCCGGTGCGTCCGTCAGGTGGCGGTCCTGACCGGCGGCCCGGCTCCGTCAGCGGGCATCGGCCGCCTCCGGCGTGGCGAGGACGGCGGGCTTGAGGGTCCGCGCGCACCACTGCGCGAATCCGGTGGCCGGGCCCGCCTGCGGCGAGCGGCCGGCGCCCGAGTCGAGACCCTGGTCCTTGGCACGCTTCATGTCGACCATGCCCTCGACGAACGCCTCGTTGAGGCCGTGGCCGAGCATGGTGGACCGCAGTTCGCCGAGCGGCCGGCGCCGGTAGCGGACAGGCCGGCCCAGTACCTCGGTCATGATGCGGGCCAGGTCGTCCGGCGACAGGTCCTGCGGGCCGAGCACCGGAACACTGCCGACGCCGCTCCAGGAACGATCCAGCAGGAGCCCGGCCGCCGCCGAGGCGATGTCGGCGACGGCCACCATCGGGGCCGGACGGTCCGCGGCGACGGTGTCGGTGAAGACGCCGTCCTCGCGGATCGAATCGGCCTCCTCCAGCAGGTTCTCGAAGAACGACGGGTTGGCCAGGGCCCGGTAGGCGACGCCGGAGCCGGCGATCAGGTCGTCCATGGCCAGGGAGGCGGTGACCAGCCCGGCCCGGGCGGCCACCGGGGTGCCGCGGCCGAGCGCCGAGACGCCGACGACGTGGCCGACGTCGTGGGCGGCGAACGCCCGCGCGGCCGGGCGGGTGAAGCCGCTGTACGCCTCGTCCGGTGTGAGCGAGGCGTCCGGCGGCACCAGCCAGAACACGGCGTCGGCCCCGGTGAAGGCGCGCTCGACGGTCGCGGCGTCGCCGTGCGAGCCGGTGACCACCTCGACCCGTTCGCGTACGGCCCCGGGGAGCCGGGCGGGATCGCGGACGATGACGCGCACCTCCTCACCGTGCGCGGGCGCCGCCTCGACCAGCAGCGACAGCAGCCGCCGGCCGATGTTCCCGGTGGGAGCGGTAATGACGATCATGAAAACCTCGCGGTGAGTGCCGGATCGATACAGCCCCTATCGTGAGGACCCGCAACGCATTGCCACAATGGGAACTTCAGCATCCAATCATTGCCCGAAATGGAATGACGCCGGTGAGCAGCCCAGACCCGAACCTTGACGCCAACCTCGCCGTCGCCCTCGACGCCTTGCTGACCGAGCAGAGCGTCACACGTGCCGCCGCGAGGCTGCGCACCTCACCGGCGGCGATGAGCCGTACCCTGGCCCGGCTGCGCCGGGTGCTCCAGGATCCGCTCCTGGTGCGGGCGGGACAGAAAATGGTGCCAACGCCCCGCGCCGAGGCCCTGAGGGACGAGGCCGCCGCGGTGGTGCGCCGGCTGGAGGCGTTGCTCACCCCGAGCGGCGGGATCGACCCCGCCGCACTGCGGCGCGCCTTCACCGTCCAGGCCTCGGACCTGGTCGGCACGGCGCTGGCGCCGGGGCTGCTCGACCTGGCCCGTCGCCGGGCGCCGGGCGTCTCGCTGCGGGTGCTGGCCGAGGAGTGGGAGGCGGGCCCCGCCCTGCGCGAAGGCCGGATCGATCTGGAGATCGGGGCCATCGACCACGTCGACCCGGAAACCAGGGTCGAAGAGCTGGTCACGCTGCGGATGGCGGCCGGCGTCAGAGCCGGGCACCCGCTCACCGAAGGAACCCTGACACCCGCGAGGCTGGCCGGGGCCGAGCACGTGACGGTCAGCCGCAGAGGACGCTTCACCGGCCCGCTGGACGCGGCCCTGGCCGAGGAGGGGCTCACCCGGCGGGTCAGCGCCGTCCTGCCCGGACATCTGGCGGCGATGGCATTGGCCGCGGCCGGCGACATGGTCTGCCTGGTGCCGGCCGCGCTGCCGGGCCAACCCCCCTCGCCGCTCAGCGACGCCGCGTACGCGATGGGGCTGCGCCTGCTGGAAATCCCGCTGCCGCTGCCACCGCTGACGATGGGCATGGCCTGGCACCCGCGCCACACCGCCGACGGGGGTCACCAGTGGCTGCGTGGCGCCGTGCGCCGCGTACTCCGTCGCGCCGGTGATCATGAGGGGCCGATGTAGGGCGTTTACCGGACATTGCCCGGCCCGTCCCGTCCATACAGTGGAAATCAACTGAGAGGCGGACGGAAAGGTCGCGGTAGCACGCTCTGATGGGAATGCAGATCAACGTCCTGGGACCTTGGGAGATCAGCGCGGGCGGTACGCGGCTCCCGCTGGCAGGCGCGCGACGGGTGGGGGTGCTGACCAGGCTGGCGCTGAGTGCCGGGCAGCCGGTTTCGGCCGATCACCTGCTCGCCCAGGTCTGGGGCGAGAGCACCGCGACGACCGCGGCCAAGCAGTTGCAGATCGTGGTGTCGAAACTGCGCGGCCTGATCTCGCCGCACGCCGGCATCGCCACCGTTTCCGGTGGATACCAGCTCAACGTCCCCCGCGAGCATGTGGACGCCCTGCTCTTCTCGCTCCTGGTGCGCCGGGCGCGTACCGCGAAGACGCAGGGAGACCTGACGACGGCCGACAGCCTGTTCCACCGGGCTCTGACCCTGTGGCGGGGAGAGGCGCTGACGGGCATCCGCGCCCCGTGGGCCCGTGCCGAGGCCGCCCGCCTGGAGGAGGAACGCCTGGCCGCCCAGGAGGACCACGCCGACCTGCGCCTGGCCGTCGGCGACCACCACGGGCTGATGCCGATGCTGGCCGGCCACGTCACCGCGCACCCCCTGCGGGAACGACCGCGGGCGCAGCTGATGCTGGCGCTGTACCGGGCGTCGCGCCCCTCCGAGGCGCTCGACGTGTACCGGGACATCCGCCGCGTCATGGCCGACGAACTGGGCATCGAGCCGGGAACGGCACTGCGCACCCTGCACCAGGCGGTGCTGAGGCGAGACCCGGCACTGGACGCACGCGGGTAACCCGCGCAACCACCGCGGCCGATGGGAGTGGGCCGTCGGGTCCTCACCACCTTCCCGCCCGGATGGGGCCGCGTCAGCCCCGGCCGGGCGAGACGTCTCACCGGTGCGCTCAACGCTGCCGAGCCGCCTATCCGCCTTGGAGCTGAGGGTCGTCCGGCTGGGGGCGGTCGAAGGTGGGCCGCGCGTCCTTCCAGTGGCCGCGGGTGAAGTCGGGCACCTTGACCGCGTTCAGCCGCTCGGTCTTCAGCGACTCGTGGCTGAGCGGGATCACCGAGCACCACGCCGCCGAGTCGTAGACGTCGATGTCGGGGGTCATGCCGAGCCGCATCAGCTGGATGAGGCGGAAGATGGAGACGAAGTCGCCGCCGCCGTGCCCGCCGTACTGACCGGCCAGCCGTTCCAGCAACGGCCACAGCCAGTGGTCGTGCTGCTTCAGGATGCCGGTGTACGCGGTGCCGGTCCGCCACGCGTGGTCGTTGTGGCCGAGTGACTCGAGGTAGACCCGGGCGTTGTCGAGCTCGATCGACCCCCTGGTCCCGGTGAGGGTGGTCTCCCTGGTGTACGGATGCGGGGAGTTCACGTCATGCTCGACCCGGATGAACCGGCCGCCGGTGGTGGTGACGAAGCAGGTGTGCCGGTCACCCGAGATATACGGTCTGTCCTGCCACGACGAGTGGTCCGGGCCCACCCGGGAGTCCTCCTCGCGGAACAGGGCCAGCGCCTTCGGCACAGACGCCACGGCCACCAGTTCGTCGAAGCGGTCGCCGCGATTGATGCCCATGGACGCCGACACCGGCCCCAGGCCGTGCATGGGGTAGTGCAGGGCGTTCATCCGGGTCTGCCAGCGCCGCCGCCAGTGCTCGGGGTGGTAGGCGCCACCGAACAGGTACGGCCAGCGCAGATCGTGGACATAACCACCGGAACCGTGCTGCAGGTCGCCGAAGAGCCCCGCCCGGACCATGTTGAACATCTGCAGTTCCGGCCGGAAGTAGTTGACGTTCTCCAGGAGCATGCAGTGCTTGCGGGTACGTTCCGAGGTGCGGACCAGGTTCCAGATCTCGTCCAGGTGCGGGGAGATCGGTAACTCGACGGCGACGTGCTTGCCGTGTTCCATGGCCGCCTTGGCCTGGCGGTGGTGCCACTCCCAGGGGGTGGCGACGTAGATCAGGTCGATGTCGTCGCGCTGGACGAGCTTGAGGAAGTCCTCCTCACCCGCCGAGTATCCGACCGGCGCGACGTCCTGGAAGCCCTGCTCCATGATGCGGGCGATGGTGCGGGTGACCCGTTCGGGCCGGATGTCGCACACGGCGGTGACCGTGGAGACGGCGGCGAACCGCAGATCCTGGCTGCCGCCCCGGTTGCCGAGGCCGATGAGCCCGGTCCGGACCTTCTCGAAACCCTCGAACGGCACGTTGACCATGCTCTTCTCGCGCGGGTCGCGAGCGGGTTCCCAGGCGGTCGAGTCGGCGGCGGCGGTGGTGGTGGCGGTGCCTCCGATGCCTGTGGCGGCACCCAGGACGATGCCGGACTTCAGTAATCGGCGGCGAGAGGGGGTGTGGGGATGCGGCGGGGCCACGGCGATCACTCCCTGGAGGGTGGACAGCGACTTTTCCCCGATAGTGAGCAGTGTCAACTGTCCCGTGTCAGAGAGCAAGGCGGTACCGCCTGGCGGGGCGGTACCGCCTCGTCGGCGTCAGGGGACCGGGCGCACGTCCAGGCCGTAGCTCAGGCGGTCGATCCACCAGGGCCCGCAACTGGCGATGCTCCACTGGCCGCTGTTGGTCATCGTCCAGCCGCCGTCCCTGCGGCCGTTGACGCACTGGACCCACGCGCGGTACTCGTAGGCGGGACCGCTCGTCGCGCATCGGGCGGAGAACGAGTTCTGCCCGATGGCGTACTCACAGTCACCGGCTTGGGCCGACGCCGGGCTCAGCGCGCCCGACGCGATGGTGATGGCTCCCACCGCGAGCGCGGTCGCGGCCAAAGCGCGCAGGGTTCTTCTCATACCCTCTCCTAGTACGGGTGACGGTTGTTTCCGCACGCCCGGTGCAGGCCTGACTCCGGGTACGTGCGGCAGAGGGAATGCTTAGGAAACTTTCCTAAGCGAAAGATACGTGCCTCTGGTGGCACGTCAACCCTGCGCGTCATGGCTCATGCCACGATGGCGCGCGGATGTACTACCGGGTCATGGACGAGCGCCGCGCCGTCAAGGTACCGCTGCGGCCGTAGCCCGCCGTCCGCTTCAGGACAGGCGCAAGGGGTTCTGCCCGGACGGCCCGCGACATACGTTGGGCTGACCCGCCGCCTTGGAACGGTCCCGAAGGCGGCGTCTCCTTCGAGGAAGGACCCGGCCATGGAGCCCTATCAGTTCTACGCGCCCATCCCCGCCTCCACCGCCTCGGCGCAGTCGATCAAGGATTGGTTCTACCGCAGGCGCACGCAGGTGTCGGCGCTGGCCGTGTCGTACACGCCGCACTCGACCTTCAGCCAGGACGCGATGGAGGCGCTGGAGAAGAAGCTCAGGTCGATGGAGAGTTTCCTCGCCAACAAGGGCGCTCCGGCCACCGCGGTCGACGAGTTCGGGAAATGGCTCGCGAGCGACAGCGACTACGGGGCCTGGGACTACTACGTCGCCGACCAGCAGGCGAAGGACCTGGTCGAGAGTGACCGGCAGGCCCAGGCCATGAACGCGGCCGCCATCAACGACGCCAAGAACCGGGCCAGCGGCGGCGCGCTGGCGCTCAGCAGGCAGAACGCCGCCGGGATGATGTCGCTGGACAAGCAGAACGGCCGGGTCATCGCCGGGCTGGCCGTCGTCGGCGACGCCACGCAGCTCTACACCGGCATCAGCGGCAAGGACAAGCACGGCTTCCCCGACCACCCGCTCATCGCCCGGCTTCTGGAGGGCACCCACCAGGCGATGGACTGGCCGCAGGAGTCGTGCGCCGAGGTGGACGCGCTGAAGAAGTACCTGCACGCGCAGCTCGCGCCGGTCACCGCGCTCAACCAGATCCCGCGCAACACCCTGGTCTTCAACGCCCTGGTGTGGCACCCCGGCGGCAACTGGGAGGGCAAGGTGACCTCGCAACGCTGGCAGCCCAGGTCGGCCTGCGCCAACTGCGACCAGTGGCTCAGGAAGATCGGCGCCCTGCGCTCCTGAAGCGCACCACGTCGGGGTTTGTGCGAGTATGACCGGAATGTACGCGCGTTTCCTCGGCATTCCTGATCTGGTCGAAGCCCCGTCCGTGGCGGTCGTCGTCGACGTCATGCGGGCTTTCACCGTGGCGGCCTGGGCCTTCGGCCAAGGGGCGGAAAAGATCGTTCTTGCCGGGTCTCTGGACGAAGCCCTGGCGCTCAAGGCCCGCCACCCGGACTGGGTGACGCTCAAGGACGGCCCGCCGGCGCCCGGGTTCGACGCCGTCAACTCGCCGGGCCTGCTGCGCTCCGCCGACCTTGGCGGCCGGACGGTCGTGCAGAAGACCACGGCGGGAACGGTCGGCGCGCTCGCGGTCAAGGAGGCGTCACTGGTGCTGTGCGCCGGTTTCGTGGTGGCGGAGGCGACGGCCCGGCTCCTGCGCACGCGCGAGGGCGACGGCGTCACGTTCGTGGTCACCGGCGAAGACGGGCAGGCCGAAGAAGATCTGGCCTGTGCTCAGTACATCGCCCGGAGGGTCACCGACGCCGGGGCGGACGCCGCCGGCTACCTCCGCCGCGCCGCCGGCTCGCGCGCCGCCGCCGAACTGGCGCAGGGGGTGCGGCAGGGAGCGCACCCCGATGACGTCGCGCTCTGTCTTGAACTCGACCGGTTCCCCTTCGCCATGGTGGCGACCTTGGAAGATTCGCTCATGGTCCTGCGGCCGGAACCCGAGCTCAGATCATCCGCCGCAGAGCGGTCTCCACAGCGTCGATGAGCGCGTCGCCCTCGGTGCCGGGGCGGCGGGCGAGGCCGAGTTCGACGTCCGGCAGAGCGGGCAACGCGGCCGTGTCATGGCAGGCCATGGCCGGCTCAAGGTTGGCGGGCATGAGTGCCGCGACCCCGAGCCCGGCACGCAGCGCGGCGAGAACTCCGGCCAGGCTGTTGCTCTCGAACGCCACCCGCCAGCGCCGCCCGCTGCCTTCCATCGCCTCCAGCACCGCCGTACGCCAGGCGCAGGTGTTGGAGAACAGCACCACCGGCAGCGGATCGGCGTCGACGGCGACGCCGTGCCCGACCGCCCAGACCAGCGGCAGGCGCACCGTCCAGCGCGGCGGCCAGGGAAGGTCCGGCGCCTCGTCGAGCACGAGCTGGACGCGGTCGGTGTCGTAGGCCTGCCGCATCGCCGCGTCGGAGAGAATGAGCACCTCCAGCGTCGCCTCGGGATGCAGCCGCGCGAGGTCGGCGAGCGCCTGCGGAAGGCGGGAGACGGCGAGATCTTCGAGGAGTCCCACGCCGCAGTGCCCGGTGAGCGCCCGTCCGGTCTCGGCCAGTGCCTGTGCCGACAGCGCGAGAATGCGCTCGGCGTAGGGCAGGAGCTCCTCGCCGGTCCGGGTCGGCCATACGCCGGACGGCGCCCGGTGCAGCAGCGGACGGCCGACGACGCCCTCCAGCCTGCGCAACTGCTGGCTGAGCGCGGGCTGGGTGTTGCCGAGCGCCGCCGCCGCGCGGCTGATGCTGCCCGCCCGTACGGCGGTGACGAACGTCCGCAGCAATGCGGTCTCGAGATCGCGTGCCATAAGCGTTCATTATATCGGGCACAACGAATTAACGACTTCCTATAGCCTCGCGGACGATCTACCGTCGGATCAATGACGAGATTTCGCCAGGTGCTCGCGGTGCGGGGGATGGCGCCGCTGCTGGGCATCTCGCTGCTCGCTCGTACCGCGATCACGGCCGACGCGATGGCGCTGACGATGTACGTCGTGCTCGCCCTCGACCTGAGCTACGCGGCGGCGGGAGGCGTGGTGGCGGCACTCACCGCCGGTGTCGCGCTGGGCGGGCCGCTGCTGGGCCGGATGATCGACCGGCGGGGCCTGCGTACCGTGCTGGTGGTCACGATCGTGCCGCAGATCGTCTTCTGGCTGACCGTGCCGATTATGCCGTATGTGATCTTGCTGACCGCCTCCTTCGCCGCCGGGTTGTTGATGGTGCCGGTCCAGGCCGTCACCCGGCAGGCGGTCGCCGCGATGACGACGGCCGGGCAACGGCAGGCGGCGTTCGCGCTGGAGTCGGTGGTGGGCGAGTTGTCGTACGTGGTGGGCCCGGCGGTGGTGATCCTCTTCGCGGCGAGCATGTCCCCCGGCGTGGTGGCCTGGGGCCTGGGCGCCGTGATCGTCGCAGGAGGAGCGGGGATCGCCCTGCTCAACCCGCCGCTGCGGGCCGCGGACGAGGCGGAGGGCGAGGCGGCGGAACGGCCCCGGCGCCGGGAGTGGCTGGGAGCGCGGATGGCCGCCGTCCTGACGATGGGGTTCGGCGTCGCGATGCTGCTCAGCGGCGTCGACCTCGCCATCGTCGCCACACTCGAAGAAACCGGTCAGCTCTCGTGGGCGGCCGTGGTCGTCGCCGTGTTCGGGGTGACGTCCGTGGTGGGCGGTCTCGTGTACGGAGCGCTGCCGCGGCCGATGCCCACCTGGCTGCTGCTCGGCCTGCTCGGGCTGGTGACGATTCCGGCCGGCCTCGCCCACGATTGGCGGTGGTTGTGTGTGGCCATGATCGGTGCCGGGCTGCTCACCGCGCCGACCCTGTCCACGGTCTCCGACGCGGTGAGCCGGCTGGCGCCGGTCGGCGTGCGGGGCGAGGCGACCGGCCTGCAGGCCTCGGCCGCGAGCGCGGGCTTCGCGCTCGGCGCCCCGGTCGTGGGGATGGCGATCGACGCGTCGGTGCCCGCGGGCGGCTTCGCGGCCGCGGGCCTGGCCGGCGTGCTGGCCGCGCTGACGGGACACCTGCTCTCCCGCCGGTCACCGGCCACGGCGGCGTCCACACGCGTCCCGGAGACCGGCCGAACCGGAAGGTGAGCGGCTACATGGTGGCGGCGAGGGCGGCGAGCGCCTCGTCGTACTGCGCGCGGCCGAAGAGGAAGGGGCCGAAGGGCGCATAGTCGCGGGTCGGGCGATACGGTTGCGCGAAACCATCCCACACCACCAAGCTCCCGGTCGGCGTGATCCGGGTCATGAGCGGCCAGCAGCCGACCTCCCCGCATTCGCAGGCCAGGACGGCCGTGTTGGGGCCCAGCCCCGGGTTCTCCTTGCCGAGGAAGTGCTCGTCGAGCGGACCGTATCGGTAGCAGGCGGGGATGAGGCCACCGTAGGCACCTCCTGCCGGTTGTATCCCCGCGTCGATCTCGAACCGGTCGATCAGATCGGTCAGCGCTTGACCGTCGATCGCGGGCACGATCTCGTGAACCTGCGTATGGGCCCGCAACCGGACGGCGAACTCGATGACGCGCAGGTCCGCGGTCACGACGCGCCCGTGGCGAAGCCGTCGTGGGCAGGGCGGGGGAACACGATCATGTCGTCCAGGATGCCATCGGATGGGGATTGGTTTTGTTGACGCGAGCGGGTGATGCCGAAAGGATCACGCCGTGTCGCGCTTATGGTGGTTCGTTGCCTTTCTGGTGGTCGCGTCGAGCCTGGTCAGGCAATGGCTGCCTGCCGATGACGGTCAGCCGGTGTTCTGCTCGTGGTCGGGCGCCGAGCCCAGGCCCCTGTGGGAGATGGTCCTGCCCGGCTACCTTCTCTCCGCCGCGAACGCCACCGCCGTCGCCACGGCACTGCTGCTCGGCTGGGTCAGCGTCCGGCGTTCCGGCCTCCCGCGCTTCGCCACCACCACGGTCGTCGTCCTGATCGCCCTCAACCACACCCTGCTGGAGGCCGCGCGCGCGATCAGCGCCCTGCCGGCGGGCACCGCCTGCTCGATCGACCCCGCCACCTTCGAGGCGACGCCCTGGGCGGAGATCGCCTGGACGCTCGCGCCCGCCCTGCTGGTCCTGTTCGGGGTGCGCGCCGCCCTTGACCTGCCGCGCCTGCCGTGGCGCCCGATCGCGCTGGCCGCCGCGGTCACGGCCATCGCCGCCTTCGCGGTCTTCCTCGTACGGCAGCCGCCCGCCGGCCCGGTGGCGAGCCGTACCTCCGACGGGACGCCCCGGCACGTCCTGGCGATCACCGGCTCCACCCTCACGGTCGTGGACCTCGACGACGGCGGCACGACCCGCGTCCGGGCGCCCGACCCGGCGTTCTACCGGTTCACCGCGGTCGCCAGAGACGTGACCCCGGGCGCCTACCTGGCCGCGGTCACCACGCAGGGCGACGGCGCCTTCGGCGAGCGGACCTCACGCCTCCATCGCGTCCGGATGGACGGTGAGGGCGGCGCGACCGTCGGCGACCAGGTGGGCGGTGACCTGGAGGGCTGGGTCATGGACCTGGCGGTCTCTGGGACGGGCACGATCGCCTATTCCAGAGTCCTGCCCGACCCGGAAGACAGCACCGAGGTCGCCTCGACCGTCGTCGGCCTGATCGGCCAGAAGCGCGAATGGTCGACCCGAGCCCCTCAGCACGGTCCCTACGGTGACGGCGGGCTGGCCCTGCACTGGAGGGACGCCGGCACCCTCGCCTTCCGCGCGGTCACGGCCGGTGGCCGATCCCACATCGTCGCGCTGGACATCAGCCGCCCCGGCGACGACCTGCTGGCCGCCAGGAAGCTGCACACGTTCGCGGCGCTGACGGACGGCTCCGCGCTCTCGCTGCCCGGCGGCCGCGTGGCGATGTGGACGAGCGACGGCGATTCCTACGACGAGACGATCACCGTAGTGGATCTCCCGGTGAAGGATCCGCCACACCGGCGGCCGGCCGGGGTGGCCTTCAGCCCCGGCTGTGCGGTCGTCATGGCTTACGCCACGGATCCATCGGGCCGCCACCTGCTGGTCTCGGTCCTGAACGCGGACGAGCACGGCATGGAGGGCATGGTGCGCGAGTGCGCCGAGCACCCTGGCGAGTTGTACCGCGTCGACCTCCACGCGAGCCCGCCGGCCGGGCCGGCCGATCCGGCGCTTCCTCGGCGGCGGGTCTGGCAGGGTGAGGAGCCCTTCTCCGCGATCGTCTGGTAGGCCGGGAGCACCTGGGGGATTTCGGACCAAATACGGGAATCGGGGCGATGACTGCCCGGACGGCCGCGGGCACGATCGCGACCATGAGACGCACCTCGGCCGTCACCCTCGTCATGCTCTTAGCCGGCTTACTGACCCTGCCCTCTCCCGCCCGGGCCGCCGCCACCGGACGGGCGCTCACCGGCACCGAACTCGCCCAGATCAGCCCCCTGCGCCACCACGACACCCTCGGAGCCCGTGACGACGTCGCCGCCAGGTTCCCCGTGGTCAAGGCGACCCTCAACGACCTCCTGGCCCCCGGGGGCCACACGGCCAGGCCGCTCTGCCACGGCGCGGCCTGGAACAACGGGACCAACCTGCGGCCGGACCTCGCCTACACCGGCTACTGCTGGGACGCGACCGACACCACCACCGCCCACTGGTACCCCCAGGGCATGACCGGCAGCGGCGACGCCATGAACGGCTCGGTGAACTACCCGCCCTGCCCCGGTTGTCCCGGCAAGAAGATCACCGCGGTGAGCTGGCGCAACGGGACCTTCCCCGCGAACGCGGTCCCGCGCTGGCAGGCGAACCAGCTGGCCCGGGTGACCTTCACCGGCTTCTCCGGCGCGGCGGCGGAAAACTACCGCCACGCCCTGCTCGTCGAGCCCGACGGCTCTGCCGAGGGGTTCCGCGAGATCAACAGCCACGCCGACGGCCTCACGTGGTACGGCAACAAACTGTTCCTGTTCGCCGGAGGCGACCCGGCAGGGCGGGTCATCCGTGTCTTCGACCTCACCCAGTTCTGGCGGATGAACTCCACCTCGTCCGGCAACGTCGGCTGCGTGAGCGGGGTCTGCTCCGCGGCGTGGTCGAGCTTCGCGCTGCCGCAGATCGGCTACTACCAGTTCCGGGACGCGGGCGGCTGCGCCGGCGTCACGGGGCCGCGGCCCTGCTTCAGCGGAGTCTCCCTCGACAGGTCGGGCGCCGACAGCCTGATCACGGTGGAGCACGTGCAGGCCGCCTCGGGACGGGTCGTCCGCTGGCCGCTCGACTTCGTCACCGCCCGGCTGGAGGAGGGCGCCGACGGCCTGGTCCGGCCCCGGGAGGCCTGGTTCAGCCCGGTGTGGGACATGCAGGGCGGGGTGTTCCACAACGACGTGGGCGTCATGGAGGGCCTGTGCCCGAACGGCTACCCCGCGGTCTCCTACATGCCCCACGTCACCGTGGACGGGGTGTCCCAGTCGATCGTCAACACCGGCGGCACGCAGTACCGCAAATCATGCCTGCACCAGGTGATCATCTCGGCAGACCGATCGCGGATCACCACCAGCTATCTGACCACCGCGCCGGGTAACGCGCAGAACCTGTCCTTCTGGCCGGCGAGCAACGAGCTGTGGCTGGTCAACGAGTACCGCGGTGACACCACCGGCTCCTACGGCAGCAACCGGCAGGTGCTGTCACTGAAGTGCGTCAACCTCGTGTGCTGACTCTGGGCCTGTCCGCACCGCTCGCGTAAGCGTACGGTGACAGAACGCCTCGGGAACACTCGATCCCGCGGGCGCGCTAGGGACCCGGGCCGCACGGCCCTGGGCGTCGAAGGGGCCTACCCGCCCCTCGGTGATTGGCGGGTGGGCCCTTCTCGCAGCGCGAAACTCCGGCTCTGGTTTCGGCGCGGCTTCTGCGGGAGAGTATGCCGGGATCGGCCTACGAGGAGGCGGGCAGTGCGGCTCGGATTCAGTATCGGCACACTCGGCCCCGTGGCGGCCGGTCATGATGCCCAGTTGGCTCTGGTGCGTGAGGCGGAGCGGCTCGGCTACGACTCGGCCTGGGCGTCGGAGGGCTATGGGGTCGATCCGGCGACCACCCTGGCCTGGCTGGCGGCCGGTACCGAGCGGATCGGGCTGGGCACGGGCGTGATCCAGGTGACGGGGCGTACCGCGATCTCGGCGGCCATGACGGCGACCACGGTCGACCGGGTGTCGGGCGGGCGGTTCCTGCTCGGGCTCGGCGCGTCGGGGCCGCAGGTGGCCGAGGGGTGGCACGGGCAGAGGTACGCGCGGCCGCTGGCCCACTTACGCGACTATGTGGCCGTGGTGCGCAAGGCGCTGGACGGACGGCCGGTCGAGCACGCCGGTCCGGAGATCGTCCTGCCGCTGCCCGACAGCCGGGGCAAGGCGCTGAGCATGACCGTCGCGCCCACGCGGCAGCCGTTGCCCATCCATCTGGCGGCCATGGGGCCCAAGGCGGTGGAACTGGCCGGGGAGATCGCCGACGGATGGTTACCGATCCATTTCCCGCCCGAGCACCTCGCCGAGACGATGACGCACCTGCGGTCCGGGGCGGCCCGCGCCGGACGGGACGTGGCCGAGGTGGAGGTCTCCCCGATGGTCATGGCCATGGTGGACGACGACGCCGACTACGCGCGTGACCTGATCCGGCCGATGCTGGCGCTGTACCTGGGCGGGATGGGCACGCGGGGGGTCAACTTCTACAACCGGCTCGCCCACCGCCTCGGGTTCGGATCGGCGGCGGGACGGGTGCGGGACGCCTACTTCGACGGTGACCTGGGCGAGGCGATGGAGGAGGTTCCCGACGATCTCGTCGACGCCCTGGCCTTGTGCGGTACGCCCGATCGGGTACGCGAGCGGCTGGCCGCCTACCGCAAGGCGGGCGCCACCCGGGTGATCGTCGGCCTGAACGCGCCCACCGTGGACGACCGCGCCGAGCAACTCGGCTGGCTGGCCGAACTCAACGCGTGACCAGACTCCGACGCGTGACCAGACTCCAACGCGTGACCAGACCCAACGCCTGACCAGACCCAACGCCTGACCAGAGCCGGCTCGTGACCAGGCGGGCGCGGGCCCGCGACGGAGCCCGCGCCCGGAGCTCGCGCCCGGACCGGGGTCAGGCCGTGGCCGGTGCCTGGGGGAGTTCGCGCATCCGGGGGATCGGCGACATCGCCAGCACGATCATCGGCACGACCGCGCCGATGACCGCCGCCACCAGCACCACCGGCCGCATCCCCACGGCCTGGCCGAGGAACCCGGCCACCAGCGCGCCCAGCGGCGCGGGCACCAGCCCCATCGCCCAGATGGTGGCGATGACCCGCCCCATGAGCTCCCGGGGCGTGGCCGACTGCAGCACGGTGATGTTGTTGACCACGAACACCTGCGTGCACAACCCGACCAGCAACTGCGAGAACGCCAGCATCGCGATCGCCAGCCACACCGGCCCACCGGCCAGCGGCACCAGGATCAGCGCGCTGTTGCCGATCACCGTGGACCAGAACATGGTGGGCCCCGGCCCCGCCCCCTTCATGAGCCGCACCGACAGCCACGCGCCGGCCACCGCCCCGACCCCGCCGACGGCCAGCACGCCCCCGACCCATCCGGCGGGCACCCCGGCGCCGTCGATGACGTACGGAATGTAGAGGGTCTGCAGGATGCCGATGTCGAAGAAGGAGTAGACCGCGCTGGCGATGGCCAGCGGGCGGACGACCGGATGGCTCATCACCCAGCCGAAACCCGCGCGGATGGCGCCGATCATGCTGCCGCCCTCGTCGGGCGGCGGCGGGTCCTCGCGCTTGCGGATGGAGATCAGGCAGAGCGCCGACAGGACGTAACTGATCGCGTCCACCAGGATGACCAGCGGCGCCGAGCGGATGGCGATGAGGACCCCGGCCAGGCTGGGCCCGACCGCCTTGGAGATGGAGTCGCTGAGCTGCAGCTTGCTGTTGCCGTCACCGAGGTGCTCGGGAGCCACCAGCACCGGCAGGTACGACCGGTAGGCGATCTCGAAGAGCACCCCGAACACGCCCATCACGAGCACGACCACGTACAGCCACCACAGCGTCAGCATGTCCATGACGAACAGCACCGGCACGGTGGCGAGCATGAGCGCGCGGATGACGTCGCTCCAGATGAGCACGGGGCGGCGCCGCATCCGGTCCACCCAGACGCCCACGACGAAGAACAGCACCATGGGCAGCCTGGACAGCGCGCCGAGCACCCCCATCTCGGCGACGGAGGCGTGCAGCCACAGGTACGCGACGATCGGCATGGCGAGCACGGTCACCTGGGAGCCGACCAGGGACAGGCTCTCGCCGCTCCACAGCTTGAGGAAGTCGCGGTTCTTCCACAGCGTCGTGGGCGGCTCAGTCGTGGGGGGTGATGCCATGGTCGATGCTGCTCCTCAATTCGGCGGCCGCGAGGGCGACCCGGGGCTCGTACATGACGGTGAAACGTTCGCCGTGGATGGGCGAGATGCGCAGGCGGCCGGTGACGACGCCGCTCCATCCCATGTCGTCGGGCGGGACGCCCTCGGCGGCGGGCGAGAACAGCAGGACGTCCCCGTCGTAGGGGGCGTGCCGGAAGTGGCCGACGGCGTGCGCGTTGGCGCGGAAGACGTCGACGAAGCGGCGGGCCTGGCGCAGGTCGGCGGTGTCGGGCTGCAGGGTGTCGGCGCGGGCGGCGGCGTCGATCACGGCCAGCAGCCGCTCGTCCGGGCTCATCCGGTGCAGGTCGTCGAGATCGACCTGGACCTTGCCGCCGGCGAGGGCGTGGGTGAGCAGCACGGCGTCGTCCTCCAGGGAGGCGCGCAGCACCGGCTCGTCGGCGTCGGAGTAGAACAGGACGAGCAGTGGCACCTCCTCGCCCATCTCCCGCAGGCGGCGGGCGGTCTCCAGGGCGATGTTGCCGCCGATGCAGTACCCGCCCAGCACGTACGGGCCATGCGGCCGCAGCTTGAGCAGGTGGGCGGTGTAGTCGTCGACCATCTCCGCCAGCGTGGCGTGCGGCTCCTCGCCGGGGGCGAGACCGGCCGCCTGGATGGCGTAGACGGGCTGGTCGGAGCCAAGATGGCGGGTCAGCGGCAGGTAGCGGAAGACCTGGCCGCCCAGGGCGTGGAACAGGAAGATCGGGTCGCGTTCGCCGGTGGCGCGCAGCGGCACGATCCGTTCCGGGGCGCCGTCGTTGTCCTGGGGACGGCGCAGCTCGACGGCGAGCTGGGCGACGGTCGGCGCGGTGAGCACGGTCGACAGCGGCACGTCGCGGCCCAGTTCCTTGCGCAGCCGCATGGTCAGGCGCAGGGCCAGCAGCGAGTGGCCGCCGAGTGCGAAGAAGTCGTCGTGCACGCCGACGTCGTCGAGGCCGAGCGTCTCCTCCCACAGCGTGCCCAGCTTGGCCTCGAACGGGTCGCGCGGCGGCATGTACGGCGCCCGCCCGGCGTCACCGGGCTCCGGCAGGGCGGCACGGTCGAGCTTGCCGTTGGCGGTGACGGGCAGCGCGTCCAGGCGTACCCAGGTGGCCGGGACCATGTGCTCGGGCAGCTTCTCGCGCAGGGCCGGGGTGAGATCGGGCAGGTCGCCGCCCTCGGGGACGACGTAGCCGACCAGCCGTTCGCCGCGCAGCACGACGACGGCGGCGCGTACCGCCGGATCGGCGGTCAGCAGCGCCTCGATCTCGCCGAGCTCCACCCGCTGGCCGCGGATCTTGACCTGGAAGTCGGTCCTGCCGAGGTACTGGACCTCGCCGGTGGGCAGCCAGCGGGCGACGTCGCCGGTGCGGTAGAGGCGGGCGCCGGGCGGGCCGTAGGGGTCGGGGACGAACCGTTCGGCGGTGAGCTCCGGCCGGCTGACGTAGCCGCGGGCGAGCTGGACGCCGCCCAGGCAGAGCTCTCCCGGCGTGCCGACGGGGACCCGGTGGCCGTCGGCGCCGAGCACCTCCAGGCGGGTGTTGGCGACGGGCCGGCCGATGGGCACCAGCCTTTCGCCCGGCTCGCAGGGATGCCAGGTGACGTCGACCGCCGCCTCGGTGGGGCCGTACAGGTTGTGCAGCCCGGTCTGGGGGAGGCGCTCGTGGCAGCGGGCGGCCAGCTCGGCGCCGAGCGCCTCGCCGGAGCAGATGAGACGGCGCAGCGCCGGCAGGGCGGGCTCGTCGAGGAACAACTCCAGCATGGACGGCACGAAATGCATGGTGGTGACGTCGAAGGAGGCCAGGCGGGCGCTGTCGCGGTGGGCGCCCGGCTCGGCGACCACCAGCCCGGCGCCGACCATGAGCGGCCAGAACAGCTCCCACACCGACACGTCGAACGACAGCGGTGTCTTGTGCAGGACCCGCTCGTCGGCGCCCAGCCCGAACGCCTCCTGCATCCAGTGCAGCCGGTTGACGATCGCCCGGTGGGAGACGCCGACCCCCTTGGGCCGGCCCGTGGAGCCGGAGGTGAAGATCACGTACGCCAGCGCGTCGGGATGCACGCGCGGCGGCGCGGCGGCGAGGGCGGGGGCGGGACCGTCGAGCGGGAGGGCGACGCCGTCCGGCAGCGAAGGCGTTCCCGCCGGACCGGTCAGCACCGTGCGCGCCCGCGCGTCCTCGATCATGTACGCCAGCCGCTCCGGCGGCAGATCGGGCTCCAGCGGCAGATAGGCGGCCCCGGCGCCGAGCACACCGAGCAGCGCGGGCAGCAGGTCGGGCCCGCGTTCGAGACAGACCCCCACGACGTCGCCCGGCCGCGTACCGGCGGCCAGCAGCCGGGCCGTGACGGCATCCGCCCGCCCGGCCAGCTCGCCGTAGGTGATCCATGCCCCGTCGTAGCAGACGGCCGGCGCGCCGGGCGTGCGCGCGGCCTGCTCCCCGATCAGCTCGTGCAGCACCCCGCCCGGGTACGGCCGCGCCGTGTCGTTCCACCCGTCGATCGCGGCGGCGTCGAGGGAGAGGTAAGGGCCGGTGGGCCGCGGGTCGGCGGCGGGGTCGGCGGCCTGGCCCAGCGCGATGAGGTAGAACTCACCGATCCGCCCGATCTGCTCGGCACCGAACTGGGCCCGGTCATAGGTGAGGGTCAGGTCGAACCCGCCGTGCTCGCGCGAGCGGCTGAACGCCGCGGCGAACGGCACGTCGGTCTGCTCGAAGAACTCCTGGCCGACGATCTCGACCCCGGGCAGCTCGCGGTAGACGTGGAAGTCGCGGAAGTCGAACAGCACGTCCAGCAGCGGCGAACGGCCCGCGGCCCGCTGGATCTCGAACAGCGGAAAGCGCCGGTGCGGCAGCAGCGCCACCTCCGCGTCGAACACCCCGCGCGCCAGCGCCGCCCAGGTCGGGGCGTTCACGTCCAGGCGCAGCGGCACGGTGTTGAGGAACAGGCCGAGGACCTCCTCACCGGCTTCGCTCTCCGGCCGGCTGTGGGTGACCAGGCCGGTCATCACCTCGTTCTCGCCGGTGAGCAGGGCGAGCACGCGCAGGTGGGCGGCGAGAAGCAGGGTGCGCAACGGCACCGCCAGCTCCCTGGCGGCCGCGCCGAGCCGTTCCAGCAACCCGGCCGCCAGCGGCAGCCGCAGCTCCTCCGCCCCGGGCTCGCCGTGCTCGCCGGGCAGGCGGGGCAGCCGGGTGTCGGGAGCGCCGGCCACCTGGGCGTGCCAGAAGTCGCGCGTCCCGGGCGCGGCCACCGCGGCGCGCTCGGCGGCCACCAGCTCACGGAAGGCCGCGGCGGGCGGGGTGAGCGGCAGCCGTTCACCGCTCAGATGCCCGTGGTAGCGCTGGAGCAGCTCGGTGACCAGGGACGCCACGCTCCACCCGTCGAGGATGGCGTGGTGGAAGCTCAGGCTGAACGCGAACAGTTCACCGGGCAGCACGTGCACGTGCGCGCGGGCCAGCGGCGGCGAGGCCCAGTCGAACGGCCGCCGCTTCTCCGCCTCCGACCACGCTGCCAGCCGGTCGGCGGCCGCCGGATCGCCCGACAGGTCCGTCACCTCCAGCGGCAGCGTGGCCGTACGGTGCACGAGCTGCAACGGCTCGCTGAACCCGCTCACGTCGATCGAGGTGCGCAGGACGGGATGCCGGGCGGTCACCTCGGCCAGCGCCCCCTCGAACGCCCCGGCGTCGAACCGGCCGCGCAAGGTGATCGTGGTCAGGTCGTGGTAGGTGGCCGCATCCGGCTCGTACGCGCTGTGGTAGAGCATCCCCGCCTGCAGCGCGGCCAGAGGATAGGCGTCCTCCAGGCCGCGTGCGGCTCCCGTCGTCACGGTCATCGCGCCTCGCCTTCCAGCAGTCGTGCCAGGTCCTCGGGATTGAGCAGGCCGAACGGCGTCTCGGGCGCCTCGGGTGGTCCGGCCGCCGGTGCGGGCAGGAGCCGTCCGGCAAGATCTCTGACGGTCTGGTGGAGGAAGAGCTGCTCCAGCCGGACCGCGTAACCGGCCTCGCGCAGGCGGGATACCACCTTGAGGCTGCGGATGGAGTCGCCGCCGACGGCGAAGAAGTTGTCGTGGGCCGAGACCCGCTCCAGCCCGAGCACTCCCTGCCAGGCGGCGGCGACGGCCAGCTCGGCCGCCCCCTCCGGCTCGGCGTGCGCGGCGGTCTCGGGGGCCCGGGGGCCGGGCAGGGCGTTCCTGTCGAGCTTGCCGCTGCGGTTGAGCGGCAGCTCGCCGAGCACGGTCCAGGTCCTGGGGATCATGTGGTCGGGCAGCGTGTCGCGCAGCATGCCCTCCCATCCGCCCGTCGCACCTTCCTCGGCGGGGACCACGTATCCGGCCAGGCGCAGCCCGGCGCCGTCCTCGATGGCGCGCACGGCCGCGGCGCGCACGCCGGGAAGGGCCACCAGGGCCGCCTCGATCTCGCCCGGTTCGACCCGCATGCCGCGGATCTTGACCTGGTGGTCGGACCTGCCGAGGTACTCGATCTCGCCGTCGGGACGCCATCGGGCCAGGTCACCGGTGTCGTACAGGCGCCCGCCCGGGGGACCGTACGGGTCGGGGACGAAGCGCTCGGCGGTCAGCGCGGGGCGGGCCGCGTACCCCTGGGCGAGTTGCACGCCGCCGATCCACAACGCGCCCGGGACGCCGACCGGGACGCGGTTCATGCGGGCGTCGAGGATCTCCAGCCGGGTGTTGGCCACCGGCCGCCCGATCGGGATCGTGCCCTCGCCCGCGCGGCACACGTGCCACGACACGTCCACCGCGGCCTCGGTCGGCCCGTACAGGTTGTGCAGGCCCGCCGCGGGCAGCGCGGCGGCGAAGCGCGTCGCCAGACCGGCGCCGAGCGCCTCCCCCGAGCACACCACGGTATGCAGCGCGCCCAGCCGCGCCCCCAGCTCGGGCTCGGCCAGGAAGAATTCAAGCATCGACGGTACGAAATGCACGGTCGTGACCGACTCGCTCGCCATCAGAGCGGCCAGGTGGGCGGGGTCGGCCTGCCCGCCGGGCCGCGCGACGACCAGCCCTGCCCCGGTCAGCAACGGCCAGAACAGCTCCCACACCGACACGTCGAACGAGAAGGGCGTCTTGTGCAGCACCCGGTCGTCCCCGGTCAGCCGGAAGGCGTCCTGCATCCAGTCCAGCCGGTTCACGATCGCCCGGTGCGAGATCCCGACACCCTTGGGCCGGCCGGTGGAGCCGGAGGTGAAGAGCACGTACGCGAGCGAGTCCGGGTGCGGCCGGACCCCGAGTGGCCCGCCGTCCTGCGCGGCGACGGCTTCGGCATCGCGGTCGAGCAGCACCGCCGCGACGCCGGAGCCGACGCGATCGGTGAAGTGCTCGACGGAGACGGCCAGCCGGGCGCCCGCGTCGGCCATCATGCCCGCCAGCCGCTCGGCCGGGTGGTCGGGCTCCAGCGGCAGGTACGCCGCCCCGGTGGCGACCACCGCGTGCACGGCGACGACCAGGTCGGCCCCCCGCTCCAGGCACACCCCGACGACCTGGCCCGGCCCGGCCCCGAGGGCGCGCAGCCGCCTGGCCAGGCGGTTCACCCGGCCGGAGAACTCGGCGTAGGTGAGCCAGGCACGGGTCCCGTCCGCGGCCTCGTAGCCCAGCGCGGGCGCGTGCGGCGTCCGGGCCGCCTGCGCGGCCACCAGCTCCGGCAGCGTGCCGTCCGCGACCGGCCCGCCGGTGTCGTTGGCCCTCTGGATGGTGTCCAGCTCGGCCGGGGTGAGCAGGGGCAGATCGGCGACCGGCCGTTCCGGCTCGGCCACCGCGGCCGCCAGGAGCGCGCGGAAGTGGTCGGCGAAGCGCTCCATCCGGTCGTGCCCGAACAGGTCCGTCGCGTAGTGCAGCACCCCGGTGAGCCGGTCGCCACCCTCCTCGATCACCAGGTGCAGGTCCGCCTGCGTCACCCCGGGATCGATGTTCAGGGTGCGCAGGGCCAGCCCCGCCACGTCCGGCGGCGCGGGAGGTACGTTCTGGTAGGCGAGCATCACCTGGAAGAGCGGGTTGCGGGCCAGGTCACGGTCCTGGGCCAGCTCCTGCACCAGCACCTCGAACGGCAGCTCGGCGTGCTCGTGCCCGTCCAGGACACGTTCGCGGGTGCGCGCGAGCAGCTCGGTGAAGCTCGGGTCGCCGGACAGGTCGCCGCGCAGCACGAGCGTGTTCAGGAACAGCCCGGCCATCTCCTCCACGTCCGGATGCGCGCGGCCGGAGACCGGGGTGCCGACCGGGATGTCGGCCCGTCCGGTGTAGCGGGACAGCACCGCCTGCAGCGCGGCCAGCAGCACCATGAACGGCGTCGCCTGCCGTTCCAGCGCGAGCGCGTGCACCGCCGCCGTCGTCGCGGCGTCGATCGGGAACGTCAGCCGCCGCCCGGCCATGCTCGCCGGCCCCTGACGGTGCCGGTCGGCGGGCAGGTCCAGGGTGGCGGGCAGGCCGGCGAGCGCGTCCTTCCAGTACGCCAGGCCGGCCGCCCGCCCGGAGACCCGCTCCCGATGCCAGGCGGCGAAGTCCCGGTAGCCGGCCCTGAGCGCCGGCAGCTCGGCCGGGGCGCCGGTGACCCGTGCCCGGTAGAGCTCCATCAGGTCGCGCAGCAGGATCGACAGGCTCCACCGGTCGGTGATGACGTGGTGCAGGGTGAGGTACAGCTCGTGCTCGGCCGGGCCGCGCCGTACCAGGGCGGCCCGCGCCAGCGGTCCTTCGGCCAGGTCGAAGCGGTGGCGCGCCTCCTCCAGCCCCACGTCAGGACCCTCCCGCACGCTGAGCCGCGGCCTGCGGGCGCCCTCGCGCAGGACGGGTTCGCCGTCGTCGGCCACGATGACCAGGCGCAGGGCCTCGTGCCTGGCCACCAGGTCGTCGAAGGCGGCGCTCAGCGCGGCCACGTCCAGCGGGCCGGTCAGCCGCTCCGCCCAGGCGACGTTGTAGGCGGGGTTGCCGGGGTCCAGCTGGTCGAGGAACCAGAGGCGGGCCTGCGCGTGGGATGGCCGCGTGACGGCCTGTCCGGCGAGGGGGAGGCCCTCGGTGGTGGCCCCGTCGCCGGGGATGAGCGGGGCCAGGGCCGCGATGGTCGGGGTCGCGAAGCAGCGGCGCAGCGTCACGTCGGCGCCGTGGGCCTCCCTGAGCCTGACCACCAGGCGCATGGCCAGCAGGGAGTGGCCGCCCAGGGTGAAGAAGTCGTCCTCGACGCCGAAGTCGTCGCGTTCGAGCAGCTCGCTCCAGAGGGCGTGCAGGACGTGTTCCGCGGGGGTGCGCGGCGGGACGGACGTGGTGGTGGTGCTGGTCTGGGGTGGGGGGAGGGCGGCGCGGTTGAGTTTGCCGCTGGGCAGGACGGGGAGGTCGGTGATGGTGACGAAGGCGGTGGGGATCATGGCGTCGGGCAGGTGGGCGCGTAGGTGTGTGCGGAGTTCGGTTTCGTTGGTGGTGCCGGTGGTGTAGGCGACGAGGCCGCGTCCGCCGGGGGCGTCGTCGCGGACGGCGATGACGGCTCGTTCTACGGTGGGGTGTTCGCCGAGGACGGCGGCGACTTCGTCGAGTTCGATGCGGACGCCGCGGACTTTGACCTGGTCGTCGAGGCGGCCGAGGCATTCGAGGGTTCCGTCTGCGCACCAGCGGGCCAGGTCGCCCGTGCGGTAGAGACGGCCGCCGGGCGGGCCGAAAGGGTCGGGCACGAAGCGTTCGGCGGTCCGGGCCGCCAGGCCGTGATACCCGCGGGTCACTCCCGCTCCGCCCAGCAGCAGCTCGCCCGGCACGCCCACCGGCACGGGGCGCAGGTCCTCGTCCACCACGTAGGTCGTGGTGTTGGCGACCGGGCGGCCGATCGAGCCGCCCCTGCCGTCGGTGACGTGGAGCCGGGTGGACCACACGGTGGTCTCGGTCGGGCCGTACAGGTCCCACAGCTCGTCGGTGACGGTCAGCAGGCGGGCGGCGAGCGGGCCGGGAAGCGCCTCGCCCGAGCTGACCACCCGCGGGACCCGGTGGGCCAGCGCGGGCAGCAACCCCTCCAGCACGGAGGGAGTGGCCTGGACGGTGTGCAGGTCGCCGCTCCGGAGGAGTTCGTGCACGTCTTCGACGGCGGTGACCGAGCCGACGACGACCGTGCCGCCGCTGACCAGCGGGCCGAAGATCTCGGCCATCGAGATGTCGAACGACACCGACGTCAGGAACAGGTAGCGCGCGCCGGGCGCCAGGCCGGGGCGTTCGCGCAGGTCGCAGAGCAGGCTGACCAGGCCCCTGTGCGGCACCACCACGCCCTTGGGCCGGCCGGTGGAGCCGGAGGTGTAGATCAGGTACGCGCACTGGTCCGGATGGAACGCGGGCTCCGCCACGGGGGCGGCCTTCCCGATGCCCTCGTCGAGCAGGAGCACGCGTGCGCCCGGCGGCAGGTTCTCCCGGAGCGAGGTGACGGTGACCGTCAGGGTGGCGCCGGAGTCGTCGAGGATCTGCCCCAGCCGTGCGGGCGGGTAGCCGGGGTCCATGGGGACGAAGCTGCCGCCGGACTTGAGCACACCCAGCAGCGCCGCCACCACGTCCGGATGTCGGGGCAGGCAGATGGCGACCCTGTCCTCTCGGCCGACGCCGAGCGCGCGCAGTTCCGCGGCCAGGTCGCCCGCGCGTGACTCCAGCTCCGCGTAGGTCAGCGACGTGCCGTCCGGGCCCTCGACCGCGGTGGCCTCGGGGGTGCGGGCGGCCTGCTCGGCGACCAGGTGGTGGATGCCGCGTTCCGGGTACGGCCGCGCGGTCTCGTTCCAGGCGCGCAGGGTGTTGCCGAGCTCGGTCGCGTCCATGAGCGGCAGCTCGGACAGCCGCAGGCCGGGATCGGCGACCGCCGCCCCCAGCAGCGTGCGCAGATGCGAGGTCAGGCGCCGCGCGCGGTCCTCGTCGAACAGGTCGGTGGCGTAGTCGAGCACGCACACCAGCGACCCGTCCGCGCGCTCCTCCACGATGAAGTCCAGATCGAACATGGCGGTGCCGGAGCGCACGCCCAGGCGCTCCAGGCGCAGCCCCGGCGGACCGCCGGGCGGCGCCTGCGGCACGTTCTGGTAGGCGAGCATCACCTGGAAGAACGGGTTGCGCGACAGGTCCCGGCCGCTGGAAAGCTCCTCCACCAGCGTCTCGAACGGCACGCCCGCATGCTCGAACGCGGCCAGCGTCCGCTCCTTGGTCCGCCGCACCAGCTCGGCGAAGTCCGGGTCGCCGGACAGGTCGCCGCGCAGCACCACCGTGTTCAGGAACAGCCCGACGGTCTGGTCCAGGGAGGGATGCGGCCGGGCCGACACCGGCGTGCCGATCGGGATGTCGGCCCGTCCGGTGTAGCGGGCGAACAGCGCCTGCAGCGCGGCGACGAGGACCATGAACGGGGTGGCACGCTGCCCGGCCGCCAGCTCGCGCAACCCGGTGGCCAGGGTGGCGTCCAGCTCGAACACCAGGCGGCGGCCCCGGTTCGACTGCATGGGCGGGCGCGGCCGGTCGGCCGGCAGGTCGAGCACGTCGGGCAGGTCGTCGAGGGCCTTGCGCCAGTAGTCCAGGTCGCCTTCCCCGGACGGCCGGTCCCGCTGCCAGGCCACGTAGTCCGCGTACTCCACCGGCCGCTCGGGCATCGGCTCTCCGGAGTAGAGCCGGAAGAGGTCACCGAACAGGATCTCCACCGACCAGCGGTCGGCCAGGATGTGGTGCAGGGTCAGGAACAGGCGGTGCTCCCCGGGCGCCACGCGCACCAGGCGGGCCCTGGTCAGCGGCCCGGAGCTCAGGTCGAAGGCGAAGCGGGCCTCCTCGCGCGCGACGGCGTCGGCCCCCTCGGCCGGCATCGTCTCGACGCTCAGGGCGGGGCGGAGGGTGCCGGGGGCCTGGCGGGGCTCGCCGTCGCGGGTCTCGATCACGTGGCCGAGGATCGGGTGCCGGTCCACGAGCGCGTCGAACGCCTTGGCCAGCGCGGCGGCGTCCAGGTCGCCCTCGATCCGGTACGCCCACGACAAGGTGTAGGCGGGGTTGCCCGGGTCGAGCTGGTCGACGACCCAGAGGCGGCGCTGGGCCGGCGACAGGGTCCCGGCGTCCGAGGCCGGCCGGGGCGGAATGGACGACGTCCCCTTGCCCGCCGCCCGGGTACGGGCGAGGCGGGCCTCCAGCGCGGCGCGCTGTTCCGGGCTGAGCCTGGCCAGCCGCGCGCGTACCCCGTTCCCGTCGCTCACCGCTCCTCCTCCAGGAGTTCCAGCAGGTCGGTATCTGTGAGTCCCTCTTCGAGCACCGCGAGCGCCTGCTCCTCGACGGTCGTGGCGTCGAAGCAGCGCCGCAGCGGCAGCTCCACGCCGAACTCCTCGTCGATCCGGCCGATGAGGCGGACCACCAGCAGCGAGTGGCCGCCCAGGGCGAAGAAGTCGTCGGTCATCCCGACGCGCTCGCGGCCGAGCAGCTCGGCCCAGATCTTGGCGATGCCCTCCTCCATCGGGGTGCGCGGCGGGACGGACGTGGTGGTGGTGCTGGTCTGGGGTGGGGGGAGGGCGGCGCGGTTGAGTTTGCCGCTGGGCAGGACGGGGAGGTCG
>NZ_JBITIO010000002.1:0-20026 GCF_044459065.1 Nonomuraea sp. NPDC050394 | reverse complement strand
AGGCATTCGAGGGTTCCGTCTGCGCACCAGCGGGCCAGGTCGCCCGTGCGGTAGAGACGGCCGCCGGGCGGGCCGAAAGGGTCGGGCACGAAGCGCTCGGCGGTCAGCGCGGCCCGGCCGTGGTAGCCGCGGGTCACCCCGGCCCCGCCCAGCAGCAGCTCGCCCGGTACGCCCACCGGCACGGGGCGCAGGTCCTCGTCCACCACGTACGCGCTCGTGTTCGCCACCGGCCCGCCGATGAGCATCGTGGCGGGAGAGTGCGGCACCCGGTACGCCGTGGACCAGATCGTCGTCTCCGTCGGCCCGTAGAAGTTCCACAGCTCGTCGGTGACCGTGAGCAGGCGGGCGGCCAGGTCGAGCGGCAGCGGCTCGCCGCCGAGGATCACGCGGGGCAGCCCGGACGGCAGGTGCTCGACCGCCAGGCTCGCCACCGACGGAGTGAGCTGGACCAGGTCCGCGTCCTCCGCGGCCCGGTGGAGCTCCTTGGGCGTGCGGGCGGCGTCCTCGGGAGCGATCACGAGCGTCCCGCCGGACAGCAGCGGCGTGAAGATCTCCAGCGCCGCGATGTCGAACGAGAGCGAGGTCAGGTACAGCGCGCTGCCCCCGCCCAGCCGCCGGATCACGTCGGTGACCAGGTTGACCACGCCACGATGCGGCACCTGCACGCCTTTGGGACGGCCGGTGGAGCCGGAGGTGTAGATGGTGTACGCCAGCTGGTCCGGCCGCACCGGCGGCAGCGGCCGCAGCGGCCCGGCGCTTCCGGAGACCTGGTCGAGCAGCAATTCCGGGGGATGCTCCGCCGGCAGCCGGCCGAGGTGGGCGGAGTCCGTGAGCAGCAGCGCGGCACCGGAGTCGGCCAGCAGGTACGCCAGCCGCTCCGCCGGGTAGGCCGCGTCCAGCGGCACGTAACACGCGCCCGCCCGCAGCACCGCGAGCAGCGCGACGATCTGCGGCACGCCACGCGGCAGGCACAGCGCCACCCGCGACTCGGCCCGCACGCCCTCGGCGACCAGCCGCCCGGCCAGCGCCTGCGTGCGGGCGTCCAGCTCGGCGTAGGTGAGCTCCTCGCCGTCCGGCGCGCGCACCGCCACCGCGCCGGGCGTGCGCGCCGCCTGCTCGCCGACGAGCTCGTGCAGGGTCTTGTCCGGGTACGGCGCGGCGGTCTCGTTCCACCCGGTCAGCAACTCCGTCCGCTGGGCCGGCGTCATCAGCGGCAACTCCGACAGCCGCGTGCCGGGGTCGGCGGCGGCCGCCTCAAGGATCAGCCGGTAGGCGCCGGCCAGGCGCTCGATCGTGCCGGGGTCGAACAGGTCGGTGCTGTACTCGAAGTAGACGCCGGCGCCGTCCGCCGTCCTGACGATGTCGAGGTTCAGGTCCAGCTGGGCGGTGCCGTTCGGGAACTGCCCGCGCGCGCTCATCGGCAGCAGGTTGAAGCCCACCTGGTAGAGCGGGGTGCGGCTGGTGTCGCGGACCGGCTGGAGCGCCTCGACCAGCCGGTCGAACGGCACCTCGGCGTGGTCCAGCGCGTCGAGGACGCTCTCGCGCACCCGGTCCAGCAACGTGCCGAACGACGGGTCACCGCTCAGGTCGCTGCGCAGTACCAGGGTGTTGATGAACACGCCGAGCACCGGCTCGAACTCCGGCAGGTCGCGCCCGACGACCGGCGTGCCCACCGCCACGTCCTCCTGGCCCGCGTACCGGGACAGCAGGGCCTTCAGCGCGGCCAGCAGCACCATGAACAGGGTCGCGCCGCGCCGCATGGCCAGCGCTTCGAGCTCGTCCACCAGGGCGGCGGGCAGCACCAGGTGGTGCTCGGCCCCGGCGTGCCCGCGCACGGGCGGCCTGGGCCGGTCGGTCGGCAGCCCGAGATCGGCCGGCAGCCCGGCCAGCCGGTCCCGCCAGTGACCGAGCTGGGCGGCGAGCACCCCCTGGCCGAGGTGCTCGCGCTGCCAGGCGGCGTAGTCGGCGTACTGGATGGGCAGGTCACGCAGCCGCGCCGGGCGCCCCTCGTCGAGGGCGGCGTACAGCTCCCGGATCTCCTCGCCGAGGATGGTTCCCGAGCGGGCGTCGAACACGGCGTGGTGGAACACGGAGATCAGCCGTTGCTCCCCGCCCGGCATCAGCGCCAGGTGCGAGCGCCACAACGGCGCCCGATCCAGCGCGAACGGCTGCCGCGCCGTCGCCACCGCCAGCGCGCCGAACTCGCGCTCGGCCTCCTCCGGCGGCAGGTCGCGCAGGTCGGTACGGGGCAGGGTGACCGGCATGTCGACCTGGACGATCTGGACGAGGCTCCCGTCCTCGATCGCCAGGGCGGTGCGCAGCGCCTCGTGCCGCCGCACCAGCTCGGCCAGGATCCGCTCACAACGGTCCGGATCGGCCCGCTCGGGCAGCGTCATCATGGCGTTGATGTGGTACGTGGGCGCGCCGGGATCGAGCTGGGCCAGGAACCACAACCGTTCCTGGGCGAACGAGGCGGGGAAAACGTACGTGCCGGTCACCTGGGCCGCTCCTCTACTGCCCCATGGCCTCGCGCAGGCTGCGCGGGCGCATGTCGGTCCAGACCTGCTCGATGTGGTCGAGGCAGCTCTGCTTCTCCCCTTCGAAGCCGGCCTCCCGCCAGCCCTGCGGCAGGGGCCGCCCGGCGAACCAGATGGAGTACTGCTCCTCGTCGTTGACCACGACCTTGTACTGGCCGTCGCGCATGTCAGTGCCTTTCCACTCGGGGGAGCCGGGTGATCGTCGCCGGCTTCTTCTCCTCGCCCTGGCCGCGCAGTTCCTCCACGAGCCCGGCCATGCCGGCCACGGTGGGCACCTGGAAGAGGCTGCGCATGGGCAGCCGGACGCCGATCTTCTTCCTGATGAGGGCGATGAGCTGGACCGCCACCAGCGAGTTGCCGCCCAGCTCGAAGAAGTCCTGCTCGACGCTGACGCGGCGGGCGCCGAGCACCTCGCCCCACAGCCCGGCGAGCACGCTCTCCAGCTCGTTGCGCGGGGCGACGTGATCGTCGGAGTCCAGGCCCGCCTCGCCGGCGGCGGCGGCGGAGGCGAGGTCGTCGGCCACGGTGTCCTGGGTCAGCTCGCGCACCCCGGCCACGAACTCGGGCAGCGCGGTGGCGTTGACCACGACCTGGACGCCCAGGTCGGTGGCGAGCAGGCGGCGGAAGGCCTCGGCGCCGTCCGCCGGCGGGATGCCGCGCTTGGCGCCGTCGAGGTCCAGGGCGACGCCCGCGGTCGCGGACTCCTCCTTCACCGTCACGTCCCCGGCCGCCTGCTCCGCGTCCTCGCCGATGGTGCGGGACACGGCCTCCGGGTCGACGCGTCTGAGCACGAAGTCGGAGATGCTCACCACCGGCTCGCCGGCGTCGCCGTACAGGGTGAGGTCGGCGGCGAGAACCTCGCCGCCGCCGGTGTCGCGCAGCCGGGCGTGGCTCCACAGCGTGGCGGGCAGCGGGGCGTGCACGGTGATGCGGCCGTAGCCGAGCGGCAGGTAGCTGTGCTCGCCGGAGACGGAGATGAACGCGGTCGCCTCGTCCAGCAGCGCCGGGTGCAGCGGCAGGGCGGCCAGTTCGGTGGCGACGTCGGGACCGGCCACCAGGTGGGCGAGCTGCTCGTTCTGGCCCAGCCGTACCGTGCGCAGGCTGGTCCACCGCGAGCCGAACGTGACCAGCCCGGAGGCCGAGGCGAACGGGTTGGCCTCGTCGGAGCCGTGGGTGCAGCGGGACCGGACCTCGGCCAGGTCCCCGGCGGCCTCCCCGGCCGCCACCCACGCCGCCGAGCCTCTGGCGTGCTGGACCGGCTCGCCGCCGGCGATGCTGACCACCTCGAAGTCCATGCCGTCGCCGGCAGGGGTGAGCAGTACCCGCAGCTCGGCGCTCGACCCCTCGGCGACCGGCAGCGGCGCGATGAAGGCGACGTCGCGCAGCTCGATCGCGTGCCCGGGACCCGGGGGAGGCACGGCCGCCTCGAACGCGGCGCGGGCGCTCTCCAGGTAGCCGGTGCCCGGCATCACCGGCACCCCGGCCACCCGGTGCTCGTCCAGGAGCCAGTGCGTCTCGGGCGACAGGGTCGCGGCGTACCAGGGCCGGCGGCCGGCGCTCTCGTGCCGGTGGCTGAGCACGGGGTGCTCCAGCCGGGTCACCCGGTCGCCGCGCTGCAGGGCGCGGAAGGCCACCGGGGCGGCGACCTCGGCGGCCATGCCGACCTCCAGCCAGGCCCCCCAGTTCACCGACAGGACCCGGCCGGGCCAGACGTGCGCGTAGGCGTCCATGAAGTTGTTGGCCGCGCAGTAGTCGACCTGGCCGAACCCGCCCGCGACGGCGGTCACCGACGAGCAGAGCAGCACGAAGTCGAGCGGCAGCTCGCCGAACACCTCGCGCAGCGCGAGCGTCCCGGCGATCTTGGGCGCCATGACGTCGTCGGCGGCCGCGCGCTCCTTGACCTCGGCCATGCCGCCGCCGGGGATCCCGGCCGCGTGCACGATGCCGTCGACGCGGCCGAACCTGGCGAGCGCCTCGTCCCTGGCCCGGCGCAGTGACCCGGGGTCGGTCACGTCGGCGGCCATCACGATCACCTCGGCGCCCGCCCGCTCCATGCGCAGCACCGCGGCCACGGCCCGCCGCACGCGCTCCGGCGCCCCGTCGAGCGTGTCCCACTCCGCACGGGGCGGCAAGCCGGAACGGCCGAGCAGGACCAGCCTGGCCCGGACCCGCCGGGCCAGGTCCTCGCCCAGCGTGAGACCGATGCCGCCGAGCCCGCCGGTGATGACGTACACGCCGTGCGGGCGCAGCGGGTCGTCCTGCGGCGGCAGCGGCACCGGCTCGAAGCCACGCACCCAGCGGCGGCCGGCACGCAGCACGACGGGGGACGGCGGCACACCCTCCTCCGGCTCCGCGGGCTCGGTGGCCAGCTCCGCCAGCACCTTCCCCACGTCGTACGGCCCCGCCTCCAGGTCGATGTGGCGGGCCGTCAGCCAGCGGGCCTCCAGCGGGACGACGCCGGTGATGCCGGCGACGGTGGCGTGCTCGGGCCGGTGGACGTCCCGGCCGGTGACGCCCTGCGTGGCGGCGGTCAGGATGTCGAGCCGCACCCCCGCCTCGCGCTCGGCGCCGGCCAGCGCCTGCACGAGGGCGAGCAGGCTGTGGAAGCCGAGGTCCTGGGCGGCGGTGGCCCGCGCGGCCGTGGTCGCGGGGTCGCCGTCGAGCGTCCAGGCGTGGATGACGCGGGCCGGTACTCCGGTCTCGGTGAGCAGCGCCTCGTAGTCGTCGCGTTCGGCGGGACGGACGGTGATGGTGCCGTCGGGTGCGGTGCCGTACGCGCTGCCGGGGACCACCCGCACGGCGTCGGCGCCGGCCGCGCGCAGCCCGTCAAGCAGCGGCTCGGCGGCGGGGCCCGCGAAGACCAGGCAGCGCAGGCCGGCCAGCGCGGCGGTCCCGGCGGGGGCGAGGGGCGCCTGGCGCCAGGCCGGCGCCGAGAACCACTCCTCCAGCGGCAGCGCGCCGGCCCGCGGCGGCCGGGTGAAGACGAGCTCCGGGTCGAACGTGGTGGGGACCCAGTGCTCGGCGCGCTCGTACGGATAGGCGGGAAGCGGGACGCGGCGGGCGGGCTCGGCCAGGGCGTCGGTGTCCAGCGGGACGCCCGCCGTCCACAGGGCGCCGGCCGCGGCGTAGACGATCTCCAGGTCCGGCCGGGCGTCGGCGGGGCCGGGGAGGCTGGCCAGCGGCTGCGGCGCGGACTTGGGCAGCTGGGTCCTGGCCAGGCCGGCGAGCTGGCGTCCAGGACCGCACTCCACCAGCCGCCACTCGCCCTCGGCGACCAGCGTCGCCACGCAGTCGCCGAACCGGACCGCCTCGCGCAGGTGCCGCGTCCAGTAGCCGGGGTCCGTGGCCTGCTCGGCGGTGATCCAGGTGCCGGTGACGTTCGACAGGAACGGCAGGCCGGGCGCGTGCCGGGCCGCGGCGGCGACGGCCTCGTGGAAGTCGCCGAGTATCGGGTCCATCATCGCCGAGTGGAAGGCGTGCGAGGTACGCAGCGCGGTGTGCTGGACGCCGTTCTCCTCCAGCCGGGCGGCGTAGGCGGCGATCAGCTCGCCGGGACCGGCGACGACGCACGTGCCGGGGCCGTTGACGGTGGCGATCGACAGGCCGTCGGGCAGGTCCCCGCGTACCTCTTCCTGGTCGCGGCGCAGGGCCAGCATCGCGCCCGGCGGCATGCTCTGCATGAGCCGGCCACGGGCGGCCACCAGGCGCAGCGCGTCGGGCAGGGAGAAGACGCCCGCGACGGTCGCGGCCACGTACTCGCCGATGCTGTGCCCGATCATCGCGGCCGGCTCCACGCCCCACGAGCGCCACAGGCGGGCCAGCGCCCACTCCACCGTGAACAGCGCGGGCTGGGTGAGCGCCGTCTGCCGCAGCCGCTCGTCGGCGGCCTCCTTCTCCTCCTCGGCGGGGAAGAGCAGCGTACGCAGGTCCAGGCCCAGCTCGTCCCGCAGGATCGTGGCGCACTCGTCGACCGCGGCGGCGAAGACCGGCTGGGTGTCGTAGAGCCCGGCGCCCATGCCCGCGTACTGCGCGCCCTGGCCGGAGAACAGCCACGCCACCTTGGGCGTGCCCGCCTTGCCCTTGACCAGGCGGCGCGGCGTGGACAGCGCCGTGATCGCGTCGGCGGTGTCGCCGGCCACGACGGCGGCCCGGTGCGCGTACCGCCGCCGGCCCGCCCGCAGTGTGTGGGCCACGTCGGCCAGGTCGGTCTCGCTGCCCTTGAGGTGGCCGGCCAGCCTGGTCACGGCGGCGTCCAGCGCGGCCGGGGTGCGGGCCGACAGCAGCAGCAGGTGGGCGGGGCGCGGCGGGGCGGTGGGCAGCGGCGCGGGCGGCGCCTGCTCGACCAGCACGTGCGCGTTGGTGCCGCCGATGCCGAACGAGCTGACGCCCGCGCGGCGCGGGAAGCCGTTCGTCTCCCACTTGGTCAGCGTCGAGACGACGTGGAACGGGTTGGTGCCGAAGTCGATGCGCGGGTTCGGCTTCTCGTAGTTGAGGCTCGGCGGGATCATGCCGTGCTCCAGCGCGAGCACGGTCTTGATGAAGCCCGCGATGCCGGCGGCGGGGCCGAGGTGGCCGATGTTGGTCTTGACCGAGCCGATGCCGCACCAGCCCGCCTCGTCGGTGCCGGCGCCGAGCACGCTGGACAGGGCTCCGACCTCGATCGGGTCGCCCAGCGAGGTGCCGGTGCCGTGCGCCTCGATGTAGGTGACGGTGCGCGGGTCGATCTGGGCGACGCCCAGCGCCTGCGATACCGCGGCCGCCTGGCCCTCGGCGCTCGGCGCGGAGAAGCCCATCTTGGTGGCGCCGTCGTTGTTGATCGCGTTGCCGATCACCACGGCGCGGATGTGGTCGCCGTCGGCGACGGCGTCCGAGAGCCGCTTCAGGACGGCGATGCCGCCGCCACCGCCCCAGATCGTGCCCGCCGCCGAGGCGTCGAAGGCGCGGCAGTGCCCGTCGGGGGCGTAGATGCCGTCCTGGTGGAACTGATACCCCCACTCGGCGGGCATCTCCAGGGAGGCGCCGCCGGTGAGCGCCATGTCGCACTCGCCGGTACGCAGCGCCTCGCACGCCACGTGCAGGGCGACGAGCGAGGAGGAGCAGGCGGTGTGCAGGGTGAGGCTGGGGCCGCGCAGGTCGAGCTTGTACGACACCAGCGTGGCCAGGTAGTCGGGGTGGTTGCCGGTGTAGACGGCGAGGTTGCCGACCGAGGCGAACACCTTCTTGTTCGGCCGGATGTACAGCCATTGATACTCATCCGAGCCGATCGCCCCGTAGACCCCGATCTCGCCGGGGTAGCGGGCGGGGTCGTAGCCCGCGTCGTCCAGCGCGGTGCTGGCCAGCTCCAGGAACATCCGCTGCTGCGGGTCGCGCAGCTCCGCCTCGCGCGGGGACATGCCGAAGAATGCGGCGTCCAGGGCCCGGTAGTCGTCGGCGTTCGAGGACGCCGCCACGAACGTCGGATCGTCCAGCAGATAGTCCGGTACGCCGAGCGCCTCCTGCTCCTCACGCGTGTAGAAGCGCACCGACTCGACGCCCCCGACCAGGTTGCGCCAGTAGGCGGGCACGTCCTCGGCGCCGGGCAGACGGCAGGCCAGGCCGACGACCGCGATCGGCTCGACGCCGAGCCCCTCTTCCTCGTGGTTGTGCGCAGCGGTCATTCGTTACTCTCCCGTCTGGCCCGGTGAGGCCGAGTTGAGGGTCGTGCCCGGCGCGCCGCGACCCGCATGGCGGCGCGCTCCGTTCCCGCGGTGCGCCGCTCGCCGTCGAGGTGGGCCGCGAGCGTCCGTACGGTCGGGAAGCGGAACAGGTCCACGATCGGCACCTCGCGCCCGAGTGAGGCGGTGAGGCGGGCCTGAACCTGAGCGGTGGCGAGCGAGTGCCCGCCGATCTCGAAGAAGTTCGTGTCGGCGGAGATCCTCGGCTGGCCGAGGACCTCCCGCCAGATGCCGGCGACCAGGCGCTCGGTCGCGGAGGCGGGCTCCTGGCCGGGCCCGGCCGCGGCCCTCGGGGGAGGGGCGGGCAGCGCGGCCCGGTCGACCTTGCCGTTCGGCGTCAGCGGCAACGCCGGCAGGAGCACCAGCTCGGCGGGGAGCGCGTAGTCGGGCAGGCAGGCCGCGAGGTGCCGATGCAGCTCACCGGCCTGTACGGCCGCGCTCGCCGGCACCGCGTAGGCGTGCGGCACCGGCCCCCCGGGCTGCTCGGCCACTCTGGCGGCGGCCGCCCGGACACCGGGATGGGCGGCCAGCACGGCCTCGATCTCGCCGAGCTCGACCCGGTACCCGCGGATCTTCACCTGCCCGTCGGCCCGCCCGGCCAGCACCACCCGGCCGTCCGGGTCATGGCGGCCCAGGTCACCGGTCCGGTAGCGGGCCGTCTCGCCGTCCGGCTCGCGGCTGAAGCGTAACCGGGTGAGCTCCTCGTCCAGGTACGCCCGCGCCAGCCGGCGGCTCCTGACCACCACCTCGCCCAGTTCTCCCACGGCGGCCGGTGCCCCGCCGGCGTCCAGCACGAGCAGTTCCGCCCCGTCCACGCCGCGGCCGACCGGCACCGGATCGCCGGTGCCGCCCAGGTGGCCGGTGATCTCGTGGACGGCCTGCGCCTGGGGCGTCTCGGTCGTGCCGTAGGTGTTGACCAGGCGCGCCTTCGGCGCCACCGCCGCGAACCTGGCCACCTCCGCGTAGGTCAGCCGGTCTCCGCCGAACAGCACCAGCCGCAGGTCGGGCAGCTCCACCCCGGCCGCGGCGATCAGGGTGGCGAGCTGCGGGGTCAGGTGCGCGACCGTGACGGCCCGCTCGCGCAGCCAGGCCGCCAGCCGGGCCGGGTCGCGCACCCGGTCCTGGCCGGGCACGTGCAGCGTCGCCCCCAGGGTCAGCGGCGTCCAGGCGTCCCGGAGCAGCGGGTCGTGCGCCAGTCCGGCCAGCAACGCGAACCGGTCGGCGGAGGTCAGCGCGAACTCGGCCGCGTACCAGGACAGGAAGCGGGCCAGCGGGCGCTCGTCGGCCCGCACCGGCTTGGGTTCGCCGGTGGTGCCGGAGGTGAACGACAGGTAGCCGCGCTGCCCGAACGGCACGGGGAACAGCACCGGCCCGCGCTCATCCGGTTCGGGGTGCCCGGTCGGTTCAGAGTGCTCGGGAAGCCGGGTCAGGTCGGGCAGCCAGGCCAGGTCGGCAGGCACGGGCACGCCGGGGCAGGCGAGCAGCGCGCGGGCTCCCGCCGCGCGGGCCTGGGCCGCGAGGCGGGCGGGCGGCAGGGCGGAGTCGAGCACGGCCCAGCGGGCTCCGGCGCCCAGGACCCCGAGCATCAGGGCGGGAAGCTCGCCCACGCGGGCGGCCAGGATCGCCACCGTGTCGCCCGGACGCACGGCCGCCGACACGGACTCCCCGGTCGACCTCGCGAGGCGGGCCAGGTCGGCATAGGTCAGCTCGCCGTCCTCCCCGGCGACCGCCACCCGCTCACCGTCCGCCCCCCGCTCGTCGGCCGCCCGGGCGAGGACGCGTTCCACCACCCCGGGCCCGTCCCAGGTGGGGAGCGGGGCGCTGCCGTCCGGCAGGCTCGTGCGGCCGGCGGACGGGCGCGCGGGGCGGAGCGACGCCTGCCGGACCGGCCGCCCGGGAGCGGTGACGAGGTCGCCGAGGATGCGGAGGTAGCCCCTGAGCAGCTCCTCTATCCGCTCCGCCCGGAACAGCCGGGGGTTGTACACCGCCTGCAGCACGTACCGTCCGTCCCGTTCCCCGACGTACAGGGTCAGGTCGAACAGGGCGCCCGGCAGGCCGGGCGGCAGCGGGACGGCCGTGACGCCGGGCAGCCCCAGCCGCGGCTCGGTGAAGTCGTACATGTTGAACAGCACCTGGACCAGCGGGTTCCTGGACAGGTCGCGGCCGGGGCCGAGCCGGTCGACCAGCCGCTCCAGGTGCACGTCGAGATGGGCCAGCGCACCGGACAGCGTCTCCTGGCAGCGGCGCACGTGCGTCTCGAAGGAGTCGGCGTCCGCGACGCGCAGCCGTACCGGAAGAACCTGGACCAGGCAGCCGGTCAGCGGGTGAAAGGCCGGATCGCGACGGTCGGCGACGGGCGCGCCGACGATCAGGTCGTGCCGGCCGGTGAGGCGCCGCAGGACCTGCGCGAACGCCGCCAGCATCACCGCGTACGGCGTGCTGCCCAGACCGGCGGCCAGCGTGCGGACCCCGGCGCTGACGGCGGCGTCGGCCTCGGCGGCGGCCCCCGCGCCCTCGAACGTCTGCACGGCCGGGCGCGGATGGTCGCGGGGCAGGTCGAGCACGCTGGGCGCGCCCTCCAGGTGGTCCCGCCACCACTCCAGGCTCGCCTCCCGGTCGCGCCCGCCGAGGTAGGCCACGTACTCGCCGAACGACGTGCGCAGTGGCGTGAGCGCCTCACGGCGGTAGGCGCGGCTGAGATCGTCGTAGAGCACCTGCTGCGACCAGCCGTCGAAGACGAGGTGGTGCGCCGTGACGGCCAGCACGTGTTCCCGGCCGGACAGGCGCAGCAGCCGGGCCCGCCACAGCGGCCCGGCCGCCATGTCGAAGGTGAGCCGGGCCTCGGCCTCAAGACGTCCGGCCACCTGCGCTTCCGTGACGTCCTCCACCGGCAGCGGCACCGGGCCGGGCGGCGACACGGCGACGGCGGGAACCCCGTCCGACTGCGGCACGCGCCATCTCAGCACCTCGTGCCGCTCGGCCACCACCGCGAGGGCGGCGCGCAGGGCGCCGATGTCCAGCGGTCCGGACAGGCGTTGCGCCATCGCGATGTTGTGCGCGGGTGTGCCGGGCGCCAGCCGTTCCACGAACCACATCCGCCGCTGCACCGCCGACAGCGCGGCCGGCGCCGCGGCGAGCGGCTCGTCACGCACCGGCGGGGCGAGCTCCACCAGGCGGGCGATCCCGGTCACGGTACGGCCCGCGAGCACGTCGCTGACCTCGATCTCCTTGCCGAGCCCGGTACGCAGCAGCGCGGTCAGGCGCATCGCCACCAGGGAGTGCCCGCCGGAGGCGATGAAGTCGTCGTCCGGCCCCGGCTCCCCGGTCCCGAACGCCTCGGCCCAGGCCGCCGCGACGCCGCGCTCGGTCACGCTCGCCGCGGGCCGCTCCCCGCCGGTCTCGCGCGGGGCGCCGCTCGCCGGGGCCGTCGCGCGCAGGGCCGCCATGTCGATCTTCCCGGCGACCGTCAGCGGCAGTACGGCCAGCCGTACCACCCTGGTGGGCACCATGTACGCGGGCATGCTCTCCAGGCAGTGGGCCCGTACGTCCTCGATGCCCGGCGCGTCCTCGGGCGCCAGGTAGGCGGTCAGCTCCTTCAGCCCCGACGGGCCGGTCGCCACGTCCGCCACCGCCTGCCGTACGCCGGGATGGGCGCGCAGCACCGCCTCGATCTCGCCGATCTCGACGCGCTGGCCCTGGACCTTCACCTGCCGGTCCAGCCGGCCGATGAAGCCGATGCGGCCGTCGTCCTCCAGCACGACCTGGTCGCCGGTGCGGTACATGCGCGCCCCCGGCCCGCCTTCCGGGTCGGGCACGAAGCGCTCGGCCGACAACCCCGGCCGGTCCAGGTAGCCGCGGGCCAGTTGCGGGCCGCCGATGCACAGCTCGCCGGGCGTGCCGGGCGGGCAGGGCCGGAGCAGGTCGTCGAGAATGTACGCCCGGCAGCCGGGCAGCGCGTACCCGATCGGCAGGGGCCGGTCCCAGACGCCGTCCAGTTCGGTGCCGACCACGCACACGGTGGTCTCGGTGGGGCCGTACCAGTTGAAGAAGCGCCGCCCGCCGGTGGACCAGCGGGCCACCTGCTCGGGTCCGGCCGGTTCGCCCGCGGTCAGCAGGTCGCGCAGCCAGGGCAGCCGGTCCGGCTCCAGCAGCGGGAGCAGGGCGGGCGGGATGGTGCCCCAGGTCACCTGGTGGCGTTCGAGGAAGCGCTGGAGCCGTACCGGATCGACCCGGTCCTCCTCCGGGATGAACATCACCGACCCGCCGCGCGCCAGCGGGGCGAAGACGTCGAGCACCGACACGTCGAACCCGAGCGCGGCGAACCCGATCGACCGGCACCCGGCGTCGAGCCCGAACACCTCGCCCGCCATCCGGACGAAGGACACCGCCGAGTCATGGCTCACCACCACGCCCTTGGGCCGTCCCGTGGAGCCCGAGGTGTAGAGCACGTAGGCGGCCGCGCCCGATGGCGTGACCCGCGCGGGCGGCTCGCCGGCGCCCGGCCGGGGCACCGCCTCCAGCCGGACGGGGAGCCCGGCCAGCAGCTCGGCGCCCGTTTCGTCCGCGACGACCGTGGTGATCCCGGCGTCCTCGACGATCCCGGACAGGCGCCGGCGCGGGTGCGAAGGATCCAGAGGTACGTACGCGCCCCCGGACATGAGAACGCCGAGCACGCAGACCAGCAGGTCAGGGGTACGGCGATGGCAGATGCCGATCCGTACCTCGGGCCCGGCCCCGAGCTCGCGCAGCCGGTGCGCCAGCGTCGCCGCGGCGGAGACCAGCTCGCGGTAGGTCAGAACGCGATCATCCTGCCGCACGGCCGTCGCGTCGGGAGTACGCCCGGCCTGCGCCAGGACAAGGTCGTGAAGAAGCGCCCTGTCGGTCACTCTGTCCCCCGTTACCTTGGCTTTTCGGCAGGAATGTCCAAGCTCAGCCGCACCGTGTCGTGCGGCACGGCGACCGCGCCCAGCGCTTCTCCCCGTGAGGTGTGCAGGGGCAGGTGGAGGACCTGCCAGCGGTCCAGCCGTTCCAGCCCCGGATCGCCCTGGGCCTGCCAGGGCCCGGGATCGGTGAGGTCGGGGAAGCCGGCCGCCGCGGGATCGGCTCCCTGGCCGTCGGCGGCCATCAGCGCCCGTTTCGCGGTGACGGCACGCAGCGCCAGCCAGCGCCGGTCCTCCTCGGCGGCGTCCTCGATCTGCTCGAGCTCGTCCCCGCTCAGCTCGGACAGGTCGCCGCCGAGATCCGGCGCGCGCAGGATGGCCACCCCGACCCCGGGCCCGTGCGCGGCGACCGCGCCCACCAAGGTCAGCTCGCCGGTGTGGCTCGTGCCGAGCGCGGCGCGGCCGGCGTACCGGCGCACCACCGCGGTGTGGTCGGCGGGACGGCCGAGCCAGAGCTGAAGCTCGTCCGGCTCCGGCGGGGCGGGCTCGCCCGCGAGGTCGGCGGCGATGAGCGCGGCCAGCTCGGCGGGGCGGTCCTGGACGAACAGGTGACCGCCGCGCAGCGTGCGCAGGCCGAACCCGGCGGTGGTGTGCCGGGCCCAGCCGAGCATCTCCGCCGCCCCGACCTCGCCGTCGTCCAGCCCGGTGAAGGCCACGATGGGGGAGTCGATCGGCGGCTCGGGCGCGTAGGAGTAGTTCTTGATCCAGGTGAAGTCGGAGCGCAGCACCGGCATCAGCAGCTCGCGCAGCTCCGGCAGGTGCTTGAGCTCCAGGAGCGCGCCCGCCCTGCGGACGAGCTGGTCGATGAAGGCGTCGTCGGGCAGGTCCACGGAGGCCGCCAGCGGTACCCGGCGATCCGGTGGGTGCGCGCCGCCGACGTAGAGCCGCGACGGCCGGCGCAGGCCACGCCTGCGCAGCTCGCGTACCACCTCGAAGGCCAGGCGGGCCCCCATGCTGTGGCCGTACAGCGCGTACGGCTCGGCCGTGGCGGGCGCCACCTCGTCGGCGATCCCGGCGATCGTGAAGGCCGGCGGTTCGACGATGCGGTTCTCCCGGCCGGGAAGCTGAACGGGGACGACGGTGAGGCCGGTGAGTCCGGCGAGCTCGCGCACGAGTCCGGTGTAGGCGCTGGCGCCGCCTCCGGCGTACGGGAGGCAGATCATCGTGCTGGCGGAGCGGAGATCCATGGGGTGGGGATTCTGCGCCGACGCGGCTAACTGGTCACTGATCGCCCAGCACCCCCCTGCGGGGAGTCACCGTGTGCGGCGAGTGGTGGATTCGTCGCTGAATAGAGAGGTCGTCAACCGCCATGTTACGGCGCTCCTCGACAATTGCCTTGAAACAACCTCGAAATGGAGATCTGTACAAGTGTCACGACTTAGCGTGTGATGTCACGCCGTTCACGACATTCACTCTTATATCGATGTTTGCCGGGTGGAGTCAACGGCCTGATTAGCGCGTGCGGGCCGGGGGCCGCGCGAATTCAGCACAAGAGCCTCTTGCATCACTGGTCATGCGATGATATGCGTGACCGTAAATAGGATTCGGGCAACCGAAACCTGTCCCAGGGCGCTGGGGGATCTTCCGCTCGCCCGGGGTGTCCGCCCCGGCTTCGGCGAGGGGCGGGCGGGGCCGGTCGAAGTGCGGTGCCGCCTTCCGTCGTCCCTCGGCAGCCACGCGAAATAACCGCTGTGGGGCCGAGTGAGAAGAACCGCTGCCGCCCCGGGATCGCCGGCCTCCCACAGGTCGCCGACTCTTGTCCGGACTCGTTTGTCGCCTGGCCAGTCAAGAGGCGAGAAAAACTTTCACATATCAGTCAGGACGATTGTCCGATCACCCTAACCCGGGCTCTGGTCACCCCGAAACTCTGGCCCGACGTGCGAAGTTGGGTGGCACGGGCGCGCCACGCGGCTCGCTCTGACGGATCGCCGGCCACGGCGTCATTTACCGGATTCCCGGCAAGATGCTTTACCAGATATGTCAATCAAACGCCGGGTCCCGTGCCGCCGCTGGCCTTGCGGCTATATTCGTGAACGCCGGTCCCTCATTCGCCCGGCCGACACTCGCGCCCTATCAAGCGCGCCGCCGGTAAATGCCTAACCGCCCGCGGACAGGCGCAGGTCGCGCACGCGGTCCCACCGCTGCGCCGTGACGATCTTGGCGGTGAGCTTCTCCTGGTCGTAGACGATCGACCACCGGGTGTGCTGCTGAGCGACCCGCTTGAGCAGCTGCATCGGGTCCGTGCCGTCGCCCTCGGTCAGCAGCCGGTAGCGCCGGTCGGCCAGTTTGGTGTTCCGGTCGGCGCCGGTCATCGTGATGTTGGTCAGGTAGCGCTCGTCGATGACGTTCATGCGCCCCTCGGCGAACTCCACGACCACGGACTTGCCCGCCCGGTCGGCGATCAGGTAGTGGAGCTGCGGGCCGCCGCTGAAGTCCAGGTCGTAGCGGCGCATCAGCTCGATCGCCTCGGGCACGGTCGCGGCGCGGTCGAGCATGAGCCGGATGATCCGCGTGCCGCTCACGACGGTGCGCCCCGGGGTGCGGGCGGGCAGGTCCGCGTGGGGTGCCTGGGCCAGGCCGACGGCGAGCCCCTTCTCGTTCATGCCGTCGAAGGGCATCAGCACCGCGTGCGCCAGCCGCCGCCGGTCCTGGGCGGTCTTCAGGTCCGGCCGGGCCGCGGGCGGGAACAGGTAGGAGACGTCGACCAGGGAGAGTGAGGCGTAGCCGTCCGGCGGATCGGCGTGGACGACCATGGCCGGGTTGGGGTCCCAGTCGAAGTTCCTGCCGAACCGGCCGGGGCGGTGGAACAGCGAGCACGCCCAGCCGTCCCCGTTCCTGGCCAGCTCCGCCTCGGTCAGCGGCGCCTCGGCGTCGTAGCCGCCGTGGTAGGTCATCTCGTATAGCGGCATGTCGTCCAGCCGGCGCAGGCCCGCGGCCGTGCGGGCGATCTCGTCCGCTGTCTGCCGGAGAATCCCGGGGCGCGCCACCAAGGAGGGCGCCGGCGGCGCCTCGGCGGGCGCGCACGCCGCCGATGCCGCGAGGGTCAGGGCCGACAACACCGCGAGAGCTGGGGTCCGCATGTCTGTAGTCTGCCTACCGGCACCCGCCGTGTCACGAGGCGGTGCGCGCGGTCGCCCGGGTGGAGGCTCCGCGACCACACCCGCTCAGCTGGCCGCGTGCGAGAGCCCGGAACGGTCCCCGTCGTTCCACGCCCATCCGGAACGGCTGCCGCCCGACGGCCCCGGCTCGCTGCCGCGCCGGCACTCTTTCTGCGCACCCCCTGATTCTCTCCGCCCGCTAGGGTGGAAAAGGACACGGAAAAAACCTGTGCCTCCCCGACCCTTCCTCGTGACCGCCGCCGGTGACGTCACGATCGTCCCGGCCTGCGACGAACCCGAAGACGCCCCCCTGGAGGCACCATGTCACCTATCGCCCGTTTCGCCGTCGCCTCCGCCGCCGTCCTCGGCGTCCTGTTCATCGGCCTTGAGACCGTGCGGCGAGGCATCCAGGCGTGGTGGACGACGCCGGTCACGATCCTGGAGGACTACGTCGCGGGCATCCTGTTGATCATCGCCGCGGTGGCCCTCCTCCGTTCGGCCCGCCTGAGCTGGCCGCTGATGCTGGCCGCGGGCGCGTACGCCACGGGCATGATGAGCTCAAGCCTCTGGGGACAGGTCGAAGCGCAGCTCAAGGGCGAGACGTGGGAGTCGCAGCAGGTCACGGTGATCGCCGTGAAGACGCTGCTGTGGCTGTTGCCGCTCACGCTGAGCGTCCTCTCGGTCCGCGAACTTCACCGGAGTCCCGCGGCCGTTCAGGAGTGACCGATGACCCGGCGCGGCCGATTGGGGGCCTCCGGCCGGGCCGTCTCCTCCTCGCTCGGGGGCACCTCCACCGCGGCGACCGTGTCGTCCAGGTGACCCGGCCTGCTCGCCCCGACGATCGGCGCGGTCACCCCGGGCCGTCCGGGCAGCCACGCGAGCGCGAGCCGCGCTCGGCGGCGAGCGCGCGTGTCGTCCTGTCCTTCTGGGTGGGTGTGCGCTCGCGATGGAGCGCGACCGAAAGCACCACGAGCCCGACTCCGGCGAGCTCGGCGAGTGAGGGAAGCTGCCGGAGCACGACGACGCCGATCACCGTGGCCGTGGCGGGAAGCAGCGCCACCAGCAACGCGTACGTGGACCGGGCCATGCGGGCCATCGCGAGCTGGTCGCAGACGTACGGGATCACCGACGAACAGATCCCCACCCCGATCCCCGCCGCGAGCGTGACGGGGTCGATCATCGCGGGAACGGCCTGCCAGCCTGCCACCGGCGCGACGAGCACGCAGGCGACGAGCATGGCCGCGGCCAGCCCGTCGATGCCGCTGACGCCACGCAGCCGGGCCGTACGGTGGGCCAGCACGATGTAGGCGGCGAACAACAGCGCGTTGGCGAAGGCGAACACCAGCCCCAGCGGCTCCCCGGCCAGCCGGATGTCGGCCAGCACGTAGACACCGCCGACGGCGGCGACGAGCGCCAGGAGGTTGCGTGCCGTCCGGGCGCCGAGCGCGGCCAGCGCGATGACCGGCAGAAACTCGATCGCGGCGACGGTCCCCAGGGGCACCCGCGCGATCGCGAGGTAGAAACAGACGTTCATGCCCGCGAGCACCGCGCCCCAGGCGAGGATCGTCCGCCGCCCTCCGGCGTCGAGCCTGGCGAGGGTACGCCAGGGGCGGCGCCAGAGCGCGAAGACCATCGCGGCGCTCCAGATCCTCAGGCCCGCCACCCCGAGCGGGGCGAGCCTGCCGAACAGGAGCACGGCGAAGGCCGGGCCAAGATAGTGGAAGACGGCGCTTCCGATGAAGGAGGTCCACGGAGGCGCCGCTGACAGGACGGCACGAGGGCCGGTGGGCGGCATGACGCCATCGTCGGCCACCCCGTAATTTAGGAGAATGGCGAACCGAAGGATCAGGCCCGAGCGGACATACGAACCCAAGGCAATCGACGCCCTGGACCTTCGTATCCTCGCCGAGCTGCAGGTTGACGCCAGAGTGAGCTTCGCCGAGCTGGGCCGCCGGGTCGCTCTGTCGGCCCCCGCGGTGGCCGACAGGGTGCAGCGGCTGGAGGAGGCCGGAGTGATCACCGGCTATCGTGCCGAGGTCGACCCGCGGGCCCTGGGCTTTCCGGTCACGGTGATGGTCAGGGTCCGCCCGGCGATCCGGGAGATCCAGCGCATCTCCAAGATCGCGCAGGAGATTCCCCAGATCGTCGAGTGCTACAGGATGACCGGCGACGACTGCTTCTTCTTCACGATGCACCTGCGGGCGGTCGACGAGCTCGAACCGATCCTCGACCTGTTCACCCCGTACGGCCACACGACCACGTCGCTCATCCACACGGCGCCCGTGCCCCGCCGCCCCCTGCCCCTGGAGTGACACCTTACCGACGCTTCGGCGACGCGACCGGCCCGGAGCAGCGCCTTTCCGTGTCCTCGCGGACCAAGGAGCACCCGCCCGGCCCGGTAAGCGGGGTTTCCCGCATATGGCCGTTCTTCGCGGGAACCTTCCTCGGTGCTGCGCAGTAACAGTCCCGGAAGGACCACTACCACGACGATCCACGGGAGGATTCGGTGAGAGTCCGAATTCGGTGCTGGGCCAGCGTTACCTGGCTGGTGGCGTTCCTGGCCGTGCTGACGGTCGCGTTGGCCCCGGCGGCCGGCGCGCTGGCGGCGGAGGGGTCCGATGACGTCTACCGGCTGACCATCGTCCGTCTCAACTGCGATGACGAGGCCGAGGCGTTCTCTGACGAAGTGGAACTCTGGGTCGACGGCGCCTTCGTCGATCGCAGGAACAACATGGATGGCGGCGACTGGTGGGACATCAACCGGACGTACGACTTCCAGAACTCGATCGAGGTCGTCATCCGTGAGAACGACGGCTGGATCATCGGAACCAGGATCGTCCCCAGTGCGGAGGCCAACCAGGGCCTGAAGGTGTCCCACCTGCCGGGCTACCACGGCAGCGCCTACTACTACCGCCTGACCTACCACGTGACGGGCCCCATCTGAGGGTTCGCACAGGGCGGGACGATCGGTGAACGACCCGGAGCGGTGCCCTGCCGGCGCACCGCTCCGCGTGAAACGTGGCCGTATCAGCCGCCATGTCAGGACGGCGACGGTCCGGTGTCAGGGCGGTCGGCGATCGTGGCCACCATGAGTGAAGCCCTCCACCCCCCTGAGGCCATGCCGACCCCGAGCTCGCCGACGGGGCGATGAAGAAACCGCTGCGGTACCTGAGCGTGGCCAAGCCGTTCGTGCGGGTCGCGCTGGAAGACCTCGAGCTCGGCGGCCAGACCATCAGGGCCGGGACGACGCTCACCCTGTCGTCCACCACCGCCAACCGCCACGCGCTCGGCCTGCGCGGGCGGGAGGGCGGCACCTGGCCTTCGGCCACGGACTCCACCAGTGCCCGGGGCGGCAACCGGCCCGCGCTGGTCAGCCGCTTTCCTCGCCACGGCCGGCGAGCGCGGACATCCACGGTGTGAAGAGCCTCCCGGTCACCTGAGACGTGTGACCACGGGCGGGCTTACGCGCTCACGATACAACACTAGCTAGTACTACTTAGTAGATCGACGGAACAGAGAACGGATATCCGGATGACAGTTCATCAGGCACCAGGGCCCGCGATCCGCGTTCAAGGTCTGACGAAGGCCTACAAGGAACTGCGGGTGTTGCGGGGTGTGGACTTCGAGGTGGCGCGGGGCAGTATCTTCGCTCTGCTCGGCTCGAACGGGGCGGGCAAGACCACGGTGGTGCGTATCCTGGCCACGCTGCTCAAGGCCGACGGGGGCGCCGCCCACGT
>NZ_JBITIO010000001.1:1620626-1714257 GCF_044459065.1 Nonomuraea sp. NPDC050394 | reverse complement strand
GTCGCCTTGGTAGGCCACTACCCCACCAACAAGCTGATAGGCCGCGAGCCCATCCCCAACCGAAAAAACTTTCCACCACCACCCGATGCCGGGAGTGGTCATATCCGGTATTAGACCCAGTTTCCCGGGCTTATCCCAGAGTCAGGGGCAGGTTGCTCACGTGTTACTCACCCGTTCGCCGCTCGAGTACCCCGAAGGGCCTTTCCGCTCGACTTGCATGTGTTAAGCACGCCGCCAGCGTTCGTCCTGAGCCAGGATCAAACTCTCCATAAGATGTTTGACACTAGCAAAAACTCATCATATTCCAGACGAGGTGTTGCATGAAATACTTCATGCACTGGCTTTTAACACACTGTTGAGTTCTCAAGAAACGGACGCGTTTTTCAGCGGCTCATTTCGTTGTGTCTTAATTCTTTCAGCCGGTCCGCTTGGTGTCAAATTGACACTCGCGGGCTGACCTGCGGGAATTTCGACCACCCCGTCTCCGGGGCAACCCCTCTAACTTACTCCGACTTCCGGAGCTTGTCGAATCGGGGGTGTCCGTCCGGGTTCGGCGATCTTGGCCGTTCCCGTGGGACTGGTGAACTCTATGTACGTCTCCCGGAACCGTCAAATCAACGAGATGTGTCGGTGTGGTGGGGATCGTGGGGGTAGTACCCCATACGTGAGCGACCGGTCGACACCCCGCGCGATCATCGTGCTGCTTGGCACCGCCTGCGCACTGATCGTGCTTTTCGGGCTGCGGGAAGTGGCCTCGATCGTCGGCCCGATGGTGCTCGCCCTGGTCCTTGTCATCGCCGTGTCTCCGGTGCGGGGATGGCTGGCCGGAAGGCGGGCGCCCGTCTGGGTCCAGGTGGCGGTGCCGTTCCTCATCGTGGTGCTTGTGGTGCTGGCCATGGTCGCCGTGCTGACCGTCTCGGTCACGCAACTCGCCGGGTTGTTGCCGTCCTACACCGACCAGTTCCAGGGGCTGCTCAACCAGGCGCAGCGCCTCGCCGCCGAGTACGGGTTCGGGAACGAGCAGCTCAGCAAGGCACTGCGGTCGTTCGATCCGGGCAGCCTGCTCGGCGCGGCTCAGGTATTGCTGTCCAGCCTGGTCGGGGTGCTGTCGAGTCTGTTCCTCATCGTGGTGCTTCTGCTGGCGATGTCGCTTGACGCGCCGATCACGACGAAGATCCTGGATTCGGTACGCGGCGAGCGCCCGGGGATCATCACCGCCCTCGACACCTTCGCCGGCAAGACACGGCGCTACCTCATCGTCTCCACCGTCTTCGGGATCATCTGCGCCACCTGCGATGTCATCGCCCTGTATCTGCTGGGTGTCCCGCTGCCGCTGCTGTGGGGCGTGCTCGCGCTCATCACCACCTACATCCCCAACATCGGCTTCGTCCTCGGGCTCATCCCGCCGAGCATGCTCGCCCTCCTGGACGGCGGGCCCAAGCAGATGATCCTGGTCATCGCCGCCTACTGCGTGATCAACGTCGTCTTCCAGGGGCTGGTGCTGCCCAAGTACCTGGGCGACGCGGTGGGACTGTCCACCACGATGACGTTGCTGTCGCTGATCGTGTGGACGTTCGTGCTCGGCCCGCTCGGCGCGTTGCTGGCGATCCCGCTCAGCCTGCTGACGAAGGCACTCCTGATCGACAGCGACCCGAGCGCGAAATGGGCGGGCGCCCTCATCTCCGGCAAGGCATAACACGAACGACGGAGGTGTTCTCCCTGACGCCATGTACATAGAACGCGCGCCACACGCCGAGCTGGCCGGCCGGATCTCCTGGCTGTGGGAACAGGTCGCGGAGTCGGACGGCTCACAACTCGTGGTGCCCGACGCCGCAGTCGACCTGATCTGGGGTCCAGGCGGCCTGCACGTGGCCGGTCCCGACACCGGCCCGATGCCGACGCCGATGCGCGCGGGAGACGTCTACGTGGGTGTCCGCTTTCATCCCGGGGCCACCGGCCGGCTGTTCGGCGTCCCCCTGGAGGAGCTGCGCGACCAGCGTGTCCCCGTTGCCGCGCTCGGCGGGGTCATGGACGATCTGGCGGCGCGGCTCGGTTCGAGCGTGCGTACCGGAGAGTCGCCGGAAGTAAGGGCGGCGGTGCGGCGGGAGATGGTCAGGGCCGTGACGGCGCGCTGGGGCGAGACGCCCGCGCCAGACGCGGCGGCGCCGGCGATCGCCACCGCTCTGCGGGCGGGACGGTCGGTCCGCGAGGTCGCCTGGGAGCTGGGGTACAGCGAGCGCCAGCTGCACCGCAGAAGCCTGGCCAGTTTCGGCTACTCCCCCAAGATCCTGCAGCGCATCGTCCGTTTCCAGCGCGCGCTCCGGATGGCCCGCGCGGGCCGGCCGCTGGCCGAGGTGGCGTTCGCGAGCGGCTACGCCGACCAGGCGCATCTGGCCAACGACGTCAAGCGGCTGAGCGGCGTCACGATGGGGACGTTGCTCGGCTGAGGCGTCAGATCCGGCCGTAGGCGCGCAGCGTCTTGAGCCGCTCGACCGTGATGTGACCACCCCACTCCGTCTGTACGGCAGGCGTCCACGCCGGCCAGTTGAACCCCCACCCGCCATCCTTCTGCTGCCCGATCAGCGCGTCCAGGTGGCGCTCGATCACGTCGGGGGCGAACAGCGGCAACCGCATCGGCTCGGGCGCGAAGTCCAGCGGGAAGTGCGCGTCACCCGGCGCGTCGGGGTCGAGCGCGACGGTGGCCAGGATGACCTCCTTGAGCCGCCCGAACTCCGCCTCGGCGCGCTCCCGGTCGGGCGCCAGTTCGAGGAAGAGCACCACGGCGCGCGCCTCGTACGGGGTGGTCTGGTCCTTGATGGCGGCGATGGCCGACCAGCAGAAGTCGGTGGCCCGCACCAGCCACGGGTGCCGCACACCGTGCTTGTGCAGGAGCCCGGCGATGGACGCGGTGGGCACGAGGTTCCCGGGCGGGTCGTCGTCGGTCTGCCACCAGGGAGCCCTGGGCGTGTCGCGCACGCTGGGCAGCACGAACGGCAGGCCGCCGTCCGGGGTGCACACGCCGCCGAGGTACGCGCAGGCGGCGTTGACCATGGAGTCGTCGAAGGCGTCGAGCTCGTCGAGGATGTGGAAGGCGACCTCGACGGGCTCCGGCTGGCTGCCGGGTCCGCGCAGGTCGGGTTCGAGGGCGTTGCCGAAGCCGCCGTCGTGGTTCTGGTAGGCGCGCAGGACGTCCAGGACCCGCCGCCGGTCACCGTCGCCGAACAGCGCCTCGAACCGGTAGCGGTCGAGGAGCCGGGCGTTGAGCTGTATGTATGTCGCGGCGCTGCGCACGATGTCCATGCCGCTCACGTTATCGGGGCCGCCGCGGTGGATTCTTGAAGGAATCGGACAGTGATGCGCCCCAAGGCACGGCGAATGATCGCCCTCCGTGCGGCGACGCCGGGACCGGCGATTACTACAGCGAGACCGGCATCAGGATGAAGGGCCCGTCGTGGCCTGACCGGGCTCAAGGACCTGGCCGGCGCGCTGGAGACGGGCCGGGCCCTGCGCGGCTGGCGTCCGGTGGTCAGGAAGGGCGCGGTCGAGTGGGAGTCGTCAGGTCGTGGCCAGCGCCTCCGTGGGCGACATGCGCGCCGCGCGCACGGCGGGGTAGAACCCGGCCAGCCCGCCGATGACCAGCGTGGCCACGACCCCGCCGGCCATCGCCCAGACGGGCACGATCGACGGCCAGCCCTGCAGGGTCGCGTACAGCGAGGTCACGCCGATGCCGAGCACCACGCCGCCGACGCCGCCGATGGCCGACAGAAGCAGCGACTCGGCGAGGAACTGCAGCCTGATCTTCCCCCGGGTGGCGCCGAGCGAGCGGCGCAGCCCGATCTCGGCCCGGCGTTCGAGCACCGAGATGACCATGGTGTTGGCCACGCCGACGCCCCCGACGAGGAGGGCGACGCCACCGAGCCCGAGCAGCAGCGCGTTCAGGGTGGCGTCGGTGGCCTGCTTGGCGGCCAGGACGTCCGAGGGCCTGGAGACCTCGACCTCGTCGGGGTGGGCGGGGTTGGCGGTGGCGGCGAGCACGTCGCGTACGGCGGTGACCGACTGTTCGTGCGAACGGGCGTAGACGGTCGTGGGGTAGCCGTCGAAGCCGAGACGTTCCTCGGCGACCGGCCAGCCGACGAGGGCGGCGGTGTCCACCTCGGGGGCGAGCGGCGCCGGGCCGAGCACGCCGACCACGGTGAACCACTGCCCGCCGAGCCATACGCGCTGGTCGGGCCCGGCTTCGACGACGCCGAGCCGGTCGGCGGCCTTGGCGCCGAGCACGGTGGCCGGGTAGCGCTGGGTGGCCTCGTTCAGCCACGAGCCGCTGACCACCTGGGCGCCGACGTCGCCGATGAGGTCGAGCCTGGCCGCGGTGACCGAGACGCTGCCGGTCTGTCCCTCGGGGATGCGCTCGTTGCGGTAGACGTGGGCGGTCGTGGTGCCGGTGGCGGTGACGGAGGTGACCGGCGGGATCTGCCCGATCATGCCTTCGGCCTCGGTGGGCAGGTGGGAGCTGTCGCCGAACATGGTCTGGCCGGGCGAGACCTTGAGCAGGTTGGTCCCGAGCGCGGCCAGTTGCCGGTTGAGGTCCTCCTGGCTGGAGGCGGAGATGCCGACGACGCCGAGCATGGCGGCGATGCCGATGGCGATGCCGAGCGCCGACAGGAAGACGCGCAGCGGCCGGGCGCGCAGCCCGGCGCCGCCGACCCGCACGACGTCGCGGGCGTGCATCCTGGCCGGGACGAGGGCGGTCATGCGATCACCTTGCCGTCGAGCATCTCGACCTGACGGGGCAGGGAGGCGGCGATGTCGCGGTCGTGGGTGATGATCACGACGGTGGTCCCGGCGTCGTTGAGCTCGCGCAGCAGGTCCATGACGCCGGCGCCGGAGCGGGAGTCGAGGTTGCCGGTGGGCTCGTCGGCCAGCAGCAGCGACGGGCCGCCGACGACCGCGCGGGCGATCGCCACCCGCTGCTTCTCCCCGCCGGACAGCTGGTGGGGACGGTGGCCGAGCCGGTGTCCGAGTCCGACCCGCTCCAGCGCGTCCCCGGCGCGCCGCCGCCGCTCGCGCAGGGCGGGGCCGGAGTAGAGCAGCCCGTCGGCGACGTTGTCGAGCGCGGGCACCCCGGCGGCCAGGTGGAACTGCTGGAAGACGAAGCCGATCGTCTGGGCGCGCAGCGCGGACAGCGCCCGGTCGTTGAGCTGCGAGACGTCGTGCCCGGCGATGCGCACGGTGCCGCCGGAGGGCCGGTCGAGGGTGCCGATCATGTTGAGCATGGTCGACTTGCCGGAGCCGGACGGGCCGACGATGCCGAGCAGTTCGCCGGCGCCGATGCTCAGGGTGACGCCGCGCAGCGCCTGGACCTCGCCGTAGTCCTTGCTGACCTCGTGCAGCTCGGCGATCACTTGGGCACCGCCACGGTGGTTCCCTCGTCCACGCCGGTGACCTCGACCTTGCCGTCGGCGAACAGGCCGGCTTCCACCGCCGCGTAACGGGTCGAGGCGCCCTCGACGACCTGCACGCCGTAGCCGCCCTCGGCGAGGGCGAACAGCGCCCCCACCGGTACGGCCAGCACGTCCTCGCGCTGACCGGACACGACGGTGACCTTCACCGGCCCGGTGTCGAACCCCTTGACCCCGCTCACCGCGACCGTGACCTCGACGGTCGTGGTGGTCTCCTGGCCTTCGCCGGTCGTGGTGGCGGTCTTGCCGATGGTGGAGATCTTGCCCCGCACCTCGGTGCCGTCGGGCAGTTCGACGGTGGCCTTCATGCCCTTCTTGAGCAGGTGGCGGTCGGCCACGTCGAGGTCGACCAGCACCTCGCGGGTGGTGCCCGTGGAGGTCAGGACGGGGCCGCCGGCCGCGGCGCCGGGCGCGGTCTTGAGCTTGTCGACGCGCAGCGGGCCGTCGGCCACGACGACGTCCTCGGGCTTGACCGTGCCGGTGACGGGGACGCCGATGTCGTCCTGCCAGTCCTCGACGGCCTCGCGGGTGGCCCAGGTGTACTCGCCGTCCACGTCGAAGCCGTCGTAGCCGAGTTTGGCGAGGTTGCGCTCCAGCAGTTCGACGTCCATGCCCCCGACGCCGTCCTGGAGGGTGCGGTAGAGCGGCATCGAGCCGTACAGGAGCGGGACCCGGTCGGCGTCCACGCTGTAGACGGCCTTGCCGCGGGTGATGGTGTCGCCCTCCTTGGGCAGCCACGTGATGGTGCCCTGGCCGCGAGCGCCGATGTCGGCGGTGGAGCCGTAGCCGAGCGAGCCGTCGACCGTCTTGGTCTCGGTCAGCGTCGTGCGGGTGACCTTGGCGGTGGCGGGGGCGGTGCGGGCGGCGATAGCCGTACCGGATCCGTCGCCGCCGAAACCGATCGCGGCGGCGGCCACGGCGGCGGCCAGCAGCGCCGCGCCGCCCGTCCAGGCGGCGGCGCGCAGGGCCCTCACTTGCGGACCCCGAGCTGCGGGAACTTGGCGCGGCAGGCCTCGACCGCCTTCTTGAACGTGGGGTCGTCGGCGTTGAGCGCGGGGCGCTTGCCGCCGAAGCCGCCGTTGGGGTCGGGGTCGGGCATGTCGACGCCGTTCTCGCGCATGCAGGCGGCGTATCCGCGCAGCCGTTCCAGGTCCTCGGGGCTGAGGTCGGCGCGGTCGCGGAAGGGCCGGTACTGCTTGCACGCCTCGGAGGCCTTCTTGAAGGCCTCCTTGTTGACGTCGTTGATGTCGATCTTCAGGCCGCCCATCTTGGCGTTCGGGTCGGGGTCGGGCATGTCGACGCCGTTGTCCCGCATGCACTGGGCGAACTTCCTGGCCTGTTCCTGCGGGTCGGCGGTCGTGGTGGCCGTGGCGCTCGCGGACGCGCTGGGCTTCGCGGAGGCGACCGAGGCGACTCCGGCCGAGGTCGGTTGCGAGCCGCAGCCCGCTATCACGGCCAGAGCGCCGATGGCGATGAGGATTCGCGTCATGGCCCGACTGTGTCCGGCCCGGATCAGAGCGGGCTGGGAGCCGCCTCGGAGGCAGGTAGGAATACGCGGAACCTGGCGCCCTCGCCGGGGCCGGTGTCGAGCGTCACCCTGCCGCCGTGCGCGTGCACGATGGCCGCGACGATCGCCAGCCCCAGTCCCGCGCCGCCGTCCGCGCGCGAGCGTCCCTGCCCGACCCGGTAGAGCCGGTCGAAGAGGTACGGCACGTGCCGCTCGTCGATCCCCTGCCCGGTGTCGGCCACCTCCAGCACGGCCATGCCGCCGGCGCGGCCGACGCGGACCGTCACCGAGGCGTCTGCCGGGGTGTGGGCCAGCGCGTTGCCGACGAGGTTGGCGGCCACCTGCCGCAGCCGGGCCTCGTCTCCGGCCAGCGAGACCGGGGCGAGCGTGTCGCCGAGCCCGGTCAGCCTGACCTGCCGGTCGGGCACCCTGGCGCGGGCGTCCCTGATGGTGTCGGCGGCGACCTCCAGCAGGTCGACCCGGCCGCGTTCGAGCGCGCGTTCCTCGTCGAGCTGGGCCAGCGTGAGCAGGTCGTTGACGAGCACGCCCATCCTGGTGGCCTCGTCCTCGATGCGGCGCATGGTCTCGTCGGCGTCGCCGCCGCCGCGCCGGTGCAGCTCGGCGAAGCCGCGTACCGAGGTGAGGGGGGTGCGCAGTTCGTGGGAGGCGTCGGCGAGGAAGCGGCGCATGCGGGCCTCGGAGGCGGTTCTGGCGGCCATCTCGTGGGTGACGCGGTCGAGCATGACGTTCATGGCCAGGCCGAGGCGGCCCGGCTCGGTGTGCGGGTCGGGGTCGGGGACGCGGCGGGCGAAGTCGCCGCCGGAGATGTGGGCCGCGGTGTTCTCCATGCGGGTCAGGGGGCGCAGGCCGAGGCGTACCAGGACATCCGCGGCCATGCCGAGCAGGACCAGGACGGCGGCGCTGACGGCGACGGCGATGGCGATGAGCGAGGTGCGGGTCTGCTCCACGTCGGCCAGGGAGGTGCCGATGACGACCGTGTCGCCCATGGGGACGGCGGTGGCCACCACCCGCCAGCCGGGGCCCTCGGTGCCGGGGACGGTGTAGGGGCCGTCGTAGCTCAGCCGGTCGATCTCCGGGCCGGGCTCCTTGGTGGGTGGCAGGGTGGCCTTGAGCGTGCCCGAGTTGGTGTAGATCATGATGCGGGAGACCTGGGCGACCCGCTTGGTGAGCAGGCGTTCCAGGCTCACGGACGCGGAGCCGCCCGGGGGCAGGGCCGGTATGGGCTGCTGTATGCGCGCCCCGATGCCGGTGGAGGCCGCCATGAGCTGCTCGTCCACGCGGCGCACGAGCATGCTCTGGAGCAGCGCGACGCCGACGACGTTGGCGAGCACGAGGGCGAGCGTGGTCAGCGCCAGGATCGAGACGACCAGCCGGGTGCGCAGCGTCCAGCGCTTCATCGCGGGCTCCTGAGCGTGTAGCCGACGCCGCGGACGGTCTGGATCAGGCCGGGGATCTTCTTGCGCAGGTAGTAGACGTAGGACTCGACGATGCTGGAGTCGCCGTCGAAGTCGTAGCGCCAGACGCTGTCGAGGATCTGGGCCTTGCTGACGACCCGTCCGGCGTTGGCCAGCAGGTACTCCAGCAGGTTGAACTCGGTGGGCGACAGCTCGACGCGGGCGCCGGCGCGGCGTACCTCGTGGGCGGCGGCGTCCAGCTCCAGGTCGGCGTAGCTCAGCAGTTCGGCGGGCGGGCCGCCGCCGCGGCTGCGCCGCAGGATGGCGCGGATGCGCAGCACGACCTCCTCCAGGCTGAACGGCTTGGCCACGTAGTCGTCGGCGCCCAGCGTGAGTCCCTGCACCCGGTCCTCGACGGTGTCGCGGGCGGTGAGGAACAGCACCGGGATGCGCTCGCCGAGGCGCCGCGCCACCTCGAAGCCGTCGAAGTCACCCAGCATGACGTCGAGCACGACGATGTCCGGCTCGAAGTCGCGGGCGGCGCTGATCGCCTCGGCGCCGCTCTCGGCGGTCCTGACCTCGAAGGAGACCAGCCGGAGTGTCTGCGAGAGCAAGGCGCGGATGTTCGGCTCGTCGTCCACCACGAGCACCTTGGCCGGTCTGTCCATGCGCTCAGGATTACCTGGACAACCTCAAAGCAGCATCAAAGCATCACTTCATGGTGAAGACCGGGCCCCGTGCGCGGAAGGGCAGGTGGCCGCCCTGCGGGATGAGAAACGCGTGCTCGCGCCGGATCCGCAGCACGTCGCACTGGCCGTCGGTGATGAGCAGGATCGGCCCGTCCGGCGGGAAGTCGGGCGCCCGTTCCAGGAGGTTCACGCCGGGTTGCAGGATCGTGCCGCCCCGGCCGCGTACGCGTACCCGCTGGGCGATGTCCTCCACGGGCAGGTAGCCCGCGTCGTAGGCGGCGGCGTCGCAGTAGACCACGCGGGCGCGGGGCACGTCCCTGGCGATGGCGTAGGAGGCGATCGCGCCCAGGGCCTTGCCGAGCATCTTCACGTCCATCGAGCCGGAGGTGTCCAGGACGACGCCGAACGTCGCCTGCCGGACCAGTTCCTCGGGGCGTACCCAGCCGGGGCGGGGGATGTCGGGTGTCGCGGACTGGCGGCGGGAGGCGCGCGCGTACGAGCGGCGCTTGTCCACCGCCGGCACGTGCTCGTCGAACCAGCGTGCCAGCCGTGCGTCCCACGGCAGCGGCGGCTGGTCGAGCGCGCGGATCTCCTGCTCCAGGCCGGCGGGGACGAGGCCGCGCCCGCTGGTCTGGTGGTAGACCAGGCCCTGGGTCAGCGCGTTGCGGTAGTACTCGTCGAGATCGACGTAGCCCTTGGCACCGCGCGGCGGCCGGTCGAGCACGTCGCCGAGCCCGCGCCCGCGCAACGTCGCCAGCTTGCGCAGGCGCCGCAGGTCGGTGACGATCTGGTCGTAGACCGCCTCGGCCGACTGGCCCGCGAGCGACGGGTCGTGCAGGAGCCCTTCCGGCATCTCCCCCACGCCCATCTCGACGAGCCAGCCGTTGATCACGTAGTCGCAGGCGATGTTCCAGACGTACGGCTCCCGCCCGCCCGTGCGCTCCCCGTGCCGCAGCGCGGCGTGGAGCATCTCGTGGGCCAGCACGAACCGCCACTCCTCGATGGCGAGGCCGGCCAGCGGGTTCACGTAGATCTCCGCGGCCTCGGCACTGACCGCGGCGACCGAGATGTCCCAGCCGCGGGCCAGGTCGGCGTCGGCGACGACGGTCATCCCCGCGGCCAGCGCGCCGAGCAGCGGGTAGGAGGAGACGAACCAGCGCAGCGCGACGTCCCACGGGCCGTCGGGGCGCTGTTCCCCGGTCGTGCGCGGGGTCCCGGCCTTCTCCAGGGCCGAGGTGGCGGTCCTGGCCACGCCGATGGCGAAGGAACGTTCGTGGTCGAGGTGCTTGGCGAGGTCCTCGTCGCCGATGAGGAAGTCGGCCTGGCCGAGCGGCTCGTACTCCGGGGGCAGCCCGATCCTGCGCCAGCGCTCGGAGAGCGTGACCTCGGGCTCGGCCGGCAGTTCGGCGGGCAGCGGCGTGGGGCAGCGGCCCAGCTTCAGCGTGCGCAGGAAACGTTCGACGTGCACGCAGCAGGCGGCCTGGTAGGCGACGTCGGGCAGGTTGGACCGCTGCCAGGAGGCCACGACCTCGGCGCCGATGTCGCCGGGCGCGCAGTTGCGCGGGTCGGCGTGGCCGAAGCCCAGGTGGAGCAGGAGGTGGGCGAAGATCCACGCCCATTCCTCCGGCTCCGCCTTACGGTGCGGGTGGTGGCGGACGTCGCCGTCGCAGGAGACGGTCGCCCAGGTCTCCTTGGACAGATCGCCGTCGTCGGCCGGGTTCAGGCCGGCGCGGTAGACCTCGAACAGCGGGTGCCCGGTGACCATGGCCCATCCCTGGTGCACCTTCAGCCGCCAGGGGTCGAGCTTCTGCTTCTTCCTCATGCGCGTGCCGCGGAGAGCCGGGGCAGATCGCGGCCGACCTCGACGAGGAACCACGTCGGCAGGGCGGGCGCGCCGTCGGCCTCGTTGGCGATGACCAGTTGCGCGCACTCCAGCGAGATCTCGGCCAGCTCGACCAGCAGCGTCTTGGCCCGGAAGGCCAGGTCGCGGCCCCGGCTGGAGGCGCCGCGCTTGTCGGCGGGCAGTTCCTTGATCAGGCGGGCGCGGAAGGTCTCCGACAGGAAGTAGAGCAGGTCGCGCTCTTCCGGCCGGCGCGGCCAGGGCGCCTCGCCCTTGAGGACGGCGTCGAGGTCGTAGGCGTGGCGGACGGTCTTGACGTACGCGCGGAAGGCCGAGGCGTGGGTGGCGGTGAGGGTGCCGAAGGCGAGCATGGCGAGGATCGCGTCCTCGATGTCGTCGCCGTAGGAGGTGATGACGTCGGAGAGCATGTGCCAGGCGCGCGGCGAGGAGAAGGCCTCCTCGGTCTTCGGCGGCGCGCTCCACAGGTGGTCGGGGCGCTGGACGAGGTAGTCGACGATCCAGGGGTGGATGCCGCTTTCCGCCGCCCACTTGAGCCAGTCGTCGGCGCTGGCGCGCAGGTGTACGTGGACCAGCCGGTTGATCAGGGCCGAGGCCATGGGCCTGGCCAGGGCGTTGTCGGTGGCGCGGTTGCCGGCGCCGATCACGACCGAGCCGGCGGGCAGCTCGTAGGTGCCGATCCTGCGGTCGAGGATCAGCGAGTAGAAGGCCTTCTGCACCTCGGGCGAGGAGGCGTTGAGCTCGTCGAGGAACAGGCAGTAGGGCTCGTCCCTGGCGATCGACTCCGGCGGGGCGAAGCGGCTGCGGCCGCCGACGAGTTCGGGGACGCCGATGAGGTCCTCGGGGGCGAGCTGGGTGCCGAGCAACGTCACGCACTCAAGGCCCAGGGAGGCGGCGAACTCGCGGACGAGCGAGCTCTTGCCGATTCCCGGGGCGCCCCAGAGGAAGACGGGGCGCACCACGGCGACATGCAGCAGCAGCTCGGGGAGCTGCGCCGGGGTGACCGTGACGTTTGCCTGCATGCCCACAAGAGTGGCGAACCGGGCAGGGGCCGCGCACCCCGTTTAATGCGTTGCGAGCGTTCGCGCCGCCCTCGTAAGGTCGTCGGCATGTGTTGCACCTGCTTCTACAGCATCCGCATCCGCAGCGGCCGGGCTCTGGCTCGCTAGCGGACTGCCCGGCTTCTCAGCGCGTCCGTAAAAGCGCGCCCAGGGCCCTTCGAGATCCCATTCATCTCGAGGACCCGAAAGGGCTGCAGCTGTGGCGCAGAACTTCGCACACGGTAACTTTTCCCACACTCAGAAGAAGGCCAGGAACTCCGGCGGCGGCGGCCGTACGCCCAGAGACAGGGCGCGGCGCGAGCTCTCGCAGAACTTCCTGGTCGATCAGCATGCCATCGACCTGATCGTGAAGGCCGCGCGACCGCACGGCCTCATTCTCGAACCCGGCGCCGGTGAGGGCGCCCTGACCGGCGCCCTGGCCGGGCAGGAGGGCGTGGAGGTCGTCGGCTACGAGATCGACCCACTGCTGGCCGCCAAGCTCAGGGCCAGGACCGGGCTGACGATCGTCAAGGGCGACTTCACCAAGGCCAGGCCGCCGAAGGAGCCGTTCGCGGTGGTCGGCAACATCCCGTACTCGATCACGTCGAAGATCGTCGACTGGTGCCTGCGGGCACGCACGATGACCTCGGCGACCCTGCTCACCCAGCTGGAGTACGCCCGCAAGCGCTCGGGCGACTACGGCAGGTGGAGCCTGGTCACCGTGGAGAGCTGGCCGTGGTTCCACTGGGAACTGCTCGGCCGGGTCGGCAGGGAGAGCTTCCGGCCGGTGCCCGCGGTCGACTCCGGCATCCTGCGCATCGAGCGGCGGCCCGAGCCGCTGGTGGAGGCGGGCGCGGCCTGGCGGGAGCTGGTCGAGCTCGGGTTCACCGGGGTGGGCGGTTCGCTGCGCGCCTCGCTGAAGACCCGCTATCAGGGCGTCGACGCCGCCCTGCGGCAGGCGGGAGTCGAGCGCGACACGGTGGTCGGCTACGTCCACCCCGACCAGTGGATCACCGTCTACCGGGAGCTACACCGCTGACTTCATCCGCCCCTCGGCGGATGCGGACACGGGGGTGGCGAGCTCTGGGACCGTCGGATTACGGCGGTTCCAGGGCATCGCCATGACCAGGATCGGCAGCAGCACGATGGAGGCGAGCGCCCACTGCGAATGCAGCGCCCACCAGGTGTTCTCGTCGAACTGCGTCATGTAGAGGTAGCCGTAGGCGGCCCAGGCCGAGCAGCCGATGATCGCCGGCCAGGCGAAGCGGGTGGGCCTGGCGACCAGGAAGGGCATGAACCACATGAGGTACTGCGCGCCGAGCCGGGGCGTGACCACCATGAAGGCGATCAGCATCGCGATGGTCATGTCGATCGGGTCGGCCCGCCGCCACAGCAGCACGCAGGCGACCATGGTGGCGTAGATCAGGTAGGTGCCGGGGACGACGAGGTCGGGACGCAGCTCCCAGTTGCCGCCGCTGAACTGCGCGGCCCAGCCCCAGTCGCCGACGATCGGCCGGATGTCCCCCATGACGGACATCGCTTCGCGGATCTGGCCGAGCGAGGTGTTCACCACGAGCGGCAGCGAGAGCAGGAAGAGCACCGGCACCAGGCCGGTGAAGAACAGTGAGACGATCCTGGCCCGCAGATTGGGCAGGAGCAGCACCATGCCCGGGATCAGCCAGATCGGCCAGCTCTTCGAGCACAGCGCCAGGCCCATGAGCGCTCCGGCGAACATGCCGCGCCGCAGGTCGTGGCGGTCGTCTCCGGTCGGCATGAGCGAGCGGTGCAGCAGACCGCCGGGGCGGATCACCCTGGCCAGCGCACTGCGCCAGCCGTAGGCGGCGACGCCGCGGCGCAGGCGCACCCTCACCTCGGTGGTGACGCCCGTCCGGTGCGGCGAGCCCGGCCCCCGGGCCACCACGAACGCGGCCACGCCGAAGGCCAGCGCGACCGGCTCGACCTGCCCGTGGATGGCCGCGACCAGCAGGGCCAGCGGGTTGAGCGCGTACTGCAGCGCGCGCAGGTTGGCCTTGGGGCCGCCGGACAGCTTGGCCACCAGCGGGATCAGCGCGATGTCGGCCACGATCGTGACCAGGCGCCCGGCGAACTCCCACGGGATGCCCAGCCAGAGCAGGAAGCCGTAGACGTACGGGATCGTCGGCAGGAAGTGCCAGCCGCCCTCGCTGGCCAGGACCGGGTCCTGGCCGTTCAGGATGGCCACGCCCGCGGGCTTGAAGCTCTCCATGAAGTCGACCGGCTGCCAGGCGTCGTCGGCCGCGGTGAACAGCAGAAGCGTTCGTACGGCCACGCCCACGAGGATCGCGACGACGAGGGATGGTCTCCAGTCACGCCATTGGGCGAGAAGGGCGAGCACGACACCGGCGACGAGGACTATCCCCGTGAGGACTGCGTATTCCATGGCGGCCTCTAGCCTGCCGTACCCGGGAGGGTGCTGCCACCGGGGTCGCCGAAAGCGCGATCAGACATGACACTCGATAAGTATGCTTACCAACACCATTTGTGCACTCCTTTTACCTGCGGTGACGCCTGGCTCAGGCGTTGCTCCGGCCGGGAAATTCACAGGAAACTCTCAGCTCGCTCACCCGCCCAGCGCCGCCCGGGCGTCGACGACGCCCAGGCCGAGGCGCAGGTCCTTGGTCGGGTTCCGCGCGGTCTGCCGGATGGCTCTCATGGTCTGGTCGGGGGTCTTCCCCTGCCCGATCAGAAGCGCCGCCAACCCCGCCACGTACGGCGCCGCCATCGAGGTGCCGTCGAGCAGGCCGTACCCGCTGGTGTTCTCGCGGGTCTCCGGGGTCGGATAGGTCGGCAGCGTGGACAGGATGCGCACGCCGGGGGCGGTGACGGCGTCCTCCGCGCCGAAGTTGGAGAAGTCGGCGGGCTTGCCCTGCTGATCGCTGGCGCCGACGACCAGGACCTGCGTGGCCGTCTTGTACGGCTGTCTGACGGTGCCCTCGTTCCCGGCCGCGGCCACGACGACCGCGCCCCTGCTGTAGGCGTGCAGGATGGCCGGGCTGAGCGTTCCACCCTTGAGCAGCCGCGACAGCAGGCCGGTCTCGCCCAGGCTGAGGTTGATCACCTTGGCGCCGTTGTCGGCGGCCCAGACGATGCCCTTGACGATCGTGGTCCGGTCGCCCGATCCGACGGTGCCGAGGACGCGTACCGGCATGATCATGGCGCCGGGCGCCGCGCCGGAGATGCCGATGCCGTTGCGGGTGACGGCGGCGGCGATGCCGGCCACGTGGGTGCCGTGGCCGTTGCGGTCCTGGGGATCCTGGTCGCCGTCGACGAAGTCGTAGCCATCGACGATCTTGTCCTTGAGGTCGGGGTGGTCGGTGTCCACCCCGGTGTCCACGATCGCGATCACCACGCCGTCGCCCTGTTCCTGCGTCCAGGCCTGGGGCATCTTGATCGCCGGAAGGCCCCACTGCTGGGGTTCGAGCGGATCGGGCTCGGGCGAAGCGCAGCCCGCCACGATCGCCAGGATCGCGGCGAGCGTCAGAACTCGCCTCATCATGCCCCCCGATGCTCACGATAAGTCCCGATAAGACTACACAGAGCACCTAAAGGGATAGGCGGGAGGAGCGAGGTGAGGCGCCTCGGGGGAGGTAACCCGGAAACCTCTCCCGAGGAGCCTCAGCCCCGCTCCTCCCGGGTCTCAGCCGAGCGCGTTGAGGTACGCCCGGTGGCTGCGCGAGAACTCGAAGGAGTTGTACTTGTCCCAGTTGATCGACCAGGTCATGAGCCCCCGCAGGTTCGGATAGACCCCACGCGGCCGGTACGGCCCGCAGTTCGTGCCCTTGGCCAGGCAGTCGAAGGCTTTCTGGACCTCGGCCACCGTGGTGAAGCCGTTGCCCGCCCACGGCGCCGCGGGCAGGCCGATGGCGACCTGGTCCTGGCGGAGCGCGGGGAAGACGTTGGCGGTGTTGCCCATGATGGGGAAGCCCGCGAGCAGCATGTCGGTCATCGCGACGTGGAAGTCGTGGGTGCCCATCGTGTGGTACTGGTTGTCCAGGCCCATGATCGGCCCGGAGTTGTAGTCCTGGACGTGCAGGAGCGTCAGGTCGTCGCGCATCGCGTGGATCACCGGCAGGTAGGACGCGGCGCGCCGGTCGGCGGACCCGCTCGGGCCCGGTCCGTAGAACTGGTAGCCGAGCTGGACGAAGAAGGTCTCCGGCGCCATGGTCAGCACGAAGCGGGAGCCGTACTTCGCCTTGAGGGTTCTGAGTGCGGAGATCAGGTTGACGATCACCGGGGTGGTCGGGTTGCTCAGGTTGGTGTCGCCGGAGTTGAGATAGAGGGAGTGGCCTTCGAAGTCGATGTCGAGGCCGTCCAGGCCGTAACGGTCGATGATCGCGCTCACCGACGAGACGAACGTGTCACGCGCGCCCGCGCTGGTGAGCTGGACCTGGCCGTTCTGGCCGCCGATGGAGATGAGGACCTTCTTGCCCGCGGCCTGCTTGGCCCGGATGGCGGCGATGAAGTCCGCCTCCGGTTCGACGTTCGGGCACTCGGCCGCCGGGCAGAGCCGGAAGCGGATGTCGCCCGAGGTCACCGAGGTCGGCTCGCCGAAGGCGAGGTTGATGACGTCCCATTCGTTCGGGACGTCGGCCATCCGGATGTAGCCGGAGCCGTTGGCGAAGGAGGCGTGCAGGTAGCCGACCATGACCCGCTTGGGCAGCTGGCCGCCGCCTCCGCCGCCCTCGGTCGTGGTGCCGGGGACCTCGGAGGTGTAGGCGGAGCAGTTGCCGGAGCCGTCGCAGGCGCGGACCTTGAAGCGGTAGGTGGTCTTCGCGGTCAGGCCGCCCACCGTGGTCGAGGTGCCCGTGACGGAGGTGGGGGCGCCGCCGTCGCGGGAGAGCTCGTAGCGGGCGACGCTGCCGGAGTTGTCGGTGGAGGCCGACCAGCTCACCGACAGCGAACTCTGGGTGGCGCCGCCCACGGCGAGGTTGCCGGGGACGGTCGGCGGGGTGGTGTCGTCGGGTGGCGGGGTGCCGGGCGGCCCGTCGAGCACCACGTCGTCGGCCTGGTAGGCGCCCTGGCCGTACCAGCTGTTGACGTAGACGGTCACGCTGGTCGTGCTCGCGCCGGTGGTGAAGCTCGTGCTCAGCTGGCGGTAGGCCGAGGGCGAGGACGTCCAGGTGCTGACGTCGGTGGTGCCGGTGCCCAGGGCGCCGAGGAAGACGTAGCCGCCGCGCACCCAGGCGGACAGGGTGTAGGAGGACGAGGGCTTGACGCTGATCACCTGCTGGCAGCGTCCGGTGTCGCCGCCGGCCGGGGTGGCCTGCAGCGCCTTGGAGCCCGAGTGGACCGGGGTGGTGACCGCCTGGGCTCCGGACGAGGCGGTGCAGGTCCAGTTCGCGAGGTCGCTCTCGAAGCCTGGGTTGCTCAGGATGTTCGCGGCGAGAGCGGGCGTGGCGGAGACCGCCGTGAGGCCGAGGGCCAGCACGGCGGCCGCCGCGATATGACGAAGGCGCATCGCCTAGAACCCCGCGGTGATGCGGGTGAACTCCCAGTCGGCCTGGGCGATGCCGCTGCAGTTGGACTGCACGCCGCCGCCCGGGCACGGCCGGTCGCGGTTGACCGCCCAGTACGCCAGCCTGGTCAGGCCCTTGGACTTGGCCCAGTCGCGGATCTGCGTCCAGGTGGCCGGCGAGGTGAGCTCCTGCTGGTCGGACAGGCCGTTCATGCCGGAGATGCCCATGCGGGCGTAGGCCTGCGCGTCGGTGTAGCCGTAGGCGTTCTTCAGCGCGGTCTTCAGGCCCTCGGAGGCGTTGACGGTGTCCTGGTACATGTTGGAGCCGCCGAAGTCGAACGGCATGATCGTGAAGTTGTCGATCGGCACACTGAGCGCCTTGGCCTGGTTGATCAGGCGGACGCCGTGGGAGTTGGGGCCGGTCCTGGTGGTGCCGAAGGTGACGACGATCTTCACGCTCGGGTTGTTCTGCTTGACGATCTTGAGGGCGTTCAGGATGCGGTCCTGCACCGTGTAGTTCTCGAACTCGTCGGTGTTCTCGATGTCGAAGTCCACGACGGCCGGTCCGACGGCGTTGATGACCTGCTGGACGGCGCCGGCGAAGGCCTGCGGCGTGGAGCAGTTGGGGCCGAGCTTGTTGCCCGACCAGCCGCCGAAGGAGATCTGCACGTTGCCGCCGGCGTTCTTGATGGCCGAGATCGCCTGGGCGTCGGCGCCGCCGGTCAGCGGCCGGTTGCCGTCCCACGCCGGGTTGCAGCCGCCGCTGGCCAGGATGAAGGCCATGGTGAAGGACTTCACCCCGGTCGCGCTCATGACGGTCGCGGGCGCGGGCGGGTTGCCCCACCCCATGTAGAGGTACGGCGCGCCGGCCATCTTGCCCGGCGGGTCCGGGTTGGTGCAGCCGGAGGTGGTGGCGGCGGCGTCACGGCCGGTGGACTCGCCCACGTTGTTGTAGGCCTTGACCGTGTAGCTGTGCGACTCGCACGTGCCCAGGCCGGAGATGGTGGCGCTGGTGCCGGTGACCGTCGTCTTCAGGGTCGAGCCCTCGTAGACGCGGTAGCCCGTGACCGTCCCGGAGGAGGCGCCCCAGCTGAGCGAGATGGAGTTGTTGGTGACCGAGGTGCTGATGTTGCCGGGCTGGCCGGGCACGCCCGGCTGCGGGGTGCTGCCGCCGGCCTTCCACAGCGCGGGCACGCGCGGCGGCTCCCAGCCGGGCAGCGAGGTGTGGCCCTGGATGGCGGTGTAGGAGGTGCCCTGGTAGGTGACGACGGCGCCCACGGCGTACGGGGTGTAGGGCGCCCATTCGGCGAAGAACGCGATCGTGCGGACGGAGCCGGCGGTCGCGGTCGTCGCCGCGGCCAGGCCCCCGAACAGCAGGGCGGCGGCGGATATCAGCGCGACGAGTAGGCGTCTCATGGCATTCCCTGAAGATGCGGCTTGACGGTCTTGGAGAAGTTCCAGTTGTGGCTGGCGTCCCAGTTGATGGACCAGGTCATGGCGCCCCTGATGTCCGGCCACGCCTGCGGGGGCACGAAGCTGCCACAGTTGGTGCGCTTGGACAGGCAGTCGAGTGCCTGGTTGACCAGGGTCGGGGAGACGACTCCGCCGCCCGCGGCGCCCGGTCCGGCCGGCAGGCCGAGGGCGACCTGGTCGGCGCGCAGGCCGTTCTGGAGCTGGATGCAGGCGAGCGCGGTCATGAAGTTGACCGTCCCCTGCGAGTAGGCCTGGGCCTGGTCGCAGCCGAGCATGCTGCCGGAGTTGTAGTACTGCATGTGGACGACCGTGAGGATGTCCTTGATGTTCAGGGCGAGCTTGAAGTACTCCATCCCGGTCGACTGCATGTCGATGGTCTGCGGGGCCATCGTGATGATGAGGTTCGAGCCGGCCTTGGCGCGCAGTTCCCTGAGCGCCTGGCCCATGTAGGTGGCGTTGAGCCCGTTCTCCAGGTCGATGTCGACGCCGTCGAAGCCGTAGCTCTGCATGATGCCCCAGACGCTGTTGGCGAACTGGGTCGCGGCGGCGGAGTTGGACACCTGGACCCGTCCCAGCTCACCGCCGACGCTCAGGATGATCTTCTTGCCGCGCTGGTGCAGAGCCTGCACGTCGGCGCGGAACTGGGCGTCGGTGTAGCCGCCGAGCGCGCTGGCGAGGCCCGGGTCGAGATTGAAGGTCACCTGGCCGGGGGTGCTGGTGGCCTCGGCGAAGGCGATCGCGACGAGGTCGTACTCGTTGGGCACCGCCGACAGCCGCAGCTCGGTGGCCGGGTTCACGAAGTTGTGCCAGTAGCCGGTGAGGAAGTGCTTGGGCAGCGGGCCGCCGCCGGTGCAGCCTGTGGTGGTGCCGGAGGCGTCACGCCCGGCCGACTCACCCACGCTGTTGTAGGCCTTGATCGTGTACGTGTGCGACTCACACGTACCCAGACCCGAAATCGTGGCACTCGTACCGGTCACCGTCGACCTCAACGTCGCACCCTCATAGACGCGATAACCCGTGACCGTCCCACTGGACGCACCCCACGACAGGGCCAGCGAACTGTTCGTCGCACTCACCGACGCCGCACCCGGCTGACCGGGAATGCCCACGCAGCCGGTGGTCGTGCCCGAGGCGTCACGCCCCGCCGACTCACCCACACTGTTGTAGGCCTTGATCGTGTACGTGTGCGACTCACACGTACCCAGACCCGAAATCGTGGCACTCGTACCGGTCACCGTCGACCTCAACGTCGCACCCTCATAGACGCGATAACCCGTGACCGTCCCACTGGACGCACCCCACGACAGGGCCAGCGAACTGTTCGTCGCACTCACCGACGCCGCACCCGGCTGACCGGGGACGGTCGGCTGCGGGTCGCCCTGGACGCTCTTCCAGAGGGCGGGGACGTTGGGCGGCTCCCAGCCGGGCTGGGAGGTGTGCGACTGGCGGGACTCGAAGTCGGCCGAGTTGTAGGTGACGCGGGTGCCGGTGGGATAGGAGGTCCAGGCCTGCCACTGGGGGTAGGCGACGGCCTGGGCGGGTGGCCCGACCAGGCCGAAGATCAATCCGACGACCAGGACGAGTAAGGCGCGATATTTCATGAATTCTCCGGTTTCGAGTCGTACGGCCCGCGCCCCTGGGGGGCGAGGGCGCGAGCCGTACGGGCCCGTGGGGTGGGGGGTGTGTTCAGCGCAGGCCGTTGTTGAGGGCCGTGGTGAGGGATCCGTCGTCGCCCGACATCTCCCAGACCATCGCGCCCAGCAGGTTCTTGGCCTTGATGTACTCGGTCTTCTTGCCTATGGACCAGGGATCGTCGAACGTCCACCACTGCCCGCCGGGACCGGTGAAGCAGTAGGAGGAGATCGACTGTTCGTCGTGCCTGACCGTGCAGCCGGGCACCCGTGAGGCGATGTTCTTGTAGCCGCGCGTGCCCGCCTCCTCGGGGAAGTCGCCGGGCGCGGCGCCGTTGGCCGACTGCCATTCGCCGAACTTGCCGCCGTCGGCCACCTGCTGCCAGCCGCGGCCGTAGTAGGCCAGGCCGAAGGTCAGCTTGCGCGGGTTCACACCCGCGTCCAGGTATTTCTGGATGGCCTTGTCGACGCTGAAGTCCGGGTTGTACGGCGAGTCGGTGTCGAGGTGGAGGTTGCCCTGGTGGCCCGTGCGGTTGGGCTCCCAGGAGTTGTCGCTGCCCGCGCCGTGGAAGTCGTAGCCCTGGACGTTGGCGAAGTCCAGGTACTGGAAGATCCTCGACAGGTCCCATCCGGCGTCGATCTTGACCGGGTCGGCGGGGGTGAAGGCGGTCAGCAGGTAGCGCTTGCCGGTGGTGACCGTCAGCGCGTCGAGCTGGGTGCGGAACTCCTGCAGCAGCAGCGTCAGGTTGTTCTTGTCGTTCGGGCTGACGTGGTTGCCCGCGTGACCGGGGGCGCCCGGCCACTCCCAGTCGACGTCGATGCCGTCGAAGACGCCCGCCGCCACGCCGGGGCCGCCGCGGCCCTGGTAAACGGGCAGGTCGCCCTTGATGTACATGTCGATGCAGGACTTCACGAACGCCTTGCGCTTGGCGTCGGTGGAGGCGGCGTCGGAGAAGTATTTGGAGTAGGTCCAGCCGCCGAGCGAGATCAGCGACTTGAGGTGGGGGTGCTTGGCCTTGAGCTTCTTGAGCTGGTTGTAGCTGCCGGCCAGCTTCTGGTCCCAGGTGTCGCCCACGCCGTCCACCGACTCGCCCGCGCCGAAGCCCTTGACGTAGTCGGCCCACGCGTCGCCCGCGCCGTCGCCCTGGTTGGGGTCCTGCGGGTTGGGGGTGGTGGCCCGGTCCACGCCGTTCATACAGGTGTGCTGCGTCGGGTGGACGTTGGAGAAGGCGTAGTTGATGTGGGTGAGCTTGGCGGCCTGCGCGTCGAGGCTCTTCATCGTGTACGCGCGGCCGTAGATGCCCCACTGCACGAAGTAGGCGACCTTGTTGTAGCTGCCGCCCGGGGTCTCCGGCTGGGTCTTCGCGGTGAACGGCGCGCTCTTGTCGGACTCGTTGCCCGACGGGTCGACGGCGCTGACGGTGAACGTCTGGTTCGTGTCGGGCGGCAGGCCGCTGACGGTGGCGCCCGTCGTCGTGGAGGTGGTCTTCAGGGTGGCGCCCTGGTAGACGCGGTACTCCTTGATCGTCCCCGAGTTGTCCGTGGAGGCGTTCCAGGCCAGGCTGATCGTGGTGCTGGTCTGGCTGGGCGAGCGCAGGCCGCCGGGCACGCTCGGCTTGACCGTGTCCGGTGTGCCGGTGGTCGTGACCGTGACGGGGGCGCTCTTGTCCGACTCGTTGCCCGACGGGTCCACGGCGCTCACCGTGTAGGTGTGCGCGGAGCCGGGTGACAGGCCGGTGAGCTGCGTGCTCGTCCCCGTGGCGGTCTTGACGACCGCGGTGCCCTCGTAGACCCGGTACTCCCTGATCGTCCCCGAGTTGTCCGTCGAGGCGTTCCAGGCCAGGTCGATCGTGGTGTCGGCGCGCGCGGTCGAGCGCAGGTCGCCCGGCACGCTCGGCTTGACCGTGTCGGTGGGCACGCCGTCACACGGGTTGCCGTTGAGCTTGCAGTTCTGCGGTACGGCCTGCGCGCCGCCCGGATTGCCGAGGAAGCCGAAGGTGACCGCGGCGCCCGGGGCGAGGGTGCCGTTCCATCCGACGTTGCCGAAGGTGAAGTGCTGCCCGCTACGTGCCAGGGTGGCATCCCAGAACGAGCCGACCGTGATGCCGGAGGGCAGGTCGAACTCGACCTTCCAGCCGTTGATCGTGCTCGTGGTGCCGTTGGTGACGGTGTAGCGGCCTTCGAAGCCGCTGCCCCAGTCGGAGGTCTTCGTGAACGCCGCGGTGGCCGAGGCGGCCTGAGCGGGCCCTGGAACGAGGAGGGCTAACAGCAGACTTGCCAGCGCGGTCAGGGAAAGTAAAGGAAGGGTACGCCGCATGATCGCTCCCTCGGCGGGAGAACTGTGGGGGGTGTCCTGCCCTGTGAGGGGTCAGGCAGGTGGTACGGGCGGCAACGGATGGTGATCGTGGCAGGCTGTGGGGGGTGGGGGGCGCGCCATGATTGCCTCGGTTCAGATCTTCTCTTAGGAAAGTTTCCTAAGAGTTATGGCGATCGTAGGCTTGACACCCATGCCTTACAAGACCTAATTCCATCTTCAATCGCCGCAGCTGGTCACCAACTCCGCGCCACGGGTTAAAAGCGCACCGTAACGGCGGCTCCGCCGTACCCGCAAGACAGCCGCACGCGGAAGACAGCCGTACCCGCAAGACAGCCGGACGCGCGAAGCGGCCGGGCCCGCAGACAAGAGCGCGCCCCCACACGCGGGTGGGGGCGCGCCGTCGGGCGCCGGCTACGGCTGCTGCGTGATCTTGACGTCGTCGACGCCCGCCTCCAGCAGGGAGGCGGTCGAGGCGTCGGCGGCCTCGATGAGGACGCGGACGGTCTGGCCCGCGAACGCGGTCAGGTTGGCGTTGGCCACGCCCCACGAGCCGTTGCGGTTGCTGGCCGCGCCCAGCTGCTCGAACACCTGGGAGGTGGTGTTTCCGACGACCTTCACGCGGAAGTAGTCCGCGTTGGAGGAGTTGGAGCCGTGGGCCAGGTACCACGACAGCGACAGGGACAGCGTCCCCGTGGCCGGCAGCGTGATCTGTGGCGACTGGATCGAGGTCAGCCCGCCGTCGATGTCGTGGTCGCCCGCCGCGGCCCCGGCCAGGCGGCCGGTCACCAGGTCGTTGGTGCCGCTGACCGTCGTGCCGAGCTGCTTGGCGCCGCTGGAGGTGGTGGCCTCGGGGTCACCGCGCTCCCACAGACCCGTCGTGGCGCTGCCCGGGACCACGGTCCAGCCCTTGTCGGTCTCGAAGTCGTCGGACCAGACGGTGTTGCCCGGCGTGGTGCCGCAGTACTGGGCCTCCTTGCCGATGATGCGGTAGACGCAGTCGGAGTACTCCAGGAAGCGCAGGACGGCCTCGCGGTTGCGCGTGGTCTGCGGCACGATCTGCTCGTCCGGCGGGTAGAAGCCGGGGCTCGCGGTGCGCGGGTACATCTCGAACGTGAAGCTGAAGATCTTGTAGACCCCCCACATCCAGTCGTCGATGGTCCCGTCGGTGATGTACAGGTCGCTGGCCTGCTCCGGCGTGTAGTTGTTGGTGGAGGCCATGTTCTGGCCGAGCGTGGCGTGCGCGTCACGGTCGTCCTGGGTCAGGCCCGGCGCCGTGTCGCTGAAGGTGTAGCCGTAGGGCCACAGGATCAGCTCGCTGTAGGTGTGCCAGTCGATGTGCGACCTGATCTGCTGCTTGCCGCCCACCACCCGGGTGCGCACCCAGTCGGCCACCGCCTTCACCTCGACCGCCGACTCGGGGGCCGTGCCCCGGTAGGTCTCGCTGGAGGTCGAGCCGGAGGAGCCGCCGCAGCAGCCCCAGTTGTAGTTCCAGTTGCGGTTCATGTCGGTGCCGACCGCCGACGAGCCGGAGTTCGGCTGGCGGTTCTTGCGCCAGGAGCGGTAGCTGCCCGTCGCGATGTCGTACTCGCCGCCGTCCGGGTTCAGGTCCGGCAGGATCCAGATCTCGCGCGAGTTCACCAGGTTGGTGATGCGCGCGTCGGTGCCGTAGTTGTCGGCCAGCAGGTGCATGAGGTACAGCGCCATCTCGACCGTGAGGTGCTCGCGCGCGTGCTGGTGCGCGGTGAACAGCACCTCGGTCTCGTTCTCGTCGGTGCCGACGTTGTCGCTGATCTTCACGCCGACGAGCTGCCTGCCCTGGTACGACGTGCCGTAGACGAACTTGCTGGCGATGGACGGTTTGGCGGCGACGAGAGCGTTGATGTTGGCGTTCATCTCCGCGTAGTTGTGGTAGCCCGAGTCCGACGGCGGGAAGTCAAACGCTGCCGCGCCGGACGGGGATAACGGGCGTGGCACCTCCGTGACCCGGTAGCCGAGCTTCTTGATCGCCGCGACCTCGGCGGACGTCGCGGTGACCAGGACCGAGTCAGCCGCCACCTCCTCGATGGCCGCGCCGGTGCCCGAGACCGCGCTGCGCTGGCGCGCGTCGGCCGGGCCCTGAACCCGATACTGCTTGTTCGCGGGCGGTTCGGCACCCGCGCCCACCTCGGTGATGCCGGTCAGGCAGAACAGACCGAGGACGGCAAGCAGGATCGTTAATCGGCGTCTCACCTCGTTCCTCCTCAGGCGCGCGATTAGGGGGGTGTGTTGACGCGCGCCTGCACCGAGAGTGAAGACTTCCGCTCAGCCGGAAAAGGCCCAATTCAGCGGTAGTGCACCATGGCTTGCTCTAGTGGCTTCCTGGTTAGGTCAGGGACCTCGGCCTCCGCGGCGGCGTAACCCACGGGGAACAGGATGTAGGGGCGCTCGTTGGCGGGGCGCTCGCAGATCTCGGTGAGGAAGGCCATCGGGTTGGGCGTGTGGGTGAGCGTGGACAGGCCCATCGCGTGCAACGCGGCGATGAACAGGCCACAGGCGATGCCGACGCTCTCGTTGACGTAGTAGTGCTTGGTCTTGCCGCCGTCGGGACGCAGGCCGTACTTCTCGGCGAAGCAGACCACCAGCCACGGCGCCACCTCCAGGTAGCGCTTGTCGGAGGTGGTCTCCAGCGGGGCCAGTGCCTCGCGCCATTCGGCGGGCAGCCGGCCGCCCTCGTAGTTCTGCCGCTCCTCGACCTCGGCGGCGTCCCTGATACGGCGTTTGGTCTCCTGGTCGCCGACCACGACGAATTTCCACGGCTGCTGGTGGGCGCCGGAAGGGGCGGTGTTGGCCGCCAGCACCGCCAGTTCGACGCAGCGGAGCGGGACCGGCTCGTCGCTGAAGAAGCGGACGCTGCGGCGCCGGTCGAGGAAGTCGTAGAACTCGCGGCCGCGGGCGAGCATCTCGTCCGGCTCGTACCGATCCGGCGTGTAGGGACGGAACGGAAACTTGTGCTCCATGAGGACGCAGTCTGCGGACACCTGCCGGATATGACAACCGGCCGCCCGCTATCCTGACGATCTGACAGTAGAAGCCCAGGGAAAGGAGTCAAAATGGCAGCCAAGCGTGCCGGGCTGGACGCGCTCGACCTCCGGATCCTCCGGCTGGTCGCCGAGCATCCCCGCAGCGGCCTGCTGGAGTTCGCCCGGCTGCTGGGCGTGGCCCGCGGGACCGTCCAGGCCCGCCTGGACCGCATGGCCGCCGACGGAGTGATCACCGACTTCGGCCCCGGCCTCTCCCCCGCCGCGCTGGGCTACCCGGTGCAGGCGTTCACCACGCTGGAGGTGCAGCAGGCCTCCCGCGAGCACATCTCCCGCACCCTGGCGGCCATCCCCGAGCTGATCGAGGCCTACATCGTGACCGGACCCGGCGACGTGTGGTGCCGCATCGCCGGCCGCGACCACGAGCACATCCAGGAGATCATCGACCACATGCTGACCATCGACGGCGTACGGCGCAGCACGACGGTGATCACGCTGTCCACCGTCGTACCGCACCGCGTCCTCCCCCTGGCCGCGCGGGCTGCCGGCTAGCCGCCAGGCCCCTGCCAGCCCGTTACCAGCCCGTTGCCAGCCCGTTGCCAGCACAGCCCGCGAACCTCGGGGCATGGACTACGCGATCGAAGCCGAAGGGCTGGTCAAGAGATACGGCGGCAAGGCGGCCCTGGACGGGGTCGACCTCGGCGCGCGGGCCGGAACGGTCCTGGGCGTGCTCGGCCCGAACGGCGCGGGAAAGACCACGGCGGTACGCATTCTGGCCACGTTGCAGCGCCCCGACGGGGGGCGGGCCCGCGTCCACGGGCACGACGTGGCGGAGCGCCCCGCCGAGGTACGCAAGCTGATCGGCCTGACCGGCCAGTACGCGTCGGTGGACGAGAAGCTCACCGGCGCGCAGAACCTCAGGATGATGGGCCGCCTGCTCGGCATGAGCCGCTCCTCGGCCAGGGCGCGGGCGACGGAACTGCTGGAGCGGTTCGGGCTGACCGAGGCCGGCGGGCGGGCCGTGTCCGGGTACTCCGGTGGCATGCGCCGCCGCCTCGACCTGGCCGTCAGCCTCGTCAGCCGGCCGAGTGTGCTGTTCCTCGACGAGCCGACGACCGGGCTCGACCCGCATGCGCGCGGCGAGCTGTGGGAGGTGGTCAGGGAACTGGTCGCCGGCGAGGTGACCGTGCTGCTGACCACGCAGTACCTGGAGGAGGCCGACCAGCTCGCCGACGACATCCTGCTCATCGACTCGGGCCGGGTGGCCGCCGGCGGCACGCCCGACCAGCTCAAGGCCATGGCCGGCGGGCACCGGCTGGACATCAGGCCGCTGCGGGCCGAGGACGAGGAGAAGGCCATGGCCATCCTCGGGTCCGGCGAGCTGAGCGTCCCGATCCACGACCTGGCCATGGCGCCGGCCGTACTCAGGAAGCTGGACGAGGCCGGGATCGTGCTGGCCGAGCACGCGCTGCGGCTGCCCTCACTCGACGACGTCTTCCTCACCCTCACCGGAGCACGCGCATGATCTCGCAGAGCCTCACCCTGACCTGGCGCAGCCTGGTGCCGTTGAAGAACAGTCCCGGCCAGTTGCTCGCCATGCTCATCCAGCCGGTCTTCATGATCGTCATCTTCGTCTACCTGTTCGGCGGCGCGGCGGGCGGCGACCGGGGCCAGGCCGTGCAGTACATGCTGCCCGGCGTGCTGGTGCAGGTGGCGCTGATGGCCACGATCGGCACCGGCATGAACCTGGCCACCGACATCGGCAACGGCGTCTTCGACCGGTTCAGGACGATGCCGATCGCCCGGATGGCGCCGCTGGCCGGGCGCATTCTCGCCGACCTGTGCACGATGACGGTCACGCTGGCGATGTCGGTGCTGGTCGGCTACGTCGTCGGCTTCCGCGTCACCACCTCGCCGCCGCAGGCGCTGGCGGGGCTGGGCCTGGTGCTGCTGTTCACGATGGCGCTGAGCTGGGCCTCGGCCTGGATCGGCGTGATCGCCAAGTCGGTCACCGCGATGCAGGGCGTCTCGACGGCCGTGCTGCTCCCCCTCACCTTCGGCAGCAGCGCCTTCATCCCCGCCACGGACCTGCCGGGCTGGCTGACCGCCTGGATGTCGGTGAACCCGGTCTCGCACCTGGCCGCGTCCCTGCGCGGCTTCATGGTCGGCGGGCTGGACGCGGCCGACGTCTGGATCACCCTCGGCTGGACCGCCGCCCTTCTCGCCGTCTTCGTGCCGCTCGCCCTGCGCGCCTACAACAGAAGGGTCCGATGAGAACCCGCGACGGCGCCGAACTCGCCACCATGGCACGGCTGCCGCCGACGGACGGGCTGACCACGATCCACTCGCCGTCCTACGTGATGCTGCCGATCAGGTCGTAGAGCTCGTCCTCGGCCAGGGCCGCGCCCCTGGCGCGCAGCTCGGCGAAGCGGTCGTCGCCCAGCGCGGCCCGCGCCGCCGCCATCCCGGCGTCGGTGTCGGTCGCGACGTCGGCACGGCCGGCGCCGAACAGCAGGGCCGCGCGCTCCACCTCGCCGCCGGCCAGCGCCGCCAGGGCGAAGCCGCCGAAGACGGCCGCCAGCACCGGCAGGTCGGGCGCCGAACCCGGGGGCGTGCCCCTCATGGCCGCCAGGGCCTCCCGGTGCTGGGCGAGCCCGCCGGGCAGGTCGCCGGAGGCCACCAGGGCTCTGCCGTAGCGGGTGCGTACCGTGGCGACGAGCTGCGGGATCGGCGCGGCGTCCGCCAGCATGTCCACGGCGGCCGACAGCGCGGTCAGCGCCTGGCCGTACTCGCCGCGCTGGTAGCCGATCATCCCCTCGCCCAGCCTGAGCTGCACGAGCACGTCCGGGTTGATCTCGTCGGTGACGCCCAGCCTGGCCTTGGCCAGGTCGGCCGCCGCGCCCTCCAGGTCGCCGCCCTGCGCCCGCAGCACCGCCATCCTGGTCAGCGTCGAGACCGACTCGTTGGCGCTGATCCACGCGCTGGTCAGCGAGGTCACCTCCGTGTACAGGTCGGTCACCGGCCGTCCCTCGCCGGCGCGCAGGGCGGCGAGCTGCAGCAGCGCCTCGCTCAGCCCCCACCGGTCGCCGATCTTCCTGAACCCGGCCACCGCCCGCTCCATCGCCTCCTCGGTCGCGTGCGGGCCCCTGAGCATGAGCGCCGAACTGGCCAGCCACAGGTCCTCGTCCTCGGCGTAGGACAGCAGCAGTCCGTGGGCGTGGTCGTCACGCCCGGCCATCATCGCCGTGACGGCCTTGCCGATCCGCAGCATCGGATGGACCGGCCCCTCACGCTCGGCCCGCGCGATCAGCGCGTCCATGTCGGCCGAGAGCTGGATCAGCCGCGGCCGGTCCACCACGATCCGGCCGAACATCGTCACCCCGACCGCGAACCTGCACGCCGCGAAGGCCTCCGCCAGCCCCGGCGGCGGCTCCCCGCCCGTCAGCGCGAGTGCCTGCTCGGCCCACTGCGCGGACTCCTGCCGGTAGCCGCACATCCACCAGTACCAGTTCAGCGCGCCGCACAACCGCAGCGCCGTCTCGACCTCGCGCTCGTCCAGCGCCCAGCGCAGCGCCGCCGCGCAGTTGTCGCGCTCGGCCGCCAGCCGCTCGATCCACGCGATCTGCTCATCCGTCCGCAGGTACGGCACCGCCGTCTCGGCCACCTCGCGCATGTGGAGTGCCAGCCGCCTCCGGAACTGCCCGCTCTCCCCCGCCTCGGCCAGCCGCTCCAGCGCGTAGGCGCGGATCGTCTCCAGCATCCGGTAACGCCCGTCGTCGCCCGCCCGCACCAGCGACTTGTCGATCAGCGCGCCCAGAACGTCCGGGTCGCCGCCGCACACCGCCTCCACCGACTCCAGCGCCGCGCCGCCCGCGAACACTCCCATCCGCCGCAGCAGCGCCCGCTCGCCGGCGGTGAGCAGGTCCCAGCTCCAATCGACGACCGCTCTGAGCGTCTGCTGCCGGGGCAACACGGTACGGCTGCCGCCGGTCAGCAGCCGGAACCGGTCGTCGATGCGCTCGGCGAGCTGACGCGCGGTCATCGTGCGCAGCCGGGCGGCGGCCAGTTCGATGGCCAGCGGCATGCCGTCGAGGCGGCGGCAGATGGCCGCGACGTCACCGACGTTGCCCTCGTCCAGCCGGAACGACGGCCGTGCCGCGTCCGCCCGGTCCAGCAGCAGCCGCACCGCGGGGTAGGCGGCGGCCCGTTCGGCGTCCACGCCCTCGGGCGGCAGTTCCAGCGGCGGAATGGGCACGAGCCGCTCGCCCGCGACGTTCAGCGGTTCTCTGCTGGTGGCCAGCACCCGCAGGCCGGGGCAGAGGGACAGCAGCCGCTCGGCCACGACGGCGGCGGCCTCGATCACGTGCTCGCAGTTGTCCAGCACGATCAGCGCCCGCTCGCGCCCGAGCCGCTCGGCCACACGGGTCACCGGGTCCTCGCCCGGCTGGTTGAGGTCGTCGCGCAGCCCGAGCGCGCCCGACAGCGCGCCGGGGACGTCGGCCGGGTCGGCGATCGGGGCCAGTTCGATCATCCAGGCATCGGCCTCGCGCAGGGCGGCCTCGGTGGCCAGGCGGGTCTTGCCGGCGCCGCCCGGCCCGACGATCGTCGCGAGCCTCGCCTGCCCGAGCAGGCTCACGAGCTGGGTCAGTTCGTCGGCCCTGCCCACGAAGCCGGTGAGCGGGGCGCGTACGTTCCCCTTGGCCTGGCGCGGCTCGGGACGCCGGGCCGGGACCTCGCCCTTGAGCACGGCGAGGTGGGCGGCGCGCAGGCCGGGTCCGGGGTCCACGCCCAGGTCGGTGGCCAGGGCGCCCCTGACCCGCTCGAACAGCGCGAGCGCGTCGGCCTGGCGGCCGGCGGCGGCCAGGGCGCGCATGGCGAGACCGGCCAGGCGCTCGCGGTGCGGCTGCGCGGCCAGTTCCTCGCTCAGCGCGGCGGCCAGGGTGGCGGCCTCACCCGAGCCCGGCTCCCGTGCCAGCACGGCCAGGGCATGGGCCTCCAGGGCGAGCAGGCGTTCCTCGCGCAGGCCCGCCGCGACGTTGGCCAGGTGCGGCACCACCAGCAGGTCGGCCAGCGCGGGACCCCGCCACAGGGCCAGCGCCGCCTCCAGGGCGGCCTCGCGATCCTCTTTGCGGACGGCCCGGGTGAAGGCGTGGGCGTCCACGTGCTCGCGCGGGATCGGCAGGACGTAGCCGCCCGCGCGGCCGTCCACCGTCACGTACGGGCGCAACGCGGCGCGCAGGCGCTTGACCAGGGTCTGCAGGGCGTTGGCCGCGTTGGCCGGCGGCTCCTCCGGCCACAGCGCGTCGATCAGGCGCTCGGCGCCGACGACCTGCCCCGCCTCCAGCGCGAGCATCGCCAGCAGCGCGCGTACCCGGGCGCCGCCCACGGCCACGGGGACGCCGTCGTTCGTGACCTCCAGCGGGCCGAGGATGGATACGCGCACGCACTCCATCCTGCCGGGTGCTCACGACTTCAGGTGCACGGCCACCTCCATGCCCACCGGCTGCCCCTCCTCCAGAAGGCCGATCTGGCGCACCTGGGCGAGCGACACCTCGGCGCCGCTCTCCTGCGCCGCGGCCAGCAGCGCGAGCACGGCCGGGTGGGTGGCGCCCTCCACCATGGGCACGTCCTGGTCCCAGCGCCAGCGCACCACCATCTCCTGTCCCGTCTCGATCGTGCCGCGCTCGACGTCCGTCCAGGACTCCGGCGGCAGGGCTGCGACCGGCCAGCAGCACAGCACCTGGACCTCGGTCTCGCTGCCGGGGGCGGCCCTGATCGTGGTCCAGAACGCGCCGGTCGGGCGGTTGCCCTCCGCGTCCAGGCGCCGCCACAGTCCGGCGAACAGCTCGTTGGCCTCCTCGTCACTGGCGAGGTCCGGGGGCAGGACGACTCCGGCCCAGGGCTGGGCTTCGGCCTGCCGTACCTCTGTCTGCCAGCTGACGGGGCCGGCGAGCAGGCGTTCGAGGGCGTCGAGGGCGGCGTCCTGGCGCTCGCGGTCGGCGGCCAGCCTGGCGCGGTGCCCGGCCAGCGTGGCCGTCGCGGACTCGGCGTCCTGGAGCAGCTTGGGCGCCTCGGCGAGGGGCAGGCCGGCGGCGCGGGCGGCCTTGAGCCTGAGCGCGTGCTCGAACTGGGTCGCGCTGTAGCGGCGGTGCCGCGACCACGGGTCCACCGAGACGGGCGGCAGAAGGCCCTGCTCGTCGTACAGGCGCAGGGCCTTCAGGCTCAGACCGGTCAGCTCGGCGAATTCCCCGATGTTCATCATGGGAACCAGTGTGGGACCTGCCCCTGGGGGAGGTTCCAGTCGCTGGTCCGGGCGCCGTGCGCGGATCCCCTCGCGCACGGCGCCCGAGTCGGCGCTCAGAAGTCGTCAGGCAGGCGGACCTGGTCGCGGATCCACCGTCCCGCCTCCTTCAGCCGGCTGGTGCCGGTGAAGGGGCCGCCGGGGCAGGTGCCCTCGGTGAAGACGGCGCCGGACAGGGGGTCGTCGGAGAAGTTCCAGTTGACCCAGCTGATCTTCTTCTGTGCCATCAGGTCGATGTACTGCTGCGACCTGGTGAAGTTGTTGCCGCCGCCGCCCGAGGACGTCTGCGTGCCGAACTCGGTGACGAACATCGGCAGCCGGTCGGCCGCGCGGGACAGGGTGCCGAGGTAGTTGCTGCCGTGCGAGGCGGCGTAGAAGTGGAACGTGTACATGATGTTGGTCGCGTTGACCGGGTTGCTGATGATCTCGCTCTCGTCGGAGCCTTCGGAGACGCCGAGCGAGGACCAGGCGCGGGTGCCGACCAGGATCGTGCTCTCGGGGTCGTTGGCCCTGATGACCGGGATGATCTGGTGCGCGTAGTCGCGGATGCGCGACCAGGCGACGCCGCTGGGCTCGTTCATGACCTCGTAGAGCAGGTTCTTCTTGTTGTTGTGGCGCTGGGCGATCTCGGTGAAGAACGTCTTGGCCTTGTTGAGGTTGTTCTGGGCGAACGGGTCACCGGGGTTGAGCATGTGCCAGTCGACGATGGCGTACATGCCGCGGGAGGTGGCCTGCTCGATCAGGTTGTGCACCCGGTCGGTGAACGCCCGGGGGTTGGTGTCGTAGCCGCCCTCCTGGATGTACATGGAGATGCGAAGGACGTCCGACTTCCAGTCGTCGGCCAGGGCGTTGAGCGAGGCGGTGTTGAGGCAGTCGTAGTGCCACTGGATGCCGTGGCTGCTCATGCCGCGCAGCTGGATCTGCTTGCCGTTCTCGTTGCAGAGCTTGATCCCGCAGACCCGCAGCTGGCCGTTGGCCTCGACCGGGGTGCCGCCGCCGGTGGGCGGCCGGGTGGTGGCGGTGACGGCGGCGCTGCGGTCGGACTCGTTGTTGGACGGGTCGCGCGCGGTCACGGTGTAGGTGTGCGTGGAGGAGCCTGCCAGGCCGGTCACGGTGGCCGTGGTGCCGGTGACGGTGGCGACGACGGTGTCACCCTCGCGTACCCGGTAGTCCTTGATCGAGCCGCTGTTGTCCGTGGCGGCGTTCCAGGCCAGCGAGATCGAGCTGGACGTGGTCCCGGTCGAGCGCGGGTCGCCGGGGACGGTGGGCTTCTCGGTGTCGGGCGGCCCGGTGACGCCGACGCCGAGGCGGTCGAGGTTGGGGCCGCCGTTGGCGGTGGTCGAGCTGGCCCTGACGGTGTTGGCGCCCGCGTTCAGGGCGGCGTTCACCTGGACCTCCTGCCAGGTGCTCCACGCGCCGGTGCCGGGGAAGTCCTTGGTCTGGGCGCTGCCGTTGACGCTGATGGACATCGGGCGGTTGACGGTGGTGCCGTTGGCGTAGCGGAAGGTCAGGGTGGCGTTGCCGGCGGCGGCCGCGTTCACGGTGAACTCGACGGCGGAACCGGTGACGTTGTCGTAGTTGACGAAGCCGGTGCCGGTGAACCCGGCGTGGTTGGACTCCACCACGCCCTGGGTGATCGTGGCGTCCTCGGCCTGGTGGTCGTTGCCCGGTGTGGCGGCGACCTCGGCGTCCAGGTAGTCCCAGTTCGGGTTGCCGCCTGCGGCGGAGGCCGTGGCTCTGATCGTGTTCGCGCCGGCCACGACCGGTGCGGTCAGCGTGGCGGTGGCCCAGGTGCTCCAGGCGCCGGTGGGGTTGAAGGCGCGGTCGTCGGCGATCAGGGTGCCGTTGACGGAGATGTCACTGGGACGGTTGGCGGTGGTGCCGTTGGCGTAGCGGAGGGCCAGGGTGGCGGTGCCCGCGGCGGGGGCGTCGAAGGTCCACTCCACGTACGGCCCCGCCACGTTGTCGCCGTTGACGAAGCCCGTCCCGGAGAAGCCGGCGTGGTTGGACTCGACGGCACCCTGCGAGATCGTGGCGTTCTCCGCCTCAAGCCGGGTGGGCGCGGCTTCGGCGGGCAGTGCGGGTAAGAGGGCCAGACAGACGGCGGCCAGAGTGATCAGCCGCGTTGAACGATGCATGGGGTCCGCTCCTACTCGTTCATTAGGAAACTTAACTAACGAGCAAACGGAGAATAGATCCGACGTCTGTCCGGAACAAGACCCAAATTGACAGGCGCCTCTACAGCCGTGACAAGAAGGGAGCCAGCTGCTCCTCCTCGTAGTCGAGGTGGGCCAGCAGTTCGCCGGCCAGCCGTTCGAGGTCCTCGCGGAAGTCCGCGGCGCGTTCGATGGCGGCGAGGATCTCGGCGACCTTGCCGTGCTCGCGCTCAAGACGGTCGATGACCTCGGCGGACTCGGGGAAGCGCGCCCGCAGGGTGGTGAACAGGTAGTGGCTCTCCACCGTGTGGTGCATCTCTACGTGGTGGCAGTAGTACATGCAGCGCACCCGCAGATCACCGGTGATCTCGCTCGCGCCGCGCAGTTCCTTCAGCTCCCGGCGCAGACCGTCGTGGACGGCGATCAACTCGCGGACCATGGCGTGGTCTCGGGACATCGGGGCACTCCTTTACGGTTCCTTCTCGTAACTAACGGCATGATGGATTACCGTCGTGGTAGGCGCATAGATCGCACTTTTTCCTGCGTTAGTTACCTGGAGAGAACCGTGGAGTACCTGACGGAGACCGAGGCCAACTGCCGCGCCCGCGAGGTGCTCGACCGCGTGGGCGACAAGTGGTCCACGGTCGTGCTCTACAACCTCAGCACCGGCACCCACCGCTTCACCGAGCTGCGCCGGGCCATCCCGGGCATCAGCCAGCGCATGCTCACCGTCACTCTGCGCGGCCTGGAGCGCGACGGGCTGGTCAGGCGGACGGTCCATCCGGTCATCCCGCCCCACGTGGACTACGACCTGACGCCGCTGGGCTGCACTCTGCGGGAGATCGTGGGCGCTCTGGTCGGCTGGGCCCACCAGCACCTGGACGAGATCGATCGGGCGCGGGCGGCGTACGACAAGGTGTAGACGCGAGCCCGCTTCGGTGGTCAAGTCAGGGAATGACGGTACAAGGCACCTGCGATCCCCGGTTCTCCCTGGTCCGGGAGGAGTTCGAGCGCAACCTCGCCGAGCGCGGCGAGGTCGGCGCATCGGTCTGCGTGATGGTCGGCGGCGAGGTCGTCGTCGACCTGTGGGGCGGCGAGGCCGCTCCGGGGACGCCCTGGCTCCACGACACCATCGGCCACGTCTGGTCGTGCACGAAAGGCGCCACCGCGCTGTGCGCCCACCTGCTCGCCGCCCGCGGCGAGCTCGATCTCGACGCCCCGGTCATCCGCTACTGGCCGGAGTACGGCGCCGCCGGCAAGGGTGCCACCCTCGTCAGGCACGTGCTCGCCCACCAGGCCGGTCTGCCGGTGCTGCGCGAGCCGCTGCCCGCGGGCGCGTTCCACGACTGGAAGCTGATGGCCGAGCGGCTGGCCGTGGCCGAGCCGTTCTGGGAGCCGGGGACCCGGCACGGCTACCACGCGCTGACCTTCGGCTTCCTGGTCGGCGAGATCGTCAGGCGGGTCAGCGGGCGCTCGCTGGGCACGTTCTTCCGCGAAGAGGTGGCCGAGCCGCTCGCGCTGGAGTTCTGGCTGGGGTTGCCGGAGGAGCAGGAGGGCCGGGTGGCGCCGACGATTCCGGCCGACATCCCGCCCGAGTTGCCGTCGTTCTACGTCACGGCGTTCTCCGACCCGTCGTCCATGCCGGCGCTGCTCCTGGGCAACGACGGCGGCTTCATGACCTCATCCGACACCCGGGAGTCGCACGCCGGCGAGTACGGCTCGGTCGGCGCGATCACCAACGCGCGCGGGCTGGCCGGCATGTACCGGCCGCTGTCGCTGGGCGAGCTCGTTCCGGCCGAGCAGCGTTCGATCATGGCCAGGACCGAGTCGGCGGGCATGGACGCGGTGCTCGGAGTGCCGACGCGCTGGTCGGCGGGCTTCATGAAGTCCACCGACAACCGGCACCTTCCCGCGGCCGACAGCGAGGGCGCGCTGATGTCGGAGTCGGCGTTCGGCCACGCGGGCATGGGCGGCTCGGTCGGCTTCTGCGACCCGGGCGCCCGGCTGGCCTTCGGCTACTCCATGAACAAGCAGGGCAGCGGCCTGGGCATCAACCCCCGCGGCCAGGCCCTGACCGACGCCGCGTACCGGAGCCTCGGTTACGCTCGGGTCAATGGAGGGATCTGGTACCGGCCCTGAGCGGTTCATCGTCCTGACCGGCGGGCCGGGATCGGGCAAGAGCACCCTGATCGACCGGCTGGAAGCGGCGGGGTACACCAGGACCGAGGAAGCGGGCCGGGCGATCATCCAGGACCAGAGCGCGATCGGCGGGCGTGCGCTGCCCTGGGCGGACAAGGACCTGTTCGCCGAGCTGATGCTCTCCTGGGAGCTGCGCTCGTACCGGGCCGCCGCCTTGAGGCCCGGCCCCGTCTTCTTCGACCGCGGTGTCGTGGACGTGATCGGCTACCTGCGGCTGGAGGGCCGGCCGGTGCCGGACCACGTCCACCGGGCGGCGCTGCGCCACCGCTACCACCGGCGCGTCTTCGCCGCCCCGCCCTGGCCGGAGATCTTCCGCAACGACGCCGAGCGCAAGCAGTCGGTGGAGGAGGCGGAGCGCACCTACACCGCGGTGACCGGGGCCTACGAGGACTACGGCTACGAGCTGGTGACGCTGCCGAAGGCTCCGGTCGAGGTCAGAACGCGCTTCCTGCTTGACAACCTCCCCCTATCCTGAATTATCCCGTCTTTCAGGAGCTCGCAGCCATGTACTTCGGCATCACTGACCTCTGGACCTTCGTGGCCGGTGCGTTCTTCATCATCCTGCTGCCAGGACCCAACTCCCTCTACGTCCTCAGCCTGGCCGCCCAGCGCGGCGTGAAGCAGGGCTACCGCGCCGCCGCCGGCGTGTTCGTCGGCGACTCGGTCCTCATGCTGCTGGCCGCCGCCGGCGCCGCCTCGCTCCTGAAGTCGAACCCGCTGCTGTTCACGATCGTCAAGTACGCCGGAGCCGGCTACCTGGCCTGGATCGGCTTCCAGATGCTGCGCGGCGCCTGGCGGGCCTGGCGCGCCCCGGCGACCGAGACCGCCCACACCGCCGAGCCGGTCGACCGCGTCAACCCGTTCCGCAAGGCCCTGGTGGTCAGCCTGCTGAACCCGAAGGCGATCCTGTTCTTCGTCTCGTTCTTCATCCAGTTCGTGGACCCCGGGTACGCCGCTCCGGCGTTCTCGTTCCTCATCCTGGGCGCGATCGTCCAGCTGTTCAGCGTCCTTTACCTGACCATGCTGATCTTCAGCGGGACCTTCCTGGCCGGGCAGTTCCGTTCGCGGCGCAAGCTGTCGGCCGGGCTGACGAGCGGCGTGGGGGCGTTGTTCCTGGGGTTCGGCGCCAAGCTGGCCACTACATCGCTGGGGTAAGGTCGGCCTATCGGCCAGGTGAGGCGTATGTAGCCTTCGCGTGGAACGTGGCAAAAGAGGCAGTCGCACTCAGGCCGGTCAGGTACGGTTGGCCACCGGCGCGCCGCCCGGCGTGCCGAGGTGTCCGTGCCGTTACACCGACCGATCCGTTCGGCAAGCCCGGTTCCCCGCTGCCCGGGTAGTCATAGGATCTCGGCCTACCTGCGGAGCAGCCTTGAACCACCCTCCGATCACCTTGCCTCGCCTGACCACGCTCGCCCGCGACGCGGTGCCGAAGCTGCTGGAGGCGGTCGTGGCGCCGCTGGTCATCGTGTATGCCAGCGTGTGGCTGCTGGGCACGCAGGGCGCGTTGTTCGCGGGCCTGGCGTGGTTGTTCGGCGGACTGGTCTGGCGGCTGGCGCGGCGGGCCAAGGTCCCGGCCACGATGTGGATGGCGGCGCTGGCGCTGTCGTTCAGGACGGCGGTCTCCTTCTGGACCGGCGACTGGCACTACTGGGCCATCCAGCCGGAGCTCGGCACCATCTGCATCAGCGTGGTCTTCCTGGCCTCGGTCCGGCTGAACAAGCCGCTCGTGCAGAAGCTCACCCTCGACTACGTCCCGCTGCCGTCCGTGGTGCTCAGGCACGCCCGGATGCGCAGGTTCTTCGCCAGGATCACGCTGCTGTGGGGCTTCGTGCTGCTGGCCAACTCCACGGTGAGCATCTGGCTGGCGCTCAACGAGTCACAGCTCCAGGGCTACATGCTGGTCCGCACCGGCGTGGTCGCGCTGATCAGCGGCTCGGCGATCGCCTTCTCCGTCCTGGCCTTCAAGCGGGTCCTGCGCCGCATGCACGTCGCCCACGCCTGACCGCTCGGCCAGCACGATCGCGCCGCAGCAGGCCATCACCAGGCCGGTGAGCGTCGCGAACAGCTCCACCAGGTCCGGCACCGGCATGGCCACCGTCCCGGCCAGCGGGCCCGCACTCAGCGTGACGATCAGGCCGTAGAGGCCCCAGCCGAACATCGAACCCGACCCCACCCAGGCGATGGCCAGGGCGCGCCCGCCGTACCCCTTGACCAGGGCGAGCAGTGCGAACGCGGCGGCGGCGATGAGCGCGCCCTTCAGGCCGTTCTGCAGGAAGGCGGTGGTGCCGGAGACCGCCGCCATCTCCGGGGGCAGGCCGAGCGTGCCGCCGAAGGCCCAGAAGAGCTTGATGCCGGCGAGCGGCAGTGCCACGGCGAGCGCGCCGCCGGCCATGATCCGCTGGAGCGGCAGAGTCGCGGCCGGCGCCGGGCGGACCGCGCGGAACGCCCGCGGCCAGCGGTCACGGGCGTAGAGGGCGAAGGCCGTGCTCAGCCCGATCGCCTGGCCGATGAATCCGCCGTAGACCGCCATGTACACCCACGGTGCGATCGGGCCGTCCGCGGGGAAGACCGACAGGCCCTCGACCAGCACGCCCACCGGCGCGGTCACCAGGATCACCGAGAGCAGGCCGATGCCGACCCACATGGGCAGCAGCACGAGCCAGGCGGGCAGCCGCATCCCCCACCGCATGGTGAACGACAGCGCCAGCACCAGCCCCACCAGGTCCATGCCGAACGTCATGGCGTTCATGGCGACCATGACGGGATTGGCGAGGAAGGCCGGGTCGGAGACGCCGACGGGGTTGCCCGCCAGCCAGAGCAGCTTGATGGTGAGGTAGGGGAGCATGGCGGCCATCGCGACGATCGCGGCGGTGATCCGGCCTATGCCGGCTCGTTCACTGGTCATGCTCCGATCGTGCTGCGGCGGGCCGCCCGGCTCATCCCGCTGTGCGGGGATCTGCCTCCCCCGCGCGGGGGAGCTCCACGGTCAGCTCGTAGCCGTCGCCGCGCGGGCCCGCGGTCAGGGTGCCGCCCGCCAGCCGTACGCGCTCGCGCAGGGCCGTCAGGCCGGTGCCGCCGCTGATCACGGTGGCCCGCCCGCGCGACGCCCCGTTCACGACGCTGACCCGCAGCTCCTCGACCGTGACCGTCACGGGCGCGCCCGGCGCGTGCTTGGCCGCGTTCGTCAGCCCCTCCTGGACCACCCGGTGCGCCAGCGGCGGCCCGCCGTCCTGCCGCAACGTGATCTCCATGCCCGAGGCGCGCGCCCGCTCGACCAGTTCGGCGACGCTCTCGTCCACCGGGTCGAGCGGCGCGCTCTCTCCCTGCTCGCGCAGCAGCCCGATGATCTGACGCAGCCGCTCGGTCGCGTCCGCCGCGGCCACGCGCAGTTCCCCCGCCGCGTTGACCTGCGCGGACGTCAGCCCCGGTGACAGCTCAAGCCCTGCCGCGCGCACCGCGATGAGCGCCAGGTCGTGGCCGAGGGAGTCGTGCATGTCGTGCGCGATCCTGGTGCGCTCGCGCATGCGCGCCTGCGACTCGGCCGCCGCCTGCGCCCGCGCGCGCTGGGTGCGCAGCCTGCTCCGCAGCCCCCCGAGCAGGTACGGCACCGCGTACGTGCCCAGCATCCCGGTCACCAGGGCGATCCACTGCTCGGCCCGCCCGCCTTCGGCCAGCACCAGCACGCATCCGCCCGCGGCGATCCCGGCGAACGCGGCCACCGCCGGCCACACGCGATCGATCTGGCGCCCGGCCAGGTAGGCGTACCAGAACAGGCCCATCGACAGCAGGGTCGTCGGGATGACCTTCGTGCTCCCCAGCCCCGGCAGCCAGCTGAGGTCGAGCGTGGCGAAGCTCGTCTCCAGGTCCCAGGGCGAGGCCAGCGTGATGAGCACGACCGCGGCCACCGGCCAGGCCCGCCCCACGAGGACGGCCGCGGCCAGCACCACGACACGCGTGCCCGTCACGGCCGCGAACGGCCCCAGGCCGTCGAGCGGATCGGGCCCGGAGGCGGCGGCGAGCACCGACAGCGCCAGCCAGAGGAACACGTCGGAGACGGCCTGGCGGCCGGATCGGCGGAGGTGGTTCACGCCCTCGACGGTAGCGGGCGCCGGGCAGCGCCCGGACCTGCCGAACGTGGTGTGAGAACCCCGGCGAAGGTAGGGCTAACCCCACCCCGGATGCGGATACCTGCACTCCTGACTCACCGGGAGGAGCCGGGAAGGATCGATGGTGTCAGCCGGAGGTCGTACCTCGACCCTGACGAAAGTCGGGGGTGGTGCGTACCGAACGTCCGATGCGCCGTGAACTGCGGACTTCTTACCTTCGTGGTGGTGTGACCCCGAGAACGCCTCAGGGGTTAGCCCGTGACCTTAGGGGGTTGTCCCCCGATGCCTCGCGGCTCCTCCCCCGAGATGGTGGATGGGCCCACTTGAAGATTCGGAGTGCACGACATGTCTCACGCGATTCTCGACCTGTTGCAACAGGTCATGTCCTCGCCGTGGCTTTATGTCGCGCTGTTCGCCCTCGCGCTGCTCGACGGGTTCTTCCCGATCGTGCCCGCGGAGACCTCGGTGATCACCGCCGGGGTGTTCGCGGTGACCGGGCAGACCAACCTGGTGCTGGTCATCGTGGTGGCCGCCCTGGGCGCCTTCGCCGGCGACCACATCTCCTACCTCATCGGCCGCAAGTTCGGCGGACGGCTCCGCGAACGCAAGGCCCTCGTGTGGGCGCGCAACGCGCTGGCCGAGCGAGGCGGGCTGGTGCTGGTGGTGGCCAGGTACATCCCGGGCGGGCGGACGGCGACGACGCTGACCATGGGCGCGGTGCGCCACCCTCTGCGGTCGTTCACCTTCTTCGACGCGATCGCGACCTCCTCCTGGGCCGTCTACTCGGCCCTGATCGGCTACTTCGGCGGCATGGCCTTCGAGAACGACCCGATCAAGGGGCTCCTGCTCGGCCTCGGCATCGCATTGTCGATCACCGCGATCGTCGAAGGGGTCCGTTTCATCAGGAAGAAGCGAGCCGCTACTCAGGATTCGGCCGAGCGACTCCCTGTAGACACGTCCGTTTGACCCTTTTTGGCGACTATCCACGTGAGAGGAGCGTTTCATGACTGTGCTGGCCGCGGCGATCGCCCTGATCGGCTCGCTGTTCTTCGCGCTCGGTGCGGCACTTCAGCAGTTCGAAGCACTCGGCTCCGGCAAGACCCGCCTCCGTACGCTGATCAGGCGGCCGCGGTGGGTCATCGGCGGAGTCTCCATCGTCGCGGGTGGCGGCCTGCACATCGTCGCGCTGGGTCTCGGCCCGCTGACGATCGTGCAGCCGATGGGCGTGGCCAGCCTGCTGTTCGCGCTGCCGCTCGCGGCGGCGCTGCACGGGCGCCGGCCCTCCCGCGCCGAGCTGGGCTCGGCCGCCGTCGTGGCGATCGGGCTGATCGGCCTGGTGCTCCTGGTTCCCCCATCAACCGGCCCCTCGTACCTGAGCCTCCAGGAGGTGGCGACCTTGCTCGCCGTCTCCGGGGTGGCCGCGGTGCTGCTCTGGGCCGGTGCCAGGATCGCCTCCCCCGCCGGTCGCGCCGCCCTGCTCGCCACCAGTGCCGGAGTTCTCTACGGCGCCACGGCCACCCTCATGAGGGTGCTCGCCGACACCTTCGGAGAACAGGGCTGGAACTGGTGGTACCTGCTCGCTCTGCCCATCCCCGCGCTGCTCGCCCTGATGCTCCTGCAGCGCGCCTACGCCGTAGGCCACTTCGGCGTCTCCTTCGCCTCGCTGCAGATCGCCGACCCGCTCACCGCGGTGGCCTTCGGCGCCCTGCTGCTCGGCGAACCTCTGCCCACCGGCGTTGCCCCCATCGCCGCCGCCGCGCTCACCGCGGCCGGAACCGTGGCACTTGCCCGCACCACCCCCTTGGAAAGGTCCGCCTGACATGGCCATGCCCCTGCCGACCCGCACTCCCGAGCTTCACCCCGTCGCCGACCGTCCCCGCCGGATCCTGATCTCCACCGACACGTATCCCCCCGACGTGAACGGCACCGCGGTCTTCACCTACCGCCTGGCCACCGGCCTGGCGGAGCGCGGCAACGAGGTCCACGTGATCTGCCAGTCGGACGAGGGCCCGGCCAAGGCGGACGTGGTCGACGGGGTCATCGTGCACCGGCTGCGCTCGGCGCCGCTGCTGGTCCACCCCACCATGCGGGTGACGGTCCCGACCCGGCTCGACCGGCTCGTCGAGGCCATCGACCCCGACGTGCTGCACTCCCAGGGCCACTTCGTGGTCGGCCGGGCCGCCATCAACGCCGCCCGCCGCCGCGGGGTGCCGGTCGTGGCGACCAACCACTTCATGCCCGACAACCTCTTCCAGTTCGGGCACGTGCCCGCGCGGCTGCGGGCCAAGGCCGGGCAGCTGGCCTGGCGTGACTTCCGCCGCATCTTCAACCGCGCCCAGCGGGTCACCACGCCCACGCCGCTGGCCGCCAAGCTGCTGGCCGACCAGGGCTTCGCCGGCGAGGTCGAGCCGGTCTCGTGCGGCATCGACCTGACCCGCTTCCACCCGCACACCGAGCCCAAGCAGTGGGCGCGCAAGATGTTCGGGCTGCCCGACCGCAACACCGTGCTGTTCGTGGGGCGCCTCGACGAGGAGAAGCGGCTTGACGACCTCGTGCGGGCGCTGCCGTACGTGCTGAACGAGACCGACGCACAGCTCGCCTTCGTCGGCCGCGGCAACCAGCGCGAGGTGCTGGAGCAGCTGGCCAAGCGGATCGGGGTGGCCGACCGGGTGTTCATGCTCGGGTTCGTGCCCGACGAGCAGATGCCGCAGGCCTTCGCCGCCGCCGACGCCTTCGCCATGCCGAGCATCGCCGAACTGCAGAGCATCGCGACGCTGGAGGCCATGGCCAGCGGGCTGCCCGTGGTCGTCGCCGACGCGATGGCGCTGCCGCACCTCGTCGACGAGAACGGCTTCCTGTTCCCGCCCCGCGACGTCATCGCGCTCGCCAAGCACCTGACGACGCTGCTCACCGACGACGCGCTGCGCGAGCGCATGGGCAAGGCCAGCCGCGAGCTCGCCCTCACCCACGACCACCAGAACTCCCTTGCCCGGTTCGAGCAGATTTATGATGAGGTGGCGCGATGATCTGGGGTGCCGTCGCCGGTGCGCTGGTCGCTGTGTTCTCGCTGGGCTACGCCCAGCTCGCGCTGCCCGAGCAGCCTCTCCTCAGTGACTACGCACTGGTCTCCGGCGGGCTGGTGCCGGTCGTGGCCGGCATGCTCGGCCTCGCCGCCACCTGCGTCTTCCTCGCGTACGGCCTCGCGGTCCGCGAGCCCGCGCGCACCGCGGCCACCCGGGTCCTGCTGCTGGCCGGTGCCGCCGGCCTCATGCTCAGCGCCGTCTTCCCCACCGACCCCGCGGGGGTCGCGGTCAAGTCGATGGCCGGGGAGATCCACCGCTGGTCCGCGGCCGTCGTCTTCACCACGCTGCCGGTGGCCGGCTGGATGCTGGCCCGCGCCCGCGGCGCGCTGCCCCGCTGGAACGCGGTGCGAGCCCTGGCGGTGACCTCGGCGATCACGCTGGTGGTCTACCTGGCGACGCACCCCGCCTCGTTCCTGTCCCCGCTGATCAACGGCGGCGCCTACTACGGGCTGCTGGAGCGGGCGCTCGTCCTGGCCGAGATCGTGCTCCTGGTCATGATGGCCATCGCCGCCCTCCGGGAACACCGCCACCCGTCCACCACCGCCATCCCCACGCCGGACACCGTCCCGGGCACCGCGCCCGGCAACGCCTCCGATCCGGTGCCGGGCACCGGGCGTACGGAACACCTGGCCGCGTAGCGCAAATACCCCCTTGACCACGGGGAGGCGACTGCCTCTCCCCCTGGTCATGGGGGTGTTTGTCATCCGGGACCCTTCGACGGGCGTCGAAGCGAATCGGACCTAGGCTCGGAACATGCTCATCACCCGATACGCGCAGGCCACGGCCGTACTGGAAGACAGCGGCGTGGTGCCGCCCCCGGTCCCGCAGGACGCCGCGCCCGGCACGCTCGCGTGGCTGCGGGCGCAGGTGTCGCGCTTCGCCTCCGGCCCCGTGCACGCCGAGCGCCGCCGGGCCGTCGTCGAGCTGCTGGCCGCGTTCGATCCGGCCGAGCTGCGGGTACGGGCCAGGGCGCTGGCCGGCGTACCGACCGACGAGGTGGCGGCCAGGAGCTTCGGGGTCGGCCAGGTGGCGGCGGTGGCCGCGGCGGCGAGCGGCTACCTCAGCGGGGAGACGAGCCCCGAGGCCGATGCCGCGGTCAGGGAGCTGCTGCCGCTCGGCATCCCGATGATCACCGTGTTGCTGCAGGCGCACGCCTCGACCGCGGCCCTCATCGCGAACGCCCTGGCCCACGAGGACGGCGTCACGCCCGTCGAGGACCTGCTGCACGAGACGCTCCGCCACGACCCGCCGCTGAAGCGCACCCGCCGGGTGGGGGTGGAGATCGACCTGGTGGCCGCCAACCGCGACCCCGATGTCTTCCCCGACCCTGACCGCTTCGACCCGTCCCGCGGGCGCACCCCGCACCTCACGTTCGGCCACGGTGTCCGCCCCTGCCCCGCCGCCGGCCACGCCCTGGCCATCGCCGCCGGCTACCTCGAAGGGAAGCGCTCATGACAGCGAACGAGACGGCGGGCGAGGTGTTCGGGCGCCTGCACGTGCCGGGGCGGCCGTTGCTGCTGCCGAACGCCTGGGACCACGGGTCGGCGTCCGCGCTGGCCGCGGAGGGGTACCCGGCGATCGGGACGACGAGCCTGGGTGTCGCGGCGGTACACGGCAAGCCGGACGCCGCCGGCGCCACGAAGCACGAGACGATCACGCTGGCCAAGGCCATGGTCGAACTCGGCGTGCTGGTGACCGTGGACATCGAGGGCGGGTTCAGCGACGACCCCGCCGAGGTGGCCGCGCTGGTCGCGGAGCTGGGACGGGCCGGAGTGGCGGGCGTCAACCTGGAGGACGGACGGCCCGACGGCACGCTCAGGGACACCGCGCACCACCGGGAGATCATCGAGGCGGCACTCGGCCACGGCGTGTTCGTCAACGCCCGTACCGACGCGCACTGGCTCAGGACCGGCGACGACGCCATCGAGCGGGTCAAGGCGTACGAGCGGGCCGACGGCGTCTTCGTCCCCGGCCTGACGGACCCTGCGCGGATCGCGGAGATCGTCCGGAGCACGAGCCGGCCGGTCAACGTGCTCTACGGTCCGCCGATGGAGGCGCTGGCCGAGGCGGGGGTGGCGCGGGTCAGCACGGGTTCGCTGCTGTATCGGGCGTCGTTGCGCGGGATGCTGGCCGTACTGGGAGATGAACGGCGAGCGATGCCGACCTACGAGCAGATCGCCGCGATGCTCCCGCAACCACGATAATCGAGGCATGCGCTTCGAGATCCTTGGCCCGACCAAGGTCCAGGCCGAGGACGGGCGGGAGGTCGTGCTCGGCGGCCCGCGGGTGCGGGCGCTGCTCGTCCTCCTCGCGTTGCGGGCCGGGCGCATCGTCCCCGCGGAGCAGCTCGTGGACGACCTGTACGGCACCCGCCCCCCGGAAGGCATCTCCAACGCCCTGCAGTCGCAGGTGTCGCGGCTGCGCAGAGCGCTGGGCAAGGACCTGGTGGAGTTCCATCCGGCCGGGTACCGCCTGGCGGCCGACCCGTCGCAGGTGGACGCCCACCGGTTCGAGAAGCTGGCCGCCGACGGCAGGCAGGCGCTCGGCTCGGGTGACGCCCGCACCGCCGCCGCCGTGCTCCGTGAGGCCCTTGACCTGTGGCACGGCGCTCCGCTGAGCGACGCCCCGCTGGCCGAGGCGGCCGCCGCCCGGCTGGAGGAGTTGCGCCTGGCGGCCGTGGAGGACCGCGTCCAGGCCGACCTGGCGCTCGGCCGCCACCGCGACCTGGTCGCCGAGCTGCGCCAGCTCATCTCCGCCCACCCGCTGCGCGAACGGCTGCGCGCCCAGCTCATGCGCGCCCTGTACGGCAGCGGCCGCCAGGCCGAGGCGCTGACCGCCTACGAGGAAGGCCGCCGCATCCTCGACGAGGAGCTCGGCGTGGAGCCCGGCGCCGAGATGACCGCGGCGCACCTGGCGGTCCTGCGCGCCGACCCGGCCCTGGGCGGGGCGGCGGAGGGCGTGACCAGGCTCGGCCTGCGCTCGCAGCTGACCAGCTTCGTCGGCCGGGCCGACGACCTGGCCCGACTGGGCACTCTGCTGGACTCGGCCAGGCTCGTGACGCTGATCGGGCCGGGCGGCGCGGGCAAGACGCGGCTGGCCACCGAGGCGGCCGAGCGCACGCCCGGCGACGTCTGCTTCGTGGAGCTGGCGCCGGTGGCCGACGCCACCGGCCTGGTGCGCGCGGTGCTGGCCGCGCTGGGCATCAGGGACGCGCCGGTCACCGGGCCCGGCCGTCCCGCGCCCGCGCCCCGCGAGCGGCTGGTGGCGGCGCTGGCCGACAGGAAGCTGCTGCTCGTCCTGGACAACTGCGAGCACCTGGTGGCCGCCGCGGCGGAGCTGGCCGACGAGCTGCTGGCCGTCTGCCCCGCGTTGCGGGTGCTGGCCACGAGCCGGGAGGCGCTCGCGATCACCGGCGAGTCGCTCGTGCCCGTACCGCCGCTGCGCCTGCCGCCGCCCGGGGTGCCTGACCCGCTGGACTATCCGGCGGTGCGGTTGTTCGCCGATCGGGCGGCGGCCGTACGCCAGGACTTCTCCGTGGAGGGCGCGGACCTGGAGCTGATCGTGGGGATCTGCCGGGCGCTTGACGGCCTGCCGCTGGCCATCGAGCTGGCCGCGGCCCGGCTGCGCACGCTGACGCTGGCCGACGTGGCAGAACGGCTCGGCGACCGCTTCCGGCTGCTGACCCGCGGCAGCCGTACCGCGTTGCCCAGGCACCAGACGCTGCGCGCGGTCGTCGACTGGAGCTGGGACCTGCTCGACGCCGACGAGCAGCGGCTGGCGCGCAGGCTGACGGTGTTCGTGGGCGGCGGCCGGGTGGAGGCGGCGGAGCGGGTGTCGGGCGGCGGAGCGGGCACCGAGGACGTGCTGACCTCACTGGCGGAGAAGTCGCTGGTGGAGCTGGTCGACGGCCGCTTCCGCATGCTGGAGACGATCCGCGCCTACGGCGCCGAGCGGCTGGCCGAGGCGGACGAGGTGGACGCCACGCTGGCCGCGCACGCCGCCTACTGCCTGGAGCTGGCGACCGAGGCCGACGCCCGGCTGCGCACCCGCGACCAGTTGCCGTGGCTTGCGCGCCTGGACGAGGAGAGCGACGACCTGCACGCGGCGATCCGCTGGGTGGGCGAGACGGGACAGATCGAGCTGGCGCTGCGGCTGATCTCCCGGATGGCCTGCTACTGGTGGATGCGCGGGCACCGGGTGGTCAGCGCGCAGCTCGCCAACCTGGTGCTCGGCCAGATGGGCGAAAGGCCGCCCGAGGGGCTGACGGAGGAGTACGCGACGTGCGTGCTGACCGCCTCGGCCGACGGCCGCGCCTCCGCCGACCTGACGCGCCGCCGCGAGCTGCTGGCGGCCGGGATGGGCGAGTACCGGCTGCCGTTCCGGCTGGAGTTCCTGACCATGCTGATGCCGCTGTTCACCGGACCGCCGGCGGGCTACCGGCCCGCGGACGTGGCGCCGCCCCCCGAGCTGCCGCTCTCGCCGTGGACGCGGGCGCTGACGTCGCTGGGCACCGCCTTCGTCCACCACGCCTACGACCAGCTGGACGAGGCCGCTGAGCGGTTCGAGCGGGCGCTGGCCGACTTCACCGCCATCGGCGAACGGTGGGGCTGCATGCTGGCGCTGGGCGGGCTCCAGGACCTGCGCTTCGAACGCCGCGACTACGCGGGCGCGATCGCGCTGGCCGAGCGGGCGATGGCGCTGTCGCAGGAGCTGGGCGCGAGCGCCGACGCCGCCGAGAACCTGTGCCGCCGCACCGACAGCGTCCTGTGCCTCGGCGATCTGGACGAGGCCGAGGCGGGCTACCTGCGCGCCGCCGAGCAGGCCCGCAGGATCGGCGCGCCGGACACGCTGGCGTGGGCGCACTTCGGGCTGGGCGAGGTGGCCGCGCGGCGCGGGCGGGCCGAGGCGGCCCGCGCCTACCTGGAGCAGGCGCTGACCGAGTGCCCGGAAGGCTGGTACGCCGTCGTGGACACGCGGGCCCGCATTCTCCTCGCGCTCGGCCGGCTCGACCTGGCCGCCGGCGACACGGACGCGGCGTGGGAGCGCTTCGCCGCCGCGCTGGGCGAGGCGCAGCGCACGTTCAAGCAACTGTCACGGCCCGCGATCGACGGGCTGGCGGCGACCGCCGAGGCGCGCGGCGACGGCGAGACCGCGAAGCTGCTGCGCACGCTCACACCGCGCGAGGCGCTGGAGCTCGCGGGGAAACCGTCAGCCACCGGTCAGTGACCGGTCAGTGCCGGCGCCCAGTGTGGGCGCCATGCGCAGTAAATGGGCCTGCCTGGCGATCGCCTGCCTCGCCACGCTCCTCCTCTCCCTCGACCTGACCGTCCTTCACCTCGCCCTGCCGAGGCTGGTCGCCGACCTCGGCGCCTCCCCGACGCAGTTGCTGTGGATCGGCGACATGTACGGCTTCGCACTCGCCGGTCTGCTCATCACCATGGGCAACCTCGGCGACCGGATCGGACGCAAGCGGCTGCTCCTCATCGGCGCCGTCGCGTTCAGCGCCGCCTCCGTCGTCACCGCCTACGCCCCCAGCGCCGAACTGCTCATCGCGGCCAGGGCCCTGCTCGGCATCGCGGCGGCCACGATCATGCCGTCCACCCTGTCGATCATCCGCAACGTCTTCACCGAGCCCGGCGAGCGCACCACCGCGATCGGCGTCTGGAGCTCGATGAGCGCGGCCGGGTTCGCGATCGGGCCGGTCGTGGGCGGCGTCCTGCTCGACCACTTCTGGTGGGGATCGGTCTTCCTGATCAACCTGCCGATCATGGCCGTCGTGCTCGTCGGCGGCTACCTCGTGCTGCCGGAGTCACGCAACCCGGACGCGGGCCGGATCGACGTGCTGAGCGTCGTGCTGTCCTTCGCCGGCGTGGTCGCCGTCATCTACGCGGTGAAGGAGGCGGCGCACAACGGCCTCGGCGCCCCCGACGTCCTCGCGGCCGGCGTGCTCGGGACGGCGGCGCTCGTGGTGTTCGCACTCCGTCAGACGCGGCTGGCCCATCCGCTCATCGACGTGCGGCTGTTCGCCAAGCGCGCCTTCAGCGCCTCCATCGGCACGAACCTGCTGGCCATCTTCACGATGATGGCGATGTCGCTCATGTTCGCCTGGTACCTGCAGCTCGTCATCGGCTGGTCGCCGCTCCAGGCGGGCCTGGCCGGCCTGCCCGGCGGCCTGTCCGGCGCCATCGGCGGCATGGTGGCCGCGCCGCTCATCCGGGTCATGGGCCGCAACGGCGTGGTCGCGCTCGGACTGGCCATGAACGCCGTGTCCTTCGCCTGGTACGCCACGCTCGGCACCGAACTGAACTACTTCTACCTGCTCATCCCCATGGTCATCGGCGGCATCGGGATCGGGCTGACGTTCACCGTGAACAACGACAACGTGCTGGCCACCGCGCCCAAGCGGCGTGCCGGGGCCGCGGCGGCCATCTCCGAGACCGCCTTCGAGCTCGGCGGCGCGCTCGGCATCGCCGTCCTCGGCACCGTCCTGACCAGCACCTACCGCGCCAACATGACCTATCCGGACCCGGCCGCCCGCGAGTCGATCACCGACGCGATCAACCTGGCGGGCACGCTGCCCGCCGAGCGGGCCGGTGAGCTGATCAGTGCGGCGGAGCGGGCGTTCGTGGCCGGGATGCAGACGACCTCGGTGGTCACCGCCGCCATCCTGGTGGTCGTCGCGGGGCTCGCGCTGGCCGGGCTGCGCGGGGTGCCCAAGGTCATCACCGACGCTGAAGAACCTGCCCACCGGTGACCGCGGGCTCCGGCTGGGGGCGGAGGGCGCGCAGCCGTACCAGGACCAGGAGGGCGGCCAGGCCCGTGGTCAGCGGCGGCACGACGAAGGCGAGGGCGGGGCCGGCCTGGTCGACCAGCTGGCCGGCCACCGAGGCGCCGGTCGCGATGCCGAGGCCGATGGCGCCGTTGAGCCAGGTGAACGACTCGGTACGCACGTCCGCCGGGACCAGGTCGTCGATGATCGTGTAGCCGGTGATCACCACGGGGGCGATCACCAGGCCGGCGAGGGCGGCGGCGCCGTACGTCATGGGGATGGAGCCCGCGAACGTCAGCGCGGTGGTCGCGACGGCCAGCAGCGCCAGGCCGATCACCAGCCGGACGCGGGCCGCGACCTTCCAGCGGACGGCGCCGTAGAGCAGCCCGCCCACCACGCTCGCGGCGGAGAACGTCCCGTAGATCGGGCCGGCCAGCGCGGGCTCGCCCAGCGCGGCCGTCAGCGACGTGATGCCGACCTGCAGCGAGCCGAAGACGGAACCCATGGCGAGAAACGCGAGCGCCAGGGGCGCGACCCCGCGCAGCCGCAGCACGCCGCCGGTGGCCCGCACCCGGACCGGCATCGGCTCCGGCAGCGCGGTCCGCACGCTCGCGAACACGACGGTCCCGGCCACGATCAGCACCAGCGCGCCCAGCAGCGCCACGACCGGCGAGAACCCCGTGGACAGGCCCACCAGCAGGACGGGAGCGAGCGTGAAGGTCAGCTCATCGGTGATCGACTCGACCGCGAAGGCCGTGTTCAGCTTTCCCGAACCGCCCAGCCGGTGCGCCCAGCGCGCCCTGACCATGGCCCCGACCTGCGGCACCGACGCTCCCGCCAGCGCCGCGGTGAGCACGAGGAACGGCACCGCCGCCCGCGCGGAAGCCAGCGCGAGCAGTGCCCCGAGCGCCAGTCCGTGGACTGCGATCTGCGGTAGCAGCACGCCGCGCTGGCCGTAACGGTCGGCGAGACGACCGGTCTGTGGCCCCACCAGCGCCTGCGACACCGCGGCGGCCGCGGCGGCGATCCCGGCCGCGCCGTAGGAGCCGGTGGACCACTGCACGAGCAGCAGCACACCCATCTGCAGCATCGCGTACGGCAGGCGGGCCACCAGCGCGGGCACCAGGAAGCGCCAGGCGCCGGGGGTGGCCAGCACGTTCAGGTAGGACCTCATCTGGTCTCCGTCCAGGTCATGACGGAGCCTCCCGGGAGCGCACCGTCGTGGTGGGCTTCGACCGGGGTGATACCGACGTGGTTCAGTCGGCCGCCGAGCGGTCTAACGGTGAGCTATAACGCCGAAGGATCCCCCTTTATTGCCCCTCAACGGGTGCCCTTGGACACACCTTTCCCCCGCCACCGGCTCCACCCACGCGACCACGCACGGGGTCACCCGCAGCCGACTCCAACACCCCGGGGAACGACGTTCGCGGGAGGGGGCACGACGACAACGCCCTCTCACGGGGTCACCCGCCTCCGTGGGAAGGGGCGTGGGCGAGGGGCCGCGTGTGGGCACGGGGCGGCGGGTGTCACGTGATGGCGGGGACGGCGGGGCATGTGCGGGTGAGATGGGGCGACAGGGCGTCGAGGCGCCGGCCGATCAGCCTCGCGAGCCCCTCGATGGCCTGGATGCCCCGCCCCTCCCCCGGCTGCAGGTCCGTCTGCACGGCCAGCAGCAGGTCACGCCCCGGCCCATGGATCCGGCCGTAGCTGGTGACCGCCCAGGTGTTGTGCACGAAGGGCCGGGGAGTCCAGCCGTTCTTCAACGCCACCCGGTCCCCGGGCCGCGCGGCGGCGCTGACCCCCCAAGCCTGGTCGGCCTGCACCCGGCTCATCAACCCGAGGATGTGCGCCCGGTGGGCGGCCGACAGTCCCGCGCCGCCCTTGACCAGCAGCCGCAGCAGCCGGATGCGGTCGGCCGGGCTGGTGTTGGTCCCGCCCCAATACCGGCTGGGGCCCGGGGTGGTCTCCCGCAGCCCCATCCGCCGGTAGAAGTTCCCCATCCCGTATCCCGCGCCGACCCGCCACCACAGCGCGTCGGCGGCGTGGTTGTCGCTCTCCCGGATCATCCGGGCCGCCAGATCGCTCTCCGCGGAGCTGAGCCGCCCCCGCCGCAGCATCAGCGCCGTCAGGATGTCCACCTTGCTGCCGCTGGCGGTGATCATGCCGCTCTCGTGCTCCCGGTACGACAACCGCAACCCGCTGACCAGTTCGTGCGCGCTGTAGACGATCCGCCCGGGCTGCCGGGTCAGATACCGGTCGAGATCCCGCTGAAGCCGCCCTCGCGCCGCCGCCCCACCCACCAAATCCGGATATTTCAATACACACGCGGGGTTGGCCACATGCACATGCGGCACGAACGGCACCGCCGTACCCCCGCCACCGCACCCCGCCAAGCCCGCGACGATCCCACCGGCGAAAGCCGATCGCCACCCAGCACGCATGCCCGTCCCCCCGGAACCAGACGTCGCCCCGGGGGTGGCGATCCTCCCATTACAGGATGATCTCTGCCCACCACCTCAACAGGTCACACGCCCCGATATCCGGGAAAGGGCACCTAACACCCCAACTCGGAAGGGCCACTATCCCGGAGGCGGGCAAGGGGCGAGGTGTTCGCGGAGGAAGGCCGCCACCTCGGCCACCGCCTGCCCCACGTACGGCTCGCGGTCGTACAGGTCCACGTGCTCCTTGGCATCCAGCCAGACCAGCTTCTTGGGCTCGTCCAGCCGCCGGTAGACCTCCTCGGCCCCTTCGGGCGCGCAGAACCGGTCGATCACCCCGTGCACGATCAGCGCCGGTTTCGGGGACAGGAAGTCGGCGCCCATCATGTTGTCCATGGTGATCAGCTCGCGGATGCTCGCCCTGGTCACCTCGTTCTTCCAGGACGCGGCCGCCCCGCGGGAGGTCCCGTAGTAGGCGAACGGCTCGTCGCCGGGCATCGCCGCCTCCCCCTCCGCGGCGACGGCGGGCACGTACTCGACCGGGCCACCAAGGTCCTGACGCTCCAGCACGCCGGTGAACCCGTCCAGCGCGCCCTGGTAGTCCATGCCCGCCCGCATCCCGTACGGGTTGTTGTACGCGCCCGCGACCCCGGCAAAGGCCTTAACCCTGGGATCAAAAGCAGCAAATTTCAGGGCATATCCGCCGCCCAGGCAGATGCCCACGGCCGCGATCCGCTCCGGATCCACCTCCGGCCGCGACCGCAGCAACGACACCGCCGCCCGCAGGTCGTGCAGCTTGCCCTGCACGTCCTCATGCCGCCGGGGCTCGCCGCCCGACTCCCCCCAGCACCGGTGGTCGAAGGCCAGGGTGACGAACCCCTCGGCGGCCAGCCGTTCGGCGTAAAGCCCGGTCACCTGCTCACGCACCCCGGTGAAGGGGCCGGTCAGCACGACGGCCGGCCGTACCCCGGAGCCCGGGGGGACCCGCAGGTCGCCGGCCAGCACGATCCCGTCGGCGGAGAAGTCCACTCTCATGCCCCAAGTCTGGGCGGCCGTGGGTCCGGGTGTCCACGGCCGCGCGCGGGACTCAGGAGTCGAAGCCCAGGCCCATCCTGTCGAGCGTGCGCAGCCACAGGTTGCGCTTGCCCTGGTGGAGGTCGGCGCGGGCGATCGACCACCGGGTGAACTGGATCACCCCCGACCGGACCGGCTCGGGCGGGAACGGGAACGGCTTCTCCTTGACCATCCGCAGCTCGGTCCGCTCGGTACGCTCGCCCGACAGCAGGTCGAGCATGACGTTCGCGCCGAAGCGGGTGGCGCCCACGCCCATGCCGGTGTAGCCGACGGCGTAGGCCAGCCGGCCGCCGTGGGCCTGGCCGAAGAAGGCGGAGAAGCGGCTGCAGGTGTCGATGACGCCGCCCCACCGGTGGGTGAAGCGCAGGCCGGACAGCTGCGGGAAGGTGTCGTAGAAGTGCCCGGCCAGCTTGACGAACGTCTCGTCGCGCTGGTCGTACTCGGGCTTGAGGTGGCCGCCGTTGTAGTACACGGCGTCGTAGCCGCCCCACAGGATGCGGTTGTCGTCGCTCAGCCGGTAGTAGTGGAACTGGTTGGCCGAGTCGCCGACGCCCTGCCGGTTCTCCCAGCCCACCGAGGCGAGCTGGCCGGGTGACATGGGCTCGGTCATGAGCGCGTAGTCGTAGACCGGCACGACGAAGTGCTTGAGCCGGCGCAGCAGCGGCGGGAAGACGCCGGTGCCGAGCGCGACCTTGGGCGCGGCGGCGCTGCCGTGCGGGGTGCGCAACGTGATGGTGACGCCGTCGTCGTCGAGGGCCCGGACCGGCGAGCGCTCGTAGATCCTGACGCCGAGCTTGAGGCAGGCCGCGCGCAGCCCGAAGGCCAGCTTGGCCGGGTCGAGCATGGCGCAGCCGCTGCGCTCCCACAGCCCGCCCAGGTAGGTGGGCGAGTCGACCTCGGCCCGCACCTGCGCCTGGTCCAGGGGCACGTAGTCGAGCCCGAGGTCGGAGATCAGGTCCAGGTGCTCGTTGAGGTCGTCGAGCTGCCACGGCTCGGTGGCCACGTGCAGTTCACCGGTGCGTTCGAAGGAGCAGTCGATGTCGTAGCGGCGCAGGGTCGCCTCGATCTCGTCGAGGTTCTCCACGCCCATGTTCTCGAGCCGCTCGATGTCCTCCGGCCAGCGCTCCAGCCCGTTGGCCAGCCCGTGTGTGAGGGTCGCCATGCAGAACCCGCCGTTGCGGCCGGTGGCCGCCCAGCCGATCCTGCGGCCTTCCAGCAGGACGACGTCCTGGGAGGGGTCGCGTTCCTTGGCCATCAGGGCGGTCCACAGCCCAGAAAAGCCTCCGCCGACGACGACGAGGTCGGCGGTCGTCTGTCCGAAGAGCCGCGGTTGCGGCTCAGGTCTGGCCGGACTGTCCAGCCAGTACGGCTTGCGCTCCGCATCAGCAAGCGCCTTCAGCGGATCCACAAATCCCACTTCCCTACGAAGTTAGTGTGAAATACGAAATTGCGGGATCTTATGAGTGATCACGCACGGGTTCCCCCCGCCGAAATCCGATCTCGCCTCCCTGTTCTTTGTCGTTCTATGCCAAACCCCCCGCCGACCGGCGGGGGGGGAAGGTCGGATTTCTCAGGTACGGCGCCGCCGAGCCGCGACGAAGTTGGCCACGGCGATCAGCACCCCGACACCGAAGATCAGCGTACCCATGACGTTAACCTGCGGCGGAATGCCGGTCTTCACCGACCCGACGATCCACAGCGGGAACGTGATGGTGGAGCCGTTGACGAAGCTCGTCACCACGTAGTCGTCGACCGACAGCGCGAAGGCCAGCATCGCCCCCGCCGCGACACCCGGCATGATCGCCGGAAGCGTCACCTGCCGGAAGGTGCCCCACGGCGTGGCGCCGAGGTCCCTGGCCGCCTCCTCCAGCGAGGGGTCGAGCGTGACCACCCTGGCCCGTACGGTCACCGTCACGAACGACAGCGAGAACAGCACGTGCGCGATGATGATCGTGACGGAGTCGCGCGGCATGTTCGCCGAGACGAACAGCGACAGCAGCGACGAGCCCATGACCAGCTCCGGCGTCGAGATCGCGACGAAGACCAGGAAGTTGGTGATGCCCTTGCCCCGGAACCGGAAGCGGCCGAGCGCGAGGCCCAGCATCGTGCCGATGACCGCGGTCACCACGGTGCTGGCGACCGCGATCACCAGCGAGTTGATCAGCGCGGTGGACAGGTCCGAGATCGAGAAGAGCTCTTGGTACCAGCGCAGGGTGAAGCCCTGCCAGCTGGTGTTGGACTTGCTCTTCTTGTCGTTGAACCCGAAGAGGATCATCACGGCGATCGGCGCGGACAGCCAGACGATGATCAGCCAGGTGTAGGCGTGGAGGAGGCGGTCGCCCAGACGGTTCCTTCTCATCGGTTGGCCGCCGCTTCCAGAACGTTCTCCGTGCCCAGTGCCTTGGCGTAGATGAAGATGCCCACCAGCAGCACCGCCATCAGTGTGAACGACAGCGCCGACGCCGACGGGTAGGCCAGGTTCGTCAGGTACTCGGTCTGGATGACGTTGCCGATCATCGTGTTCGAGGTGCCGCCGAGGATCTGGGCGTTGACCGGGTCGGCCGTGGCGGGCACGAACGTCATCAGCACCCCGGCGAACACACCGGGCAGCGACAGCGGCAGCACCACCCTGCGGAAGGCGGCCAGGCGGGTCGCGTACAGGTCCTGGGCCGCCTCGATCACGCGCGGATCCACGCGCTCAAGCGCGACGTAGATCGGCAGGATCATGAACGGCAGCCAGTTGTACGTCAGCCCCGCCACCACCGAGAAGGTCGTGGCCAGCACGTGGAAACCGGCGGGCAGCAGCCCCCAGCCCTTCAGCGTGCCGAGCAGGATGCCGTCGTCGGCCAGCAGGAAGCCCCACGAGATCGTGCGCAGCACGAACGAGACGAAGAACGGCAGCAGGAGCAGGAACAGATAGGTGGACTTGCGCGTACCGCCCTTGAAGGCGATGAAGTACGCCACCGGGTAGCCGATCACCAGCATCGCCACGGTGGCCATGGCCCCGTAGGCGAACGAGCGGGCCAGCTGGGTGCTGTAGCGGCTCAGGGCGTCGGTGTAGTTGGAGAAGGCGAAGGTCTGGACGAAGCCGTCGATGTTGTTGCCGGTGGTCGTCGAGACCGAGGCCATCGCCGCCAGCGGCACCACCAGGAAGATCCCTAGCCATAGCCAGCTCGGCAGTGCGAGCAGGTAGGGGGTAAGCCGGCCTTTCATGCCTAGGCCTGGGTGACGGTCTGGAAGATGCGGTTGAACACCTGCTCGGTCTTGGTGGTGAGCTGGGTGTAGCCGCGCAGCTTGGAGTAGTCGCCCTCGGTCGGGAAGATCAGCGGACTGTTGACCAGCGTCTCCAGGTCCGTCTTCTCCTTGCCCTGCAGCGTCGCGACCTTCGCCTTGAGGATGTCGTGCGCCGCGGGGACCGGGGTGACGAACTGGATGAACTCCTCCAGCTCGGCGGCGATCTCCGGCTTGTAGAACCAGTCCATCAGCGTGATCGCGTCGATCGGGTTGGCCGCGCCCTTGGGGATGAGCATGTTGTCGGTCCAGATCGTGCCGCCCTCCCCCGGCACCACGAACTTGACCGGCTCACCCGCGAGCTGGCGCTGGAACACATCGCCCGACCAGGCCATCGTCAGCCACACGTCCCCCTTGGAGACGGCGTCGATGTAGTCCTGGTCGTAGTACTTGCGCACCAGCCCGGCGTCGCGCTGCTCCTTGAGCTTGGCGCCCGCCTTCTCCCAGTCGGCCTGCGTCGACTTCTCCGGGTCGATGCCCAGCGCGAACATGCCGAAGTTGCCGATCTCCTGGGCGTCGCGCATCATCCCGACGCGGCCCTTGTACTTGGGATCGAACAACGCGTTGATGCTGGTGATGTCGTCCTTGATGTACTTGGTGTTGTACGCGATCCCCGTGATGCCCGAGGTGTAGGGCACGGTGTAGACGTTGCCCGGATCGTAGGCGCGGTCCTTGTACTTGGCGCCCGCGTTGGCGTTGAAGTTCGGCAGCTTCGACTGGTCCAGCTGGACGACGTAACCCAGCTCGATCATGTGCTGGAGCTGGATGCCGTTCGTCATGACCACGATGTCGTAGCCGAGCGACTGGCCCGCCCTGAGCACCGGGTCGACCTTGCCGAAGAAGGAGGCGTTCTCGTCGATGACCTCTTTGTACTCGTAAGAGATACCGGTCGCCTTCTTGAACTCCTCCAGCGGCTTCTTGTCCTCGGGCATGTACTCGGGCCAGTTGGCGAAGACGACCTTGCCGGTCTTCTTCTGCTTGGCCCAATACTCCTGGACCGCGTCCGGCTTGGCCGGGGCCTGCTTCTGACCCTGCACACCGCAGGCGGCCAGCATCAGGCCGGTGGCCGACAGCCCGGCGAGCCGCAACGCCTCACGCCGGGTGCGGGTCTGCGTCATCCCACGCAGAAGGGCGATCTTGTTCACGGGGTCCATGGCCTTCAACTTCCAATCACATATGAGTGCTGCGGCTGCCACGACAGCCAGACCGAGTCACCCCGCTCGGCCGTGGTAGTGGAGTCGTGCGCGTTCTGCTGGAATACCGTGACCTCGGCCCCGTCGGCGAGGGCCACGGCGTAACTGTTGTAGGTACCGAGGTAGACCACCTCGGCGACCGTGCCCGGCACCGCGCTGACCTGGCCGTTCGGCTCAGCGGTGTCGATGGTGATCTTCTCCGGGCGTACGGTGACCGAAACGTCGCCGTCCTGGCCCGGAACCAGGACCCGGCCACCGCCGATGGGCAGCACGCCGGCGGCAGCCGTACCGGCGAGAAGGTTGGATGTGCCGATGAAGCCGGCGACGAACTGCGTCGCCGGGCGCTCATAGATCTCACGCGGGCCGGCGAGCTGCTCCACCAGGCCGTCGTTCATGACGGCGATGCGGTCGCTCATCGTCAGCGCCTCGTTCTGGTCGTGCGTGACGTAGACGAAGGTGATGCCGACCTCGCGCTGGATACGCTTGAGTTCGATCTGCATGGCCTGGCGCAGTTTCAGGTCGAGCGCGCCGAGCGGTTCGTCGAGCAGGAGCGCGCGCGGGCGGTTGACCAGTGCCCTGGCCAGCGCCACACGCTGCTGCTGGCCGCCGGACATCTCCCGCGGGCGGCGCTTCTCGCGGCCGGTCAGGTCGACGATCTCCAGCATCTCGGTCACCCGCTGCCGGATCTCGGCCTGGGCGACGCCCCTCTGCTTGAGCCCGAAGGCCACGTTGTCCCACACGTTCATGTGCGGGAACAGCGCGTAGGACTGGAAGACCATGTTCACATCGCGCTTGTTGGGCGGGACGTTGGTGACGTCCTTCCCGAGCAGCTTGACCACGCCCTTCGAGGGCTCCTCGAAGCCCGCGATCATGCGCATGGTCGTGGTCTTGCCGCAACCGGAGGGGCCGAGGAGGGAGAAGAACTCCCCCTCGGCGATCTCCAGCGTGACGCCCTTCACAGCCTGGACGACCTCGCCGTGCGACTGGTATTCCTTGACGACGTCATCGAGCTGGATCGCGTGCATCTAGTCTCCGATGTAGTGCATGACGTGCTTGACGCGCGTGTAGTCGTGAAGACCGAAGACCGACAGGTCCTTGCCGTAGCCGGAGTGCTTGAAGCCGCCGTGCGGCATCTCGCTCACGAACGGGATGTGCGTGTTGACCCACACCACGCCGAACTCGAGCCTGTTCGACATCCGCATCGCGCGGCCGTGGTCGGAGGTCCAGACGGAGCCCGACAGGCCGTAGCGCACGTCGTTGGCCTTGGCCAGCGCGTCCGCCTCGTCGGTGAACGTCTGGACGGTGATGACCGGGCCGAAGACCTCGTTCTGCACCATCTCGTCGTCCTGCCTGAGGCCGTCGACGATGGTCGGAGCGAAGAAGTAGCCCTTGTCGCCCACGCGGTGGCCGCCGGTCAGGACCTTGGCGTGCGACGGGGCCCGCTCGATGAAGCCCTGGACCCTGGTCAGCTGGTTCTCGTTGTTCAGCGGGCCGTACAGGGCGTCCTCGTTGGACAGGTCGCCGGTGACCGTACCGGCGGCGGCCGCGGTGAGGGCGGCCACGAACTCGTCGTGCACGCTCTCGTGGACCAGCACGCGGCAGGCGGCGGTGCAGTCCTGGCCGGCGTTGTAGAGCCCGGCGGTGGCGATGGACTCGGCGGCGGTCTTGAGGTCCTTGACGTCCTCGAAGACCACGACCGGGGCCTTGCCGCCCAGCTCCAGGTGGACCCGCTTGAGGTCGTCGGCGGCGGTCTTGGCGACGGCCATGCCCGCGCCGACCGAGCCGGTGATCGCCACCATGGCGGCGGTCGGGTGGCCCACGACCAGCGCGCCGGTCTCGCGGTCGCCGGTGACGACGTTGAAGACGCCGGGCGGCAGGACGCTGCCGATGATCTCGGCGAGTTTGACGGTGGATACGGGCGTCGTGTCCGACGGCTTGAGCACGATGGTGTTTCCGGCGGCAAGCGCCGGGGCGATCTTCCAGACCGCCATCATCATCGGGTAGTTCCAGGGCGTGACCTGGCCGATGACGCCGATCGGCTCGTGCCGGATGACGCTTGTGTGCTCGGCGAGGAACTCACCGGCCGTCGGGCCCTCAAGGGTCCTGGCCGCACCGGCGAAGAACCGGAAGTGGTCGGCCGCGACCGGAGTCTCGTCCTCGGCCATGCGGGCGCGGGGCTTGCCGGTGTTGAGGCACTCAGCCTCGTTGATCTCATCGGCCCTCGCCTCGATCGCCTCGGCGACCTTGAGCAGGAGATTGGCCCGCTCTCCCGGCGTGGTCTGACCCCACGACTCGAACGCGGCAGCCGCGGCGGCGTAGGCGGCATCGACATCCTCTGGACCGGAGATCGGAGCCTGAAGATAGGCTTCGCCGGTGCAGGGATCGATGACATCGGAGAATCGGCCGCTCTTGGCGTCCACGAACTCATTGTTGATGAAGTTCTGCAGACGGCTGGTCAACGTGTGACCTCCTGGTGAACGTGGCTGAGATGCCGCGACTCTGACAGAGTAACCGCATCTAGACAAGGGATTCCGAAGCAAAGGATACCGAATTGCTACGAATTCGCTTGACAGGACGGGGAGAACTGACAGCATGTCGCACCAGGACGGCAAGCTAGCGGGAATGCGCCCGTAACGCCGGACTGGTAGGAGGATTCCCCGCGATGACGACCCCGCCTCGCGTACGCCGAAGCAACGAGGCCGCTTCCGGGCCGGTTGTGCTCGACGATTTGTCGAAGCAGATCATCGAGCAACTGCAGAACGACGGGCGGATGCCGTACGCCGCGATCGGCAAGGCGGTCGGGCTCTCCGAGGCCGCGGTCCGCCAGCGCGTGCAGCGACTGCAGGACGCGGGGGTGATGCAGATCGTCGCGGTCACGGACCCGCTGACGCTCGGCTTCCCCCGCCAGGCCATGATCGGCGTCAACTGCGAAGGCGACCTGGAACTCGTCGCCGACGAGCTTTCCGCGATCGACGAGATCGACTACGTGGTGCTGACGGCGGGCAGTTTCGACGTGATCGTCGAGGTGGTCTGCGAGGGTGACTCCCACCTGCTGGAGATCCTCAGCAAGATCCGCGCCATCCCCGCGGTCCGAGCCACCGAGTCCTTCGTTTACCTGAAGCTCCGAAAGCAGACGTATTCCTGGGGTACCAGGTAAGGGGACATTTCGTAAACACAGAGTAGCTGACTGAATCCTTACCGTAGCTTTACTCTATGGTTACACCCCTTCACGAGGGCTTGGTGGGTATCGCCACCCTCGACCCCGGGCATACCGCCCACATGCTGGAGTCCCTGTTCGGTGACAGCCTCCGCATCCCCGCCGACAGCGGCCAAGTGGTGACCTGCTCGCTGTCGGAGTGCGTACCCGCCGAGTACCGCGCGGACGGCGCGGTCCTCTACGGGAGCGACGAAGACCGGCTCGCGGTCATCACCGAAGTGCAGCTCGCCTGCGACCCCGTTAAGCACGAGACGTGGCTGGCGTACATCGCCAACATGCGGGCCCGCTACCACTGCCCCGCCTGTCTCGTCGTCATCTGCCCCAGCGAGACCACCGCCCGCTGGGCAGGCAGGGCCATCCACACCGGACACCCCGGGCTGACCCTCATCCCCTTGGTGATCGGCCCCGGCAACACCCCCGTCATCACCGATGTCGCCACGGCGGTGGGCAACATCGGCCTGGCCGCCATCTCGGCCATCACCCACGGCCAGGACCCGGAGATCCAGACCATCCTGGCCACCCTCACCACAGCCCTGAACAGCATCGACCCGTCTGAGGCGGCTCGCTATGCTGAATACGTTGCCGTGGCCCTGACCGGTGACGCGCAGAAAGAAATGGAGCGGCTCATGGCGACCACGTCATTCCTGTACCAGGGCGAGTACGCCCAGAGTCTCATCGCCAAAGGCGAAATACTTGGCGAAGCCAAAGGCGAGGCCAAAACCCTGGTCAAGGTGCTGAAGGCACGCGGTATCCCGGTCAGTGACGAACAGCAGGCTCGCATTCAAGCCTGTTCCGACCCCGAGACACTCGACCGCTGGGTGGAGCGCGCCGTTTCCGTCACCGCGACCGAGGAGCTCTTCACCTGATGGAGCTCAGTCCTGAAATCTATCGAGGCGAGTACGCGGAGAGCATCCTCGAGCTTGGTCGAGCCGTAGGGCGAGCCCGAGCACAGACCACCGCCCTTGCGAGCGAACTGATCCGGTACACGCGGGCACGCGACATCCGGGTCACCGATGAGCAGCGCGCTGCCATCGAAAGGTGCACCGACGTCAAAATCCTGGATGGCCTGACGAAGCGCGCCGTTTCCCTGCCTCCGGGCGGAGAGCTCTTCATTTCCTGACCAACCGCCGCACCGCCCCTGGCCAAGGGGCGGTGCTGCGCTGTTTCGTCAGCGGAACTGGATGGTCGCGATCTCCCAAGGGCCGAGGGGGAGGTTGAGGTGGCCCGGGGTGGTGGGCAGTTCGTCGCCGGGGCGGCCGCGGAGGTCGGCTTGGCGGGCTTCGGTGAAGGTGCCTTCGATGGTCGCCGTGGTGGCCACGGGCGCGTAGTTGACGACGCGGAGTTCCTTCCAGTCGTCGCGGCGGCGCAGCGAGGTCATCATCACGCCCGGGCCGGTGATCGACAGACCGCTCTGGGGGTCGGGCAGGGCGCCTGTGCCGGTGCCTGGCACTGCCAGGAGGTCGTGGCGGAAGGTTTCGGCTGCGGCGGGGATATCGGCCCAGTCTCCGCTGTAGGGCATCAGGGCCAGGCTCACCGAGCGGAGTCCCCTTGACTGGGCCGCGGGGGTGGGGATCTGGGGGCCGGCGGGTTCCGGGCGCAGGGCGTTGCGGTTGCGGGACAGGAAGCCGACCGAGCGCAGCAGGGTGAGGGCGAGTTCCTGGCCGGTGACCTCGTACTCGGTGACGTGCTCCAGCAGGGCGGCCACTCCGCCCGCGGCGACCCAGCCGGAGGCGGGGTAGGTGGGCAGCGGGGTTTCGCCGCAGCCGCCTTCCGGGCTGAGGCCGCGTTCGACGACGGCGAACTGACCCTCCGCGTACGACGAGGTCGCCGCGACCGGCATCGGGATGTGCAGGCGGACCCGGTGGTCGTTGACCCGGTTGTCGAACTCCACGCGGAGCCGGACGAACGGCTCACCGGCTCGAAGTTCGACGCGCGTCTCCACGACGGTTTCGGCCGCGTTGGTGCCGCGGCCGGGGTCGGGGGCGGCGAGCTGGGGGACGCGGGCGTGGTCGGCGCCGGTCATGGGTTCGGAGTCGGTGGCGGGCCACAGGTACGTGCGGCGGATGTCGAAGGCGGCCACCAGCGGCCCTGACCACACCGGGGAGACCTCGACCACGACCGGCTCCGACACCAGGCGGTCGCCGGCCGGTGGCGCGTAGTTGTAGGTGTCACCGGCGTCGCCGCCGTCCACGACGCGTCCGGCGCCGGTGACGGTCACGCCGTCGGGACCGGTGAGGGTGAGGGTGCCGTCGGCGGCCACCTCGACCCGGAGCAGGCCGTTGTCGAGGACCTGCCCCTCCGCGCGGGCGGGGGCGATGCCGCCCGCCGGGGCCAGGCCGGGCTCCCAGGGGACGGGACGCAGGCTGGTGTGGCCCAGCGCGGGCACCTCGACCAGCGCGGCGACGGTACGGCGGGGCTCGGCCAGGATGCGTACCCGGGTGACCCCCGATGCCGCGGCGGCGATGTCGGCGGTGTCGAAGGCCTCGTCGCTGTTCCGGGCGACGGTGAAGGTCAGGACGCCGTCCTCGACGTTCCAGCCGGTGATGTGCTGGCCGTAGAGCTCGGGGCCGTGGATGAAGGAGAGGGCGAGCTCGGGGTCCATCTCCTCGTCGAGCAGCAGGGTGGGCTCGTATTCGAGGGTCTGGGTGTGGAGGGGGCCGCCGGGTCCGGCGAGCGGGTCCTGGCCGGCGACCTGGGTCAGGACGACGCCGCGCCGTACCGCGGGAGTGGGGTTGACGACGAGTACGCCGTCGGACGGGACAGCCGCGGACAGGCGGCTGGTGACCATGTCGCGCACGGCCTGCCCGAGGTGTTCGGCCTCGGCGATGCGGGCGGCGACCTGCTGTGCGGTTTCGTCGACGCCGCAGCCGGTGACGGAGTCGTGGCCGCTGGCGTCGACCAGGCGCCACCAGGCCATGTCGAGGAAGCGGCCCGGCCAGTCCTCGCCCCAGAGGGCGGCCAGGGGTTCCGCGTAGCGCTCGACCATGCGTTCGGCGCGGCCCATGGCCTGCTTGACGTGGGCGCGCACGGAGATGACGCCGGGCAGGATGTTGGCGCGCGCGTGCGAGCGCAGCTCGCCTTCGACGCGGGGCAGGCCGTGGACGGCCGGGTCAAATGCCTCGATATATCCGGACAAGGTGTCCATGCGGGAGCCCATCGACGCGACCAGCTCCGGCAGTCCGGCGACCGGGGCGGAATGGTCGGTGCCGTACATGGCCAGCAGCGGGCCCTCGGGTCCGTGCCACGGGCGCATCCGCCGGGCGAAGGCGGCCGCGCGCTCCTCCAGCTTCCCGGCGCCGTGGATCAGGTCGACGCCGTTGCCGTAGCCGCCTTCTGGCAGGTATTGCGTGCGGACGGCGCTGCCGTCGGGCGCGACCCAGGCGAAGGCGTCGGTGACCACCTTCGACGGTACGCCGCGGTAGACGCAGGCGTGCTCCAGCCCCGCCCGCCGAAGAATCTGCGGCATCTGGGCGGCATGCCCGAACATGTCCGGCAGGTAGCCGACCTCCATCGCCCCGCCGAGCTTGTCGGCGCGGGAGAGCCCGAGCTCCAGGTTGCGCACGATGTTCTCGCCCGAGCACAGGAACTCGTCCAGCAAGATCTGCCACGGCCCCACGGCCAGCCGCCCGGAGCGCACCAGCGCGGCCAGGCGCTCGCGGTTCTCCGGCCGCACCTCCAGGTAGTCGTCCACGCAGGCCAGCTGCCCGTCGAGGGTGAAGTGGTAGCCGGGCTCGCGTTCCATGGTCTCGATCACTTCGTCGAGCAGCGCCACCAGCCGCAGCCGGAAGCGCTGGAACGGCTCGTACCACTCGCGGTCCCAGTGCGTGTGCGGAACCAGAACGATCTCAACGCTCACGGGCTTCTCCCCCCAGGGCAAGGTCATGCCGTACGGCGTAGCGTGCCGCGATCCGCTGGGCGGTGACGATGTCCTCCAGCGCCCCGGCGGCGTCGGTGAGCGGCGGCTTGCCGGAGGTCACGAAGGCGTGGAAGGCGAGCAACTGTGTCTCGAACGCCTCGGTCACGTCCCGGTACTCGTTGCGGCTCTCGGCCCCGGAGACGACGGTCAGCACGGTGGGCGCGTTCATCAGGTACGGGGCGGGGAAGGCCAGCTCCAGCGTGCCCTTGGTGTGGTGGATGGCGACGGTCTCCCGGTAGGCCGGATAATCCTCCAGGTAGTGCCATCGAATGGAATATCGCCCGGCGACCGGCAAGGGACCGGAAATCTCGATGGAGCCGGGGGAACCACCCCAGTTCTCGACGTGATCCACCGCGACCGGCGAGCCGGTGAAGCGCCGCAACAGCGACAGATCATGGCAGATCGAGCCCAGCGCCACGCTGTAGACCGACCGCAGCTCCGCCGTGGCCTCCTCTCCCAGCGCCCGGTCCAGGATCGTGTTCTCGGCCGCCCGCAGCGGCTCGACGTCCACGTCCCGCGCGTGGGCCAGGTTGGCGAAGGCCAGCTGCGACTCCCCGCTCGGGTGCAGCACGGTCACCTCGACCGAGCGGATCACGCCCGCCCCGCCCAGCTCCGCCAGGATCTCCTCGGCCCTGCGCACCGCCGGGTCGTACTGCTTCATGTATCCGACCATCAGCCTGCCCTCGGGCAGCGCCGCGACCTCGGCCTCGGTCAGGGCCAGCGGCTTCTCGCACAACACGGCGTATCCGGCGGCGAGCGCCTGCCGTACCGGCTCGCCGTGGGAGCCGGAGGCGAGCATGACGACGGCGTCGAACCCGCCTTCGGCCAGCATGCCGGCGAGCGAGGTGTGACGGCGCGTCACCCCGAGCCGGTCGCCGACCGCGTCGGCGAGCGTCCTCGACAGGTCGCAGACCGCCGTGACCTCGAACAACTCCCGCCGCCTCGACAGCAGCGGCACATAGACGGCCTGGGTGACCGCCCCGCACCCCACCAGTGCGAGCCTCGTGCTCATCGTCGGCTCCCCCTCCCTCTCGGACTCACAGCCCCAGGTCCTTCAGCTTGGCCAGGTTCGCGGTCTGGTCGGCGATGACGTCGTCGATCGGACGGCGGCCGGGCAGGGTGTCCTGCTCGACGACGATCCAGCCCCGGTAGCCGATCTCGTCCAGCGCCCACACGACGCCGGGCAGGTCGAGGACGCCGCGTCCCAGCGCGCTGAACCCGCCGCGGCCCATGATCTCCCGCAGGTCGGCGCCGTCGTCCAGCGCTTCGGCCAGGATGGCAGGATCGCCGTCCTTGATGTGCACCTGCCCGATCCGCCCGCGCCAGTCGCGCAGCGCCTTCACCGGGTCGCCACCGGCCAGCAGCAGGTGCCCGGTGTCAAGGCAGAGCTGGGCGTCGGTGAGCTCCAGCAGGCGTTCGATCTCGTCGGTCGTCTCCACGTTGGTGCCGAGGTGGTGGTGGAAGACCGGCTCGTATCCGCGGGCCCGGCAGCGGTCGACCGCCTCCTGCACGCGCTTGGCGTACCCGGCCCACTCGCCCGCCTCCAGCCCCGGCGCGTTCCCGCCGGGCCGGGCGAAGCGCGCGGGCGATCCGGACTCGCCGAGCGTCGGCCGCGGCGCGAAGCCTTCCTCGTACGGCGGCGCCGCGTCGAAGACGTCGAGCGTGGCATCCAGCGCGGGCAACCCGGCGGCGAACCCATCGGCGTCACCGTAGCGCAGGTCGGCCCACCCACCGGCCAGCAGGAACCCGGCCGCCGACAGCCGCCGGGCGAAGTCCCCGCCGGTTCCGAGGAATCCGATCGGCCCCAGGTCGATGCCCTGGTATCCGGCCTCGGAAAGCGCCGCGACCATCGCGTCGGCGCTCAGGGGCGCGGGCCCGTCGCTCAGCTCGAACACCCCGAAGCTCACGGGGGCGTTGGCGATCCGTGTCACGCGCATGAGTGCCTCTCTCCTGTCACGCACATAGAGCCATCACTTCGTTCTCGTAGGTCTCCAGGCGGTGCTGCCCCGCCGTACCGGGGACCAGCACGCGCTCGCCCCTGATCACCTGGCGGCGCCCGTCGGGACGGACCAGGACCAGGCCGTCGGCGCCGAGCGCGAGCAGTTCGTCGCCGAGCCGCAGCAGCAGGGGCGCGTCCGGTCCCGCCGAGACGGCGGTGCGCCCGGCGGCGACGGCGTCGAGGATCAGGCTCGGGTCCTCGGCCAGCACCCACGTGGTGGGCGCGCCGGGCAGGCCGTCGCTGCCGTGGCGGTGGAAGTCGCTGCCGCCGATCGCGATCACGTCGTCACGCCAGGCGTCGGCCCAGGCCAGCGGCGCGCCCCAGCGGCGATCCCACCAGCCGGAGCTCCACACCTCGGCCACCCGCGGACGCCGCTCGATGGGCAGCAGCCAGGCGCAGTCGCCGCCGAGCGGATGGTTGACCGACATCAGGCCGCCGCGTTCGCGCGCGTGCTCGGCCCAGGAGTCGGCGGGCTCGCGGAAGTCGACCCAGCCGACGTCGCCGAAGACGTTGGCGTGGCCGCGGTCGGTGGTGACCTCCTGGCCGGGGATGAGCGTGATGCCCCGGTCCGTCTTGGCCAGCCAGGGGTGGTGGCTGACGGTGTTGTGGTCGGTGACGGCCAGGAAGTCCAGGCCGCGGGAGGCGGCCAGCTCGGCCAGTTCGGGGATGGTCAGGGTGCCGTCGCTGTGGACGGTGTGGGCGTGGAAGTCACCCGCGTACCACCGCATCCCTGAGACATCTGGAATGTCGCGCCGAGGGGGGCGCGCGCCGATCTCCGGCTCTGGAGTGTCCGGAAATTTCGTGATCCGGGGGGATGTCTCGATCTCCAGCGTGTAGTCCAGGCCCTCGGGCGGAATGCGGTGCAGCCGGAGCCACACCTGCCAGGTCCCGGCCTCCAGCCCACCTCCCGTCACGGCCGCCACCCCCGGCAAAGGTCCGGCCGCCCCGGGCAAAGGACCGGCCGCCCCCGGCGGATACCCGGGCACCTCGCCCGGGAGGTAGCCGGGCGTCGCCCATTCCGTGGTGATCGTGTACTCGTCACGGGCACCGCCCGACCAGCCGCGAAAACCCGACGGCGCGCCACAGCCGAGGTCGATCACGCCCTGGGCGCGGTCATAGGACAGCCGCACGGTCACCGACCGCGCCCCCGCCGGCACCTCAAACGGCACCTCGCGCAGGATGCGCTCCAGCCGGTCGTCCAGCGACCAGTGTCCTCGGATCACGCTCACGCTCCGGCCTCCGTACCCCCACGTCCGGCCGCCACCAGGTCGCCGTCGCGGTAGGCCAGCGCGCGGTCGGCCCGGGGCAGCGCGTAGCCGTCGTCGCCGGGCGCGGGCTCGCGGCCCTCCGGCACCACCGCCTGCACCGAGGCCGTCCCGACCTCAAGCGTCACCAGGTGGGACGCTCCCAGGTTCTCCACGATCGACACCTTCCCGCCCAGCGCGCCCTCCGCGGGCTCGGCGGAGTAGGACATGTACTCGGGACGCACGCCGTACACGATCTTCTCCCCGTCGGTGAGCAGGCCGGCGGCCGACCCGGGGACGGCCACCTTGCATCCGGACACCTCCAGACTGTCGCCCCGTACGACGGCGTCAAGCAGGTTCATCGGCGTGGAGCCGATGAACGAGGCGACGAAGGTGTTGGCCGGGCGCTGGAACACCTCGGCCGGTGTGCCCACCTGGCGGATGTGTCCCGCCTCCATGACCGCCATCCGGTCGGCCATCGCCAGGGCCTCGGCCTGGTCGTGGGTGACGAAGACGGTGGTGACGCCGAGTTCGCGCTGCAGCCGCTTGAGGAACGTGCGCGCCTCCAGCCGCAGCCGCGCGTCGAGGTTGGACAGCGGCTCGTCGAACAGGAACGCCCGCGCCTGCGTGGCCATCACGCGGGCCAGCGCCACGCGCTGCTGCTGGCCACCCGACAGCTGGCCGGGGCGCCGGTCCATGAGCTGGGCCAGGCCCAGCCGTTCGCCGACCTCGCGGGCCTTGTCGCCGCGCGCGGCCTTGGCGACCTTCTTGATGCGCAGCGGGTAGGCGATGTTGTCGGTGACGTCCATGTGCGGGAAGAGCGCGTAGTCCTGGAAGACCATCGCCAGGTCGCGGGCGCCCGGCTGGATGTTGGTCACGTCGCGCTCGCCGAGGACGACCGCGCCGGAAGTGGCGGTCTCCAGCCCGGCGATGGTGCGCAGCAGCGTGGTCTTGCCGCAGCCGGACGGGCCCAGCAGGGCGAAGAACTCGCCGTCGGGGATGACCAGGTCGAGGGCGTCGAGCGCCCGGACGCCGCCGGGGTAGACCTTGGTGAGGCCGCGCAGTTCGATGGCCGACATCAGCGCTTGATCCCTCCGTGGAAGCGGAAGCCGTACTTCTTGCTGACGAACAGGTACATGAGCACCACCGGCACCGAGTAGAGGAGGCCGAAGGTCGACAGCAACTGCAGGTTGGCCTGGCCGCCCTCGGTGTAGAGCGTATAGATGATCACCGCGGCCGGCTGGTTCTCCGGGTCACTGCTGAACAGCAGGTACGGCATGAGGAAGTTGCCCCACACGTTGGCGATCGCCCACACGGCGATCGTCGCCAGCCCCGGCCGCACCAGCGGCACCACCACGTGCCGCACGATCTGCAGCGGCGAGGCACCGAAGACACGCGCCGACTCCTCGTAGGACTTGGGCGTGGTGTCCATGAAGTCCTTGAGCATGAAGATCGCCGCGGGCAGCAGGCCGCCGGTGAGGATGAGGATGACGCCCAGGTGGGTGTCGATGAGGTTCAGCTCGACCGCGAGCTGGTAGATCGGCACCATCGCCGCGGTGCCGGTGATGATCGACGACAGCAGCAGGAGCGCGTAGAGGAGCCCGTCGCGGCCGGGGATGCGCACCCGGCTCAGCGCGTACGCGGCCAGCGCCGCGAACACCACGACCAGCAACGCGGTGCCGACGGCCAGGATCAGCGAGTTGTAGAGCGAGCCGAGCGCGTACGGATGCTCCAGGATCGCCCGGAAGTTGGCGAGCGTGAAGTCGGGCAGCGAGACCTCGTAGGTCGGGTCGCTGGTGAACGGGGCCGTGGCCAGCCACAGCAGCGGCACGCTGAAGAAGGCCAGCACCACGGCGATCAGCGTGTAGAAGCCGATCCGGCCGAGTACGCGCCGCGGGCTCATGACTTCCTCCTGAGCAGCCGAAGGTAGAACACGGCGACCACGAGGTTGATCAGCAGGATGATCGCGGAGATGGCCGCGCCGACGCCGAGGTTCCCGCCGATCAGGGCCTCCTTGTAGACGTAGACGGCGAGGATCTCGGTCTTCCCGTCCGGCCCTCCGGCGGTGAGCATGAACGGGGTGAAGTCGTTGAACGTCCACAGGCTGATCAGCAGCAGGTTGGTCAGGATGTGGCCGCGGATGTGCGGGAAGACGACGTCGCGCAACTGCTGCCAGCCGGAGGCTCCGGCCAGGCGGGCGCTCTCCAGGTGCGAGGGCGGCACGTTGCCGAGGGCGGCGCCGTACAACATCATCGAGAACGCGGTGCCGCGCCAGGTGTTGAAGATGATGATCGACAGCATCGGGTAGTCGAGCAGCCAGGCGAAGCCGGGGATGCCGAGGAGAAGGTTCAGCGTGCCGCCGTCGCGGTCGAGCAGCGCCACCCACAGGAACGACACCACGGCGCTGGGCAGGATCCAGGCGAGGATGACCAGGCCTTCGACCAGGCGCTTGAGCGGGCCGGTCCGGTCGCGCATCAGCCACGCGATGGTGAAGCCGAGCACGACCTGCCCGATGACCGCGGAGCCGAGCACGAACTCCACGGTCAGCCAGGTCGAGTTCCAGAACTTGCCGCTGGCCAGCGCGTTGAAGAAGTTGTCGAGGCCGACGACCTGCGGGTCGCGGGCCTGCACCCCGCTGAGGCGGTAGTTGGTGATGCTGAGGTAGAGCACCCAGAGCGCGGGAAAGACCAGGAAGACCGCGATGAGCAGGAGCGCGGGCGCGGCGAAGACCGACGCCCTGACGCGGCCGAGACCGGCCGCGTCAGAGCTGTAGGTCTTCCTGTCCGGGGGCGCCGGGGCCTCAGGAGGCGATGTTGCCAGCGCCACCGGCTATTCCTTCGAGCTTCTTCTGGTACTCCGCGGCGGCCTCGTCCGGCGTCTTCCCGCTCACCACGGCGGCCGTGGCCTCCTGCAGGGCCGTGGAGACCTGCGGGTAGAGCGCGACCGGCGGGCGGTAGGCGGTCAGCGGGAGCACTTCCTCGGAGATGTAGGCCAGCAGCGGGTCGCCGGTCAGGATCTCCTTGTTGACGTCGGTGCGCGGGGTGATGCGCACGTTGCCGTTCTTGGTCTCCTCCTTCAGTCCCTCGGCGGAGAGCGTGAAGGCGAGCAGTTCGAAGGCTTCCTTGGGGTGCTTGCTGTTGGGGTTGAGCGTGCGCAGCGCGCCGCCGGACATGCTGACGAAGTCCTGGCCGCGCAGGCCCTTGCCGGCCTCCATCGCGGGGATCTTCGCGTAGCCGACGGTCTGGTCGCGGTCGGCCATCTTGGCCACGCCGTCGGTGGGGTTGACGACGCCGCGCCAGAAGTAGTCGCCCTCCATCAGGATGCCGATCTTGCCTTCGGCGAACTGGGCGAAGGACTTGTCGCGGCCCTTGGCCTCCTGCTGGAGCTTGGGGTCGCCCAGGCCCTGCGAGTAGATCTTCTGGTAGAGGCCGAGCGCGTCCTTGAGCGGCTGGGCGGCGCCGGTCCACTTGCCGTCCTTCTGCACCTCGCCGCCAGCGCCGGCCAGCAGCGGGAGCACGCCCTGCATGGAGGTGGCCTCGCCCATCGCGGTGCCGGCGTTGATCTGGATCGGCACGGGCACACCGGCGGACTTGAGCTTGGCGCCGGCGTCGAGGATCTCCTGCCAGCTCTTCGGCTGCCAGTCGGCGGGCAGGCCCGCCTTGGTCATGAGCGTCTTGTTGAAGTAGAGGACGCGGCCGTCGGTGCCGACGGGCAGCGCGTGCTTCTTGCCGCTGAAGGTGGCCAGGCCCTGGACCGCTTCGGGGATCTGGCTCCAGCCGTCCCAGGACTCCGTCTCGGGGCCCGCCACCTCGGCCAGCGGCTTGATGTAGCCGGCCTCGGCGAACTCGCCCATCCAGATGCCGTCGATGTCGAAGACGTCCGCCCCCTTGCCGGACTTCAGGTCCAGGGAGAGCTTGGTCTTGTACTGCTCGTCGTCGACCCCGCTCGGGATGAACTTGACCTTGACGTCCTTCCCTTTCGCCTTCTGGGCCGCCTCGAACTGTGGGATGACCCACTTCGCGATGTACTCGGCGCCCTTGGCGTTCTTGCCGCCGGCGATCGCGTTCTGGGTGATCGTCAGCTCGATGGTGTCACCGCCGCCGCCGGACGACTGGCCGCAGGCGGCGGCCGACAGGGCCAGGACGGCGACAGCCGAGATTTTTCGCAATCTCATGCGAACCCTCCAGAACGTCCCAAAAGGGGGTATATGCGGGTTTCGGGCAGGACGTAATTTGCAACATAGCGGACATCAGAATGTCATGACAATATGCCATGCTAGGTCCGAGTCCCGGGAGGTAGCTTGTTCGATCTGATCACGATCGGCCGCTGCGGCGTCGACGTCTATCCGCTGCAGACAGGCGTCGGACTGGCCCAGGTCGAAAGCTTCGGCAAGTTCCTCGGCGGCAGCCCGACCAACGTGGCCGTCGCGGCCGCGCGCCACGGCCTGAGCTCGGCGGTGGTCACCGCGGTCGGCGCCGACCCGTTCGGGGACTACGTGCGCTCGGCCATCGCGGGATTCGGCGTCGACAACCGCTACGTCGCCACCTTCGCCGAGGCGCCCACCCCCGTGACCTTCTGCGAGATCTTCCCGCCCGACCACTTCCCGATCTACTTCTACCGGGGCGAGCACCCGCCGGACCTGCGTGTCACACCCGAGTCCCTCGACCTCGACGCGATCAGGGCCGCCAAGGTCTTCTGGTTCAGCGCCACCGGGCTGAGCATGGAGCCCAGCCGGGCCGCGCACGCCGCCGCCCTGGCCGCACGCGGCGACGCCGGCTGGACCGTGTTCGACCTCGACTACCGGCCCACGCTGTGGAAGGGACCCGCCGAGGAGGCGGTCCGCCAGGTGCTCCCCCTGGCCGACGTCGCCGTGGGCAACCTGGACGAGGTCGAGGTGGCCGTCGGCACCCGCGACCCGGAGGCCGCCGCGCGGGCGCTGCTCGACGCGGGGGTGAAGGTGGCGATCGTGAAGATGGGGCCCAAGGGGGTCTTCGCGCGCAGCCGTACCGAGACGGCGCTGGCCGAGCCGGTCGAGGTCGAGGTCGTCAACGGCATCGGCGCCGGTGACGCCTTCGGCGGCGCGATCTGCCTGGGCCTGCTGCGCGGCTGGCCGCTGGAGCGCACGATCCGCTTCGCCAACGCCGCCGGCGCCTTCGTCGCCGCCCGGCTGGCCTGCGCCGACGCCATGCCCACCACCGACGAGGTGACCCAGCTGATGGAAGGCCGCGCATGACAGATCTGACGCTCACCAGGGCCGGCCGCTACGAGCGGCTCACCAGGATCCGGGCAACCCGGCCTGAGGAGATCGCGCACGCGGCGGCCAGGCGGCAGCGGCGCGGGCTGCCCGGCGACGGCGAGCGGCTGATGATCATCGCCGCCGACCACCCGGCCCGCGGCTCGCTCGGCGTGCGCGACCGGCCGTACGCGATGGCCAGCCGCCCCGACCTGCTCGACCGCCTGCAACTGGCGCTGGAACGACCGGGCGTGCACGGCATCCTGGCCGCCCCCGACGTCCTGGAGGACCTGCTGCTGCTCGGCGCGCTGGAGGGCAAGCTGGCCTTCGGCTCCATGAACCGCGCCGGCATCCAGGGCGCCGTCTTCGAACTGGACGACCGGTTCACCGGCTTCGACGCCGCCGCCATCGACGCCATGCGCCTGGACGGCGGCAAGATGTTGTGCCGCATCGACCCGGCCGACCACGGCACCGTCGCCACGCTGGAGTCGTGCGCGCACGCCGTCACCGACCTGGCCAAGCGGCGCCTCGTGGCGATGGTCGAGCCGTTCTGGTCCAGCCGGGCCAACGGCGGCCCCGTACGCAACGACCTGTCGCCCGAGGCGGTCATCCGGGCCATCAGCGTGGGCCAGGCACTCGGCGCCACCTCCGCCTACACGTGGCTGAAGATCCCGGCGATCCCCGAGATGGAACGGGTCATGGCCGCCACCACGCTGCCCGCCCTCCTGCTCGGCGGCGACCCGCCGGACATCGACGCCGCCTTCGCCGACTGGGGCCGCGCCCTGGAACTGCCGGGCGTGCGGGGCCTCGTCGTGGGCCGCGCGTTGCTCTACCCTCCTGACGACGACGTCGCCGCCGCCGTGGACGGCGCCGCGACCCTGGTCAGGGAGGCCTCACGATGACCCACATCCCGTACGGCAAGGCCGCCTCCGGTCCGTGGTCCGTGGAGATCACCCCCGAGCTGGCCGGCTGGACCTACTCGGCGCTGCGCGTGGCCGACCTGGCCGACGACGCCCCGGTCGCGTTCGAGACCGGCGAGGAGGAGATGCTCGTCCTGCCGCTGTCCGGCTCCTGCACGATCACCTTCGCCGACCAGGTCGAAGGCGGCATCACCACCTTCCACCTGGCCGGCCGTCCGTCGGTCTTCGCCGGGCCCAGCGACTTCGCGTACCTGCCGATCCACACCGAGGTGATCCTGCGCGGCAGCGGCCGCATCGCCCTGCCCGCCGCGCGCGCGACCCGGCGGCTGGAGCCGCGTCACGTCCCGGCCGACCGGGTTCCGGTCGAGATCAGGGGCGCGGGCGTGGCCAGCAGGCAGATCAACAACTTCTGCTCCCCCACCGCCTTCGCGTGCGACAAGCTCGTGGCCGTCGAGGTGCTGACGCCCGGCGGCAACTGGTCGTCCTATCCGCCCCACAAGCACGACACCCCCAATCCGGGCGAGGCCGTGCTGGAGGAGATCTACTACTTCGAGGGCGGGCCCGGCTACCAGCGCGTCTACACCTCGGAACGCGGCCACATCGACACCCTGGCCGAGGTCGCGCCCGGCGACGTGGTGCTCGTCCCCTACGGCTACCACGGGCCGTCGATGGCCGCACCCGGCTACGACCTCTACTACCTCAACGTGCTCGCCGGGCCGTCCGGCGAGCGTTCCATGGCCTTCTGCGACGACCCGCGCCACACCTGGATCCGCGGCACGTGGGACGGTCAGGAGGTCGACCCTCGTCTGCCGTTCGGGAGGACCTCATGATCCGGCTGACCGTCGCCCAGGCGACCCTCCGCTTCCTCGCCGCCCAGCACACCGAGCGCGACGGGGCCGAGCACCGGATGTTCGGGGGGATCTTCGGCATCTTCGGGCACGGGAACGTGGCGGGGCTCGGGCAGGCGCTGGCCACGGACGCGGCGCTGCCGTACCTCCTGAGCAGGAACGAGCAGGCCATGGTGCACGCGGCGGCGGGCTACGCGCGGGCGAGCAACCGGCTGCGGACGCTCGCCTGCACCACCTCGGTCGGTCCCGGCGCCACCAACATGATCACCGCGGCGGCGGGCGCGACGATCAACCGGCTGCCGGTGCTGCTGCTGCCCGGTGACGTGTTCGCCACCCGCGTGGCCAACCCGGTGCTGCAGGAGCTGGAGGATCCGCGCTCCTACGACGTGTCGGTCAACGACGCCTTCAAGCCGGTCTCGCGCTACTGGGACCGGATCAACCGGCCCGAGCAGCTTCCGTCCGCGTTGCTCGCGGCGATGCGGGTGCTCACCGACCCGGCCGAGACCGGCGCGGTGACGCTGGCGCTGCCGCAGGACGTGCAGGCCGAGGCGTGGGAGTGGCCGGAGGAGTTGTTCGCGCACCGGGTGTGGCACATCGGCCGGCCGCGGCCGGAACCCGCCGCGCTCGCCCGCGCCGCCGAGCTGATCAGGCGCTCGGCCCGGCCGCTCATCGTCGCGGGCGGCGGGGTGATCTACAGCGAGGCGACGGAGGAACTGCGCGCCTTCGCCGAGCGGTACGGCGTGCCGGTCGCCGAGACGCAGGCCGGCAAGGGCGCCCTGCCGTACGGCCACCCGCTGGCGGCCGGCGCGGTCGGCGCGACCGGCACGACGGCGGCCAACGCGCTCGCCCGCGAGGCCGACCTGATCATCGGCGTCGGCACCCGCTACAGCGACTTCACCACCGCCTCGCGCTCGCTGTTCGACCAGGACGCGCAGGTCGTCAACCTCAACATCACCTCCTTCGACGCGGCCAAGCTGTCGGGCCTGCAACTGGTGGCCGACGCCCGCGCGGGCCTGGCCGACCTCGCCGAGGCCCTCGACGGCTGGGGTACGGCCGGCGTCTACCGCACCATGACGGCCGAGCTGACCCGCGCCTGGGACGCCCAGGTCGACGCCGCGCACGCGCTGGACGGCACACCGCTGCCCCAGCCCGCCATCATCGGCGCGGTCAACGCCGCGGCCGGCGAGGACGGCGTGGTGGTGTGCGCGGCCGGTTCGATGCCGGGCGACCTGCACAAGATGTGGCGCCCGAGCGGCCCCGGCTCCTACCACGTCGAATACGGCTACTCCTGCATGGGCTACGAGATCGCCGGCGGGCTCGGCGTCAAGCTGGCCGTGCCGGAGCGCGAGGTGTTCGTGCTGGTCGGCGACGGCTCGTACCTGATGATGGCCCAGGAGCTGGTCACGGCGGTCGCCGAGGGCGTCAAGCTGATCGTGGTGCTGGTCGACAACTCCGGCTTCGCCTCGATCGGCCGGCTGTCGGAGAGCGTGGGCGCCGGACGCCTCGGCACCGCCTACCGCTACCGGGGCTCGGGCCGCTACGACGGCGGGCCGCTGCCGGTCGACCTGGCCGCCAACGCCGCCAGCCTGGGCGCGCGCGTGATCCGCGCCGAGACCGGCGACGACCTGCGCAAGGCCCTGGAGAGCGCGCGGGCGGCCGACGAGACCACCGTGATCTACGTGAAGGCCGACCCGCACGTGGACGCGCCCTCCTCCGAGGCCTGGTGGGACGTGCCGGTCGCCGAGGTCGGCAGCCCCGCCCGCGCCGCCTATGAGGAGGCCAGGCGCGCGCGGCACTGATTACGCGGCGCCGCCCGGGGGAACGCCCTGATCATGAAGCCATGGCGGGTGCTCGGATGGATCGCGCTGATCGCGGTGATCCTCTACTGCGTCTGGTTCATCCGGACCGTCGCCATCTCGGTGATCATCGGGGTGTTCATCACGGCCCTGCTGCTGCCGCCGTTCACCTGGCTGCGGGGCAAGGGGCTGAACCGGGCCCTGGCCACGACCGTGGTCTGCCTGGGCGCGCTGGTGATCGGCGGGGTCTTCTTCTGGCTCCTCGTCCCGGCCACCGTCGACGGGCTCGGACAGCTGCGCGCCAGCCTCGGCAAGGCCCTGGACGACCTGCACAACTTCGCCCGCTCGCTCGGGCTCGACGACACCCGGCTGTCGGAGATGTCCAAGCAGGTTCAGGCGTACCTGGCCGAGCAGTCCCGCTCCATCGCCACCGGAGCGATCGCCGGGGTCCGCACCGCGGGCGAGATCGTGATCGGCGCGATACTGGCGATCATCCTGGCCATCTACTTCGTCCACGGCGGCGACCGGCTGTTCGGCTGGCTGATCGACCTGGCGCCGGTCAAGGCCAGGCCGCACCTGCGCGAGGCGGGCGACGTCGTCTTCGGCGTCGTCGGACGCTACATCCGGGGCATCGCGATGGTCGGGCTCGTGGACGGCTTCTTCATCGGGATCGCCCTGTGGATCCTGGGTGTGCCGATCGCGCTGCCGCTGGCCGTACTGACGTTCGTGGGGGCGTTCCTGCCGGTGGTGGGGGCGTTCATGGCCGGGTTGTTCGCCGCGGTGGTGGCGTTCGTGGCCAAGGGCTGGCTGGTGGCGCTGATCGTGGTCGGCGTCACGATCCTGGTGCAGCAGGTGGAGGGCCACGTGCTGGCGCCGCAGATCTACGGGAGGGCGCTGGATCTGCCCGGCGCGGTCATCCTGCTGGCGATCGCCGTGGGCAGCGTGGTCGCCGGGATCACCGGCGCGTTCCTGGCCGCGCCGGTGGCCTCGGTGATCGTGGCGTTGATCAGGAATCGAGAGGCAGCTCGAGCTCCAGCTCATGCCTGATCGGGATGCCGTCCTCCGACAGCTCCGGGATGCTCGGCTTGAGCTCGCGGGTACGGGTGATCGCGTCACGGCGCAGGGCGACCAGGTCGAAGCCGTAACGCTGGTAGAAGGCCAGCGCCCGGGTGTTGTCATTGGTGGTGATCAGCGTCAGGCGGCGCATGCCACGCCGCTGCGCCACCTCGCGGACCGCGTCCAGCAGCGCCGTACCGACCCCGGCGCCCTTGACGACGGCGTCGATCGTGACGATCTCCACGCTGCCGTCGCGCTCGGTGTAGGTGATCAGCCCGGCGATCCTGTCGTCGTCGGCGACCGCGACGAAGCCGGGCAACGTACTCGCGTCGATCATCTCGCCCCAGGTCAGCGCAATGACGTGGGTATCGCCCCAGCTCGCGGTCAGAATCTCGACGACCTGTTCCAGATCGCCGGGGACGATGGGTCGCACGGTGAGTGGCATAGGGCCCATTATGAGATCTCATGCGATGGGTGACATTCGACTGCTTCGGGACCCTGGTGGACTGGCGTCACGGGATCGCCACCAGCGCGGAACTGATCTTCCCCGGGTACGGCGGCCGCCTCCTCGACGCCTACAACCGGCACGAGATGGCCGTCCAGACCGAGACGCCGACGATGCTCTACCGCGAGGTGATGGCCGAGACCCTCCGCCGGGCCTGCGCCTCCGAAGGCCTGGACCTGGGCGCCGACAACGCCGGCGTGCTCGCCCGCACCCTCCCCTACTGGCCCGTCTTCCCCGAGGTCGGCGCGGAACTGGGCGCGCTGCGCTCGGCCGGATGGCGCCTGGCCCTGCTCACCAACTGCGACCGCGACCTCATCGGCCTGACGCAGCGGCGGCTGCCCGTACCCTTCGACGCGGTCGTCACCGCCGAGGACGCCGGAGGCTACAAGCCGTCCCTCGGCCACTTCGAACGTTTCCGTTCTTCACACGAGCCGTCGGAGTGGGTGCACGTCGCGCAGGGCTACATCCACGACATGGTCCCGGCACACGCGCTGGGCCTGCGCCGCATCTGGATCAACCGCCTGGCCGAGACTCCCACCGACCCGTCGGTCCTCCAGACCGTCCAGCCCGACCTCCACGGCCTGCTGGCCACCCTTCAGTAGCGACCGAGCCACCGCCGCCCCACCACCAGCCCACCCCACCACCGGCCGCCTTCACCACCGGCGCTCCATCATCAGCGCGTCCCACCACCGGCCGCTTTCACCACCGGCCGCTTTCACCACCAGCGCTGAACCGGTGCTGCTTCAGTAGCGCTGGTCCAGGACGTCGGCGATGCCCGCGAGGAACGAGTCGACGTCCGCGATCAGGTATCCGGGGCGGACCAGCACGGTGGCGAACTTGGCATCGCGCACGGCCTGCCCGGTCAGCGGGTTGTCGGTGGTGCCGCGGAGCGTGGCCACGATGCGGTCCAGGAAGGCGTCGATCTCGTCCTCGTTGTACCCGGTCCCCATTCGGCCCGACCGGAACGCCACCCGCTCGACCCGCGCCGCCTGCGTCTCGAACCACTCCTCGCGCAGCATCTCACCGGTCGGCTCGGTCATGGCCAGCGGCACCGGCGTCTTCGCACGCGTCTCCAGCGCCACGACGAACGCCTCCAGCGCGAAGTCCACCGCGGTCTCGTTGTAGCCGCCGCGCCGGGCACGGAAGGTGGCCCGGCGCACCTCGTCGGCGGTCACCGGCACCAGCTCGCGCCCGCCCCGTCCGAGCGTGGCCTCGATGCGGCTGATGAGCGAGTCCACGTCGATGGGGTCATAGCCTGAACGCATACCCATGACGCGCGGAAAGCGGTTCAAGCGACGGTCCTCCTGAGATGTGCTGAGGGGGTGTCTATATTGTGGGGCTCTTTATCCGGAGAATGCGACCCACTCCATTACCGTTGGATCACTATGGACCTGTCCAACGTCTCGTTCCGCTACCGGCGGCGCGCCCCCGACGTGATCAGGAACGCGGATACCGTCCTGAACCCCGGCGACGTCATCGAGCTGACCGGCGCGAACGGCGCCGGGAAGTCCACCTTGCTCCGCCTGCTGGCCGGCCTGACCCACCCCACAAGCGGCACAATAACGACTCGCCCCAGAACAGTCGGCTACGCCCCCGACCACCTCCCCGCAGCGCAACCGTTCACCGTATCCACCTACCTGGACCACCTGGCCCGCATCCGCGGCGGCGCCACCTGGCGTCCGTGGGCCGACCGCCTCAACCTCACCCATCTCGTACGGCTCCCGCTCCGCGAACTGTCCAAGGGCAGCGCCCACAAGGTCGCCCTCATCCAGGCACTCATGTGCCGGCCCGGCCTGCTCCTCCTCGACGAACCCTTCGCCGGCCTGGACGCCGACACCCGCGAGGCCCTGCCCGCGATCGTGACCGAACTGGCCGCCCGCGGCACCATCGTGGTAGCGGGCGACCACGAGGCAGGCCTGCACGGCCTCCCCTCCCTCCGCCACTGGACACTGACCGACGGCATCCTGCGAGAACTCTCCCCAACCCCGCACAACCAACCACCCACCCTCACCCCGAACCACGAGCCCGACCTCGTCCCGAACCACGCATCTCACCTCGTCCCGAACCATGCGCCCGATCCCGTGCCCGACCACACGCTCGGCCACGCGCCTGATCAGACACCCGTCCTCACCCCGGCCCACACACCGGGCACCAGCCAGCACCACACGCCGAGCCACACACCCGGCCCCATTCCGGACCACACGCTCGGCCACCTGCCCGACCAGACACCCGGCCTCACCCCGGCCCACACGCTGAGCCACACACCAGGCCCCGTTCCGGACCACGATCGCGCGGCGGCGGCGTCCAGTCGAGCGGCGATGTCCGAACATGCGGCGACATCTGACCGGGCGGAGGCGTCACGTCAAGCGGCGGCATCTGACCGGGCGGCTTTGTCCGCGTCCGCCGTGGGCCTTGCGCCCGGCGTGGACGTTGGCCTTCCGGTGGGAGTCGAGCATCCGGCGGAGTCCGGGCGGCTTGGCGGGTTGGAGGGCGGCGTAGTGGTGGAGGGCGGCGTGGTGGTGGAGGGCGGCGTGGTGGTGGAGGGCGGCGTGGTGGTGGAGGGCGGCGTGGTGGTGGAGGTGCGGGTGCCCGGTGGCGAGGTGGGGTCGTTTCTGGCACGGATGCGCGCGGAGGGTTACGAGGCCACGGAGGCGGCACAGTGATCGCGTTGACCAGGTTCCGGATATCCGCCTATGTAAGGTCACATCGGGTCTACCAGGCGCTCATCCCGATCCTGGTATTGCTGGCGATCATCTACGCCAACCGTGCGCCGGTCGGTTCCGAGGCCGCCGCATTGGCCGACTCAGCGGTACTGATCATCCCGGTGCTCGCCTGGGCCACCCGCTCTCTGCTGGACACCGAGCCCGACGAGCAACGCGCCATCTCGGCCACCACAGCGGGAACACGCACCCGCGAACTGACCGGCGGCCTCCTGGCGGCCTTGGCGGTGAACACGGTCTTCGCCACTCTGGCACTGGCCTGCGGCCTGCTGATGGGGCTGGAGGCCGGGCCGACGACCGACGTGCTGTTCGCCGTGACGGTCCTGCACGCACTGGCGGCGCTGGCCGGGCTGGCACTGGGCGCGCTGACGAGCCGGGTGATCCTGCCCTCCCCCGCCCTGTCCATCATGGCGCTGCTCTTCGGCTACCTGGCCATGCTGCTGATCAGCATCACCCCGGCCTACTGGCTGACGGTCCCGGTCACGGCCTGGCTGAAGGCGGCAGGATCGGGCGCCCTGCCCTCGGACCTCCCAGCCCTGGGTGCCATCTCACTGGCGTGGTGCGTGGCAGGCCTCGCCTGGTACGCCTGGCTACGCCGCACCCGCCCATAACGCCCCCCCCTTTCTTGGCCGGTCACCGCTTCCACCCTTCGCGGGTCAACGTGGCCGTTGCGGTGGGGACCACGTCCGACGTGAGAAGCGATCCCCCCGATCGACGCCCGCGCACGACGGCGGGTGGCGTGGGGGTGGCGGAGCCGTAACGGATGGAGGTGTGAAAAACGGCGGGGTGACGGATGGGCGGCGTGAGAAGAGAGAGCGTCGCGGAAGGGCGGCGTGAGAAGAGAATCGGTTACTCGGCGGCGGCGAGTTGGCCGCAGGCGCCGTCGATTTCGCGGCCGCGGGTGTCGCGGACGGTGACCGGCACGCCGTGGAACTGCAGGCGGCGCACGAACGCGCGCTCGTCCTCCGGCCGTGAGGCGGTCCACTTGGAGCCCGGCGTCGGGTTGAGCGGGATCAGGTTGACGTGCACCAGTTTGTTCTTGACCAGCTTGCCCAGCAGGTCAGCCCGCCACTCGTGGTCGTTGATGTCCTTGATCAGCGCGTACTCGATCGACACCCGGCGCTTCGTCTTGGCCGCGTACGCCCACGCGGCGTCCAGCACCTCGGCGACCTTCCAGCGTGTGTTGATCGGCACCAGCGTGTCACGCAGTTCGTCGTCGGGCGCGTGCAGCGACAGCGCGAGCGTCACCGGCAGCCCCTCGTCGGCGAGCTTGCCGATCGCCGGGACGAGGCCGACGGTCGAGACCGTCACGCCGCGCGCGGAGATGCCGAGGCCGTCGGGTGCGGGTTCGACCATGCGGCGGACGGCGCCGATGACCTGCTTGTAGTTGGCCAGCGGTTCGCCCATGCCCATGAAGACGACGTTGTTGATCCGGCCGGGGCCGCCGGGCACCTCGCCTGCGGCCATGGTGCGGGCGCCGGCGACGACCTGTTCGACGATCTCCGCGGTGGACATGTTGCGGGTCAGGCCGGCCTGGCCGGTGGCGCAGAAGGGGCAGTTCATGCCGCATCCGGCCTGCGAGGACACGCAGATCGTGGCGCGGTCGGGGTAGCGCATGAGCACCGACTCGACCAGCGCGCCGTCGAACAGCCGCCACAACATCTTGCGGGTGGTGCCCTGGTCGGTGGTGAGCTCGCGCACCGAGGTCAGCAGCGGGGGCAGCAATGCCGACAGCTTCTCCCTGGCCGGGGCGGGCAGGTCGGTCATCGCCTCGACGTCGGAGGTCAGGTGCGTGAAGTAGTGGCGCGAGAGCTGGTCGGCGCGGAACGGCTTCTCACCGAGCTCGGCCACGGCGGCGCGGCGCTCGGCCATCGTGAGGTCCGCCAGGTGCCGCGCGGGCTTGGCCCGGCGGGGCGCTACGAAGGTGAGCTGGCCTGGCTGCTGGGACACGTTCCTGCCTCATCTCGACGGTTACCGACCAGGGTAGTGAACGTCTCGCCCGCGTTTGTCATTCCTACGGCCTCTCGCCTGTGATCGGGCGGCGATCTACAGTCATCTCGTATGGCGATTTATCGGGCGGGTGAGCAGCCGGGTGAGCACACCCAGGCCGAGGTCGTCCTCGTGGCCGGCAACCCCTACGGGAGCCGCACCCTGGTGATCGAGCGGGACGAGGACGCCTCGGTCGCTTACCTGTGCGCGCCGGATGGCACGGTCCACGGCGCCGTCTGGCTGGCCAACCACCGCAAGGCGCCCGGCGCGGTCGACCTGAGCCGCATCAACGCCGGCCTGCCGCCCGTCATGCCCCACGCCAACACCGTCCACCCCGGCGGCCGCCGCCCGCTCGGTCAGCTCAGCGCGCTGTGGTTCGAGGAGGGGGACGGCGTCGCCGTCTACGAGAACGACGACCTGCTGGCCGTCATCCCCGGCTGGGCCGACATGTCCAGGGGCATGCCCGGGTACGCCCGCGACGCCATAGGCGAGACCCCGTTCGCCTGGTCGCTGCCGGAGGCGCTCGAAGGACTGCTGCCCCGCATCTCCAACGCCCGCTCCTACTGGCGCTGGCGGCACCGCGAGGGGTCGTGGCCGGCGTTCCAGCAGTTCGTGATGGGCCACCTCGACCGCACCCTCGGCCCCGCCGGCCGCTACTGGGACGCCAGCGGCGATCGCCTGCCCACGGTCGGCATCACCGAGCGGCCCCCGTTCGGCGAGCGCGAGTTCACCGTGCTGTCCACGGTCGGGATGAGCTGCCAGCGCATGCCGACGGTCGAGCAGTGGATCGACCGGCCGCGCGCGTACTCGCGGATCGAGCTGGCCGTCGCCACCCGCCAGGATCCGCGGGAGGTGGCGCTGGTGCTGGTCTGGCTGGCGCAGTACCCGTGGCATTCGGTCACCTGGCTCGGGCACGGGCACACCGCGCAGTGGTATCACGACCCGTCCACGTTTCCGCTCGGGGCCGACTATTCGGGCGTGCTCATGCTGGCCGACCCGCCGGACTTCCCCGACATGTCGGGGTTCGCGTTCGGAGGTGAGGCCGTACGGTGGCTGTGGCTCGTGCCCGTCACCACCGCGGCATTAGAAGAACAGCGCCAGTAGCAGCCAGATCGGCACCAGCGTCGTGACCAGCGAGTCGAGCCGGTCCATGAGCCCGCCGTGGCCGGGCAGGATCGTGCCGAGGTCCTTGATGCCGAGATCACGCTTGATCATCGACTCGATCAGGTCGCCGATCGTGGCCAGCGCCGCCGCCAGTACCCCGATCAGCGCGCCCTGCCAGAACTCCCCGTCCATGCGCCAGATGACCAGCCACGCCCCGACACCCACACAGGCGAGCACCGATCCGGCGAAACCCTCCCAGGTCTTCTTCGGGCTGATGATCGACATCTTGTGCCGGCCGAACAGCACCCCGGCGAAATATCCGCCGATGTCGCTGGCCACGGTCACCGCGATGAAGATCAGCACCCGGTCCGCGCCGTCCTGCGGCGACAGCAGCAGCCCGATGAAGCCCGCCAGCAGCGCCGGATAGACCAGGGTGAACACCGACGCGGTGGCGTCGCGCACGTACCCGTCGGTGCCCGAGCTGAACATCCGCCAGATCAGCATCACGAACACGAACACCGCGAACGTGCCCACCAGCGAGACCGCGCCGCCCCAGTACGCCCCGGCCAGCATGCCCGCCGTGCCCACCAGCGCCGGTGCCAACGGCACCACGATGCCCCGCGTGCCGAACGCCTTGACCAGCTCCATCACACCGACGCCGACCGCCGCCACCACCACGAGGAGGAAGATCTCCTTGATGGTGTAGATCGAGACGATGACCGAAGCGCCCAGTGCGGCGCCGACCGCGATCGCCGCGGGCAGGTTCCTTCCGGTACGGCTGCCGCCGCTCGGGCTGGTGCCAGCCGTACTTTCTTCCACAGACTCTCCCAAGCCGGGATTTCTTGCCGATCACCCTGGAATGCCCCCAGCCCCGCGCGGGGGATGGGGGCACCACGGCTTGCCGTACTGGAGCCTAGACCTCGAGCAGCTCGGCTTCCTTGTGCTTGAGCAGCTCGTCGATCTTGGCGACGTGCTTCTGGGTGATGTCGTCGAGCTCCTTCTCGGCGCGGCGCACCTCGTCCTCACCCGCGTCGCCATCCTTGATCATCTTGTCAAGGGTCTCCTTGGCGGAGCGGCGGATGTTGCGCACCGACACCTTGGCGTGCTCACCCTTGGTGCGCGCGACCTTGATGTACTCCTTGCGGCGCTCCTCCGACAGCTCGGGGAAGTTCACGCGGATCACCTGGCCGTCGTTGCTCGGGTTGACGCCCAGGTCGGAGTCGCGGATCGCCTTCTCGATCGCGGCCATCGAGCCCTTGTCGAAGGGCTGGAGGATGACCATGCGGGCCTCGGGCACGTGGAACGAGGCCAGCTGCTGGATCGGAGTCGGCGAACCGTAGTAGTCGGCGTTGATCTTGTTGAACATCGACGGCGTGACTCGGCCCGTGCGGATACTCGCGAAGTCCTCCTTCGCGACCGAGACAGCCTTGTCCATCTTTTCCTCGGCTTCGAGGAGGGTTTCGTCGATCACAGCGGCTCCCTGCTGTTTTGGTCGCCCGTCCGTAGGGTGGGCTCCCGTTCTACTTGCCTGCCGGACTCACCAGCGTGCCGATCTTCTCACCGCGGACCGCCCGCAGGATGTTGCCCTCACCCATCAGGTCGAAGACCACGATGGGCAGGTCGTTCTCCTTGCACAGGCTGATCGCGGTCTGGTCCATGACCGTCAGATCGCGTACCAGGACCTCTGCGTAGTCCAGGTGGTCGAACCGCACGGCGTCCGGGTTCTTCCGCGGGTCGGAGTCGTAGACCCCGTCCACCTGCGTGCCCTTCAGCAGCGCCTCGGCGCCGATCTCCAGCGCGCGCTGCGCCGCGCACGTGTCGGTGGAGAAGTACGGGGTGCCGAGCCCGGCGCCGAAGATGACCACGCGGCCCTTCTCCAGGTGCCTGATCGCGCGACGCGGCAGGAACGGCTCGGCCACCTGCTGCATCGTGATCGCGGTCTGCACGCGGGTCTCGACGCCGCGCTTCTCCAGGAAGTCCTGCAGGGCGAGGCAGTTGATGACCGTGCCGAGCATGCCCATGTAGTCGGCGCGGGCACGGTCCATTCCGCCCTGCGACAGGGTGGCGCCGCGGAACATGTTGCCGCCGCCGACGACCACGGCGACCTGCACGCCCTCGCGCACCGCCTCGGCGATCGAGTCGGCCAGGTGGCCGACGACGACCGGGTCGATGCCCATCTCCTCGCCGCCGGCGAACGCCTCGCCCGACAGCTTCAGCATGACCCTTCTATACGAAGAAGCCGCCGACGTAGCTGGCTCCTGGTTCTCCTGCACGCGGCGGCCTCCTCGGTAGGTGGTTCTGATGTGGGGCTGAGGGCTTGACTAAGCCTAAGCCTGACCCACCTTGAAGCGAACGAAGCCGAGCACCTCGACGCCGTTCTCGGCGGCGTACTTGGCGATGGACTTCTTGTTGTCCTTCACGAACGCCTGCTGCAGGAGCGTGAAGTCCTTGTACCAGCCGTTGACGCGACCGTCGACGATCTTGGAGATCGCGGCCTCGGGCTTACCCTCGTCGCGCGTCATCTCCTCGAAGAGCGCGCGCTCCTTCTCGATGACGTCGGCGGGGACGTCCTCGGCCTTGAGGTACTTCGGCGCCATCGCCGCGGCGTGCTGGGCGATGTCCTTGGCGACGTCGGCGTTGGGCTTGTCGAGCTGCACGAGCACGCCGACCGCCGGCGGGAGCTGCGGGTCGGTCTTGTGCATGTACGCGCCGACGTAGCCGCCCTCGAGCACCGCGAAGCGGCGGATCTCGATCTTCTCGCCGAGCGCGACGTTGGCGTCGTCGAGGTGGTTCTGGACGCTCTTGCCGTTGTACTCGGAGGTGAGCAGCGCGGGCACGTCGGCCGGGCGGGTGGTCAGGATGTGGTCGACGACCTCGGCCGCGAGCTCCTGGAAGCGCTCGGCCTTGGCCACGAAGTCGGTCTCGCAGTTGAGCTCGAGCAGCGCCGCGGCGCTGTCGCCGTCCTGCTTGAGCGCGACCAGGCCGTTGGAGGCGGTGCGCGACTCGCGCTTGCCGACGTCCTTGGCGCCCTTGAGGCGCAGGATCTCAACGGCGCGGTCGAAGTCGCCCTCGGCCTCCTCGAGCGCCTTCTTGCAGTCCATCATGCCGGCGGCGGTGAGCTCGCGAAGCCGCTTGACGTCGGCCATGTTCACGGAAGCCATTGCTTTTTCCTCGTGGGATCTTCGTCGTGGATCGGGTGGGCGCCGGGATCCGGCCACCCACCCTTCAAGCCTTCTGTGCCGGTACGGCTGTCGCCGCCGGCTGGTCGGCACGACCCGCGGGAGCCGTACCAGGAGCCTTGGATCTTTGCTTTGCGCGCAGACCTCCGGCGCCGCTCGCGCGGGCCGGGACCGCCTTCGCGAGCCCGCCGCGCCCCGCGACCCCGCGTTCGGGTCGTCGGGCGGCGGGCCCGCTCGTGCGGGACCTTCAGGCCTTCTCGGTCTCGTTCTCGACGCCGGCCTCGGCCTCGGCGGGAGCGGCCTCAGCCTCGGCGACGACCTCGGCCTCGTCCTCGGCCACAGCCTCGGCGGCGACGTCGGCGTCCTCAACGGCGACCTCGTCGGCGGCCGCGGGGGCGACCTCGGCGGCAGCCTCGGGAGCGGCCTCGGTGACCGCCTCAGTGGCGGCCTCGGCGGCGGCGCCCTGCTCGATGAGCTCGCGCTCCCACTCGGCCAGCGGCTCGGCGGCGGCCGGCTTCTCGTCGCCGCGGGCGGCGCCGGAGCGGGCCATCAGACCGGCGGCGACACCGTCGGCGACGACGCGGGTCAGCAGGCCGACGGCACGGATGGCGTCGTCGTTGCCCGGGATCGGGTAGTCGACCTCGTCGGGGTCGCAGTTGGTGTCGAGGATCGCGACGACCGGGATGCCAAGCTTCTTGGCCTCCGAGATCGCGATGTGCTCCTTCTTGGTGTCGACGATCCACACCGCGCTGGGCACGCGGCCCATGTCACGGATACCGCCGAGCGTGCGCTCCAGCTTCTCCTTCTCGCGGCGGCGCATGAGGAGCTCCTTCTTGGTGAGCCCCGAAGCGGCGACGTTGTCGAAGTCGAGCTCCTCGAGCTCCTTCAGACGCTGAAGCCTCTTGTGCACGGTGGAGAAGTTGGTGAGCATGCCGCCCAGCCAGCGCTGGTTGACATACGGCATGCCGACGCGGGCGGCCTGCTCGGCGATGGCCTCCTGGGCCTGCTTCTTGGTGCCGATGAACAGAACCGTGCCGCCGTGGGCGACGGTCTCCTTGACGAAGTCGTAGGCGCGGTCGATGAACGCCAGCGACTTCTGCAGGTCGATGATGTAGATGCCGTTGCGCTCGGTGAAGATGAAGCGCTTCATCTTCGGGTTCCAGCGACGAGTCTGGTGTCCGAAGTGAACGCCGCTCTCAAGCAGCTGTCGCATGGTGACGACGGGGGCCATGTGCTGGTCCTCCAGGTCGGCGCGCCGTGCGGCGCGATTCTCGGTTGTGTCGCGGCAGCCGGGCACTGCCGCCCTGATGCCCCTGAGCCGCTCCAGCCGGAACCTTGCGGCCCGGACCGAGGGATCGGCTCGCGGTGAGGCATGCGAAGTCGGCCCGTCAGTGACAGGCCATCGGAAAGTCTACCTCCCGCGCTGACCTCACGGGTCAGACGGCGTCGTGGTCCTCCGTGGGCAATCCGGGCACCGGACGCTCGGGGCGCAGGTAGATGGAGTACTGCACGACCACGGTACGCGCGTCGTCCGGCGCGTCCTCCCGCGACCCCGCCTGATAGGGCGCCAGAAGCGCCTCCAGCCGCTCGCCCAGGAGGCGCATCTCCTCCGGCCCGATGTGCAGGAACTTCCGCCGCCAGGTCGATCCCGCCCGCCACTCCCGCGGCTCGCGGTCCACCTGGCCCATCGACCGCTTCAGGTCGGCGTGGGCCTCGTCGTAGACGGTGTGGATCAGCAGTTCCTTGGCGGCGCGCAGTTCTGGCGCGTCGTCCGGTTCCGTGGACACGCTCAGCCCTTGGCCGGTCGAGCGCCACACGCGTTCCCTGCCGTCGGCGCGGGGCGGGGCGTCCTCCACGAAGCCGTACTTCGCCAGCATGCGCAGGTGGTAGCTGGCGGCGCTCGGGGTGACTCCGGCGAACTCCGCGATCTCGGTGGCCGTCGAGGGTCCCTCGACCTGCAGCCGGTTCAGCATCTCCAGGCGGGCGGGGTGGGCCAGCGCGCGCATCACCTTGGGGTCACTGAGCACGGAGCTCCGCTCGGTCATGTGCAAACCGTACCCGGATGAGATCTGAAGTATTGCCTTCACAGTTATGAAGGATTATCTTCATAGTTGTGAAGGGTTTCCTTCACAGTCTTTGGAGGAGCTCATGACCGTCCCCTTGCGCCGCCGGCCCGACTACCGCCTTCTCTGGGCCTCCCGGACGATCTCGGTCGCCGGGACGGAGGTGTCCAAGCTGGCGGTGCCGCTCACCGGCATCACACTGCTCGCCGCGAGCCCGTCGCAGATGGGCCTGCTCACGGCCGCCGCCTTCGCGCCCGCGCTGCTGTTCGGCCTGCAGGCGGGGGCCGTCTCCGACCGCCTGCGCAGGCACCGGCCGCTGATGATCGGCTGCGAACTGGTGTCCGCCGCGGCGGCGCTGGCCGTACCGGCCGCGTGGCTGCTCGGGGTGCTGAGCGTGCCGCTGCTGGTAGTCGTCGCGTTCGTCATCGGCACCGCCGGGGTCGTCTTCCGCGCCGCCGGCTTCCCCCACCTGGCCACCGTCGTACCCGCCGGCCTGCGCACCGAGGCCATGGCCGGCCTGCAGGCGTCGTACTCGGTCGCCTCCGTGGCCGGTCCCGGGCTCGGCGGGCTGCTGGTGCAGGTGCTGACGGCGCCGCTCGCCGTACTGGTGGAGGGGGTGTCGTTCCTGCTGTCCGCCTTGCTGATGGGCCGTATCCGCACCCCCGAGTCACACACCCCCGCCGCCTCGCGCGGCATGCTGCGCGACGTCGGCGAAGGCCTGCGCGCCTGCCTCTCGAACCCCTCGCTGCGCGCCCTGCTGGGGGCCGGCGTGACCATCAACTTCTTCGCCATGGCCTACACGGCCGTCTACATGCTCTACCTGGTCAACGTCCTGGCCATTCCCAAGGGCCTGATCGGCGTGCTGGTGGCGTTGTCGGGGGTCGGAGGGCTGCTGGGAGCATGGCTGACCGCCCGCCTGAACCGGCGTACCGGGACGAACCGGCTGCTCAAGTGGTCCGTGGTGCTCTTCCCCATCGACTTCCTGACGATCGGGCTGATCGGCGGGCCGATGTGGTGGAAGGTCCTCGCCATGGCCGTCAGCGGTGTGGCAACCGGGATGCTGGTCGTGACCTTCGCCACCTGCATGGGGGCGGTGCAGCTCCGTGAAGCCCCGGCTGAGCTGCGGGGACGGGTCAACTCCACGTTCACGTTCGCGGTACAGGGAGTGCTGGCGGTGGGCGGTCTCGTGGGTGGCGTGCTGGCCGAGGTGGTGGGGCTGCGGGCGGTCATCCTCGTGTGCGCGGCGGGGATCGCGCTGAGCGCCCTCTGGATCTGGGCTTCGCCGTTGCGGGGTTCCGAGCTCGGCTCCGCCCGGCCGCGGTCCGGGGCGGTGCCGTCGCGGACGTCCATGTGGGCACGCCCATCTTCCGCGGTGAACCCGCCCGGATACATCTCTCCCGGGCGCGGCTCTTCCGGGTACAGCTCTTCCGGGTACAGCTCTTTCGGGTACGGCCGGCGCGGTCATGTGCCGGCTGGACGCGTCGACCAGACGATGGGACCGGCTATCTACGAGCTCACCCTGGTCAAGATGCGCTCACTGATGTAGACCCACGCCGCGGCCGTGGGGGCGTGGCCCGGTTCGGGGTGGGGTCGCTGTCCACAGGCCCGCTGACCGGAGGGGTCTGTCCACAGAACCCCGTTCACCCCCTCGCGCGCCGGGGCCGCTCCCCCATCCTGACCGCCATGATTCGCGCCTCGCTCGCCCTCCTCCTGGCCCTCGCCCCCTCCCCTGAGGCGGTGACCTGGCAGTGGCCCCTGACCGATCACGGGGTGATACGCCGCTTCGCCCCGCCCCCGGCCCCATGGCTGTCCGGCCACCGCGGCGTCGACCTGCGGGCCGACCCGGGCACCGCCGTACACGCAGCGGGCCCAGGCACCATCGGCTACGCGGACCAGCTGGCCGGCCGCGGCGTGGTCACCGTCCACCACCCCAACGGCCTGCGCACCACGTACCTCCCCGTCCTCCCCTCGGTGCGCGCGGGCCAGCAGGTCACCACCGGCACCCCGATAGGCACCCTCCAGGGCCTCGACCCGCCCCACTGCCGGCAGCACTGCCTCCACTGGGGCCTCCTGCGCGAACGCCGCTACCTGGATCCCCTCCTCCTGACCGGCACGGGCCTGGTCCGTCTCCTCCCGCACTGGCCATGAGCGAAGAGGCTCAGATCGGGGCAGAGTAAGACCATGCCGACCGGAGCACCCAGCCAGCCCGACGACGAGGCGGCGGAGATCATCACCGCGTTCGAACGCCACCTCAGGCTGGAGCGCGACCTGTCCCCCCACACCATCCGCGCCTACGTCTCGGACGTGACCTCGCTCCTGCGCCACCTGAGGGAGCAGGACAACGGCGAAGCGTGGCTGACCGGCCTGAACATAGCCACGCTCCGGCACTGGCTGGCCGCCCAGCACACCGAAGGGCTGTCCCGGGCGACGCTGGCCCGCCGTACCGCATGTGCGAGGACTTTCACCGCGTTCTGCCACCGCCAAGGCCGGATCTCCACCGACCCGGGCCTCCTGCTGGGCAGCGCCAAGGCGCCGAGAACACTGCCCGCCGTACTGGACCAGCCCCAGGCCCAGGCCGCCCTGACCCCAGCGGACGACACGACCCCCAAGTCGCTGCGCGACCAGGCGATCCTCGAACTCCTCTACGCCACCGGCATCCGCGTCAGCGAACTGTGCTCCCTGGACGTGGACGACATGGACCGCACCCGCCACGTGATCCGGGTAGTGGGCAAGGGCCGCAAGGAACGCACCGTCCCCTTCGGCCTCCCCGCCCTACGAGCCGTCGACCTGTGGTGCGTCAACGCCCGTCCTCTCTGGAGCACCCCCAAGTCCGCCAACGCCCTCTTCCTGGGCACAAGAGGCGGACGCATCGACCCCGGCACCGTCCGCCGCGTCGTCCACACCCGCCTGCGCCAGGTAGAGGGCGCCCCAGACCTGAGCCCCCACGGCCTACGCCACAGCGCCGCCACCCACCTCCTGGAAGGCGGCGCCGACCTGCGCAGCGTGCAAGAACTCCTGGGCCACTCCTCCCTGAACACCACCCAGATCTACACCCACGTCTCCATAGACCGCCTCCGAGCCGCCTACCGCCAAGCCCACCCCCGCGCCTAGCCACACCCCCACCAACCCCTGGCCTGCTCGCTCCACCCCGGGCCCCGTTCGCGCTGCCCACAACCCGACACCACCTCCCAAGCGCCGGACCACGGCTGAGACATCACCCAAAACCCCCCGCACCCCGCACCCCGCACCCCGCACCCCGCACCCCGCACCCCGCACCCCGCACCCCGCACCCCGCACCCCGCACCCCGCACCCCGCACCCCGCACCCCGCAC
>NZ_JBITIO010000001.1:952827-1620531 GCF_044459065.1 Nonomuraea sp. NPDC050394 | reverse complement strand
CGCACCAAGTGCGATGCCCCCAGCCGCACGCTCGTTACTCAGCGGAAGTTATCCACACCCCACCCGCGACCACCCCCGACCGTCCCCAGAACCCCGTTCGGCGATTTCCCGAGATCCCGTCTGCGCGACAGTCATCGACATGTCCGCGAAACAAGACCTCGGCAGGCAAGGCGAGCAACTAGCCGTCACATACCTCCAGTCCGAGGGCATGGAGATCATCGAGCGCAACTGGCGCTGCCGCCACGGCGAGATCGACATCATCGCCCGAGACGGCCCCACCCTCGTGGTGGTCGAGGTCAAGACCCGCTCCACCCGCTCCCACGGCACCGCCCTGGAGTCAGTGAGCCCCATGAAGCTCGCCCGCCTCCGCATGCTCGCCGCGAAATGGCTGGCCGCCCAGCCGTGCGGCTACGAAACAGTCCGCGTGGACGTCATCGCCCTGGAACGCTTCGGCGGCGACTTCTCGATGCGTCACATCCGGGGGGCGATCTGAATGGCCGTGGCCCGCACCAGAAGCGTCACCCTCATCGGCGTAACGGGCCGCACGGTGGAGGTGGAGGCCGACGTGGGCAACGGCCTGGCCGGCATCTCCCTGATCGGCCTGCCCGACACCGCCCTGAGCGAGGCCCGCGAGCGGGTGCGTTCCGCGATGGTCAACAGCAACTACCCCTGGCCGGACGCCCGCATCACGGTCAGCCTCTTCCCCGCGAGCCTCCCCAAGCGAGGCAGTCAGTTCGACCTGGCGATCGCGGTGGCCATCCTGGGCGCGGCGGGCGTGGTCCCCGCCGAACGCCTGGCGTCCTTCTCCTTCCTCGGCGAACTGGGCCTGGACGGCCGCCTGCGCCCCGTCCGCGGCATCCTCCCGTCCATCCTGAGCACCGCGAAGGAGGGCGACATAACGGTCGTGGTCCCCACCGCGAACGCCGCCGAGGCCAGCCTCGTCCCCGACGTGAAGGTGGTCCCGGTCCGCGACCTCCGGCAACTGGCCGAATGGCTACGCAGAGGCGACGACCCACCCGAACCGGAAATCCCAGAAACCCCGCCAACCCCCACGATCTCCCAGGTACGGCCCAGCGTCGACCTGGCCGACGTCGTAGGCCAGCCGCTGGGCAGGCGAGCCCTCGAACTGTGCGCGGCAGGCGGCCACAACCTCTGGCTCCTCGGCCCGCCCGGCACCGGCAAGACCCTCCTGGCCGAACGCCTGCCTACCCTCCTGCCCGACCTGCAACTGGACCACGCCCTGGAGGTGACCGCCATCCACTCGGTAGCCGGCGTCCTGCCGCCCGACAGCCCCATGATGAGCAGGCCGCCGTTCGTGAGCCCGCACCACACGGCAACGCCGGCGGCCATCGTCGGCGGCGGCAGCACGATCATCCGGCCGGGCGCCGCGTCCCTTGCCCACCGGGGCGTCCTGTTCCTGGACGAGGCTCCGGAGTTCCAGCGCTACGTCCTCGACTCGCTGCGCCAGCCCCTGGAATCGGGCTACGTAACCGTCTCGCGGGCAGCGGGTTCCGTGACCTTCCCCGCACGCTTCATGCTGATCCTCGCCGCCAACCCCTGCCCCTGCTCACAACCGCAGGAAGGCGAACAAACCTGCCGCTGCACCCCCGTCGTCAAACGCCGCTACCTGGGCAAACTCTCCGGCCCGCTGCTGGACCGCATCGACATGAAGGTCACGGTCGCCCGCTCCTCCCGCAGAGAACTGATGGCCGACCGCCACTTCGTCGAATCCAGCGAGGTAGTCGCCGCCCGGGTGAAGGCGGCCAGAGACCAAGCCGCCAAACGCCTGTCCCGCACCCCTTGGCGTACCAACGCCGAAATCCCGTCCACGGCCCTCCACACCGACTTCCGCCCCACGAACGACGCCATGAAGCCCCTGTCGGTCAGCCTCGACTCCGGCACCTTGAGCACACGAGGCCTGGACCGCATCATCCGAGTCGCCTGGACCCTCGCGGACCTGGCGGGAAAGGACCGTCCCGAGGTGGAAGAAGTCTCGACAGCGCTGGCCCTGTGGCTGGGGGTGGGCTGATGCCCCAGAACGACGACCTCCTGGCCCGCGTGGCCCTCATGCGAGCCGCCGACGCCGGAGACAAGCTCATGGGCCGCCTGGTGGCCCAGTTCGGAGCGGTGGAGACCCTCCGCCTGATCCACGCCCACGCCAAGTCCTCAGGCACCCCCACGCTCCTCGCCACAACCCCGGCCACCTACCCCACACCCACACCCCCGCCCATCCCTCCCCAGACAGCCACCCCGCTCGACCCTCATGCCACCGTTCCGCTCAACCCCCATGCCGCCGTACCACTTGACCTCCACCCGGCCGTTCCGCTCAACCCTCACCCCGCCACCCCGCTCAACCCCCATCCCGCCGCGCCGCTCGACCTCCACCCGGCCACCCCGCTCGACCCCCATGCCGCCGCGCCGCTCGACCTCCACCCGGCCGTTCCGCTCAATCCCCGTCCCGCCACCCCGATCGACCTCCACCCGGCCGCTCCGCTCGACCCCTCGGCCGTCCCGTCCACGCCCCAGCTCAAGTCGTCGACCGTGCCACTTCTCGCCAGCTCTTCCGCCACGTCCGGCCGGACCGGATCCCCCGCCATCACTCCCAACGCGACATCCCCGATGGACCCGCACCTGGTCACGTCTCAGGCCGCGCCTCTCCAGGCCGCTCCTTCCCAGGTGGGACCCTCCCAGGCAACCTCCCTGGCCTTGCTCCCCCAGGCCGCCTGCCTCGGTGACTCGCAACACCCCACCGGACAGCAGAGGTCGGCCTGCTGCCGGGAAACTCCCGGCCCTGCGGGTCCCCAGGACGTTCTGACCGGGCGCGTCCTCCAGGCCGGAGACCCGCCGCACGACTACCGAGGGGAGTGGGTCCAGCTCACGTCCGAAAGCACCCTCACGCTGCACCCGACAGCCAAGCTTGAACACCAAAGCGGCCACCCTGGCGAGGAGCGCGACGAAGACCAACGCCCCCACGCCCGAGCGGCCACCCGGGAGACGACAGCGTCGGACGCGCAGGAAGCCAGGCTCACGCGGCGGCTGCGGGCGTGGCAGGCGCGGCTGGAGGCCGCCGACCCGGAAGCGGATCTGGCGGCGGGCGAGAAGGCGGGCGCCCGCCTGATCATCCCCGGCAGCCCCGAATGGCCCACCCAGCTCGACCAACTCGGCGACAGCCGCCCTCTCGGGCTGTGGGTGAACGGCACGGCCGATCTCCGCTACTCCTGCCTGCGTTCGGTGTCCATCGTGGGCGCACGGGCGGCAACGCCGTACGGGACGCATGTGGCGGGTGAGTTCGCGGCGGGCATGGCCGAGTCCGGCTGGACGGTGATTTCAGGCGGCGCCCTCGGCATCGACGGCGCCGCGCACCGGGGGACGCTGGCCGCCGGGGGCACCACGATCGCCGTCCTGGCCTGCGGGGTGGACATCGCCTACCCGAGCGGTCATCACGACCTGTTCGCGGCGATCAGGGCAGACGGTGCGGTCGTCAGCGAATGCCCGCCCGGCGTTCACCCGACCCGCGCCCGCTTCCTGATCAGGAACCGACTGATAGCCGCCCTCTCCCGAGGAACCCTCGTGGTGGAGGCGGCTCTGCGCAGCGGCGCGGCGAACACCGCCGCCCATGCGCTGACCCTGTCGCGCCACCTGGCGGTAGTCCCGGGTCCGGTCACCTCGGAGATGTCCGCGGGCTGCCACAGGCTGCTCCGCGACCGCAAGGCCGTCTGCGTGACCACACCGGCGGAACTCATCGACCTCGTCGGCATGATCGGCGACGACCTGGCCCCGGCCCCGCGCGGCCCCGTCGTGCCCCACGACACGCTCTCAGAGACGGCCAGGAGCGTCCTGGACGCCGTACCCGGCAGAGGTGGTGCGGGCACCGCCACAATCGCGCTAGCCGCGGGCACAGACCTCTCCACGACCCTCAGCGCCCTCGGCAGCCTGGCCGCCGCCGGCTACGTCCTTCGCACCCCAAAGGGCTGGCGCCTCAAACCCGGCGCCTTCTCCCGCCCCTGACCCCAACCCAGAGCCCAGAGGAGCCCACCTCTGGCAACCACCAACCGGGAGCCACACGTGCCGGACCACTGAGGGCAACCCCCTGGTATGCGGCGACCGGGAAGATCGCTGGTACTCGACGACCGGAAGGCCGCACCGCATCCGTGCCGGAAAGGTCCAAGGGCAAGAGCGGGATTGCCAAGAGCGGGGTTGCAGGGGAAAACCCTCCAGCGCAGGGGACGAGCCCGGAGGAGACGTAACGACCGGTGACGTAGCAACCCGAAGGACGCAAGCGGACGGGCGTGCCAGTAGCCAAGGCGATGGGCACCGGACCGGGTCGGTGGAAGGCAAGGCGATGGGCGCCGGACCGGGCCCGTGGGAGGCAAGGCGATGGCACCAGACCGGACCGATGCAGGACAGAGCATTGGGCACCGGACCGGACCGATGCGAGGGAAGGCGATAGGCGCCGGGCCGGGCCGGTGGGAGGCAGGGCATTGAGCACCGGACCGATGCAGGGCAGAGCAATGGGCGCCGGACCGGGTCGGTGGGAGGCAGGGGCGATGGGCGCCGGTAGAGGAAGGTTGAGCAGCATGCGAGAGGCCCCCAGTGTCGTCACGGACTCCAGAGGCCAACCCGGTAAGCCGAAACCCCTACTTGGAGAAGCCCTCCTTGGGCATCTCGAGGTCGGCCTTGGCCAGTTCTTCGACGTTCACGTCCTTGAACGTCACCACCCGTACGTTCTTAACAAACCGTGCAGGCCGGTACATGTCCCAAACCCACGCATCCTGCATCTTCACGTCGAAGAACACATCACCGTTCCCCGCCGTCTTCACGTCGAGATCCACCGAGTTCGTCAGGTAGAAGCGCCGCTCCGTCTCCACGACGTAGGTGAACAGGCCCACGACATCCCGGTACTCGCGGTAAAGCTGCAGCTCCATCTCGGTTTCGTACTTTTCGAGATCTTCTGCGCTCATCGCGTCCCTCCTGTAGTTCCGAGGTCAGGCAACCCCGGCCCCCATTTCATTGTCACCCATCTCCCTTGCCACAGTGACGAAGGAGAACCGGTGATGCGAGCACGGACCGTGAGCTTCCAGTGCCCCCCGGTGCCGAGCGGTCGTGTACCCCTTGTGCTCGGCGAAACCGTAGGCGGGAAACTCCGTGTCCAGCGAGACCATCATCCGGTCTCGCGTCACTTTCGCCACGATGGAGGCCGCCGCCACGCATGCGGCGACCTGGTCCCCCTTCCATACCGCCAGCGACGGCGCCGGCAGGCCCGGCACGGGAAAGCCGTCGGTCAGGATGTATTCCGGGTCTGTCGTCAACTGCGCCACCGCCCGCCGCATTCCCGCCACGTTGCACCGGTGCAGCCCGCGCGCGTCGATCTCCTGCGGCGGGATGACGACAACCCCTACGTCGGCGCTCTTCGTGACCAAGGCGTAGAGGCGCTCGCGTGTGGCCGCTGTCAGGAGTTTCGAGTCCCCCAGACCCGGAATCTCCTTGCGAAGGATCACCGCCGCGACCACCAGGGGCCCGGCACAGGCGCCGCGACCGGCCTCGTCCACCCCGGCGATCGGGGTGAGACCGCGGCGGGCCAGCGCTCTCTCGTACGCGTAAAGCCCGGAATCTCGCCGGACAACGCTCGGTCGGGGGCGGAACGCAACTGTCATGACAGACGCAGCGTACGCCCCAATAGCCGCAAACCGCGACCGGAAAGGCGCTCACTTCACCTTGTCGAAGGACTCCGGTTTCTGGAAGATCTCGCCCCGGCCCAAAGGCCAGTAGCGCACGAACGCCTTGCCGACCACGTCCTCCTCGGAGATCCACCCGGCGGCGCCCTCCTGCTTGACGTGGTCACGCGAGTCCTGCGACATCGACCGGTGGTCGCCCATGAGGAACAGCTTGCCCGCCGGCACGGTGTACTTGAAATCCTCACCCGACGGCTCGTCGTCCGGGAACAGGTAGGACTTCTCTTCGAGCGCGACACCGTTGACCGTGACCCGGCGCTTGGCGTCGCAGCACACCACCTTGTCGCCGCCGACGCCGATGACGCGCTTGATGGTGTCCTGTCCGTCCCAGCCCTTGAAGACCACGATGTCGCCCCGCTCCGGCTTGCCGGCGAGCTTGTTGACGAACACCCGGTCGTTGATCTGAAGCGTGTTCTCCATCGACTCAGACGGGATGTAGAAGGAGCCGACCACGAACGCCTGCAGCAGCAGCGCGATGCCGACGCCCAGCACCAGCAGGAGCACCGTCTCGCGGAAACCGCCCTTTTTCTTCTTCCCGGCGGGCTCCGCCTTCTTGGTGACGGCCATCAGCGCTTCCTCCTCAGCACCCACCGCCGACGCACCAGCACCAGCGGCACCGCGAACGCGAACCCGGCGACCAGCGGCAGCCCCCCGGCCATGGCCTGCAGCGCGGGCTGCGCGAACGTCTCGGGGATCGGCAGCGTCGCCGCCCGCGAGAAGGGCCAGACGATGACGAACGCCCGCCCGATGACCTGGCTCTCCGGGATCGAACCGCCACCCGGATCGCCCTGGTGGGCACGTGAGTCGAGCGAGACCACGCGGTGGTCGCCCATCACCCACAGCCGCCCTTCGGGCACCGTGATCTCGAACGGCTCCCGCGACGGCACATTGCCCGGATAGAGGTAGCTTTCCTCGTCGATCGCCACGCCGTTGACCGAGATGCGGCCCTTGGAGTCGCAGCACTTCACCTTGTCGCCGCCGACGCCGATGACCCGCTTGATGTAGTCCTTCTCACCCGGAACCACGCCGAAGGCCGTGCCCACCCAGCGGAAGAAGGCCGCGATCGGGTTCGACGGCTCCTCCATCACGAACTCGCCGTCCCAGGAGTCGACCCCGGAGAAGACCACGACGTCACCGCGCTCGATGTCACGCGTGTGGTAGACCAGCTTGTTCACCAGCACCCTGTCGTTCTTCAGCAGGGTGTTCTCCATCGACTCAGACGGAATGTAGAACGCCTGGATCACGAAGGTCTTGATGATCAAGGCTAGTACGAGGGCCACGACGACCAGGACGGGAAGTTCCTTCCAGAACGACCCTTTCTTGTCCTTCTTTTTGGGGTCCTTGGCCTTCTGAGTCTCTTCGGCGACCACGTCCACCTCGTCCTTGACAGGGCGGCGCGCTGCGCCGTTCTCCTGGCTCTCGCTAGTCATCGCTGACGAGCCTAGATGATGCATGGGCTCGACAAGCCTCGACCGACGGTACACCCGCCCGCGAGTCGTTCCATATAAAGAAAAGCCCGGTACGGCCAAGCAGTACCGGGCTTTTGGGTCGCGCCTTACTTGGCGGGCGCGCTCTCACGCTTCTCGCGGATACGGGCGGCCTTGCCGCGCAGGTCACGCATGTAGTAGAGCTTGGCGCGGCGGACGTCACCGCGGGTGACCAGCACGATCTTCTCGATGACCGGGCTGTGCACCGGGAAGGTGCGCTCGACACCCACGCCGTAGCTCACCTTGCGGACGGTGAAGGTCTCGCGGGCGCCGGCGCCCTGGCGGCGCAGCACGAAGCCCTTGAAGACCTGGATACGCGAGCGGTTGCCTTCGACGACTCGCACGTGAACCTCGAGCGTGTCACCGGGACGGAAGTCCGGCACGTCGCTGCGCAGGGTCGCTTTGTCGAGCTCCTGGATCTTCGTGTGCATGAGAGCTGTTACCTCAAAGTCTTCGCGAGCACGCGGAGGTCCACCCGGCCGCGGCTCGCGGCGGACACGCCTGCTTCCATGATGAACCCGGGCGTCCCCCGGGCACGGCGAACCAACCACATGACGGGTTGGCAGCGATTCAGTTTGCCACATGTTCGCGCGTGAAGCGAAACGACCCCGACAACAGCCCAGGGGAACGGCAGGGCCACAAGGATGTCCGAAGGGACCGAGGGCAGAGCCCAGGGCTCATGGGAGGTGAGCGGGGGCAGGGAAGAGGCCCGCAGGGCGGCAGAGCGGAACAGCGGGGTGGGGTTGAGGTTAGGGGGTGGGTGGGGGGTGGAGGTGGTCGAGGAGGGCGCGGTCGTGCTTGTCCAGGGTTTCGGGGTCGAGGTTGGCCGCCAGTTCGGGCCGGTTCGTGACGGTACGGCGCAGTGCCTCGTCCCGACGCCACCTGGTCACCTTCCCGTGATGCCCGCTGAGCAGCACAGGCGGGACCTCGTGCCCCCGCCAGACAGGCGGCTTGGTGTAGACCGGCCCCTCCAGCAGATTACGCATCGAACCAGGAGCGAACGAGTCATCCACCGCCGAGCACGCGTTGCCCAGCACACCGGGCAGCAGCCGGCCGATCGCCTCCACCATCACCAGCACCGCGACCTCGCCTCCGGCCAGCACGTAGTCGCCGATGCTCACCTCGTCCACGCGCAGGCGCGAGCCGTACTCGGTCATGACGCGGGAGTCGATGCCCTCGTAGCGCCCGCAGCAGAACAGCAGCCACTCCTCGCGCGCCAGTTCCTGCGCCAGCTCCTGGGTGAACGGCCGCCCGCTCGGCGTCGGCACGATCATGCGGGGCGCCCCGTCGCCGATCACGGTGTCGATCGCCTCGCCCCACACCTCGGGCTTCATCACCATGCCGGGACCCCCGCCGTAGGGGGTGTCGTCGACGGTCTTGTGCACGTCGTGCGCCCAGTCGCGCAGCTGGTGGAGGCGGACGTCGAGGGTGCCGCGCTCCCGGGCCTTGCCGATGAGGGAGACGTCGAGGGGGGCGAAGTACTCGGGGAAGATCGAGACGATGTCGAGGCGCACCATGTCAGAGCAGCCCCTCCGGCGGGTCGACGACCAGTTTGCCCCCGGGCAGGTCGACCTCGGGCACCAGCGCCTTCACGAACGGGATCAGGGCGTCGTCCTGGCCGCCGCCGCGGCGTACGACGAGGAGGTCCTGGCCGTGGTGGAGCACGTCGGTCACCTCGCCCACGGGCGCGCCCTCGACGGTCACGACCGCGAGCCCGATGAGCTGGTGGTCGTGGAACTCGTCGGGGTCGTCGGAGGGCGGCACGTCGGCGGAGTCGATGACGAGCATGGTGCCGCGCAGTTCCTCGGCCGCGTCGCGCGCGGTGAAGCCCTCGAAGCGCAGCAGCAGCACGCTCTTGTTCCAGCGGCGGCTCTCGACCACGAGCGGGCCGCGCGCGGCCGGGTCGGTGGCCAGCGCGGTGCCGGGCGCGAAACGCAGCTCGGGCTCGTCGGTGCGCACTTCCACGGTGACCTCGCCGCGGACACCATGCGGACGTCCGATCCGCCCCACTACCAGCTGCACGATCTTTTCCTTCTCTCCATGTACGGCACGCCCCAACGCGAGCGCCCCCATCGGAGAACCGATGAGGGCGCGTGAAACCAGCGGGCTAGCGGACCGTTTCGTGCAGGTCGAGCAGATCGACCCGGACGTACTTTCCGTCAGCCAGTGCGTTCACGACGGTGCGCAGCGCCTTTGCGGTGCGGCCGCCGCGGCCGATGACCTTACCGAGGTCGTCGGGGTGCACCCGGACCTCGAGAACGCGCCCGCTGCGAATGCGGCGTGCGCGGACCCGGACGTCGTCAGGATGTTCGACGATGCCCTTAACGAGGTGCTCGAGAGCCTCCTCGAGCACGTCAGCCCTCGCCCTCGGTGGGGGTCTCGGCCGGCGTCTCGGCGGGGGCCTCGGCGGTCGGAGCCGGAGCCTCGTCCTTCTTCTTGGCCTTCTTCGGCGTGGTGCCGCTGTTGCCGGTGTCGCCACCGGACAGCGCCTCCTTGGCCGCGGCCTCGTAGACGAGGTGACGGTCGGCGGGCACCTCGGCCACCTTCAGCGGAGCCGGCGCGGGCTCGCCCTTGAACTTCTGCCAGTCACCGGTGAGCTTGAGCAGCTTCAGCACGGGCTCGGTGGGCTGCGCGCCCACGCCCAGCCAGTAGGCGGCGCGCTCAGCGTTGATCTGGATGACCGAAGGGTCTTCCTTCGGGTGGTACAGGCCGATCTCCTCGATCGCCCGGCCGTCACGCTTGGTGCGGCTGTCGGCGACGACGATGCGGTACTGCGGGTTGCGGATCATGCCGAGCCGCTTGAGCTTGATCTTGACTGCCACGGGTGTGGTCTCTCCTGCAATCGAGCGTGGGTGAACGGTTTGCCATCGAGTGGGGCACGATGGCGGGCCGCTCGAGGGACAGGCGCGGCCGGCGGGAGGTGAGAGGGCACCCGCCTGGTCACGGTGTTCCAACATGCCATTGTGCCAGACCGTGGGTACTGACAGCGACACGGCACGTGGGGCACGGCGGCGCGCGCCGTACCCCACGAGGAGCTACTTCTTGTCGTCGCCCGGAAGCTGGAACTTCGACGGGTCGAAACCGGGCGGAAGCTGCATCCCGGGCGGGAGCTTGGGACCGCCGCCGAGGTTGCCCAGCAGGCCGCCCCGCTTGGGGGGAGCGGCGTCGTCCTCGGGTGACGGGGCGGGCTTGCCCAGCGCCGCCTTGCGCGGGTCGCCGCTGACCCTGCGGCCCTTCTTGTTCTTCTTCTGCTGCTTGGCGGCCTTGTTGCGGCCGCCCGGCATGCCGGGGATGCCCATGCCGCCGGCCATCCGCTTCATCATCTTCTGGGCTTCGTGGAAGCGGGTGATGAGGTTGCTGACCGCGGTCACCGTCACGCCGGAACCGGCGGCGATGCGGGCCCGGCGGGAGCCGTTGATGATCTTCGGGTCGCTTCGCTCGCCCGGGGTCATCGAGCGGATGATCGCGGCGATGCGGTCGAGGTCGCGATCGTCAATGGAGTCGAGCTGGTCGCGCATCTGCCCCATGCCGGGCATCATGCCGAGCAGGTTCTTGATGGGGCCCATCTTCTGGACCATCATCATCTGCTCGAGGAAGTCCTCAAGCGTGAAGTTCTCGCCCGAGGTGAGCTTGCCCGCCATCTTGGCGGCCTGCTCCTCGTCGAACGTCTTCTGCGCCTGCTCGATCAGGGTGAGGACGTCACCCATGTCGAGGATGCGGGAGGCCATCCGGTCGGGGTGGAAGGCGTCGAAGTCTTCCAGCTTCTCGCCCGTGGAGGCGAACATGATCGGCTTGCCGGTGATGTGCCGCACCGACAGGGCCGCGCCGCCGCGGGCGTCGCCGTCGAGTTTGGTCAGGACCACGCCGTCGAAGCCGACGCCCTCCATGAACGCCTGCGCGGTGGTCACCGCGTCCTGGCCGATCATGGCGTCGACCACGAAGAGGACCTCGTCGGGCGAGACCGCGTCGCGGATGTCGGCGGCCTGCTTCATCATCTCCTGGTCGATGCCCAGGCGGCCGGCGGTGTCGATGAGGACCACGTCGTGCTGCTTCTGGCGGGCGACCTCGATCGACTGCCTGGCGACCTCGATCGGGTCGCCGACGCCGTTGCCGGGCTCGGGCGCGTAGGTGACGACGCCCGCGCGCTCGCCCATGACCTGGAGCTGGTTGACCGCGTTGGGACGCTGCAGGTCCGCGGCGACCAGCAGCGGCACGTGGCCCTGCTCGCGCAGCCAGCGGGCCAGCTTGCCGGCCAGCGTCGTCTTGCCCGCGCCCTGCAGACCCGCCAGCATGATGACGGTCGGCGGCGTCTTGGCGAAGCGGAGCCTGCGCGTCTCGCCGCCGAGGATGGCGATGAGCTCCTCGTTGACGATCTTGACGACCTGCTGCGCCGGGTTGAGCGCGCCGGAGACCTCCGAGCCCCGGGCACGCTCCTTGACCTGGGCGACGAACGCCTTGACCACCGGCAGCGCGACATCGGCCTCGAGCAGCGCGATGCGGATCTCGCGGGTGGTCGCGTCGATGTCGGCGTCGGACAGCCGACCCTTGGAACGGAGGGAGGAGAAGACCGATGTCAACCGGTCGGAAAGCGTCTCGAACACGTGGTTGGCCAGTCCTCGATGCGGTTATGCGTGGTCTGGACCCAGCCTAGCCGCTCCTTCAGCCATTCCAGCCGGGCACGGCCATGCGTACCGTAAGGGCGTGCTCGACCAGGTGGATGAGCGCGCTCTTGACCGAGTCCTTGGACCGGGCGTCCAGGCGCACCAGCGGGATGTGCGGCGCCAGCGTGAGCGCGTCGCGCACCTCGCCGTCGCTGTGGGGGTACTGGCCGTCCCAGCCGTTGACGCCCACGACGAACGGCAGCTGCGCCTCTTCGAAGTAGTCGATGGCCGGGAAGCTGTCGGCCAGGCGCCGGGTGTCCACCAGCACGACCGCGCCGATGGCGCCGCGTACCAGGTCGTCCCACATGAACCAGAACCGGTGCTGACCCGGCGTCCCGAACAGGTAGAGGATGAGGTCACGGTCCAGCGACACGCGGCCGAAGTCCATGGCCACGGTCGTCGTGGACTTCAGTGGTGTCATCCCGAGGTCGTCGATCCCCGCCGAGGCGTCTGTCATGACCGCCTCCGTGGTCAGCGGCATGATCTCCGACACCGCGCCGACGAACGTCGTCTTACCGACACCGAAACCTCCGGCCACCACGATCTTCGTCGAGGTGAGGCCGGGGCTAGAGCCTGCGAAGTCCACTGAGCACCCTTTCGAGCAAAGACACGTCCGGCCTTCCGGCTTCCAGCGCTGGCTGGTGCACGCGGACCAGACCTTCTGCCGCCATGTCGGCGATCAGCACCCGCACCACGCCCAGTGGTATCCGCAGGAGCGCGGAGACCTCGGCGACCGAGCGCACCTGGCGGCACAGCTGTGAGATCGCCTGGTACTCGGGGGTGATGTGCGAGAACTCCCGGTGTTCGGCCGTGGCCGAGGACACCAGTGCTTCCATGGCGAGCTTGACCCGCGGCGCCGTGCGCCCGCCCGTCACCGCGTACGGGCGTACCGGCGAGGCGGGGTCGTTGTGGGGCGGCGGCGGGGGTTCCCAGCCGCCGCCACTGTTCCAGCTAGGGTGGCTGTTCACGAGGCGTGCACCTCGCAGCTATGGTCGCTCACGCCGATCACCTGGTCTGGCTGGCGCGCAGTTCGGCGCGTACCGCGGGGGTCAGCACCTGCCCGGCACGGTCCACCATCAGGGTCATCTGGTAGGCGACCAGCCCCATGTCGCAGTCGGGGGCGGCCAGGACCGCCAGGCACGAGCCGTCGCTGATCGACATGATCAGCATGAGACCGCGTTCCATCTCCACGATGGTCTGGTTGACCACCCCGCCCTCGAAGACCCGGGCGGCGCCCTGGGTGAGGCTGATCAGCCCGGAGGCGATCGCGGCCAGCTGGTCGGCCCTGTCCGTCGGGAAGCCGGCGGAGGCCGCGAGCGGTAACCCGTCGGAAGAGACCACAACAGCATGGGCGACCCCGGGAACGGTGCTGACGAAATCAGTGATCAGCCAGTCGACCCCGCGCGCCGCGTGGCTCAGGTCGTTCATTCGCCCTCCTCCCTGCTATCAACGTGCTTCGAGCCAGGGGGATACGCCCTGCCTTCGCTGATGTCATCACGTGCTGCTCTGAAGCCCTGCTGGAAACTGCTCAGCCGGCTGCGTACCCGGTCGGGCGAGACGTTGCGTACCGGGGCCACGCCCTTCGGCGCGCTGGCGGTGTCGGCCGAGCCCGGCACCAGGTTGGCCTTGGGGACGCGCTTCGGCAGTCCCGCCGCCGTCGGCGCGTCCCGCACCGGCTCGCGTACGGCTTCCGCCGCGCTCCAGCCCGCGTCGGCCTTGGTCGAGCCCCAGTTGCCGCCGCCGTTGTCGTTGTGCTCGAACCAGGCGGACTCCACCGAGGCGAAGATCGGCAGGAACTCGTCGCCCTGGTTCACCGCCGGGATGGGCCCGGTGGCGGCCGATTCGGTCTCGGGGAAGTCGTAGCGGTTCTGCGGGCGCTGCGGTTGCTGCTGCTGCTCGCGGTTGAACGACCAGGTGGACACCTCCTCCGAGGGAGGCGCCGGCTGGCGCTTGGGCAGCGGGGGTTCGTTCCCCCAGCCGCCACCGCCGGTGTTGCGCGAGGGCACCCACACGTCCGAGGTGTCGGGGCCGCTGCCGCGCGGGTCGGACGGCCAGCCGCCGTTCCCGCCGCCACCGCCGGCGGGGACTCCGCCTTCGGAGGGCCACTGGGGCATCGACGGCCACGAACCGCCGGCCGGGTTCGACGGGAAGGAGGGGTGGCCGCCGGGCATCTGCTGGCCCCACTGCATGGGCTGGCCGTTGAACGGCTCGACCACGGGCGGGTGCGGTGGCGGCGCGCTGACCGGGCCTGGTCCGGTGCCCGCGCCGGCCATGGCGGCGGCCTGGGCGCCGAGCAGCGCCTCCGGCAGCAGGACCATGGCGGTCAGGCCGCCGGAGCCGTGGGGGCGCAGTTGCACGCGGATGCCGTGGCGGTGGGCCAGGCGGGCGACCACGAACAGGCCCATGCGACGGGAGACGGAGACGTCGACCGTGGGCGCGTCGGTGAGGCGGTCGTTGGCCTGGGTGAGTTCCTCGCCGGTCATGCCGATGCCGGAGTCGGTGATCGACAGCATGACGCCGCCGCCGTCGATGCGGCTGCCGGAGACGGTCACGCGGGTCTCGCGCGGGGAGAACGACAGGGCGTTCTCGACCAGCTCGGCCAGCAGGTGGATGACGTCGTTGACGGCCTGTCCGGCGACGGAGACGCCGTCGGGCACCTGAAGGACGACGCGCTCGTAGTTCTCGACCTCCGACAGGGAGGCGCGGGCGACGTCGACCAGCTTGACCGGCTGGCTCCAGCGGCGGGGCGGGTCCTGGCCGGCGAGGACCAGGAGGTTCTCGCTGTTGCGGCGCATGCGGGTGGCGAGGTGGTCGAGCTTGAACAGGTTGGCCAGCCGGCTCTCGTCCTGCTCGCCCTGCTCCAGGCCGTCGATGAGGGTGATCTGGCGTTCGACGAGGGTCTGGGAGCGGCGCGAGAGGTTGACGAACATGGCGTTGACGTTGCTTCGGAGCCTGGACTCCTCGCCCGCCAGCCGTACCGCCTCGCGGTGGACCTCGTCGAAGGCGCGGGCCACTTCACCGATCTCGTCCTCGGAGACGACGCCGATGGGCGGCACCTCGGGCGTGCTGGCGTCGACGGTCTCGCGCATGGTCCGCACGGTGTCCGGCAGGCGCTGGCCGGCGATGTGCAGGGCCTCGCTGCGCAGCCGGCGCAGCGGGCTGACCAGCGAGCGCGCCATCAGGGTGGTGACGATCAGGACCAGGATCAGCAGCAGGCCGGAGCCGACCGCGGCGAACAGCGCGGAGGTCTGGGCGGAGTCCTTAAGCCCGCGGCTCTGCACGTTGATCGACTGCGACAGCCGCTTCTCCACGGTGCGCATGGCGTCGATGGCGCCAGTGATCGACTCGAACCAGCGGTCGGCGTCCGCGCGGGTCCGGGAGTCGAGGTCGATGGCGCTGCCCTCGGCCGCCTGCGACAGCGCGCGCAGGCGGAACAGCGCCGCGCGGTCGACGTCGGCGCCGGTGACGGTGTCCTCGTAGAACTGCAGCTCGTCGATGGAGGAGGTCGACCGGAAGGCGGCGATCTCGCTCTCCTGCTGGGCGCGGGCGCCGCCGAAGGCTTCCTGTTCGCCGGTCTGGAAGGCGCCGGTCGTGGCGGCGGCGGCCAGGAGTCCGCGCTGCTGGGAGGCGGCGTCCTTCGCGCGCGTCAGGGCGCTGAAGGCGCGGACGCTGTTGCTGAGGGTCTCATCGACGTCGCCCTGGCCGATCTCGTCGTGGAACTTCTGGAGGGCGTCGATGATCTGGGAGTACTTGCGCATCGTGGGCAGCCTGGGAAGCTGCGACTTGATGACGGTGTCGCGGGCGAAGGCGATCTCCTCAAGGCGGCCCTGCATCTGCTGGACCATGAGGCTCACGCTCTCGCCGTGCGCGTCGGAGATGACGGCGGCCTTCTGGTTGAACGCGGTGACGGCCTTGTCGACGGAGGTGAACGTGCCGCGTAAGTCGGCTTCGGCGGGCTTGCGGCGACCGACGGCGACGTACTGGACGGCCCGGTCACGTTCCAGGGCGAGCTCGTGGACGAGCTCGGTGATGGAATCCCCCAATTCCGCCTTTTCCAGGACACGCTGATAGGCGTTGGCCCGGCCGATGGAGTCCACGATCTGCAGGCCGCCGATCCACACACCGACAGCGGTCGGGACGGCGATGAGCGCGATGAGCCGCCATCGCACGCGCCAGTTGCGGAGTCGGAACCTACCGCCACCGGCCTTGGAGTGTGCCTGCGTGGGCACCGGACTCTGCGTGCCACGCTGGTTCGCGCCGGATCGTTTCCTCACGTGACTGGCACTTCCTCGCGGGTTCCACGGGGTGGTGAGGGATAGACGGGACAACCCTCGGAACAAGGAGCTATTTGAGCACATCCTCCTAACTCAGGCCAACACTCCGGTCTCACCGAACTCATCAAGCATTGCAAATCACCCACTCCCTGCCATATCACATCTTCATTATCACCTCAAAGGTCATTATTTCGGACATACGACCCAGCCCTCGATATTTCGGACAACACAAAACGGATGATTTCATGGCAATTGCGACCGGGGCTCCTGTACGATCTCCGCCTGTTCGCACGGCTCCCACCTGTCGCTCGGGACGCTCGCGGAACCCTTGCACCACCCCGTCGAGGAGACTCATGACTTTCGGGCCTACCCTCCGCGTGTCCGTAATCGGGCTCGTCGTGGCCGTTTCCCTTGCCGCCTGCAGCAGCGGCTCAGGCTCTCCCTCTGGCTCCTCCGCAGGTGGGGGCCTTGAGAAGACGACGATCACCATCGGGGTCTCCCCCGTACCGTCGTCCGCGCCGGTTTACATCGCCGAAGCGCGAGGTTTCTTCAAGCAAGAGGGCCTCAGCGTCAAGATGGAGATCATCCAAGCGCCCCAGGCGGTCATGCCCAAGATCGAAAACGGCAGCATGGACATCTTCAAGGGCAGTTACGTGTCGTTCCTAAACCTTCAGGACGGTGGTCAGAAGATCAAGATCCTGTCCGATACCCTCCAGGGCGCACCCGGCATCGCCGCCGTCGTCGTCCCGAAGGACTCCAAGCTGCAGAGCGCCAAGGAGCTCAAGGGCAAGACCATCGCCGTCAACTCCCTCAAGAACCTCGGCGAGCTCTCCGTCAGCGCCCACCTGCAGATCAACGAGCTCACCCCGCAGGACGTCAAGTTCACCGTGATCGACTTCCAGGCGCAGATCGCCGCGCTGAAGACCGGCACCGTGGACGCCGCCTGGCTGGTGGAGCCGTTCCTGTCGGCGGCGCAGCAGGGCGGCGCGCGCGTACTGCTCGACACCAACACCGGCCCCACCGAGTCGCTGCCGATCGACGGCTGGGGCAGCACTGACGCGTGGGTGGCCAAGCACCCGAAGACCGCCGCCGCCTTCCAGCGCGCCGTTCAGAAGGCCCAGCGACTGGCCGCGACCGACCGTTCCGCGCTGGCCGAAGTGGTCCCGAAGTACACGCAGATCCCCAAGGAAGCGGTCATGACCATGGCCATGGGGACCTTCCCGACCTCGCTCAACGCGACGCGCATTCAGCGCGTGGCCGACCTCATGCACGAGTTCGGCTATCTGAAGAGCAAGATTGATGTCCCCACTATGGTCTTCAACGGACCCGAGCAGTAGCAGGAGCGAAAACATGAGATTAACGCGGGTCGTCACCGTCGCCTGCGCGACCGTTCTCGCCCTGGCCGCGTGCGGCGGCGGGCAGAAGGAAACGCCGAAGGCGCAGGGCTCGGCCCCCGCCGGCGGACTGGAGAAGAGCACGATCACCGTGGGCGTGGTGCCCGTGCCCTCCTCCTCGCCGCTGTACATCGCCGAGAAGCGTGGCTTCTTCAAGGCGGAGGGCCTGACCGTCAAGACGGAGATCATCCAGGCTCCGCAGGCGGTCATGCCGAAGATCCTCAACGGCAGCATGGACGCCTTCCTCACCAGCTACGTCTCGCTGATGGCCATCCAGGACTCCGGCGCGGCCAAGCTCAAGCTGTTCCAGCACGTCCAGACCGGCGCCCCCGGCATCGCGGGCGTCGTCGTGCCCAAGGACTCGCCGGTCAAGGCGACGGCCGACCTCAAGGGCAAGACGGTCGCGGTCAACGTGCTGAAGGCGCTCGGCCAGACCGCCACCAACGCCCACCTCCAGGCGGCCGGTCTCAAGCCGGAGGACGTCAAGTTCGTGGCGATCCAGTTCGCCGACCAGCTCGGCGCGCTGGCCTCCAAGAAGGTCGACGCCGCCTGGCTGGTGGAGCCCTTCCTGTCGGCCGCGATCAAGGAGGGCGCGACCCAGATCATCGACACCACCAGCGGTCCGACCGCGGGCATCCCGATCGACGGCTGGGGCGTGTCGGAGAAGTGGCTGGCCGACAACCCGAAGACGGCCGCGGCCTTCCACCGCGCGCTGGCCAAGGCGCAGAAGATCGCCGGTGAGGACCGCAACGCCATCAACGAGGTGGTCCCGACCTACACCCAGATCCCCGCGCCGGCCGTCGCCGCGATGAAGCTCGGCAGCTTCGGCATGGAGCCGGACATGGCCGCGTTCCAGAAGCTGGCCGACCTGCTCCACGGCTACGGCTACCTCAAGGCGAAGATGGACGTCTCGACACTCATCCCCGCCAAGGTCGAATGAGCACTCTCCGCAACAGACGAGGAATCCTGGGCGCCGCCGGCGTCCTGGGATTCCTCGTTCTCGTCGAGGCCCTGGGACGTCTCGGAGTCATCGACCCCGAGATCATCCCGCTCGTCTCGACCGTGCTGGTCACCACGGTCGAGATCGCCTTCGAGGGCGAGTTCCTGTCCAACGTGGGAAACACCCTGCTGGCCTGCCTCATCGGCCTGGTGATCGCGATCGCCACCGCGGTGCCCGCCGGGCTGCTGCTCGGCACCGTGCCCGTGGTCGAGCGCTCCGTGCGCCCGCTGGTGGAGTTTCTGCGGCCCATCCCGTCGGTGTCACTGATCCCGCTGGCGATGTTCCTGTTCACCGAGAGCCAGGACGCCAAGATCGCTCTGATCGTCTACACCTGCGCGTGGCCACTGCTCATCAACACGATGTACGGCTTGAGCGACGTCGACCCCCAGGCCAAGCAGACCCTGCGCAGCTTCGGGTTCGGCGGCATGTCGATCGTGCTGCGGGTCAGCCTGCCCAGCGCGGCGCCGTTCATCGCCACCGGCATCCGCATCGCCCTGTCGGTCACGCTGATCGTGGCGGTGAGCGTCGAGCTCATCGCCGGTGGCGGCGGCGGGATCGGCAACTTCCTCTCCCTCGCCAGCGGCGCCAACCGCATCGACAGGATGCTGGCCGGAACGATCTGGGCGGGCCTGATCGGCCTGGCGGCCAACGCGTTGTTCATGGCCGGTGAGCGCCGGTTGTTCCACTGGCACCAGGGATCGACGTCATGATCATACGCAGGCTCGCGTGGTACTGGCTGCTGCCCGTCGCCGTCCTGGCCTGGGAGCTGGGCACGCGGCAGGCCGAGGCCACCTACTTCCCGCCACCGAGCGTCATCGTGGTCCGGCTGCACGAGATGTGGTTCTCCGGGCCGCTGTCACGGGTCTTCCTCACCGACGAGGCGCTCGCCGACCTGGTCCCGAGCCTGGCCAGGCTCATGGCCGGCTGGGCCATGGCCGCGGCGGCGGGGGTGGCGCTCGGCGTCCTGCTGGGCCGCTCGCGCTGGCTGTCGGCGCTGGCCGACCCGCTGATCCACTTCGGCCGCTCGGTGCCGCCGTCGACGCTCCTGCCGATCTTCCTCATCCTGTTCAAGATCGGTACGCCGATGCAGCTGGCCTCGATCGTCTACGGCGTCGTCTGGCCGGTGCTGATCAACGCCGCGGACGGGGCACGCTTCGTCGACAAGCAGTACATGGAGACCGGTGACGTCTTCCGGCTGAGCAGGACGCAGCGGGTGTTCCGCATCATCCTGCCGGCGGCGGCACCGAAGATCTTCGCCGGGCTGCGGCTGAGCGTCTCGCTGGCGCTCATCATGATGGTCGTCTCGGAGCTGGTCGGCAGCAGCGAGGGCATCGGACACCGCATGCTGGAGGCGCAGAGCGAGTTCGACATCCCGGCCATGTGGGCGGGCATCGTGCTGCTGGGCATCCTCGGGATCCTGCTCAACGCCGTGTTCATCGGGGTGGAGCGGATGACGCTGGGCTGGCATCGGGCCAGCCGTACTCGCTGAGACGCCCCCTTCCCGATTCAGGAGGGGAGGGGGCGTCCGCGCGTCAGCCGTACAGGCGCTCGATGATCTCCTTCTGGCGGGCAACGAACCAGGCGCGGCCGGGTTCGGCGCCGGTCAGGCCGTCGGGGCGCTCGACGTCGTGGCGGGCGTACTCCTCGGCCCACAGGGCCGGTTTCACGCGTGAGAGCAGGTTGGTCATGCCGGGGCGGGTGCGGAAGCGGCGCAGCCCGCCGAGGTCGAGCTCGGCCGCCGCGATCACCGACTCGCCCGGCCCGGCGACGGCCAGCACGCGGCCCTCGAAGTCGAGGACCTCCGAGCCGCCGTTGGTGGAGTCGCCGGGGATGGAGATGCCGCTCAGGCCGCCGCTGTTGGCCGAGACCACGTAGGCCATGTTCTCGATGGCGCGCGCCCGGCGGCCGATCGCCTTGGGCGTCAGCGCCGGGGCGGAGGCCTCCGAGGTCGGGTGGCAGAAGACCTCGGCGCCGCGCAGCGCCAGCGACCTGGCCAGCTCCGGGTAGAGGATCTCCTCCGAGGCCAGCGCGGCCAGGTTGCCGATCTCGGTCCTGGCCACCGGCAGCACCGCGTCCATGCCGTAGACGCCGAGGTAGCGCTCCCACACGTCGTAGGGGCTGGGCGAGTACATGGAGTGAAGCCTGCGGTAGCGCAGCACCGTCTCGCCCTGCGGGGAGAGGATCACGCAGGCCTGGAAGAACAGCTCGGGGAAGTGCTCGTCGCTCTCGTAGGCGTTGACGCACAGGTAGACGCCGTGGCGGCCGGCGATCTCGGCCAGTTCCTTGTACTCCTCGCCGTCGGGGGCCAGGGCCGCCTTGTCCCGCCAGGCTGCGACGCTCTCGCTGATGGGGAAGCCGGTCAGCACGTACTCGGGCAGGACGACCAGCCGCAGGTCGGGACCGATCCAGGCCTTGGAGCCGCCGAGGCCCGCGTCCACACGGGCGATGGCCGCCCTGATCTCGGAACGCGGGTCGGCCAGCCCCGTCACCGCCCGGGTCTCCAGTTGCAGGGCCAGCGCCCGGTAGGCGGTCACCGGTGCCACCACGGGTCGGCCGCGGCCGAGCGGTTGACCAGGTGGGCGCGGCGGCGGACGAACCGGTTGATCGAGACCTTGCCCATGCGCGAGCCGCCGAGGCCGGAGAGCTTGAAGGAGTTCTTCTCCCCTTCGTGCACCAGCGCCGTGAGGGAGGCGTCGTTGACGCTGACCGCGCCCACCTCCAGCCGCCGCGCGAGCGCGCGGGCGTCCTGCTCGCTCGCGGCGAAGACCGCGCCGGACAGCCCGTACGCGCAGTCGTTGGCCAGCCGGACCGCCTCATCGGCGTCGTCCACGGCCATCACCGGAAGGATCGGCCCGAACGTCTCCTCGGTCATGAGCGCCATCGAGTGGTCCACGCCCGACACCACGGTCGGGCGGCACCACAGCCCGCCGCCGTGGTGCTCGATCCGGCCGCCGGTGTGCACGACCGCGCCGCGCTCGACGGCGTCGGCGAGGTGGCGCTCGATGACGTCGGCCTGGTCGGCCGCGATGATCGGGCCGATGGGGCCGCCCTCGCAGGTCAGCGTCACCTTGGCCGCCTTGTCGGCGAGCAGCGCGAGGAACTCCGCGTGTACGGCCCGCTCCACGTAGACCCGCTCGATCGACTGGCAGGCCTGGCCGGCGTTGGCGGTGCCGCCCCACAGGACGGCGGCGGCGGCCCGGTCGAGGTCGCTGCCGGCCAGCACGATGGCCGGGTCCTTGCCGCCGAGCTCCAGGAACGCGGGGATGAACGCCTTGGCCGCCGCCTCACCGACCTTGCGCCCGGTGGGCACGCTGCCGGTGAACACGACCGCGTCGACGAGGCCGATCAGCGCGGCGCCGGTCTCCCCCGCGCCCTCGACCACCCGCAGGGGCAGTTCCTCGGGCACCAGCCTCATCAGCGGCTCGATGAACCTGGGCGTCACCTCGCTCGGCTTGACCAGCACCGCGCACCCGGCGGCCAGCGCCGGGATCGCGTCGATGAGGCCGAGCAGCAGCGGGAAGTTCCACGGGCTGATCACCCCGACCAGCTCGTACGGCACCGCCTCGCCTCCGACCACGATGCCGGGCAGGCCGGCGGGCTCGTCCTGGGGCGGGGCGAGAAGGGCGGGGGCCTGCCGTACCCACCGCTCGATCATGCCCGCGACGATCTGACGTTCCAGCACCGACTCGCCGGTGCGGCCGGTGTCGGCCACGAGCGCGGCGAGCAGTTCTTCGTCGGTGGCCAGCGCGGCCCCGAAGCGGTTGAGCACGGCCCCTCGGTCCGCCTCGCGCCAGGCGGGCGCCGCCGCGCGCAGCTCTGCGGCCGTGGCCGTGAGCCGCGCGGGCGACGGTGGTGCGAGCAGGCGGTCGGTTTCCCCGGTGAGCGGGTTCCTGACCTGCGTCATGGTTACCTTCCGTTGGTGGTGCACCACTGGGCCCAGGTGGTGGCACCACGGCCCAGTTGCTTGTTGTAGAACGACGTCCAGGAGTTCTCGCTGGCGCCGGGGTCGGTGGGAGCGGCCTGGTAGAGCGGGTACTGCAGGTCGATCTTGGCACGCAGCCAGGGCTCGACCTCAGCGTAGGAGTTGAGCGCCCAGCTCCGCGCGTGGTAGGTGAGCTGGCCCTGGACGCTCGCCTCCGGCAGGCACATGAAGGGCGCCCATGGGCTGGTGCGGCTCCAGCTGATCTTGGTCTTCATGGCGAGGGTGGGGACGGTGCCGTCGACGGTGCGTGCGGCGCGCTCACGGTCGTCGACGTAGAAGTCGAACATCTCCATCGCGCTGTAGTGGCCGTTCTTGAGGCCGAAGCTCTCGCCGAGCGTGGTGGTGAAGTTGGTGTTGACCGGGATGTCGCTGGTCCACGCCGTTTCCTCGTGCCGCTGCTGCAGGGGCGGGCCGACGTAGGAGGGGGTGACGTTGAACGGGCCGAAGGCCACCCTGTCGTTGTTGATCGGCACGACCGGGTAGATCTTGCCGTCGACGGGGTTGGTCCACTCGGTGAGGATCTGCGTCGGGTTGGTGGGGCTGGTGTAGAAGACGATCTCGCGGGAGAGCTGGTGGATCTGCGTGGTGCCGGGCACGCGGTAGAGCCGGCGGATGTTGTAGCCCTCGAGGTTGAACAGCTTCTGGCCGTGGCGGATCTTGGGGTCGAGGGCGTTGCCCTCCACGTTGGCGTAGACCGAGCCGGAGATGCGGAAGACCATGTCCTGGCCGTCGGGGCGGCCCATGGACTGTAGCTGGAGCTGTCCGGCGTCGTCGGTGACCGTCCGGTAGATGGGGCCGGGGGCCCAGGGGTCGTCGATGTCGGCGGCCACGGCTCCCGGTGCGAGACCGGTCAGCATGACGGCGGATAAGGCGATAGCGAAGGACAGACCACGGCGCTTCAACATCGTGTCTCCGGAGGTGGGGCGGCGATAGCGGGGGAAATACGATCATCAACGGAGAGACTCTGTCAACGCGCGTGTCGGCTCCGGGCAGTGCTTCCGGCCGCCCCCGGTCAGGGCGGCCGGGGCGGGGTCAGGCCACCCGTCGCTCGTCGATCAGCGTGCGCTTGACGCAGACGCCGCCCTTGACCCACTGCCACACGCGGCTCTTGCTCTTGCCGTCGTCGCTGAGGACGATCAGCTCGAACAGCCGCAGGTCCTCGTCGGCGGCCTTGTAGATCCAGCTCAGGTAGATCGTGGACGCGTCCAGCTCCCAGAACTCGCCCTTGATGCGCTCGGTGTCGAAGCCGCAGCGCCCGTTGCCCAGGTACGTGCCGGGGAACTGGAGCTCCTCGGTCCTGCCGTCGTCCCAGGTGTAGCGGTTGACCTGGTGATAGGTCTTGTCGTCCACGATGGTGCAGGTCAGGTGGGAGCGGTGGCGGTCGATCAGGTTGCCGTCCGCGTCAAGGTGGGTGTACGTGCCCTCCCACTCGCCTTCGTGGCGGGCGAGCAGCGGCATGTCATCACGAAGCCCCATAGGAACACCTCTTGCAGGGTTGGTCATGGTTTGCGGCCGACGCCGGCGACCGCCAGTTTCAGCACCGGATGGCTCTCCTGGAACGGCTGATCGGGGTCGGGACGCCAGTCAGGCACCCCTACCAGCCCGGGATCGACCATTTCAAGACCCGCGAAGAAGCGGGCGATCTCATCCTTGGTGCGGTATCGGGTGTTCCGGGCCTCCAGCAGCGAACGGCTCTGCTCGTCGCCCCTGTTCAGGAGGTGGTGGATGAACACGTAGCTGCCCGAGGGAAGGGCGGCGACGAGTTCCTTCGTCAGGTGCCAGGGGTCCTCCTCGTCCTGGACGTGGTGGAGGATCCCGCACAGGATCAGGCCGACCGGCCGCTTGAGGTCGATGTGCGCGAGCAGCTCGCGGTCGCCCAGCAGGGCGGCGGGCTCGCGCAGGTCGGCGTGTACGGCGAGCGTGTTGACATTCCTGGCCAGCAGGGCTCTGGCATGGACCAGGACATGCGGGTCATTGTCCACGTAGGCGACACGCACCCCGGGATCGACCGAGTGGGCCACCTGATGCACGTTTTCGGCTGTCGGTAACCCGGTGCCGATGTCGATCAGCTGGCGTAGACCGACCTCTCCGACCAGAAACCTGACGACCCTGCCCAGCACCGCGCGCTGCGCGCGGACCCCGATCTCGACACCGGGCATGAGCGCGCGGATGCGCTCACCCTCGGCCCGGTCGACACCGAAGTTGTCCTTGCCCCCGAGCAGGTAGTCGTACACACGAGCAGGGCTGGCCTCCGACAGATTCAGTCCGTAGGGAGCCTCACCATCGACGTCTGCCACGACACCCCTTACACCCAAACCTATGATCGCCCTCTGAGCCTATCCGGAAAGCCACCCTGCCATCTACACGACATACCAACATAAATGCCCATAAAACCGGACAAAGTACGCGGTTTAATTTAAATCCGACGGTCAAAAGGCTAAAACTGACATATCCACTATATCTCCTTTAAATCTCTTCTCGTGCGTTACAGTGCGTGTCATCGTCGCTCACACCCCCTGGTTCATAAGGAGACACGGCATGCGGTTACGTGCCCTGGGGCGCACCGCCCTGATCGGCCTGGCGACAACCCTGGTGATTGCGGGGTGTTCTGGATCCGGGACGGAAAGCAAACCGGGGGGTACGGCCAACGCGTCGGGTCTGGAGAAGACCTCGTTGCTCATCGGCCAGTACCCCGGAGCAGACTCGGCGCCCCTGTTCATCGCGATGGAACGCGGCTTCTTCAAAGAGCAGGGACTTGATGTCAAGCAGGAACCCATCCAGGCTCCGCAGGCCGTGTTGCCCAAGCTCAGCAACGGCCAGATGGACGTCGTCCTTGGCAGCTACGCCACCATCCTGACCATTCAGGAGGGCGGTTCGGAGAAGTTCAAGTACATCGCCGACTCCTATCAGGGAGCCAGCGGCGCGTTCGGCGTGATGGTCGCGAAGAATTCACCGATCAAGAAAATCTCCGACCTCAAGGGAAAGAAGATCGGCGTCAACGCGCTCAAGGGACTCGGCGTTCTCACCATGAACCCGCACCTGAAGATCAATGGCGTTGACCCGCAGAAGGACGTCACCTACGTCGAGATCGCGACCACCAACTGGCTGTCGTCGCTGGAGAAGGGCGACGCGGACGCGGTCTGGATGACCGACCCGTACGTCAGCGAGGCGGAGAGCAAACTCGGCGCCACCATGCTGATCGACACCATGTCCGGCCCCACCGAGAGCCTGCCCATCACCGGCTGGGCGGCCACCGAGAAGTGGATCAGCGAGAACCCCAAGACCATGGCCGCCTTCCAGCGCGCGATGGCCAAGGCGCAGAACATCGCCGCCACCGACCGCGACGCGGTGACCGCGATCCTGCCCACCTTCACCAAGATCCCCAAGGAAACGGCCGCGACGATCAACCTCGGCAACTACCCGACCTCGCTGAACGCCCAGCGCATCCAACGCGTCGCCGACCTGATGGCCGAGTACGGCTTCCTGAAGGCGAAGATGGACGTGAGCACGATGATCGTCAATCCGCAGGGATGACCGCAGCGATCGACGGAACGCGGCGCGAGCGCGACCCGCTCGCCCGCGTCCCCTTAGCGAAGATCACCCGCCACGTCATCGGCGTGGCGGCTTTTCTGCTTCTGTGGGAGGTCGTGAGCCGGGCCGGGCTGTTCACCTGGCTGCCGAACGCCTCCGACTCGCTGATCAGGTTCGCCACGCTGGCCGCCGACCCCGTCTTCCTCGGCGACCTGGCCGCGACGCTGACCGCCGCGATCCTCGGGCTCGGGCTCGCGGTGCTGCTGGCCGTACCGGTGGGGCTGCTGCTCGGAACGGTGCCGGTGGTGGAGGAGACCACGCGCGCCATCGTGGAGTTTCTGCGGCCCATCCCGTCGGTCGCGCTGATCCCGCTGGCGCTGTTCTTCTTCACGCCGGAGATCAACGCCAAGATCGCGCTGATCGTCTACGCCGCGTCCTGGCCCATCCTCATCAACACCCTGTACGGCGTGCGCGACGTCGACCCGGTCGCCACCGAGACCCTGCGCTCGTTCGGCTTCGGCGCGGGCGCGGTGGTGTGGCGGGTGGCGCTGCCGAGCGCGGCGCCGTTCATCTTCACCGGTGTACGGCTGGCCGCCTCGGTCACCCTCATCCTGGCCATCAGCGTGGAGTACTTCGTCGGCGGCGCCAGCGGCGTGGGCAGGTTCCTCATCGAGGCCAGCACCGGCATCGGCGAGTCGGCCATGCTCGACGTGATCGCGACGCTGATCTGGGCCGGGCTGGTCGGCCTGATGGTCAACGCGGTGCTGCTGCGCGCCGAGCGGCGGTTGTTCAGGTGGCGGAGCTCATGATCAAGACTCTCGTCAAGCGGCTCTGGCTGATCCCCGTCGTCCTGGCCGGCTGGGAACTGGCCGCGGTCGCGGTCGCCAGCCCGTACTTCCCCGCGCCCTCGCGCATCGTGGTGCGGCTGTATGAGATGTTCGCCGCCGAGGAGGCGATCGGGCACGTCTGGCCGAGCCTGGCCAGGGTGGTCGGCGCCTGGTGCGTGGCGGTGCTGGTCGGCGTCCTGCTGGGCGTGGCGCTGGGGCGTACGCACTGGCTGGCCGACTACATCGACCCGCTCGTGGAGTTCGGCCGGGCGGTGCCGCCGCCGGCGATGCTCCCGGTCTTCCTGGTGTTGTTCAGCATGGGCACCGAGGTACAGGTGGCCACGATCATCTTCGGCATCATCTGGCCGATCCTGCTGAACTCCATCGACGGCGCCCGCCACGTGGAGCGGATGCAGATCGAGACGGCCACCGTCTTCGGCATCCCCGCCCACCTGCGGGTCCTGCGCATCATCCTGCCCGCCGCCTCCCCCAAGATCTTCGCGGGGCTGCGGCTGAGCGTCTCCCTGGCGCTCATCCTCATGGTCGTCTCCGAGCTCAAGGGCAGCACGGAGGGCATCGGCTACCTGCTCAGCCTCGCCTCCAACAATGCCGACATGCCCGCCCTGTGGGCGGGCGTCGTGATGCTCGGCGTGCTGGGCTTCCTTCTCAACTCCTTGTTCCTCATGGGCGAGCGCCGCGTCCTCGCCTGGCACCACAACCGGAGGCGGTCATGACAGACCTGCTGATCAGGAACGTGCGGGTGGTCACCCACGAGCGTGACGAACCCGTCGAGGCGGACATCGCGATATCGGAGGGCCGCATCACCGCGGTCGCCCCCGGCCTGCCGCCCGGCGACGACGTCATCGAGGGGAACGGCAAGCTCGCCTTCCCCGGCGTGGTCGACGCCCACCAGCACTGGGGCATCTACAACGCGCTGGAGGAGGACGCCTCGACCGAGAGCCGGGCGGCCGCCCAGGGCGGCGTCACCACCGCGCTCACCTACATGCGCACCGGCCAGTACTACCTCAACCGGGGCGGCCCCTACGCCGAGTTCTTCCCCGAGGTGCTCGCCAGGGCCGAGGGCCGCGCCTACATCGACTACGGCTTCCACCTGGCGCCCATGTCGAGCACGCACATCGCGGAACTGCCCGACCTGATCGAGAAGCACGGCGTGCCCAGCTTCAAGATCTTCATGTTCTACGGCGGGCACGGCCTGCACGGCCGTTCCAACGACCAGAGCCGTTTCCTCATGCTGCCCGACGGCGAGCGCTACGACTACGCCCACTTCGAGTTCGTCATGCGTGGCGTCCAGGCGGCCCGCGAACGCTTCCCCGAGCTGGCCGGCGAGATCTCGCTGTCGCTGCACTGCGAGACCGCCGAGATCATGACCGCCTACACCAAGCTGGTGGAGGAGGCCGGCGAGCTCAGCGGCCTGGCCGCCTACAGTGCCTCGCGGCCGCCGCACTCCGAGGGCCTGGCCGTCTTCATCGCCTCCTACCTGGCCCACGAGACCGGGCTGGCCAACATCAACCTGCTGCACCTGTCCTCGCGCAAGGCGCTGGACGCCGCGGTGCGCATGGCCGCCGCCTTCCCGAACATCGACTTCCGCCGCGAGGTCACCATCGGGCACCTGCTGGCCTCCGTCGAGACCGCGGAAGGGCTGGGCGGCAAGGTCAACCCGCCGATCCGCCCCCGGGAGGACGTCGAGGCACTGTGGGAGTACGTGCTCGACGGCACCGTCGACTGGGTGGTCAGCGATCACGCCTGCTGCCGCGAGGAGCTGAAGTACGGCGAGCCGCGGGACGACGTGTTCGTGGCCAAGGCGGGGTTCGGCGGCGCCGAGTACCTGCTGCCGGGGCTCGTCTCCGAGGGCCGGCGGCGCGGCCTGCCGTACGGGAGGATCGCGGCGCTCACCTCGTGGAACCCCGCGCGCCGGTACGGCCTGCGCTCCAAGGGCACGATCGCGCCCGGCTACGACGCGGACGTGGCGCTGGTGGACCCGGACCAGACGTGGACGGTGCACGCGGCCGACTCGGAGTCCACGCAGGAGTACACGCCGTTCGAGGGCTTCGAGCTGACCGCCCGGGTGACCGACACGTTCGTACGCGGCCACCACGTCATGGACGCGGGTAAGATCATCGGCCGTCCCGTCGGCTCCTATCTCGTGAGGCCCGGTGTTCACTGAAGGCGAGCTCCTCTACCTGCGCGACCACACGATCGGCCGGCTGGCCAGCGCCGGCGCGGACCGGCGCCCGCACGTGGTGCCGGTGCGGTTCCGGCTGTCGGAGGACGGGCGTTCGCTGGAGATCGGCGCGCGCGACCTGCCCGTCCGCGGGCAGCGGCGCGCCTACCGCGACAACGCCGCCGAGAACCCTGAGCTGGCGATCGTCGTGGACGACTACACCGAGGACGGCGTGCCGCGCGGCCTGCTCATCCGCGGCACCGCCAAGCTCCACGACGACGGCGGCGAGCAGGTGGTGCGCGGCGGCGGTCCGCAGTGGCTTGAGCTGCTGCCCGCCTCGATCTCCTCGTGGGGGATCGACTCGGCCGGGTACGCGCCCCCGATCCGCCGCGCGTTCTAGCCGCCCTGCCAGGCCAGCACCCTGCGCTGTACGGCCAGCAGCACCGCGTTGAGCGCGTAGCCGAGCACCCCGATCAGCACCACCGCCGACCACATCGTGGGCAGGTCGCCGACCGCGTAGGCGTCCTGCAGCAGGTAGCCGATGCCGTTGGACGAGCCGGGCATCAGCTCGGAGAAGACCATGAGGATCAGCGCCACGGACATGCTCAGCCGCAGCCCCGCGAACACCTTCGGCAGCGCCGACGGCACGAGCACCCGCCACAGCCGCTGGGCGGCGGTCAGGCGGAAGACCTGGGCGGTCTCCAGATGCTGCCGGTCCACGCCTTTGACGCCGTCGGCGGTGTTGAGCAGGATCGGCCAGAGTGTGGCGAAGGCGATCGTGGCCAGTTGCATCTGGGTGCCGACGCTGAGCAGCACGATGAAGACCGGCACCAGCAGCGGGGGCGGGACGGCGCGGAAGAGCTGCAGCACGGGGTCGGCGTAGGCGCGCGCCTTCGCCGACCGGCCCAGGACGAAGCCCAGGACCACCCCGGTGATCACCGCGCCCGCGAGCCCGGCGGCCAGCCTGCCCAGGCTTGGGGCGAAGTGCCCGATCGCCTGGTCGGTGAGGATGTAGGGGCCGGAGAACCACATCTCGTACATGCGCGCCGCGATCTGCGAGGGCGGCGGGAAGAAGCGGTTGCCCGCCGAGCGCGACAGCGCCTCCCAGGCCAGCGCGCAGGCGGCGAACACCGCCCAGCGGATCACCGGTGGGCCCAGGAGAACAGGCGGCGCTCGCCGCGTACCAGCAGGGTGTTGGCGAGCAGGCCGAGCAGCGCGGCCCAGACGGTGACGGCCAGCACCTCGACCGTGGCGTCGGGGACGAACGTGGACTGGGCCACGTGCACGCCGATCCCCCGGCCGGTGCCCATGAAGATCTCGCCGGCGATGGTGGCGATCAGGGCGATGCCGGCGGCCAGCCGTACACCGGTGGCGATGAACGGCGCCGCGCTCGGCAGCGAGACCCGCACCAGCACCGCGGTACGGCCGAAGCCGAAGGCGCGCAGCGTGTCCACGGCCACCGGCTCGACGTCGCGCAGCCCGTACACGGCGTTGAACAGGACCGGCCACAGCGCGACGTAGGTGACGACCACGACCCGGGTGGTGCCGCCGGAGCCGAGCATCATGCCGACCAGCGGGAAGAGCGCGACGCCCGGCATCGGGCGGAGGAACTCCAGCACCGCTCTGCTCGCCCGTTCGACGCCCGGCAGGCTGCCGAGCAGCAGCCCGGCCGGGATCGCCAGGGCGGTGGCCAGTAGGGTGCCGCCCGCCCAGGTGAGCAGGGTGCCCGCGAGGTGGGACAGGTAGCCGGGATCCAGGGCGAGCGTCGCCGCCCTGGCCAGGATGTCCCCGGCGGGCGGCAGCGTGCCCCCGCTCGCCCGGCCCAGCGCCTCCAGGCCGGCCAGCAACAGCGCGACGCCCACGGCGCCGCGCCGGCGAAGCCCGGTCAACCGCCCGGGGTGTAGATGAGGTCGGCGGCCTTGAGGTCGCCCTTGAGCAGGCCCTCGACCTTCATCTGGTCGATGACGCGCTGGAGGCGGGCGGCATCGGGCGCGGTCGGGAAGTCGACGAGCTTGATCGCCGCGGCGGTCGTGGCGTCCATCTTGGTGTAGGTGGGCAGTTGCAGGACCTTCTCGACGCTGACCCGGTCGGCGGCCAGGCTCTGCGCCTTGCCGAGCGCCTTGCCGAGGGCGGTGGCGGTCTTGGGGTTGGCGTCGATCCACTCCTGCTTGACGAAGTAGCCGGCGGTGGGCCAGTTCTGCGTGGTGCCGGAGGCCAGGTCGGTGACGAGGCGGAAGCCCTTGCCCGCGGCCTGGCTGGTGAACGGCTCGGTGAAGGCGGCGGCGTCCACCTGCCCGGCCTCGACCGCGGCGACCGTGTTCGGGACCGGCACCTGCACGTACTCGACCTTGGCCGGATCGGCGCCGGCGTCGCGCAGGACCGCGTTGAGCATGAGCGGCTGGACGTTCTTCAGCACCGCGACGGCGACCTTCTTGCCTTCCAGGTCCTTGACCGTCTTGATCGGCGAGGACTCCGGCACCATGACCGCCTGGACGCCGGGCTTGCCGACCGACCCCTCAGAGATGATCTTCAGTTTGGCGCCGTTGTCGATGATCTGCAGCAGGGTCACGTAGTTGGCGAAGCCCAGGTCGACCTCGCCGCTGTTGAAGGCGACGCTGCCGGCCTTGCTGTCGGTGAAGAACTGCGCGGTGAGGTCCAGGCCCTCGCTCTTGAAGACGCCCTTGTCGAGACCCACGTGCAGTCCCGCCTGGTCGAGGAACGGCAGCGCCATCGCCTTGACCACGCTGGACTCCTGGCCGCCGGTCTTGCCCGGCTCCGCCGCGTCCGTCCCCGAGCCGCAACCCGCCAGCGCCGTCGCGGCCACCATGACCACTAACAGCGACACTCGGGAGAATTTCATGAAATTTCCACCTCTTCCGGCTTACGCCCCCTGCCACCCGAGCAGGCGGCGCTCGATCACGACGAACAGGGAGTTCACCACGTAACCGAGCAGACCGAGCAGCGCGATGGCGGCCCAGACCCCCGGGGTGTCGAACCCCCGCTGCGCCTGCAGCAGCTGATACCCGATCCCGTCGGTGCCGCCGAACAACTCGGAGATCACCATCATGATCAGTGCCAGCGAAAGACTCAACCGCAGACCGGCCAGGATCTTCGGCGCCGCGGCCGGGATGATGACCCTGCGGACCTGCTCGGCGCGGGACAGTCCGAACACGCGGGCCGTCTCGATCTGCAGGACCTCGACCGAGCGGGCACCGTCGATGGAGTTCAGGAGCACCGGCCAGATCACGCCGAAGACGATCCCGGCCAGTTGCGTGGCCAGCCCGCCCTGCAGCAGCGCGAGGAAGAACGGCAGCAGCAACGGCGGCGGCACCGAGCGGCCGAACTGGATCAGCGGCCCGGCGTAGTCCTGGGCCGCCCGTGAACGGCCGATCAGCACCCCCGCCAGCACACCGGCCGCGGCGGCCAGCACCCATCCGGTGAACATGCGGGCCAGGCTCGGCAGCAGATTGGCCACCGCCTCGTCGGTCAGGAACAACCGGGCCGCCGGGCCCGAGAACCACAGCTCGCGCATCCGGCCCGCGATCGCGGTCGGCGGCGGGAAGTCCGTGTCGTCCTTCAGCCGCGTGAGCACCTCCCACACGACCAGCACCGCGGGCACGAACCACAGCCTGTTCAGCACGCTCACCCGGCCACTCCCCTGCGTGCCTCGTGCCAGCGGAACAGGCGGCGCTCGCCCGCCACCAGCAGCGTGTTGGCCAGCAGGCCCGCCGCGCCCGCCCAGAGGGTGGCGGCCAGCATGAGATCGGTACGGTTGCCGCTGCCCGCCTGGATGACGAAGACGCCGATGCCGGAGCTGCCTCCGGCCAGCAGTTCCGCGCTGACCGCGAGGATGAGGGCCACGCCGGCGGCGATGCGGACGCCGGTGGCCACGAACGGGGCGGCGCTGGGCAGGCTGACCCGCCACAGCACCGCCAGGGGGCCGAAGCCGAAGCTGCGCAGGGAGTCCTTGGCCAGGGGGTCGACCTCGCGCATGCCGTACAGCGTGTTGATGAGGATGGGCCACACGGCGGCGTACACGATCACCGAGGCCTTCATCGCGACGTCCACGGGGATGAGCAGGATCGCCAGCGGGATGATCGCCACCGACGGGATGGGACGCATGAACTCCAGCAGCGGGCGGGTCGCCCGCTCGGCGGCGGGCAGCGCGCCGAGCGCCACGCCCGCGGGCACGGCGACGGCCACGGCGGCCAGCAGGCCGAGCGCCCAGTTGAGCATGGTGGCCGCGACGCCCGCCAGAAACGCGGGGTCGGCCAGGAGCAGCGCGGCCTCGATCAGCACGGCCGAGGGCGGCGGGAACACCACGCCCTCGGCCAGCCAGAAGCGCACGACCAGCTCGGCCACGAGCAGGAACGCGGCGACGCCCGCCGCGCCCCGCACGGCACGCACGCTCATCCGGTGGGGCTGACCAGGAGCGTCTTGACGTCCAGGGGCTGCTTGAGATAGCCGAACTCCAGCATCAGGTCGGCCACCCGCTGCAACTTCGCCGCGTCGAGGTCGGTCGGGAAGCTGCCCAGCGTGATCTTCGTGACCGCCGTCTTGTCGATCTTCGAGTACGAGGGGATGACCGCCTCTACGGCCTTGCGGTCACCGGCGGCCAGCTTCTGCGCCTTGCCGATCGCGCGCTGGAAGGCGGCGAGTGTCCTGGGGTTCTTCGCGACCCACTCATCGGTGGCCATCCAGGCGGCGATCGGCAGGTCAGCCGTCGGCCCGGTCATGGTGTCGGCGAGGACACGCAGACCCGGCTGGACCTGCGTGGCGGTGATGAACGGCTCGGTCAGCCACGCGGCGTCCGCCTGCCCTGCGGCCAGCGCGTTGCCCATGTCGGGGAACGGCTTCTCGATGAACTTCACCTCGCCCGGCGCCACGCCCGCGCTCTTCAGCGTCGAGGTGACGGCCAGCGTGCCGATGTTGTTGAGGGTGTTGACCAGGATGGTCCTGCCCTTGAGATCGGCGAGCGCCTGGATCGGGGAGTCCTTGGCCACCATGAGGTCGAAGGTGTCCGGGGCGGCGCCGTAGAGGTCGCCGACCACCTTCACCTTCTCGCCCCTGCTCGCGGCCAGGAACGTGGAGACGTAGTTGGTGTGGGAGATGTCGAGGGCGCCACTCTTGATCTGCGGCAGGGCGACGGCGCCACCCTGGATCGTGATCGGCTCGACGGTGAGGCCCTCTTCCTTGAAGTAGCCCTTGGACTGGGCGATGTAGAGGGCGGCCGCGTCGGGGATGGGCAGCGCGCCCACCTTGATGACGGGCTTCTCCAGCCCGCCGGTGGACGCCTGCTCGGCACCGCCGCACGCGGTCAGCGCCAGGGTGGTGGCGAGCAGGAGGGCGGGGATCGTACGTCTCATGGTGCGCGCTCCGGGGGGTGGGGAGGGCCTGCCGCAAGAGACGATATTTCATGACGCGCGGCTTTTCTGACACCTTTTCGACGAGTGAAATCCCCAATCCGGACTCAAAGGCACAAAGCAACGTGAATTCTGGTCAATGCCAGCTATGGCCTCACAATTCGGGCCTCCGCTAGAGTCAGGGGGTCACTCGCGCCCCTCAAGGAACCCAGCCTTGCTCGAGATATCCAACCTCAGCCACACCTACGGCAGCGGCCCCAGCGCCCACCACGCCATCGAAGGCCTCTCCCTGAGCGTCGCCGACGGCGAACTGCTGTGCATCGTCGGCCCCTCCGGCGCCGGCAAGTCCACGCTGCTGCGCAGCATCGCCGGCCTCCTCACGCCCACCGGCGGCGAGATCAAGGTCGACGGGCAGGTGGTCACCCACACACCCGACAACCTGGCCGTCGTCTTCCAGGACTACAGCCGCTCGCTGTTCCCGTGGATGTCCGTGGCCGACAACGTCGCCCTGCCGCTGCGCCGCAAGAACATGGACAAGAAGGCGCGCAGAGACGCCGCGCAGGAGGCGCTGGAGTCGGTCGGGCTGGGGGACGCGGGCAAGAAATACCCGTTCCAGCTGTCCGGCGGCATGCAGCAGCGGGTCGCCATCGCCCGCGCCCTCGCCTACCGTCCGACGCTCATGCTCATGGACGAGCCCTTCGGCTCCGTCGACGCCCAGACCCGCGAAGACCTCGAAGACCTCGTCCTGCAGGTGCGCGGACACCACCAGATGACCATCGTGCTCATCACGCACGACATCGACGAGAGCGTGTACGTCGGGGACCGCGTGGTCGTCCTGTCCAAGGCTCCCGCCAACGTGGTCGGCGACCTGCCCGTGGACCTACCGTCCCCCCGCGACCAGATCACCACCCGCGAGCACCCCGACTTCGTCCACCTCCGCGCCGAGGTCGGCCGCCTCGTCCGCGGCCTGGACTCCAAAACTCCCGCCTGACGATCTCCGCGCGATCTCCGCGCAAGGGCGCTTTGGGGTTACGGCAGGCCGCCCCACCCCCACCCGCCGCACGTGGCCGGTGACCTTCCAGGGGAACGCTCCTCCGCCTCCCCGGCGGGCCACCGCGACGTGCGCACGTAGACCCCCGCGCGGGAAGACCACCGCACACCCGGAGCTCGCCGTCTCGACCCCGGCACCATGCGCCAGGGGCATCACCCGGACAACGCGCAAAAGGCCGGGTTCCACGCCCCAGGTGGGTTCCCGGCCCGTGCTCCCGCGTTGAGTCCTGGGCCGGTGTCCCGGCGTGCCTTCTGGGCCAAGCGTCCCCGGCCCGTGCTCCCGCCTTGAGCTCTGGGCAGGTGTCCCGGCGTGGGTTCTCAGCCCGTGCTCCCGTGTTGAGCCCGGGGGTGGGTTTTTGGGGTGGGGTTTTGGGTGGCAGGGGGTTGGTTGGCCGGGCCGGGGGGCTCGGCCAACTCCTGCGCGGCTATGCCGGGGCGATCTGGCGGGTCAGGGCGTGTTCGACCAGCGTGATCAGGGTGGACTTGACCGACTCCCTGTTGCGGGCGTCGAGGCGGACGATCGGGGTGCCGTCGCCGACCGTCAGTGCCTCGCGCAGTTCCCGCTCATCGTGCAAGAAGGCCCCGTCCCAGCCGTTCACACCGACCACGAACGGCAGCTTGGCCTCTTCGAAGTAGTCGATGGCCGGGAAGCTGTCGGCCAGGCGGCGCGTGTCCACGAGGACCACCGCGCCGATGGCGCCGCGTACCAGGTCGTCCCACATGAACCAGAACCGGTGCTGACCCGGCGTCCCGAACAGGTAGAGGATCAGGTCGCGGTCCAGCGAGACCCGGCCGAAGTCCATCGCCACCGTGGTCGTGGTCTTGTTGGGAGTGAGCGACACGTCGTCGACGCCGGCCGACGCGTCGGTCATGACGGCCTCCGTGGTGAGCGGCAGGATCTCAGAGACCGCTCCCACGAACGTCGTCTTGCCCACGCCGAAGCCTCCAGCCACGACGATCTTCGTCGAGGTGAGGCCGGCGCTAGAGCCTGCGAAGTCCACTGAGTACCCTTTCGAGCAAGTTGAGGTCCGGCTTCCCCGCGTCCAGCGCAGGCTGGTGCACGCGGATCAGGCCTTCCGACGCCATGTCGGCGATCAGCACCCGGACCACCCCGAGAGGTTGCCGTAAAAGGGCGGAGATCTCCGCAACCGACCGAACATTTCGTGTCAGCTGGATGATCGCCTGATACTCCGGACTCAAGAGGGAAATATCTTGGTATTCCGACGTCACGGAGGAAACCAGCGCCTCCATGGCGAACTTCATCCGCGGAGCGGTCCGCCCCCCGGTCACGGCATAGGGCCGCACCAGAGAGCTCGGCTTCTGCGGACGGGGCGCCGACGGATGCGGCGGAGTGCTATCACCAGCCCAACCCTGACCTGACACCATGATCTCCTGTCACCGCCCGGCTAGCGGGGGCGGGCCGCCTGCAGCTCCGCCCGTACGGCGGGCGTCAGCACCTGACCGGCCCGCTCCACGAGGAGCGTCATCTGGTAGGCCACCAGGCCCATGTCGCAGTCGGGCGAGGCGAGCACCGCCAGACACGATCCATCACTGATCGACATGATCATCAAAAGGCCGCGTTGCATCTCGATCACCGTCTGGGTGACCATGCCGCCCTCGAAGACGCGGGCCGCGCCCTGGGTCAAGCTGATCACACCGGAGGCGACCGCGGCGAGCTGGTCGGCCCGGTCCTTGGGGAACCCCTCGGAGAAGGCCAGCGGCAGACCGTCCGACGACACGACAACGGTGTGCGCGACACCGGGCACGTTGTTGACGAAGTCGGTGATCAGCCAGCTGATGCCACGCGCTCCCTGGCTCAGTTCTCTCATTCCTTCTCCTTCAGATCCTCACGGCCCTGCCGTACACCCTGCTGGAAGCTGGAGAGCCTGCTGCGCAGGCGCTCGGGTGAGATCGGCGGTGCCGGTGACGTCAATGGGGGCTCGGCGGAGCCCGCCGTGCCCGGCACCAGGTTGGCCTTGGGCACGCGCCGCGGCAGGCCGGAGGCGGTGGTACCGCCCCTGGCGGGCTCGGCGGCGGCCTGCGCGGCCTGGAAACCGCTGTCGGCCGGGGAGGTCCAGGAAGCGCCGGCGCCGGACTGTCCCGGCCTGCGCTGCGGCAGACCGGACTTGCCGACGCCACCCGCCTGCCCGGCACCGGCCGAACCCGCGCCACCGGCACCGGGCCCACCGGCACCCGGAACACCCGCGCCGGGACCACCCGCGCCAGGACCCGCATGACCGGAACCCGCACCCGCGTAGCCGGGGCCGGCGTGACCGGCGTGACCGGAACCCGCGTGACCGGAACCCGCGTGACCGGGGCCGCCATAGCCGGAACCCGCATTGCCGGGACCCGCCTGACCGGGGCCGCCGTGACCTGGGCCGCCGTGGCCAGGGGCGCCCGCGCCCGCGTAGTCCGAACCGGGGGCTCCTGAACTCGCGTAGTCCTGGCCGGGAGCGCCGGAGTAGTCGGAGGGGCCGCCGGGGCCCGTGTAGCCGGGCCGGCCGCCTGAGTCTCCGTGGCCGCCCTGACCGGCGCCCGCGAAGCCGCCCTGGGAGTCCGCGTGGCCACCGTGGCCCTGGCCGTAGCCCGGACCCTGGCCATAACCGGAGACCGGCGGGGGGCCGTCGGCCGAGATGACCGGGTGGGGCATGGTCGGGGGCGAGTCGGCCTCGAAGGAGTCGTAGGCGGGGCTGTTGCCGACCGCGCCGAACGCGCCCGTGCCCGGACCGCTGAAGCCGTCGGAGGAGGAACCCTGAGCTCCGGCGTACCCGCCCTGTCCGACCGGTCCGAACGCGCCGGTCGAAGGACCGGGCAGCTCGGGATCGGCGGGCGGTTCCTGGGCCTTCAGCGGGTCGGGCTCGGGCCGGCGGAACCAGTCGGAGCCCACCGACGAGAAGATCGGCAGGAAGTCCTCGCCCTCGGACTCCATGGGCGAACTGTCGACCACGGGCAGCGGACCGGTGAGGTCCTGTGAGGCGTAGTCGGTGTTGTAGGGCGTGAACAGCCCGTTGCCCGAGCCGTTGCCGTTGGGGGTCGAGGAGGCGACCGACGGCCAGTTCGACTCTTCGCCGAAGGACGGCCACCGCTGGTCGACCTCAAGCGGCGGCGGCTCCTCCGCGAAGGAGGGCCAGCGCTGGTCGGGCGCGAGCGGCGGCGGCTGTTCGGCGAACGACGGCCAGCTCGCCTCTGGCGACTGCTCGGCGAAAGGCGACTCTCCGGCGAAGGGCTGCTCTCCCGCGAAAGGCGACTCTCCCGCGAAGGGCGGCTCGCCGGCGAAGGGTGACTGGCCGGCGAAGGGCTGGGCCGTAGGCGGCTGGTCGGCGAGAGGCTGCTCACCGAAGCGGGGCCGGTCGGCGAAGGGCGGCTGCTCACCGAAGGCGGCGGGTGCCTGGTCGCCGGGCGTGTCCGCGTGGGGCGGCTGACCGGGCTGGGACGCCTCCTCGCCGTACGGTGTCCATCCACCTGTGTCCGGCACCGGCATCGAACCCGGCCACTGGGTGTCGGCCAGCGACTCGTGGGCGCGTACCTCGGGAGTGTCGGGGTTGGCGTACGGCGGCGAGCCCAGCATGGCCGGGTCGAAGGTGGTGAAGCTGTCGTACTGCCCGCGCTGCTGCGGCACCATGCCGTTGGCGGCGGCGACGAGCATGTCGGGCAGCATGACCAGCGCGCTGAGCCCGCCGGTCTCCCGCATGCGCAGCTGGACCCGGATGCCGTGGCGCAGGGCCAGGCGGCCGACCACGAACAGGCCCATGCGCCGGGACACGGACACGTCCACGACGGGCGGGTTGGCCAGGCGCCAGTTGGCCTCGGCCAGTTCGTCGCCGCTCATGCCGATGCCCAGGTCGCTGATGGTGACGACGAAGCCGCCGTCGGCGGGCGCGCTGGTGACGCTGACCCGGCTCTCGCGCGGCGAGAAGGAGATCGCGTTCTCGATCAGCTCGGCGAGCAGGTGGACGGCGTCGGTGACGGCCGGGCCGACGATCTGGATGTCGGACGGGATCTGGATCTGGACCCGCTCGTAGTTCTCGACCTCGGACAGCGAGGCGCGGGCGATGTCGACCAGCGGGACGGGCTCGCTCCACTTGCGCGCGGCCTCCTGGCCGGCGAGGACCAGGAGGTTCTCGCTGTTGCGGCGCATGCGGGTGGCCAGGTGGTCGAGGCGGAAGAGGTTGGCGAGCCGGTTCTCGTCCTCCTCGCCCTGCTCCAGGCCTTCGATGAGCTGGAGCTGGCGCTCGACGAGCGTCTGGGAGCGGCGCGAGAGGTTGACGAACATGGAGTTGACGTTGGCGCGCAGCTTGGCCTCGTCACCGGCCAGCCGGATCGCCTCGCGGTGGACCTCGTCGAAGGCCCGTGCCACTTCCCCGATCTCGTCCCGGGTGTTGACGCCGACGGAGGGGACCTCCGGCGTGGCGGCGCCGTCGCCGGACTCGCGCAGCACGCGGACGGTCTCCGGCAGCCTGGTCGTGGCCACCTGGAGCGCCTCGGCGCGCAGCCGGCGCAGCGGGCGGACCAGCGAACCGGCCACACGGGTGGTGATCACCAGGACGAGAAGCAGCAGCACGAGGATGAGCGCGCCGGAGATGATGGCGTTGCGCTGCTCGGTGTCGCTCAGCTCGCGGGTCTTGGCCACGACGGCCGTGGCGAGCCCGTCCTCCACCTTGCGCATGGCGTTGACGGTCAGCGTGGTGCTGTCGTACCAGAACAGCAGCTCGCGGCGCGGGGTGGCGGTGATGTCGAGGTCGCGGATCTCCTTGTACTCACGCAGCTGGGCCAGGGCGCGCTGACGCATGGCGTCGGCGCGGTCGATGGCCGGGCCCTTGACGGTGTCGGTGTACAGGGCGGTGTACTTGGCCTGAGCCTCCTGCTCGAAGGTGGCCAGCTCGGCCTGCTGGGCGTTCCAGGAGCCGAGGAAGTCCGAAAGGTCGTCGTAGTCCAGCTTCTGCTCGACCAGCGCGACGGTCAGGATGCCCTGCTGGCGGGCGACCTCGTCCTTGGCGCGCTGGAGGGCGCCGAGGGCGGCCACGTCCTTGACCAGGCTGTCGTTGTCGCCCACCTGGCCGAGCTCGTCCTGGAGGTTCTCCAGGACGTCGATCATCGTCGAGTAGGTGCGGATCGCGGCTCGGGGCGGAACGCTCTCGCCCAGGATCGACTCGCGCAGTCCGTCGAGGCCGATGAGCCAGCGGCGCATGGTCTCGACCTCTTGCCGCACGCGCGGCGCGTGCGCGTCGTCGATGGCGGCCGTGCTGTCGAGCACCTTGGTCTTGGCGCCGTCCACGACGGCGCGCTGCGTGCGCAGTTGCGCCATCCGGCTGGGCCGCCGCCGGTCGGCGATGTACCAGGCGGTGAGCGTGCGCTCCTTGCCCATCTCGTGGGAGAGCGCGCCGATGCGCTGGACCAGCTCGGCCACCTGGGTGAGCCGCCGGTACTCGGCGCTGGTGCCGATCGCGTTGGCAAGCTGAATACCGGCGAGGAGCACACCGACGATGGTGGGGATGAGGATCAGGGCCACCAACCTGGAGCGCACACGCCAGTTAGCCAGCCGGAACCGTCCGCCTGTGTACTCCCCTGGCGTCGCGTGCCTGGGGTTTTCCGTCCTCACTGACTCTCGCTACCTCTCGCGCTACGTGCTCGAAAAATCTGACACGCGTGCGGCGCATGGGATTCCGCGGGCGTGGGTAATTGGAACACAACCCGTACCAGATCGGCCAACCGTGCATTTCCCATCAAACGCGACCAAACGTGTCATTTCGGTCGGTTTCGCCTTCGGCTTTCAGGCCGGCCGGAAGGAGTCCCGCTCGACCGGGGCAGCGTGTTTGATCATCAGGTGACGGGTCACCGAGTACTCCTGAACGGCCTCCTGGCTCATGTCCTTGCCGAATCCGCTGCCCTTGACGCCGCCGTGCGGGGCCTCGCTGGCGATGGGAAGATGGTCGTTTACCCAGGTCACACCCACATCCAGGCGGTGCGACACCCTCATGGCCCGCGCCACGTCCCGCGACCAGACCGATGAGGCCAGGCCGTAGCGGGTGTCGTTGGCCAGCCGTACCGCATCGTCCTCGTGATCGAAGGGAAGCACCACGAGGACCGGACCGAAAAGTTCACCTTGCACGATTTCGCTGTCCTGCGCCACGCCGGTGACAAGCGTCGGCGGGTAGTAGAACCCGGGGCCGTCGATCGGCGCCCCGCCGTGCACCACCTGAGCGCCCGCCCGCTCGACGAAGCCGTGCACGCGCTCGCGGTGGGCCGCCGAGACCAGCGGGCCGATGTCCGTGGCCGCGTCCCAGGGGTCGCCTACGGTGATCTTGGCCAGGGTCGCACGCAGAGCCTCGACCGTGTCGTCGAAGACCGTCCTGGCGACGTAGACGCGCGTGGCGGCGGTGCAGTCCTGGCCGGTGTTGTAGGTGGCGCCCATGGCCACGCCGCGCGCCGCCTCCTCCAGGTCGGCGTCCTCGAACACCAGAGCCGGGGCCTTGCCGCCGAGCTCCAGGTGCACCCGCTTGAGCGTGCGCGCCGCGCCGGTCATGACCGCGCGGCCGGTCTCGGTGGAGCCCGTCACGCTGACCATGTCCACGCCCGGGTCGGTCACCAGCGCCTCGCCCACGGCCCCGTCGCCGAGCACCACCTGCACGAGCCCCTCGGGCGCCCCGGCCCGCGCGAACAGCTCCGCCAGCCGCAGCGTGGAACGAGGGGTCTGCGGCGCGGGCTTGATGACGACCGCGTTTCCAGCCGCGACCGCAGGCCCCATCTTCCAGACGGCCATGATGAACGGAAAGTTCCACGGCGCGATCGACCCGACCACCCCGACGGGGCGGCGCAGCAGCACCGAGGTGTATCCGGTGCTGAGGACACCGGCTCCGGTGCCGTCCAGCGAGCGGGCGGCGCCGGCGAAGAAGCGCAGGTTGTCGACGGCGAACGGCAGCTCGCCGTCGCGGAAGACCGCGGCCGGCTTGCCCGTCTCCTCGACCTCCAGCCTGGTCAGCTCCTCGGCGTCGGCCTCCACGAGGTCGGCCAGGCGCAGCAGCAGCCGCGCCCGCTCGGCCGGAGTGGTCTGCGACCACTCCTCAAAAGCCCGCCGGGCCTTCCGTACGGCGACCGCCACCTCCCCCACCGGAGTGTCGGGAAGATCGGCGAAGGGCTGCCCGGTGGCCGGGTTGATCAGTTGGCGCATGGGGTTCTTTCCTTGGATGACCCGGTACGGCCCGGCGGTGCGAGCCGTACCGGCGGATTACTTCAGGCCGAGCTGCTCGATGAGGTCGGCGGCCTTGCGCAGGCCGTCGCGCTCGCGGATCTCCTCGCCGGTGGCGGCCAGCTCGGCGCGCAGCTCGGCGTCGCCGAGCAGGCGCTCCAGGGCGCCCTTCAGCTCCTCGTCGGTGAAGGTGTAGGTCGACAGCCGCACGCCGTAGCCGAGCTCGTCGACGCGCTGGGCGTTGTCGTACTGGTCCCAGAACAGCGGCAGCAGGATCATCGGCTTGCCGAAGTGCAGGGCCTCGACGGTGGTGTTGTTGCCGCCGTGGGTGATCACCAGGTCGCAGAGCGGGATGATCTTCGTCTGGGGCAGGAACTCCGCGCCGTACATGTTGTCGGCCAGCTTGATCTCCTCGTGCAGGGGGCCCTTGGAGACGATGAACTGGTGCGGGGTGGTGGCCAGCACGTCGATCACCCGCTGCATGAGCTCCACGTCGGAGGAGCCGAGCGAGCCCAGCGAGAAGTAGACCAGCGCGCCGTTCCCTCTCTCGAAGGGCAGCTCGAAGGGCTCCTCGGTCTCTCGCACGGAGGAGTCGAGCCGGTGCCACGACGGGCCCAGCGGGCGGGCGTTGGTGTAGTCGAGCACCTCGGGGTACACGTAGAGGTTCAGGTCGCCCTCGTGGATGAAGTCGAGGTCGGGCAGCGGGCTCGTACCCTGCTCGACGCACCAGGCGTTGAAGGCGGTCCAGATCTCGCGGTGGGTGCGCTCGTACTCCGCGCGGAAGGCGTCCCAGTCGGCGCGGTCGTCGGCGGGCAGGCCGGAGAAGACCGGCGCGATGTTCTCGCCGCGCACCTCCAGCGGGTTGCACGACACGATGCGCGCGAACTTCTTGCCCGCGGTCAGCAGCGCCGGGAAGGTGATCACGTTGTCCTCGACGATGACGTCGGGGTTCACGCGCTCGATGATGGCCTTGAGCTGCGGCTCGCAGTACTTGACACCGTCGATCAGGGAGTCCCAGATCGGCTTGGTGACGGTCGCGAGCTGCTCCAGAGTGGTCTTGCGGTACTCCGGCGCGGTCTCGCGGATGAAGTCCTTCCAGAACTGGCCGGGGTCCTGCTCCTCGGCATCCTCTGCCGGGGGAGCCAGGTCGACCAGGTCCTCCTCGAAGCCGAGCGCTTCGAGCTTGCCCTTCCACGACGCCTCGGCCGCGAAGACGACCCGGTGTCCGCGGCGGCGCAGGATGTCGCCGATGCCGATGCTGTTGTTCGTCGGCCCGTACGCGCTCTCGGGCATGAACAGGATGGTGAGAGCCATGTGGTCACTCCGGGGGGAAACATCAATCTGAACAGGAATTCAAATGCTGATCTAGCGTAAAGGTCAACTTCGCGGCACTATGGTGACGGATTTGCTGAACCATGGTGCATCGGGGGTGGGCGTGGCCCAGCGCAAGAGTCGCACGGATCGCCGGATCGATCTGATCGAGGCGGCGCGCCGAGCCATCATCCGGCATGGCGTCGACGGAGTGCAGCTCTCGCACGTGGCCGAGGAGGCCGGTCTGACCTCCGGTGCCGTGCTCTACCACTACCCCGACCTCAACGAGCTGCTCGTCGAGGCCCAGCACGCGGGCATGGAGCGCTTCTACGAGCAGCGGCTGCGGCAGATCGCCGCCGTCATGGACCCGGTGGAGAAGCTGGTCATGACGATCCGTTCCGGGCTGCCGACCGGGCCGCTCGACCCGGACGTGCGCCTGCTCAACGAGCTCGGCGGGGCCGCGGGCCGTAACCGGATGTACGGCGTGCTGCTCACCTCGCTCTACGACCGCCAGGTGTCGATGTACCAGTCGATCCTGGACACCGGGGCCGCGCTCGGCGTGTTCACGCTGAGCGCGGACGCGCTGACGATCTCGCGCAACCTGGTGGCCCTGGAGGACGCCTACGGCTACCGCATCACCGCCAGGCACCCCGTGATCGGCCCGGCGGAGGCGGTGGAGCTGATCCTCTCCTACGCGCGCGCGGCGACCGGCAACGACCTCGCTCATTGAACCGCCGGGAGCAGGACCGCGTCCCGCTCCCCCCACTGCAGCCCGACCTCGGCGCCGGGCTTCACCGCGCTGGCGCCCTGCACGGCCACGAGCACGGGCTTGGCCTGACCGGGCACCTCGACGGAGATGTGCGAGACGCCGCCGTAGAAGCTGACGTCCAGCACGCTGCCCGTCATCGGGCCGTCCTCGGTCAGTTCCAGCTTCTCCGGCCGTACGGCCAGCAGCGCCGCCGCCCCTTCCGGCAGTTGTTCGACGGCCGTGCCGCGCAGGGTGCCGAAGTTCTCGGTGCGCAGGGTGCCGTCGGCGCCGGCCGTACCGGCGAAGAGGTTGTTGGCGCCGACGAAGTCGGCGACGAAGCGGGAGCGGGGCCGCTCGTAGAGCTCGACGGGCCGGTCCACCTGGCGCACGCGGCCGGTGTCGAAGACCGCGATGCGGTCGGCCAGCGACATGGCCTCCTCCTGGTCGTGGGTGACGACCACGAAGGTGATGCCGACCTCGTGCTGCAGCCGCTTGAGCTCCAGTTGCATGTCCGCGCGGACCTTCTTGTCCAGCGCCGACAGGGGCTCGTCGAGCAGGAGCAGCCGGGGGCGCTTGACGATGGCCCTGGCCAGGGCGACGCGCTGGCGCTGGCCGCCGGACAGCTGCTGTGGCTTCCTGCTCGCCTGGGCGGACAGGCCGACGGTCTCCAGCACCTCGCCGACGCGCTTCCTGACCTCGCCGCGGGGCAGTTTCTCGCGCTCCAGGCCGTAGGCGACGTTCTTGGCGACGCTCATGTGCGGGAACAGCGCGTAGGACTGGAACATGAGGTTGATGGGCCGCTTGTTGGGCGCCATCGTGAGCAGGTCGGCGCCGTCGAGCGAGACCGAGCCGCCGTCGGGCGTCTCGAAGCCGGCCAGGATGCGCAGGAGCGTCGTCTTGCCGCAGCCCGAGGGGCCGAGCAGCGCGAAGAACTCGCCCTGGCCGATCTCCAGCGAGACCCCGTCGAGCGCGGTGACCTCGCCGAACCGGCGCGTGATGCCGTCAATCTTGAGCACGAGTCTCCCCGATCTTCGTCAGCCGCTGCCCCGCGATCACCGCGGTGAAGCTCACCAGCAGGAGGATCGAGGCCAGGGCGTTGATCTCCGGGGTCACCCCGAATCGGATCATTGAGTAGATGACGATCGGCAGCGTCGGGTCGGCGTTGCCGATCGTGAAGAAGGCGATGACGAACTCGTCGAGCGAGAGCGTGAACGCGAGCATCGCGCCGGCCACGATGCCCGGCGCCAGCTGCGGCAGCGTCACCTTCATGAACGTGGTCACCGGGCCCGCGCCCAGGTCACGGCTGGCCTCCTCCAGCGAGACGTCCGCGCCGCTGAGGCGGGTACGCACGACCGCGGCCACGAACGCCATCGAGAAGACCGCGTGGGCGAGGATCACCGAGTGCAGGCCGAGCGTCTGGTTGAGCGTCACGAACAGCAGCAGCAGGCCGATCGCGAGCACCAGGTCGGGCAGGATGGCGGGCATCAGCGCCACCGCGTCCAAGAGCTTGGAGCGGGTGTAGCGGGCCAGACCGACCGCGAGCAGGGTGCCCAGCACCGTGGCGATCAGAGTGGAGCTCACCGCGACGATCAGCGTGTTGACCAGTCCGGAGATGACGCGTTCGTCCCCGGCCAGCTCGCCGTACCACTTGAGGCTGAATCCCTCGAAGGTGTAGGCCGAGTCGCCGGAGTTGAACGACATGACGACCAGGACGGCGATCGGCAGGTAGAGGAAGACGATCGCGGCCCAGAACGGCACGGACAGCAGCTTCGATCTACGCACGGCGGGCCGCCCATGACTGGGCCATCAGCAACACCAGCAGCACGGCGATCAGCGCGAGCGTCAGCGTGGAGCCGAACGGTTCGTCGCGCGCCTGCAGGAACTCGGTCCTGATCAGGTTGCCGACCATGACGGACTTGCCACCGCCCAGCATGTCGGGGATCACGAAGTTGCCGAAGCTCGGCACGAACACGAACAGGCACCCGGTCAGCACGCCGGGGACCGTCAGCGGCAGCGTCACCTTGCGGAAGGTCGTGAAGGCCGAGGCGCCGAGGTTGGCCGAGGCCTCGCGCAGCTGAGGGTCGAGCTTCTCGATGGCGGCGTAAAGCGGCAGCACCATCAGCGGCAGGTAGGAATAGAGCAGGCCGACGATGACCGTGCCGTCGCGATACAGCAGCTCCATCTTGGTCCCGAGCACGGAGTTGACGATGCCGGGGCCGCTCAGCAGCATGATCCACGCGTAGATGCGGATGATGAAGTTCGTCCAGAACGGCAGCACGATCGCCACCAGCGCGATCGTCTTCCAGTTCCGGGGAAGCTGGGCGATGAAGTACGCCGTCGGATAGCCGATCAGCAGCGCCAGCAACGTGGTGATGGCGGCGATCTTCAGCGAGTTGACCAGCACGTTCAGGTAGAGCGGGTCGATCAGCCTGACGAAGTTCTCCGTGGTGAACTCGTAGACGATCCCGCCGAACCTGCCCCGGCGGAAGACCGTGGCGCTGAGCAACAACGCGAGCGGCACCACCAGCAGCACGGTCAGATAGACCAGGCCGGGCGAGAGGAAGGCGAACGCCGCGAACCGGCGCCCCCTCGCGGGGGACGCCGGCCGGGCCTTGGTCTGGCTCTTCACGTTGAGGGCTTACTGCGCCTTGACCTCGGACGACAGGCGGGTGTACTTGGTCGACGCCTCGCCCAGGTCGCGAATGGACTCACCGTTGAGCAGCTCAGCGGGCTTGATGCCGAGCAGCGAGCCGTCGGGCACCTTCACCTTGTCCATGGCGGCCTTGTTCGGGACCTTGTAGTTGATGTTTTCGGCGGCCCAGCCGTGGATCTCGGGGTCGAGAATGTAGTTGATCAAGGCGTGCGCGGCCTCCTTGTTCTTGGAGGACTTCATGATCACCATGGTGTCCACCCAGAGGTCGCTGCCCTCCTTCGGGACCACGAACTTGATGTTCTTCTTCTCGTCGGTGGTCGGGCACCAGCCGTCCCACGCCTCGACCATGATGGCCTCGCCGGTCTTGAGCTTCTCGCCGAAGGTCGTGTCGTCATAGGCGAGAAGCTGCGGCTTGGCGGCCAGGAGCAGTTCCTTGGCCTTGGCGATCTCGTCGTCCTTGTCGGTGTTGACCGAGTAGCCGAGCGCCTTGAGTGCGGGCAGGGCCAGCCAGCGCTCGGTGGTCATCATCGTGACCTTCTTCTGCGCCCAGGCCGGCGGCTTGAGGATGTCGTTCCAGCTGGTGGGCTCGGCCTTCACCAGGTCGGAGCGGTAGCAGATGCCCGTGGTGCCCCAGGTGTAGGGCACGGAGTACTTGTTGCCCTTGTCGTAGGACAGCTGGGTGGCCTCGGGGTAGAGGTTGCTCAGGTTCGGGATCAGCTCGGGGTGGATGGGCTCCAGCAGCCCCTGCTCCCACAGCGCCTGCGCGTACTGGCCGGACACGAACGCCACGTCGATGCCGCTGTCACCAGGGACGGCCAGCTTCTTCATGGCCGTCTCGTTGGTGTCGTGCAGGTTGATCTTGATCTGGGAGATCTTGAGCTTCTCCTTGACCTTGTCAGGGAGCTCCTTGGGCGTGTATCCGTCCCAGACCGTGACCTGGAGCGACTGCTTGGACAGGTCGGCGTTGGCGTTGAGCTGGGCCGCACTGGCGCTGGGCGCGGCCTGGGCGCCGGTGCTGGTCGACTCACCACCGCCGCACGCTGCAGCGGCGAGCGCGAGGCCGGCAACCGCGACGGCGGCCGGAAGACGACGGGTGAACCGGGTACGGAACACGGTCGCTACTCCTTCAGGAATTCGGGGAAGAGGTCGCGCAACCATCCAGGCACGCCAGACCAGGAGAGGAGTGTTGCAGTAGAAATCAACATGAGCAAGACTTTTCCGGACATTGCCACCTGGAAGTTTGGTCTGCCTGTTGAACTCGGATTCAATATGGGAGCGGTTGCTCTCTGTGGGTGAGAATCCCCTTACCGAACGGGATCACGGCCTCACCGCCGCGCTCCTCGCCGCGCTGGCGTCGGAACCGCCGGCGCCGTTCGCCGTGCGCCGCTTCCAGCCGCTGCCCACTCTGTCGTACGGCGAAGCTGATCAGGGCACCGGGGTGGCGCTTGAACGCGGCTTCGGCGAGCACGTGGACATGACCAACCACTCGGTGGTCGTGGCCGAATCGGTGGTCGTCAAATGGCTCACGCCGCCCGTTCCGCTCCCCCACCCGACGCCCGAGATCTTCGCCCACCTCGTTGACGCCGGCTTCAACGAAACAGCTCCTCCTTACGCGGCTCTGACACGCTCCGACGGCAAGTCGGAGCTCCTGCTCGCCCTGGTCACGGGCTACCTTCCGGACGCCACGGACGGCTGGGAGTGGTGCGTGGACGCCTGCTGTTCAGCCGACACCTCCTTCGCGACGCCGCTCGGCCACCTGGCCGCCAACCTCCACACCGCGCTGTCCACCCTCCCCCCGCCCGCCGGCCCGGATCCCGGGCTGCTGACGCGGGCGCAGGGCGCCTTGGACGAGGCACTGGCGGTGACCGGCGGGGCGGACGGCAGGTGGCTGACCGCCCGGGCCGGAAGGATGCGCGCGGAGCTGGCCCCGCTCGGCACCCCGGCGACCGGGCCGAGGATCAGGATCCACGGCGACCTGCACGTGGGACAGATCCTGCGCTGGCGCGACGGCTACGCGGTCATCGACTTCGACGGCAACCCCACGGTGGCGGACGCGGCGCCGTACCAGCCGCCGGCCAGGGACCTCGCGCAACTGACCACGAGCCTGGAGCACGTCGCCCAGGTGGCGATCAAACGCCGCGGCACCGCGCCCGGCGAGGCAGCCGGCTGGGTACGGCGGGCGAGGCGCGAGCTGCTGTCCGCCTACACCGGCGCCTGCGACCTGCTCGACCCCGCCCTGATCCGGCCGTTCGAGGTCGAGCAGGAGTGCCGCGAGCTGATCTACGCCGCCCGCCACCTGCCCCGCTGGCGCTACGCCCCGATGGGCGTCCTGCGCACCTGGTACGACGAGAAAGAGGACCCCGCGTGAACCCCGACCTGTTCCTGGCCGACCTGGAAGCCAAGCCCGAGTCCCTGGCCAAGCTGGCGGAGTCGCTGTCGGAGGACCCGTTCGCGGCGATCCCCGGTGACGTCGATCGCGTGGTGTTCCTGGGCATGGGCAGCTCCCGCTACGCCGCGGGCGTGGCGGCGCTGCGGCTGCGGGCGGCCGGGGTGAACGCGGTGGCCGAGTACGCCTCCGCGCGGGCCTCGTTCCCGGCGGCGCGCGGCACGCTCGTGGTGCCGATCTCGGCGACCGGAGGCAGCAGGGAGACCCTGGACGCCGTCGCCCGTTACCGGGGCGGTCAGGCGTTCGTCGCCGCGCTCACCAACGACCCCGGCTCGGCGGTGGCCGAGGGCGCCGACGCGGTCGTGGACATGCTGGCGGGCGAGGAGCGGGGCGGGGTGGCCTGCCGTACGTTCCAGCACACGCTCGCGCTCCTGCTGGCCCTGGAGTCGCGGCTGAGCGGCGGTCACCGCGGCGTGGCCGGGCTGGTGTGGCAGGCGGCCGAGGCCACCGCGGACCTGCTGGACCGGCGCGAGCAGTGGCTGCCCAGCGCCATCGAGCTCCTGGACGGCCCACACGGCGTCTACACGATCGCCCCCGCCGAGCACCTGTCGTCGGCGGAGCAGTCGGCGCTGATGTTCCGCGAGGGGCCGCGCCGCCCGGCCGACGCGTGCGAGACCGGCGACTGGTCCCACGTGGACGTGTACCTCACCAAGACCCTCGACTACCGCGCCATCCTCTTCCCCGGCTCCGCCTACGACGCGCAGGCGATGGAGTGGGTGGAGCAGCGCGGCTCCACGGTGCTCGCCGTGGGCGCCGGCCTGCCGGGCGCGGCGACGTCGGTCCGCTACACGCACGACACCGACCCGGACGTCGCGCTGCTGACGGAGACGCTGGTCGCCGAACTGATCGCTGCCCACTGGTGGTCGACCTGACCACCCTCCGGCCCTGACCACCCTCCGGCCACGACCACCCTCCGACCCTGACCGCCCGACGATCCTGGCCGCCCGACGGTTCTGACCGCTCTTCGGGTGTGCTTTTCTCCGGTACCGCGGCGCGTGCCGTACCGGAGATCAGCTCGTGTGGAAACGGCGGTGCAGCGCGCGGATCTCGGCGGTCAGCGCGGGGGCGGGGCCGTCGACCACGGCTCCCGGCACCACGGCGCCGATGGGCAGCGTGGCGACCGGCGGCGCGGGCACCCCCAGCTCACCGAGCCACTCGCCGAGCTGCTCCGACGAGGCGGCGTACACGATGCGGCCGAGCCCGACCCAGCCGTGGGCGGCCGCGCACATCGGGCAGTGCTCGCCCGAGGTGTACACGGTGGCCGCCGCCCGCTCCCGCGGCGTCAGGTTGGCCGCCGCCCAGCGGGCGATCTCGAACTCCGGGTGCCGGGTGTGATCGCCGCCCGCCACGTGGTTGTGGTCCTCGAACAGCACCGCGCCCTCGCCGGACACCAGCACGGAGCCGAACGGCTGGTCGCCCTTGGCCAGCGCCAGCGCCGCCAGCTCCACGCAGCGCCGCAGGTGCCGCAGATCCCTGTCGTCCATGTCGCCTCCCCCGATCATGGCAACCTATCCCTGGTGCCGGTAGAAGGGCGTGGGGATCGGGTCGAGCGGCGTGTTGCCGAGGATCAGGTCGGCGGACTTCTCGGCGAGCATCATGACGGGCGCGTAGATGTTGCCGTTCGTCACGTACGGCATGGCCGAGGCGTCGACCACCCTCAGCCCCTCCAGCCCGTGTACGCGCATCGTCTCCGGGTCCAGGACCGACATCTCGTCCACGCCCATCCTGGCGGTGCACGAGGGGTGCAGGGCGGTCTCGCCGTCCTTGCGCACCCAGTCGAGGATCTGCTCGTCGGTCTCCACCTCGGGCCCCGGGGAGATCTCGCCGCCGTTCAGCCCCTCCCAGGCGGGCTGGGCCAGGATGGCGCGGGCGTGGCGGATCGCCTCCACCCACTCCCTGCGGTCCTGGTCGGTGGACAGGTAGTTGAAGCGGAGCTGGGGCTTGACCCGTACGTCCGGCGAGGTGATGCGGACCGAGCCGCGGGCGTCGGAGTACATGGGGCCGATGTGCACCTGGTAGCCGTGCCCGCCGGCCGGGGCAGAGCCGTCGTAGCGGACCGCGATCGGCAGGAAGTGGAACATCAGGTTCGGGTAGGCGACCTCGTCGTTGGAGCGGATGAAGCCACCGGCCTCGAAGTGGTTGGTGGCGCCCGGTCCGCGGCGCAGGAACAGCCAGTTCGCGCCGATGAAGGGCCGGCGCCACATGGCCAGCGACGGCTGCATCGAGACCGGCTTCAGGCAGGCGTGCTGGACGTAGACCTCCAGGTGGTCCTGCAGGTGCTCGCCGACGCCCGGCAGGTCGTGCACGACGGGCACGCCGGCCCGCTCCAGCACCGCCTTGGGGCCGACGCCGGAGACCTGGAGCAGTTGCGGGGTGTTGATCGCGCCGCCGCAGAGGATGACCTCCTTGGCCGCGATCCGCTCGCCGTCGCAGATGACGCCGACCGCCCTGGTGCCCTCGAAGACGACCTTCTCGACGAAGGCCCGGGTGCGGACGGTCAGGTTGGGGCGGCGCCGTACCGGATGGAGGTAGGCGCGGGCGGCGCTCAGGCGGCGGCCACGGTGGAGGTTGCGGTCGAAGGCTGCGAAACCCTCCTGCCGGAAGCCGTTCACGTCGTCGGTGAGCGGGTGGCCGGCCTCCTGGACCGCCTTGAAGAACGCCTCGAACAGCGGCCCCTCCGCGCGGCCCCGCTCCAGCTTGAGCGGGCCGTCGCCGCCGCGCCATTCGCCGCCGGGGTCGGCGAGGCAGTTCTCCATCTTCTTGAAGTACGGCAGGCAGTGGGCGTGGTCCCAGGACTTCATGCCCGGGTCGGCCGCCCAGCGCTCGTAGTCCAGCGGGTTGCCGCGCTGGAAGATCATGCCGTTGATGCTGCTGGAGCCGCCGAGCACCTTGCCGCGGGCGTGGTAGACGCGGCGGTCGTTCATGTGCGGCTCGGGCTCGGACTCGTACTTCCAGTCGTAGAAGCGGCTGCCGATGGGGAACATGAGCGCCGCCGGCATGTGGATGAACACGTCCCACGGGTAGTCGGGCCGGCCCGCCTCCAGCACCAGCACGCTGACCGAGGGGTCGGCGCTGAGCCGGTTGGCGAGCGCGCAGCCCGCCGACCCCCCTCCCACGATGACGAAGTCGTAGCTCACCTCGGGATCCAGTCCTTCCACACGATCTTGTTCTCGTCGACCCACTTCTTGGCGGCCTGCTCGGCGGTCATCTTCTCGTTGACCATGTCACTGGCGACCTTGTTCTGGTGGTCGTTGGTCCAGCTGAAGTTGCGGACCAGCTCGTAGGCCTTGCCGCCGGTACGGGCGAAGTCCGCGCTGACGATCTTGTCCAGGAGGTAGGGCGGGTAGTCGCAGGCCACCGTGTTGGTGTCGGCGTCGCACCCGATCGCGTACGCGGGCAGGTTGATCTTGACGAGTTTGATCTTCGTGAACAGCCACTGGGGTTCGTAGAAATACATCAGCAGCGGCTTCTTCTTGGCGGTCGCCTGCTGCGCCGCCTTGATGAGCGCGTCCTCACTGCCGGAGTAGACGACCTTGAAATTGAGGCCGAGGTTGCGGATGATCGCCTCGTCGTTCGTGACGAAGGTCGGATCGCCCGCCAAGAACTGCCCGGCATTTCCAGACTTGGTGGTCTTGAAGAGCGCGGCGTACTTGTTCAAATTTCTATAATTGGTGATGTCTGGATATTTCCTGACCATCCACTCAGGGACATACCATCCGATCACCCCTTTGTTCCCCGTCAAACCGGCGGGGACTGCCGCCTTCTTCTCCTCGATCCACTCCTTCTTCTCCGGGGGGTGGCCCCAATTCTCGACGATCACGTCCACCTTGCCGGCGGCGAAATCGGGCCACGACTTGTCCTCTGTGATCTTTCGCGTCTGCACCTTGTAGCCGAGCTCGTGCTCCAGCAGATAGGCCAGCACGCCCGCGGTCGCCTCGTACCCGACCCAGGCGTGCATGTCGATCTTCACGGTGCCCTGCGTGCCGGGGGCGGCCTTGGGCTCCTCACCGGTGCAGGCGGACAGCAGCAGGACCGCGACCAGCAGCCCCGCGAGCGGTTTGGTTGGCATCACAGGTCCTCGTGGCCGCGGCCCGCGAGGGGCCGCGGCCTGCCGGGGGTCACTTGGGAATCCAGGCCTGCCACTTGGCGGTGTTGGCCTCGACCCACTTCTTGGCCGCGTCCTCGCCCGACATGCCGTTGTTGGTCATGTCGTCGGCCACGGCGTTCTGGTCCTCGTTGGTCCACGTGAAGTTCTTGACCAGGTCATAGGCCTTGCCGCCGGACGTGGCGAACTTCGTGCTGACGATCTTGTCCAGGTCCATCTCGGCGTAGTCGCAGGCCACCTTCTTGGGGTCGGCGTCGCAGCCGTCGGCGTACGGCGGCAGGTTCACCCTGGCCAGATCCGTCTTGCTGAAGAGCCAGTGCGGGTCCCAGAAGTAGAACAGCAGCGGCTTCTTCTGCTCCTGCGCCTGCTGGGCGCCCTTGATCAGGGCCGCCTCCGAGCCGCCGGTGACGACCTTGAGGTTGAGCTTGAGGTTCTTGATCAGGGCGTCCTCGTTGGACACGTACGACGGGTCGCCGAACAGCAGCTGGCCCTTGTCGCCCGACTCGGAGGTCTTGAACAGGTCGGCGTACTTGTTCAGGTTCTTGTAGTCGGTGATGCCGGGGTACTTCTCGACCATCCACTTGGGGATGTACCAGCCGATGACGCCCTTGTTGCCGGTCGAGCCGGCGACCTGGGCCACCTTCTTCTCGTCGATGTACTGCTTCTTGAGGTCCGGGTGGCCCCAGTTCTCGATGATGACGTCGACGTCGCCGGTCTCGAAGCCCTCCCAGGCGAGCTGCTCCTTGATCTCCGGCAGTTCGACCGTGTATCCGAGCTCTTTCTTCAGCAGGTAGGCCACGACGTTGGCGCTCGCCTCGTAGCCCACCCACGGGTTGATCGCGATCTTCACGGTGCCGCCGCCCGAGGCCGGCGCCGCGCTCTGCGAGCCCGACGGCGCGGCGGCCGAGCTGGGCGTGACTTCCACCTTGGCTCCGCCGCATCCCGCGACGGCCAGTCCAAGCGTCAGAAGGCCTGCAAGCAGGCGAATCTTCATATCGGCTTCCTCTTTTGGGGGGACGGACGCCTGTCGGCGCCCTGCGTGATCCGGTCGAGCATGATGCCCAGCAGCACGATGGCGATTCCGGCGGCGAAGCCCATGCCGAAGTCCGTGCGCTGGGAGAACCCCGAGACGACGTCGTAGCCGAGCGCGCCACCCCCGACCATGGCACCCAGCACCACCATGGCCAGCGTCATCACGATGCCCTGGTTGACCGCGAGCAGGATGGACCTGCGCGCCATCGGCAGCTGCACCTTGCGCAGCAGCTGGCCCGGGGTCGACCCGGCCGACAGCGCCGCCTCCACCACGGTCGGCGGCACCCCGCGCAGCCCTTCCTCCACCAGCCGGACCACCGGCGGCACCGCGTAGATCACCGAGGCGAAGATGGCGGTGAACCGGGTCGCGCCGAACAACGCCAGCGCCGGCAGCAGGTAGACGAACGAGGGCATCGTCTGGGCGGCGTCCAGCAGCGGGCGCTGGACGGCCGAGAAGCGGGAGGAGCGGGCCGCGGCGATGCCCAGCAGCAGGCCGATCGCCAGCGTGACCGTCACCGCCACGAAGACCATGGTCAGCGTCTGCATGCTGTGCTCCCACAGCCCGAGCAGGGCGATCGCCAGCAGGCAGCCGAGCGCCGTCAGCGCCGGGCGCACCCCGGCGGCCCAGAAGGCGAAGGCGAGCACGGCGGCGGCGACCAGCCACCAGGGGGCGGTGGTGAGCAGCCCGTCGAGCGGGTTCAGCAGCAGCCGGGTCGTGAACTCCTTGAGCGCGTCTGTGACCGGGTACCAGGTGCGCTCGGCCCAGCGCACCGCCTCGTTCACCGGGCCGCCCATCCGCAGCTCCAGCGCGCTGGGGAACTCCGGCGGCAGCGCGTACGCCAGCCCGATGCCCACGGCGGCGATCGCGGCGGCGACGGCGAGCTTGAGCCGTGACAGGCCCGCCTGGGCCCGCTGCCGGGCGGCCGCCATGGTGGTGCGGTCGAGCACCACGGCCATCACCACGATGGCGAGGCCGGCCGGGAGCATGATGCCGACGTTCTCCCTGGACAGGCCCTTGATGATGTCGGAGCCGAGTCCGGGGGCGGCGATCAGGTTGGCGATGACCACCATGGACAGGGCCATCATGATCGTCTGGTTGATCGCGAGGGTCATGGTGGAGCGGGCCAGCGGCAGCCGTACCTTGAACAGGGTCTGCCAGCGGGTGGCGCCGAGCGAGGCGGAGGCCTCGACGGCGGTGGGCGAGACCTGCTCGATCGCGAGCGCGGTGATGCGGATCGCGGGCGGGATCGCGTAGATGATCGTGGCCGCGACGCCCGCGGGCGCGCCGATCTGGAAGAACAACACCATCGGCGCGAGGTACGCGAACGTCGGCATGATCTGCATGTAGTCGAGCACCGGCGTGATCGCCCTGCGCAGCCGAGGCGAGCGGCCCACCCACACGCCCAGGGGCAGCCCGGCCAGCAGCGACAGCAGCACGGCCGTGGCGACCAGGGCGAGGGTGTCGACGCTGTGCTCCCACACGCCCAGCACGCCGAACGAGGCGAACCCGGCCACGCCCAGCAGTGCGATCCGCCAGCCGCCGGCCAGCCACCCGATGCCGCCCATGACGCCGAGCAGGCCGGGCCAGCCGAGCGCGTGCAACACGGTCTCGAAGGCCTGGAACAGGCCGTCGATGAACAGCCGGAGGTAGTTGATGAAGTAGAGGAAGACCGGGTTGGCGTTCTTGTTGTCGTCCACCCATTCGCGCGCGTCGGTGAGCGCGACGAACGTGCCCGCCTCGTCATCGTGTGGGAGCGTTCCCACCCCACGGAAGACGACATGGCCCACCGCGAACGCGACCGCCACCGCTGCCGGCACGGCCCACCTGGGCATCTTCACACGGGGCGGGGTCCCGACCGCGGTCGCGCTCATGCCCCGGCCCGTACGGCCGGCGTCTCGTGCCCGGCCAGGAAGGAGAGCATGTCCACCCGGTCCACGACGCCCACGAGCTCGTCGCCGTCCATGACCCGGATCGGGTGGCCGGAGCCGGAGGAGACCTCGATGGCGTCCTTGACCACGGTCGCGGCGGGCAGGGCGGGACCGTCCAGCGCCTCGCCGGGCTCGGGTGGACGGGCGATCCAGCGCAGCGTCAGCACGTGACTGCGCGGCACGTCGCGGACGAAGTCGGCCACGTAGTCGTCGGCCGGCGCGCCGACCAGGTCCTCGGGGGTGCCGAGCTGCACGATCGAGCCGGAGCGCATGATGGCGATGCGCTCACCGAGCTTGAGCGCCTCGGACAGGTCGTGGGTGATGAAGACCATGGTCTTGCCGACCTCGCGGTGGAGCCTGATCACCTCGGCCTGCATGTCGCGGCGGATGAGCGGGTCCAGGGCGCTGAAGGGCTCGTCGAAGAGCATGACCTCGGGGTCCACGGCGAGGGCGCGGGCCAGGCCGACGCGCTGCTGCATGCCGCCGGAGAGCTGGTCGGGGTAGGCGTCGCCGTGTCCGTCGAGACCGACCAGGGAGAGGATCTCGCGGGCCCGCTCGTGCCTGGCGGCCTTGGCGGCGCCCTGGACCTCCAGGCCGTAGGCGACGTTGTCGATGACGCGGCGGTGGGGCAGCAGCCCGAAGTGCTGGAAGACCATGCTGACGCGGTGGCGGCGGATCTCGCGCAGGCGCGCGGGGCTCGCGCGGCCGATGTCCTCGCCGCCGATGGAAATCTCGCCGGCGCTCGGTTCGATCAATCGGGTCAGGCAGCGGACCAGTGTGGATTTGCCACTTCCCGACAGGCCCATAACGACGAAGACCTCGCCGGGCCGTACGGTGAAGCTCACGTCCCGCACGGCGGCTGTGCAGCCGGTCTTCTCGCGGAGGGGGGCGGCTTCGAGGTGCTTGTCTTCACTGTTCAGCACCTTTTCGGCGGCGGACCCGAAGATCTTCCAGAGACCCTTGACCTCGATGGCCGCGCTCTCGGGAGCAAGCCCCATTTTGCCTCCCGTAGGTAGCTAGGACGGGGGCCAACATATGTGGTGAATAGCGCAAATCACAACGTCGTGACCGTCCAGATACCGGGGCGCTTCCCATGCGTTACTGCCTTGGAACGAGCCAATCGCCTATAGGTGGACAGTCGCCACCTTCCGTGGTTATTTCCGGCCGAAAGATGGAGCCCCAGCTTCTCGCCTCATGCGACCCATCTCTCGAATTCTGGCGCGTAATGTTCGATTGGCCGCAACAGTCGGCATGTGTTCCAATTACCCCCACTTGCTGGATTTCCCAAGGGCCCGCACGGCCTTCCATATACGCCGATATGGGCGGCGAGAGGTTGCGTTCGGTGAGCACACAGTTAGGCGAAAGGCAGGCAAGAGCCGCCGACGAGGGAGGCTGGCGGCTACGCAATTGGCGTGTCCGGGCGCGGCTTGTCTCGTTGATCCTCATTCCCACCGCCGCCGCCGTCCTGCTCGGCGGCGTGCAGATGTTCGCCTCCACCGGCGCCGCCTCCGACTACGAACGCACCAACCAGCTCGCCCGCCTGTCCGACCAGATCAGTGAGCTCACCCATCAGGTGGCCCGCGAGCGCGCCGTCGCCGCCTGGTTCATCGCCAGGGGCCGCCCGGACAACGGCGTCGAGACGCTCACCCAGCAGGTACGCGAGACCAGCGGCGCCGCCTCCACCGTCAAGTCCAGCGCCGAGAACCTGTCAGGGGAGGTCGCCGGGCGTACCGCCGACGAACTGGAGGCCACCCTCGCCAGGCTCGACGACCTGACCGGCCTGCGCGAGCAGACCAGCAAGGGCGACCTGCTGCCCGGACCGTCCATCGAGCTCTACACCACCGTCATCAGCGACCTGATCTCCGTCCACGACGAGCTCAGCAAGGGCACCGACGACGACGAGCTGTTCCGCCAGTCGCAGCTGCTCGTCGCGCTGGCCAGGGCCAAGGAGGCCGTCTCCCGGCAGCAGGCGTGGATCACCATCGCGCTGCAGGCGGGCCGCTTCGAGCAGGAGCAGCTCAAGGCCGTCTTCGGCGAGCAGGCCCGCGAGACCAACGAGCGCCGGGCCTTCACCGCCGAGGCCACCGCCGACGAGCGGCGCGTCTTCGACGAGAACGTCAACGCGGCCGGCACCGAGCGCATGCTGTTCCTGCGCGAACTCGTGCTCAGCCGGGCCGCCAACAACCAGCCGCTCAAGGGCCTCGACCTGGCCAAGCGCGACGACGCCCGCGAGTGGTACGAGGCGGCGAGCGTGATGGTCGACTCCATGCGCGCCGTGGAGCGCCGTCAGTCCGCCGGCATCGTGACCCGCAGCGAGCAGCTCACCTCCGCCGAGCGCCAGCGCGCCTACCTCATCGCCGGCGCCGTGCTCGCGCTGCTCATCGCGGTCCTGCTGATCACCACGGGCGTGGCCCGCTCTCTGGTACGGCCCCTGCGCAGGCTGCGCGGCGAGGCCCTGGAGATCGCCGGGCGGCGGCTGCCGGAGTTCGTCCAGCGGCTGCGCGAGTCGCGCGACGGCGGTGCCGACGTCGAGATCCCGCCCATCGGCATCTTCTCCAAGGACGAGGTCGGCGAGGTCGCGCGGGCCTTCGACGAGGTGCACCGCGAAGCCGTACGGCTGGCCGGCGACGAGGCGCGGCTGCGCTCCAACGTCAACGCCATGTTCGTCAACCTCTCCCGCCGGTCGCAGACGCTCGTCGAACGGCAGCTCACCCTCATCGAACGGCTGGAGCGCGGCGAACGCGACGACACCAGGCTCGGCGACCTCTTCAAGCTCGACCACCTCGCCACCCGCATGCGGCGCAACTCCGAGAACCTCCTGGTCCTGGCCGGGCAGGAGGCGGCCCGCAAGTGGAGTGAGGCGGTCGAGCTCCTGGACATCGTCCGGGCCGCGCTCGGCGAGGTGGAGAGCTACGACCGGGTCAGCATCCAGGTGCAGTCGGCGGCGGCGATCGCCGGGCAGGCGGTCAGCGACGTGGTGCACCTGCTGGCCGAGCTGGTGGAGAACGCGGTCTCCTTCTCCTCGCGCGACACCAAGGTGATCATCAGCAGCAGCCGGATCGACGGCGGCGGGCTCATGGTGTCGGTCACCGACCAGGGCATCGGCATGACCCCGGAAGAGCTGGCCCAGGCCAACTGGCGGCTGGCCAATCCGCCCGTCGTGGACGTCTCGGTGTCGCGGCGGATGGGCCTGTTCGTGGTCGGGCGGCTGGCGCTGCGGCACAACATCCGGGTCCAGTTGCGCCGCCAGGACATCGGCGGGCTGACCGCGATGGTGCTGATACCGGAGGCGCTGCTGTCGGCGGTGACCGAGCATGTGCCGGAGCCGGGCGGGCAGGCGTTCGACTCCTTCGACGTGGCTCCCGCCGGACCGGGGGTGCCGTTCGACTCCTTCGACGCTCCGGCCGCACCGCCGTTCGACACGGGACCTTCGCCCTTCGACACCGGGTCCCCCTTCGACACGGGCTCCTCCCCCTTCGACCCGGCGGCCTCGCCGTTCGCGGGGGGAACGCCGGGCGGATCCGCGCGGTTCGCGGCCGCGGGGAACCCTCCCATGGGTGGCCCACCCACCGGCTCACTCCTCCCCAGATCGCACGGCGCGGGACCACACTCGATGCCGCACGCGGCAGGCCCGCCGGGCCCGCCCGGAGGACCGCACCCCGCGGGCCCGGCGGGGGGATCACCCGGAGGACCGCACGTCGCGGGCCCGCCGGGGGGATCACCCGGAGGACCGCAGGCCGGTGGCCCGCCCTCCTACGACGCCACGCCCTCCCCCTCCTACGACTCGGAGCCGCCCTCCTACGACGCCAGGCCGCAACACCCTTCGCTCGACGTGCCGCTGCCCGAGTCCGAGCCGCGCTCCTGGTTCTCCGCGGCCACGCCGTCGATCGAGATGACCAGCCCCATCCCCAAGGTCGACGAGTACCTGCCGATCTTCGCGGCGGTCGAGAACGAGTCGAGCTGGTTCACCAAGTCCTCCCCCACCCCCGACCAGCGCACCGACTGGCAGTCGCCCACCGACACCGCGTGGCAGGCCGCCCGCTCGACCGGCGAGCCGGAACACGGTGGTACGACCTCTTCGGGATTGCCGAAACGCACGCCAAGGGCGAACCTTGTTCCGGGCTCTGCCACGCCGGCGGCCCCACCGCCACCCCTGCCGCCGGTCGAGCCAGACAGGCTGCGAAGCAGGCTCTCCAGCTACCAGCAGGGCGTCCGTAAAGGGCGCTCAGAGCTTGAGGAGAACCCATGAGAAATCTGAGCCAGGCGGCCAGGGACGTGAACTGGCTGGTCACCGGCTTCGTCGAACAGGTGCCCGGCGTGGCCCACGCGGTGGTCGTCTCCGCCGACGGCCTGCCGATGGCGTTCTCGCGAGGCTTCCCGCAGGACCGCGCCGACCAGCTGGCCGCCATCACGGCGGGCCTGATCAGCCTCACCACGGGCGCGGCCCGCGTGTTCGAAGGCGGCGGCGTCAACCAGACCCTGGTCGAGATGGAGCACGGGCTCCTGCTCGCGATGTCGATCAGCGACGGGTCCAGCCTGGCCGTCCTGGCCGCACCGGACTGCGACATGGGCCTTGTCGCCTACCAAATGACCATCCTCGTGGAGCGCGCGGGGCAGGTGCTGACGCCCGCCGTACGCGCCGAGCTCTCCGCAGCGCGCCCCTGGTGATCGGAGTCGACTGTGGCATCGTGGCATGACGGCCCGCCGGAGGCGGAGCGCAGCTCGCTGGTACGCATGTACGCGGTCACCGGCGGGCGTACCGCTCCGCGCAGCGGCCTGGCGATGGAGGCGCTCGTCTCCTCGGCGACCTCGGCGCAGCTGGGCATGGCCTACACACGGGAGTACCGTGCCATCAGCGAGCTGTGCCGCCAGGTCAGGTCGGTGGCGGAGGTCTCTGCATTGCTGAGCATCCCCCTCGGCGTGGCCCGCGTACTGATCGCGGACATGGAGGCGGAAGGGCTGGTACGGATCTACCAGCCGCAGTTGGACGCGGGCCTGCCGGACAGGAGCCTGCTGGAAAGGGTGCTCAGTGGACTACGCAGGCTCTAACTCGGGCCTCACCTCGACCAAGATCGTGGTCGCCGGTGGTTTCGGTGTCGGGAAGACCACGTTCGTCGGGTCGGTATCGGAAATCATGCCTTTGACGACGGAAGCGGTGATGACGGATGCCTCCGCGGGGATCGACGACCTGGGGCTGATCCCCGGCAAGTCGACCACCACGGTGGCCATGGACTTCGGGCGGCTCTCCTTAGATCGCGAGCTGATCCTCTACTTGTTCGGCACACCGGGCCAGCACCGCTTCTGGTTCATGTGGGACGACCTGGTGAAGGGCGCGATCGGCGCCGTCGTGCTGGTGGACAGCCGCCGCCTGGCCGACAGCTTCCCCGCCGTCGACTACTTCGAGAACGCCGACATCCCCTTCGTGATCGGGCTCAACGGCTGGCACGGGCAGTTCCCCCACGTCGAGCACGAGGTGCGCGAAGCCCTCACGCTCTCGCCGCACGTCCCGATCGTCCGCACGGACGCCCGGCACCGCGACGCGGTCAAGTCCACGCTCATCGCGCTGGTCGAGCATGCGCTCTCCTCCACCGTCGCGTGATCTTCCCCGGCCGTACGGTGTACCGTACGGATCGTGACCATCGAGTACACAGGCAAGGGCGACCCGGCGCGCAGCCTCGCGCTGCTCTGGCGGACCAGCGACCGCGTCAGCCGTAAGGGCAAGCCGGACCTCAGCGTCGAGCGGATCGTACGCGCGGCCATCGAGGTGGCCGACTCCGACGGGCTGCAGGCGCTGTCCATGCGGCGGGTCGCCGAGAAGCTGGGCGTCGGGACGATGTCGCTCTACACCTACGTGCCCGGCAAGCCGGAACTGCTCGACGTCATGCTCGACACCGTCTACGGAGAGGTCGAGCGGCCCGAGGACCCTCCGGGCGGCTGGCGCGAACGGCTGTCGCGCATCGCCACGGAGAACTGGCGGCTCTACCTGCGCCACCCCTGGCTGCTCCAGGTCGCCACCTCCCGGCCGGTGCTGGGCCCCAACGTCACCGCCAAGTACGACTTCGAACTGCGGGCGCTGGACGGCATCGGGCTCACCGACGTCGAGATGGACGCGGTGCTCACGCTCGTCAACGGGTTCGTCCACGGCACCGCCAGAGGCGCGGTGGAGGCCGCGCAGGCCGAGTCGCAGACCGGGATGAGCGACGAGCAGTGGTGGGCCGCCCACGCGCCCTTCCTGGCCCGCATCGGCGACACCGCCCGCTTCCCCACGGCCGCGCGGGTGGGACAGGCGGCGGCGGAGGCGCTGGGCAGCGCCTACAGCGCGGAGCACGCCTTCGAGTTCGGGCTGGAGCGCGTGCTGGACGGCGTGGAGGCGCTGATCGGGCGACGCACGGCCTGAAAGCCGAAATCAGCCGCGAAAAAGCTGGAACCGGCCGCGAAAAAGCTGAAATCGGCCGCGAAGAAGCTGAAGTCGGCCGCGAACCGCCTGAGAAACCGGAAGCGGCCCCGCTCCGCCTGGAGAGGGGCCGCCGGGCCGTACCCGATGAGGGTCAGACGTGCGCGGCGCGGATGCGGACCACGTGCTCCACCAGCGCGATGAGCGTCGCCTTGACCGAGTCGCGGTGCCGGGCGTCCGTGCGGACGATCGGCACGTGCGAGGGCAGTGCCAGAGCCTCCCGCACTTCCTCCTCGCCATGCGGGAACTGCCCGTCCCACCCGTTGACGCCCACGACGAAGGGCAGCTTGGCCTCTTCGAAGTAGTCGATCGCGGGGAAGCTGTCGGCCAGGCGCCGCGTGTCGAGCAGGACGACGGCGCCGATGGCCCCGCGTACGAGGTCGTCCCACATGAACCAGAAGCGGTGCTGACCGGGCGTGCCGAACAGGTAGAGGATGAGGTCACGGTCGAGCGAGAGCCGGCCGAAGTCCATCGCCACCGTGGTGGTCTGCTTGTTCGGTGTCATGCCGAGGTCGTCGATGCCCGCGGACGCGTCCGTCATGACCGCTTCCGTGGTGAGCGGGAGGATCTCGGACACCGCCCCCACGAACGTCGTCTTGCCCACGCCGAAGCCGCCCGCGACCACAATCTTGGTGGATGTGAGGCCTGCGTTAGAGCCTGCACTGTGTTCATAGGCGTCGTAGGCCACTGAGCACCCTTTCGAGCATGTTGAGGTCTGGCTGTCCCTGGGCGAGACGTGGCTGGTGCAGGCGGACGAGTCCTTCGTCGGACATGTCCGCCACCAGCACGCGCGCCACACCGAGCGGAACCCGGAGCAGGGCCGAGATCTCGGCGACCGACCGGAAGGTGCGGCAGAGTTGCATGATCGCATCCTGCTCGGGCGTGAGCAGGGACAACTCGTCATCAGGGATCGACATGGAGGACACCAGGGTCTCCATGGCCAGGTGGTAGCGCGGTTCGGAGCGACCGCCGGTTACCGCGTAGGGGCGGAACAGGGGCTCGTCGTCCCCGTCACTGCCATACACGGGCCTGTCCCATCGATTTCATCGCATCACCGCGTCCTGGCTGCCTGGAGTTCCGCGCGCAGGGACGGCGTGAGTGCCTGGCCGGCGCGGTCGACGAGCAGCGTCATCTGGTAGGCCACCAACCCCATGTCGCAGTCGGGGGCGGCCAGCACGGTGAGCACGGAACCGTCGCTGATCGCCATGACCAGCAGCAGCCCGCGCTGCATCTCCACGACCGTCTGGGTGACGGCGCCGCCCTCGAAGACCCGGGAGGCGCCCACCGTCAGGCTGAGCAGCCCGGCGGACACGGCGGCGAGCTGGTCGGCGCGGTCCGGCGGGAAGCCTTCTGAGCTGGCCAGGCACAGCCCATCGGCGGAGACGACGACGGCGTGCGCGACTCCGGGAGTGTTCCTCACGAAGTCGGTGATCAGCCAGTCGAACCGGTGCGCCTCGTGGCTAAGGGTAGTCACGCTACCTCCCTAGCGGCAGGACGCTCGCTCACTCTTGTTCCTCCTGTTCACGTACTTCCGCACGACCGCGGCGCACACCCTGCTGGTAGCTGGCCATCCGGCTGCGGATGCGATCCGCGGACACGGGTGGCATCGGGGACAGCGGCTGGGCCTGCTGGCCCGCCGTGCCCGGCACCAGGTTGGCCTTGGGCGTGCGCTTGGGCAGACCGGCGGAGGTGAGTCCGCCGAGACTGGGGTCGCTGGCGGCCGCCGCCGCACGCCATCCGGCGTCGGCGGGGGTTCGCCACGTTTCCTCCCCAGAGGGTACGGCCTGCGGGGGTGCGGCCTCATCCCTCCTGGGCAACTCCTGGGCCTCCGGCGCCCGCTCGCCCGGCGCCTGAGTCCCCGGTGCCTGGCTCCCCTGCGCCTGGGTGCCCGGTGCCTGCTCCCTCGGCGCCTGCTCTCCCTGCGGCCGGCGGAACCAGGCCGACTCGACGGAGGCGAAGATCGGCAGGAACTCCTCCTGCCCGGGCTCCATCGGGGAGACGTCCACCGACGGCACGTCCCTGCGCCAGTGCTCGCGGACCGGCTCCGGCGTCCCGAACGACTGCCGCATCGGTGGCCGGCTTGCCGGGGGCGTCGGGTATCCGCCACCGGCCGGTGGCGGCACCGGCGTCTGCGGCTGGAAGGCGCCGGTGGCGGGCGGGTAGGCGGGCCGTACCTCGGCGGTGGGCTGGGGGACGGGGAAGGCCCCCGTGTTCTCCCTGGCCGGGGCGGGCTGGCCGGCGGCGGGACCCCGCGTCGGCAGAGGCCCGGAGTCCGCGCTGGGGTAGGACGGCTGCTCCACGCTCGGATACGCGGGCTGCTCCACGCTCGGGTAGGAGGGCTGCTCGGCGCTCGGGTAGGAGGGCTGCTCCACGCTGGGGTACGCCGGCTGCTCCACGCTCGGGAAGGCGTGCTCCGCGCCGGGATGGGCGGGCTGCTCCATGCTCGGGAACGACGGGTGCTCCTGGCGGCGCTGCGGCGGCTGGGGCTGCTGCGGGCCGCTCGGGAACGACGGGAAGGTCCCGCTGTCCTGCCGGAAGGCGCCGCCGTCGGTGTCGGCGGTGAAGCCGGTCAGCCGTCCGCGTGAGGCCGTGAGGTCCTGCGATTCGTAGCTGCCGAAGGAGTTGAAGCTCTGCGCGGGCGCGCCGAAGGCGGGCGCGGGCGAGGCCACGGTGCCGCCGCCGAAGGCGGGCCGCTGGGCGTTGGGCTGCGGCTGCGAGCCGTCGGGGATCAGCGTGGGCGGCAGCAGCACCATGGCGATCAGGCCGGCGCCCTCGCCCTTGCGCAGCTGCACGCGGATGCCGTGGCGCAGCGCCAGCCGGCCGACCACGAACAGGCCCATCCTCCGCGAGACCGACACGTCCACGACCGGCGGCTCGGCCAGGCGCCGGTTGGCCTCGGCCATCTCGTCCTCGGTCATGCTGATGCCCGCGTCGCTCACCGAAAGCAGCGCGCCGCCGCCCTCGATGACGCTGCTGGAGACGATCACCTGGCTGTTCTTGGGCGAGAACTGGATCGCGTTCTCGACCAGCTCGGCGACGAGGTGGACGAGGTCGTTGGCGGCGCTGCCCACCACGGAGGTGGAACGGTGCACCTTGACCTGGACCCGCTCGTAGTCCTCGACCTCCGACAGCGCGGCGCGCACGACGTCGACGAGCTTGGCGGGCTGGCTGCGCCGGCGGGTGGGCTCGTGGCCGGCGAGGACCAGGAGGTTCTCGGAGTTGCGGCGCATGCGGGTGGCCAGGTGGTCGAGCTTGAACAGGTCGGCCAGGCGGCCGCCGTCCTGCTCGCCCTTCTCCAGGCCGTCGATCAGCGAGATCTGCCGCTCGACCAGCGTCTGGGTGCGGCGCGAGAGGTTGACGAACATCGCGCTGATGTTGCTGCGGAGCTCGGCCTCCTCGCCGGCCAGCCGTACGGCCTGGCGGTGGACCTCGTCGAAGGCCTTGGCGACCTCGCCGATCTCGTCCTGACCCTCGATGTCGATGGGCCGCACCGCGCCCGCGGAGGTGTCACCGGTGATACGCAGCTTGCGCACCACGTCGGGCAGGCGGAAACCGGCGATGTCGAGCGCCTCGGTGCGCAGCCGCCGTAGCGGCGAGACCATCGAGCGGGCGATGACGACGGTGAACAGCAGCACGGCCACGAGCAGCAGCAGGATGGCGACGCCGGCGACGACCGCGCTGCGCACCTCGGCGTTCTTCAGCTCCAGCACGCGGGCCGAGAGCCGCTGGGCGACCTCGTTCTCCACGCCGCCGATGGCGTCGATGACCTTGCTGTTGTCGTCGAACCAGACGTTGGGGTCCTCGATGAGGTGGTTGCTGAAGACCGCTCCGGCTTCCTTGTTTCCCGCGAGCACGATCGCGCGGGCCTTGGTCAGCTCGGTGCCGTAGTACTCGGTGGGCGGAAGCGCGTTGCGCAGCTTCATGCCGAGCTCGACGCCGGCCTCGGCGCCGAAGTCGGCCTGGGCCTCAAGCTGGCGGGAGTGGGAGGCGATGAAGCGCTGGGCTTCCTGCGCGTCGACCGAGCGATAGCGGTAGTAGCCGATGAGCAGCTGGTAGCGCTGCTGGGAGATCTCCTCCTTGGCCCGCGCGAGCGCGCTGAGGCCGCGGTGGTAGCCGATCGTCGCGGCGTCCTGGGTCAGCAGGCTCAGCTCGTCGTGCAGGCTCAGCAGGGAGTCGGTGAGGCCGCGGTAGGCGGTCGGGACCTTGTCCGCGCGGATCTTCGTCAGGTTGAGCGAGGTCCGCACCATCATGACGGCGTGCTCGACGCGGGGACCGAAGTCGGCCATGGCGGTCAGGTCGTCCTGCAGGGCCTTGACCTGGTCGTTGACTTCCTTCTGGCGGGCGGTGAAGGCGCCCTTGAGCTCTCTGCCCGCGGCCCCGGCGGTGTACATCCACGTCCCGGTGTCACGCTCCAGACCGACGGTCTGCACGAGGTCGCGGATGCGCCCGCTCTGCTCGGCGGCGGCGGCCGCGCGGTCGTAGACGTTGACACTTTCGACGGAGGTGACCACCCGGGCGCCCGCGAGAACCACGCCGGCCACCGTGGGCACGAGGATGAGCGCCGTCAGACGCCATCTCACACGCCAGTTGCGCAGGCTGAACTTGGGCAGCGACCGCCTCGCGCGGTCCCGCCTCGCGGCGAGGCCGCTCTCGGAACTCCCCGTAGTCACTGCTTTCGCTACCCCTCAATCATCCCGTCTTCAACGGGTCGTAAACCGTCCACAAAGTATCCGCAGCAACTCACGTACCAGGCAAAACGGACACAATCGTTACAAATGTGACCGCAGAATGTGTGTTGTTGGTTACCGCAGTGCTGCAAGCACGAGATCGCGGACTTGCGTCCTCTGCGCACCGTCGCTGAGGGGGCGCCCGGCACGGTCTACCACATAGAAGACGTCCACCGCCTCCGCGCCGAGAGTCTCCACTCGGGCGGCGCGTACGTCAAGCCCACATTCCCCGAAAGCCCTGCCAATACGCCACAGAAGCCCCGGCCTGTCATGGGCTCTGACTTCCACGACGGTGGCGGTCGCCGAGGCGTCGTCCACCAACGTCACACGGGGTGGAGCGACCGGTACGCGAGCGGGTCTCACCGACCGGGTACGGCGGGCCAGACGTTGCTCTATGTCAAGACGTCCAGCAAGGACGAGACGGAGATCGGCTTCGAGCGTCGCGGGATCCGGCGGCGAGCCGTACTCGGGGATGACCGCGAACTCGATCACGGCCGTGGCGCCCGCCGCCGCCGAGGAGGCCGAGCGCACCACGAGCCGGTGCGCGGCGAGCACGCCGGCGGCGCTCCACAGCAGTCCGGGCCGGTCGGGGGCGACGACGGTGACCGCTCCCCCCTGCACGCGTACGGCACCGCCACCGTGCCGGGCCAGGGCCACCTGCGCCTCCGACAGGCTCGGCGGCCGGGGCGGCGGCGAGCCGGACAACGCGGAACGCACCCTGCGCACGAGGTCGGCGACCAGCCCGGCCTTCCAGGAGTTCCACGCGGCGGGCCCCGTGGCGTGACCGTCGGCGCCGGCCAGCGCGGCCAGCAGTTCCAGCACCTCGCGCGAGCCCACGGTCCCGGCGACCTTCTCGATCGTGACCGGGTCGTCCAGGTCGCGGCGGGTGGCGGTCTCGGGCAGCAGCAGGTGGTGGCGTACGACGGTGGCGAGGATCTCCACGTCGCGCGCGGGCAGCCCGATCCTGGCGCCGATGTCGCGGACCACGACCTCGCCCGTGGCGGAGTGGTCGCCCGGCCAGCCCTTGCCGATGTCGTGCAGCAGCGCGGAGATCAGCAGGAGGTCGGGGCGGGAGACCTCCCGGGTGTGCGCGGCGGCGTTGGCCGCGGTCTCCACCAGGTGGCGGTCGACGGTGAAGCGGTGGATGGGGTTGCGCTGCGGCCGGTGCCGCACGCGTTCCCAGTCGGGCAGCAGCTTGACCAGGACGCCCGCCTGGTCGAGTTCCTCCCACACCGGCACCGCGGCCCGTCCGGCGCCGAGCACCGCGACCAGCGCGTCGCGCGCCTCCTCCGGCCACGGGACCGGCATCGGCGCCGACTGCGCCGCCAGCACGGTGACCGTCGCGGGCGCCAGCGGCAGCCCCGACTCGGCCGCCGCGGCCGCCGCGCGCAGCACCAGCACCGGGTCCTTGCGCGGATCGGCGCCGCGCGCCAGCACGACCTCACCTCCGTGCTCGACCACGCCGTCGGCCAGCGGGCGGCGCCCTCGCGGGCTCGGGCCCGACACCAGCCGGTCGACCGCCCGCCAGGTCACGTCGAAGGCGTGCGCGATCGTGCGGCCCGCCTCCGCGAGCCGGCGCATCAGCGCCTCCGCGTCCAGCAGGCCCAGCAGCCCCGCCACCGCGTCCTGCTCCTGCAGGACCAGGCGGTCGGCGCCGCGTCCCGTGACGACGTGCAACGCGTGGCGCACGTCCAGGATGAACTCGTAGGCCTCACGCGCTCTCGGACCCGGCGCTGAGGCGACCCAGGCCGCCGCGACCGCCTGCATCGCCTGCAGGTCGCGCAGCCCGCCGCGGCCGTCCTTCAGATCGGGTTCGAGCAGGAAGGCGACCTCGCCGCTGCTCTCGGCTCGCCGGTCGGCGGCCACGCGCAGTTCGGCCAGGCGGCGGCGCGAGTCGGCGCGCCACCCGGCCAGCACCGCCTCCCTGGCCTTCCTGGTCAGCTCGGGGTCGCCCGCCACGTGCCTGGCCTGGATCAGCCCGAGCACGGCCTTGAGGTCGTCGCGGGCCACGCGCACGGCCTCGTCCACGGTACGCACGGAGTGGTCGAGCCCGACGCCCGAGTCCCACACCGGGTACCAGACGCGATCGGCGATCGAGGCGATGTCGTCGCGCCCCTCGTGCAGCAGGACCAGGTCGAGGTCGCTGCCCGGGGCCAGCTCACGCCGCCCCAGGCTGCCGACCGCCATCAGTGCCGTGCCCGCGCCGTCGCCGGCCGTACGGAAGAGATCCTTGAGCCAGCGGTCGGTGTCGGCGGCCCGCGAACCGCGGGCCGCGGCGAAGGAGCGCGCCTCTCCCCTCACGACACCTCCATGGTTTCCCGGCGAGTTCACAGCGCCTCGGGGCCCCGCTCTCCCGTGCGTACCCGGATGACCGTGTCCACCGGGACGGACCAGACCTTGCCGTCGCCGATCTTGCCGGTCTGGGCGGCCTTGACGATGACGTCGATCACGTCCTCGGCGTCGTCCTCCTCGGCCAGCACCTCCACGCGGACCTTCGGGACCAGGTCCACCTGGTACTCGGCGCCCCGGTAGACCTCGGTGTGGCCGCGCTGCCTGCCGTACCCGCTGGCCTCGCTGACCGTCATGCCCTTGATGCCGAACTGCTCCAGCGCGGCCTTCACGTCGTCGAGCTTGAACGGCTTGATGACGGCGGTGATGAGCCTCATGCGTCCACCTTCTTCGTGGCAGGGACCGGGCCGTTGGAGGAGACCACGCCGGAGGCGTGCACGCTGCCGAGGTCGTAGCCGGTCTCGGCGTGCGTGGTGACGTCGACGCCGGCGACCTCGGCCTCCTGGGAGATCCGGAAGCCCATGGTCTTGTCGATGATCTTTCCGATCACCCATGAGAGCACGAACGAGTAGAGACCCACTACGACCGGGCCGAGCACCTGCAATCCGAGCTGGCTGAGCTTTCCGCCCTCGATCAGGATGCCCTTGTTCTGGCCGGGCAGGAACGGGTAGGCGGCCACGAAGCCCAGCGCGACGGCGCCGATCACGCCGCCGACCAGGTGCACGCCGACGACGTCGAGCGAGTCGTCGAAGCCCGCCTTGTACTTCAGGCCGACCGCGTAGCAGCAGCCGGCGCCGGCCAGCAGGCCGATGAGCACGGCCGCCCAGGGGTCCACGAACCCGCAGGCAGGGGTGATGGCGACCAGACCGGCGACCGCGCCGGAGGCGGCGCCCAGCGTGGTGGCGTGGCCGTCGCGCAGCTTCTCCACGATGAGCCAGGCGCCCGCCGCGACGGCGGCGGCGACCTGCGTGTTCATGAAGGCGAGGCCGGCGGTCTGGTCGGGGGCGAGCTCCGAGCCGGCGTTGAACCCGAACCAGCCGAACCACAGCAGGCCGGTGCCGAGCAGGACCAGCGTCAGGTTGTGCGGCCGCATCGGCTCCTTACGCCAGCCGGAGCGCTTGCCCAGCACCAGGGCCAGCGCGAGGGCCGCGGCGCCCGCGTTGATGTGGACCACGGTGCCGCCCGCGAAGTCCTCGATGCCCAGCTGGCCCAGCCAGCCGCCGCCCCACACCCAGTGCGCGACGGGGAAGTACACGACCGTGGCCCACACCAGGGAGAAGAGCACCCAGGCGCCGAACTTGGCCCGATCGGCGATGGCTCCGCTGATCAGCGCGACGGTGATGATGGCGAAGGTGAGCTGAAAGGCGGAGAAGACCATCAGCGGGAAGTTGTCGGCCGCCGCGGCCTCGGGCGTGACGTTGCCTCCCGCCACGATGAGGTTCTCGTAGACCGCGTTGTAGACGCCGCTGAGCCCGAGGTAGTCGAGGCCGCCGACGATCTTGTTGATGAACCCGGTGCCGTCTCCGGCGGTGTCGAAGGCGAGCGAGTAGCCGTAGAGCACCCAGGCGACGGTCACCACGATGATGCTGACGAACGACATCATCATCATGTTGAGGACGCTCTTGGCCCTGGTCATGCCCCCGTAGAAGAACGCGAGGCCCGGAGTCATCAGCAGCACCAGAGCGGTGCACACCAGCATCCAGGCGGTAGTGCCGCTATCGATCATCGACGCGACCTCCTTACACATTGGCGACTGACCGGAACTGTCGCCCTGCGGGGTTTCGCGGCTCGACCAGGCGTGTTTCACGTGCGTGAATCTCCACGCCGTGGTGTTTCGCCCTTGTTTCGGTCTTCGCACAGCCCGCGTTCGGGATCGGAGGCGCGGACGCCCAAGCGGGCGCTAGGCCAAAACCTACTTTAATTATGGACAATCTCCCGTGAGGTCCATCACATTAAATTCGGACACCACGCGACTTTCCCTGCTTCGACGGCCCATCCGCCCCCGACGCTTAAGGCGCCGTTCACCGCCGTTTAGATAGGTTTGTTTACAGTAGAAGGCAAGATGCCTGATGAACGGGGAGTGTTCGCCATGTCCGCGACCTTGCTCGCGCCTACGGCCCGGCCACAGCACGACTTTCTTCCTGTCCCACCAACGGACACCGAAATTTCACTCTATTTTGGCCCGCAGCGCCGGTGGGTTCTGCTGGCCGTACCTTTGAGTCTGACCTTTACCGCCGGAACATTATTCCTCTTCTCCTTGCGCCACCCGATCCTGCTGCCCTTCCTGGCGGCGCTCGTGGTCAACCTGGCGGGCTGGCTGCTCTCCTACGTCGACGGCCAGCGCCAGCGCGCCACCACCTGGGAGTCGCATCTGCTCCTGACCAAGGGCTGGCGCCCGGCCCGGCCGCCCGGCGTGGACGTGCTGCTGCCGACCATGGACGAACCGCTGGAGGTGCTGGACAACACCTTCGCCCACGTGGCCCGCCTTGACTGGAACGCTCCACTCACCGTCACGGTCCTGGACGACGCCGACCGCCCCGAGGTGGCCGACCTGGCCCGCTCGTACGGCTTCGCCCACACCGTCCGCCCCGACCGCGGCCACCTGAAGAAGGCCGGAAACCTCAACCACGGCCTGTCCCTGACCGGCAACCAGGTCGTGGCGGTCTTCGACGCCGACTTCGTCCCGCGCCCCGACTTCCTGCACCACCTGGTCCCCTACCTGGAGGACCCGGAGATCGCCATCGCCCAGTCGCCGCAGTTCTTCGACACCGACCAGGGCATGCCGTGGATCCAGCGGACCGCCGCCGCCTCCCAGGAGCTGTTCTACCGGTGGCTGCAGCCGAGCCGCGACGCCGACGGCGGCGCCATCTGCGTGGGCACCAACGTCGTCTACCGCCGCGCCGCCCTCGACCGCATCGGCGGCTTCCCCAGGATCGACCACAGCGAGGACATCTACACCAGCGTCGCGCTCATGAAGCACGGCCTGCGCACCAAGTACGTGCCGGTCCTGCTGGCCAAGGGCCTGTCGCCGGACAACGTCGGCTCGTACGTGGCACAGCAGTACCGCTGGGCCATGGGCTGCCTGAGCCTGCTGTTCAGCCGCGACTTCCACCGCACGCCGATGGGCTGGCGGGTGCGCCTGTCCTACTGGAGCGGCTTCCTGTCCTACTTCGTCTCGGCGCTCAACATCGCGGCCATCCCGCTGCCCGGCCTGATCATGCTCTACGCCTACCCGCAGGACGTGCGCGCCTGGCACATGATCCCGTTCGTCGGCCCGCTGTGGGTGGCGCTGGTGCTGCTGCCCGCGGCCTCGGTCGGCCGCTACCGCTTCGAGGTCATCCGCGCCCAGACGCTCTACTCCTACTGCCACCTGTTCGCCATCGGCCACGCCCTGCGCAACCGGGTGTCGGCCTGGGTGCCCAGCGGCGGCGGCGGAGCCAAGCGCTCGCGCCTGGTGGTCACCATCACCCGCCTGGCCCTCGCCTGGCTGAGCGGAACCACGCTCGCGGTCTGGGCGGGCATCGCCTGGCGCGCCCCCGCCTATGGCTGGCACCACTACTGGGCGCTGACGCTGTTCGCCGCCGCGAGCACCTACATCGCCCTGCCGCTGATCCGCGACCTGTGGAGGTTCGTGCGATGAACCACCGACAGCGCTGGCCGGAGACACTGGCCATCACCACCCTGCTGGTCCTGGCCATCGTGCTGGCCACGGGCTGGGCCGTCCTGCCTCCCGTGATCCCGTGACCGGCCACCGCAAGGACGTCGACGGCCTGCGCGCGGTCGCCGTCCTGTTCGTCCTGGCCTTCCACGCCTCCGTACCCGGCCTGGGCGGCGGGTTCGTCGGCGTCGACGTCTTCTTCGTCATCTCCGGCTTCCTGATCACCGGCCTGATCGTGCGCGACCTGGCCGCGGGGACCTTCTCCCTCGCCGACTTCTACGCCCGCCGCGCCCGCCGCATCCTTCCGGCCGCGGGGACGGTCCTGGTGGCGAGCGCGCTGGCGGCGTGGCTGCTGCTGCCGCCGCTGCGCGCCGCCGACGTGGCCGCCGACGTCTTCACCGCCGCCCTCTACGTGGCCAACTGGCGCTTCATCGCCCAGGAGACCGACTACCTGGCCGCCGACCGCGACCCGAGCCCGCTGCTGCACTTCTGGTCACTCGCGGTGGAGGAACAGTTCTACCTGGTCTGGGCGCCTCTTCTACTGGCCGCGTTCTGGCTGGCCGGACGCCGGGCCGTGGCCGCCGCCGCGGTGCTGGTCACGGCCGGGTCGTTCGCGCTGTCGCTGTCCTGGGACGGGCCCGCCGCCTACCTGGCCTCGCCGACGCGGGCCTGGCAGTTCGGGGTGGGGGCGCTGGCCGCGCTGGCTCTGCCGTACCTCTCCCGCACCCCCCGCCTCCCGGCCGCACTCCTGGGTACGGCGGGAGCCGCGGCGCTGGCCTGGTCCCTGACGCTCGACGAGAGCGGCTATCCGGGAACGCAGGCACTGGTTCCCACGCTGGGGACGGCGGCGCTGATCCTGTTCCGCTCGCCGGTCTCGGCGCTGTTGAGCCACGGCTGGATGGGGGCGGTGGGGCGGCTGTCGTTCGCCTGGTACCTGTGGCACTGGCCGGTGGTCGTGTTGTTCGGCGACGGGCGGTCGTGGCCGGTCAAGCTCGCGCTGGTGATCGGCTCCGCGCTGCCCGCCTGGCTGACGATGCGGCTGGTGGAGCGGCCGGTGCGCTTCTCCAAGGTCGTGGCCGAGTTGCCGCGGCGCGGGCTGGCGGTGGGGACGGCGGCGATGACGGTCCCGGTGACGGCCGCGCTGCTGCTGGGCGGGGCGAGCGTGCCGCGCGCCGAGGTGGCCACCGCGGTGGTCGAGAAGGCGCCCACCGTCGACGCGGCGGCGGCGCGTACCGACTATCCGCCCTCGGAGGGGTGTGAGGTGGCGCTGACGACGACCACGAGCCCGCCGTGCCTGTTCACGCCCAGCGGCTCCGGGCGCGCGGGGGCGGTGCCCGGCAACGACCGCGTCGTACTGCTCGGCGACTCGCACGCCGGGCAGTGGTTCACGATGGCGCGGCGGGTGGCGCAGCGGCGCGGCTGGACGCTGGAGGTACTGACCAAGCCGGGCTGCCCGCTGGCCGCGCTGAAGGTCGTGGATCCGCGCCTGGGCCGGGAGTACCGCGAGTGCGACCAGTGGCGCGAGAACACCCTGACCAGGCTGGAGGGCGAGACGCCGCCGCGGCTCATCCTGCTGGCCTCGCTGACGGCCTACGCCGACGCGAAGGCCACGCTGAAGGGCTGGCGGCCCACGCTGGAGCGGTTGTCGCGGCTGGGGGCGCCGCTGGTGTACCTGCGTGACACGCCGCTGCCCGGCATCGACGTGCCGGCGTGCCTGTCCGGCAAGCCCGCCGAGTCCTGCGCCTTCCCCCGCTCGCGCGGGCTGGCGCCGGACCCCCTGGCGGCGGGCAGGCGGCCGGGCCTGTGGACGCTGGACGTCAGCGACCTGCTCTGCCCCGGCAACGGCCCCACGTGCCCGGCGTCGCTCGACGGCGTCGTGCTCTACCGCGACGACTCCCACCTGACCAACACGCTCGTCCAGCGGCTCGCTCCACGCCTGGAGCAGCAGTTGGAGGGGCTCGACCTGATCCCCACGGTGCTATGAGAATCCTCACCTGCCTCCTGCTGATCTGTGTCCTCGCCGCGTGCGGCGGCGGCACGGACCAGCGGGAGGTCTTCCGCGACGACTTCGACGGCCCTGTGCTCGACACCGCGCCCGGCACCGGGCGCTGGCGGCACGAGACCGGCCCGCCGGAACGCTGGGGCACCGGCGAGATCGAGACGATGACCGACTCCCCCGCCAACGTCGCCCTCGACGGCAAGGGCCACCTGGCCATCACCCCGCGCCTGGAGGACGGCCGGTGGACCTCCGGCCGCGTCAGGACGCGGCGTGCCGACTTCGCCGTCCCTCCCGGCGGCACGCTGCGGGTGGAGGCCCGCCTCGCGCTGCCCGCCGTCTCGCCCGCGGACGGCGCGGGGTACTGGCCGGCGTTCTGGATGCTGGGCGGGGAGACCGGCTGGCCGGCCGTGGGCGAGATCGACATCATGGAGGCGGTGAACGGCCGGCCGTCGGTCACCGGCGCCATGCACTGCGGCACCATGCCGGGCGGCCCGTGCCAGGAGCCGAAGGGCCTGGTCACACCCGAACAGCCGTGCCCCGGCTGCCACGGCTCCTTCCACACCTACGCGGTCGAGGTGACCGAGCGGTCCACGACCTGGCTGCTGGACGGCAGGCCGTACTTCACCTTGGACAGGAGCCTGCCGCGGGGCTTCTTCGTGATCCTCAACGTGGCGGTCGGCGGCGGCCTGCCCGGCCCGCCCAACGCGGCGACCGTCCCCGGCAGGCCGATGCTGGTGGACTACGTCAGCGTCACTACACTTAGGGTCGCCTAACCTAATTGACCAAGGAATCTCATCCCATGCGCCTGCCCGTGGCGATCGCCGCACTGCTGCCCGTCCTCGCCCTCGCCGCCTGCGGAAACTCCGCGGACCCCGCCCAGGGCGCCGGCTCCACCCGTACGGTCAGGCACGCCATGGGCGAGACCAAGGTCCCCGAGACGCCCAAGCGCGTCGTGGTCCTCGACACCGACAAGCTCGACACCATGGTCTCCCTGGGCCTCGCCCCCGTCGGCGCGGCCCAGGCGGCCGAGAACCAGAAGTGGCCCGCCTACCTCGGCGACGCACTCAAGGACACCAAGTCCGTCGGCACCCTCCAGCAGCCCAACCTGGAGGCGATCATCGCGCTGAAGCCCGACCTCATCCTCGGCACGAAGTTCCGCCAGGCCGCCTTCTACGACAAGCTCAGCAAGATCGCCCCGACGGTCTTCACCGAGAAGGTCGGCGTGACCTGGAAGGAGAACTTCACGCTCGACGCCGAGGCGCTCGGCAAGCCCGCCGAGGCGGCCAAGCTCATGTCGGACTACGAGACGCGCGCCAAGACGGTCGGGCGGAAGTTCGCCAAGCTCAAGCTGAGCATCGTGCGCTTCATGCCCACCGAGATCCGCATGTACGGCCCCGAGTCCTTCAGCGGCATCGTCGTCGGCGACGCCGGTGTCGGCCGCCCCGAGGTCCAGATGCTGGCCGCCCAGGAGGACAAGCGGTTCGGCAAGCTGAGCCAGGAGAACATCGCCCAGGCCGACGGCGACGCCCTCTTCTACAGCGCCTACGGCGAGGCCGCGGCCGCGTCGCAGGCCGAGGTCACCGGCGGGCCGCTGTGGAAGAAGCTCAAGGCGGTCACCTCCGGCCACGCCCACGCGGTGGACGACGAGGTCTGGATGCTCGGCATCGGGGTCAAGGCGGCCAACGGCATCCTGGACGACCTGGACAAGTACCTCACCGCGCTGGCGTGAGCCGTACCTCGTCTCCCACCCGCACGCCTCCGGGCCGCAGAACCCGGGCGTAGACCCCGGCGCACGGCTGCGCGCCCATGTCGAAGACCTCGACACGGTTGTGGCGGGCCACCGTGCGCAGCGCGTCGGTGTCGCGCGGCAGCCCGCCGTGCGCGAGCGTCGGTACGGCGCAGCGCGGGCTGGCCACGATGACCTCCAGCTCCGCCGCCCCGAGGTGCAGCCGGGCGCCTGCCCACGCGTTCTCGGGGAAGCCGTCGCCGGGCGTGTCGATCACGAGGTTGGGGCGGTAGCGAACCGCCTCCATGTGCCCGCGCGCGCTCAGCTCGCCGATGCGCCGCACGGTCGAGGTGGTGATGAGGTGGATCGGGGCGAAGTCGAAGAACGTCCCGGGCGCGGCGGCGGCCAGGTAGGTGATGGTGTGGCCGACCTCATGCTCGACACCCCGTTCCAGCACCTCTTCCGGGATCGAGCGCTCCAGTTCGGCCGCCGGGGGCGGTGTGTCGGCGAGCCGTACCTCGCGGCCGAACAGCCTGGACAGCTCGGCGTCGCCGGGCGGTGCGACGCCGTCGAGCGTGAGCAGGTCGCGCCACAGCCGGGGGTTCTTGGCACTGGCGACCTTGCCCGTGGAAACGTCGACGACGGCGCGCACCCGGTCTCCGGAGAGCCCTCGCTCAGTGATCTCGCCGGTGTCGAGGTCTTCCCCGAGCATCGACTTGACCGGATAGCGGCGCAATGCCCCCACAACACCGACAAGATCACTCATTTTATGATCTTACGGCGTGTGCGGAGCTTTTGCCGGTTTCCACAGCGATCCATCGAGCACCAGCGGCGCGCGCCGGGCCGTGAGGTGTCGAGAAACAGCAGGTAGCAGCGCTCGCCACCACACATGCGCACACGTTCGACACGATCGCCGGAAAACAACTCGATCGCGTCTCGTGCCACCGCCGACAGGAACTGCGACCCGGTCACCGGGTACGCCCACTCCCTGACCCGGCCGTCCCCCATGACGGGAACCGGCGGCGGCGCGGCGGCCAGCTCGTTCAGGATCGTGTGCGGCTCCGGCGGGTCCGCGTCGATCCTGACCTCCGCCACACCGGCGACCTTGAAGCCGGGGGCGTCGTCCTTCACCGCCTCCATGGCGAGCGACAGGATCGCGCCGCGCAGCCGTTTGGCGTCGGCCAGCTCGTCCGCGCCGGCCCGCGCGGGCCCGTCCACGCCGAGCCTCGACACGGCGATCCACTCGGCCAGATCGGCGGGCGCGTGCAGCCGTTCCCAGGGGTTCACCGCCCCGCTGAGCAGGAATTCCAGGCACAGCGTGCCCGCGTCGAACCTGAACCGCTGACCGTCGCCTCCGGTCAGCACCATCGCGCTTGCGCTCTCCACAGGAGCAGTGTAACACTGGACACCAGTTAAACCGGTGTAGCCAGAGGAGACGAAGATGAACGAGATCATTGAGCTGACCGAGCGTTCGTGGGAAGCCAACAGGAACGGCGACGCCGCCTTCTTCGACCGCTTCCTCACCGCCGAACCGGTGAGCGTCTCCCCCTGGGGCGTCATCACCGACCGGGAGGCGATCCTCAAGGGCTTCGCCGAGAACCGCAACCCCTACACCCGCACCGAGCAGTCCGGCCACCGCGTCGTCCCGCTGACCGAGGACAGCCTCGTCCACATCAGCCTGGTCGAGATCGACGTGCTCGTGAACGGCACCGAGAAGCAGACCGTGCGCTACCACGCCACGACGACCCTGGTCCGCCAGGACGGCGAGTGGAAGGCCGCCGTCTTCCAGGTCACCCCCGCCGGAGCCTAGGGATCCAGCCGGGCACCGCCCGCCGATAGTCCTCGTACTCCTGCCCGAAGGTACGGCGCAGCGTCGGCTCCTCGTAGAAGCGCACGAACAACCACGTGACGATTCCGACGAGCGCCGCGTACCCGAGCAGGCTCAGCCGTCCCAGCAGCAGGGCCTGCCCGACGATGGCCACCTCGACGGCCACGTACATGGGATTGCGGACGTAGCGATAGAAACCACCCACCACGAGGCGGCTCGGCGCGGCCACCGGCATCGGCGTGCCCAGCCCCTCGACCACGAAGCGGGCGAACGCCGGCACGATCACCACCGCCCCCGTCACGACCATGAGGCCGCCGAGCCCCCGAAGCGGCGGCCACATCGGCCCGAAGTGCCAGCCGGTGATCAGCCACGGCGCCACCCCGGCCACCAGCCCCGGCCCGAGGACGAAGAACAACGACGTCACCGTCGCCGCCACCGGCTTCCGCATCCGTGTCACCCCCAGAAGCGCCGAAGATGAGGGACGAGCTCGGCGGCCCGCTCGTCGGGGAAGAAGAGCCGGCCACCGTCGATCTCGACGACCTCCCGCACGCCGGGGATGGTGTCGCGCAGCCAGCGCGCCCATTCCAGGCCGAAGAAGACGTCACCCGTACCCCACACCACAAGCGTTGGCACGGCAAGCACCGTCAATTGCGGCTCGATGGCCACCATCTCCTTGGCGTCGATCCCGGCCAGGAGACGCTCGAAGGCCGGCCCGCCGCCTGGCTTGGCGAACATCGGGCGCAGGTACGCGTCCACGAGCGCCTCGGGGTCGTCGATCCGCTCGTAGCCGTCGCCGTACACGCTCTGGCCGATCAGGCCGGGGTGCTGGATCAGCGCCTCGATCAGGGGGACGAGTTCGCCCTTGGCGGCCAGTTCGACGGTGGGGCGGAAGGCCTCGGGCGGGGTGTTGTCGTGGACGTCGCAGTTGGTGAGCGTGAGGGAACGGAGCCTGTCCGGATGGCGCACCGCGAAGATCTGCGCGATGGCGCCGCCGGTGTCGTTGGCGACCATGTCGACCTGGCCGAGTTCCAGGTCGTCGCAGAACTCGGCCAGCGCTTCCGCCAGGCCGGGCAGCGTGAGGTCGTCAGTGATCGGACTGCCGCCGTGGACGGGCAGATCGGGTGCGACGCACCGTCGCTCGCCGCGTAGCTCGGCGATGACGTTGCGCCAGAGGTGGGAACTCGTGCCCACGCCATGTACGAACAGCGTGACCGGCCCCCGGCCCTCGTCGAGGTGGTTGAGCATGAACGCCTCCAAACAAACCGACTGTCGGTCTGGAAAATACCCGACTGTCGGTCGGTATGTCTAGAGTTGGTTCATGAACCTCAAGGCAGAGCGGGGCGCGGCCACCCGCGACCGGGTCCTCACGGTCGCGCGACGCCTGTTCGCCGAACAGGGCTACGAGGGCACCTCGATCGAAACCGTCCTGCAGGAGACGGGCCTGAGCCGGGGGGCGCTGTACCACCACTACTCGGGCAAGGACGCCCTGTTCGAGGCGGTACTTGAGCAGGTGGAGACGTCGGTCGGGGTGCGGCTGATGGAGACGGTCAAAGGGATCACCGACCCTGCCGAGGCCCTCGTGACAGGGTGTCTGGCATGGGTACGCATGGCCCGCGACCCGGCCATCCGCCGCATCGTGCTGATCGACGCACCGGCGGTTCTGGGGTGGGAGAGATGGCGAGCGCTGGAGGAACGGCACGCGTTCGGCATGCTGAAGGCGGCACTGAGGGCGACCGGAAGAGTGCCGAGAGAGGCGCTGGACGTGTACGCGCACATGCTGCTGGCCGCGATCAACGAAAGCGTGTTGCTGGTGGCGAGGGGGAACGAGCTGGAGGGTGCGGAGAGGGCGGTGGAAGACTTCCTTCACCGCCTCCTCCGCCCTTAAAGGCAAGGTCATCGCCCTTGGCGCGCTTCGCGCTCTTTGGTGCTCAGGCGTTTCTCCAGTCGAGCTGAAGCTCGACCCCTGAAGGGCCTCCGCTTCGCTCCGGGCGCCTCTCATAGGCCCCACCCCTTGCCCGGCTAGGTGGCAGGCCAGTTCCTGCCCACCCGTGCCGGTTGGAGTGCGGGCCAGTTGGGTGTCCTTGGCCCGGCTTGGTGGCAGACCAGCTCCCACCCACCCATGCCGCCTGGAGTGTGGGCCGGCTGAGCGTCCTTGGTGTCAGCGGCAACGCGACCGCCGGCGCCGGTGGCAGGGCGAACACCGGGATCGTGGCGCCAGCTGGCGCACTGCCGGACGTTGTCCGGGCGGAACGCACCGGCCATGCGGACGCCTCCGGTGGTGGTGAGGTCGGCTGCGGGGCACGGCTCGACTGACTCGTGCCGTGGTTTCCCATCGCTTTTGCCCAGCTTGGGTCACGTGGCTGACGTTCCGCCCAGGAAGGTGACGACCTCCGTCCATGAGGGCGATCCGCCGCCAGGTTCCTCTGGGCGATGCTCAGGAGGTGATCATCATCCGCCTCCCGCACACTGGGTCACTCATTATCGGGAGTGGGCCAGAGCCACCAACCGATGCACGTCACAGCCTCAGCTCACCCCCAGCTGGCCGCGATCCCGGTCCGGGTGGTGGTGTCCAGTTCCGCCAACGCGGTGCCGAGATCAAGGTTCCAGCGGCGGACGCCGTGGTCGAGGCCTGCGGTGACAAGCCTGTTTTCGCCGTCGAACTCGACATCGCTGACCTTGCTGGGCTGAGGGTGCCGGACGGACAGGCTCCCCCAGCGGGAGCCGCGCGGAAGCTCCCAGAGCACCACGGCCTGGTCGTCGGCCGCGGCCAGGCGCCGCCCGGTGGGGGAAAAGGCGACTGCGGTGACCGCGCCCGCGTGTCCCGCCAGCCGCGCGGTCGGCTGTCCTGTGCCCAAGTCGATCAGCATGACGGCGCCGTCGGTCTCGGCTATGGCCAGCAACTTGCCGTCGGGGGAGAAGGTCAGCTCTCCGACGCCGCCGGAACTGGGGACCGTGGTGACCACGGCCCGCGTGCTTGGGTCGACGAGCAGGACACTACCGGCACCCCGTACGGCGAGCAGGGGCCGACCGCTGGGGCGGTAGGCCAGTCCGGTGCCCGGCCCATCCGTGCGGATCTCGCCACGCCGTCGGCCGGTCGAGACATCCCAAAGCAGCACGCGGCCGTCCGCGGAGGCGGAGACGAGCGTCTGCCCGTCCGGGCTGAAGGTCACGGCGACGACATCGGCCCGGTGGTCCCGCAGGACTGCCCAGCAACTCTGCCGCTCGGCGTCGCACAGCTCCACCTCCGGTCCTCTGGCGACGGCGGTGCGCCCCGTCCGCGAATGGAAAGCCACCGCGCTCGTGCGACCGACCTTCGGTCCCTGCTCCGCGAGCGTGGTCGAGGTCCCGGTGCCAAGGTTCCAGAGCAGGGCGGCGCCGTCCTCGCCGCCCGCACTGATCATCAGGCCGCGTCCCGGCCCGGTCACCTCGATTGGCGGGGAGGTGTGGCCAAGGTACGGCAGCGCGCTGCTGTGCCAGACGGTGACGGCGGCGTCCTGTCCCGCCGAGGCGATCCACTGCCCATCGCCGGTGACGGCCACGTCGTTGACCGGCCCGGTGTGTCCCCCCAGCCGGAACAGGACACCCGGGTTCCGCGTCGACCACAGGGTCGTGACCCCGCGGTGATCTCCGGTTACCAGGCGGCGGGCGTCCCTGGTCAGAGCCATGCTGCTGACTTCGCCGTCGGGGCGGCCGAGTGGGTCGTTGACGATGGAGCGCGAAACCCTGAGCGTGCCGTCCTCGCCTGTTTCGGCATATGTACCGTCGGCGGCCGAAGCCGTGGGCCAGCCCTCGTAGAGCTGGTCACGCCTGATCAGCTCGGATAGTTCCCGCGGCTCGGGCTCTCCGACCTCGCTGGTGTCCTGCCGCCAGCCCATGGTGATGTTGTCGCCCTGGCTCCTGGGCACGATTTTGACGCGTAACCCCGGCGTCGAACGGGAGGCCACGCTCCCCTTCCGCGGCTTGCCTCCGCCCAGGTCGACCACCCTGTCATCGGTGAGATGAGCCCGCACGTCACGGCCGTCACGGGTGAACACCAGTCCGAGGACCGGCCCGGCCCCGGTCGCGCGTGATCCGCCCAGGCTGCCGTCGGCGGCGTTCCAGGTGCTCAACGTGCCGTCGTGAGCGCCGGTGGCCAGGGTTCGCCCATCGGGGCTGAACACGAGCGCGCGCACGGCGCTCGCATGGGCCACGAAAGTGAACCGCACCGCCAGACCCGGCAGGTCGACCACGGTGACCCGCCCGTTGACGGTGCCATAGGCCAGGGCACGGCCATCAGGGCTGAACTCCACTGCCGAGGCGGGGCCGTCCGCGGTCACTCGCGCCGTGTGGGCGGGGGTTCCGGCGACGGTCAGGACGGCGTCGCGGGCCTCCATCGTGGCCGACGTACGGTAGGCATCGCCGGCAAGCCTCGCCGCCTGCCGTACATCGGTGGGGGCGGCTTCATACGCCTGCAGGGCGAGCTGACGGGAGATCGCCGCGCGTTCGCCGTCGCGCGCCACGACGGACTGCTGCCAGGCGATGGCCGCGCCCGTCCCGGCCATCACCAGCATCACGCTCAGCGCGGCCGCCAGAACCCGAAGTCGCCTGGTGTTCCGCTGGTTCAGGCGCTGCTCGCGTGCTCGTGCCTGCACGCTGGCCGACAGGAAGAGGGCCTCCTGCGCGTTGAGGTCTTCCTGCTCCAGCCGTTCCTCGGCGAGTGTCAGGCGGACACCTCGGTACAGCGCGCCGGCGTCGCGCGCCAGTTCGTTCCAGTGAGAGGCGGCCTGGCCGAGCTGACGGTGAGTCCTGACCCGGTCCCGGTCCTGGTCGATCCATTCACCGAAGCGAGGCCATGAGGTGATCAGCGACTCGTGCGCCAGTCGTACGGTGTCGCTGTCGACGGTCACCATCCGCGCCCGCGTCAGCCGCGCCAGCACCGTCTCGGTGTCGCCGGTGAGCTCTGCGAGGCCCGCCGGGCGCCGCGTCACCTCCCCAGCCTCGGAGTCGACGGAGACCAGCCGCAGCAGGAGCCGCCGGGCCGCGGCCGCCTGGTCCGGGCTCAGCTCGGTGTAGAGCTGCTCGGCGGTGCGCGCGATCGCGCCGCGCACGCCGCCCACCGCCTGATAGCCCTCGAACGTCAGCGCGCGGCCTTTCCGCCGCCGCCAGGTCTCCAGCAGCGCGTGCGACATCAACGGCAGTCCGCCCGGCTCCCCCAGCACCTCGTCGACCACCGCGGTGACGACTTCACGCTCCACGATCAACCCGGCCGAGGTGGCCGGCTGGACGATCGCATCCCGCAGCTCCCGTTCCCGCATCAGCGGGACCAGCAGCGTCGCAGCACGCAAGGCGTGCGCCAGCTCGGGATGTACGGCGCAGCGGCCGAAGAGGTCCGCCCGTACGGCCAGCACGGTGCGCGCCCGCCCGGCCAGGATCGCGTCAACGAAGGCCATCCGCTCACACCGGTCCTCGCACAGGGTGAAGACCTCTTCGAACTGGTCGACCACGACCAGGCCGCGCGCCGTACCCAGGAACCGTCCGTGCTCGCGCAGCGGCCGCTCGCCCGGTGAGATGATCCTGGCCTCGCACAGCTCCTTATCCGCCCGCAACGCGGCCACCAGGCCCGCCCGCAGAACCGACGACTTCCCGCTTCCCGAGGCGCCCACCAGCGCCGTGACTCGGTGGCGCCGCACCATCTCCACCAGGTCGGCCACCAGGTCATCCCGGCCGAAGAACAGCTCATGGTCACGCATCTCGTACTGCGCGATGCCCCGGTACGGGCCGTCATGTCCGCTTTCCTCGATGAGGTGCTCGGACACCTCGTGCCAGCGTCGCGTCCACTCCCGCCGATCGGCGCCACAGGCGACGGCGTAGGCCAGGGTGACCTTCAACGTCGGCAGGCTGAGCCCGGCAGCGGCCTTGGAGAGCGTGGAGATCGACAGGCCGGTCCGGGAAGCGAGGTCCCGATAGGTGATCCCTCCGGCACGCCGCAGCCGCCGGAGCTCGTCGGCGAAAGCCTGGAGGGGGCCCGCATCGGGATCCACTGGATTCTCTCGACGTCCCATCTCGGTGATCACCATAGTGACGCGCCCCCGCGACCGTCCGGAGAAGAATTGTTTTGCCTGGCGAAGAGGGCAGGCGAACAATTTCCCCGCCGCTACGAATGGAGTCGTCAACAGGCGCAACCCAGAGGAGCGAGCATGAAGAAAGCCGCCGTTCTCGGCATGACCATCGCCTTCAGCGGGCTACTCGGCCCCTCGCTGCCGGCCACGGCAGCCGAAACGTCACTCGCGACGGAGACGGTCGCATCCGCCTCCGAAGCCGGCATCGCCAAGACTCAGCGGTGGAGCATCAGCCTGTCGCCGGCTCGCGAGCGGCTGTCCCAGAAGTTCTATAAGGCCAACAGCAGCTACATCTCCGCCAACCTGCAGTACAAGCGCTACAACCACGGGTTTGGCGTGCGCGCCGTCAAATGCGGTGGCGGGGATCTGGGGCCGTGGGTGAAGATCACAAAGTACAAGATCAACTATGTCCTGACCTACGGAGTCGTCCGTAAGGGGACGTGCTTCCAGCTCAAGGCTGGCCGCTCCTGGGCGTCCAGCGTGTGGGGATACGTCAACCACTAGCCAGCATGGGCTTCGCGGCGCTCTCGCCCGTGGGTGAGGGCGCCGCGAGAGCCGAACCAAGAGCTGGCTCGTCACTCGTCGGTGGGCTGGTCGCGACCGGCCCCAGGCGACCGGCCCTGACCTGAGACCCGGGCATTCATCTGGATGTTGGTAGCGCCGTCGCCCGTGGAGATGATCCCGCTGTTGCCACCCCGGACAACCACCGACCGCTCCCCCGTCGCCGATACACCGGACCGCCCCCCGTCATTGGCCGGAGGGTCCGGCTCAGCGACGGTGGCCCGGGTCAGCCAGAACGCGACCAGCGCGCCGGCCGCGGCCACAGCCACGGCGGCACCCGTCCACCCCCAGCTCCATCCGGCATCGGTGAGCACCTGATTGCTGGCCACCGCCGTACCCACTCCGAGCGGTACCGACAACAGAAGCAAGATCCGCCTGCCCCAAGCCCGTCCACGTCCGCGCATACCGGCATCTTCGACCCCCGGCCGAGGCCGCGCAACGCGTTCACGTTTCACCCATCGCCCGGACAGTCGCGCGACCCCAGTGCCGCCGTTACGGCTGCGCGGTGAGAGGCGAAGGCGGGGCCGTCTCCTCGTGTCGTGGGTCGCCGAGGTCGTGGGCGGAGCGGGTCAGCCAGATCAGGCTCAGCGCGCCGGCGACCGCCGTGACCGTGCCGGGGACGTTGCCGACGCCTTCCAGCAACCGGTCCAGAAGCGAGGAGGTCAGCATCAGGACCAGGGAGGCGATGCCGTACGCCACAGTGGAGGTTTGCCAGCGGCTGTCATTTCGCTGCGCCCGCAGGAGCAGCACCGTCCAGAGCAGTCCCGCCACCCCGCCTATAAGGATCAGGAAGTCGCCCACGGGCATGCCGAGCCAGTCGAGCACCTCGGAGACCGCGACGCTTCCGTACGCCAAGATGCCGAAAGACCGCATATGGTCGCCATATTTCAGGCCACGCGTCAGCACCGGGTGGTACAGCCACACCACCGCCAGCATCACCGCCGCGTCGAGCAGGCTCATCCACCACGACCAGGACGTCATGAGGGGAAAGACCACCCACGACGCCGCCGCGACGTACAGCGCGATCCGTAGTCGCGCGGTGTCCCGATCCATCTCGAACGGCGGGCCCACCAGCGGCCCGCGCAGGCCCTGCCACAGCGCCCACGCCCACATCGCGCCGACCAGGCCCACGATGACCACGCTGCGCCATGTCACCGCGAGGTCTTCATCCAGTTCGGGCACCAACGTCAGCCGCAACATCGCGCTCAGATCGCCCGAGACCAGGGCGAGTGCTCCAACGATCGCCAGCGCGATGACGTAAACGCCCACGACGAGGAGGGCGAGAAGACTTAATCGGTAACGACGGGACACGTAGCACTTCCTGGGGTGAATGCGATCGAACGCCTCACCTTAGCGAGCCTTCTCCCCTCAGTCGATCAAGCGTCCCGGCGCCTCACCGGCCCCCGATGAAGTATCTGGCAGGGATGAACAGTTCGTGCCCGGTGTCGAAAAGCACCCGCACCCCGGCGGTCGTCCATTCTGTCGTCTTCACGGAGGCGGCGGACGTTTCGATGCCCACCCGGTGCCCGTAGGAGAGGCTGGGATCCCGGCCTACGACGATGTGGTGTGAGTCCCCGAGAAGGGTGCTCTCGCGTACCAGGGCCAGCAGATGCTTGGAGTCGTCGACGTACGCCACCGTGGCCGGCTGATCGCTGCGGTACACCACCTCGGACCGCGGCCAGTGCGCCACGACGGAAAGCGCCACACCCGACGCGATGCCAAGAACGACCAGCCCGAGGCCCTTCAGCCACCCGGATCGGTTCGGCCGGGCCAACGGCGGTTCCACGACTTACGGCCTCCGTAACGGTCAACAGTCGCGATCTTGTAACACGCCCTGCGCGCAGGCGACCGCTCATCGACGACCTGGGTGGTGTTCATTGTGCCGCATGCGCCGTCGCGGCTGTTCGGCCGCGCCACGCTCGGTCACCGAGATCACCGAAAGCGTCCGGCACGAGCTGTGCCGCGGCGACGAACCACAACCGGGCACCGACCGGGCCCATGGGCACTGCGCGCCATCCGGACACCGCAAGCTAGCCCGGCCCGATCGGGACCGGTCCCGTGACTGGAGTCGCCTACTCGGTGTCCTTGGGATGCCGAGGTGACGCGTAGATCACCCACACGGTACGAGTGGCGTCATCGATGACATAACGCACGCGCCCGCCGCTGGTGACCTCGAACTTCTACTTCGGCCACGCCGGGGAGTGCCTGGACCCCGTACGGGGATCAACCCGCAGCGACTCGAAACATCGCCGCGTGTTGGCCAGAGCATGGCGGCAACGCTCTTCCCAGCCCCGGACCGCGTCGCTTGTGCCGAATCGAACGTCCCACTCGTCATCCGGAGGCGGCGCCGTAACCCGATCTCCGCGCTTCGGGCTCACGCCGAACCCTGCACCGGCCCGAAGTCACCGCTCGTGGGTTTGCGAGCCTCGCTGTAGCGCAGTGGATCCGCCTTGATTCTGGCAGTGGCCTGCCAGCCCGCGATGACCTCGTGGATGGTGGCATCGACGTCAAGCTCGGCGGCGTCGGAGAGTGCCCGGACCAGTTCCAGCGTGAACGCCCGCAACTCGGCCGAAGACAGATGGCGAACCCAGGGGAAGACGTCCGGCATGGCGATGACCAGCGCATGCGCGGTGGGATCATGCTTGATCAACGCAAGCAACAGCCGGGACGCCGTGGCCATCGTCCGTTCGCGATCCTCTTCGCGCTCAGCCACGGTCAGATAGAAGTCAGGAGCATCTCGATGGGTGACACGCACCCGTCCAAGGCGCGCCGCACGCTCGGCGACCGCTCGCGGGTTTCTCGACAGATCGGAAAAAGTCACTGCGCCGACACGGTCAGCGCTCATTCCCGCGGTGTACGTCAGAACACGTTCTGAGTCAGAGGGCCGGAAATGTTGCGCCAAGTGAGCTTCCCCCTGTTCTCCGGACACTTCGGCTCCCTGAGGTTCGCCCTCTTGCCGCACAGGCACATCAGTTGCGAGTGAGGCCAGGGCCCATTCCTGCTCCCGGCTGGGGACATGGTCCCGTGCGATCCTTGGGGGCCCACGGCCGTCCGAGACGATTGCCGCACGGTCAGTGACCGAGCGTCTGGGCTGTGGCCTCGGGCTGTTGCCACACGTCGCGTCCGTTGCTCCACGGCTCAGAAGCGTGGTACGCGAACCGGTCGAACAGACCGTCGTCCTGATACCGGCGCAGGTGCACATCGGCGAGTCGTGCCCGACGAGCTTGGCCAGATGGGGCGTGACGAGCATCTCCGCGTCGAACCGGAAAACGCTCATGGCGATGTGCTCGTCACCGTAACGGGCCTCGGCTCCCGGGACGTCGCGTAGCTGCTCGATCTCCGACAGCGTGATGCGGATGCGCGTGGAAACGGTCAGTGGGACGTTCTCCACATCCTCCCGGCGGCGGGTGACATCGCTCTCCGGGTCGCCGACGAGGAACCGCACCTTGCAGCCCTGCTGCGCCTTTCGCGTGAGAACCTTGGCCAGGTTGGGGTGTTCCAGCCACAAGAAGTAATTCGTGTAGCCAGCGAACACGATCTCGTTGCGCGCCGCGTTGATGAGGTTGCGCCAGATAGATTTCGGGCAGGCGGAACGATACGGATAAACGGTCAGCACTTCTCGGTCCGGCCCCGTTTTTACCGTATTGCGGATTGCGTCTGGCCATAACACGGCTGTCTCAACTCCAAGTGCCTCTGCTGCGGACCACTGGTGCAGCAGATGCGGTATACGAGTCTCGTCCTGACCAGCGTTCTACCGTCTTGACGTCCGCCCCACACCGATCAGCCTGAGTGTTAAGCATGGCGCGACGTAGGGCGACGTTGGCCACGGTACCCCTCGGAGGACTGAGGACGTCAGGGACGTTTTGAGCGTAACGCCGTAACGTCCTGGACGTCTCGACAACGCGGTGGGTTCGTCACTCGCGAGTAAGCACGCTGATCCCATGTCAACGCCGGTTATTCTCGAAGGCCTCCAAGCGGCATTTCCCGGCTGGTTGCATGTGGCGCAGTTCAGCAGGCCGTTTATGGGCAACACGCAACGGACCGGCCTTTACCAGACCCTCGATGCGGACGACGTACCCCAGCTCGCCCAACAGTTGAGGACACAAGAAGCTGCGGATCAGGCGCTCTCCTCACGACTCCGCGCCACGCATCCACCGTCAGAGGCGATGGTGGATGACTAGGCATGGGTGTGAGCTTGCGCGAGCTGATCCGCGCGTACCCCGGTTGGGCGATCTCAGACGCTGCCGGCGGGGGCTGGTACGCGGTCCGCACAGTCACGGTCCCCGCACACGGCGGGCTCTCCAACGTCCGGTGCGGAGCCACGCTGGATGAACTGCGCGAGCATCTGGAGGCGGAGTCCCGAGGACACGCTTCCCGGCTGCCGGGAGCGGCCTGAAAGAAGGAACTCTCTGAGTCGTCAAGGACGCCCAGCCGGCCCATACCCCAACCGGCAGGGGATGCGGCCTCAAGAAGGCAGTCCGACCGAATACAAACTTCCCAGATCCATCGATGGCCCCGTCTCGGAACCCATGTCCGGGATGTCCGCTCAGAAAGGCGGTGTCAACCGGATCGCATCCGTCGCGGGGCACACTGCGGGCCTACCTCAGGCAAGGAGTGCGTTCATGCGAATCCCCCTCAGCTCGATCGCCGTACTCGCCCTCGCGTGCGCCGCCTGCACATCCCCCGGTACGGCAGGCCCGTCAGCACCGGCGCCCGCCACGACCATCACGTCACCGTCCAGCCCCAGCCAGGCTCCCCCGACACCATCACCTGAACTCCCGCAACCGTCAGCCGCGAGAGCGAAGATCCCCAATGTCGTCGGCATGAACCTCCAAGCCGCCCAGGACACCATGCAGGCCGCCGGCTTCTACTTCCTCGACGACCAGGACGCCACCGGGCAGGACCGGCTTCAGATCTACGACCGCAACTGGGTCGTCACCAGGCAGACACCTGCCGCGGGCCGCAAGGCAGACCCGGCCACCCGCATCACCCTGTGGGCCAAGAAGCACGGCGAATAGCCACAAGCGATGGACGCCATTGGCCGATTCGGTCCATGGCGTGCGGAGTCCGGAAGCTCTGAAGACGGCATCCCATCAGGGCCGGCGCCACCCACGGGCACGAGCACCGCTCAGACCCACCGCCTCCAGACTCAGCCTCCGGGCACCGAGAGGACGGCATCACCCCAGAGCACCAAAGACCCAGAACACATTGCCCGGCCAAACCGGTTCCCGGCCAAGGACACCCAACCGGCCCACACCCCAACCAGCACGGGTGGGCAGGAGCTGGCCTGCCACCCAGCTGGGCAAGGGGTGGGCCCCAAGAAAGGCGCCCGGAGCGAAGCGGAGGCCCGACAGGGGTCGAGCTTCAGCTCGACCGGAGAAACGCCTGAGCCCCAAGAGCGCGAAGCGCGCCCAAGGCGATGACCTTGCTTTTAGGCGGCAGCCATCTTGCGGAGTCGGGCCAACGCGTCCCTTTCGATGCGCCGGGCCCGGTCCCGGCCGATCCCGTACCGCTCTCCGACCTCGGTCAGCGTGTGTTCGCGCCCGTCCACCAGCCCGTACCGCCACCGCAGCATCTCGGAGGTGTCGCCCTCCAGGTCGGTCAGCCACTGGTCGAGCCGCTCACGCTCAAGGATCTCGATCGCCTGCTGCTCGGGGTCCGCCCACGTCTCGTCCGCGATCATGTCGCCAAGCTCGGTCTCGTCCTCGTCACCGACGCCAAGCTGCAGCGACACGGGGTCGGACGCCCACCGGCGCAGTTCGCGAACCCGCTCGATGGGCAGTTCGAGGACCTGAGCGAGGTCGTCATCAGTGGGCTCAGTGTCGAACTCGGCCAGCATGTCGCGCCGTACCCGCATCAGCCGGGTCATCTGCTCACCGGCGTGCGTGGGCAGCCGTACGGGGCGAGCCTGTTCGTGGATGGCTCGTCCGACCGACTGCCTGATCCACCACGTGGCGTACGTCGAGAACTTGTACCCCCGCTGGTAGTCGAACTTCTCCACCGCTCGCACCAGTCCCAGGTTCCCCTCCTGGACCAGGTCGATCAGCGGCATCCCCCGCCCGGAGTACTTCCGGGCAACCGCCACGACCAGCCGGAGGTTGGCCTGGATGAACTCGTCCTTCGCCCGCTGTCCCGATATCGCCAGCCGTTCGAGCTCCTCGTCGGCGACGTCCCCGATGCGGGGCTCCGAGCCGCCGCTGTCGAGCAGTTGCTCGGCGAAAAGCCCCGCTTCGATCCGCTTGGCGAGCTCGACCTCCTCTTCGGCGGTGAGCAGCGGGACCCGGCCTATCTCCGCCAGATAGGTTCCGAGCAGGTCGCGTTCTGCGACCTCCTGCGTGCGACTCCCCGTAGGCCTTGCCATCCCCAGGCACCTCGTTCCCGCAGCTGCGTTCTATACCCGGCCAACGTGTGGTCCGAAGCAAAGATTCCCTAAACAGGTACGCCGCTGGGATGGTTCTGGTTGTCCTCCTTCAGGAGGAGACGGCCGCTACCAAGGGTACGCCTGGGCGGTATGCGAGGTGCACATACGAGGGCGCGTCGAGGGTCACGTAGTCCGCGCGCGACCCCGGCCGCAGCACGCCGACGTCCTCCCGCCGGAGCGCGCGGGCGCCGCCGTACGTGGCCGCCCTGATGGCTTCCAGCGGCGTCATCCTCATCTCCCGTACGGCCAGCGCGATGCAGAACGGCATCGAGGAGGTGAACGACGAGCCGGGGTTGCAGTCGGTCGCGATGGCCACGGTGGCTCCGGCGTCGATGAGCCGCCGCGCGTCCGGGTACGGCGAGCGCGTCGAGAACTCCGCCCCCGGCAGCAGCGTGGCCACGGTCCCGGACGAGGCCAGCGCGTCCACGTCCGCGTCCGACAGGTGCGTGCAGTGGTCGGCGGAGGCCGCCCCGAGCTCGACGGCGATCCGCACGCCCGGCCCCTCGGTGAGCTGGTTGGCGTGGACCCTCGGCAGCAGCCCGGCCTTGATGCCCGCGGTGAGGATCTCCCGCGTCTGGTCGCCGTCGAACGCGCCGCGCTCGCAGAAGACGTCCACCCATTTCGCGTACGGCGCGCAGGCCGCCAGCATCTCCCCTGCCACGAGCCGCACGTAGTCGTCGGCGTCCACCCCGGCGGGCACCACGTGGGCGCCCAGATAGGTGGTCTCGTCGACGAGCCCGGAGGCGATCTCCAGCGAGCGCCGCTCGTCCTCGACGCTGAGCCCGTAGCCGCTCTTGATCTCGACGGTCGTGGTGCCCTGGCGCCGCATCTCGCCGAGGAGCGCGGCGGCGTGCGTGGCCAGTTCGGCGTCACTGGCGGCGCGCGTGGCGGCGACGGTGGTGCGGATGCCACCGGCCGTGTACGGCTGGCCGGACATGCGCGCGTCGAACTCGGCGGTACGGTCACCGGCGAAGACCAGGTGGGCGTGGCTGTCCACGAAGCCGGGGATGACGCAGCGCCCGGCGGCGTCCTCGCGTTCGTCGGCCTCCGGCGCCTCGGCCGCGGGGCCGGTCCAGACGACGCGGCCGTCCTCGACGACCATGGCGGCGTCCGCGATCTCCTCTCGGGCGGGGTCGCCCGTGTAGAGGAGGCCGATGCCGTCGATCAGTTTCGCGCTCACCGCAGGGCTCCAATCGCCTCGGCCAACATCTGACCGACATTTCCGGAAATGTGGTGGCCGTCGGCCACGATCTGGCGGCCCGAGGAGACCACCGAGTACACGTCTGCCGCCGTCGCGGCGAAGACCACCGCTTCGGCTCCCGTGGCGCCGGCCGTACGGACGGAGTCGAGGCGGACCGTGACGAGGTCGGCCCACGCGCCCTCGGCCAGCACCCCCGCGTCAGGGAAGCCCAGCGAGGCGTGGCCGGCGACCGTCGCGGCCGACAGGAGCTCGGCGGCGCGCCAGTGACCGCGCTTCTCGCTGGCCAGGCGCTCGTCGAGTTCGACCGCCCGCGCCTCCTCGAACAGGTCGATCACCGCGTGGCTGTCGGAGCCGAGGGTGATCGGCGCGCCCTTGTCGAAGAGCGTCCTGGCCGGGCCGATGCCGTCGGCCAGGTCGCGTTCGGTGGTCGGGCACATGCAGACGTGCGTGCGCGAGCCGCCGAGCAGTTCGACGTCGGCGTCGGTGAGGTGGGTGGCGTGCACGGCGGTCGAGCGCGGGCCCAGCGCGCCGTGCTCGTGCAGGACCTGCACCGGCGTGGCCGCGTACCTCTCGACGCAGGCGGCGTTCTCGGCCCGCTGCTCGGAGACGTGGGCGTGCAGCGGCGCGGCGTGCTGGTGGGCGAACTCCGCGACCAGCGGCATCTGCTCGGGTGGCACCGCGCGCACCGAGTGGATCGCGGCCCCGGCCACCACACCGGACTGGCCGGCGTAGTGCGCGGCCAGGTCCTCGGCCCGCCTGGCCCACCGTTCGGCGTCGCCGTCGCCGAAGCGGACCTGCGCGCCGGCCAGCGGCGTGCCGATGCCGCCGGTCAGGTAGCAGGTGTCGAGCAGCGCGATGCGCAGCCCGGCCTCGCGGGCGGCCGTCACGAGCGCGTGTCCCATGGCGTTGGGGTCGGCGTAGGGACGCCCGCCGGGGGCGTGGTGCAGGTAGTGGAACTCGCCGACGCAGGTGATCCCGGCCATCGCCATCTCGGCGTAGACGGCGCGCGCGAGGGTCAGGTAGGAGTCGGGGTCGAGCCGGGCGGCGATCTCGTACATCTGGTCGCGCCAGGTCCAGAAGTCGCCCCTGCCGGTCTGGGTGGCGCCGCGCAGCGCCCGGTGGAAGGCGTGGGAGTGGGCGTTGGCCAGCCCCGGCACCGTGATCCCCGGCAGCCGCCGCGCGCCGGGCGGCGGCGGGCCCTGGGTGACCGCCGCGACGCGCTCGCCCTCGACCTCGACGATCACACTCTCCGCGGCGCCCGTGGGCAGCCACGCCTGCTCGCACCAGTAGGTCATCGGCACAGGTCCTCCAGGACATGGGCGAGCGCCTCGACCCCGGCCGCGCAGTCGGCCTCCTCGGCGTGCTCGGCGGGCGAGTGGGAGATGCCGGTCGGGTTGCGCACGAACAGCATCGCCGACGGCACCCCGGCCGAGGCGAGGATGCCCGCGTCGTGCCCGGCCCCGGTCGCCAGGACCGGCACGTCTCCGGCCGCCGCGGCCACGCGATCCCGCAGGGTCTCGTCGAAGTCGACCACCGGCGTCCAGGACTCCTCGCTGACCTGCTCGCCCGCGCTCAGTTCCGCCACCAGCGCCCGTACCGCGCGCTCCCAGGCGCCCCTGGCGTCCAGCCACGCCGAGACCTGTCCGGGGATGGCGTTGGCGTTGTTCGGCGAGACGCGCACCTTCCCGAACGTCGCGACCACGCCGTAGCGGCCGGCCGCCTCACGGGCGGCCAGCACCTTGGCCGCGTAGGCGAGCATCGGGTCGTCGCGATCCTCCAGGCGCGTGGTGCCCGCGTGGTTGGCCTGGCCGCGGAAGTCGAAGCGCCAGCGTCCGTGCGGCCAGATCGCGCTGGCCACGCCGACCGGCCGGCCGCGGTCGACCAGCCCTCTGCCCTGCTCGACGTGCAGCTCGACGAAGACGCCGACGTGCCCGAGCGTCTCCTCGTCCTTCCCCAGCCCGTACGGCTTGCGCCCCGCCGCCGCCAGCACCTCGGCCAGCGTGCGCCCGTCGTCGTCGGCCAGCCCTCTGGCCCGGTCGGGATCGAGGACACCGGTCAGCAGGCGCGAGCCCATGCACGGCACCCCGAACCTGGCGCCCTCCTCGTCGGTGAAGCAGGCGATGCCGAGCGGCCGGCCCGGCTGGAATCCCCGCTCCCTGACCAGGTCGAGCGCCTGGAAGGCCGACACGACTCCGAGGGGGCCGTCGTAGGCGCCGCCCTGCCGTACCGAGTCGAGGTGGCTGCCCGTGACCACGCCCGGCGTCACCGACGGGTCGCCCCACCACGCCCAGAGGTTGCCGTTGCGGTCCTCGCGCAGATCGAGGCCGCGCCGGCCCGCCTCCCCGGCGAACCATTCCCGCAGCTCCAGGTCCGCGGCCGACCAGGCATCCCGGACATAGCCGTTGGTCGCGGGATCCCGCCCGATGTGCGCAAGTTCTCCAAGCATGGGGTCACTCTAGTGAATGAATCCATTCATGTGACAGGGCCGCTCCGGGGACGGAGGGTGAGATCGGTCAGGTGGGCGTCGGCGCCCGCGGTGACGGCGCCGAGAACCGCCCCGGCCACGGTCTCCGCGGCCAGGTACTTGGCCGGCTCGAACGCGCCGCCCTCCTGCTCACGCACCGAACGTTGCATGTCGGTGGCCACACGGCCGGGGTAGAGGCTGGTGACGCGGAGCGCGGGCTCCTCCTGGCGCAGGGCGTCGGCGAAGGCGCGCAGCGCGAACTTGCTGGCGGCGTAGGAGGCCCAGCCCGGGTTGGCACGCTGGCCGGCACCGGAGTTGACGCACACGACGTGGCCTTCGGCGGCGCGCAGGGCGGGCAACAGCAGCCGGGTCAGCTCGGCGACGGCCACCACGTTGATCTCGTAGGTGTCGCGCCAGACGCTCGCGGGGGTGTCGGCGATGCGGGACAGCTCCGCCACGCCCGCGCTGTGCACGAGCACGTCCAGGCGCTCGACGTCCGGCAGGTCCGCGGCCCGCAGGCCGGTCAGCTCCACCGGCCACACCCGGGCGCCGGGAAGGTCCGCGGCCACCTCGGCCAGTGCCTTCTCGTCGCGTCCGCCGAGGATCAGTCGGTGGGTCGGCGCCAAGGCCCGCGCGACGGCCGCGCCCACCCCGCGAGAAGCCCCCGTCACCAGCGCGATCGGTCGTTCACTCATGCCGTCACCCTAGCCACCCTTGACACGCACTCAAATTTGAACTCAAACTTGAGCATGTCTTCGACGCGTGTACTCATCCTCGGCACCCTGCTCGACGGCCCGCTCAACGGCTACCAGGTCAGGAGGCAGCTGGAGATGATGGGCGCAGACTTCTGGGCCAACGTGGCCTACGGGTCGATCTACCACGGTCTGTCGAAGATGGCCGACGAAGGACTGCTGGACGTCGTGGAGAGCGGCAAGGGCGGCAAGACCGTCTACGCGCTCAGCGACGACGGCCGCTACCAGTTCTTCCATCTGCTCATGACGTTCTGGAACGAGATCAAGCCGATCGTCGACCCGTTCCAGGTCGCGATGACGTTCATGGACCGGCTCGGCAAGCCCGAGCTGCTCGGCGCGCTGCGCGGCAGGAAGGAGCAGCTCACGATGGCGATCGCGATGACCGAGCGGGCCCTCGGCGCCAAGCGGGGCGCGGGCGCGCCCCGGCACATCGACGAGAACCTCAAGCTCAACATCGGCATGCTCAAGGCCCAGCTCGCCTGGTGCGAGGAAGCCGTGAAAAAGGTGGAAGCCGACGAGCTTCCCTGAGGAGAACGATGATCATTCAAGCTACGGACTTAAGGAAGACCTTCACCACCAAGAGCAGAAAGGGCGTCCAGACGGTCGAGGCCGTCAAGGGCGTGGACCTCGCGGTGAAGAAGGGCGAGATCTTCGGCGTGCTCGGCCCCAACGGGGCGGGCAAGACGACCACGATCAGAATGCTCGCCACGCTGATCGTCCCCGACGCCGGTCAGGCCGTCGTCGCCGGTCACGACCTGCTCAAGGACCCCGCGGGTGTACGGAGCAACCTCGGCTACGTCTCCCAGGCAGGCGGCGTGGAGGAGGGCAACAGCCCGCGCGCGCAGATCGTCTTCGCGGCCAAGATCTATGGCGTGGCCGATCCGGGCCGGGCGGCCGAGGACGTGCTGCGCCGGTTCGACCTGCTGGAGCTGGCCGACCGGCCGGGCCGTACCCTGTCGGGGGGCCAGAAGCGGCGGGTGGCCATCGCGCTCGGGCTGGTGCACGCGCCCCCGCTGCTCTTCCTCGACGAGCCCACGACGGGCCTGGACCCGCAGAACCGCGCCAACCTCTGGGACCGCATCCGCGAGCTGCGCGAGATGGGCACGAGCGTACTGCTCAGCACCCACTACCTCGACGAGGCCGACGCCCTGTGCGACCGGCTGGCGATCGTGGACCACGGCGTGGTCGTGGCCGAGGGCACCCCGTCCGGCCTCAAGCGCGAGGTCTCCGGCGACGTGGTCACCCTGCGCCTGGACGAGCTCGACCGCGCGGCCGAGGCGCTGGGCCCGCTGGCCCGCGCCGCCCGCGTGGACGAGGACGTGCTGCGCGTCTATCTCGACGACGGCGAGCACATGCTGCCCGCCCTGCTCAGGCGGCTCGAAGAGGAGCGGCTGGAGTTGCGCTCGATCGCGCTGGACCGCTCGACGCTCGACGACGTCTTCCTCGCCAAGACCGGACGCTCGCTCAGGGACACGGGAGCCGCCGTATGATCCGCGACACCTCGCTCTTCTTCGCCTACGAGGTCAGGAACACGCTGCGCAACCCGATCTGGCCGTTGTTCGGCATCATGCAGCCGGTCATGTACCTGCTGCTGTTCGCCCCGCTGTTCGCCGGCATGGGGTTCGCCGGTGATCTCGGGCAGGCGCTGACCAGCTTCGCCCCCGGCATGCTGGTGATCACCGCGCTGTTCGGCTCGATGGGCGTCGCGTACGGCACGATCTACGAGATGCGCAGCGGCGTCCTGGAGCGCATCGCGGTCAGCCCGACCCGGCGCCCGGCGATCGTCCTGGGCCGGATGCTGCGCGACGTGGTCGTGCTGGTGATCCAGTCGATCATCGTGATGGTGGTGGCGGTGATCATGGGTATGCGGGTCGGCGCCGCCGGTCTGCTGCTCATGGTGCTCCTGCTGGCGCTCACCGGGCTGTTCTCCTCCGGCGTGGCCTACGGCCTGGCGCTGAGCCTGCGTGACGAGAACGCCATGGGACAGATCATGCAGTTCTTCGCGCTGCCGCTGATGCTGCTGTCGGGCGCGCTGCTGCCGATGGCCTTCGGCCCGGACTGGCTGGAGAAGGTCTCCTGGTTCACGCCCTTCTACCACCCGGTCGAGGCGGGCCGCGCGCTGTTCGCCGGTAACTTCGGCGACGTCAACGTGCCGCTGGCCTTCGCCATCATGCTCGGCCTCGCCCTGCTGACAGTGACCTGGTCCGTGCGGTCTCTACGGAGAATCGCCGGGTAGCTCGGAGAAGGTCCCGGTCTCCTCGGTCATCTTCTCGTACTCCTCCAGCCGCGCCTGGGTGCGCAGCGGCGCCGCGTCGGCCATGGCCTCGACCAGGGCCATGGCCAGCGCGAGCGGCGCGGCGTGGGAGTCGAAGACGAGCCGGTCGCCGACCGGGGCGTCGAGCACGACCTCGGCGGGAAAGTCCGGCCGGTCGGTGATGACCGCCGTCCGCAGCCCCGCCTTCTCGGCATATTCCAGAGCCTGTACGGCTTCCGCCGGATACCTGGGCAGCACGACCGCCAGCACCCACCCCGCGCCCGCGCGGCGCGCCGCGTGCAGCCCGTCGATCAGCTCGGAGCCGCCGTGGACCAGCAGCCGCACGTCGGGGTGGATCCGGCGGGCGTAGTAGCCGAACGTGGTGGCGAGGCCCGACGACACCCGCAGCCCGAGCACCGGCAGCGGCTCGGTGGCGGCCAGCGCCTCGCCCAGTTCCTTGATCGGCAGGGCGCTCAGCCGCTCGCGCACGGCCGACAGGTTGCGGATCTCGTCGTCGAGCGCGGTGCGGATCAGCGAGTCCTCGGCGGGGCGCGGCCCACCGAGGACGAGCGGCCGCAGGGCCTGCTTGAGCTCGGGGTATCCGGCGAAGCCCAGGACCATCGCGAACCTGGTGACCGACGGCTGACTGACCCCCGAGCGCTCGGCCAGTTCGACGCTGGACAGGAAGATCGCGTCATCGAGGTGCTCGGACAGGTAATGCGCGATCCGGCGCTGCACAGGCGACAGGCGCCGCCCGTCGAGCAGCGCCTCAAGCCCGGAATGCGTCACGCCACCTCCAACACCGTCACTCATGCGATCCCATCCCACGTATCCCGAAATGTGGGCACCACTTGGCCGGTCAGGCGGGCCTTGTGGCGGCGGGCGCCACGTCCGGCGTGAGAAGCGCCCGACGATCGGGCGCGACCCACGGCGGCGGGAGGCGGCGGTGCGGCGGAGCCGTAACGGATCAGAACCTCCCGCAACGAGAGAAGGGACTCCCGCAACGAGGGAAGGGACTCCCCCGTCGAGAGGCCGGGCTCACGCGATGAGGGAAGGGACTCCCGCGTCGGGAGGACGGGCTCTCGCATGGAGGGATCTACGACTCTCGCATGGGGATGCGGACGCCGCGCTCGTCGGCGACCGCGGCCGCCTCCTCGTAGCCCGCGTCGACGTGCCGCATCACGCCGGTGCCCGGGTCGTTGGTGAGCACGCGGCTGACCTTCTCCCTGGCCAGCGCGGTGCCGTCGGCCACGGTCACCTGGCCGGAGTGGATGGAGCGGCCGATGCCGACGCCGCCGCCGTGGTGGATCGAGACCCACGCGGCGCCGGAGGCGGTGTTGAGCATGGCGTTGAGCAGCGGCCAGTCGGCGATGGCGTCCGAGCCGTCGGCCATGGCCTCGGTCTCCCGGTACGGCGAGGCCACCGAACCGCTGTCGAGGTGGTCGCGCCCGATGACGATGGGCGCCTGGAGTTCGCCGCTGGCCACCATGTCGTTGAAGCGTTCGCCGGCCAGGTTCCGCTCGCCGTACCCGAGCCAGCAGATGCGCGCGGGCAGGCCCTGGAAGTGGACCTTCTCTCCGGCCTTGCGGATCCAGCGGGCCAGTTGCTCGTTTTCGGGGAAGAGTTCCAGGATGGCCTGGTCGGTCTTGTGGATGTCCTCGGGCGAGCCGGACAGCGCCGCCCAGCGGAACGGGCCCTTGCCCTCGCAGAACAGCGGCCGGATGTAGGCGGGCACGAAGCCGGGGAAGTCGAAGGCGCGGGAGTAGCCGGCGAGCTGGGCCTCGCCGCGGATGGAGTTGCCGTAGTCGAAGACCTCGGCGCCGGCGTCCTTGAAGCCGACCATGGCCTCGACGTGCTTGGCCATGGACTCGCGGGCCTTCCGCGTGAATCCCGCGGGGTCCTTCTCGCGCGCGGCGGACATGTCCTCGAAGGCGATCCCCTGCGGCAGGTACATCAGCGGGTCGTGCGCCGAGGTCTGGTCGGTGACGATGTCGATCTCGGCGCCGCGGGCCAGCAGGTCGGGCAGGGCGTCGGCGGCGTTGGCGACGACGCCGATGGACAGCGGGCGGCGCTCGTCGCGGGCCTGGTAGGCCAGGCGCAGCGCCTCGTCCAAGGAGGACGCCTCGACGTCGAGGTAGCGGTGCTCGATGCGCCGGGAGACGCTGCGCGGGTCGCAGTCGACGCAGATGGCCACGCCGCCGTTCATGGTGACCGCGAGGGGCTGGGCGCCGCCCATGCCGCCGAGCCCGGCCGTGAGCGTGATCGTCCCGGCGAGGGTGCCGCCGAAGCGCTTGGCGGCCACGGCGGCGAACGTCTCGTAGGTGCCCTGGAGGATGCCCTGGGTGCCGATGTAGATCCAGGATCCGGCGGTCATCTGGCCGTACATGGTGAGGCCGGCGGCCTCCAGCCTGCGGAACTCCTCCCAGTTGGCCCAGTCCGGCACCAGGTTGGAGTTGGCGATGAGGACGCGGGGCGCCCACTCGTGCGTGCGGAACACGCCGACCGGGCGGCCCGACTGCACCAGCAGCGTCTCGTCGCCCTCAAGCGTGGTCAGCGTGCGGACCATCGCGTCGAACGAGGGCCAGTCGCGTGCGGCCTTCCCGGAGCCGCCGTAGACGACCAGCTGCTCGGGATGTTCGGCGACCTCCGGGTCCAGGTTGTTCTGGAGCATGCGGAGCGCCGCCTCCTGCGACCACCCCTTGGCGGTGAGCGTGTTACCCCTCGGCGCGCGGACGACCCTGCTCATGAAGTCTCCTCTGAATGAACATATTCACCTATGTCACTCGAAGAGTACAGGTCAGCAGTGATAGCAGGGAGTCACCTTGACGGCCTCGTTTCGCCCGGCGTCGATGACCGCGGAGGCGGCGATGCAGCGGCCCTTGCCGTACACCTTCACCGGACCGGCGTACTTGGCGTAGTGGCCGTCGTCGTTGGCGATCTGGATGGACTTGCAGGAGAAGTAGTCGGAGGTCTTGTTCTTGCAGGTGTGCAGGGTGACCGACATCTGCTTGGTGCGGCCCCAGTGGCTGCCGTACGAGTCCAGGCGGGCGCAGTTGTAGCCGCTGGAGGGGTTGTAATAGATGTTCAGGTGGCCTTTGGTCGTGCCGCCGGAGGTCTTGACCGCGAGGTGCTCGATACGGTTGCCCGCGCACTGACCGGTCGCGGCCTGGGCCGGGGCGGACCCGAGGGCGGCGGCCGAACCGGCCAGTAGCAGGACAGTCATTGCCAGTCTCTTTACTCGCATAACGGACAAACGTACCAATACCGGACTAGCTCACCAGGAACTGGGTCGCGGCCAGCTCGCGGTAGAGCTCGTCGGCGCCCACCAGTTCGTCGTGCGTGCCCATGGCCCGCACCGTGCCCGCCTCCATGACCACGATGCGGTCGGCATTGGTGACGGTCGACAGCCGGTGGGCGATGACCAGCACGGTGGTCTCCCTGGCCACCTCCGCGATCACCTCGCGCAGGCGCAGCTCGTTGACCGCGTCCAGCTGTGAGGTGGCCTCGTCGAGCAGCAGCAGCCGGGGCTTGCGCAGCAGCGCGCGGGCGATGGCCACCCGTTGCCGCTCGCCGCCCGACAGCAGGACGCCCCGGTGCCCGACCGGCGTCTCCAGCCCCTCCGGCAGCCGGGAGACCAGGTCGTCGAGGCGCGTACGCCGCACCGCCCGCCACAGGTCGTCGTCGCCGGCGTCCTCGGCGGCGAACAGCAGGTTCTCCCGCAGCGTCCCGGCCAGCACGGGCGCGTCCTGCTCCACGTAGCCGAGCGTGGCGCGCAGGTCGCCGAGCGGCCAGTCGCGGATCTCCCTGCCGCCGACGGTGATCGTCCCGCCCTGGTGGTCGTAGAAGCGCTCCAGCAGCGCGAAGACCGTCGACTTGCCCGCTCCCGACGGGCCCACGAGCGCGGTCAGGCCGCCGGGTGGCACGTCGAACGTGACGCCGTGGTGCACCTGTTCACGGTCCTCGCCGTACTGAAAGGTGACGTCCTCGAAGGTCACGCCGACCGGCGCGCCCTCGCGGACCGTCGGGGCCGAGGCGGGCTCGGCGGGCAGGTCCTCGATCTCGCGGATGCGCTTCAGCGCGGCCAGGCCGTTCTGCAGCTGCACCGCGCCCTCGACGAGCTGGCCGATCGGCGCCACCAGGTAGAAGAGGTAGAGCAGGAACGCGATCAGCGCCGAGACCTCCAGCGTGCCCGAGGCCACCCGGGCGCCGCCGACCGCCAGCACGCACAGGAACGCGATCTGGACCGCCATCCAGGTGGCCACACCGGCCAGCGAGGTCCAGCCCGCCACTTGCAGGCCGCGGTCGCGGGCGCGCACCGCCGCCTCGCCGACGACCTCGACCTCGCGCTCCTCCGCGCCGCTCGCCTTGACCGTCCGGTACGCCTGCAGCGCCCGGTCGAGCACCGCGCCCATCTCGCCCACGGCCTCCTGCGCCTGGTGCTGGGCCTTCTGGATCTTCGGCATGACCAGCGCCACGAGCCCGCCGATGACGACGATGACCAGCAGCGTCACCAGCAGCAGGATGCCGTCCATCGCGGCCATCATGACGATCGCGCCGACGAGCATGAAGACGGAGCCGATGGAGTCGACGATGCCGTTGGTCAGCACCGAGCGCAGCAGCGTCGTGTCGCCGGTCACCCGTGACAGCAGGTCACCGGGCTTGAGCCGGTCCACGTCGGCCACGCGCAGCCTGAGCAGGCGGTCGACGAGCTTGCGCCGCGCCCCGAGGACGATGCCCTCACCGGTGCGCTCCATCAGGTAGCTGCCCCCGGCCGAGACGACCGCGCCGACCAGCACCGCGATCGTGAGCCCGATCAGCGGCGCGGCCATGGACTGCTTGGCGCCGAACGCGTCGACCACGTACTTGGCCAGCAGCGGCATGGCCAGGCCGGCGATCGAGCCGATCAGGCTGAGCACGCCGCCCAGCGCCAGGATCCCCCGATGCGGCCTGAGGTACCCGATCAGCACCTTGAACGGCGCCTTTCCCCCTGCGTCCTCGTCCATAGTTCCCCTTTCCGGAATTTCCGATAACTCCAACGAACGAACGGCCCCATCCGTACCCGTCAACCTAAATTGACGACCTAAGTATGTCAACTTTGATTGACTTCTCATCCCCGAGGAGGAGTCGCGCGAATAGGGCGTCGAGGAACCCGGCCGGAACCTCAGCCAGGACCAGACTGAAAGGACCGAACATGGAGCTCCGGATCAACCGGCGCGCCCTTGTCGGACTGGGCGTCGCGGCGGCATTGACCGCCTCCTCGTTCGCCCTGCTCCGTACCGACACCGGCACGGCTTCCTCGCACCGCGAGGCACCGGCGATCTCGGGCGACCCGCGTAACGACAACACCGACGTCTACGCGTTCGTCAGCCCCGACAAGCCCGACACCGTCACCCTGCTCGCCAACTGGATCCCGTTCGAGGAGCCTCAGGGCGGCCCCAACTTCTACTTCTTCGACACCAAGTCCCGTTACAACATCAAGATCGACAACGACGGCGACGCCAAGCCCGACATCACCTACCAGTGGACCTTCCGCGACGAGGACAAGCGCGGAAACGACACGTTCCTGTACAACAACGGGCCCGTCACCTCGCTCAACGACCAGAACCTGCTCTACCGCCAGCGCTACACGCTCAAGCGGATCACCGAGAGCGGCACCAGCACCCTCGTCGCCAACGGCGTCGTCGCCCCCAGCAACGTCGGGCCCGCCTCGATGCCCGACTACGGCACGCTGCGCTCACAGGCGATCACCAGCATCCCCGGCGGCAAGACCTTCGCCGGGCAGTCCGACGAGGCGTTCTTCCTCGACCTGCGCGTCTTCGACCTGCTGTACGGCGGCAACCTGTCCGAGGTCGGCCAGGACACGCTCAAGGGCTACAACGTCCACACGCTGGGCCTGCAGGTCGCGGCCAAGGACCTGGCGCTCAAGGCCGACGCCAAGCGCAACCCGGTCATCGGCGTGTGGTCCACCACCGACAAGTGGGGCCCCAACGGCTACAAGCAGGTCTCGCGCCTGGGCGAGCCACTGGTCAACGAGCTCGTGGTGCCCGCGGGGCTGAAGGACGCGTTCAACGCCCTGCCCCCGGAGAAGGACGCCGACGTCCCGGCCGTGGTCAAGCGGGTCACCGACCCCGAGCTGGCCAGGCTCCTCGAGTCCATCTACGGCATCAAGGCCCCGGCCACCCCGCGCAACGACCTGGTCCAGATCTTCCTGACCGGCATCGCCAAGGGCAACGGCCCGATCATGGCCGACCTGAACTCGCAGACGCTCAACAAGGACGCGGGCAAGCTGCGTCCCGCCGAGATGATGCGGCTCAACATGTCGATCCCGCCCACGAAGGACCCGAACCGGCTCGGCGTGCTCGCCGGTGACCTGCAGGGCTTCCCGAACGGCCGGCGGCTCGGCGACGACGTCGTGGACATCGAGCTCCAGGCCGTGGCCGGCGCGGCGGTGACGGGCAAGCTCATCCCGGCGCTGACCGACAAGGTCGACCAGAACGACAAGATGTTCGGCGCCACGTTCCCGTACATCCCGCTGCCCAGCAATGTCGCGGTGAACCAGCGATAGAGCCACCACCCGGCCGCTCCTCCTCTCCGGGAGCGGCCGGTCCCCCCGGCGGGCGACACTCCCGAACGCCCGCCGTCCGACCGGCCGGCCGCTCCCCGTCGCGGCCGGCCGGTCATCTCAAACCCCCGACCCATCGCGGCCGGCCTGTCATCTCACCTCCCGGACCCATCGCGGCCGCCTGTCATCTCACCTCCCGGACCCATCGCGGCCGCCTGTCATCTCCACCCTGAACGGAGCCACCCGCCATGCGCTGGATCGTCGCGCTCGCCCTGGCCGGAGCCCTGGCGCTGACCGCCTACGCGGTGCTCGCCCCGCCGGCGCCCCAGGCCGGACAACCCGCCGTGTTCACCGAGACGCTGCAGGCGCGCCTGGCCCGGCTGCCCGGCGACCACCGCTCCTGGGCCCAGCTCGGCATGGAGCGGATCGAACAGGCCAGGATCACCGGCGACCCCGCCCACTACCCGAAGGCCGAGGGCGCGCTGGCCAAGGCCGCCGCGCTCGCGCCACGCGACGACGCCGTCCTGACCGGCCGCGCGGCCCTCGCCGCCGGCCGCCACGAGTTCAAGCAGGCGGTACGGCTGGCCGAGCAGGCCATCTCCGTCAACGCCTACAGCTCGACCGCCCACGGCATCCTGGCCGACGCCCTCACCCAGCTCGGCGACCTGCCCGGCGCCCAGCGCGCCGTGGACAAGATGCTCGCCCTGCGCCCCGGGGTGCCGTCGTTCACCCGCGCCTCGTATGCCGCCGAGTTGCGCGGCGACACCGCCTCGGCGACGGAGTTGATGCGGCTCGCGCACGAGGACGCGTACCTGCCGGCCGACCTCGCCTTCACCCGCTACTACCTCGGCGAGCTGTCGCTGCGCTCCGGCGCGCTGTGGGAGGCGGACCGCTGGTACACGCGGGCGCAGCAGGCCTTGCCCGCCTACGTGCCCGCGATGGCCGGACGCGCCCGTGTCGCCGCCCTCTCCGGCCGTCTCCCCGAGGCGCTGGAGCTCTACCAGACGGTCGTGAACCGGCTGCCCCTCCCCCAATACCTGCTCGAACAGGGCGAGACGCGCATCAAGGCCGGGCTGCCCGCCGACTGGACGCTCCTGAAGGCCCAGCGGCGCCTCTACGAGGAGGCCGGCGTCCGCGACGCCCTGACCTGGGCGGAGTTCGAGGCCTACCACGGCTCGCCCGCCGCCGCCGTCCGCCTCGCCCGCGCCGAGTACGCCGACAACCGCAACCCGGTCGCCGCCGACGCTCTGGCCTGGGCTCTGCACCGGGCGGGGCGGTCGAGGGAGGCGCTGCCGTACGCGGAGAAGGCGACGGCGGGCGGGTGGCGCAACGCGATCCTGTACCACCACCGCGCCGAGATCGAACGAGCCCTCGGCCGCCGCCCCTCCTCCATCCCGGCCGAGCGCCTCAACCCGGCCTTCGACCCGTCCCTGCCCGCCCTTGCGAGGTTCTCGTGAGCATGATCGCGTCGCTGGTGCTGTCCGGCGCCCTCCTGGCCCATCCGCTGGGCAACTTCACCGTCAACCACCACAACGGGCTGCGCGTTCTTCCCGATCGGATCGAGAACACCGCCGTGGTGGACCTGGCCGAACTGCCCACGCTGCAGGCGGGCGACGGGGTGTCGGCCGCCGCGGAGTGTGCCGCGCTGGCGCGGGCACAACGCCTGGTCATCGACGGTACGGCGGTGCCGTGGCGGGTCACCTCCGCGGCCTTCGCGTTCACCCCTGGGCAGGGTGGCCTGCGAACCAGCCGGTTGACGTGCGAACTGACGGCCAACCCCGGCGACATTTCCGGCGGCGTCACCTTTGAGGACCTTTATCAGCAGGAAAGGATCGGCTGGCGGGAGATCACCGCCGTGGGGGACGGCGTCCGGCTCGCGGGCTCGAACGTCGGCACGACCAGCGTGAGCGACGAACTCCGCCGCTACCCCGACGACCTCCTGTCCAACCCCCTGAACCAGCACACCGCCACCTTCACCACCACCCCCGGCTCCTCCCCCACGACCGGCGAGCCCGGTCCAGGTGGGCTGGAGACGGACAGCGGGCCCGTTCAAGGTGGGCTGGGGACAGATAGCGGGCCCGGAACCCGCACCGAAGAGGGACCCGGCGGCAAGCCGGGAAACGGCGAGTTGGGGACCGGTGGCGGGCTCGCGGCGCCCGCGATCGGCGGGCCCATCGGGGAGGCACTCGCCTTCGTGGACCGGACCTTCACCTACCTGATCGGCGCCGACGGCCTCACCCTGCCGCTTGGACTGCTCGCGGTGTTGCTGGCGGTCCTGCTCGGCGCGGGGCACGCGCTGATCCCCGGACACGGCAAGACCATCATGGCCGCCTACCTGGCCGGTCGCAGGGGCCGCCCGCGCGACGCGCTCGTGGTGGGTGCCACGGTGACGGCCACCCACACGGCCGCCGTCCTGGTGGTGGGGCTGTTGCTGAGCGCGTTCACCGCTTTGGCCGGGGAGTCGGTGCTGTCCTGGCTCGGCGTGGCCAGCGGGGTACTGATCGCCGCAATCGGCATCAAACTCCTCACCTCCCGAAACCTCACCCACGGGCACGGCCACGGCCACGGACATGGACATGGACATGGACATGGGCACGGACATGAGCACGGGCACGGGCACGGACATGAGCATGAGCACGGGCATGAGCACGGGCATGAGCATGAGCACGGACATGAGCACGGGCACGGCCGCGGACATGGGCATACGGCCGCGCTGGGGCGGGGACACAAGGGTGAGTCTGGCCAGGGGAGCGGCGTCGGCACCCTCGTGGCCGGGCACGGTGGCGAGCATGACGACCCCGAAGCGGTCGGGCACGAGCACGGCGCCGGGCGGGGGTATCGGAGGCGGGGGCTGGTGGGGCTGGGGGTGGCAGGCGGGCTGGTGCCGAGTCCGTCGGCGCTGATCGTGCTGCTGGGGGCGATCGGGCTGGGCCGTACCTGGTTCGGCATCGCGCTCGTCGCCGCCTACGGTCTGGGCATGGCGGCCACCCTCACCGTCACCGGCCTGCTCCTGGTCAAACTGGCCGACCGCCTGGAACGCCGCGCCGCGACCGGTCACCGTATCGCCGCCCGCCTGTCCGGCCTGGCCCCGGTCGGCACCGCCGCGATGGTCGTCCTCCTGGGCGCCGGCCTGGCCATCAGGTCAGCGGCAGGCATCCTCTGACAACGGCCCACCCCCGAGAACCGCCCAACCCCGAAGCCACCCGACGCCCAACCCGGAAGCCACCAGACGCCCAACCCCCAAGCCACCCGACGCCCGCCCCGGAAGCCATCGAAACGCCGCGCAGACGCCAGGTGACGTCCGGGCCGGTTAGATGATGCCCTCGCGGGCGGCCGCGGCGGCGGCGTCGGCCGCGCGTTCGGCGTCGCGCTCGGTGACCGGCTCGTGGGTGACGAACAGCCGGTAGTAGATGGGGGCGACGGCCATCCTGACCACGTCGGCGGCGTCCGTGCCCGGTGGAAGCTCGCCGCGCTCAACAGCCCGTTCGACCACCTTGGCCGCCTGTTGGTGGCGGGCCACGAAGAAGTCGTGCAGCGACCGGGCGGCGCCGCCGCTCTGCACGGCGGCCGCCACGAACGCGGCGGCGACTGGCCCGGCCACGGGGTCGGCGAACCCACTGCGCACCAGCCGGGCGATCTCCCGCAGATCCTCCCGGAGTGAGCCGGTGTCGGGCACCGGCCACGGCTCCCCCTGCGCGAGCTCCAGCGCGTCCGCGATCAGCCCTTCGGCGTTTCCCCACCGGCGGTACACGGTCGTCTTGTGTACGCCCGACCGGAGCGCCACGTTCTCCACCGTCAGCCCGGTGTAGCCGTGTTCGGCCAGTTCGGTGAGCGTGGCCTGCCGTACGGCATCGCGTACGCGAGCACTGCGACCCCCGGGACGCGTCGTCGTCAAAGTCTACTCCAGTTGCATTAGCCGATCGAGCCGTGCTACTTTAACGCTACACAAGTTGCGATTGGAGTACCACTCTGACCACACAGCTCACCCTCAAGGGAGTCTCGAAGACGTACGGCGAACGCCGCGTCCTCCACCAGATCACCTTCAGCGTCCGCCCGGGCGAGCGCATGGGGATCGTGGGCGAGAACGGTTCCGGCAAGTCCACGCTGCTCCGGCTGATCGCCGGGGTGGAGACGCCGGACGACGGCGAGGTGACCGTGTCGGCGGCAGGTGGCGTCGGCTACCTGGGCCAGACCCTCGACCTGCCGGGCCACCACACCGTCCAGCAGGCCATCGACGCCGCCCTGGCCGAGCTGCGCGCCCTGGAAGACGGCATGCGGGAGGCCGCGGAAGCGCAGGAGATGGACAGGTACGGCGACCTGCTCACCTCCTTCGAGTCCAGAGGCGGCTACGAGGCCGACGCCCGCGTCGACAAGGCGGTCCACGGGCTCGGCCTGGCGCGGATCGAGCGTTCACGCGTGCTGTCGAGCCTGTCCGGCGGCGAGCGGGCGCGGCTGGGGCTGGCCTGCGCGCTGGCGGCCTCGCCGGAGATCCTGCTGCTCGACGAGCCCACCAACCACCTCTCGCTCACGCTCGTCGAGCTCGAACAGGCACTCGACGGCTACGGCGGAGCGCTCGTGGTGGTCACCCACGACCGGGCGCTGCGACGCCGCTTCACCGGCACCGAGATCTCCCTACAGGAAGGCCACCCATGTTGATCGACGGTTCTCCCTACGGCGTCGCCACCGGCCCCGATGACGCCCTGTGGTTCACGCTGGTCCATGAGGGCCGGATCGGCCGGGTCACGCCGGGCATGGACCCCACGATCTTCCAGCTCGACCCCGCCGACGGCCGGCCGACCGTGATCGCCGCGGGGGTCGACGGCGCGCTGTGGTTCACCGAGTTCACCGGCGGCCGGATCGGCCGGATCACCGTGGACGGCACGATCACCGCCTTCGAGACGGCCTCGCCGTACGGCATCACCGCGGGCCCCGACGGGGCCATGTGGTTCACGCAGTTGCAGGGCGACCAGATCGGCCGCATCACCCCGGCCGGCGAGATCACCCGCTACCCGCTCGCGACGGAGGGCGCGATGCCGTCGATGATCGTGACCGGGCCGGACGGCGCGCTCTGGTTCACCCTCAACCAGGGCAACGCGATCGGCCGCATCACCCTGGACGGCGAGGCGACGCACTACCCGCTGCCCACGGCGGACGCCGCCCCGGTGGGCATCTGCGCGGGTCCGGACGGCGCGCTGTGGTTCGTGGAGATCGGCGCGGGCCAGGTGGGCCGGATCGGCACCTCCGGCACGATCACCGAGTTCCCGCTGCCCGACCGCGCCGCCCGGCCGCACGCCATCGTGACCGGCCACGACGGCGCCCTCTGGTTCACGCAGTGGGGCTCCGGCACGCTGGGCCGCATCACGACCGACGGCACGATCGAGGAGTTTCCCCTGGAAGGCGCCGAACCCCACGGCCTCACGGCCGGGCCCGACGGCCTGATCTGGGTCGCGATGGAATCCGGCGCCCTGGTGCGTCACTAAGTGAGGTCGGCGGGCCTTGCCGTGTTCTAAGGAACGTCAATGTGTTCGGTCAGGCCGTAGTAGACGCGGGGCGCGCCGTCCAGCCGGATCTTGACCTGGCCGTCACACGGGGTGAGCCGTCGTTCCCTGCCGATGCAGTCCAGCACCCTGACGGGGCCGCCGGCCGCGGCCACGTGCACATCGGTCTTGGTCGGCCAGCCGTCGATCCACGGTTCCGGCGCGGCGAACCACCCCGAGCCGGGCTCGTGGTCGGTGTTGAGCAGGTAGCCGTCCTTGCGGCTCCACAGGATCGAGACCGGCCCCTCCGGGGTGCTGAACAGGAGCCCCTTGAGGTCGGGGTCGGCGAAGGTCAACCGGCGGGTGAACGTCGCCTGGTCCAGGACCCTGGCCGCGGTGGCGTAGGCGAGCATCGAGGGCTTGGCGCTGGTGTCGCGGTTCATGAGGCCGTAGTGGTACTCGGGGTTGGCCGGGTCGGCCATCTGCGGCTTGCCGAGGACGCTGTCGTGCAGCTGGTACCAGTTCACGCAGCTCACCCCCTCGGCCATGGCCAGCGCGAGGCTGAGCAGGATGTTCTCGGCGGCCTGCCGGTAGGTGTCGTGCCACCAGCTGTTCGGCTTGGTGCAGGCGTAGGCCTCGGTCAGCCACAGCTCCTTGTCGCCGTAGTCGGCGATCACCTCGCGGGCCTTGCGCAGACTTCCGAGGAAGTTCCAGTACGAGCCGTTGTTCCCCTGCGTCCACTCCTCCGGCGGCGGCGCGTAGTCGGGGGTGAAGTTGCCCCTGCCGGGGTGGAAGGCGAAACCGTCGATGAGGTCCCAGCCGCCGGCGTCGCGGAAGTTCTTGGTCCAGACGTAGTCCATGCCGGCCAGGCCCGCGTTGAGCACCTTGGTTGGAGCCCCGGCGGCGGTCAGGCGCTCGCGGACCGGGCGTAAGCCGTCCCGCACGTACGCGGCGGCGGTCTCCCCGCTCATCCACGGCCGGTTCACCTCGTTGGCGACCTCGAAGTAGTCGGCCCGCGAGCCGATCGCCTTCTGGGTGTTGGTGTCGGCCCAGGCGGCGACCTGGGCGGGGGTGCCGCCGAGAGGGATGCCCGCGAGCTCGATGTTGTGCTCGATCCCCGCGGCGTCCAGGGTGGCGGGTGGCAGGCCGGGCCCGCCGTCGTAGGAAATGCGCACCCGCTTGATGCCGATACGCCGCATCAGGCCCACGACCGCGGCCGCGTCGGGCTTGAGCAGCCAGGGGTAGTTGGCGATGCCGAACATGCTGTCGGCGCCCGCCCGGTAGGTGTACGGCGGCAGGACGGTGAGGTTGGTGCGGGCGAACGCGCTGTCGGCGCCGGTGGTGGCCTTCACCTCGGTGAACACGATCCCGTGCGACGGGGAGGTGACGGTGAAGGTCTGCCTCCACGCCGACCCGGCGGCGACGGTGCCGGTGACGCTGCCCGAGCCCAGCGTCCGGCCGTCGAAGTCACGGGCCCACCACGACAGCTTCACGGTACGCGGGGCGCCGCCCCCGTTGGCCACCTCCGCGTGCAGGGCCATGGGCTGGCCACCGCCGTCCCACAGGCTGAAGGGCTTGTCGGTCCAGACCTCCACGCCCAGCGGCAGTCCCGCGCCCATGGTCCCGCCCGCCGCGGGCCGGACCGGGCCGAGCGCCAGATCGGCCTCCGTGACCGCCCCGCCGGCCATCCCCGTGCCCGGCGCGTGGATCCAGGTGGCGTTGGTCCAGGCCGGGGTGGTGGCGCCGAGCCGGAAGTAGGCGCGGGTGGCGGCCCAGGTCTCCTGGTAGACCACTCCGGCGTTGGTCTCGTAGGGCACGCCGCCCCCGGCGTCGCGGTTCCATCGGGTGAGCGCCGTGAAGGACTCGGGCTCGGTGGGGGCGACGACCGTGCGGCCGAGCATGAAGCCCGCCGGGATCAGCGTGGCCGGGCCCGTGACCTCCCAGCGCAACCGCGCCCGGTTCGGCGCGACGCGGAAGACGCCGCGGACGGTGATCCCCTGCGCCGCGGCGGGAAGGGTGTAGTCGACCTGGATGGCCTGGTCGCCGTCCGGGAGCGTGACGAGCGACGGGGTCCCGCCGGTCGTTCGCTGGATGCCGATGACGGTGTCCTTCGTCATGAATCCGGTGAGCCGGATCCGTTCGACACCGGCGCCGTCCTTGACGGTGATCGTGCCGTCGGCCGCGGCGAGGAGTGTGATGCCGTCGGCGGCGATCGACGGGGCGCCGGCCTCGGCAGCGGTCGCGGGGAGCAGGGCTCCGGCGAGCCCCGCGGCAACGGCTCCGCCGAGGAATCGGCGTCGGGGGATGTCGGCCATGAGGATCCCTTCCAGTCACCTAATGCGAATTAGGTGAGAGGTGTACTCCTGCCGTCACCAGAGTGTCAAGCGTTTGACATCCGCCCGCCATACCGGCTTAGATGCCGCCTAATACGCATTAGGCGAAGGGAAGTTGCCCATGGATGTCTCCACGAGGTGGCGTCTGGGGATGGCCGGAGCGCTCGTGCTCGCCGCCGCGGCGTCTGGTTGCTCGTCCGGCACCACGGAAGGCGACCCCGGCAAGACCACGATCACCGTGGCGGGCATGCCCCCCACGACCGCGGCGAAGACCCGCAAGCAGTTCCTGGACGCGGTCGCCGCGTTCGAGAAGGCCAACCCCGACATCAAGCTCAAGCCGACCGACACGCAGTGGGACGCCAGGACGTTCGCGACCAGGCTGGCAGGAGGCAACGCCGAGACGGTGCTGACCGTACCGCTGACCGAGCCGCCCGGGCTCATCGCGCGGCGGCAGATCGCCGATCTCAGCACCGAGATCAAGACCCTGCCGCACGCGACCGACTTCGACCCCCGCGCGCTGGCCCCCGCGACCGGCGCCGACGGAAAGATCTACGGCCTGCCCGTCACCGAGTACGCGCTGGGCCTGGTCTACAACCGCGCCCTGTTCACCAAGGCCGGGCTCGACCCGGACCGGCCGCCCGCCACGTGGGACGAGGTCAGGACGGCGGCGAAGAAGCTCGCCGGTTCCGGCGTCGCGGGCTACACCCAGATGACGGTCAAGAACACCGGCGGCTGGATCCTCACCGCGATGACCTACTCCTTCGGCGGCCGGATGGAGAAGAAGGAGGGCGAGAAGTACGTCCCGTCACTCCTGGACGGCCCGGCCGAGCAGGCGCTGCGCCACCTGGCCGCGATGCGCTGGCAGGACGGCTCCATGGGCGCCAACCAGCTGCGCACCCAGCAGGACGCCGAGCGCGACTTCGCCGCGGGCAAGATCGGCATGATGATCGGCACCGTCAACAGCTACACCCGCTACACCACCCTGTACTCCGGCAAGCCGGACGACTTCGGCATCACGGCACTTCCCCAGCAGGCCGGAGCGAGGGCGACGCTGCTGGGCGGCCTGGTGGCGGCGGTCAACGCCAAGGCGACCCCCGAACAGCGCGCCGCCGCGGTGAAGTGGATCGACTTCTACTACCTGAAGCCCAACTACGACCCGGCGGCGGCCGAGCGGCTGGCCATCGCCAACGCGGCGGACAAGCTGGCCGTCGGCCTGCCCACACTGCCGTTCTACGGAAGCGCGGTGTCCGGCCCCGTGAACGCCGCGATCGCCAAGCACTCCAACATCCCGGTGTCCAACTTCACCCCCTACGTGAAGGACACCGACAAGCTGGAGTACCTGGTGGAGCCCCCGATCGCCGCCCAGGACCTGTACGGCGCGCTCGACACCGCCGTGCAGGCCGTGCTGACCCGCGAGGACGCCGACCCCCGCGAAGAGCTGACCAAAGCGGCGGCGCGGGTCGCGCCCCTGCTCGAGAAAGCACAGTGACCCGGCGTCCCGGCCTCGCGGCTGCGCTGTTCCTCATCCCGACGGTGCTGGTGTTCGGCCTCTTCTCCTGGTGGCCGATCGTCCGCAGCGTGGTGCTCGGATTCCAGCGGACCAACCTGGTCGAGGCGGCGGCGTTCGCCGGTCTGGACAACTTCCGCACCCTGCTGGCCGACCCGCTGCTGGGCACGGCGGCGGGCAATACGCTGCTGTTCACCGGCCTGGCCCTGGTGATCGGCTTCCCGGTGCCGATCGTCCTCGCGGTGCTGATGTCGGAGCTGCGCCGTGGCTCCGGCCTCATGCGGGTGCTGGTCTACCTGCCGGTGGTGGTGCCGCCGGTGGTGGCCGTCCTGATGTGGAAGTGGTTCTACGACCCGGACTCCGGGCTGTTCAACCAGTTGCTCGGGCTCGTCGGGCTCGGCCCGTACCCGTGGCTGCAGTCCACGGGCATGGCGATGCCGAGCCTCGTCCTGGAGGCGACCTGGGCGGGCGCCGGCGGCGCCGTGCTCATCTATCTGGCCGCGCTGTCGAGCGTGCCGGTCGAGCTGTACGAGGCCGCCCAGCTGGACGGGGCCTCGATCCCGCGCAGGATATGGCACGTGACGTTGCCGCAGCTGCGGCCCGTCCTGCTGATCATGCTGCTCCTGCAGGTGATCAACACCTTCCAGGTATTCACCGAGCCGTTCGTGCTGACCGACGGCGGGCCCGAGGACTCGACGGTCACGGTGCTGCTACTGATCTACAGATACGCGTTCGTCAACGGCGACTACGGCGCCGCCGCGGCGCTGAGCGTGAGCCTGGCCGTGGTGCTGGCCCTGCTGTCCGCCGTGTACCTGCGGCTGACCAGAACCTGGGGGACCAAGTGATCTCGGAGGCGGAACGGCGCAGCCTGCGTGGGCGGCTGTCCACCATCCAGGTGCTGCTGATCGTCGCCCTTCTGCTGGAAGGCGCGGGCCCGATCTACTGGATCTTCAAGGGCGCGATCTCCTCCACCCAGGAGTCGCTGCGCGATCCGCTGGCCCTGTGGCCCGCGGAGGCGCGCTGGTCGAACCTGGCGGAGGCGTGGACGACGCTGGAGGTCGGCCACTACCTGACCAACACCGTCGTGCTCGTGGCCGGCTCCTGGTTCACCCAGTTGTTCGTCGCGGCGACCGGGGCGTACGCGCTGTCGATCCTGCGGCCCTCCTACGGCAGGTACGTCTACGGCGCGGTCCTGGCCACCCTGTTCCTGCCCGCGACGGTCTCGATGGTCTCGCTCTACCTGACCGTCCTCGATCTGGGCCTCGCCAACACCCCGCTGTCGGTGTGGCTGCCCGCCGGCGCGCACGCCTTCAACGTCCTGCTGGTCAAGCAGTTCTTCGACGGCATCCCCCGCGAGCTGTTCGAGGCCGCCCGCCTCGACGGCGCCGGGCCATGGCGGATCTTCACCAGCGTCGTGCTGCCCATGTCCCGCCCGATCCTGGCCGTGGTCTCCCTGCTGGCCGTCATGAACGCGTGGAAGGACTTCCTCTGGCCCATGATCGCCATCACCGACACCGAGAGCCAGCCGCTGGCCGTGGCGCTCCCCCGGCTGGCCGACACCTCCGACCAGGCCCTGCTGATCGCCGGGATGCTGATCGCCATCATCCCGCCCGTCGTGGTGTTCCTGGTCTTCCAGCGGCAGATCATCCGCGGCATCGCCTTCACCGGGCTGAAGGGATGAGGGTCCTGGTCACCGGCGCGGCCGGCCGGCTCGGCTCCGCCGTACTCGCGGAGCTGGCGGAACATCAGGTGACCGCGCTCGTCGCGCGCGACCCCGGGCCGATCGCGGCCGAGCGGGTGGTCGTGGGTGACGCGCGCGACCCCGCCGCCGTGCGCGCGGCGCTGGAGGGAGCCGACGCCGTCGTGCACACCGCGGCGCTCGCCTCTCCCGAGGTCGCCGCGCCCGAGGTGGTGTTCGCCGCCAACACTCAGGCCACGTTCGTGGTGCTGAACGAGGCGGGCGGGCAAGGGGTACGGCGGGCGGTCATCGCCGGCAGCCTGTCGATCACCGGACTGCCGTTCGCCCGATCGCGCCCGAGCCCGGCGTACCTGCCGCTCGACGTGCACGCGCCGCCGCTGATCGAGGACCCCTACGCGCTGTCCAAGCAGGTGGACGAGGCCACCGCGGCGATGATGGGCCGCCGGCACGGCATGACCGTCGCCACCCTGCGCTTCCCCTTCCTCGGCGACCGGGCCAGGCTGGCCGCGCGCGCCGCGATGCTGGCCGGGAACCCGGCGGCGGGAGCGGCGGACCTGTGGAGCTATCTGGACCTGCGCGACGCCGCCCGCGCCTGCCTGCTCGGGCTGACCGCCCCGCTGGAGGGCACACCCGCCTTCTACCTCGCCGCCCCGGAGACGCTCATGTCCACTCCCACGCGGGAGCTGATCGCGACCTATCACCCCGGTGTCCCGTGCCGCGCGGAGCTGCCCGGCAGAACCGTGGCCATCGACCTGGAACCCGCCAGACGGGTGCTCGGATTCACCGCCGAGGAGCTGCTTCCATGATCATGCCGGAGACACAGGCGCCGTGGCCGGCCAGGGACGGGCTGCGCATCACCGGGGTACGCACGATCGTCACCGCCCCCGGCGGCGTGCCTCTCGTCGTCGTCCGCGTCGACACCTCCGAGCCCGGACTGTACGGCCTGGGCTGCGCCACCTTCACCCAGCGCTTCCACGCCGTGGTGGCCGCGATCGAGCAGCACGTCGCGCCCATGGTCATCGGGCGGCATCCGGCCGACATCGAGGACATCTGGCGCATGCTGCACTACTCGTCGTACTGGCGTGGCGGGCCCGTGCACAACAACGCGCTGTCCGGCATCGACCAGGCGCTCTGGGACATCGCGGGCAAACGGTTCGGCGTCCCGGTCTACGAACTCCTGGGCGGCCGGGTCCGTACGGCTGCCGCCGCCTACACCGGCGCCAGGGGCGGTGAGGTGGAGGAGTCGATCGAGCGGGCCGCGGCGCTCGCCGACCAGGGCTACCGGTACGTGCGGCTGCAGTTCGGCGGGCCCGGCATCGGTACCTACGGAGGCACCGGCACGCCCGGCGGATACCCGGGCAGCCCCCATCCGGACGGCTGGGACGTCGGCCGGTACCTGCGCGACACACCCCGCTTCTTCGAGCGCGCCCGTTCGGTCCTGGGCGAGGAGCTCGGCCTGCTGCACGACGCGCACAACCGGCTGACGCCGAAGGAGGCCGTGGTGCTGGCACGGTCGCTGGAGCCGTACCGGCTGTTCTTCCTGGAGGACCCGCTCGCGCCCGAGCACTTCGACCGGCTGCCCGAGGTACGCGCGGCCGCCCCGATGCCGATCGCGTCGGGAGAGCTCGTCTCCTCGGTGACCGGCGCGGCTCGCCTCATCACCTCCGGAGCTGTCGACTATCTGCGCCTGCACGTCTCGGCGGTCGGCGGGCTGACCCCGGCGCGCAAGCTCGCGGCGCTGTGCGAGCTGAGCGGGGTGCGCACCGCCTGGCACGGACCGCCGGACGTGTCACCCGTGGGCGCGGCGGCCAACGTCACCCTCGACGTGACCAGCCCGGCGTTCGGGATCCAGGAGGCGCACGTCTACCCGGAGGCGGTGCACGAGGTGTTCCCGGGAACGCTCAGGACGGTCAACGGGTACCTGATGCCGTCGGACCGGCCCGGCTGGGGCGTCGACCTCGACGAGCGGGCCGCCCTGCGCCATCCGCCGCGGACCCATCTGCACGAGCGGTGGGCCGCGCGGGTCCGGCGGCCCGACGGCGGGATCGAGGCTCCGTGATCTACTATTTCCTGGGGGGTATGTCATGAGATCGAGCGGTCGCCCTCGTCAGGCGGACATCGCTCGGCTGGCCGGCGTCTCACAGCCGACCGTGTCGCTGATCCTGAACGGCGGCGCCGCCGCTGTCGGCATCGCCGAGGAGACCCAGCGCAAGGTCATGGAAGCCGCCGAGCGGCTCGGCTACGTGCCCGACCCGATCGCCACCCGCCTGGCCGCCGGGCAGAACAACCTCCTCGGCCTCTACACCTTCACCTCGACCTTCCCCACCGAGATGTCCCACGCCTACTACCCGTTCCTGGTGGGCATCGAGGAGGAGTCGGCGGTCCAGGGCTACGACCTGCTGATGTTCATCGCCTCCAGCGTCACCGGCGAGCGCCCGCACGCCCAGGTGCTCAACCGCGTACGGCTGGCCGACGGCTGCCTGTTCCTCGGCAGGCACCTGCCCGTGCCGGAGATGGACCGCCTGCTGGCCACCAACCTCCCGATCGTCTACATAGGGCGGCACGACGACTTCGGCGACCGCCTGCCCTACGTCGGCGCCGACTACGTGTCGGCGAGCGCGGCCGTGGTGCGGCACCTGGCCGGGCTCGGCCACGAGCGCATCCTCTACGTACGCGAACCCGACGAGGCGATCACCTCGATCGACAGGGAGGCGGGCTTCCGCGACGGCATGGACGCGTGCGGGCTGCCGGCCACGGTGGTGCGCACGGACGGCGCCGACCTGACCGCCGACCGGCTGCGGACCTGGCACGACCAGGGCATCACCGCGATCGTCACCGAGGCCACCGACACCGACGCCGCCCACCTCGCACTGCTGGCCGCGGCGCGCGAAGCGGGGTACCGGTTCCCCGACGACCTGTCCCTGGCGACACTCGGCGACCCCGCCGCCGGTCCCGGCGGGCTCACCGGCTTCGCCGTACCGCGTCGTGAGATGGGCGCGGCGGCCGTCCGGCTGCTCGCCCAGCTCATCGCGGGAGACCGGGCCGTCTCCCGGCACCAGCTTCTGGCCTGCGAGCTTGAGCCCGGCCAGACCGCGGCGTCCCCGCGCTGACACCCCTTTTACCCCCTTGAAAGGCCGCACCATGCCCGAAATCAGAACGGACATCCTTGTTGTCGGCGGTGGGCTCGGCGGCGTCGCCGCGGCCCTGGCCGCCTGCCGCGCCGGGCAGAACGTCGTTCTCACCGAGGAGAGCGACTGGATCGGCGGACAGCTCACCGCACAGGCCGTGCCACCGGACGAACACCCCTGGATCGAGAGTTACGGCGCCACCGCCACCTACCGCGACCTGCGCGCCTCCATCCGCGACCACTACCGGCGGTGGTACCCGATGACCGGCGGCGCGCGCGGCTGGCGCCACCTCAACCCGGGCGCCGGTTACGTCAGCAAGCTGTGCCACGAGCCGGGCGTCTCGCTGGCCGTACTGCGCGCCATGCTCGCCCCCCACCAGTCCGCCGGGCGGCTGCGCGTCCTCCTCGAACACCGCCCTCTCGGCGTGGACGTGGACGGCGACCGCGTCACGGCCGTCACGCTCCGGGACACCCGCTCGGGCGACTCGCTCACCGTCACCGCCGCGTACGTCCTCGACGCGACCGAGACCGGTGAGCTGCTGCCGCTGGCGAAGACCGAATACGTCACGGGCGCGGAGGCCGGGCGCGAGCACGGCGAGCCGCACGCGCCGGACGAGCACCAGCCGCTGAACATGCAGGGCATCACGTACTGCTTCGCCGTGTCCCACCACGACGGCGAGAACCATGTCATCGACCGCCCGGCGGACTACGCGTTCTGGCGCGACCACCGGCCGGACTTCTGGCCCGGCCCGCTGCTGGGCTTCAGCGCGCCCGACCCGCGTACCTTGGAGCCGGAGGATCGCTGGTTCGACCCCAACCCCACAGGCGACCCGCGCGGGGTGCTCGCCGACCAGAGTGCCCAGTCGGGGGACAAGGACCTGTGGATGTTCCGCCGGATCCTCGCCCGCGACCTGTTCGAGCCCGGTTTCGCCGCCTCCGACATCACCCTGGTCAACTGGCCGCTCAACGACTACTGGCTCAAGCCGATCATCGAGGTCGACCCCGGCACGGCCGCGCGTGCCCACGCGGAGGCGAAGCAGCTGTCGTTGTCCCTGCTCTACTGGTTGCAGACCGAGGCGCCACGGCTCGACGGCGGCACCGGCTTCCCCGGGCTCCGGCTCCGCCACGACGTCGTCGGCACCGGGGACGGCCTGGCCAAGTCCGCCTATGTCCGGGAGTCGCGCCGCATCCGCGCCCGGACGACCGTGACCGAGCACCACGTCTCCCGCGCCATCGTCGGCGAACGGGGCGCACTACGCCACCACGACTCGGTCGGCGTCGGCGCCTACCGCATCGACCTGCACCCCTCGACCGGAGGCGACAACTACATCGACATCGCCAGCGTGCCCTTCGAGATCCCCCTGGGCGCGCTGCTGCCGGTCAGGATGCGCAACCTGCTGCCCGCCGCCAAGAACCTCGGCACGACCCACATCTCCAACGGCTGCTTCCGGCTGCATCCCGTGGAGTGGAACATCGGGGAGGTCGCCGGTCATCTCGCCGCGTACTGCCTGCGCCGGGGCACCGAACCCCACGAGGTCGGGGAGAACCAGACGCACCTGAGCGACTTCACCGCCGGCCTGGACGCCGCCGGAGTCGAACGCCACTGGCCCGCCCCCACCGGCTACTAGCCGGCGTCACACCTGTCCTCGGCGCTTCCTGGTCGAGGGGAGGTCGTGCCGTCCCGAGACGAACTCCTGGAACGCGATCTTCGCGCGGATCACCGGCCGGCGCCAGCGGTCCTCCCGGTGGATGGCCCTGGCGAGCTTGCGCGGGTTGCGCCCGGCGAAGAACCAGTGCGCCCAGGGAGAGCCGGGACGCGCCAGCCGTACCGCGCTGACGACCAGGACGAGCGGCACGAACAGGCCCACGAGACCCGTCCAGATCTTGCCCTTGAGCAGGGTCACCACGGCGAGCACGAGATTACAGACGATCACCAGTGTGGTGTCGGCGAGGCCCCAGAGGTCCACGACCAGCGGCCGTAGTCCGATCAGCAGCAGACCGGTCACGGCGATGGCGATGAAGACGGCGTCGACGGAGGTTCGTCCCTCTTCCTCCCAGTACACGTCGTGCAGGTGCAGGATCAGCGCGAACTCGTCCAGCACCAGCGCCGAACCCACCCCGAAGATCGAGGCCGCCACCGCGAACCACAGCTGCGACGCCCCCGCCACGACCAGCCCGGTGACGCCGCCGATCAGCATCAGCACGACCCCGAACACCACGTGGTGGATGTGCATCTCGCCGACGCTGACGTTGCGGAACCATCCGATCTTGGCCCGGATCAGCCGGACGTTGATGCGCACAAAAACGAAGGCGCCGATGAGCGCGACGAAGAAACAGAACAGCGGTAGCCGCCCCGTCGCAACGATGCTGTGCTCGAACCAATACCCCATAGCCCTGAAACCGATGGTACGAGCAGTTCATTGCACCTTGCGCGACGGCTGGGTCACTTGGGCGGTTTGGAGGCGTTTGGCGAGCTCTTTGGTGACTTCGCGGCCGGCGAGCGAGAGCCGTACCCGCTGCTCGGACTCCGCGAACGTGGGCGGCTCGCCCGTGAGGTCCTTCACCAGCTCGTCGTAGTGGGCGTGGACCCGCTCGCGCGGCAGGTCCAGGCGGTCGGCCAGCGCCTTCCTGAGCTCGGCGGCACGCAGGCCGGCGAAGGTGTACTCGTCGTAGGACGGCACCCCGGGCAGCGGGCGGCCTGACGCGCGGGCCTGTTCGCGGCGGCGGTTCTCCGCCGCGAGCGCCGCCGCGAAACCCGCCTCGCTGACGTCGGCGAGCAGCCCTTCCTCGCGTGCCCACAACCGCAGCACCTTGTCCTGTACGGCCAGCGCCAGCCCCTCGGCCCGCAACCGGTCGGGCGGGACGGCGCCTCCGTTGGCCGCGGCGACGCCGGCGCGGGCGGTGTTCATGCCGCGCTCCAGCTCCGCCCGCACCACCGGCTCCCCATCGACCAGCACCACCACCTCTTCCCCCGGTGGCGGTGGGGTGAGGGAGCAGGCGGTGACGAGCATCGCGGTGACGGCCACGGTGAGAACCCACCACCGGGAACGGCCACGCCACCCGCCCGGACCGGCCCACCCAACCCCGCCCCGGCCGGAGCACGAGACACCGTCGAGGCACGCGGATCCCCCAGACCACCCCGCCCATCCGGACCGCCGGCTCTGCCCGGACCGCCGGCTCTGCCCAGACCCCCCAGGCTGCCCTGGTCGCCCGGGGCGCCCGGCCTGCTCGGGCCGCGCGGCCGGCTCACGGTGCGGTGCCTCGCCACGGGATGGCGCCCCGGCGGATCTTGGCGTTCCGCCGGGGAGCGGCGCCGCGTTGGGGCGGGGCGCTCTGGTGGGGTGCGGGGTGGTGGGCGTCATGGGGTCAGCCGGCGACCTTCATGTCGAAGACGTGCAGACCGGCGTCCGCGAGCGGGCTCCCCCCAGGCAGCGTGACCGAGGCGACCGTCTTGCCCGGGTCCAAGGGGACCGAGTAGCCGAAGACCGTGACGCCCGATTCGCGGGTCTGTCCGGTGGCCGGGTTCTTGTGGCTGGTCTGGGTGATGTTGTGATAGTCCGTGCGAGCGACCACCACCCCACCGGAAGGTGGCGCGGAATCCCAGAAGTCCCCGAACCGCACCGTCTTCGACTCGGCACTGCCATCGGTGTAGGTAACGGTGAACTCGCCCTCCCGCACCTTGAACACCCCGGCCCCCAGCAACACGAGCTTCGCCCCCTTCCCGGACACCCGGATGGTCTGACCGGCCGCCTTCACGTTGTCGGCCCAGCCGTACGGGCGCGGATGCCAGACGAACGACGCGCCGAGCACGCTCACCGGCCGCCCGGGAACGAGCCCGGCCTTCTCCAGCCCCTGCCCCGGATAACTGCGTCCGCTGGTGGACAGCCCGCCGGTGTTCGGGTTGAGGTCGGAGCTGACGCCGACGTTGTTGTAGGCGTCCTCGATCCTCCGGTACGGCTGCGCCGCGACGGGAGGCCCCGAGTAGGCGCCCCTGCTGAGCGTGGTCAACGGGTTGCCGAAGTAGTCACGGGCGCCCAGCCCGTCCACGGCCACCCCGGTGCCCAGGGCGGGCGATCCTGCGAGCAGCTTGTAGCCGTCCACGTCGCCGGCACCGGTGGCGGTGCCGGGCGCGGCCAGGCCGGGGTCGGCGGTGATGCCGCGGGCGTCGCCGGCGGGCGGGGTGATGCCGCCGTGGTAGACGTTGGCGTCGTAGGTGATGCCGGTGCCGGTCGGGAAGGCGCCGTGGGCGGCGTAGAAGATGTTGTTGACGAGGCGCGTGTCCTGGTTGAGCCGCATGTCTACCTTCTGGCTGGAGCAGAAGAAGGTGTTGTTGTAGACGCGGAAGGGCGCGTTGTCGGTGTTGGCGATGCGGCAGTCGTCCTGGGCGATGTTGAAGCGCAGGACGGCGGTCGCCTTGTAGTTGGGGAATTCGGTGCAGCCCTGGCAGCCGAGGAAGAAGCCTCCGGCGTTGTCGTGCGAGTAGTTGTACTGGTAGAGACAGGTGCCCTTGATGCCGCCGTCGCAGTCCCAGGCGGTGGAGTCGTAGATGGTGGGCCGCTGGCGGGTCACCTCGTTGTACTGAAATATCGGGTCAACCGAGTTGATCGGCCACATGCCCGCGAAATTTCCGTCAATGTACGGGTATTTCCCGGCTCCGCCCTCGTCGAACAAGTTGTGCTCCACCAGTGGACGGTCCGAGGCGTGCACCACGATGCCGTCGCCGCCGACCGCCCTGATCGTGTTGCGGGCGATGAGCACGTCGCGGTGGTAGTCATTGCCCTTCCGGCTGATCTTGATCCCGCCGCCGCCGGTGTCGTGGATGTGGTTGCCGGTGATCGTGATGCCGTCGATCGGGCCTGGCACGCCGTCGGGCAGCGCCTGGATGCTGATGCCTGCGGAGTAGGAGAACCAGGAGGCGTTCGCACCGGTCTTGTCACCCCACCCGGCGACGTCGGAGATCTCCAGGTCGCGCAGCACCAGCCCGGCCTTGGGCGCGGCCGTCGTGGAGTTGTACTGCACGCCGGTCCGCTTGCCCGTCGTCGGCGCCGGGTTGGTGATGTGCAGCTTCTCGATGGTGACGTGGCTGTTGTCGACCAGGTGAACGGCCCACTCGCCGCCGTCGCCCTGGATGATCGGCTTGGGGCCGGTGCCGTAAGAGGTGAAGGTGACGGGGCGGCCCGCCGTACCGGATCCGAGTGGTTCCAGGCGGCCGGTGCAGACGGTGCCCGCGCGGAACTTGACCGTGTCCTTCGCGCGGAACACGATCGCGTTGACCTGCGCCAGCGCGGTGAGTGGCCCGGCGGCGTCACGGCCGGAACCGCCGGGGGTGGCCTGGCAGTCGACGAAGAAGTTACGTGCGGCGGCGGCCTGGGCCGGGGCGGCGGTCAGCCCGGCGCAGGCCGCGACGAGCGCGGTCAGGAGCGCCAGGCGGGGGGTTAAGCGCATCGGTTGCTCTCCAGAAGGTCGGGATCAGGCGGAGCGGGACAGGCTCGCGGGCTCCACTCCGTGCGCGAAGGGCAGGCCGCGGGCGTAACGGACCAGCTCGTCCACGGCGAGATCGGCCATGCGGGCCAGCTCGCCGCCGAGCGAACCGGCGATGTGCGGAGTGACCAGCACGTTCGGCAGGTCGTAGAGGACGGAACCGGACGGCAGGATCTCCGGGGCGGTGTGGTCGAGCACGGCGTGGAGGCGGCCCGAGGCCAGCTCGGCGGTGAGCGCGTCCTGGTCGACCAGGGCCGCGCGGGCGGTGTTGATCAGCGTGGCTCCGTCGCGCATGGCCGCGAGCCGGTCCTTGCCGATCATGTAGCGGGTCTCCGGCAGGTCCGGGGCGTGGACGCTGACGACGTCGCTCCGGGAGACCAGCTCGTCGAGGCTCACCCGCTCGGCGCCCAGGTCCTCGCGCAGGTACGGGTCGCTGACCAGAACGTCCAGGTCGAAGGGGCGAAGGAGTTCGATGACACGGCGGCCGATGCGGGAGGCGCCGACGACGCCGACCGTGCGGCGGTAGTTGCCGAAGCCGGGATAGCGGGCGTCCCAGTCACCGTCGGCCCGGTTCGCGCGGTAGTCGCGGGCGATGTCGAACACCCGCTTGTTCGCGAACAAGATCGCGGCCAGCGTGAACTCCGCCACCGGCTCCGCGTTGGCCGCCGCGGCGGTGGAGACCTTGATGCCACGCTGCCAGCAGGCCTCGCTCACATGGTGCTTGACCGACCCCGCCGCGTGCACGATCGCGCGCAGCCTCGGCGCCCTGGCCAGCACCTCGGCGCTGACCATCGGGCAGCCCCACGAGGTGTAGAGCACCTCCACCTCGGCCAGGTCGGCGTCGGCGAAGTCGGTCACCACCAGATCCGGGTCCACATCGGCGACCAGCGCCAGGCGGCTTCTGACCGGTTCGCGCAGCAGCCGCCGCGCGACCTGCGCGCCCATGGCGACCAGCGTCCTGGGCCTCTTCATGACATCCCCCGAGAAATCACTCACTTGACGCTGCCCGCCGTCATCCCGGCCTTCCAGAACCGCTGCAGCGACATGAACACGATCAGCAGCGGCACCACCGACAGCAGCGAGCCCGTGATCACCAGCGTGTGGAACTCGGGGAAGGCGTTGCCCTGCTTCTCCCACGTGAACAACCCGAGACTGAGCGGGTAGAGATGCTGGTCGTTGAGCATGACCAGCGGCAGGAAGAAGTTGTTCCAGATCGCCGTGAACTGGAACAGGAAGATCGTCACGAACGCGGGCAGCAGCATCGGCAGCGCCACCTTCACGAACGCCCGCACCTCCCCCGCACCGTCCGAGCGCGCCGCTTCAAGCACCTCATTGGGTACGTAGCCGGCCGACAGCACGCGGGACAGATAGACCCCGAACGGATGTACCAGCGCCGGGACGAACACCGCCCAGAACGTGTTGACCACGCCCACCTTCGAGGCCAGCAGATACAGCGGCAACGCCGTCGCCGTGGTCGGCACCAGCACGCCGAGCAGCACCAGGCCGAACATCTTCTCCTTGCCGAACCAGGCGTACTTGTCGAAGGCGAAGCCGCACATCACCGAGATCAGCGCGCTCACCGCCGCTCCGGCCCCCGCGTACAGGACGCTGTTGAGATACCAGCGGAAGAAGATGCCGCCGTTCTCGCTGCTCACGGCCCGGATGTTGTCGATCAGGCTGAAGTCGGCGAAGGCGAAGCCCGGCGTGCCGTACAGGTCGTCGAGGGTCTTCGTCGAGGCGAACAGCAGCCACGTCAGCGGCAGCAGCGTGTAGAGAGCGGCGATCACCAGGAAGAGGTTGACCGTCGCCCGGGACATCCACTTCATCGGCGGTTGCTCCACTTGGTGACGACGTACGACATCACGGCGGCCAGCAGCGCCAGCAGGATCGAGGCGGCGCCCGCCTGGCCGTAGTCGTTGTTGCCGAACGCCTCGTTGTAGGCGTACATGTTCGGGGTCCAGGTGCTGACCACGCCGTCACTGGAGTTGTCGAACACCATGGGCTCGGTGAACAACTGCAGCGAGCCGATGATCGTGAACAGCAGCGTCGTGATGACGGCGCCGCGAATGAGCGGCAGCTTCACGCTGAAGGCGGTCCTCAACCGGCCCGCGCCGTCCATCCGCGCTGCCTCCAGCACCTCGGCCGGGATGGCCTGCAGCGCCGCGAAATAGATGATCATGTTGTAGCCGATCCACTCCCAGAGCGCGACGTTGACGATGGACCCGAGCACAGCCCCGCCACCGAGAAAGTCGACCCCGCCCAGAAGATCCACGATCGGGCTGATCCCCGGCAGATAGAGATAGAGCCAGATCAGACCCGCGATCACGCCCGGGACGACGTGCGGCATGAACAACGCCAGCTGAAAGAACCTCCGCAGCCGCGCCAGCCCCGAATCGAGCAACAACGCCAGCCCGAGCGCCCCGCCGATCATCAGCGGGATGTAGAGCAGGCAGTAGCCGGCGATCACCAGGAACCCGTCGGTGAAGGCCTTGTCCCCAAGCGTGTCCAGGTAGTTCCCAAGCCCGACGAACACCGTCTCGGTACCACCGAACCCGAGCCCCGAGGACTTCTCACTGAACAAGCTCAGATAGACCGCGTAGGCCAGCGGCGCCACGATCACCGCGGCGAAGAGCACGAAGAACGGCCCCACGAAGAGCACAACCGCTCCCCGCCGCCGCGCCGCCTCACTGCGCATGCTGCTCCTTCGTCATCGATCTTTTACGGCGCGCACCCTTTCGGGGTAGATCGCGCATCCTTCCTTCCGACACAGGTCACGGACCTTTCCGGCACCCCGGGACCCCTCGATCCACCGGAATCCCCTCTGATCCGCCGGAATCCCCTCGATCCACCGGGACCCCCTCTGATCCGCCGGAATCCCCTCGATCCACCGGGACCCCCTCTGATCCGCCGGGACCCCCTTTGATCCGCCGGGACCCCCTTTGATCCGCCGGGACCCCCTTTGATCCGCTGAGATCCCCTCGATCCATCGGGATCTCCTTGAGCTGTCGGGATCTTCCGATGGGGGCGCGGATCCTCTTGGTCCGTCGGGACCTTTCGGTGCGGCGCGGATCCTTCCGGAGCGGCGCGACTCCGTTGGTCCAGCGCAACCCTTTCGGTCCGGCGCAACCTTTGGGTCCGGCGGGGCGTGCCGTACCGGTGTCACTGCTGGGCGGCGACGTTCAGCCCGCGGGCCTTGATCTCGTTGACCGTCGCGGTCTGCACGGTGTCCAGAACCGACGGGATCGTGGTCTCACCGGTGCCCACCTTGCCGAGCGAGTCCTTGAAGGCGGTGAGGGTCTGCACCATGCTCGGCCCCCACGTCCACCCCGGCTGAATGGTCTTGTACGACTCCGAGAACAGCCCGTAGATGTCCTGGCCGCCGTAGAACGACGCGTCGAAGCTCTTGGCCGCGACCGGGACCAGGTCGGCGATGGCAGGAAAGCCACTGGAGGTACCGGAGGCCAGGCGGGCCGTCCAAGCCTGCTCAGAACCGGTCAGCCACTTAATGACCTCGATCGCTTGCTTACTGTTCTTACTGTTCTTGGACACACCGAAAGTGGTTCCGCCGAGCATGCCACTGGACGGCGTCCCCCAGTGCGGCACCGGCGCGATCGCCCACTTGCCGGACTGGCCCGCGTGGCCGCTCTTCATGACGCCCGCACCCCAGTTGGCGCCGACATAGCCCCAGAGGGTGTCGTCCTCGAAGGCGGCGTTCCACGGCTGCGAGAACGAGGCCTGCACATGCACGAGGTCGTCCTTGACCAGGTCCTGCCAGTAGCCGGCGACCTTCTTGGTGGCCTCGTCCGCGATCGACACCTGCCAGGCGTCGCCCTCGGTCCCGAACCACTTACCCCCCGCCTGCCACGCCAGCGCGGCCAGCACACTGGGATCATCAGGGAAGAACGTGGCGATCCGCGCCTTGCCGTCCGCCTTCTTCACCTTGGCTGCGGCAGCCTTGAAGTCATCCCAGGTCGCCGGCACTTCGATCTTGTTCTTCTCGAACAGATCCTTGCGGTAGAAGAACACCTGTGGAGCCGCGTCCATGGGCACCCCCCAGGTCTTCCCTCCCAGCTCGACCAGGCTGAAGACCGAACCCGGATACTTCCCCTTGACGTCAGCGGTAGCAGCGGTGATGTCCTGCAACGCGCCCTGATTAACGAAATCGGGCAACTGGGGATACTCGATCGACATGACGTCGGGCGCGTTGCCGGCCTTGACGGCGTTGGCGAACTTCGCATAGCCGCCCGCGTTGCCCGAGGGGATCTCCTCGAACTTGATCTGGACGTCCTTGTGCGACTTGTTGAAGGCGTCCACGACCTGCTGAGTGCCCTTGGCCCAGCCCCAGAACGTGACGGTAACCGGCTGCCCACCCGCCCCGGACCCGCCGCCCTCCTGCCCCCCACCGCAGGCCGCGAGCATAGTGATCCCGGCCAGCAGCCCAGCAAGGCCGGCGGCGGCGCGCTTACGCTCCATCGATGCTCCTTTTCCGCAATCGATCGAAATCCGATCGTTCTGGAGCATCATTCGCTCATAACCGAACACATGTCTACCATTCGATCATCACAACTCCATCTCGAAACCCCACCCCCACCCCGCTTCCACCCCACCCCCACCCCCGCTTCACCCCGCTTCACCCCGCTTCACCCCGTGTCCACCACCCCGTGTCCACCACCCCGTGTCCACCACCACCCCGTGTCCACCACCAGCCAGCCCCCTCCACCAGCCAGCTCTCACCGCCCCTCCACCAGCCAGCGCCCGCACCGCCCCCTCCACCACTGACCCCATCCCGCACTCACCCCCTGGGCTCTCGGCCGATCGCCCGCCCTCTGCCCGACGACGCAACCCGCGCCCGCACCCGCACAGGCCCGGTCCCGGGATGCGAGCCTGACCTGCGCAGCCTCCGGACACCGGCCCATCGCGTAGTCCCGACAGCCACGCGGGATAAGGGGCCCGACACCACGACAACCGGGCAGAACGCGCGGTGCGGGACGCGGTCGGTGGCGAGCCACCTGCGCTTTTCCGGCGCCGACCGGTGGGGGGTTGGTCGGTGGCGTTCGGCGCCGCTGTGCGGTGGGGACGTGGGGCACGGCGGCTGGGCAAGAGCGGAGTTGTTGCGGCGAGCGACCCGTGAGCCCTCACGACCAGCGCTCGACAGGCGGCAACCTACGACGGCGGGGCGGGCGGGGTGGCTTGCCGTAACGGAAAGGTGCAGCACGAAGGCGGGCGCGACGCGCGCGGGAATGCGCCGCAGAGGGACGCAGCGCAAGGCGAGGCAGCACAGCGACGCAGCACAAGGCGGGACAGCACGAAGGCCGGGCGCAAGGCGCGCGGGAACGCGCCACAGAGGGGACGCAGCACAAGGTGGGGCAGCGTTGCGGGGAGGGAAAGCGCACGGAGCGAAAAGGAGCAAAGGGAGCGAAAGCGAAAGAGGGAGCGGGACGATCAGTGGGGGCGGGTGGAGGCGCGGGGGCGGAGTTCGGGGAGGAGGGCGATGTGCTGGCGGGGGGTCTTGGGGCCGGTGGTCAGGCGGCGGATCAGGAGGTCTACGGCGTGGGCGCCCACCGCGCTCTTCGGTGGGGCCACGGCGGTCAGAGGCGGGTCGCTCAGGGCGGCCACCTCGTCGTCGTAGGCGACGATGGAGACCTCGTCCGGGATGGTGACGCCCGCTGAGCGCAGGTGCTGGACCAGGAGCAACGCGTCCTCGTCGTTGTGGACGAGCAACGCGGTCACACCCTCGGCGCGGACCGCGCGCACGACGTCGCCCACCTGGTGGTGGGACGGGCCCTCCTGGTCTATGCCGAGGTCGGCGTAGCCGGACAGGTCGAGGTCGCGCAGTGCCGCTTCGAAGCCCTGGCGTACGCGCGGGGCCGTGGGGCTTTCGCGGGTGACCATGGCCACGCGTCTGTGGCCCAGTTCGGCGAGGTGGCGGACGCCGAGGAAGGCGCCGTGGGCGTGGTGGGAGGCGACGGCGTCCAGCAGGGAGGCGGGGCCGCCGAGTCCCGCCCGGCGCTCTACCAGGACCGTGGGCACCTTCAGGCCGGCGAGCCAGTCTCCGTGGGACTCGTCGGGCTGGCGGGTCGTGGTGAGCAGGAGGCCGTCCACTCCGCCTCCGGCGACGAGCTGGGCCACCTGGAGGCGTTCCTCGGCCTCGTCGTAGCGGGAGACGCCGAGCACCAGCCTTGCCCCGAGTTTGGCGGCCTGTTCGCGGGCGCCTTTGATGACGGCCGGGTAGTAGTAGGTGGCCGAGGGCACGAGCATGCCGATGGTCAGGGCGGTGTCGCCGGTGCCGGGCGCCGCGGGGGTGTCGGCGGTGGCGGGCGAGTCCGGCAGGTCGGTGCGGACCCTGGTCACGCCGCCGTGCACACGCTTGAGCAACCCCTGCGCGGCCAGGTTCTCCACGTCCCTGCGCAGGGTGACCATGGAGACGCCGACGCGCTCGACCAGGTCGGTGAGCCGCACGGATCCGCGCTCGCTCACCTCGCGCAGGATGAGTTCATGGCGTTGCTCGACGAACACGATTGCCCCTTCGACTCGGTCGTTGCTGATCCTAGCGTGCGGATATGAACGTATGCTTTCGTTCGATCACAATCGGAGATCCCTTGGAGTGGTGCATGTTTCCCCTTCCGCCGGAGGACCGTTCGCTCAGCCCGCTCACGGGGTGGACCCGTGCCCACTGGGAGGCGGTGGCCGACGGGCTGCTGGGCGCGGTGGAACCGTATCGCTCCTCGGACGGTGCTGTGATCACCTTGCCCGGCCGGGAGAGCGCGTCGCGATGTGATGGTCTGGAGGGGTATGCGAGGACGTTCCTGCTCGCCGCCTTCCGGGTGGCCGGTGGGGGGCCGGTCGAGTTGCTCGAACCCTATGGGCGCGGGCTGCGGGCAGGGCCGGAGGTCTGGGAGCCGGTCGGGGACCGTACTCAGCCGATGGTCGAGGCGGCGTCGATCGCCATCGGGCTGTGGCTCACCCGCGAGCAGCTCTGGGACCGCCTGCCCGGCGACGTCCAGGCACGCGTGGCCGGATACCTGGCCGGTGCGCTCCGGCATGAGCCGGTGGACAACAACTGGTGGCTGTTTCCCGTCATGGTGGGCGGTTTCCTGGCGGCCGCCGGGTTCCACACCAAGGAGGCCGAGGCGGCCGTGCGGCGCGGCCTGGAGCGCATCGAGCCCTGGTACACCGGCGACGGCTGGTACTCCGACGGCGCCAACCGCTCCTTCGACCACTACAACGGCTGGGCGATGCACCTGTATCCGGTCCTGCTCGCCCTGCTGTCCAAGACATCGGTCGGGAGGTACGGCGAGCGGCTCAGAGAGTTCCTGACCGGTTATGCGCTGATGTTCGACAGTGACGGCGGCATGCTCTATCACGGCCGATCGCTCACCTATCGCTTCGCTTCGGCCGCCTCGCTCTTCGCCGGAGCGCTCGCCGGATCCACCCCGCTGACACCCGGCCAGACCAGAGGCGTCGCCTCGGCGACGCTCCGCCGTTTCCTGGAGCACGACGCCCTGTCACCGGAGGGCATCCTCACGCTCGGCTGGCACGGGCCGCACGAACCGTCGCTGCAGGGGTACTCGGGGTTCGCCTCGCCGTATTGGGCCGCGAAGGCGTTCGCCGGCCTCCTGCTGCCCGCCGACCACCCCGTCTGGACGGCCACCGAGGAGCCGGGGCCGCGGGGAGTACTGGCGCTGGCCGGTCCCGGCCTCATCGTCCAGAACACCGGCGGCCTCGCCCGAGTCGTCAACCACGGCAGCCAGCACCATCCCGGCGACCCGCTCTACGACCGGTACGCGTACTCCACCCGCACCGGCCCCACCACCGCCACCGACGTCCCGGACAACCACGCGGGCTCCGCTCCCCGCGGACGCATCGTCCCTCGGGGAGCCGGTTCGCTGGGCGACGGCGCTTGGGCGGCCTCGTTCAGTGAGGGCAGCGGGGTGGCCAGTGTGAGCGTGGTGCGCGGAGAGGTGGAGGTGCGGCTGCATTATGGCGAGGTGGGCCGGGAGACCGGCTGGGCACTGCCCCAAGCCACGCCAGGGGACCGCGGAGTGGGGGCTGCGGACGAAACCGCCGAGAAGGCCACGGGCGGAGCGGGCGATCCCGCCGTGAGGGGCGCGGACGAGATGGGCGGCTTCGCCACAACTGCCTCGGGCAGAGCGGACGAAACTGCCGCGACAGCCACGGGCGGAGCGGGCGACCCCACCGCGACAGCCACGGGCGGAGCGGGCGATCCCGCCGTAATGGGCGCCGACGAGATGGGCGGCTTCGCCACAACGGGCGCGGATGGGGTGGGCGGCTACGCCGTTCAGGCCGCGGACACGGCGGGCGGAGTGGGTGGCTCCGACGGGAGGATCGCGGGCGGGGCCGTGGTGCGGGCGGTGGACGGGCTGGGGTCCTGGTTGATTCCGCTGGCCGGGGCGGTGACGCCTTCGGTGCTGGAGGCGTCCGAGGGCACGGCGTTCGGCAGGCCCGCCCTGGTCCCGGCGCTCACCGGCACCGACGCCACCGGCTGGCGGGTGAGCGCCGCCGTCCTGGCCCACGAACTGCCCGAACTCCCCTCAGCCGAGGTGAACGGGCTGGCCGTCACGCTCACCTGGCCGGACGGGGTCGTCCACGTGATCACCCCGGAAGGCCCCATGCCTCCCATGGTCACGCCGGAAGGTCGATGACCCTCCGGCGAGGTCGATGACCCTCCGGCGAGCTCGATGACCCTCCGGCGCCCCCGATAGGACCGCTGCACTCCGGACGGTGTCATCCCGGAAGAAGCCGCGGCGGCCGACCGGCGTACCCAGGAAGGACCGCCGCACCGAGGCGCGGTCACGCCGGAACGCCCACGGCCCTTTCCGCGGCTATGATCGCGTTGCGGAACAGCATCGCCACCGTCGTCGGCCCCACGCCGCCCACCCGAGGCGTGATCGCCCCTGCCACCGCCTCAACCGACTCGTCCACGTCGGGCAGCAACCGCCGCCCCTCGTACCGGACACCCCCGCCGACGACGACGGCCCCGGGCTTCACGTGCTCAGGCTGGATGATTCCCGGCACCCCGGCGGCGGCGATGAGGATGTCGGCCCGCTGCGTGTAGCGGGCCCAGTCGGGTACGCCGGTGTGGACGACGGTCACCGCCGCATTGGCCGTGGGCCGCTTCTGGCTGAGCAGCGTGGCCAGCGGCCGGCCGAGGGTGGCGCCACGGCCGAGGATCACGACCTCCCGCCCCGCCACCGGAATCTCGTAGAAGGCGAGCAACGCCTCGATCCCGGCGGGCGTGCAGGGCAGCGGCCCTGGCATGCCGAGGGACAGCCGGCCCATGTTGAGGGGGTGCATGCCGTCCACGTCCTTGTCGGGGTCCATGGACTGCAGCGCCGCGTCGTAGTCGAGGTGGCCGGGCACCGGGTACTGCACCAGCAGCCCGTGCACCGCCGGGTCGTCGTTGTAGGCGGCGATGGCGGCGTGGAGGTCGGCCTGGGTGGCGTCGGACGGCAGGTGGGTGTGCGGTGAGTCGAAGCCGAGCTCGGCCGCCTGCCGCTGCTTGATCCTGATATATCCGGCACTGGCGTCGTCGTCACCGACCAGGATCGTGGCCAGCGAGGGCGTGACACCCTTGGCAGTCAGTACGGCGGCGCGCGCGGCGACGTCCTCCAGGACACTCTGCGCGACCGGACCGCCGGGAAGCATGCGGGTCATGGCTCTCCTCGCAACGTGGTCGCCCAGGCGGTCGGCTTCCACGACGAGCTCCCCGATGGTCGATTCCATCCTCTGTGCCGCCAGTCGCGCTCCTCCTAGGATGCCAGAAGGCTCAGGACAGGAAGCCGCGCAGGAGTGCGGCGGTGCCCTCCAGATGCTCTGACACGGCACGCCGCGCCGCCTCCGGATCTCCGGACAGGATCGCCGCCACAATGGCCTCGTGCTGGGTGGCCGCGTGATCGATGTTGACCTGGAGCATCGGGATGGCGTTGAGCAGGTCGCTGACCCGCAGCCGGGCGTCGGCGCAGGTGGCGGCCAGCAGCGGGGAGCCGGTCAGCTCGGCGATCGCCAGGTGGAAGGCGGTGTCGAGGCGGCGGTACTCACCGGGCCCGGCGGCGTTGAGATCGTCCAGGCGGGCACGCAGGATCCGGCGGCGGTCCTCGTCGAGCGAGGTCGTGGCCAGTACCTGCGCGGCGCCGCACTCCACGGCCATGCGGAAGGTGAGGGCGTCGGAGAGGTCGTCGTTGCCCATGTCGGTGACGACCTTGCGCAGGGCTCCGGTGCCGGGCTGGGGTGGGACATAGGTGACGAAGGCTCCGCCGTAACGGCCGCGCCGTACATCGAGAAAGCCGGAGTCCTGCAGGGCGCGGATGGCCTCGCGCAGCGTCACCCGGCTGATGCCGAGCTGGACGGCGAGCTCGCGTTCCGGCGGGAGCTTCTCGCCGGGCGCGACGACGCCCAGCTTGATGGCCTGGAGCAACCGCTCCACGGTCTCCTCGAACGCGTTGCCCGCGCGCACGGGGCGCAGCACCGTCAACGGGTTCACGCTTCGCTCCCCCCACCGCCACAGGGCCTTGACAATCGATCCCGCCATGGACCTCAATGGTCTAACACTAGCCCAATCAACGGGAAACCGCCGTGGCCAGATCGGAGCATCCTCACGTGAGCACCGGATTGTTGTCCGTTTCCGACCTGCGGGACGAAGTTGCTGCTGGGCGCATAGACACCGTATTGCTCGCCGTCGCCGACATGCAGGGCAGATTGCAGGGAAAGCGCCTCTCGGCGCGGTTCTTCCTGGAGGAGGTGCTGCGGCACGGCTCCGAGGGCTGCAACTACCTGCTCGCGGTGGACGTGGACATGAACACCGTCGAGGGCTACGCGATGTCGTCGTGGGAACGCGGGTATGGCGACTTCGTCATGAAACCGGATCTCTCGACACTCAGACGGATCCCCTGGCAGGAGGGCACCGCCCTGCTCATGGCCGATCTGACCTGGGAGGACGACACCGATGTGACCGCCTCTCCCCGCCAGATCCTGCGCAGGCAGCTCGCCCGCCTGGACGAGCGCGGCCTGCGCGCGTTCGTCGGCACCGAGCTGGAGTTCTGTGTCTACGAGGACACCTATGAGCAGGCGTGGAAGCGCGGATACCGCGACATGTCGCCCGCGAACCTCTACAACGTCGACTACTCCCTGCTCGGCACCGCCCGCATCGAGCCGCTCCTGCGCCGGATCCGGCGCGAGATGGAGGGCGCGGGGCTGTATGTGGAGTCGGCCAAGGGCGAGTGCAACCTCGGCCAGCACGAGATCGCCTTCCGCTTCGACGAGGCGCTGAAGACGTGCGACAACCACTCGATCTACAAGACCGGCTCCAAGGAGATCGCCGCCCAGGAGGGCCGCTCGATCACCTTCATGGCCAAGCCGAACCAGCGTGAGGGCAACTCCTGCCACATCCACATCAGCCTGCGCGGCACCGCCGACGAACCGGTGATGGCCGGAGACGGACCCCACGGCATGTCCGAGCTCGGCGCCCGCTTCATCGCAGGCCAGCTCGCCTTCATGCGCGAGCTCACGCTCTTCTACGCGCCGAACATCAACTCCTACAAACGGTATGTGCCCGGCAGTTTCGCCCCGACCGCCGTCAAGTGGGGCGTGGACAACCGCACGTGCTCGTTGCGCCTGGTCGGCCACGGCCACTCGCTGCGGGTGGAGAACCGGGTCCCCGGCGGCGACGTCAACCCCTACCTGGCCGTCTCCGCGCTGATCGCGGCCGGCCTGCACGGCATCGACCACGAGCTCGAACTTGAGGACGCCTTCACCGGCAACGCCTACACCTCCGGCGCCGAGACCGTGCCGCACACGCTGCGCGACGCGCTCGCCCTGTTCGAGGGCTCGAAGCTGGCCAGGGAGTCCTTCGGCGAGGACGTCGTGGCCCACTACGCCAACAACGCGCGCGTCGAGCTGGCCGCCTTCGACGCGGCGGTCACCGACTGGGAAATGTTCCGCGGCTTCGAACGTCTGTAAGGGACCAGCATGAAGATCATCAATCCGGCCACCGAAGCCGTGGTGGCCGAGGTCGACCTCGCCGACGCGGCCGAGGCCGACCGGGCTGTGGAGCGTGCCAAGCGGGCGTACGCGAGCTGGCGCGAGGTGGCGCCGGGCGACCGGGCCAGGCTGTTGCGCCGGTTCGCCGACCTGGTGGACCGCCACGGCGAGGAACTGGCCCAGCTGGAGGTCGCCAACGCCGGCCACACGATCGGCAACGCCCGCTGGGAGGCCGGCAACGTCCGCGACGTGCTGCACTTCTACTCCGGTGCCCCGGAACGCAACCACGGCCTGCAGATCCCCGTGCCCGGCGGCGTGGACGTCACCTTCCACGAACCGCTGGGCGTCGTGGGCGTGATCGTGCCGTGGAACTTCCCCATGGTCGTCATGACCTGGGGCGTCGCGCCCGCGCTCGCTGCCGGGAACACCGTGATCGTGAAGCCGGCCGAGTGGACGCCGATGACCGCGCTGCGGCTGGCCGAGCTGGCCCTGGAGGCGGGCCTGCCGGAGGGCGTGCTGCAGGTGCTGCCCGGGGCCGGAGAGGTCGCCGGCGCACGGCTGGTCGAGCACCCGGACGTGGCCAAAATCGTTTTTACCGGCTCGACCGAGGTGGGCAAGGAGATCGCCGCCAAGGCGGCGGGCCAGGTGAAGCGGCTGACGCTGGAGCTGGGCGGCAAGTCCGCGAACATCGTCTTCCAGGACTCCGACCTCGAAAAAGCGGCGAAAACCGCGCCCTATGCCGTCTTCGACAACTCCGGGCAGGACTGCTGCGCCCGATCGCGCATCCTGGTCGAGCACACCGTGTACGAGGAGTTCCTGGAGACGCTGGGCGCCGCCGTCCTGGATGTGAAGGTCGGCGATCCCCTCGACGAGAACACCGAGATGGGCCCGCTGATCAGCGCCGAGCACCTGGAGCGGGTACGCGGGTTCGTCGCCGGGCCGCACCTTCAAGGCGCCTGCCCGGACGGGCCCGGCTACTGGTTCCCGCCCACCGTGCTCACCTCGCGGGTCACCGACCGCGCGTTCACCGAGGAGATCTTCGGGCCCGTGGTGTCGGTGGTGTCCTTCCGGGACGAGGCGGACGCCGTACGCATCGCCAATGACACCCCCTACGGCCTGAGCGGGTCCATCTGGACCCGCGACGTCGGCCGCGCGCTGCGGGTGGCGCGCGCGGTCGAGGCGGGCAACCTGTCGGTCAACTCGCACTCGTCGGTGCGCTACTGGACCCCGTTCGGCGGCTTCAAGCAGTCGGGCCTGGGCCGCGAACTCGGCCCCGACGCCCTCAGCGCCTTCACCGAGACCAAAAACGTTTTCATCTCCTGGGAGTCATAGACATGCAGCGTTTGCAGGACCGCGTCGCCGTCATCACCGGTGCGGGCAGCGGGATCGGGCTGGCCACGGCACGCAGGTTCGCCGAGGAGGGCGCCCGGGTGGTCTGCGTCGACATCGACGAGGAGGCCGGCAAGAAGGCCGCGGAGGAGGTCGGCGGGATCTTCGTCAAGGCCGACGTGACCAGCGACGAGGACGTCGCCCACATGTACCGGACCGCCTTCGACACCTATGGCAGCGTGGACATCGCCTTCAACAACGCCGGCATCTCCCCGCCGGACGACGACTCCATCCTGGAGACCGGCATCGACGCCTGGCGGCGCGTGCAGGAGGTCAACCTCACCAGCGTGTACCTCTGCTGCAAACACGTCATCCCCTACATGCGGCGGCAGGGCAAGGGCTCCATCGTCAACACCGCCTCGTTCGTGGCCGTGATGGGCTCGGCGACCTCGCAGATCTCCTACACCGCTTCCAAGGGCGGCGTGCTGGCGATGTCGCGCGAACTCGGGGTGCAGTTCGCCCGCGAGGGCATCCGCGTCAACGCCCTGTGCCCCGGGCCGGTCAACACCCCGCTGCTGCAGGAACTGTTCGCGAAGGACCCCGAGCGCGCCCAGCGCCGCCTGGTCCACATCCCGGTCGGCCGCTTCGCCGAGGCCACCGAGATCGCCGCCGCGGTCGCCTTCCTGGCCAGCGACGACGCCAGCTTCATCACGGGCTCGGAGTTCCTCGTCGACGGCGGCATCTCCGGCGCGTACGTCACCCCGTTCTGATCCCTTTGCCGCCCCTGATGTCTCCCAAGCCCTTCGCTCGGCTACGGGCCCCTGATGCCTTACGTGCCGTTGATCGGTTTCGGGCCGTTGCTCCGTTACGGACTGTTGCTCTGTTACGGACTGTTGCTCCGTTACGGACCGTTGCTCCGCTACGGACTGTTGCTCCGCTACGGGCCTTTGCTCCGTTACGGCAAGCCGCCGCCCCCGCCACCCGCCGCACAGGGCGGGCGGCACTCCAGGGCCACGGCAGGCGGCCGCGCGGGGCGGGCCCCCGCGACGACCCGCTCCCACGGCCAGCCAGCCACACGCCTCGCCCGACCCCCCCATTCCCCGGGTGAGGTGTCCGCTCGCGTGTTGCGTTGACCGGCTTGCCGGGTGGGCAGGCGGATGGATGAGGATGGAGGTATGAGCATGCGGCCCGTCATCGGGATCACCTGTTACGTGGAGCCCGCGCGGTTCACCGTGTGGGAGATGGACACGGCGCTGCTGCCGTACATGTACGTGGAGCAGGTGGCGGCGGCCGGCGGTCAGCCTGTCATCCTGCCTCCGGCCGGCGACCCCGCCGAACTCGTCACCCGCCTGGACGGCCTCATCGTGGCCGGAGGCGGCGACATCGACCCCGCCCGGTACGACGAGCCGGCCCACGACCGTGTCGGCTACATCCGGAAATTTCGTGATGAGGCCGAGTTCGCCCTGATGTCCGCGGCTCTGGAGGCCGGGCTGCCCTTCCTGGGCATCTGCCGGGGCCTCCAGGTTCTCAACGTCAGCCTCGGCGGTTCCCTCCACCAGCACCTGCCCGACGTGACCGGCCACGAGGGCCACTCCCCCGCGCCGGGCACGTTCGGGCACCTGCCCGTCCACACCGAACCCGGCACCCGCCTGGCCAAGATCCTCGGCCAGGACCCGCTCGACGTCCCCCACTACCACCACCAGGCCGTCAACCGCCTGGGCACCGGCCTGACCGTCAGCGCCCGCGCGGAGGACGACACCATCGAGGCGATAGAACTCGACGCCCACCCCTTCGCCGTGGCCGTCCAATGGCACCCGGAAGCCGGCAACGACCCCGCCCTCTTCCACGCCCTGACCACCGCCGCCACCCACCCCACCCCCTGACCCACCACCCACCAACCGACGCCGGCCCCCCGAGCACACCCACCCACGACCCGGCCCCCACACACCCGGTGGCCAGCGGGCCAGGTGGTGCCATGAGGAGGCCGTACCGGAGGTGGGACCGTGGCCGAGGTCGGGCCGTAGCGGGGAGGAGCGCCACCGGAGACCGGGCCGAGGCCATGAGGAGCGCCACCGGAAACCAGGCCGTAGCGGTGAGGGGCTCGGGCCGTGGCGGTGAGAGGTGGCGCCGGAGGCCAGGCCGTGGCCGTGAGGGGTGGCCACGGCCCCGCCTCCGGCCACCCCGGCGCGTGCAGACGGCGTCTTCACCCGCTCCTGTCCGGTCCGCAGGGGGTGGCTGTCAAGTCGGTGGTCACGATCCACCGCAAAAGCCGCGATCGACCCCAATCTGATAGACCACGAGGTAGAACCCCCCACGACGCGGTCATGTCGCCCCAGTGAACACCAGGTCAGCAGCGAATTCTGAATTGGGTCTTACTGGAAAGCTTCTTTACTTTTACTCTCGGAGTGTGGAGCTCGAGGTCCGGCATCTCAGAGTCGTATGTGCGATCGCGGACACCGGGAGCATCTCCAAGGCGGCGACGTCGCTCGGGATGTCCCAGCCCGCGCTCGCAGCGCAGCTGCGCCGCATCGAGCGGCAGTTCGGCGGCCCGCTGTTCGAGCGGGGCCGCGAAGGGACGACGCCCACTCCCTTAGGCCGCTGGTTGCTGTTGAGGTCGCGTTCCGTCTTACCCGCCTTCGACGACCTGGCGCGTGACGCCCGCCGCCACGCGCGGGACGAGCGCGACACCATCCGCGTCGGCTGCGCCCTCACCCGGCTGGCCATCTACGCGGCCAAGGCGTTACGCCGCCTGTTACCAGAGGCCGAGATCAGCCTTCGTACCGAAGAGACGACCGAGGTGTTGCCCGGACTGCTGGAGTCGGAACGCATCGAGCTGGCCACCCTGGACGACTATCCCGGCCACGAACTGCAACCGCCCCAGGGCGCCGTCTACGCCGAGATCGCGATCGAGCCGGTGTTCGTGGGGTTGACGGCCAGTCACCCTCTGGCGGCACACGACGAGATCGATCTGGCGGATCTCGCCAAGGAGCAATGGGCGCAGCACGCGCTGCTGGAGTCGGGGCCGCGCGAGCATTTCTGGACCGCCTGCGCCGATCACGGGTTCTCGCCGATGGTCGGTTTCAAGGTGGACCTCAGCGTCGCGCTCGACCTGATCGCCGAGGGCCGCTGCGTCGGATTGTTCCAGGCCACGAGCCCGGCGCGGGACGGCATCGTGATCCGGCCGCTGGTCGGGTCGCCGATGAAGATGCGTCACCTGATCGGCTGGACCGAGCACGGAGCGCTGGCTCCGCACGCCAAGGACCTCGTCCAGGCGGTCACCAAGACCTATTGGTCGGAGGCCATGCGCAACCCCACATACAACGCGTGGCTGCGGCGACATGGCGCCCATAGTGTGACGTTATGACAAATTGTGGGGTTACGGTCCGTGAGCCCCCGATGTCAGCTTGGGGTTGACTCCAGCCAGATTCACACCCCCCAAGGAGCCACGAGAGTGAACCCCAAGCTCAAACTGTCGGCCGCCGCGTTAGTCGCGCTGGCGCTGGCCCTGGTACCCCAGGCGGCGCAGGCCGGACAAGATCCCCCAACTCCAAGTGAGGCCAAGAGCGCCGTCACCTCGGCGCAGGGCGCACTTGCTGCTTATGCTCCCTCCCTGCGTACCGCGCAGGACGACGCATACCACCTCCAGGCCAACACCCCCGGCGCGAACGGCCTGCAGTTCCTGACCTATTCGCGCACCCACAAGGGCCTGCCCGTCTACGGCGGCGAGGTCGTCGTCACGACGGACGCCTCCGGTCAGTCGGTCAGCGACATCACCACCGGCCAGCAAGCCGTCATCAACGTCGGCACCACGGCCAAGGTGAGCGCGGCCACCGCCGCCGCCACGTCGCAGGCACGGATCAAGAAGGTGGACAGCGTCAGCGCGCCGTCGCTGGTCATCCACGCCGCGAGCAAGACTCCGCGGCTGGCGTACGCGACCACCGTCACCGGCCCGTCCAACAACCGGACCGTCTACGTCGACGCGCTGACCGGCGCGGTCATCGACGAGGTCGAGCTGTTCAAGGCAGCCGAGGGCCGGTCCCACTACGTCGGGACCGTCACCATCGACACCCAGGCCACCTCGATGGTCGACCCCAACCGCCGCGGCATCCAGTGCGGCGGCCAGAACGGCTCCGCCTTCACCGGCTCCAGCCCCTGGGGCAACGGCGGCGCCACCGACCTGCCGACCGCCTGCGTCGACGTCCTCTACGGAGTCCAGAAGGAATGGGACATGCTCCGGGAGTGGGTCGGCCGCAACGGCATCAACGGCTCCGGCGGCGGCTTCCCGGCGCGTGTCGGCCTGGCCCAGGCCAACGCCTTCTGGAACGGCTCGTACACCAACTACGGCCACAACGGCGCCAGCGGCGCCGCCCGCAAGAACCTGGTCTCGATGGACGTCGTCGGCCACGAGTACGGCCACGCCATCTTCCAGACCACGCCCGGCGGCGCGGGTTCCGGCAACGAGGCCGGCGGCCTGAACGAGTCCACCGGTGACATCTTCGGCGCCGTGACCGAGCACTACGCCAACAACCCGAACGACCCGCCGGACTACCTGGTCGGTGAGGAGCCCGCGCTCGGCGGCGGCCCGATCCGCAACATGTACAACCCGTCGGCTCTCGGCCACCCGAACTGCTACACCCCGGGGTCCTTCCCCGAGGTGCACGCCGGAGCCGGCCCGCAGAACCACTGGTTCTACCTGATGTCCGAGGGCACCAACCCGCAGGGCAAGCCCGCCAGCACCCGCTGCGACAACGGCCCGGCGATCGTCGGCATCGGCATCCGCAAGGCCGCCCAGGTCTTCATGACCACGCTGAACAAGAAGACGTCCCCGTGGACGCACACCAAGGTCCGGGTGGCCGCGCTGCAGGCCGCCAAGGAGCTGTGGCCCGGTAGCTGCGCCGAGTTCAACGTGGTGAAGGCCGCCTTCGACGGCATCCGCCTGGGCGCCCAGTCCGGCGAGCCGACGTGCACCGCCCCGACCGACGACTTCTCGCTCGCTCTCGACCCGGCCGCCGGCCAGGCCGACCCGGGCGACAGCGTGACCACCACGGTCAGGACCACGGTGACCAGCGGCAACGCCCAGCAGATCACGCTGCGCGCCGGCACGCTGCCCAGTGGTGTGACGGCCCAGTTCAACCCGGCCACGATCACCGCCGGCCAGACCTCGACGCTGACCCTGTCGACCTCGGCGGGCAGCCCCGTGGGCGGCCACGCCGTACAGGTGACCGCGGACGGCACCGCCGTCGACAAGAACGCAACCTACAACCTCACGATCGGGCAGGTCCAGGACGACTTCTCGTTCGCGGTCAGCCCGGCGTCCGGCTCGACTCAGCCGGGCGGCTCCGCCCAGACCACCATCAACACGACGGTGACCAGCGGCTCCGCTCAGCAGGTCGCGCTGTCGGCCACCGGCCAGCCCTCGGGCGTGACGGTGACCTTCAGCCCGGCCACCGTCACCGCCGGCCAGAGCTCTCAGGTGACCGTCGCCACGACCTCCAGTGTCGCGGCGGGGTCGTACCCGATCACGCTCACCGGCACCGGCACCAGTGGCAGCAAGACGGCCACCTACACGCTGACCGTGGGTAGCACCGGCACCGAATGGGCGCCGTACACCTCCTACACGATCAACCAGGTCGTCACCTACCAGGGCGCCAGCTACCGCTGCCGGCAGAGCCACACCAGCCTGCCCGGCTGGGAGCCGCCGAACGTGCTCGCACTCTGGCAGCCGCTGTGAAGAAACTCCTAGTGTCAGGGCTGGCCACCATCGTGGTGGCCGCCCTGGCCCCCCTCGCCGGCGCCACGAGCGCTCAGGCTGTCGCGCCGCCCAACATCCCGGTCGCGAACGTGACAGCCCACCTCAGCCAGCTCCAGTCGATCGCCACGGCCAACGGCGGTAACCGGGCCTCAGGACGGCCCGGGTACAACGCCTCGGTCAACTACATCAAGGGCAAGCTGGACGCGGCCGGATACACCACCCGGATCCAGACCTTCAGCGGTGGCAGCAACCTCATCGCCGACTGGCCGGGCGGCCCGACCAACCAGACCATCATGCTCGGTGCCCACCTGGACAGCGTCGCCGCCGGTCCGGGGATCAACGACAACGGCTCGGGCTCCTCGGCCCTGCTGGAGATCGCTCTGACCCTGGCCAGCCAGCGGCCGACGGTGACCAAGCACGTCCGGTTCGGCTGGTGGGGTGCCGAGGAGCAGGGATTGATCGGCTCCCGGTACTACGTGCAGAACGGGGGTGCGGCGGGCGTCGAGGCGTACCTCAACTTCGACATGACCGGCTCGCCCAACCCCGGCTACTTCGTCTATGACGACGACGTGGCCCTGCAGCGGCTGTTCAACGACTACTACACCTCGATCGGCGTGCAGACCGAGCCGGAGCGCATCGGCGACGGACGCAGCGACCACGCCTCGTTCAAGAACGCCGGCGTACGCGTCGGCGGCGTCTTCACCGGGGCGAGCGAACGCAAGACGGCCGCCCAGGCCGCCAAGTGGGGCGGTCAGGCCAACCAGTCGTTCGACCGCTGCTACCACTCGGCCTGCGACACCTATCCGTCCAACATCAACACGACCGCGCTCGACCGTAACGCCGACGCGGCCGCACACGCGCTGTGGAACCTGGCCGTCGGCCAGTCACAGCAGAACGACTACTCCATGGCGGTGAGCCCGGCCTCGGCAACCCTCCAGCCCGGCCAGTCGGCGACGACGACGCTCACCACGACGGTCACCTCCGGCCAGACGCAGTTGGTCAGCCTCTCCGCCGGCGGCGTCCCGGCCGGGGTGACCGTCTCCTTCAACCCGCAGACGATCTCGGCGGGACAGTCCTCGACGGTCACGGTCGCGGCGTCAGCGGCGGCGGCGAACGGTAGCTACCAGATCGCCCTCAACGGTGACGGCGCCGACAGCGACCGTTCGACCGCCTTCAACCTGACGATCGGGCAGGTCCAGAACGACTACTCGTTCTCGGTCAGCCCGGCGTCCGCCTCTGTCCAGCCCGGCGGCAGCGCGAGCGCCACCGTCAACACCCAGGTCACCTCCGGCCAGGCCCAGCAGATCGCGCTGACGGCCTCCGGAGCTCCCCAGGGCGTGACGGTGAGCTTCAGCCCGGCCACCATCTCGGCCGGCCAGACCTCCGCGGTGTCGATCGCGACGACCTCCTCGGTCGCCACCGGCACCTATCCGATCACGCTCAACGGCGACGGCACCAGCACGGACCGCTCGGCCACGTTCACCCTGACCGTGGGCAGCACCGGCAACGAATGGGCGCCGTACACCTCCTACACGGCCGGCACGACCGTGAGCTACCAGGGCACCAACTACCGGTGCCTGCAGAGCCACACGAGCCTGCCCGGCTGGGAGCCGCCCGGCACACCCGCGCTCTGGCAGCGCCTCTAGAGGAGCATGTACGGCCGGCGTCCCGCCAGGCGCCGGTCGTACAGACGTGGCCGGGAACCGCTGGGGTGTGCCAGGTTCCCGGCCACACCCCGTGGCCGGCCGTTCATCCGGGGGGACGGCCGGCCGCGCTATGCGTTGAATCACACGCCCCGCAAAGTCCCGAAATATCCCGTTAAACACGGGGCAAGCAACACGCAGGGCCCCTGAACCTCTCGGCAAACACTGATCACTTCAGGCGCCAAGCCCTCCACATGCTCGGCCTGATCCGGACATATCGCCCATAGGCTCGCCACCGTTGTCCGGATCCGATCCCCCTCAGGAGGGAGCCCGAGCTTTTGTCCAGCGACCTGGTGATCATCGCCGCGCTCGTCGCCGTCTCGATCGTGCTGGCCCGCTTTCTCAGCACCCGGTGGAGGCTGCCGCCCCTGCCGTTCCTGGTCCTGCTCGGCATGCTCGTGGGAGTCATGCCCTGGGTGCCGGTCGTCTCGATGGACCCGTACGTCGTGCTGACCGTGCTCATCCCGCCCCTGCTCTACCACCACGCCACCACGCGCAGCGCGCCCCGCGAGTCGCGCGCCGCCTGGCGGCCGATCATGTTCCTCGGCGTCGGGCTCACCCTCGCCACCGCCGGCGCCGTCACCCTCGTGGCCCATCTGCTGCTCCCGGGCCTGCCGTGGGGCGCCGCGCTGACCGTCGGCGCCGCCTTCGCGCCCACCCAGGCACTCGTCCTCGACCGGCTCGGCGCGCCGGAACGCGTGCTGACCGTGCTGCGCGGCGAGAGCCTGATCAACGAGGGCGTCGCGGTCGTGCTGCTCGCCATCGGCCTTGAGCAGCTCAAACGCCCCGAAACCGTCTCCGTGGCCGCGCTGCAACTGGCCGGGGCGATCACCGGCGGCGCGCTCGCGGGTCTCGCGCTGGGCTGGGTCGTCGTGCAGTTGCGCCGCCGCCTGGCCGACTCGGGGACGCTGATCGTGCTCTCGCTGGCCACGCCGTTCGTCGCCGAGATCAGCGCGAGCAAGCTCGGACTGTCCGGCCCGCTCGCCGTCACCGCCGCCGGCTTCTACGTCGGGGCGCGCGGCCGCCTCTTCCACACCCCCGCGCGGGCCACCGAGCGGATCACCTGGCAGGTGCTGACGTTCCTGCTCGGCGGGACACTCGCGGTCCTGCTCGGGCTCCAGCTGCGCGATCTGGGCGGCTCACACTCCGGGCTGCCGATCACGACGGTCCTGCTGGTCACCGCGGCACTGCTGGGCGCGACCTTGCTGGTACGGCTGGCGTTCGCGCTGGCCGTCGACCGGCGCGGCGTCCGGGCCCTCACGCTGGGCGGCACCCGCGGGGCCTCGACGCTGGCCATCGCGCTGGCCATGCCCGCGCTGCCCGCCCAGGACGCGTTGATCTTCGCGGCCGCCTCGGTGGTGCTGGTCAGCGGGTTCGCCCTGCTCACGTGCCGCGCCGCCGTACCGGACAGTGGGGGTGTGGCGGCGCCCGAGGAGGAGGCGCGGGCGCGGCAGGCGGCGGCCGCGGCGGCGATGCACAGGCTCGACCAGATCTCCCACCGTCTCGACACCGGCACGCTGTGGGCGCAGCGGCAGTTGCTCGCGGTCGAGGCGAACGCCGGCACCCCGCACGAACTGCGCGACGAGCTCGCCAGGGCGCAGCGCGAGACGCTCGGCCAGATGTACTCCGAAGGCCGCATCGGCGCCACAACCCTGCACAAGCTCACGGAAGAGATCGATTGGCGCGATCCACACGCGACAACACCCCCGTGACGGCACTAGGCTGGTTGGAGACACCGGTGAACCCGTGCGGGAGAGCGTTCTGACAATCCGGTCAGAGCCCCTGAAGGAGCAAGCCCTCCCCGCGAACCTCTCAAGGCAAAGGACCGCTCGGGCGAGGTGCCTCTGGAAAGCAGGCCTCCGGGCCTCGCCGAAGGTGAAAGTCCGGCAAAACCCGGGCGAAGCTCTCAGGCATCGATGACAGAGGGGGAGGATGCTGGCATCCGACCCTGCCCTGAGGTGCGAAGACCAATGTCCCGACCGACACCGCTGCGAGACGTTCACGAGAGTCTCGGCGCGACGCTGACCGACTTCGCCGGCTGGCTGATGCCGCTGCGCTACGGCAGCGAGTCCGCCGAGCACAACGCCGTGCGCACCGCCGCCGGACTGTTCGACCTCTCGCACATGGGCGAGATCTTCCTGACCGGTCCCCAGGCGGGCGAGGCACTCGACTACGCGCTCGTCGGCCACATCTCGGCGCTGGCGCCCGGACGGGCCCGCTACACCATGATCGTCGGGGAGGACGGCGGCGTCCTGGACGACCTGATCGTCTACCGGCTCGCCGACGAACGTTTCATGGTCGTGGCCAACGCCTCCAACTACCTCCTCGTGGCCCGCAAGCTGACCGCGCGCGCCGCCGGGTTCGACGCCGTCGTGGACGACCAGTCCGAGCAGTGGGCGCTCATCGCCGTGCAGGGTCCGCGCGCCCAGGAGATCCTCTCCTCGCTCACCGACGCCGACCTGCCGGGACTCAAGTACTACGCCGGGCTGCCCGGCGTCGTCGCCGGGGCCCAGGCGCTCATCGCCCGCACCGGCTACACCGGCGAGGACGGCTTCGAGCTGTTCGTCGCCAACGAGGACGCGGTGCCGTTGTGGCAGGAACTGGTCAAGGCGGGCGAGCCGTACGGGCTGATTCCGGCGGGACTGTCCTCGCGCGACACGCTGCGCCTCGAAGCCGGCATGCCGCTCTACGGCAACGAGCTGTCCACCGCGCTCACCCCGTTCGACGCGGGCCTGGGCCGAGTGGTGAAATTCGACAAGCCCGGCGACTTCGTCGGCAGGGCGGCGCTGGAGGCGGTCAAGGACGACCCGCCACGGCGGCGCCTGGTCGGACTGGTCGCGCACGGGCGCCGGGTCCCCCGCCACGGGTACCCGGTGACCAAGGACGGCGCCGTGGTCGGCGAGGTCACCAGCGGGGCCCCTTCCCAGACCCTGGGTAAGCCCATCGCGATGGCCTACGTGGACACTGGTGTCACCGAAGGCGTGGCCGTGGACATCCGGGGCAGCCAGGAGGGCATGGACCTCGTCGCATTGCCCTTCTACAAGCGCAGCGCCCGTCCGTGACGGGTGAGGATCGAAACTACAAGCGCAGTAACCAGCAGGAGGACGTAAGTGAGCAGCATCCCTGACGAGCTGAGCTACACCAAGGAGCACGAATGGGTGGCCGGTCTCGACGACGGCCGGACCCTGACCGTCGGCATCACGGCCTTCGCGGCCGAGGCCCTGGGTGACGTCGTCTTCGTGCAGCTTCCCGAGGCGGGCTCGAACGTCGAGGCCGGCGACTCCATCGGCGAGGTCGAGTCGACCAAGTCGGTGAGCGAGATCTACGCTCCGGTCGGCGGCGAGGTCACCGAGGTGAACCAGGCCGTCGTGGACGACCCGTCGCTGGTCAACAGCGACCCTTACGGCGACGGCTGGATGTTCCGGGTGCGCCTCGAAGGCGACCCGGAGGACCTCCTCTCGGCTGAGGAGTACGGAGCACTCACCTCCGGCGACTCCTGACCAACCGCCGGGGCCCGGCATGGGCCCCGGCACCGCCCTCCCCCCTGTTGCGGAAGGACGCATCAATGGCGATCAGCGTCTTCGACCTTTTCAAGATCGGCATCGGCCCGTCGAGCTCCCACACCGGCGGCCCGATGGCAGCCGCGCACAAGTTCGCCCGCGGCCTGCACGAAGACGGCCTCGTCGAGCGGACCGCGCGGGTCGAGGCCATCCTCTACGGTTCCCTGGGCCTGACCGGCAAGGGCCACGGCAGTGACAAGGCCGTACTCCTCGGCCTGTCCGGCGAGAAGCCCGAACTCGTCGACGTCGACACCGTCGACGAACGCCTCGCCGCCATGCGCGAAGCCGGAACCGTCCGCCTGTACGGCGAGCGCGAGATCCCGTTCGTCGTCGGCGAGGACCTGGTCTTCGAACGCAAGATCAGCCTGCCCGAGCACCCGAACGGCATGCGCTTCACCGCCTTCGCCGCCGGCGGGGAGAAGCTCCGCGAGAAGGTGTACTTCTCCGTGGGCGGCGGCTTCGTCGTCGACGAGAACGCCACCGGCGCCGACCGCATCAAGCCCGACGACACCGTCGTTCCGTACCCGTTCACCTCCGCCGAAGAGCTCCTCAAGCACTGCCACAACACCGGCCTGTCCATCTCCGGCCTCATGCTGGAGAACGAGAAGGCCTTCGGCCGTACCGAGCAGGAGATCCGCGACGGCATCCTGAACCTGTGGCGCGTCATGGCCGAGTGTGTGCACCGCGGGATCAGCAAGGAAGGCATGCTGCCCGGTGGCCTCAAGGTCCGCCGCCGCGCCCACCAGCTTCACCGCCAGTTGTGCAGCGAGTCCCCCGAGAAGGACCCGCTCCAGACGATGGACTGGGTCTCGTTGTTCGCCCTTGCCGTCAACGAGGAGAACGCCGCCGGGGGGCGCATCGTGACCGCCCCGACGAACGGCGCGGCAGGCATCATCCCGGCAGTCCTGACGTACTACACGCGTTTCATCCCTCAGGCCAACGACGAGGGCGTGGTCCGCTTCATGCTGACGGCGGCCGCGATCGGCGTCCTGTTCAAGGAGAACGCGTCGATCTCGGGCGCCGAGGTGGGCTGCCAGGGCGAGGTGGGCTCAGCCTGCTCCATGGCCGCGGCCGGCCTGACCGAGGTCCTCGGCGGCACCCCGGAACAGGTGGAGAACGCGGCGGAGATCGGCATCGAGCACAACCTGGGTCTGACGTGCGACCCGATCGGCGGCCTGGTCCAGATCCCGTGCATCGAACGGAACGCGGTGGCCAGCATCAAGGCCATCACCGCCGCCCGCATCGCCCTGCGCGGCGACGGCCGGCACTTCGTCAGCCTGGACAAGGCCATCAAGACGATGCGTGACACGGGCAGGGACATGCTCGACAAGTACAAGGAGACATCCCGCGGCGGCCTGGCCGTCAACGTCATCGAATGCTGACAGGCAAGGGTCTTCACGAGGGGCGCTTCGCGCCAAGGAGTTCAGGCTGCTCTTTGTGGGGCCGCGGCCCTGAGGGCAAGGTCCTCACAAGAGGGCTGGAGCTCGGGCTGTGACAGCGGGCTCTGCCCCGCACCCCGGGCGAGGGAGAACCCTCGCGCTCCGGTGTCCCGTGGTCACGCCGGGGGTAAGCAGGCCGCCTCGCAGCAGGGACGTAGGCGGCCTTGTTCATAGAACGTGCTTTCACTCGGGGATGTCGGACAGGACAGGTAGCGTGAGCGCATGACGGCGAATCACCATGACGAGGTCATCACCATTCCTCGTGACGATACGAGGCCCTTAAAGCCGAGGTCCGCCGGCTGCGCCGGGAGGTAGGTCGCCAGCAGGTCATGCGAGCCATCATGGACAACTCACCCACCCCAGGCCACGTGCGAACGTTCACTCGCGACGAACTGGCCGCCGAGTGGGGCATTGGTGGCTGACCGGCGTATCGCCTTTCCTGAGCGTGCGTGGGAGTAGATCGAGGCTCTGCCTGAGGGGCTGCGCAGACCCGTCCAGCTTGCCATCTTCACTCTCCCGGACGAGCCACGACCCACGCTCGCCGAGCCTATGGCCGGTGTGCCAAACGCTTATGAGCTGAACCTCATCAGCGATGACGTCACTATCTGGTACACGATCACCGTTCATGAAGGCGTAGAGGTGATCGCCATACAAGTGGTCCGGCCGAACCTCTGACCGCCTCTTAACAGAGCGGACCGGATGAACGACAAGGCCCATCAAGACGATGCGCCACACCGGCCGGGACCTGCTGGACAAGTACAAGGAGACATCCCGCGGCGGCCTGGCCGTCAACGTCATCGCCGTGTTGAGGGCAAGACCTTCACGGGGAGCGCTTCGCGCCAAGGAGTTCAGGCAGTTCCTTGTGGGGGCGCTGCCCCCACACCCCAGTTAAGGGCAAGGTCCTCACGTAGGGGGCGGGCTGTGACAGTGGGGCTGCGCCCCACACCCCGGGCGAGGGAGAACCCTCGCGCTCTCCGTGTGGCCGAGGTCCTGCGGTGGGGTTGATCCGATTCCCGATGTGGGGTGGACCTCGCTCACACTGGCATTAGTGGTACCATTTTTGGTACCACTCGAGAAGGGGAAGCTAGTGTCCATCACTGCAAGCGAAGCTCGCCGTCGCCTATTCCCACTCATCGAAGAGGTCAACAACGACCGCACCGCCGTCGAAATCGTCTCCAAGGGCGGCAATGCCTACCTGGTCTCCGCAGAAGAGTATGAAGCCCTTCAGGAAACCGCCCATCTGCTCCGTTCCCCGGCAAATGCCCGCCGCTTGATCAAATCATACCAAGAGGCTCTCGAAGGGCGGTATGAGCAGCACGACCTGCTGGACGACGAGGCCGCACGATGAAGGTGGCATTCACCAGCCAGGGGTGGGATGACTACGTCCACTGGCAGACGGCGGATCGACAGATCCTCAAGCGGATCAACCGACTCATCGAAGACACCGTACGTGAGCCATATGAAGGCATTGGCAAGCCAGAACCACTCAAGTATGCGCTGGCGGGCGCTTGGTCGAGGCGTATCACCGACGAACATCGGCTCGTGTATCTCGTCGAGAACGACGAGATCATAATCTTGCAGGCCCGCTACCACTACGAGTGAACCTCAAGGCCGCAGTGTTGAACGTGTGCGCGGACAAGCCCATCAAGACGATGCGCGACACGGGCAGGGACCTGCTGGACAAGTACAAGGAGACATCCCGCGGCGGCCTGGCCGTCAACGTCACCGAATGCTGACAGGCAAGGGTCTTCACGAGGGGCGTCTCGCACCAAGAAGTTCAGGCTGCTCTTTGTGGGGCCGCGGCCCTGAGGGCAAGGTCCTCACAAGAGGGCTGGAGCTCGGGCTGTGACAGCGGGGCTCCGCCCCACACCCCTTGGCGAGGGAGCACCCTCGCGCTCCCCACATGGTCGGCGTCCTGTGACTACGCCCGGGTTGACGCCGGCGAAGGCCGGCGTCCTCGAAACCGGAGGCGTGCGTCTTTATTTACTCGGGTCGCGTCAGGCGGAACGAGTGGCGTCAGGGCATGACGGCGCAGCACCGATCGACAGCTTGCTGCATTTCGGACAGCGTGGATGGACAAGATCATCAAGACGATGCTCGACACCGGCCAGGACATGCTCAACAACTGGCGGCCTGGCCGTCAACGTCATCGAGTGCTCATGGTCTTTACCGGGGACCTTCGCGCCGAAGAGGTTCAGGCTGTGGGCGAGGGAGGCGTGGTACATCGTGGCACGCTGACGTACGATGAGGCCATGAAGCCCACGACGCCACCCACCGAGGTCAGCGTGCGCCAGTTCGTCAACGACTCCGGCAGCGTGACGCGTGGCTTGCGGGAAGGCAAGCGGTACATTCTGACGATCAACGGGGAACCGCTCGCCGAGGTGAAGCCGATTCGGCGTCGCCGATTCGTGCCCACGGCCGAGGCTCAGGCCACCTTCGCCGCCGCTCCGGCCATCGACTGGGCCGACGTGCGCGCCGAGTGGGACGACGTGATCGACGATTCACTGCGCGACCCGTTCGAAGGGACCGAGCTATGAGTCGTCGCGACCGCGGCATCCTCGATACCAACATCGTCGCTGCCTTCAAACTTTTCGATCCCGCTGAACTTCCGGTCGAGGCCGCCATCACCGCGGTCACGCTCGGCGAACTGTCGCGGGGGCCATATGCCGCCGACGACCCGATCAAGCGGGCACGGCGCATCGCGGTCCTTCAGCACGTGGAAGCGACATTCGGCGACCCCCTGCCGTACGACGCCGAGTCGGCCCGCATGTTCGGCCAGGCCTGCGCCCTCGTCTATGCCATGGGCCGCCAACCGCGAGGACGAGCGTCCGACCTGATGATCGCGGCCATCGCCGCCGCCAACGAACTTCCCCTGTATACCGCCAACCCGAAGGACTTCGACGGCCTTGACCAGCTCGTTCAGGTGGTGTCAGTGACCCGCCCGGATGACGCGACCGGCTAGCTCCCGACCGGTGAGCTGCTGCCTGCCGGCACCGGTCCGTGCGCTATCCGTCTCCGTCGTCAAGGGGTTCAGGCGGACCGTCGCGTGTCTGGTGTCAGCGCTGGCGGCGCATGGTCCAGAACAGCCAGTTGCTTTGGGCGGCGCAGGTGGCGACGTCCCAGCCCTGGCCGCCGAGTTCGGAAAGTACCGCGACCACCTCGTCGTAGCTGCCGGAGAACACGCGTTCGTCGCCTCCCGGCAGGTTGACCCGGATGGCGTTCGTGTCCCATAGCCACTCGACAACACCGAACTCGTACGTGAACATCGTCGCCCCACATCTGCCGGTCGCCACAGGAACCCAGGAAGATAGCACCATCTTGATCGTCATGTCGGATCGGCCGCTCGTCAGGTGGCGACGGGCCGGTCATCGCGGGGCGTGATCATCCAGGCCACGAGGGGTCTGCCGGGTGGGGTCCCAGCAGCCGTCGCAGTGCCGGTGACGATTGCAGGACATGGGAGAACATCAGGTCGGCCGGGACGGTGGAGCCGGGGCCCGGCCGGTCGAGGTTCCTGTGGTGCCATGTCGTGATCTGTTCGGCGAGGCCGGCCAGTCGTGGATCCGCGGGAGACCATTCCAGGGCGTGGGAGATCGTCCGGTAGAGCTCGACGAATGCCGGATCGTCGAGGGCCGCGCCCTTGACGGCGACCCATTCGGGTACGGCTTCGGGAGTCTGGGCGGCGAGCATGATCCAGACGTCGCGTTCCAGGCGCACCAGACCCTCGCCGACGCCCAGGGCACGCTCGCGGTCGAGGATGCGCACGACGTCCTCTGGGAGGAACAGCCGGTCTCCGGCGGCCAGTTCGGAGATGCGCCTGCGGTGTTCGCGAAGCTGGTCCATCTTTTCGGCGAGGGAGCGGTCGATCTCGGTGACGGCCTCGGCGAAGTGGCCGGGGCCGGCGTGAAGGAGTTCGTCGATGCGGGCGAGCGGGACGCCGGCGTCGGCCAGGGTCTTGATCCGGATCAGGTCGACGACGGCCGCGGCGCCGTACCGGCGATATCCGGAGACGTCCCGCTCCGGCTCGGGCAGCAGGCCGAGATGGTGATAGTGGCGGACGGCGCGTACCGTCACGCCGGTGTGGGCGGCGAGCTGGCCGATGGTGAGCACCTCTACATCTTCGCGTCGCACATCAGGTGGTCCATCGCGGCGTTGATGAGCTTCTCGATGGGGAGGGCGTTCTCGTTGGGGGCCCACAAGGTGGTGAGCAGGACCATTCCGCGGCGGCCGTCCTCGGTGAAGCCGCTGTGGGTGGTGTGACCGGGGGTGTTGCCCGCGTGACCCCAGTAGGGGCCGCAGGGGGATTGGAGCTGGGCGATTCCGAGGCCGTAGCGTGCGCCGGGGAAGACGGGGTCCCATTCGGGGGCGGGGACGGTCTGCTTCATGGCGGCGAGTTCGGCCGGGTTGAGGAGTTCGCCGCCGAGCAGGGCCTGCCAGAACCGCACGAGGTCGGGCATCGTGGTGATGAGGTCGCCCGCGGCGTTGGCCGGGGTGAGGTTCCATTCGGTGGTTTCCACCGGCTCGGGGCTGTCGGGGAACTCGGTGTAGCCGGTCGGGTGCGGGTCAGGGAGCTTGGGGTCGTCGCCCGGGGAGAAGGTGCGGTCGAGGCCGAGGGGGCGGAGGATCCGGTTCGCCACCTCCTGCGGGCGCGGGTTTCCGGTGACCTTCTCGATGATCATCCCGGTCAGCGTGTAGTTGGTGTTGGAGTAGCTCCAGCGCCGGTCGCCGGGTTCCGGGATCCAGTTGGGTTCGTGGCGCATGGCGAGGGCCACGAGGTCCTCGGCGGTGTAGGAGTCGTGGCGGTGCTCGCGGAAGTCCGCCGCGGTCCAGATCGGGACGTCGAAGATGTACTCGGGCAGGCCGCTGGTCTGCTGGAGCAGCCGCCTGACGGTGATCTTGGCGCCGTCGTTGCCGTTGCCGCGTACCACGCCGGGAAGCCAATCCTCGACGGTGTCGTCGAGGGACAGCCGCCCTTCGCCGACGAGCTGGAGCGCCACGGTGGCGGTGAAGGTCTTGCCCGTGCTGCCCATCCGGAAGAAGCTGTCGTGGGCGATGGGCCGGCCGGAGGTCGTGCCGCAGTGAGCGGTCAGCAGTTCGCCGCCGGTGTGCGCCGCGGCGAGCAGCCCGGGGACGCCCTTGTCGTGGATGGCCTGAAGGTCGGCCTCCAGGACTGATCTGTCATATGTGCTTGGCATGGATCCGATGCTGAACCCCTGACGCAGGGTCAGGGTCAAGCCCTCCGGAGCAGGTTCTCGGTATAGGCGGCCGGCCGGGCGGCGTCCGCCGGGTCGAGTGTCTTCAGCGACAGGCCGGCCTTCCGCCCCCGGTCGAAGACGGAAAGCGCCGCCGACGGAGGCCGGTCGATCCAGCCCACGATCGGCCGGACCGCGTCGGGGACGGGCCGGGCGAAGAGCCGGGCCAGCAGTTTGAGCGAGCCTCTGACCAGCGGATTCCGGTGGCCGGTGCCGCTGCGGGTGAAGCCGGGGTGATAGAGCACGTAACGGGCCTTGCTGCCGGCGACGTCGGCGAAGGCCACGCCCAGCAGGTCGTTGGCACGGCCGGCCTGGAGCTGGGCGCGGATCTGGCCGTAGCGGCGGGTCAGCTGCGGGTCCTCCCAGACGATGCCGCCCGCCGTGTTGCCCGCTCCCGCCACGTTGATGATCACCGGAGCGGGGGCGGCGTCGAGCAGCGGGATCAGGCGGTGGCTGAGCAGGCAGCGGCTCAGGAGTACAGCCTGACGCCGCTGGGCAGGACGCTGCTCGAACCGGTCTCCGCCCTCGCCGGCTGGGCGGTGCGCCACGAGGCGGAGATCAACGAGTCGCGATCCCGATATGCGCGGTGAGCTGGAATCATTCCATGATGCGGGGTTTCTGATGATCTTCGCTGGGTGATCTTCCTTGGCGTGAAAACGACCATGGTGCTGCTCCTGGCAGCGGCGCTCATCGCGGTGGATCCCGGCCAGAGCGGGGCGGCGCTCGCCGCGCCCGCCGCGGGCTGCGGGTTCAGCGCGCGGCACCTGACCTTGGCGGCCGGTGAAACGTTCGCACTCGACTTCAGCTTCCGCAATCCGACGGCGAGCGATCCCGACACCACGTTCACCGCGGTGATGCTGGAGAACGACTTCTACGGCCCCCGCCACACCTATCTCGTCAGGAACGTGGGCGGCGGCACCGGGGTCAACGTGAACACGCACCTCACGACGGGCGCGGCGCCCATCGGAACCGACGACATCACGATCGAGGTCACCTCGTCGCACACGGGCGCCACCATCCTGGCCACGTGCACGACGAGGCTCACCGTCAGCGGCGACACCGATCTCGACGGGATTCTCGACGAATGGGAGACCTCGGGCATCGACGGGAACGGCGACGGCGTCGCCGACCTCACGCTGACCGGCGCCAACCGCCGCCGCAAGGACATCTACCTGGAGCTTGACCACATGCAGCAGCACGACCTGCTGCCCGTGGCCGGCCAGAACGTCGTGGCCGCGTTCGCCGCCGCCCCGGTGGTCAACCCGGACGGCAGCACCGGGATCACCCTGCACATCGACCTGGACGAGGAGCTCGCCCACGAGGACGACGTGACCACGTGGACGGAGTACGACACGATCAAGGCCGGCGCTTTCGGCACGGCCGCCCAGCGGGCCAGGCCCGAGGTCATCGAGGCCAAACGCAAGGTCTACCACTACGTGCTGTTCGGGCACACGCGCGACGGCGGCAACTCGTCGGGACGGGCCGAGATCAACGGCAACGACGTTCTGGTGACGCTCGGCGGCACGCCCTGGACCGTGGACGCCGCGGGCCACCACGTCGGCGACGTCCGGGAGCAGGCGGGCACGCTCATGCACGAGTTCGGCCACAACCTGGGCCTGCGTCATGGCGGCGCCGACAACACCAACTGCAAGCCGAACTACATCAGCGTCATGGGCTACTCCTTCCAGACCACGCTGATCCCGCAGGTGACGGGGCCGAACCGGCTGGACTACTCCCGCGGGGCGCTGACCGAGCTGAAGGAGAACTCGCTGCTGGAGTCCGACGGCGTCGGCGCCGGCGGGACCGACTTCACGTTCTGGAGCGCGGACGGCGGCGCCGGCGGCCTGAGCAGCGGGCAGGCCAACGGCCCGCTCGACTGGAACGAGAACAACGGCCAGGACCCCGCGCGGGTCTCCGTCGACATCAACAACCTCGGCTTCGACGACTGCCGCGCCAGCCCCGGCCAGACGCTGACCGGGCACGACGACTGGGCCAACCTCGACTACAACTTCCGCGACGACCCCGACTACGCCGACGGCACGCACTCGCCGACGCCGCCGGAGATCACCGGTGAGGTCGCGGCGGAGATCCGCGAACGCGTCGAGCGGGCGCTGGCTCCGAAGGCCGAGGCCGGGGGACCGTACACCGGAGTGGAGAACGCGCCGGTCGCCTTCGCCGGCGGTGCGACGGGGACGGGCACGCTCACCTATGCCTGGGACTTCGGCGACGGGAGCACGGGCACGGGCGCGCAGGCCACGCACGTCTACGGCGACGACGGCACGTTCACGGTCACGCTGACCGTCACCGACCAGGGCGGACGCACGGGCAAGGACACGGCCTCGATCACCGTCGCCAACCTCGCGCCGGCCGCGGCCATCGAGGGGCCGGACACGCGCGTCGCCCGCGCGGGGGTCGCGGCGGAGTGGGCGGTGCGCGGCACCGACCCCGGCAGTGACGACCTGACCGTCACCTGGACCTGGGGCGATGGGCAGATTACGAGCACCGCGTACCTGATCGATCCGCCGGGCACCGACCCCGACCCCAGCCCCGACGTGCGGCCGCGCGACGTGCGCGACGTCGCCCGCCACACGTGGACCAGGCCTTGCGTGTACGGCGTGCGCGTGACGGCGGCCGACGACGACGGCGGTGAGGCGGCGGACGAGGCGACGCTGGTCGTCACCGGCGACGGCGGCGACGGCGGCGGGCCGAGGCTGCTGGCCTTCTGGGCGCTGCGCATGCGTCCCGGCGGAGCGCCCGTGGGCTGCCTGCTGCGCACGGTGGAGCACATGAGCAGGGTGTTCTCCGAGGTCGTGGACGTCTCGACCAGGGATCGGGCGTTCACCGTGCTGACTCCGCGTGGCATCGACCCCCGTCGTCAGCTCGACGCCCAGTTGCTGACGGCCTGGCTGAACTTCGCCGAGGGCGCCCACACGCTGGACGAACTCGTGGACGGCGACGGCGACCAGGTCCCGGACACCTCGTTCGCCTCGGCCATGGCCAGGGCGGAGGCCGTGCGCCTGGATCCCGCCGCCACGCCCGCGGCGATCGCGTTCCAGGTGAGCGTGCTCAACGGCATCAACGTGTAGGCGGCCGGGTGTTGCCCCCGCCCTTCAGCGCGGGGCGGGGGCATCGCGGACGGCTACTCGACGCGCACGATCTGCCAGCGCGGCGGGGTGCCGGTGGACATCGCGTCCGAGCAGCTGCAGTTGCCGCAACCAGGGGTCATCGTCTTCTCCTCGCCATGTCGGGGAAGGGATGACGTACCCGTCACGACCGGCCCTCACGCTGACCCCCCGGCCAGACTTGCCAGTCATCCGGCGGTGTAGCCGCCTGCGAACTCCTCCGACGGCGGGATGTTGGTGATCACGTCGACCAGGACGCCGTTGGGGTCGGCGACGATGAAGTGGCGCTGGCCGAAGTCCTCGGTCCTGATCTCCTGCTCGGGCTTCAGCCCTTCCGTGAGCACGAGGCGCTCCCACTCGGCGTCCACGTCGTCCACCTCGATGTTGAGCAGGATGCCCTGAGCGGGCTTGCGGTACGCGGCGGGCACCGTGGAGTGGTCGTAGTTCAGCAGGGCCAGCTCGAAGGCGTCCCGGCGCAGGCTGACATACCAATCGGCCTCGAAGGTGACCTCGAACCCGAACAGGCGCACGTAGAAGTCACGCGACTCGGCCAGCCGGGAGCTGCCGATGACCGGGTAGAAGCTGCTGACGTTCATGAGAAGTTCCTTTCACATACCATCGGTATGTGAAGTAAACTAGCTCGCATACCGTCGGTATGTCAAATGGAGGTCGATGTGAGCACCCGGGCCGAGCAACGTGAGCAAACGCGCATGACGCTACTGCGTGAGAGCAGGCGGCTGTTCGCCGGCCAGGGTTACGCCGCGGTCGGGCTGGCCGAGATCGTCGCCGCCGCCGGGGTGACCAAGGGCGCCCTCTACCACCACTTCGCCGGCAAGGCCGCGCTGTTCCGCGCCGTGCTCGACCAGGTGCAGCAGGAGGTGGCCGCGCGGGTGGTCGCGGCGGCCGACGCCGAGAAGGATCCCTGGGACCAGCTGGTGGCCGGCTGCCAGGCTTTCCTGACGGCCAGCACCGATCCCCTGCTGCAGCGCATCATGCTGGTGGACGGCCCCGCCGTACTCGGATGGGCGCAGTGGCGGCAACTCGACGCGGACAACTCCGCGCGCCACCTGGGCGAGGCGCTCGCCGGGCTGGTCGAGCTGGGCGTCATCGCGCGCCAGCCGGTCGACCCGCTGACCCACCTGCTGTCCGGCGCGATGAACGAGGCGGCGCTCTGGCTGGCCGCCGCGGGCGGGCCGCGCGACCTGGCCGACACCCAGGCCGCGCTGGCCCGGCTGCTGGACTCGCTGCGCGCCTAGCGGCTGACGTCCCGATGCGCGCCTAGCGGCGTACGTGCAGGCGGACCACGGCGCCGCGGTCGTCCTCGCAGACCTCGCGGCGGATGCGGCCGATGATCTCGCGGTCCAGCTTGTTCACGATCGTGCCGACGTCGGCCGCCGCGGGGCAGGCCAGGTGGACGTTGAGCCGCTCGGCGTCGCCCACGACGCGTACGGCCGCGCCGGTCAGGCCCTCGACGTCCTTCAGGCCCACGCACAACATCGCGGTACCCGTCCCGCTGCGCGCGCCCCTGCGCCCCCAACCCAGGCCGAGCAGGAACCAGCGCAGTGAGAGCAGGGCGAGCACGAGCAGGATCAGCGCCAGCAGCCAGAGCATCCACGGCTGCGCGGCGACGGACTCGGCGGCGGCGTCGGGCAGGACCTTCGCGCGCGGGGCCAGGCCCGGCAACAGGTTCTGGCCGCGCAGGTAGGCATAGGCGCCGGCGGCGAGCAGGATCGTGCCGACGACGGCCAGGCCGATCCGGTTGCCCGAGTACTGGCGCATCACAGCCCCCTGGTGCGCAGCCGTACCACGACCTCGCCCGCGCAGATCGCGCCGAGGCCGGCCAGCCGATCGCCCACCGCGGTGCCCACCTGCCTGAGCATCGCGCCCGAACTCTCCGATCCCGTGGTCACGGTCACCTCGATCGCGCGTTTGCGCAGCCGGACGCGGGCGCGGGCGACGCCGTCGACGTTCTGGGCGACCGCGCGCAGCGTGCGGCGCAGCCCGGAACGGGTGATGCCGATGACGATCAGCGGGTCGGCGGTCTCGACCGGAACCAGCCGTGAACGTCCCGGCACGATCGCCAGCGCCAGCAGCCCCGCGCCGCCGATCACCGGCACGAGCGCCGCGAAGGAGATCTCCCACCACGTGGTACGGCCGGCCACCGCGAGCACCCGATCCAGCGGAATCCATCCCAGCGGCGTCCCCATCAGCGACGCGACCAGCTCGGCCGCGGTCAGGCCGAGCCCGGCCGTGAGCGCCAGCGCGAGCGTCACGCCGACGGGTGTGCGGGCGGGCTTCAGCGCCCGGGTGAACCTTTTGCGCGGAGTCTCCGGTTGGGCGAGGGAAGCTGCGCCCGGCAGCCGCTGCTGGAGCGTGGTCATCACATCGACCATGGGTACACGGCTCATAGCCGCCCGTCGCCCTCCCCGCCGCCGGTTTGCCGGATCATTACGGGACTTCCGAAGAATGCGAATCATGCTCATGTCCGGTTACGCTGCAGCCATGGATGACCGTCAGCGCTACGACCGCGCCACCGCCGCGCTCGAACCACCGTTCGCGATCCTCGATCTGGCCGCCCTGCGCGCCAACGCCGCGGACCTGGTACGGCGGGCCGCCGGCAAGCCCATCAGGGTGGCCAGCAAGTCGGTGCGATCGCGACCGGTGCTCGAACGCATCCTGGCGATGGACGGCTTCCAGGGCATCATGGCTTTCACCCTGCCCGAGGCGTTGTGGCTGGTGAGCCAGGGTTTCACGGACATCCTCGTCGCCTACCCGACCGCCGACAGGCAGGCTCTGGCCCGTTTGGCCGCGGACGCCGCGGCCGCCCGCGAGATCGTGCTGACCGTGGACTCCGCCGGCCATCTCGACCTCGTCGAGGACGCGGTGGCCGGGGTGCGCTCCCGGCACGAGATCCGGCTGTGCATCGACATCGACGCCGCGTTCATCGCCCTGAGCGGGAAGTTCCGGGCCGGAGCGCTGCGCTCCACGATCCGCGAGCCCGAGCAGGCCGCCGAACTGGCCGCCGCCATCGCCAAGCGCCCCGGCCTCCGGCTGAGCGGCCTCATGGCCTACGAGGCCCAGATCGCCGGAGTGGGCGACGACCCGCCGGGGAGCGCCGCCTACGCCCGTCTCGTCCGCCTCATGCAGAGCCGTTCGGCCCGTGAGCTGATCATCCGGCGGGGCCGTATCGTCAACGCGGTCCGCCGGGTCGCCGACCTCGACTTCGTCAACGGCGGCGGCACCGGCAGCGTCGAACGCACCGTCCGCGAGAAGGCCATCACCGAGGTGGCGGCAGGGTCCGGGTTCTTCCATCCGCGGCTGTTCGACTTCTACCGCGGTGTCAGCGGCCGGCCCGCCGCCCTGTTCGCCCTGCCGGTGGTGCGCCGGCCGGCTCCCGACATCGTGACCGTGCTGGGCGGCGGCTACCCCGCCTCGGGAGCGGCGGGGCCCAGCCGCCTGCCGCAGCCCTACTTCCCCGCGGGGCTGCGCTACGCGGCCGACGAGGGCGCGGGCGAGGTCCAGACGCCGTTGCTCGGCCAGGCCGCCCAGGACCTCAGGGTCGGCGACCGCGTCTGGTTCCGCCACGCCAAGGCGGGTGAGATGTGCGAACGTTTCGACACCCTGCATCTGATCGACGGCGACGAGCTCGTCGACCGGGCCCCCACCTACCGCGGCGAGGGCCGCACCTTCCTCTAGTACGGCACGTAGAAGGTGAGCAGGTCCGCGGTGAGCGGCGGGAACAGGGCACGGAACAGCTCTCCCCGCCTCGTGTAGACGTCGGGCCTGACGCGGGTCAGCCCGTCCATCCCCTGCGCCCCGAACACCAGGGCGGGCAGGTAGTCCGGCGCCACCGCCGCGCCCGTCGCGCCGGGCCCCTGCATCGGGCCACCGGTCGTGACCTCGCCGAGGCCGTCGGCGGTGACTGGAATCCGGTAGTGCGCCCCGAAAGTCGTGATCACCAGCTCCGGCCCCGCGTCATCCACCCCGGACTCGGTGAGGCGCCGCCAGAGCAGGGGGCGCAGCCGGTCGAGCAGCGCCGCGGCGTCCGGGATCCGGACGTAGTACTGCTCCGGCTCCTCGCGTGGCTCGTCCTTCACGAACTCCTGCCAGGCGGCGGCGGTGACCGTACCGGCTCGGTGGACGACCCGCAGTTCGCCGCCCGGCGTGAGCGCGGCGACGCCGCGCAGCAGGTCCCGCGCGGCCGCCTCGTCGGACGCGGCCGGCTCGGCGAGCAGGATCTCGCCGTCCGGCGGCGAGACGCGGCCGGAGGCGACGACCGCGCCGTCACGTTCCAGCACCCAGGTGCTGCTGCCGTCGTGGGCCAGCAGCCAGCGCGCGCACGCCGCGGAGTGCGGCATGGTCACGTCGAACCGGCTCTGCGCCACGTCCTGCAGCGCCCGCAGGGCGGGGAGGTCGGACGGCTCGGCCCGGCGGAGGGCCGGCGCGCCGTCCCCGGGCGGCAGGCGGCGCACGCTCGGCGCCGGCGGAATGTCGATGGCGTACTCGTAGCCGAACAGCCGGTAGAAGTAAGGGATCCCGATCATCGTCTGGATGACGTGCCCGCGCGCCGCGGAACGTTCGTGCGCCCACGCCATCAGGGCCCGCACCAGCCCGCGCCCCTCGTACGCCCGGTCGGTGGCGACCAGTTCGACCTGTCCGGCGGGCAGCCACACCCCGCCGATGCGAACGTTCTCATCCAGCAGCGTGGCGGTCGAGACGACCCGGTCTCCGTCGACGACCACGGCGCAGGATTCCCACCCGGCCTCCGGGTCCTCCACGACCAGCCGGTGGTCCACGGCGTCGACCGGTTCGCCGCGTTCGGCGAGCAGGGCGCTGATCTGGTCGAGGTCCGCGGGCCGCGCCTGGCGTAGTTCCAGGTCACCGGGCAGCGGGACGGGGTTGTTCGTGCTCACGGCCGCGACTATGGCACCGCACGGTGCCGTGCGTCCATCGAGTTTCCGCGTTACTGCGAGCGCGCGCACACCGGGCACGCGGCCTGCACCAGAGCGCGGCGTTCCTCGTCCACCGCGACCACTTCGCCACTTCCCAGGCAGCACCGGCACAGGCGGAGCAACGCCGTCTCCGGGTCATCCCACCCCGGGCTGTTGCAGCGGTGACAGGCCAGCGGGATGCCGCCCACCCACTGCACCCGCCTCCCCCGGCACTGGGGACACATGGGCTCACGGTTCATCCCGTCACTCCCTCTCCGATTGAAGGTCCCATGGGGTGAACGCCATCGTTTCCACGGCAAAGTTTCAACCGAAGGTTCAACGATACCGTTGAAGTCATGGACATCAAGGACATAGCCCGTCCCCTCGACGGCGCGGCCATCTCCACCTTCCTCCAGTCTCTGCCCACCCGGCCCCTGCTCCTCGGCCTGGGCGAGGCCACCCATCGTGTGGACGCGCTGCCAGAAGTGCGCAACGAGATCTTCCGGCACCTGGTCGAACATGAGGGTTACCGATCGATCGCGCTCGAAAGCGACTGTCTCATGGGCCTGATCGTGGACGACTATGTAACGAAGGGAACCGGCACCCTCGACGAGGTCATGGAGCGGGGCTTCAGCCACGGCTTCGGCGCCTTCCCCGGCAACCGCGAACTCGTGCGATGGATGCGGGCGTACAACGAGGAGCATGAGGAAAAGATCCGGTTCTTCGGCTTCGACGGCCCGCTGGAGTATTGGGCGGCGAGCCCGCGGCAGGCGCTCACCGCACTCTACGACCTCCTCAACGATCCGCTCCCCTGCACCAGGGAAACGCTCGACACGCTGCTCGGCCAGGACGACCGGTGGTCGAACGAGGACTCGGCCATGGATCCGTCCCAGTCAATCGGCCAGTCCGCCGAGGCGCAACGGCTGCGGCTGATCGCCGACGACCTGGTGGCGCTGCTCGACACGCAGGCGCCGGGGCTGGGCGTGGCGGAAAGGGAGCTGGCCGCACTGTACGGGCGCACCGCCACCGGCCTGCTGCGCTACCACTACTGGATGGCCGACGCGTCCCCTGCGCGGTGGAGCCGGCTGTCGAGCCTGCGGGACGCGATGATGGCCGCCAACCTGCGCGCGATCGCCGAACTCGGCCCGGCCCTGATCTTCGGCCACAACCTCCACCTGCAGCGCAACAAGGCCACCATGAGCTTCGGCGACCAGACGCTGGAGTGGTTCGGCGCGGGCGCGATCGCCGAGACGCACCTGGGCGACCGCTACACCTTCCTGGCCACGGCGCTCGGCACGATCGGCACCGAGGTCCCGCCCCCGGACACCGTGGAGGGCATCCTGGCCGCGCTCCCCTGGGATCGCACCCTAGCCGACGCCCGCCCATTGGCCGAAGCCCTCACCCGGCCTCTGACCGAAGCCCTCACCCTTCCTCTGACCGAACTTCCTCTGACCGAGGCCCACACCCGGCCGATCCCGCGCACTTCGCACGACTTCGCCTACTTCCCGCTGGACCCGGCCCACCTCGGGCTGATCGACGGCATCGTCTTCCTCAGCGAGGTCGCCCACCGCGCCGAGGCCGGGCAACCGTGACCGGCTCCCCGGCACCAGGTCGGACCGGGGCCGGCTCACCTGCGACCGCCCGGCGGCCCAGGTCCCGCACCGGTCTGATCAGCAGCAGCGCGGCCACCACGCCGACGGTCACCATCGCCGAGCCCAGCAGGAAGGTACGCGGCTCGACCAGCAACGCGGCCGGTCCTGCCAGCGCCTGGCCGACCGCCATGCCCGCGACCGACCCGGCCACCTGGTAGGCCGAGACCCGGTTGAGAACGTCGGGCGCCACCTGCGTCTGCACGCTGGTCGTCCACATCACCGACCAGAACGCCAGCGCGATCCCCCCGAGCACATGCCCGGCCATCAGCACCGGTAGCGGCGGCCCGAGCGCGACCGTCAGCGGCACCGCCACATACCCCGACAACGCCACCGCCCCCGCCGCCAGCGGCCGGCCCGGCCGGAGCCGGATCGCGACCAGCCCGCCCGCCACCGTGCCCAAGCCGAGCGCCGCCATCACCCAGCCGTAGTCGGCCCCGATGACCTGCGACGACAGCGGCACAGACGGCCCGATCACCAGAACCCCCCAGAACACCCAGACCAGGATGACCGACCACATCCAGCTCCTGGCCTTGAACTCATGCCACCCTCGGCGCAGATCGCTCAGCACGTCCGAGGGCTCCGGCTTGGGTACGGCCACGCGGACCAGCAGCAGGAGCACCGCGCTGACCAGGAACGTTCCCGCGTCCAGCGCGTAGACGAAGACCGGACCCGCCGCCAGCACCAGGATCCCGGCCAGCGCGGGCCCGGCCAGGTGGGTGATCGCCTCGGCGATCTTCAGGGTGGCGTTGGCCCGCTGCGGATCCTTGGAGACGAGCGGCACCATCCCGTTCACCGAAGGCTCGAACATCCCGGCCCCGATCCCGGACAAGAACGCCATCGCCAGCAACAGGGCGTACGGCGGAGCGCCGTCAAGGAAGGCGACCGCCACCGCGCCCTGGCTGAAAACCCGCAACACGTCCGCGCCGATCATCACGGTTCTGGCGCCGAAACGGTCGGCCAGGACACCGCCGAAGAGCATGACAAGAACCGCGGAAGCGGTCCAGACGGCCAGCACATAGCCGACTCCCGCGATGCCGTACACCTGACCGATCGCGAGGGCGGCGGCGACGGGCATCATGGCGTCACCGAGCAGCGAGATCGTCCGGGCGCCGAAGTAGAGGGTGAAACTCTTCATCCACATAAGCAACAAGTCTGGATATTTCCAGATCAGACCACCGGTGTCGCAGATGACATCATTAGGTACATTTGCGTCATGCCCTCAGCGCCACCCGCGCCCCCACACCCAGGTCCACCCGCGCCCTCACACCCAGGTCCACGCCCGCTCTCACTCCCGGAGCCACCCGCGCCTTCACACTCAGCGCCACCCGCGCCCCCACACCCGGAGCCACCCCTGACGGCGGCAACAACGCGGCCCCCGATCACGCTCCCGGTGTGTCCTCCGGCGCCTCCCCCGCCCAACCCGCACCGCGTCGTCGCGCTCGTCGGTGAGAACCAGGAGCTCTACCCGGTCACCTCGGCGTCGGCGGTCTTCGGCTACCAGGGGCAGGAGATCCCGCAGCACTACAGCTTCCGCCTCTGCGCCGAACGCCCCGGTCCGCTCACCACCACCCTTGGCAGCCCCATCCACGTCGAACACGGCCTCGACGCCCTCGACACCGCCGACACCGTCATCATCGCGAGCTGGACGGTCTCGCCGACGCCCGCCGTACTCGCCGCCGTCGCCGGAGTCCACGCCAGAGGCGGCCGGATCGTCGCCGTCTGCGCCGGTATCTACATCCCCGCCGCCCTCGGCCTGCTCGACGGCCGCCGCGCCTCGGTCCACTGGGAACTCAGCGCCGACCTGGCCGCGCGCCACCCCCGCATCGTCCCCGACGACACCGTCATCTACGTGGACCACGGCGACGTCGCCACCGCCGGAGCCTCGGCCGCCACCCTCGACCTGTGCCTCCACCAGGTACTCCAGGAGCACGGCGCCTCCCACGCCATGCGCATCGGCCGCCAGCTCGCCGCCGGGCCGCGCCGCGAGGGCTGCCAGCGCCAGTACCCTCCGCTCCCGACGACCGGCCCCATGCCCGACTCCCTGGCGGGCCTGCTGGAATGGCTCCTGGCCAACCTGTCCGACCCCATCACCGTCGAGGACATGGCCGCCTTCTCCGGCGTCTCCCCCCGCACCCTGACCCGCCAGTTCGCCGACCAGCTCGGCGTCCCACCGGCCCGCTGGCTGCTGGAACGCCGCCTCGCCACCACCCGCGCGCTACTGGAGGACACCGACCTCCCGGTCGAGACCATCGCCACCCGCGTCGGCCTCTCCTCGGCGGTCAACCTGCGCCGCCGCTTCCACACCGCCCTCAACACCACCCCGGCCGCCTACCGCCGCTCGTTCCGCTGACATCGCCGGTACGGCGGGCGCGGCCCGTACCCCATCGTGGGCAGACGCGACAGTGCCGCCGGGGAAGCACCCAGGGTTGTTGCCCTACGGCACCGCCCGTCCCCGCCGGTCGGCGGCACGCTCCCGGGAAGGCCACCAGGTGAGCCCGCGCCATCTCCCACCCCGACCGTCTGCCCTTCACCGCCTTGAGGGTGCCCGATACCGGTCCGAGCGGCTTCTACTGGCGCGGGAGCTTGATGCCGGCCGCGCGCAGGTTGGCTTCGACCAGCGCGTTGAGCCGGGCGAGCGCCGGTTCCTGGTCTTCCCGGTGATGGTTGACCAGGCCGTACCGTGAGGCGGCGTCCGGCTGGTTGTGAAATCCGTCCGGCATCACCAGCAGCGCGCGGTCGGCCAGCAGCTTGTCGGCCAGCGCGGACGCCAGCTCCTCGATCCGCGGGTCGTCGGGCTCCCACGATCTGGCATCCAGGCCACGCTTGGTCAGCTCGACGAACTCGGGATCGCCGAGCCGTTGCTCAAGCTGCTGCAGAAAGCCGGCGAAGACCCCCGGCACCAGCGCGCGAGCCAGCACCAGAGCCTCCCGTTGCGTGGCCACGTATTCGGGATCGAAGCCAAGCTCGACAAGCCGATCCAGAACCGCGCAGGCCCGATCGGGCAGCAGGACCCGGTCACCATGGGCGAGACGGTGCAGAGTGTCACGGCGCGCGATCAGGTCGTCGATACGTTCGGTGAGCCGGCGACGCACGTCATCCAGGGCGGTGGCGAACCGCTCGGAGTCAGCGTCAAGCAGGTCACCGATCTCTGCCAGCGGCACACCGGCCTCGGCCAGCGTCCGAACCTGAACCAGCCGCAGCAGGTCCGCCGACCGATAGCGCCGGTACCCAGAACCGTCACGTTCCGGCTCGGTAACCAGGCCAAGCCGGTGATAGTGCCGCACGGTCTTGATCGTGACCCCGACGAACGCCGCCGCCTGACCGATCGTCAGCCCATCCACCATCGCCCCAGCACACCTCCCGACCACGAACGGCCACAGCCCCCGAACCGCGACCCTCTCGCAGGACCGAACCATGGACGCCGGCGACCTCCGAGGCCGGGGTCGCGGGCATCACAGGGGCGAGGATAGCCCCCATCCGTTCAAGCTGAACCGGCAGATACTCCAGACCTCCGCCCCGCCGCGGGACACGTTCAAGGTCACCCACGGGCCGGGCGAGCGCCGACAGCCCCCAAGGTCAACACCGCGGCCAGTACCGGGTGCCAACAGCAGGAGTGGTGGTCCCTCACGCTTCTCACACACGCACCGCCACGCCAGCCGGCCCCCGAACACGAGACCTACCCCGGTCGTATCATCGATGGTGTGAGTGAGCAGGTGTGGACTGTGGCCTGGTGGCGCTCCGGTTGGGGCGTCTGGCCAGGCGAAGAACCCGACCTCACCACCGAGCCCGCATACACCACGCTCAACCTCCCGCACGTGGCGTCGGACGAGGCCGGATACTGGGCACTCGGAGTGATCCCGCACGGTTCAGGATCGGTTCGTTGCCGGTTCGGCGGCGACCCGGACGGGGAAGCCAAGTTCCTTGCCCGGATCGCCGAACAACGCCGACGCCGACGCCGGTTCTGGCCCTTCTAGCCAACCTACGAGATGTCGCGGGCGTTCTCGCAGTCCACCGACTTGGTCTGTTCGTCCGTCGCCCGGAACTCTTTGCCCGTGTCGAACGTGCCCGCCTGCGACACGTCCGCCTTGTACCGCCCTGACTTGCACGGCGACAGCGCATACGAATAGACGTGCTCACGTCCCGGAAGCTCGTGGAACTGCTCGTAGCCGACCTTCAGCCATTATCCGCCGAACCGGCTTTCCCTGTACGACACCTCGATACGCGTGAGCTGCGTAGCGATGACCCCCGGCTTCGAGCACCTCTGATGCACCTGCACCCGCGCCCTTGGCGCTGCGCTCCCGAAGCGGACAGCCTCAATCACCATCTCTTGAAAGCAGCCGACCGCCGTGGCTGGACGCGGCGGAGGCGGATCCGTCGTGCTACCAGCGCAGCTTTCCGGGGCCGCGCCAACCGCGGCCACGGCCACCGCCAAGAGCTTGAACCTCGCAACACGCACAGTCCGCTCCTCTCCTGGGCTCCGCGCCACCCCCACAGCTCGGCCAGGCATGCCACCAGGGCAACCCCCGCCCGTGCGCTTCTGCCTCTGCCGAACGCGGCAGCGGTACCGGTGACGACCCCTGATCCAGCACCACCACGACCACCGACACCCGCCCGGCCACCCAAGGCAAACCCGGCGAGGTCAGCTCCACCAGCCGCACGCGGCACTGCTTCAACCGAACGGCACTCACCACGCCGCCCGGCTCGAGACGACCATCATCGCTTTGCCGTCGAAGGCCCACACTTACAAGTCCTCATGGGGGCTCCAGGTGAATCACCGTTTCTTCACCGGACGGAACGCCCCCGACGCGCCGGTTGCTGCTGACGCAGGGAACCGTGAGGTACGCCTTGTGCTCCCGCGAGCGAACTGAACCCGGCGCCCATCGCCTGGAGATCCAACCCGAGACGACCTAAACCGAGCAATGGACCTGATCAACGCTCAATGGCGCAAGGCCCATCGCAGTGCCGGCAACGGCGGCAACCGCGTCGCGGTCGCCGTGATGGATGTAGGCAAGGAAGGCCGCACCCCGCGTCTACGCCATGCGAGACAGCAAGAACCCTGACCCGACAAGGTGCTGTTCTTCATCCTCACCGAGTGGGACGCCTTCCGGCTCGGCAGAAGACAGGTCAGATCAAGGACTTCGCCAACCGCCTCGTAACACGGCCCCGCAAACCCCGGACACAGACTCCGGCTCAGTTGCCACACACCAGGGCCTACGGTGCTGGAGGAGCGACGCCGCCCAGGCACCCGTATGTTTCTGGCGTGGATCCTGCCGCAGCCGCCGGGCGCACCGGGTGCCGAGGCCACTTCCTCAGGGATCGCCCGCCCCGGCGCAACAGCTGGACGTCAGCCATGTGGGGAGCGCGAGGGTTCTCCCTCGCCCGGGGTGTGGGGCAGCGCCCCACTGTCACAGCCCGAACCCAAAAGCGCGAAGCGCTCCCCATGGGAAGGACCGCGCAGTTTCCCCGGGGTGTGGGGGCAACGCCCCCACTGTCACAGCCCGAAGGCCCGAGCCTGTCAGCGGCGCCGCCTGCGCCACAGCATGATGGCCGCCCCCACCACCAGTACCGCCCCCACCCCGATCAACACCGGCGCCAAGCTCGGCGGCTCGTCGTCCCACAGGTGGTCCGGGTCGTCCTCGATGCGGACCGGCCGGGCCGTGAAGCCGAGGGCGTCGCCGACGGACGTGGCGATGTGCCCGGCTCTGCTCCGGACGTCGGCCACCGTGCGTTCGGCCACGCGCTTGGGGCTTACCCGGTCGGCGATGGCGTCGACCGTACGCGCGAGCTCCGTGCGCGTTTGCGCGATCCGCCGCTCCATCTCGTCCGGGTCGGTGTCAGCCATGGCTCTCCTCTCGCAGGCGATCAGTCTGTCAGGTCAGGTCACCGTACGGCACGCCGGGCAGGCCGGTAGGTTCTGGGTCATGACCGAAACCAAGCTGGCAGCTGGTGACGCCGCGCCGGAGTTCGCCCTTCCCGCCGCCGACGGCAGCACCGTCTCGCTCGACTCGCTGCGCGGCAAGCGGGTGATCCTCTATTTCTACCCTGCCGCGATGACTCCGGGCTGCACGAAGCAGGCCTGCGATTTTCGCGACAATCTGGGGCAGCTGACCGCGGAGGGCTTCGTGGTGCTCGGCGTGTCCAAGGACAAGACCGACAAGCTGGTCAAGTTCACGGAGCGGGACGCGCTGACGTTCCCGCTGTTGTCGGACCCTGAGCTCGCGGTGCACAAGGCGTACGGCGCGTACGGCACCAAGAAGCTGTACGGCAAGGAGGTCGTGGGCGTGATCCGCTCCACCTTCGTGATCGACGCCGACGGCAAGATCGAGCAGGCCCTCTACAACGTGAAGGCCACCGGCCACGTGGCGAGCCTGAAGAAGAAGCTGGGCCTGGACTGAGGGGCGCGGAAAACCCGTGCTCCCGGCCGCCTTGGGGCAGCTAGACTACGGGAGTTCCGCTGCTGCAGCAGGGACGCGGGCGTGGCGAAATCGGCATACGCGGCAGGTTTAGGTCCTGTTGGTGGAGACACTGTGGGGGTTCGAGTCCCCCCGCCCGCACACCCACCACGGACAAAGATCGGGCCGGGTGGCGCTTCCTCTTCGCCACCCGGCCCGACGTCGTGATCATGATCGACCATCACGATCTCCCTTTACCCGCCTCTGAAAGGCGCTCCCAGGAGCAATCTTGCCGGAAGGCCGGTAAGGAGGGTGTTAAGAGCCGTTCATGTCAGACCTGGGTCGTACGGCGTGTTCCACCTCCAGGCGGACAGAGGGCTTGCGGGTGGTACGTATCGTGAGGATGTGTTCGGCAGGTTTCGCGCGTGGTCGCAGCGCCACGACAAGCTGGTCGATGCCCTGTGGGTGTCGCCTCTCATCGGCCTGTGTCTGTTGACGGCGGTGCCGTACAGCAATCTCAGACCTGAGGACCCGGGCGCCTACATCTCGATGGGCGGCTATGTGGGGCTGTCGGCGATCCTGCTGCTGCCGCTGCTCTGGCGCAGTTCGCGGCCGGTTCAGGCGTTCGCGGTGATCGCGTCGATCAGCTTCGCGCAGTGGCTGCTGAAGCTCGATCCGATCCCGGCCAACCTCGCGGTGCTGGTGGCGTTGTTCTCGGTCGCCTACCGGGCGCGCTTTCTCTGGGCGGCCCTGGCCGGGCTGGTGGCCGAGCTGGGGATCTTCCTGGCGCTGGTGCACTGGGACAATCCGTCGCTGGGGATGTTCACCACCGGGACGATCTTCGTGGCGACGATCTGGCTCACCGGCATCTACGCCAACACCCGGCGGCGCTACCTCGTCAGCCTGGAGGAACGGGCCGAGCGGGCCGAGCGGGAGCGTGACCAGCAGGCCAGGATCGCGGCGGCGGCCGAGCGCACGCGGATCGCGCGGGAGTTGCATGACGTCGTGGCGCACAATGTGAGCGTCATGGTCGTTCAGGCGGACGGCGCCGGGTTCGCGATCGACGCCGATCCTGAGCAGGCGCGGCTGGCCGTACAGAACATCTCCAGGACCGGGCGTGAGGCGCTCGCGGAGATGCGCAGGCTGGTGGGGGTGCTGCGGCAGGATGACGCGCCCGGCACCGACTACCTGCCCCAGCCGGGTCTCAATCAGCTTGAGGAGCTGGTCAGGGGCGCGGGCGTACCGGCTGAGCTGCAGGTTTCCGGCGCGCCCGGCGAGCTGCCCGAGGGGCAGCAACTCGCCGTCTACCGGATCATCCAGGAGGCGCTCACGAACGCGCTCAAACACGGCGGCCCGGCCGCCAAGGCGCTGGTCGAGCTGAGGTACGGCAGAGCCGAACTCGTGGTCAAGGTCACCGACGACGGCAGGGGCGCGGCGGCACCGGCGAGAGCGGGCGGCCACGGCCTGGTCGGCATGCGCGAACGCGTCACCATGTACGGCGGCGCCGTCACGGCCGCACCCAGGCCGGGCGGCGGCTTCGAGGTCCTCGCCCGGCTCCCGATCCAGACCCAGAGGGCGGCCTAGAGCATGATCCGGGTGATGCTGGTGGACGACCAGCAGCTGCTGCGCACGGGCTTCAGGATGGTGCTGTCGGCCCAGCCCGACATCGAGGTCGTGGCCGAGGCGGGAAACGGCGCGCAGGCCCTGGAGATCCTGCGGCACACCGAGGTGGACGTGGTGCTCATGGACGTACGCATGCCGACCATGGACGGCGTCGAGGCGACGGCCAGGATCAACGGCCCGAAGGTGCTGATGCTGACCACGTTCGACCTGGACGAGTACGCGTTCGCGGCGCTGAAGGCGGGCGCGGCGGGGTTCCTGCTGAAGGACGTGCCCCCGGCGGACCTGGTGACGGCGATCCGGCAGGTGCACGCGGGCGACGCGGCGATGGCGCCGAGCACGTTGCGGCGTGTGCTGGACAGGTTCGCCGCGCATCTGCCGTCGGGAGAGGCGGCGGCGGTGAAGGAGCTGACGCCGCGCGAGCACGAGGTGCTGCTGATGGTGGGGCGCGGCCTGTCGAACCTGGAGATCGCGGCCCGCCTGGACGTGGCGGAGGCCACGGTGAAGACGCATCTCGGCCGCATCCTGGCGAAACTGGGGCTGCGGGACCGCGCGCAGGTGGTGGTGTACGCCTACGAGGCCGGCCTGATCGTGCCCTCGAATCGGCCGAAAGGCTGACCGCGGTCATCTCAGGGGGCACACGAAGTCCCTCCTCAAGGGTCATGGATCTCGAAATTTCCGCCCATAGCGTGGGTCGAGTTCGAAGAACCACGACCCAGGAGTGAACGTGACCCTCACGGAGACACGGCGCCAGGCCCCGCCGGCGGTGGTGGCCAGAGCCCTGACCAAGGTGTACGGCCAGGGCGACGCCCAGGTGCACGCCCTGAGCGGCGTCGACGTGTCGTTCGCGACCGGCGCGTTCACCGCGATCATGGGCCCGTCCGGCTCGGGCAAGTCCACGCTGATGCACTGCCTGGCCGGCCTGGACAGCGCCACCAGCGGCACCGTGCACATCGGCGACGTGGAGCTGACCGGTCTCGGCGACAAGCAGCTGACGTTGCTGCGCCGCGAGCGCATCGGCTTCATCTTCCAGGCGTTCAACCTGCTCCCGACGCTGACCGCCGAGCAGAACATCCGGCTGCCGCTGGAGATCGCCGGCCGCCTGGCGGATCAGCAGTTGTTCGACCGCGTGATCGCGACCGTCGGGCTGAAGGACCGGCTGTCGCACAAGCCGAGCGAGCTGTCCGGCGGCCAGCAGCAGCGCGTGGCGGTGGCCCGCGCCCTCATCAGCAAGCCTCAGGTGATCTTCGCGGACGAGCCGACGGGCAACCTCGACTCGCGCAGCGGCGCCGAGGTGCTGTCGTTCCTGCGGACGAGCGTGCGCGAGCTGGGCCAGACGATCGTCATGGTCACCCACGACCCGGTGGCCGCCTCCTACGCCGACCGCGTGGTGTTCCTGCGCGACGGCGCCCTGATCTCGGAGCTGGCGCAGCCGTCCCCGCAGACGGTGCTGGACACCCTCATGAAGCTGGAAGGGTGAGCGGGGTGATCAAAACGGCTCTGGCCGGCCTGCGCGCGCACAAGCTGAGACTGCTTCTGACCTCGCTGGCGATCACGCTCGGCGTGGGCTTCATCGCCGGCACGTTCGTCCTCACCGACACCGTCGACGCGGGCTTCTCGCAGAAGGTCACCGCGGAGGCCGACAAGGTCGCGGTCGCGGTGCAGTCCAAGGACGTGGAGAAGCCGCTGCCCGCCGCGCTGCTCGGCAAGATCAAGGAGGTCTCCGGCGTCCGGGACGCGCAGGGTCTCATCCGCGGCTCCGCTCCCCTGCTCGGCAAGGACGGCAAGGCGATCGGCGACCTGCCGACCACCGCCATCTCGATCCCGACCGGCGAACTGGCCCGCGCCACGATCGTCAGCGGCACCGGCCCAGGCAACGACGACCACGCGGTCGTCGTGGACAAGAACACCGCCAAGGCGCAGGGCATCAAGCCCGGCGACACCGTCACCGTGCTGGACCACCGCCAGGCCCGCCACGACTTCAGGGTCGTCGGCATCCTGGACCCCGGCCTGGACCAGGAGCTCGGCTTCACCGGCGCGGTCGGCTTCACCACGGCGACGGCGGAGAGGCTGACCGGCGCCAAGGGCTTCACGGAGATCGACGTGGCCGGCGCCGACCCCGCGGCGCTGAAGAAGGCGGTCGCCGCGGTGGCCGGCGGCGCCGTGGTCATGACCGGTCAGGAGCTGGCCGACCAGATGGCGAAGGCCGCGGGCGTGTCCACCGACATGATCACCGCGGGCCTGCTGTTGTTCGGCCTGATCGCCATGCTGGTGGCGGCGCTGGTCATCTACAACACCTTCAACATCCTCATCGCCCAGCGCACGCGCGAGATGGCGTTGTTGCGCTGCATCGGCGCCACCCGGCAGCAAGTGTTCGGCTCGGTGCTGTTCGAGTCGGCGATCGTCGGCGTGGTCTCCTCGGTGCTCGGCCTGCTGGCCGGCTACGGTCTTGGCGCGCTGGCGATGACGTTGCTGGCCGCCTTCGACGCGCCGCTGCCGACCGGCGCGGGCGTGTCGCTGGCGCCCAAGACGATCGCGATCGGCCTGGCGGTCGGCATCGTGGTCACCGTGGGCGCGGCGCTGCTGCCGGCCCGGGGGGCGACCAAGGTGGCCCCGATCGCGGCGCTGGGCTCGCAGGTGGAGGAGCAGACGTTCCGCGCCGGCGTGCTGCGCATGGTCTTCGCCGGGCTGTTCCTGCTGGCGGGGGCGGGTACGACCGCGGCCGGGGTGATGATGACGCCCGGCGAGATGGTCTCGCTTTTCGTCGTCATGGGCGGCGGCGCGCTGACGTTCCTCGCGGTGCTGATCCTGGGACCGGTCCTGGTCAAGCCACTCAGCGCGCTGGTCGGCTGGGTGCCGGGCAAGCTGTTCGGGGTGCCGGGCAGGCTCGCCGTGGACAACTCGGGCCGCAACCCCAAGCGCGCGGCCACCACCACGGTCGCGCTGACGATCGGGGTGACGCTGATGACGCTCATCTCGGTGATCACCGCGTCCACGCGGGTGACGATGGACGCCAAGCTCGACAACCAGTTCCCCGTCGACTACATGATCATGACGCAGTCACGCGAACCCACCGTCCCCCGGGAGGTCGCCGAGAAACTGCGCGCCCTGCCCGAGCTGAGCGCCGTGGTCTCGATCCGCGAGGGCACGGCCAAGGTCGGCGGCAAGAAGTTCGACGTCGGGACCTGGTCGGGCCCGCTCAAGCCGGTCGTCAAGAGCGGCACCATGGACGGCTTCGGGCCGGGCCAGGTGGCCCTGACCGACTATCTGGCCACGGACCTCGGGGTGAAGACCGGCGGCACGATCACAGTGAGGGGCGAGCGGCTCAAGGTGGTGGCCCTCCTCGACGGCGAGGAGACGCCGCTGCCGAGCATCACGCTGCCGGAGACCTCGTTCGACAAGCAGTTCACCGGCGCGCTCGACTCCCGCGTGATGGTCAACATCAAGGACGGCGTCGCGCCCGAGCAGGCCCGCAAGCTCGTCGAGGCGGCCACCGCCGCCTACCCGACGGTCCAGGTGCAGAGCTCCACCGACGTGCGCGGGCAGTTCGACGACGCGCTCGACATGGTGTTGATGATCATCACGGCGCTGCTGGGGCTGGCCATCCTCATCTCGCTGCTCGGCATCGCCAACACGCTCTCGCTGTCGGTGCACGAGCGCACCCGTGAGTCGGCCCTGCTCCGGGCGCTCGGCCTGACCCGGCCTCAGCTGCGCCGGATGCTCTCGGTCGAGGCGCTGGTGCTCGGGCTCATCGGGGCGCTGGTCGGGGTGGTGCTCGGCGCCGTCTTCGGCTGGGCCGCGGTCAAGGCCATGATCGACGGCGCGGTCTATCAGCTGCCGATTGGGCAGGTGCTGCTGTTCGTGGCGCTGTCGGGGGTGGCGGGCGTGCTCGCCGCGGTCCTGCCCGCGCGCCGCGCCGCCCGCGCCTCGATCGTCGGCTCCCTGGCCGCCGGGTAGCTCATCGGGGGGTACGGCCCGGCCACTGCTCGGCGACCGTTTCCGGGTCGAGCAGTGGCCGGATCGCCACCTCTCCGGTGGCCCCGTCGATGACGATGCAGCAGCCGCCGACGCTCTCGGGCAGCTGGACGGGGTCGGCGGGTTCGGGCTCCCTGACCCAGGCCACGTAGCCCTCGCGGAAGGCGTGGAGCCCGACCGAGACCGCCTCATCGGCCGGGCGGACGCCGTTGAAGTACTCCTCCGCGACCGCGCGGGCCTGGTCGAGGTTCACCGCGGCAGCCCCTGCCGGTCGACGACGACGCAGAACACGCCCGTCACCGTCGTGTACGGCGGCTCGACCGCCATGTGCCCGCGCTGCGCGTCCACCCAGATCACCTCTCCCGACATGTTGACGGCGTTCCACGCGTGGGCGCCGCCACCCGGCCAGCGCACCACCAGCACCGCCGCCGCCCCGTGCCCGGCCTCCACGAGCCGTCGCGCGATCACCGGGTAGGCGTGCCGTCCCTGTCCCGCGCACTCGAACCGCTGGCCGACCCAGCGCTCCATCCTGGCGATGCCGCCGTCCTCGCCGGTGAGCAGGGGACGGCCGGCCTTGTCGTACTCGGGCAGCCGGGGCGCGGCCGCCGCCGGCTCGCCGTGCCAGGTGGACAGCACCGCCAGCGCGCAGTCCACGGCGTTGCCGGCGCGGAACGGGTCGTCGGCCGGGCCCTCACCGTTGATCAGCCGGATCCAGGTGCCGCGCGGATCGGGGAACCGGCCGCCGGACGGAACCGCCCGGATCAGGTCCTGCTCGACCTGCGGGTCGGGGTGCGCCAGCCCGCCCGGCACCCCGTACGGCCGGCACCCGGCCAGCTTGGGCGGCCGGTCGGGCAGGTCGAACCAGTCCTCTCCGGTGAAGTCGTCGACGCTGCCGGGCAGGGCCGAGTCGGCGGCCAGTTCGTAGTCGCGCCAGCGCACGCCCTCGGCGACCAGCGGGTTGTAGTGCCCGCCGGGAAGGCTCCACCGGTTGCCGGACTTTCGGTCGCGGAACACGTCGCCCGATCGTAGAGGCCCGGTCGCTCTGAGTCAGGGAGTTGCCCGATTCTCTCGAACCCAGCTCGCCGGCAGCACCGCGCCGACCGGGCGCCCGGCGAGGAGTTCACCGTCCTGGACGAAGCCCTCGGGACGGCCGCGCAGCCGTTCCACCAGCATGCCCCGCCACGGCCCGCCGGCGGGCAGCTCGCGCAGCTCGTCCGGGTCCTCGGCCAGGTCGAACAGCTGCTCGCGCCCGTCACCGCTGCGCCAGAGGTACTTCCACCGCCCGTCGGTCAGCCAGTGCACGCTCCCGGCCCGCGCGGAGATCACGTGCTCCCCGTGCAGGACCGGGCGCGGCGGCCCGGACACCGCGTCGCGCCCTTCCACCCCGGCCGGGACGGGCAGCCCGGCGGCGGTCAGCAGGGTCGGCATGACGTCGCGCAGTTCCACCACCCGCGTGTCCACTCCGGGCGCGATGCCGGGCCCGCCCAGGATGAACGGGATGCGCGCCGAACCCTCGTAGGGCAGCGACTTGCGGTAGAGGTGGTGGTCGCCCATGAGCTCCCCGTGGTCGGAGGTGAACAGCACGATCGTGTTGTCGGCCCCCTCTTCGGCGAGCACTTCGAGGATGCGGTTCACCTGCTGGTCGATGTGCGACATGTGCCCGTAGTAGCCCGCTCTGGCCCGCTGGTGCCGCGCGGGTGGCAGCTCCAGGTACGGCGAGGCCGGATCATACGGATTCCCGCTGTCGCCCCACATGTCCCTGGCCCACTCCCCCACCGGGACCGGCGGCATCTCGCGCTCCAGGTACTGCTCGAAGGCCCAGGCGGGCGGGTCGTACGGCGGATGCGGCCGGTGGAAGCCGGCGAAGAGGAAGAACGGCCGCGACCGATCCCGGGTCCGCAGGAAGTCCACGGTTCGCTGGGTGACCCAGTTCGTCGGGTGCTGCCATTCGGGCTTGTCCCAGGGCCTGGCCACGGTGCTGTTGCAGTCGACGCCGTGCTCGGCGTAGTCCGCGTCGGCCCGGCCGGTGGCCGCGCGCAACCAGGGCACGTAGTCGTCGATGTCGGCCAGGTCGGCGGCGTGCCGGCGGGCGTGGTGCAGGTAGCCGTCGTGGAGTTCGACGCTTTCGAAGCCGAGGGTGTGCCGCTCGGGATAGACGTGCATCTTGCCGATGGCGTGGGTGCGGTAGCCGTACTCGGTGAAGGTGCCCGCCAGGGTGGTCTCGTAGTCCCAGGGCACGCCGTCGGCGTACCCGACGCGGCCGTGGGTGGTGGCGCGCTGGCCGGTCATGAGGGAGGCGCGCGCCGGGACGCAGGTGGGGTTGGCGGAGTAGGCCCTGGTGAAGCGGCGGGCGCCGGAGGCCCAGCGGTCGATGAAGGGCGTTTCGACGACGGGGTGGCCGTCGATCGACAGGCAGTCGCCCCGCCACTGGTCGGTGAAGATCACCAGGATGTCAGGCTGTGCCACGGTGGACGAGACTCCAGTTCTGGAACAGGACCCGGCCGGGGCCGGGGTCGCTCAGGCGGTCGAAGAGCAGGTCGGCGGCGGGGGTGAAGTCCATGCGGTCAGGCTCGACGAACGTCACGCGGGTGTCCGGTTCGTGCACGCCACCGACGGCGACGATCGCCACGTCGTCGGGTACGCGCAGGCCGAGGCTGCGCGCCGCCCAGCGGGCGGCGACCCCGGCGGAGTCGCTCAGCGCGAACACGGCGGTGGGCCGGTCGGGCCGGTCGAGGAGCGCGAGCGCGGCGTCGTGCCCGCGTTCCCAGGAATTGTCCGTGTACGGCATGAGCCACTCCTCGGGCAGCTCCCCCAGCACGTTCTGATAGGCCTCGAAGCGCACCGCCCGATAGTCGTCCTGCCCCTCTCCCGGCCATCGGCGCAGGACGGCGATGCGCCGGTGCCCGGCCCCGACCAGGTAGCGCATGGCCTCCTCGCAGGCCTGCAGCTCGTTGCTGCGGACCACGTCGAAGCCGTCGGGTTCGATCCCGTTGCCGAACACCAGCAGCGCCAGGCCCATCCCGACGAGCGGTTCGAGCCTGGCCTGGTCGAAGTCGCGCCGGTGCCACAGGTCGATCGCGGCCCCGTCGGCGACGTGCCGGCGCAGGTAGCCTTCCCAGTCCCCCCGGACGAACATCGCGGTCGCGTACCCATGGCGCTCGGCCACCGCCGACAGGTCGCGGGCCAGGGCGGCGGCGAAGGGCGAGCCCGGCCGCCGGGGCACCACGTACACCTGCTCGGTCCGCCCCCGCCGCAGCCCGCGGGCGGCGAAGCCGGGCGAGTAGCCGAGTTCCGCCGCGGCGGCGAGCACGCGTTCGCGGGTCTGCGGCCTGGCGCGGCCGTCGTCGCGTTTGTTGAGCACGTAGGAGACGGTCGCCACCGAGACACCGGCCAGGCGCGCGACGTCACGGACGGTCGGTTTGGGCGGCACACATCATTGTTAAACGTTTAACGCGTCGCCGTCAACGGCACGCGCTCTCTCAGCCCACCCGCACGGAGATCGTGTGCCACCCGCTCGCGCCGTCCGGCGCCACCGGCGCCTTCTGCTCGGTCTGCGTACGGCCCGCCGCGTCGGTGGCCCGCACCTGGATCGTGTGCTCACCCGGCGTGGCCTGCCAGTCGAGCGCCCACTGCCGCCAGGTGTCGGCGGTGGGCGCCTGCGCCAGCCGCGCCTGCTGCCACGCGCCGCCGTCCACCCGCACCTCGACGGCGTCCACGCCGGTGTGCTGCGCCCACGCCACCCCCGCGATGGTCGTACGGCCCGCCGCCACCTTGGCCCGGTCCCTCGGCAGATCGATGCGCGACTGCGTCTTGATGGGCCCCTTGGCCGCCCAGCCGCGCGGCGTCCAGTACGCCTCGTCCCGGTCGAAGCGGGTGACCTTGATGTCGACCACCCACTTGGTGGCCGAGACGTACCCGTACAGTCCGGGCACGACCTGCCGGACCGGGAAGCCGTGCGTGAGCGGGAGCGGCTCGCCGTTCATGCCGACGGCCAGCAGCGCGTTTCTGCCGTCCATGACCACGTCCACGGGAGTTCCGCAGGTCCAGCCGTCGTCGGAGGTGGACAGCAGCATGTCGGCGGCGCTCTGGACGCCCGCCTCACGCAGGATCGCGGCCAGTGGCACGCCGAGCCAGCGGGCGTTGCCGGCCAGGTCGCCGCCGACCTCGTTGGAGACGCAGGTGAGCGTGACATCGGCCTCGGTGAGAGGGCGTTTGAGCAGGTCGGCGTAGGTCAGTTCGACGGGGCGGTCGACCATGCCGTGGATGCGCAGCCGCCACTGCCCGGGGTCGATCCTGGGCAGGATCAGCGCGGTGTCGACCCTATAGAAGTCCCGATTTTTCGTGACAAAGGGGGTGAGGCCGTCGAGCCGGAAGTCCACGCCCTGCGGGAGCGGAGCGGCAGGTGTGGCCGCCTTCGGCAGGACGAGGCCGCCGCGGGCGGCGTCGATCGCCTCGGACCCGGACCAGGCCCGGCCCAGGAAGGTGGAGGCGCCCGCGACCACCACGCCACCGGCCGCCCCGGCCAGCAGCCGCCGCCGGTCGAACGCCATCTCCGACCCGTGCACCGTAGGCCACTCGGACGGCCCGCCCCGACCCGGCCCACCACCAACAGGCCCGCCCCCGGCAGGCCCACCACCGACCGGCCCGTCCCCGCCCGGCTCACCGACCGACTCGTCCCCGCCCGGCCCATCACCGACCGGCCCGTCCCCGGCCGGCTTCTTCGCGAGCGCCGGGGCCGTCGTGTAAGCCCGCCGTACCAGAAAGCCGAGCGCCCAGATCCCCACCCCGAGCCCGGCGACGGTCGGCAGCACGTCGGCAGGACCGGCGTCGGGACGGGTCAGCACCGCCCACACCCCGATGACCGCGAAGACGGCCAGCCCCGCCTGGCCGTACCCGATCCGCCGGGTCGCCAGCACGCCGAGACCGGCGGCGGCCGCCGCGAGCAGCACGAGCACCCCCGCGACCAGGACGGTCTTGTCGTTCTCGCCGAACGTCGCGATCGCCCAGTCCTTGACCGGAGCGGGCGACAGGTCCACGACCGCGTCGCCCACGGCCACCACGGGAAAGGCCTCGGGCCGCACGACGGCCGCGACCAACTGGGCCACGCCCAGCGCCACGGCCCCGGCGACGAGCCCGGCCAGCGCTCCCGCCCACGCGGGAACCACATTTCTACGCACACCCCGACGCTACGCCCACGCAGGGGTGGAGGATCTTACGCCCTGGTTACGAGGAGTTCGCGGACGATCGGGTCGAGGGCGCGGAACGCGCGGCCCCGGTGGCTGATGGCGTCCTTCTCCTCGGGCGAGAGCTCGGCCGCGGTACGGCTGCCGCCGTCCGGCACGAAGATCGGGTCGTAGCCGAAGCCGTGGGACCCGCGGCGCTCGCGGATCAGCCGGCCGGGCAGCGTGCCCTCGACCGCCCGCGTCTCCCCGGTGGGCAGCGCGAGCGCGGCCGTGCAGGCGAAGTGCGCGGTCAGCAGCGGGTCGGGCACGTCGCCCACCTGGGCGAGCAGCAGGTCGATGTTGGCCTCGTCGTCGCCGTGGCGGCCCGCCCAGCGGGCCGAGAAGACGCCGGGCATGCCGTTGAGCACGTCGACGCAGAGCCCGGAGTCGTCGGCGACCGCGGGCAGCCCCGAACCCTGGGCGACCGCGACGGCCTTGAGCAGGGCGTTCTCCTCGAAGGTGACGCCGGTTTCCACGACGTCCTCGATCTCGGGGAACTCCTCCAGCCCGACGATGTCGAAGCCGACGAGGATGCGCCGCAGCTCGGCGATCTTGCCCTTGTTGCGGGTGGCCAGGATGATCTTCACGCGCGCAGTGCCTCCTGCTGGTGGAGCGTCAGCTCCTCGCAGCCGGTGACGGCCAGGTCGAGAAGCTGGTTGAGGGCGTCACGGTCGAAGGGCACGCCCTCGGCGGTGCCCTGCACCTCGACGAAGCTGCCCTCGCCGGTCATGACGACGTTCATGTCGGTCTCGGCGGCGACGTCCTCGGTGTAGCAGAGGTCGAGCATCGGCACCGTGCCCACGACGCCCACGGAGACCGCGGCGACCGAGCCGACCAGCGGGTCTCCCGGGCACATCTTGCGCTTGCGCATCCACGCGACCGCGTCGGCGAGCGCGACGTACGCGCCGGTGATGGCGGCGGTGCGCGTGCCGCCGTCGGCCTGCAGCACGTCGCAGTCGATCAGCACCGAGTTCTCGCCCAGCGCCTTGTAGTCGACGCACGCGCGCAGCGAGCGGCCGATCAGGCGGGAGATCTCATGGGTGCGCCCGCCGATCTTGCCGCGGACCGACTCGCGGTCGTTGCGGGTGTTGGTCGCGCGGGGCAGCATCGCGTACTCGGCGGTGACCCAGCCCTGCCCGCTCCCACGCCGCCAGCGCGGCACGCTGTCCTGGACGGAGGCGGCGCACAGGACCCTGGTGCCGCCGAACTCCACCAGCACGGAGCCCTCCGCGTGGGTGAGCCAATCGCGGGTGATGGTGATCGGGCGGAGCTGGTCGGGAGCGCGGCCATCCTGTCGAGACATGCAGATCACCCTATCTCCGCGGGCGTATACCCTTGACCGCCCCCGGCCTAGACATAGATCCTTACCCAATGACAACGGGGGTGTTACGAAACCCGGACTTCCTCCGATTCATGGGCTCGCATCTGGCCAACGAGTTCGGAGGCAACATCGCGCGGGTGGCCCTCCCCCTGGTCGCCGTGCTGTCGTTGCACGCGTCGCCGCTTGAGGTGGGCGCGCTCGCAGCGCTGCAGTCCGCCGCGTTTCTGATCATCGGCCTGCCCGCGGGGGTGTGGGTGGACCGCCTGCGCAAGCGCAGGGTGATGATGCTCGCCGACGCGGGCCGCTTCCTGCTGCTGAGCAGCATTCCGCTGACCGCCGCGCTGGGCGTGCTGAGCATGCCGGTCCTCTACACGGTCGCCCTGCTCGCCGGTCTGGCCCAGGTCTTCAACGACGTCGCCGACCCGACGTACCTGCCGGCGCTGGTCGGCAAGGACGAGCTCACCGACGGCAACGCCAAGCTGGAGGTCGTGCGCAACGGGGGCGCGCTGGCCGGTCCGAGCCTGGGGGGCGCGCTGGTGCAGTTGCTGGGGGCTCCGCGGACCATGCTGGCCACCGCACTGGCCGCCCTGGCGTCGGTCGCCTTCCTGGGCACGATCAAGAAACCGGATGCGGCACCCGTACGATCGGAACGTTCCCGGCTCCTGCCGGACATCGCCGCCGGGATGCGGGCCGTATGGGGTGACCAGGTATTACGCGCGTTCCTCGCCGCGACCGCCGCGACCAACATCTGCGTGAGCGCCGTGCTCAGCCTGTCGGTGTTGTTCCTGGCCACGGTGGTGCACCTGCCGCCCGGGTTCATCGGCGTGCTGCTCATGTCGGGCGCGATGGGCGGCCTGCTCGGCGGCGTGCTCGGAGCCTGGCTGTTCAGAAGGTACGGCCAGGCCAGGGTCACCTGGCTGGCCCTCGCCCTCAGCTCGCCCTTCGGCCTGCTGCTGCCCATGACCGAGGCCGACTGGCGCGTCTCCTTCTTCGCGCTGACCTCGATCGCCCTGTCCTTCGGCGGCATCCTCTACAACATCGGTGTGATCACCTACCGGCAGACGGTCATGCCGGAGAACCTGCTCGGCCGCGTCAACGCCACGGTCAGGTTCATCGTCTGGGGCACGATGCCGGTCGGCGCGTTGCTCGGCGGCATCGTGGCCCATGAGATCGGCGTGCGCGAGGCGCTGTGGGTGTTCATGGCGGGGCGGCTGGTCTCGTTCGCGCCCCTGCTGTTCTCCCGGCTGCCGCGCATGCGGGACTTCGTGAAGGTTCAGGCCAGTTCGTAGACCGCCCCGCTGCGGGCCAGCTCGATCGGGCCGGCGAACCCGCCGGTCGAGGCTTCGTCGAGCACCCGCAGGCGGTCATGCCACGGCACGAGATGGGTCAGCACGAGCCGGCCCACGCCCGCCTTGGCCGCGTGCTCGGCCGCCTGGCGGCCGGTCAGGTGCAGGCCGCGCGGCAGGCCGGGGCCCTCCAGGAAGGAGGCTTCGCACAGGAGAAGGTCGGCGCCGTCGGCCAGCCGTACCAGTTCCTCGGACTCGCCCGTGTCGCCGGAGTAGGCGACGCTGCGCCCGGCGTGGGCGGCGCGGAAGCCGTACGTCTCGACTGGATGGTTGACGCGCCCGGCCGTCACCGTGAACGGCCCGATCTCGAAGTTGCCCGGCGCCAGCGCGACGAAGTCGAAGGCGGTCTCCAGGCCCGGCTCCTCGGGCATGCCGTAGGCGGCGGCCAGCCGCCGCGAAGCGTCCTTCGGCGCGTAGACGGGCACTTTCGGGTACGGCGCGGCCGGCCCGTAGGTGCGTGCCACGTGGTACCCGCACAGGTCGAGACAGTGGTCGGCGTGCAGATGGGTGAGGCAGATGGCATCGACGTCATAGAGGTCGATGTGGCGTTGGAGCGCTCCCAGCGCTCCACTGCCGAAGTCGAGCAGCAACCTGAACCCCTCGGCCTCCAGCAGGTAGCAGGAAGCGGGGCTGTCCGGGCCCGGGAAACTTCCCGAGCAGCCGACGATGGTCACCTTCATGTGGGCCTCCCATAAGAGGTACTACCCCCCACGGGTGCGAGGTCGACCGCGTCGATCTCCGGCCCCAGGAAGCGCCGCCCGAGCTGGGCGAACAGGGTCGAGTCGCCGGTGGCGAGGAATCGGTGCCGGGGGGTGGCGCCGTTCCCGGCCGCCAGGCCGCGGTCGTGCAGGATCCGGTAGACGTCCTTGGCCGTCTCGTCGGCGCTGGAGACCAGCGTGACGCCGTCACCGGCGACGTAGGAGATCGCGCCGGTCAGGAGCGGATAGTGGGTGCAGCCCAGGATCAACGTGTCGCATCCGTCGTCCTGGACGGGCGCCAGGTAGCCGCGGAGCACCTCGATGAGCTCGTCGCTCATCGTCTCGCCGCGTTCGACGTACTCGACCAGGAGTGGGGCGGCCACTCCGGTCAGGCGCATGTCGGGTGCGGCGGTGAAGGCGTCGTTGTAGGCCATCGACTCGATGGTCGCCCGGGTGGCGATCACGCCGACCCGGCCGTTGCGGGTGGCCCGCACGGCCCGGCGGGTGGCCGGTTGGATCACCTCGACGACCGGGACGTCGTAGCGCTCGCGAGCGTCACGCAGCACGGCGGCACTGGCGCTGTTGCAGGCGATCACGAGCATCTTGACGCCGGTCTCGACGAGGTGGTCCATCACCTCCAGGGCGTACTTGCGCAGCTCCGCGATGCGTTTGGGACCATACGGCTGGTTGGCCGTGTCGGCGACGTAGGTGACGGACTCATGAGGCAGCTGGTCGATGATCGCCCTGGCGACCGTCAGGCCGCCCACCCCGCTGTCGAAGATCCCGATGCTCGCGTCTGGCACGCATTCGAGGGTAGGCGACCTGCCACGACTTCACCGCGTAAGAATGCTCACATTGTCACCCGCGTCCCACCCTGGCGAGTTGCCTCGACTGGGCGACCAGTCGTCCGGCCGAGTCCCAGACCTCGACCTCCTCGTCGAACCAGCCGTCGGAGATGAGGCGGCCGCCGGCGGTCACCGTCAGCCAGCCGGGGGCGGGGACGGCGCGAAGGTGCCAGGTCAGGTCCACGGTGGGCGCCCAGCCGCGGTGTCCCGCCGAGAAGACCACGGGCGGCAGCACGTCCACGGCCAGAGCCAGCACGTACGGGTCGGGGTCCTGCTCTTCGGCCATCCGGAAGTAGGCGCGCGACTCGGGGCGTCCGCTCGGCCTGCCGGACAGCCAGCCGATCGTGGGCGGGTCGAAGCGCAGGTCGAGCTGGGCGTTGAGCGTCATGCCGGATTCGGGCTTGGGATCGGGCAGCTTCCGGCAGTCCTCGATCGGGGGCAGCACGGGCGGCTTCTCGCTGAAGCCGGGTGCGGCGCCCGCCAGCGTGGCCGTGGTGATCAGGGCCTCGATCTGCGGCACGTCGTTCTGGATCAGGCGCGCGCGGGCGAATCCCACGGTACGGCCGGCCTTGAGCGGCTCCACCAGCACCCGCGCCGGCCCCGGCGCCGGAGCCTTGTGGAACTGCGCCGAGGTGCTCACCGGATGCTCGAACGGCGAGGCGTCCACCGCGGCCCGCAGGATCACCGCCATCAGGTAGCCGCCGTTGAGCGGTCCCCCGATCGCGTAGCCGGGGTCGAGGCAGACGTCGTAGGTCTGGTCGTCGACTTTGATCGCCTGGGTCGCCTCGTCGAACTTGGTCATCCCGTTGCCACCTCAAGTCCGGAACTAAATTCTAGTAAACCCATACTCTAGGGCATCCCGCCTATCAGCGCGCCTACCTGCGTAAACGTGATTCCGGTGCGAGGGTCGCGCGCATGGCACTCACCGAGCTCATGGGGCAGTCGGTCTGGGATTCCCAGGGCATCTGGGTCGGACACGTCGTGGACGTACGTGTGGTCAGGAACAAGGGCGGCCTCCAGGAGAGCCACACGGTCTACGGGCTGGTGGTCTCGGCCATCCGCGGGCCGGTCTTCTTCGGGCTGACCCGCGATCGCGAGGGGCGGTTCGGGTGGGTGTCCGAGGCGGTGGCCAAGGTCGTCTACACGGGGTGCACGTTCGTGCCGTGGGAGACCGTCGAGGACTACGGGGACGGTGAGGTGATCCTCAAGGCCCAGAAGAAGGAGCTTTCACGGGTGTAACACGATTTAGTCCATTGCAAGCGATCCGCTAGAGACATCCGATAACTTCCATGTGGTCAAAAATCCACATTGTGAGTTGAGTGATGTCTGCGAATAATCCCCCGAGTGGCCAGGATCCGGATCGGACGACGGCATACCGCTGGAACGAGGAGCAGCAGCCGTACCCGCCGCAGCAGCCCTACCAGCAGCAGCCCCAGTACGGCCAGCAGCAGCCCTACGGTCAGCAGGCCGCTTACGGGCAGCAGCAGCCGTCCCAAGGCCAGCCCAACTACGGTCAGCCCGCCTACGGCCAGCCCTCATATGACCAGCCTTCCTATGGCCAGCCCTCATATGACCAGCAGCAGCAGTACGGCCAGCAGCCCTATGGCGGCCAGCAGCCTTACAACCAGCAGCAACAGCAGTACGGCGGCCAGCCCCAGCAGGGCGGCTGGCAGCAGGAAGGCCCCGAAGGTTTCGGCCCCTCGGAGCCGCCGGTCAAGCAGGGCGGCGGCAACCGCAAGGGCTGGATCATCGCCGGCATCGCGGCGCTGGCCGTCATCCTGTTCGGCGGCGGCACGGTTTACGCGCTGAGCGCCCTGGGCGGCGGTGGCACGCAGCCGCACGAGGTGCTGCCCACCGAGTCCATCGCGTACATGCGCCTGGACCTCGACCCCGCCGCCAACCAGAAGGTGGCGTTGTTCCAGCTGGCCAGGAAGTTCACCGTCACCAAGGACTCCTTCAAGGGCGAGGACCCGCGCCAGGCGCTGTTCGACTCGGCCAAGAAGGACGACGAGCGGCTGTCCAAGCTGGACTTCGCCAAGGACATCGACCCCTGGCTCGGCAGCCGGATCGGCGTCGGCGTCCTGCCTCCCGCCGGCGGTAAGAAGGAGCCCGGCTTCGCCGTGGCCGTCCAGGTCAAGGACGAGGAGCAGGCCAAGGCGGGCATCGCCAAGCTCATGGGCGAGGAGAAGTACGGCCTGGCCTTCCGCGACGACTACGCCATCCTCACCGAGAAGCAGGCGGACGCCGACAAGTACGCCACCGGCTCGACCAGTCTCGCCGACAACAGCGACTTCGGCGGCGACCTCGACGCCGTGGGCGAGCAGGGCGTCCTGTCCTTCTGGGGCCACGTGGGCAAGATCGCCCAGCTGGCCAAGCCTGACATGTCCCCGGAGGAGACGAAGGCGTTCGAGCAGGTCAAGAACGCCCGCTTCGCCGGTGCCCTCCGCTTCGACTCCGCCTACGCCGAACTCGCCGGCATCGTCAGAGGCGCCGACGGCCTGGTGAGCAGCGACCCCGAGTCGGCCAACCTCGCCACGCTGCCCGCCAGCACCGCGGGGGCGTTCTCCATCTCGGGCCTCGACCAGCTCATCACCAAGAAGTGGGCCGAGATCGAACAGTCCATGTCCGCCACCCCCGGCGGTGCCCAGATGAAGCAGTTCGTGGAGCAGGCCAAGACCCAGTACGGCCTGGCCCTGCCCGACGACCTGGCGACCATCCTGGGCAAGAACCTGACCTTCGCGGTGGACGGCGAGGGCCTCGACGCCCAGCAGTTCAAGGCCGGCGTCCGCATCGTCACCGACCCCGCCAAGGCACAGGCCATCGTCGACAAGGTCGAAAAGGCGATCACCTCCCAGGGCCAGCCCGCCCCGAAGATCGCCAAGGTCCCCGGCGACGGCACCTTCACCCTGGCCACCACGGATGAATACGCCAAGAAGCTCGCCGAGGAAGGCGCCCTGGGCGACAGCGAAACCTTCAAAACCGCCATCCCAGACGCCGGCTCAACCAGCTATGCGATCTTCGTGGACCTGGACAAGGTAGAAAAGTTCTACCTGGAGTCCATGCAGGGCGACGACAAGGCGAACCTGCAGGTCCTGCGAGCAGTGGGCCTGAGCGGCAAGCAAACCACCAGCGAGGCCACCTTCTCCCTCCGCCTCCTGTTCAACTAACAGCACCATCCGAGAAGGGGCAGCCACCCACGGGGGTGCTGCCCCTTCTCCGTTCACCCCACCCCGACGACAACGCGAACCCAACCCCCAGAACGTCACCCTCGCTCTTCGGCGCCGCAACGGCGAGACGGCGCACGGCGCAGCCCGGCGCAACGCGCACGGCGACCAAGCGGCATCCCCCACGCTCGTCAGCGACGGTGGGGTGGATGTGGGCGGTCGGTGAGGTGGGAAGCACGGCCCCGGTCAAGGGCGGCTTGTGGCGGCGGGGACCACGTGCGACGTGAGAAGCGCCCGACGATCGGCGGCGACCCGCGTCGGCGGGAGGTGCCTACGTGGCCCCGCCGTAACCTCACAAAAGGCTAGAAATCAGGATCACGCCCACAACTGCCCGTCGAGGCGTTCTTCGGCCTCGTCGAGGGTGCCCTCGTACGCGCCCGTGGACAGGTACTTCCACCCGCCATCGGCCACCACGAACACCACGTCCGCCCGCTCCCCCGCCTTGACCGCCTTACCGGCGACACCCAGCGCCGCGTGCAAGGCCGCCCCGGTGGAAACCCCGGCGAAAATCCCTTCCCCCGCCAGCAACTCCCGGGTACGCCGCAAAGCGTCCCCCGATCCCACCGAGAACCGCGTGGTCAGCACAGACTCGTCGTAAAGCTCAGGAATGAACCCCTCGTCCACGTTCCGCAGCCCATAGACCAGTTCCCCATAACGGGGCTCGGCAGCGACGATCTGCACCCCCGGCACCCGCTCCCGCAGGAACCGCCCCACCCCCATCAACGTCCCGGTAGTCCCGAGCCCGGCGACGAAGTGCGTCACCGTCGGCAGGTCGGCGAGGATCTCCGGCCCCGTCGACTCGTAGTGGGAGCGCCAGTTGGCCGGGTTCCCGTACTGGTACAACATCACCCAGTCGGGATGCTCGGCGGCCAGCCCCTTGGCCACCCGGACGGCCTCGTTCGAGCCGCCGGCCGCGGGCGAGGAGATGATCTCCGCGCCCCACATGCGCAGCAACTGACGCCGCTCGTCCGAGGTGTTCTCCGGCATGACGCAGATCAGCCGGTACCCCTTCAGCTTCGCCGACATCGCCAGCGAAATGCCGGTGTTGCCGCTGGTCGGCTCCAGGATCGTGCAGCCGGGGGTGAGCAGGCCGTCCTTCTCCGCCTGTTCGATCATCCACAGCGCGGGACGGTCCTTGATGGAGCCGGTGGGGTTGCGGTCCTCGAGTTTGGCCCACACGCGCACCTCCGCGGAGGGCGAGAGCCGGGGCAGCCCGACGAGCGGCGTGCGGCCGACGGAGTCGATCAAAGATTCAAAGCGCATCGTGTACGGCTTCCGCCTCGGGCGCGGCCCCCGGAAGGGCCGGCGCTGAAGGAACCTAGCTGGCGCCGCCGGCGACGGCGGGCAGGACGGTCACCGTGTCACCGTCGGACACGGGCGTGCCGAGACCGCCGAGGAAGCGTACGTCCTCGTCGTTCAGGTAGACGTTCACGAACCGGCGCAGGGCGCCCTGGTCGACCAGGCGGTCCTTGATGCCGGGGTGCCGGGACTCCAGGTTGGCGATCAGCTCGTCGAGCGTGGCGCCCTCGGCGGCGACGGCCTTGGCGCCGCCGGTGTAGTTGCGCAGGATGGTGGGGATGCGTACCTCAATGGCCATCGCTGATCAGGTCTCCTCATGTCGGGATATGTCGAGATATGCCGGGGTGAGCGGGGAACCGTTCAGCGACAGTCGTAGACCACGACAGAGGGCGTGTGCGCGAAGAGGAAGCTCTGGACATGACGCACCCGCGCGGCGGCGGTGGCGACGGTCCTCATGGGATAAACCTTACCTCTTCTTCGCTGATCTCCCCGTCGAGGATGCGGTAGGAGCGGAATTCGGTCTCGTCCTCTTCCCGGGTTGAGACCAGCACATAATGGGCGTTCGGCTCGGCGGCGTAGCTCACGTCGGTGCGTGAGGGGTAGGCCTCGGTGGCGGTGTGGGAGTGGTAGATCACGACGGGTTCCTCGTCGTTGTCGTCCATCTCCCGCCAGACGCGCAGCTGCTCCAGCGAGTCGAAACGGTAGAAGGTGGGCGAGCGCTCGGCGTTCTCCATGGGGATGAACCTCTCGGGTACCCCATTTCGCCCCGCGATGACCCCACACGCCTCGTCGGGGTGGTCGGCCCGCGCGTGGGCCACGATCTTGTCCACCAGTTCCTGCGAGATCGTCAGCATGGGGCGGAAACTACCAGAGTGCGCGAACCAGGCTGTCCTGCAGGTAGGTCAGCCAGTCGTAGGTGACGTAGGCCGGGTAACGCGGGTCGTCCTCGGACATCATCGCGATCTCGTCGTGCACCTCTTCGGTGACCTCCAGCCGCGTGCCCAGCGCGAGCCGTACGTCGTTGAGCGAGCGCAGCCACGCCTGCGCCTGCTCGGGCGTGAGCTCACTGCGGCCGGGCTTGGCCGTGTCCAGCATCGTCTGCGCGTCGGCGCGCTTGCCCTCACGCAGCGTCGCCTCGGTGTAGCGGCGGAAGTCGGCCGCGTCCTCGTCGTCCTCGTAGGCGCTCGGGAACAGCCGCTTCAGCACCGGGTCCGAAGGCGCCTGCGCGGCGCCGATGCCGAGCGCGCGCTCCAGCGGGTCGTCGCTGGTGAGCCCCGGCTCGACCAGTCCGAGCACCTGGGAGACCAGCGACTTGAGTATCGACACCTCGGCGGGCTCGAACTCGGCGATCACGCCGTCCTTGTGCGAGCTGAAGCCAGAGCTCACCGGTTCCGCCTCACTTCGCCGAGTCCGGCTGGAGCGTCGCCCACAGGCCGTAGGAGTGAAGAATCTGCACATCGCGTTCCATTTCTTCACGCGTGCCGCTGGAGACGACGGCCTTGCCCTTGTGGTGGACGTCCTTCATGAGCTTTTCGGCTTTTTCCTTCGAGTAGCCGAAGACGGTCTGGAAGACATAGGTCACGTACGACATCAGGTTGACCGGGTCATTCCAGACGATCGTCACCCATGGCAGATCGGGCCGAACGTCCGTTGACGGACGCTCGACGGCGATTGGAGCGGTGCTACCCACATCCCCGAGTCTGCCCTATCTGGGCCGTAGTCTTCGAGTCGTGACTATGACCATGAGCACTGCGTTGCTCACAGATCACTATGAGCTGACAATGTTGCAGGCCGCGCTACGCAGCGGCGCCGCCCATCGACGGGCCGTGTTCGAGGTCTTCGCCCGCCACCTGCCGGGCGGGCGCCGCTACGGTGTGGTCGCCGGCATCGGACGGGTGCTGGAGGAGCTGGAGCGCTTCCGTTTCGGCGAGGACGAACTGGCCTACCTGCGCGACAAGCGGGTGGTGGACGAGTCGACCCTGGCGTTTCTCGCCGATTACCGATTTTCCGGGAGCGTGTGCGGTTACCGCGAGGGCGACCTGTACTTCCCGGCCTCGCCCATTCTCGTGGTCGAGGGCACGTTCGCGGAGGCCGTACTCCTGGAGACCCTGATCCTTTCGATCCTCAACCACGACTGCGCCATCGCCTCGGCCGCCTCGCGGATGGCCAACGCGGCCGGGGGCCGGCCGCTCATCGAGATGGGCTCGCGCCGCACGCACGAGCGGGCCGCCGTCGCCGCCGCCCGCGCCGCCTACCTCGCCGGCTTCACCGCGACCTCCAACCTCATGGCCGGTCACGCCTACGGCGTCCCCACAGCCGGTACGGCCGCGCACGCGTTCATCCTCCTGCACGACTCGGAGAAGTCCGCCTTCGAAGCCCAGATCGCCTCCTTCGGCGCCTCGACCACGCTGCTGGTGGACACCTACGACGTGCCCGAGGCCGTCAGGACCGCGGTCGAGCTGGCCGGCAGCGACCTGGGCGCGGTCCGGATCGACTCCGGCGACCTGGCCGCCGCCGCGCAGGAGGTACGCGAGCAGCTCGACGCGCTGGGCGCCTTCAAGACCCGCATCCTGGTCACCTCCGACCTCGACGAGTACGCGATCGCCGCCCTGGCCGCAGCCCCCGTGGACGCCTACGGCGTGGGCACCTCGCTGGTGACCGGGTCGGGGGTGCCGACGGCGGCGCTGGTGTACAAGCTCGTGGCCAGGGAGACCGCGAGCGGCAAGCTGGAGCCGGTGGCCAAGCGCTCGGTGGGCAAGCCGTCGCGGGGCGGCCGCAAGCACGCCTACCGGCTGCTCGACGAGACCGGCCACTTCGAGACCGAGTTGGTCACCACGTCCGGCATCGCGAGGGAGGGCGTCGCGAGGGAGGGCGTCGCGACGGAGGGCGTCGCGACGGAGGGCCTGGTGCCGGAGGGTGGCATCCCGCTGCTGCACCCGCTGGTCGAGGACGGCGTCGTCGTGGGCCGCGAGCCCCTGGAGGCCGCCCGCGACCGCCATCGCGAGGCCATCGCCCGCCTGCCCCAGGACGCCCTCCACCTCGGACGGGGCTATGCGGCCATCCCCACGGAATTCGCCTGAAGTATCGTTCTTGGTATGAGCACGGCGCTGATCATCGTCGATGTGCAGAACGACTTCTGCGAGGGCGGCAGCCTTGCCGTGGCAGGCGGCTCGGAGGTCGCGGCGGCCATCACCCGCCACGTGGCCGACCACGGCTACGCCCACGTGGTGGCCACCCGCGACTACCACGTCGACCCCGGCGAGCACTTCTCCCTGTCGCCCGACTACGTGACCTCCTGGCCCGCGCACTGCGTGGCCGGCACCCCGGGCGCCGACTTCCACCCGGCCTTCGACGTGGCGGCGGTGGAGGAGGTCTTCAGCAAGGGGACGCACGAGGCGGCCTACAGCGGCTTCGAGGGCACATCGGGCGACGGCGTCTCGCTGGCCGACTGGCTCAACGCCCACGGCGTGCACCAGGTCGACGTGGTCGGCATCGCCACCGACCACTGCGTGCGCGCCACGGCGCTGGACGCGGTCAAGCACGGACTGGCGGTGACCGTGCTGCTCGACCTGACGGCCGGGGTGGCCCGCGCCACCACGGACAAGGCGATCGCCGACATGACCGAGGCGGGCGCCAATCTGCGCGGCGCCCCGACGGTCCGTAGCTAGCGACTACGCAGAGTACACGTCATGTGATATCCAAGACGGCGACACCCCTCTGTCCGCGAACTCATACGGAGAGTCACATCTCTCCTTGACCGTCTTGGGGTCTTTCATGCTCGCCATCTCCCTGGGCCTGGCATGGCTGGTGCTCGCGCCGCTCAGCCTCTGGGTGCTCTTCCGCGGCCGCAACCTCGCCAAGGCCGGCGCGCTGGTCACGCTCGTGCTGCTGGAGTCGGGTACGGTCGCCCTGGCCGACATGCTGGACCCGGAGCCCGTCGTGGTCTCCCACACCATGCCGCGGCCAGCGGCGTGCGCCGAGAGCACCCCGGTCCCCTCGACCGCCCGGGTGGTCGGGCGCCGCAGCCTGGAGCTGACCTGGCCGGCCTCGGCGACCGAGTGCGACACGGCGAAGGTGCTGATGCGCCCCAAGGGCCACAGGCTGCGCGTGTGGATCCACGAGGGCCCGCTGTCCGGCCGTCACCCCGGCGTCACGACCGTCCCGGTGCGCGTCGCCGGCGGCGCCGCCTCCCTGAGGATCCCCCTGCCCAAGCCGGGGACCTACCGGGCCGTGGACGGCCGCACCGACACCCGCATCCCCGCCCCGTAGCGGGGCGGGCCGCTCAGCGGCGCTGGGTGGCCCAGGCGCGGATCTTGTCGATGCGCTCCTGGACCTGCTCGGCCGTGGCCTGGGCGATGGGCGGGCCACCGCAGGCGCGGCGCAGGTCGTTGTGGATGACGCCGTGCGGCTGGCCGGTGCGGTGGTTCCAGGCGCCGACCAGGCCGTTGAGCTCGCGGCGCAGTTCGGCCATCTGCTCGTGCGGCGCCAGCGCGGGCGCGGCCGTCTCGGCCTTCTTGGTCTTGGCTGCCTGCTGGTCGGACTGGCGCTTGCGCAGCAGGGTCGCGACCTGGTCGGGTTCGAGCAGGCCGGGCAGGCCGATGAAGTCTTCCTCTTCGGCCGAGCCGACCTCGGCGCCGGTGCCGAACTCGCCGCCGTCGAACAGCACGCGGTCGAAGGTGGCCGACGTCTCCATGGTCTCGAACGGCAGCTCGTCGCCCAGGACGTCGGGGTTGTCCTTCTTGCGGTTGGCATCCTGCAGGAGTGAGTCGTCGAGACCGTCCTCCGGAGGCCGCTTGTTGAGGATGTGGTCGCGTTCGACCTCCATCTCGTTGGCCAGGCCCATGAGGGTCGGCACCGAGGGCAGGAAGACCGAGGCCATCTCGCCGCGCTTGCGGGCCCGCACGAAGCGGCCCACGGCCTGGGCGAAGAAGAGCGGGGTCGAGGTCGAGGTGGCGTAGACACCGACGCACAGGCGCGGGATGTCGACGCCTTCTGAGACCATGCGGACGGCGATGAGCCAGCGGTCCTCCGACACGGCGAACTGCTTGATCTTCTTGGAGGCGCCCGGGTCGTCGGAAAGCACGACGGTGGCGCCCTCGCCGCTGATGTTGCGCAGGTGGCGGGCGTAGGCGCGGGCGGCCTCGTGGTCGGTGGCGATGACCAGGCCGCCGGCGTCGGGCACGCCGCGTCGTACCTCGGTGAGGCGGCGGTCGGCGGCCTGCATCACCTGGCGGATCCAGTCGCCCTTGGGGTCGAGCGCGGCCCGCCAGGCCTGGGAGAGCTGGTCCTTGGTGAGCGGGGTGCCGAGCGTGGCGGCGATCTCGTCGCCGGCGCGGGTGCGCCACTTCATCTCGCCGGAGTAGGCGAGGAAGATCACCGGGCGGACGACGCCGTCGTCGAGGGCGGGGCCGTAGCCGTAGGAGTAGTCGGAGACGCTGCGCTTGAAGCCTTCGGCGTCCTCGGCGTACTCCACGAAGGGGATGGGGCTGTCGTCGGATCGGAACGGGGTTCCGGTCAGCTGGAGGCGGCGGGTGGCGGGCTCGAACGCCTCGCGGATGCCGTCGCCCCACGACTTGGCGTCGCCGGCGTGGTGCACCTCGTCGAAGATGATCAGCGTCTTGCGCGCCTCGGTGCGGGCGCGGTGGAGCGCCGGGTGCATCGCGACCTGGGCGTAGGTGACAGCGACGCCGATGTAGTCGCGTGAGGTGGCGCCCTGGCTGTTCTTGAACTCGGGGTCGATGTTGATGCCGACCCTGCCCGCGGCGTCGGCCCACTGGCGCTTGAGGTGCTCGGTGGGCGTGACGATGGTGATCGCCCGGATCACGCCGTTGGCCAGGAGCTCGCTGGCGATGCGCAGGGCGTAGGTCGTCTTGCCCGCGCCCGGCGTCGCCACCGTGAGGAAGTCACGGGGCTCGCGCCTGAAGTAGAGGTCGAAAGCCTCCTGCTGCCAGGCCCTCAGCTTGGGCGCGGTGCCCCATGCTGCCCTGTCGGGATAGGAGGGTGACAGATGGGATGCGGCGAACGTACTCACCGCATCACTCCTGGGGTTCGTGTGCTTCGCTCTCTCACAGTGACCCAAGAGTAATCGGGCTCACCGACAAGACGTGCCGTAGAACCTGGATCCTGGCCAACCTCATCCTTGCGTGCTATTGGGCGTCACGCGGCTTATCGCACGCTCGCCATCACCGTGTCGAGGGCCTCGATTGAGGCGGTATCCGCTGGTTGGAGCAGTCCGACCAGCAGAACGGACCGCCCGGGTCGCGTGAGAAGAGTCACCCGCAAGTAGGCCGGGCGGTTGACCACATCCCGATATTCGGCCCGGAGCGCGCGCGTGTATCCCTGAGGCAGGGCCCGGTCGTCCACGATGTCGACCTTGTCCCCTTTGAGGAGCAGCCGCGAGTAGAGCTGCGCGGTGTCGGCGACCATCGTGCGCGTCCCCTGCCCGGAGTGCGGTACGGCCCGCGCCATCACCACCCCGCGCTCCGACCGCGCCACCGAGGTGAACCCGGTGACCGGCGCCACGACACCCTCCTGCCACCCCTGCGGCAACGTCAACGTCACCTGGGCGACGGCGTCCACGAGCCGTCCCTGGACCGGCGGCGGGGTCGCCATCCTGAACACGACCGCGACCAGCCCGCCGACCAGCCCCGCGGCCACGAGGAGCGCCAGCACGGCCCCCGCGCGCCTGCGCCAGCGCCACCGGCGCACCGGGCTGGGCTTCGCGGGACTGCCGTAGTAGCGGGCGGAAGGGGGCAACGACTCCCATGGCGGCGGCTCGACGTCGCGGCCCGCCGTACGCCTGAGTGGGGGGTTCCACGGCTCGTCGGGATCGTCGGGCAGCGGAGGGGTGCCGCGCGGCGAGCCGGGCGGCCAGACGCGGTGATCGTCCTCCATGGCACCTCCTCGTCCCGCTGTCCTATCACTCCTCCCGCCGACGATTCCGGCGATCCGCGATCGCTGGGACGGGAGGGGAAAGTTAGGCGATTGAGGGGTACGGCGGGGCACGCGTCGCCGGCGGGGGCACGATCAGTGCTTACCCGGCAACCCGCCCGCTCACTCCGCGCGATCAGGTCGCGGTACGGACCGAAAGGAGCGTCGCGGCCAGGGCGATGGCGGCCATGAGGCAGGAGATGACGATGAAGCCGGTCGCGATCTGTGAAGGGGCGTGGCCGATCATGTTCACCAGGGCGCCGCCCACGCCGATGGTCAGGGCGGAGCCGAGCATGTCGGTGACCGAGAGGGCGGCCGAGTTGGCGCCCTGCTCGTTGAGCGGCGACTGCTTGAGCGCGGTGACGCTGACCGTGGTCATGCCGATGCCCATGCCGAAGCCGGCGACGATCCAGGCGGGCACCGCGACCCATCCGGTGACGCCGGGCAAGACGGACAGCATGGTGAGGAGCACGCCGATCATCACGCAGAAGGCGCCCAGCCGGATGCGCCTGTGGGGCGGGGCGTCGCGGCGGCTCTGCAGGTAGGAGCCGGTCGACCAGCCGAGTGCGCCGGTGGTGAGCGCGATGCCGGCGGTGGTGGCGTCGAAGTCCTTGACCTCCTGCAGCGCGAGCGGGATGTAGGCGTTGACGCCGAAGAAGGCGGCCGAGAACAGTCCGCGCATCATGACCGTGGTGGGCAGGCCCCGGCCGAAGCGCAGCGCGTGCGGCGGAAGCAGGCGGTACAGGCCGTAGCCGAGCGCCGCCAGTCCGGCGACGCCGATCACTGCGCTCACGATCGTGTGCTCCTGGATGCCGTAGAGCAGCGCGCCCGCGCCTGCCGCGGCGCAGGTGGCCGCCAGCGCCATCAGGCCGGGCCTGGCGCGCGGGCCGGTCGAGGGGGTGGCCTCCTCGGTGGGCTTCCTGTTCAGGGCGGGGACGAGCATGACCAGCGCGGGCACGACGAGCGGGATGATGCCGTAGAAGACCCACTCCCAGCCGAACCGGTCGCCGACGAAGCCCGCGATGGCCGGCCCGACCATGGCGGGCACGACCCAGGCGGCGGACAGCCCGGCGAAGACCCTGGGACGCACCTCGGCGGGGTAGACCCGGGCGATCATGACGAACAGCGCCACGATCGTGGTCCCCGCCCCGAGCCCCTGTACGGCTCGCGCCACGATGAACATCTCCTTGCTCACCGCCGCCCCGGCCAGCCCCATCCCGGCGACGAACAGCAGCACGCCCACCAGGAACGGCATGGTGTAGCCGCGCCGGTCCGACCAGAGCCCCGACACCACGTTGGCGAACAGGCTGGCGATGAGGAAGGCGGAGAAGCTGATGCCGTACAGCGTCTCGGCGTGCAGGTCCTTGGAGACCTGGGGCATGACGACGCCGACGGACATGCCTTCGAAGGCGATGAGGGTGGCGACGAGGAGGATGCCGAAGGTGGCCGTGCGGTAGGCGGGCCCGAAGATACGGGGTGGGTCGACTGGAGCGTCCAGAGTCTTCGGTGCTGTCACCCCCATATCCTAGATGTCACCATTTTTCACTTCAAAGTAACCCCGGTGTTGCGGCCACAACCCGGTAGCCAGGGAGGATGGCACCATGCGATCTTCCACCAAGCCCGAGCGGGCCGAGCCCGGCACCCTGCTGGGCGGCGGCTCGCTGCTCGCCGGACTCACCGGCCTGGCCAGCGGCCCCGTCTGGGCCCTCGCTCCCGGCGGCTGGATGGCCGCCGGCTACGCGCCCAACCCGTTCAGCCTGATCGCCGGCCTGGTCGGCCTGCTGTTCGGCCTCGGCGGGCTGCTCACGGGGCTGGCCACCTGGCGTACCGGCGGCAGCCGCGCGGGCGCGCTGCTCGCCGCCGCCGGCCTGGCCGTCTCCCTGCTGTCGTTCGTGTAGCCCCGGTCGGGTCTCCGTTGGCCCCGTCACGTCTCCGTGCCGCGGTAGGCCGCCCACATCTCGTGCATCCTGACCGCCTGGCCCTGCGTGAACTCCTTCATGCACCGGTCGTAGGAGTAGTCCATGAAGTTGCGGATCGGGTCGGCCCCGCCCAGCGGGCAGGTGTCCTTGACACCAGGGCAGCCCTCGGTCGGCAGCGCCTCGGGGGGCGTGTCGTCCACGCCGTCGCCGGGCTCCTCGCAGCCGTTCTCGAAGGTGTGGAACAGCCCGAGCCAGTGACCGATCTCGTGCACGCCGGTGAAGCCCAGGTCGAAGTTGCGCAGGGCGCCGCCGGGCAGGCTGCGCCAGTCGACGACGACGCCGTCCAGACGTGGGCCGGAGGCGTACCAGAAGGGGTAGGTCGAGAAGCCGAGCACGAGTTCGCTGAGCTGGCCGATGTAGAGGTTGAGCGTCTGCACGCCGCCCTTGCGCAGGTGGCCCTTCATCGCCGCCTCGTGGCCCAGGGGGTCGCCGAACCAGGACGTGTTGCGGGTGAGCGTGATCCCGTCCAGGCGGAAGCGCACGCCGGTGTCGACGCCGCCGAACCGCCCGCCGTACGCGGAGTTGAGCGCGGCGATCTGCGAGCGCACGGCCTCGTCGGGCGCCCGGCGCCGGCCGTCGGTGAGCACGTGCACCCAGGTCGGGATCGTGATCGAGGTCGGCGGCTTGGTGTCGCCGAGCCGCTCGCCGAGTTCGGCGAGCACCTCACGCACCTGGCGCGGATCGGGCTCGCGCACGTGCGGCGCGCGCACGTCGGGCGGACGCTCGGCCTTCAGCCGGGCCAGGGCGGGCCGCTCGGCCTTCAGCCGGGGTACGGCGGGCCGTTCGCAGGACGCGGCGGCGGCAGCAGCTGGATGGTCGATCGGTGGCACGGCCGCGAGCAGGCACACCAACAGAACGGCGGTCGCACGCCGGGCCATGCACTCCCCCGATACGGCATGAGCAGGTCAGGACATCCCGACCGTAGCCCTACCGGGGGCGATCACCCGTGATCAACACTCACTGCTTGTCGTCGCCGTCGCCGCCGCCGGCCGGCAGCCCCTCGTAGATCTCCTTGCACTCCGGGCAGACCGGGTACTTCTTGGGGTCACGGCTGGGCACCCACACCTTGCCGCACAGGGCACGGATCGGCGTGCCCGTCACCATGGCTTCGGTGATCTTGCGCTTGTCGGCATAGTGCGCGAACCGCTCGTGGTCCCCGTCGCCGTGCGAGGTCTGCGGCGTGGTTTTCTGCTCAGGGAGGATCTTCGTGCTCACCCCATCGAGTTTATGCCCGCGGGCAAGTGCCCGCCCTCCCGGACCCGTACGGCACGCCGCCGCGGCAGTGAGGCCAGCCCGGCGATCCACCCGAGCACGATCCCCCAGAGCAGCCCGGCCACCAGCCCGCCCCCCAGATATCCCGCGTAGGCGCCCAGCCCGGCCTCGGCCGAGATGGCGGAGACCGCGGCCCGCAGGAGGCCCGCCAGCGCCGTACCCAGCACGAACGCACCCCAGGTGGCCCAGAACTCGCGCCGCGTGCCGGCCACGACGGCGACCAGGACGAGTGCCGCGCCGACGTCGGTCAGGAGGAAGAGCCAGGGTGTCTCGCCGACCGGCGTCACCCGCAGACCCGGCAGCCCGTACGGCAGGCCCACGGCCGACGGCACGGCCAGATACCCGACCCGCGTCACCAGCCAGGTCCCGAACAGGCCGAAGAACAACGCGAGCAACGCGGTGACGATCGCCGGAAGGCTATTGCGACCAAAGCTCATGTTCGGCAGGCTAGCGGCCACCAAGATTGTGGCGGAAGACCCCAGACGCGGGGAACCTCTCAGATGCCGGAGTTCGATGAGATGAAGCGTGCGCGGTGGATCGCAGGTGCCGTGGTGGCCTTGGTCGTGGCCGGGGGCGGCGTCGCCGCCGCGGCCAGGGACGCGCCGCAGCCCGCGCGGAGGTACGTGACCGACGACGCGGGACGGGCGCTGATCCTGCACGGGTTCAACACCGCCAGCAGCGCCAAGAGCACGCCGGACGGCCTGCCGGAGCTGACCGAGGCGGACGTGGAGCGCGAGTACCGGGACATGGGGACGAACTTCGTCCGCTTCCTGTTGCAGTGGCGAGCCGTGGAGCCCTCCCCCGGCACCTATGACACGAAATATCTGGACAAGGTGGCTGAGCGCATCGGCTGGTACCGCGAACGCGGCTACCACGTCATGCTCGACATGCACCAGGACCTGTGGGGCAACGGCATCACCCCCTCCAAGGTCGCCGGGAACGGCGCGCCCCAGTGGGCCACGTTCATGGACGGCCTGCCGGTCGCCACCGACCAGCCCACCTGGGAGATGTACTACCTGGAGCCCGGCGTCATCCGCGCCTTCGACCACTTCTGGAACACCACGGGCGAGCACCCCGAGCTCATGGACCGCTACGCCAAGGCCTGGAGGGCCGTCGCCGACCGCTTCAAGGACGACCCCGCCGTCATCGGCTACGACCTCATGAACGAACCCTGGGGCGGATCGGTGCAGGCCGCGGCGTTCGAGACCGGCCCGCTCGCCACCCTCTACCGCAAGTCCATCGCCGAGATCCGCAGCGTCGACCCCGACAGCTGGATCTTCCTGGAACCACAGGCGGTCGGGGTCAACTGGGGCCTGCCCTCGGCGCTGCCCGCCTTCGACGACCCGCGCACGGGACCGGCGCGCATCGCGTTCGCGCCGCACCTCTACCCGCTCCCGCTGGACCTGGGCGACGACTACACCGCCGGGTCCAAGGAGTGGACCGACCGCACGCTCGGCTGGTGGCGCGACAACATCCTGCGCACGGCCGAGCGGATGAAGGCGCCGATCGTGCTGGGCGAGTTCGGGCTGGACATGACCAGGCCGGGCGCCACCGACCTGGTCGAGCGCATCCTCGACGTCACCGACGAGAACGCCATGGGCCGCGCCTACTGGTCGCGCGACGACGGACCCTGGGGGCCCTACGACAAGGGCAGGGCGGGGCCGCTGGTGGAGGCGTACGCGCGGCCGTACCCGAGGGCGGTGGGCGGTGTCCCGCTGCGGATCGCCTACGACGAGAAGGCGGTGAAGCTGACCATCACCTTCGACGCCAACGAGACCGGCGCCACCGAGGTCTACCTGCCGAGCAAGGGCTTCCCGAACGGCGGCAAGGCCTCCACGGGCGAGGCCACCTGGGATGCCGCCAGGCGCGTGCTGACCATTAAGACCAAGAGCTCCGGCCGCCTCGACCTGGTCATCACCCCCAGATAGCGGTACGGCCCCCCTCGACCTGACCATCGCCCTCAGACAGCGGTACGGCCCCCCTCGACCTGACCATCACCCCTCAGACAGCGGTACGGCCCCCGCCGGGGGCGGGAGCCGTACGCCGTCGATGAAGGGGTTGGTCAGCCGATGTGGACCGGCTCGCCCTCGATCTTGCGGCCCGAGCGCACGAACAGCGCGAGACCGGCGGTGATCACCGCGACGATCGTGCTGACCGTGAACGCGGTGTGCATGCCGTCCATGAACGCCAGGTGCACGGCGTTGGTCAGCGCGTCGATGATCTGCTGCTCCATGCCCTGGGTCGCCTGCGGCGGGACGGTGCCGAACGCGGCGGCCTTCTCCAGGCCCTCCAGCTCCGCGGGCTTGAGCGCGGCGGCGGCGGGACCGAGGTAGCCGGGCAGCTTGTCGGAGATGGTGCCGGCCATGACCGCGCCGAGGATCGCCGTGCCCAGCGCGCCGCCGACCTGCATGGCCGACTGCTGGATGCCACCGGCCGCGCCGGACAGCTCCAGCGGGGCGTTGCCCACGATGATCTCGGTGGCGCCGACGAAGACCGGCGACAGGCCGAAGGCCAGCAGCAGGAACGGCAGGCCGCTCTCGACGAACGAGGCGTCCATGCTGAGCTGCGACATCAGGAACATCGCCGAGGCGGTGATCAGCAGACCGACGGCCATGGTGATCTTCGGGCCGAGCTTGCCGATCGCCATGGCGGCCAGCGGCGAGGCGACGATCATGCCGGCGCTCATCGGCAGCATGCGCAGACCGGCCTCAAGCGGCGTCAGGCCGTGCACGCCCTGGAAGAAGAAGCCCAGGAAGAACATGGCGCCGAACATCGCGAAGGCCACCATCATCATCAGCACGGTGCCGATGGAGATGGACGGGTTCTTGAACAGCGACAGCGGGACCAGCGGCTGCTTGGCCCGGCTCTGCCAGAAGATGAAGGAGGCGGCGAACACGACGAAGACGGCGGCGAAGATCAGCGTCTTCGCGTCGGTCCAGCCCCACTCGGGAGCCTTGATGATCGCCCAGACCAGCGAGAACATCATGCCGGACAGCAGCACCACACCCGGCCAGTCGATCCTGGACAGGCTCGCGGCGCGGCTCTCCTTGATGATCACGAAGCCCATGATCAGCGCGATGATGCCGACCGGCACGTTGATGTAGAAGACCGACTGCCAGCTGACGTTCTCCACCAGCAGGCCGCCCAGGATCGGGCCGGCGGCGCTGGACAGACCGATGATCGCGCCCCACGCGCCCATGGCCTGGTTCAGCCGCTCCTTGGGGAAGGCCGAGCGCAGCAGCGCGAGCGCGGCCGGCTGCAGCAGCGCGCCGAACAGACCCTGGAGCACCCGGAAAATGATCAGCGCGGTGACCGAGCCACTCAGCGCGATGGCCGCGGAGGTGATCGCGAATCCCGCGACACCGAGCAGGAACACCCGCTTGTGACCGTAGATGTCACCCAGCTTGCCCGCGGTGATCAGGAAGACCGCCAGCGCGAGCAGATAGCCGTTCGTCACCCACTGCATGTCCGAGAGCGTCGCGCCCAGCTCTGCGCCCATGACCGGAGCCGCGATACCCATGACGGTGCCGTCGAGCATCACCATGATGACGCCCAGACACACCGCGAGCAGCGTCAGCCACGGATTCCCCCCGATAGCCGATTGAGCCCCGCCTGGGGGCGACGGTGCCTCCACCGTCGCCTTCGCGTGAGCCGCCATTCGAGTCCCCCTACGCTTGCCACCCCACATCGGGGCATAAGTAACCTAAGACTCAGGTAACTTATGTCATACGATGACAAATGACAAACGGGTTTTAATCGGCAGACGATGACTTATGTCATACTGTGACAGGAAGGTTTCGAGGGAGTGACGACTGTGGGACTGCGCGAACGCAAGAAGGAGAAGACGCGCCTCGCGCTCCTCGACGTGGCGCTCGACCTGTTCCTCGAACAAGGGTACGACGCCACCACCGTCGAGCAGATAGCGGGGGTCGTCGACGTCTCGCCCCGGACCTTCTTCCGCTACTTCTCCAGCAAGGAAGCCATCCCGCTGTGGTTCCACGAGCAGGGGGAGGAGACGATGACGGAGACCCTCGACAGCCGACCGGCGGGCGAACCGCCGTTCACCTCGCTGACGCACGCCTTGCGTGCGGTGATTCACGACATGCAGGGCTCAACGCCCGAAGACGCCGAGCGGTTCCTCAAACTCCGCAAACTCTTCGAGAACAACCCGGCCCTCGTCGGCAAGTCCGTCGCCCGCGGCGCCGCGACCGAGCTGCGCCTCACCGAGATCATCGCCCGCCGCCGCGGCGTCGACCCGGCCGATCAGCTCTCCCACCTCATCGTCGCCTGGGCCATGGCCACCATGCGGGTCGGCTTCGAGTGCCCCTACGAGCCCACGAACATACGGGCCATCGTCGAGCGCATGGAGCAGACGCTGGCGATCGCCGAACGTTCACTGAAGCCCGGCTGGGACACCTAGTTCAGCGACGGGTCGTCCGGACAGGTGGCCACGAACGCCAGCTCGCCCGGCTGCCGTTTGAGCACCCGCCGCCACAGGGTGCCGGGATCGTCATGGAAGGTGTCGCCGGACTCGGAGTCGACGACGTACCAGTGACCCTCGGCGATCTCCGTCTCCAGCTGGCCGGCGCTCCAGCCCGCGTAGCCGGCGAAGATCCGCATCTGCGCGATCTCGCCCTGCAGGATCTCCGGCGGCGCGTCCAGATCCACCGTGCCGAGGCGGGAGACCGCCGGCGTGCCCGCGTGCAGGCGCCGCCAGCCCAGAGGCTCCTCCCCGCTCGGCACCGCCGCCAGCGCCAGCGCGCTGTCCGTCTGCACCGGACCGCCCTCGAACAGCACCGAAGGCCCGGTCACGAGCGGGTCCCACACGGGTAGCACCTGCGTGACCGAGACGTCGCTCGGCCGGTTCAGCACCACGCCGAGCGTGCCGCCGTCGAGGTCGTGTTCCAAGATCAGCACGACGCTACGCCGGAAGTTCGGGTCGTCGAGCAGCGGAGTCGCCACCAACAACCCGCCCACGTAGATCGCCTCCGCCATACCTCCATCATGAGGGAGGAGTAGGCCATCCCGCTGCCCCGGGTTACTGATGTTACTCAGTGCTATCAAACGGGCACTGTAGGTAGCAAAGATCACCATGCTGGGGGAAGCTATGACCATTGGCACCCGCCTCACTCTGGCAGCACTGGCGGCCCCTCTGGGCGCATTGCTCCTCACCTCCGCGGCGTTCGCGGCCACCGCGCCCGAACGGCCGTCGCCCGACTCGCCGTTCACCGTTCACGTCGGCAGGCCGGACTGCGGCAACAGGACCGTCGAGGTCCGGCTCCGCAGCACCAGCGACTACCAGGCCGAATTCCAGATCACCCGCGACGACGAGACCGTCGACACCGGCACGCTCGAAGCCCGCCGCAACTACACCAAGCGCATCAAGCTCGGCCACCAGCGCCGCGTCGAGATCGAGACCTTCTACACCACCCAGGACTCACGCGACAAGCTCGTCTCCCGCGACCAGGTGAGCAACGAGTGCGGCGGCAACCACCGCCGCGCCTGGGACCGCGGCCGCGAGTGGGACGACTGCGATCGCGGCGAGCCCTGCTGGGACGACGAGGAGTGCGATCGGGGCGAGGACTGCTGGGACGACGACGACTGCGATCGCGGTGAACCCTGCTGGGACGACGACGAGGACGACTGCCGCCGGGGCGACTGCGACGACGACGAACTCCCCTTCACCGGGCCGCCCGCCGACCTGATGGGCAAGCTCGCCACCGCCGGCGGGCTCGTCCTGACCGGCGGCATCGTCTGGTGGTACGGCTCGCTCTGGCCCCGGCAGAACTACCGGCGCCCGGAGTCCACCCTCTAGCGGAGCCGAACGCTCACGTGAACGCACCCGCCCGCGCGCCCGCCAGCGCGCGGGCGGCGGCGCGCTCGGCGACCTTCTCGTCGACCGGCTCCCTGGTGACCAGCAGGCGGTAGTACAGCGGCGCGGAGACCGCCCTGATCACCTCCATCCCGTCGGTGCCCTCGGGCAGTTCGCCGCGGGCCACGGCCCGGTCCACCACCGGGGCCCAGGCGCGGATGCGGCGCAGGTAGAAGTCGCTCAGGGCCGCGGCCGCCGCCTCGTTGCCGGTCGCGGCGGCGATGACGGCCTGGAAGGTCGCGCCCAGGCGGGGGTCGGTGACGGCGCCCAGGACGTTGAGCGCGTTGGCCCGCAGGTCGCCCTCGATCCCGCCGGTGTCGGCGTGCGGCGCGGAGGACTCGGCGAGCTCGGCCATCAGGTCGGTGACCAGGCCCGCGGGATCGCCCCAGCGGCGGTAGACCGTGGTCTTGCCCACACCCGCCTTGGCCGCCACGCGGTCCATGTTCAGGCCGTGGAAGCCGCACTCCACCAGCTCGTCCTGGGTCGCCTCCAGCACGGCGGCGCGGGTACGAGCCGTGCGCCCGCCGGGGCGTACCGTTCCGGCCAAACGGGACTGCTGTTCCATTAAGGCTCCTTTGTGTGTTACCTTCGTGTCCATCTTAACGGAACGAATGACCCATTAAGGGGCTGAGATGACCGTACTCGCGGAGCGGACTCACACGTCCGCCCGGATGACCGCCCGGCAGAAGCTGATCCTCGTGCTGCTGCTCGGCTCCCAGTTCATGCTGGCCGTCGACTTCTCCATCCTGAACGTCGCGCTGCCCGTGATCGGCTCGGGACTCGGGTTCGCGCTGGCGGATCTGCAGTGGGTGGCGACCACGTTCGCGCTGGCGGCGGCCGGATTCACCTTGTTGTTCGGGCGCATCGCCGACCTGTTCGGACGGCGGCGGCTCTTCCTGGCCGGGATGGCGCTGCTCGGGTTGTCCTCGCTGGCCGGCGGACTGGCCACCTCGCCGGGGATGTTGCTGGCGGCCCGGGTGGCGCAGGGACTGGCCACCGCGATCGTCACGCCCGCCGGGCTCTCGCTGCTGACCACCTCCTTCCGCGAGGGTCCGCTGCGCGAGCGGGCGCTCGGGCTGAACGGCGCGCTGATGTCGGCCGGGTTCACCTCGGGCGCGATCCTCGGCGGGCTGCTGACCGACCTGCTCAGCTGGCGATGGGCGTTCTTCGTCAACGTGCCCGTGGCGCTGGCCGTGCTCCTGGCCGCCCCCGCCGTCCTGGCCGAGAGCCGCCAGGAGGAGCGGCCCAAGATGGACCTCCCCGGCGCGATCACCGTGACCGGCGGCCTCCTGGCCCTGGTGTACGGGCTGACCAGGGCCGGCGAGCACGGCTTCGCCGACCCGCTCGGGCTGGGCGCGCTGGCCGCCGGGCTGGTGTTGCTGGTGGTGTTCTGGTTCGTCGAGCGGCGCGCGGCGTACCCGCTGGTGCCGGTGTCGGTCCTCGCCCGTCCCACCGTCACCTGGGGCAACCTGGCCGGGCTGCTCGCCTTCGCCACCGAGACCTCGCTGGTGTTCCTGCTCACCCTCTACCTGCAGAAGGTGCTCGGCTACTCGGCGCTGGCGACCGGGCTGGCGTTCGGGGTGCTCGGCGCCGGCACCGTCATCGGCGGGGTGGTCGCGCCCAGGGTGCTGTCCAGGGTCGGCAACCGGGGGGCGCTGCTGGCCGGGTTCGCGGTGCAGGGCGTGGCCACCGCCTCGCTGGGCCTGCTCGGCGCCTCGCAGGGCTGGATCTGGCTGCTGCTCGTCGCCACCTTCATCGGCGGCATCGGCAACATGGTGGCCATCGTCGGCTTCATGGTGAGCGCCACCTCCGGCCTGCCCGACTCCGAGCAGGGCCTGGCCACCGGCCTGGCCACGATGACCCAGCAGGTCGGCATCACGATGGGCATCCCGGTGATGAGCGCCGTCGCCACCGCCGCGATGGGCACGGTCCTGCAGGGCGTGACGGTCGCCGTCCTGGTCAACGCCGCCCTGGCCCTGGTCGCCACCCTCATCCGCAGAGTCTGACGGAACGCGGCGGAACACCCTGGCACGTGCCGGAACGCCCTAGAAGTGACGGCGGGCAGCGGAGCCCGCCCGGCCTATGGAGCACAACATGCGCACTGGACGCCGGCTGGCCGCCTTCTTCGCGGCCGGCGCCCTTTCCCTGGCCGCCCTCTCGGGGGCGGCCAGTGCCGCGCCCGACAGCGCGCTGCTGGTCATCAGCAAGGTCACCAACGTCAAGTGCCTGGTCACCGTCAAGGGCCACGCCCACGTGGGCGCGACAGAGCGGGACAACCTGGCCATCCGCCTGTTCGGCGAGGACCTGTTCACCGATGACGAGCTGGTCAGGGAGGGTCCCTTCTCGACCGCGCTCAACGGCGACTACTCCGCCGTGTTCACGGTGGCCTGCGCGGACCTCGACGAGGACCCGGTGGAGCCGGACGAGATCTTCGCCATCGCCCAGGTCTTCGACCCGTCCACGGGCGTCACGAAGAAGATCCGGTCGAACACGGTGACGGGCATCTTCTAGACGGCCCAGGACGCCCGCCGGAGCCGGGCCCGTACGGGATGGAGAGCTCCCGTGCGGGCCCCACCAGATGGATCAGGCCTCGGTGAAACCGCGGGCCCGGCCGCCGGCGGACTCGCGGACGGCAGCCGCGACGGCGGTGGCCACGTCAGGGTGGAACACGCTCGGGACGATGTAGTTGGGCCCCAGCTCCTCCGGCGTCACCACGGCGGCCAGCGCTCCGGCGGCGGCCAGCAGCATCTCCTGCGTCACCCCGCCCGCCTGCGCGTCGAGCAGGCCGCGGAAGACGCCCGGGAAGGCGAGCACGTTGTTGATCTGGTTGGGGTAGTCGGAACGGCCGGTGGCGACGACCGCCGCGTGCTCGCGGGCGTCGTCGGGCTGGACCTCGGGCTCCGGGTTGGCCAGCGCGAAGACCACCGCGTCGTCGGCCATGGTGGCGATGTCGTCGCCGTTGAGGATGCCGGGGGCCGAGACGCCCACGAAGACGTCCGCGCCCTTCACCGCGCCACGCAGGTCGCCGGAGTAGCCCTCGGCGTTGGTGTGCTCGGCGATCCAGCGCAGCGACTCGTCGAGGTCCTCGCGGCCCTTGTGGACCGCGCCGAGGTAGTCACAGACGATCACGTTGCGGGCGCCCGCGGCCAGCAGCAGCCGCAGTACGGCGTTGCCCGCCGCACCGGCCCCCGCCATGGTGATCCTGACCTGGCCGATCTCCTTGCGGACCACGCGCAGGGCGTTGGTGAGCGCGGCGAGCACGCAGATGGCGGTGCCGTGCTGGTCGTCGTGGAAGACGGGGATGTCGAGCAGCTCGCGCAGGCGGCGCTCGACCTCGAAGCAGCGGGGCGCGGAGATGTCCTCCAGGTTGATGCCGCCGAAGCCGGGGGCGATCACCTGCACGGTGCGGACGATCTCGTCGACGTCCTGCGTGTCCAGGCAGATGGGCCAGGCGTCGATGCCGGCGAAGCGTTTGAACAGCGCCGCCTTGCCCTCCATGACCGGCAGCGCGGCCTCCGGGCCGATGTTGCCCAGGCCGAGCACGGCCGAGCCGTCGGTGACCACCGCGACGGTGTTGCGCTTGATGGTCAGGCGGCGCGCGTCCTCCTTGTTGCGCGCGATGGCCATCGAGACGCGGGCCACACCGGGGGTGTAGGCCATCGACAGCTCGTCGCGGTTGCGCAGCGGCACCTTCGACTTCATCTCGATCTTGCCGCCGAGGTGCATCAGGAAGGTCCGGTCGGAGACCTTGTGGATGACCACGTCCTCGATGGCCTCGAGCTGGTCGACGATGGCCTGCGCGTGGTCGGTGTCGCGCGCGGCACAGGTCACGTCGATGCGGAGCTTGTCATGGCCCGCGGTGTTGACGTCGAGGGCGGTGACCACGCCGCCGGCGGTCTCCACGGCGTGGGTGAGCGCGCTGACGGCCTTGCCGCCGGCGGGCACCTCCAGCCGCACGGTGATGGAGTAAGACACACTCGGAACGGTCGCCACGTCATCGCTCCTTCAGGGCCTGACCAAGAGTGCCTTCCATGGTGCCACTTCTCGCGAGTGGACGATCCCACAGCTGATGTTCCCGGATATTTCCCCAAAGATCAGGAAATGTCCTTACAGGGCGTTCATCTACTCCCCCAAGGGTCGTCCCGTACCCCCTGCACGAGGAGCACCATTGCGCACCCCCGCCCTGCTGGCCGCCACCGCGCTGGCCCTTCTGACCACAGCGGCGCCCGCGACGGCGACCGGGAACGAACTTCGCGTCAACCACGTCCAGACCATGGCGACGCACAACAGCTACCACCTGGAGCTGACCGACGAGGAGAAGGACGTCCAGCGAAGGACCGACCGCAACTGGTGGAATCTGCAGTACTCGCACACCGCCATCCCCAACCAGTTCGCCGCCCAGCACGTACGAGGCATCGAGCTGGACGTCTTCCCCGACCCCAAGGGCGGCCTCTACGGCAGCCCGCTGGTGCGCCGCGACGCCGGACTGCCCCCGCTGACCGACCCCGACCTGGCCAAGCCCGGCTTCAAGGTCCTGCACTGGGGCGACCACGACTACGCCTCCAACTGCTCGTCGCTGGTCAAGTGCCTGCGCCAGGTCAAGCAGTGGTCCGACGCCAACCCCGGCCACGTGCCGATCACCATCCTGACCGAGCTCAAGCGCACCGACCCCGCCAAGGAGGCGATGGGCGGCGCCAAGAGCCCGCCGTGGGACACGGCCCTGCTGGACGCCCTCGACGCGGAGATCCGCTCGGTCTTCCCCGGCGAGCGGCTCATCACGCCCGACGGCGTCCGCAGGGCCGGCCGCACGCTTGAGGAGTCCGTCCTGAAGTACGGCTGGCCGCGCCTCGACCGCTCCCGCGGCAAGGTCATGTTCTTCATGGACAACCAGGATCCCGCCCTGCAGGCCCACTACCTGTCGGGACGGCCGAGCCTGGAGGGCAGGGTGCTGTTCACCAACTCCCGCCCCGGCCGCCCCGACGCCGCCTTCATCGGCTGGAACGACCCGCTCGGCGCCAACGTCGCCCAGATCCGGGAGTTCGTGAAGAAGGGCTACTACGTGCGTACCCGCTCGGACGTGCCCTTCACCGAAGCCCGCTCCGGCGACACCACGCGGCTGCGGTCGGCCCTGGAGAGCGGCGCCCAGATGGTCAGCACCGACTTCCCCGTCATCGGCCTGTCGGCGCGCAACGGCTCCGAGTACGTGGGCGAACTGCCGGGCGGAGCCACGGCCCGGTGCAACCCGGTCAGCGCCCCGAGGGGCTGCCGCGACCACCGGCTGGACGTCAGTCCAGGGCTACGGCAGCAGTGACGATCAGCTCCACGCAGACCGGCACCGGGATCAGCGTGCTGTCCACGGCCAACTGGTACTGGCAGGGCTCGGCCGGATCCACCCGGTAGAAGTGCCGCACGTACGCGGTGCGGGCCCGGTCGTTGTCCTCGATCGTGTGACGCGCCTCCTTCTCGGAGACCTCCGAGAGGGTGGCCGTCTGCGCGATCCGGCGTTTCAGCGGGGCGTCCAGCCGCACGTGCAGAGCGCCGGGGTGGTCGGCCAGCACCACGGCTCCGGCCCGGCCTAGGAAGACGCCGCCCGTCTCCCGGGCCGTCTCCTTCATCGTGCGCTCGGTCCTGCGTACGAACTCCTCCGGAGCCAGCGGCAGGACGCCGGGGACGTACATGTCCACACCGCCGAACGTGACCGTCGGCAGCCGCATCGCGCCGGACAGCAGCCGGCCGAGGCCGTGCTCCGCCCGGTCGTCGTGAGCCAGCGCCTCCTCCAGCGAGCAGCCCAGTTCCTGGGCCACGGCGCTGGGGATCGCGCGGTCGACGAAGGGCACACCAAGCCGTTCGGCCACGGCCGGACCGATCAGGTGCCCGGCCGTGCCGTACGTCGCCGAAATCGTGACGACCCGCATATCTCCAGGTTAGACGTCAGAAGAGGGCATTCGCCAGGGCCCGGCGCGCCTTGGCCAGCGACGGGTCCTCGGCCGGCAGCGCGTCGAACAGGCCGAGCAGGTGCCTGCGCGCCTTCTCCCGCTCGTCGCCCGAGGTGCGCTTGACCACGCCCACCAGCCGCGCGAACGCATCGTCCACCGATCCGGCCAGCATCTCCAGGTCGGCCGAGAGCAACTGGGCGTCGATGTCGGCCGGGTCCTGGGCGCGGCGCCGCACCTCGTCGGGGTCGGCCGTCATCGTGCGCTTGATCAGCCCCACCCCGGCCAGGCCCATCCTGGCGTCCTCGTTGCCCGGCACACGGGCCAGCAACCGCTGGTAGGCCGCCTCGGCCTCGTCGAGGTCGCCCTTGTCGATCGCCTGCTCGGCGGCCAGCAGGTCGGGGTCCGCCGGCGGTTCGGCCTGGGCCTGCGGCTCCTGTGCCTCGTCCTCCTGAAGCTGCGGGCGGGCGTCGGGGTTGGCCTCGTAGAACTGCTCGACCGCGCCCATCAGCTCATCCAGCCAGCGCTGGATCTCCGCCTCGGGCAGCACCTGCTGGAAGCCGGTCACCGCCTGGCCCTGGAAGATCGCCAGCACCGTCGGCACCGCCTGCACGCGCAGCGCCTGCGCGATCTGCGGGCTGGCGTCCACGTTCACCTTCGCCAGTACGGCCCGCCCGCCCATCCCGGCGACCACCTTTTCCAGCGCGGGGCTGAGCTGAGCGCTGCCCGGCGCCCGGGGCGACCACAGGTCGAGGATGACCGGCACCGTCATCGAACGGTCGATGACCTCGGTCGTGAACGTCGCCTCGGTGACGTCGGCCACCGACGCCGACGCGGCCTGGGGACCCGCGGCCTCCCGCCTGGCCTGCGCCTCCAGTGCCTGCTTACGCGCGCCCAAGTCCACCGCTCCGTAGAGCGACCCGGGCCTAGAGAAGTCCGCCATGCTCCTCATCTTGCCGCATGGAGGACGTGCGGAAGTCACCAGCCGCCACCCTGAGAGTGCGCAGCTGGTCGAACATCTGCTTCAGCTCGGCCTCGCCGTACATCTCCATGCCGAACTCCGCGCCCATGAGGTCGGCGGTCGCGCGGCGCACGGCCTCGCGGCCCGTGTCGGTGATCTCGGCGAGCACGCCGCGGCCGTCGCGCGGGTTGGGCAGGCGGGTGACCAGGCCCGACCGTTCCAGCCTGTCGACTGTGTTGGTGACGCTCGTGGGATGGACCATGAGGCGTTCGCCGATCTTCGACAGCGGGAGCGCGCCGGTTCTGCTGAAGGTCAACAAGACCAATGCCTCGTACCTCGCGAAGGTCAAGTCGTAAGGCTTAAGGAGCGAGTCAAGTTGCGACAGCAGGATCTGATGCGCTCTCATGATCGAAGTAACGGCGGCCATGGCGGAAGAGGGCCCGAAGTGAACACGCCAGGTCTCGGCGGCGCGTTCGATGGGATCGAACGGCAGGTTGAGCGACTTCGGCTGTGGCACAGCGCTACGTTAGCGCTGGTTCGTCTGATTACGTAGCGGAGCCGGACGCACAAGCTTGACCAAGAACGCCGCCTTCAATCATCACGCTCAGTTATGGTTCTCGCACGGAAGGTGACGCGGAGCGCAAAGTTCGGAAGAAGCCGTGGGGACGGCCCGGACACCTCAGCTTCGCGGCGCCAAGGGCACGGGGGGTGCTTTTGATGTACGTCAACGGGGTTTTCTGTGCGTGAGCACGCGGGTGTCACTCGCGAGGAGCTGAAGCACAGCGCGGCGGTCACCGTCGCGGTCCTGCTCGCTCTGGGCCTGATGGCGGCGTGGAGCGTGCTCATCCCCGGCGTCGACGCCTGGGAGAACATCGTCGCCGCCGTCATCGGCTCGCTCCGGCTGACCGGCCCGGTGGCGGCGGCCTTCGCCGCGTGGGTGGCGCTGCGCAAGCGGCGCGCGCTGCGGGGACGCTCTCTGTCGACCTGGCGCGCGCTGAAGGCGCCGCTGGCCATCCTGGTGGTCGTGACGGGTTCGTTCGCCGCCACCGTGCTCGTGCTCGCGATCAAGACGGTGCTGACCGAGCAGGCGGGCCGGCTGAGCCTGTCCGGGCTCGGCATGGGCATGGCGGGGCTGGCGCTCTACTCCGTCGTCGGGTGGGTCGCCGGATGGCTGCTGCCCTACCCCTTCATGCCGCCGGTGGCGGGGATCGCCTGCTACGGGCTGTTCACCTGGCTGGCCGAGGGGCGTCCGTGGGCCGACCGGCTGGCGCCGGGGACGGGCGAGCCGTATGACCTGTTCCAGGGGCTCAGCGGGGCGGCCTTCCTCGACCAGACGTTGTGGCTGATCGGGATCACCGCCGCGCTGCTGCTCGGCTGGGCGGCCATGGTGACGCGGCAGGCCCTGGTGCTGGCCTGCGCGCTGCTGGCCGTGATGGCGGCGGGGACGGGGGTGGCGCGGCTGCTGACCGACCCCAAGCCCGCCGCGGCGCAGGCGATCGCCTACAGCTGCCAGGACTGGCCGATCACTGTCTGTGTTCACCCGGGCATGCGCGGCGGGCTGACCGAGCTCGGCGCCACCTTCACCAAGATCGCATCCCGCCTGTCCGGTACGCCCGCCGCCTTCACCAGGGTGGAGCAGCGCCCGCTCGGCGAGCCGCTGAAGTCCGCCTCGGGGCTGGCCGCCATCCACGTGCCCGACCTGTCGGCCGGGTTCGCCGACGAGGCCGCCTACGCCTACATCGAGTCGCTGGCGGCCAAGTGCGCCGACTCCCCCTCCGACGGCTACCGCGACATCGTCATGGCGTGGCTGCGCGGCGAGCCGCTGCCGGGCGGGCCGCTGCCCGAGCACCAGTACGCCGCGGCGTGGTTCTCCGGGCTGAGCGAGCCGCAGCGCCGCGAGTGGCTGCGCATGTTCTACAACGAGTTCCAGTCGTGCAGGCTGTCGGGGACCCACTTCGGCGGTGGGCCCATGGCCAGTGCCGTACCGGCCTCGCCAACGCCGATATATCCGGTGTATCCGACAGGAATGTCACCCCAGAGCTGGCAATGATGATCGTCATGCGGGTAGTACTGCCCGCATGACGACATCTCCCCTGACGCGACGTCGCAGGTGGCGCCATATCGCCGGGCTCCTCGTACTCGCCGCCCTGCTCATCGTCGGCGGGCGCCTGGCCTGGGCCTGGTGGAACCCCCTCGGCGAGCAGACCATCGACCGCAGCCAGCCGGTGCTCCTGCAGTCGATCCACGACCTGAGCCGCTTCGAGGCGGCCACCGGCACCTTCCAGGTGGTCGTCGACCTGGAGAAGGACGCCAACTTCCTGCCCGACGCCATCAAGGGCAGCCGCACCCTGTTCGTCGGCTCCGGCGGCGTCGACGCCTACGTCGACTTCTCCGGCCTCGCCAAGGACGCCGTGACCGTCTCCGAGGACCGCACCCAGGTCACCCTGCGCCTGCCCCGGGCCCAGCTGGAGAAGCCCAACATCGACAACAACCGCTCCTACGTCTTCGCCCAGCAGCGCGGCCTGCTCGACCGGGTCGAGGACTTCTTGTCGGCCAGCCCCACCGACCAGCGCGAGCTGTACGTCCTGGCCGAGAAGAAGATCGCCGAGGCGGCCACCGCCAGTGACCTGCGCGCCCGCGCCGACGCCAACACCAAGGTCATGCTCCAGGGACTGCTGAAGTCACTGGGCTTCTCCAAGGTCACCGTCAAGTTCTCGGACGAACCCTAGGGAGGCCCGGGACCCCGTCTAGGTACTCCCGGACCCGCCTGAGGCACACAGATAAGGCATCCGCCCGATGTGGCGGGGTGGGCCTTAGGAGGAGTCTTAAGAGTGCAAGGAAACAACAGCACCAAGACACCGGGAGTCACCCGAAATGAACGCCGAGCTTGAGTACGCGCTCATGAAGAACCACGCCGAGGAGCTGCGCCGCGTGGCCGCCGAGCACCGCCGGGCCGTGGAGGCGAGCAAGGGCCGCAAGAGCCGCCGCTCCGTCTTCGCCAAGCTTCTCTCCCACTAAGACCTTCCCCCCTTACGACCCCAGGAGGTTCCGATGAACGCAGAACTCGAGTACACCGTGATGAAGAACCACGCAGAGGAGCTTCGCAAGGCCGCCGCCGAGCACCGGCGGGCCCGCGAGGCGCGTAAGACCGGGCGTCGCTCGGTGTTCGCCAAGTTCCTGTCCTCATGACCACCGCACGATGGCCCGGCCGCCACCTCCCTCGCGGCCGGGCCAAACTGCCTCCCTAGCCGTACACACCGGCCCGGCCGCATGGCGAGTTCCCGCCACGCGGCCTTTTTGTCGCTTTTCTGCCCCTAGGGGCTTTTGCGCGCCGAGAGGGCTCTTCGCGCCCCAGGGGTTTCCCACGCGCACAGGGTTCCCGCGCGCCCAGGGGTTTCCGCGCGGCCCGGAGCCCTCCGCGCGGTCACGGGATTCGTGCGGTCACGGGCTTTCCGTGCGGTCAGGGAACGCGGATGATCAGCGCGTCGCCCTGGCCGCCGCCGCCGCACAGCCCGGCCGCGCCCAGTCCGCCGCCGCGGCGCCTGAGCTCGTGGGCGAGCGCCAGCACGATGCGCGCGCCCGAGGCGCCGATCGGGTGCCCGACCGCGATGCCGCCGCCGTTGACGTTCACCTTGTCCATCGGGATGCCGAGCTCCTTCACCGACTGCAGCACCACGCTGGCGAACGCCTCGTTGATCTCCACCAGGTCCAGGTCCTCGGCGCTCAACCCCTGCTTCGACAGCGCGTGCTTGATGGCGTTGGCGGGCTGCGACTGCAGCGAGGCGTCCGGTCCCGCCACGTTGCCGTGCCTGCCGATCTCGGCCAGCCAGGGCAGGCCCAGCTCCTCGGCCTTGGCCTTCGACATCACCACGACCGCGCAGGCGCCGTCGGAGATCTGCGAGGCCGAGCCCGCGGTGATCGTGCCGTCGGCGGCGAAGGCCGGCCTCAGCTTGGCCAGCGTCTCCGGAGTGGTGTCGCCGCGTACGCCCTCGTCGTCCTTGACCACGATCGGCTCGCCGCGCCGCTGGGGGATCTCCACCGGGACGATCTCGTCGTCGAACAGGCCGTTCTTGATGCCGGCCGCGGCGAGCTGGTGGGACCTGGCCGAGAAGGCGTCCTGCTCCTCGCGGCCGATGCCGAGGCGGGCGTTGTAGCGCTCGGTCGACTCGCCCATGGCCACCTGGTCGAAGGCGCAGAACAGGCCGTCGTGGGCCATGGAGTCGACGATGCCGGCGGGGCCGTACTTGACGCCCTTGCGCAGGCCGGGCAGCAGGTGCGGCGCGTTGGACATCGACTCCATGCCGCCGGCCACCACGATGTCGAACTCGCCGGCCCTGATGAGCTGGTCGGCCAGGGCGATGGCGTCCAGGCCCGACAGGCAGACCTTGTTGACGGTCAGCGAGGGCACGGTCATGGGGATGCCCGCCTTGACCGCCGCCTGGCGCGACGGAATCTGGCCGGCGCCCGCTTGGAGCACCTGGCCCATGATCACATACTGGACCTGGTCGGGACTGACCCCGGAACGCTCCAGGGCAGCCTTGATAACGACGCCGCCAAGCTCAACGGCGGACAATCCGGACAACGAGCCGAGCAGCCTGCCGATCGGCGTGCGCGCTCCGGCGACGATGACGGAACCAGACATGTCAGGGGCCTCCTGTGCACACGAGGGGTCGTTTGACACCATACCCACGGGTACCTGGATGACCGCCATGGAGGTAGGCCACACATGTTCATGCGTATCGACCACATCGGGATCGCCTGCAACGACCTGGAGGAGAAGATCGCGCTCTTCTCCGGCCTGTTCGAGCTGACCGTCGTCGCCAGGGAGGTCAACGAGGAGCAGGGCGTCAAGGAGGCGATGCTGCACATCGCGGACGGCGAGGGCGGCGGCTCCTACATCCAGCTCCTGGAGCCGCTGAACGCGGACTCCCCCGTGGGCAAATTCCTGGCAAGGCGCGGCGAGGGCGTCCACCACGTCGCTTTCGGCGTGCCCGACGTGGCAGGGGCAATGGAGCAGATCGGGGCCAAGGGCGTCCGGCTGCTCGACGAACACCCCCGTCATGGCTCGATGGGATCTTCGATCGCGTTTCTGCACCCCAAGGACGTGGGAGGAATGCTGACGGAGCTTGTCCAAGCGGCCAGGCCCTAGGAAATGCAAAAAACGTTCATATGTAACTAGTCACGCAGATAGTTGGACGGGGCCTCCAAGGCGGCACCAGCGGAGTACGCTGGCTTTCCACCGGACATGGAGCCTGCCGTGAGGCACAGGCTCCTGGCTCGGATGCCCCGAACCCCCCGTCCGGCCGATGTAGCCGTCTCGACAACCCAGGATCGAGCCTCCATGCAGTCCGACATCGACGCCCAGCTCAACAATTTCTTCGAGGACGCCCCAGCTCGCGAATTCGACGTGGTGCTGCGTGGCTATGACCGCCACCAGGTCCACGACCACCTGAAGCAACTCGACGGCGAGTTGCGTCAGTCTCGCGAACAGCTCGCCAACATTCAGCGCGACCTCTCCGACTCCCAGCGCCAGCTGCAGGAGCAGGAGCGCCCCACCTATTCCGGTCTCGGCGCCCGCATCGAGCAGTTGCTGCGCCTGGCCGAGGAGCAGGCCACCGAGCTCGTGCAGGCCGCGCGCTCCGAGGCCAACGAGGTCAAGGCAGCGGCCAAGGTGGAGGCGGCGGACGTACGCGCCGCCGCCGAGGCCGAAGCCGCCGAGAAGCGCGCCCAGGCCACGCGTGAGACCGACGACATGCGCACCAGCGCCGAGCGGGACGCCGAGGAGATCCGCGGCACCGCGCGCCGCGAGTCCGACGAACTGACTGCCACGACCGAGCGTGAGGCCGCCAAGCTGCGCGCCACCGCCGACCACGAGGTGGCGGAGAAGCGCGCCGACGCCGAGCGTGAGATCGCCAAGCTCCGCACGACCACCGAGCGCGAGGTGGCCCAGCTCCGCGCATCGACCAAGCGTGAGCGTGACGAGGTCCTGACCACGGCCAAGCGCCAGGCCGACGAGATGCGCGCCCAGGCTCAGCGGGTGCTGGAGGAGTCCGAGGCCAAGCGGGCCCAGGACGAGGCGGAGTTCGAGATCCAGCTCGCCTCCCGCCGCGAGGAGGCCGAGCGCCAGGAGGCCGAGCGCCACTCCACCGCCCAGGCCAACACGCAGAAGCTGGTCGCCGAGGCCGAGCAGCGCGCGGCCACGGCGGAGTCGCGTGCGACCAAGGCGACGCAGCAGGCAGAGCAGACCCGCCGCGAGGCCGACATCCACGCCAAGCAGCTGGTCGCCAACGCCCGCAAGAGCTCCGAGCAGATCGTCTCCGACAGCAAGTCCAGCGCCGAGACGATCGTCTCGGAGGCCAAGTCGGAGGCCGAGCGCATCCGCTCCTCGATGCAGCGCCAGGTCGACGAGCTGACGCGCCAGCGCGACAGCATCACCAGCCACCTCGCCCAGCTGCGCCAGCTGCTCGGCGGCGCGGCGCTGCCCGGCATGGAGCCGGAGCCCGCGGTGGCCGCGGCACCGGCCAAGCCGGCGATCGCAGCGTCCGCCAACGACAAGCCGGCGCCCGCGCCGGCCGCTGCCGCACCCGCCAAGACGGAGGCCAAGGCGGACGACGACAGCGAGTGGTGGCAGGAGTAAGGCCCGCCCTCGGGGGGTTTGACTGACGGCTGAAAGGGGCCTGGCGACCACATGGTCGCTAGGCTCTCTTTTTGTTGCCTCCGCCCCATTTGTCCCAGGAGCCCCCATTGTCAGCTGAGGTCGAGACTCCGGCCGAAGAGCACCCCCCGTACGGCATGCCGGGCAAACCGCTGGCCCGCGGGCCGTTCCTGTTCGGGCTGATCGGCGGGCTCGGCGTGCTGACCGCGATCGCGATCGGCCAGATGGTCGTACGCTCGCTGAGCGTCATCATCCTCATCACGGTCGCGATGTTCCTGGCGGTGGGCCTCAACCCGGCCGTCGAGGCCCTCCAGCGGCGCCGCCTGTCCAGGCGGACGGCGATCGGGATCGTCTTCGCCGGCGTCATCGTGGCGTTCGCGTTGTTCGGCGTGGCCATCGTGCCGCCGGTCAGCCAGCAGCTGGCCGACTTCGTCAGCGCGGTGCCCGGCTATTTCACCGAGCTCGGCAACAACCCCACGCTGCGCGCGCTGGAACAGGACTACCAGATCCTGTCGCAGCTGCGCTCATTCTTCACCGGATCCATGGCGACCACGCTGGCCAGCGGCATCATGGGCGCGGGGCTCGTGGTGGTGGACGGCCTGTTCACCACCGTGACGCTGCTGGTGCTGATGCTCTACTTCCTCGGCTCCCTGCACACGATCAAGGTCTACCTGCTCACGCTCGTGCCGGCCACGCGCCGCGAGCGTACCGGAGCGATCACCGAGGAGATCCTGAGCGGCATCGGCGGCTACGTCGCCGGCAACGTGCTCATCTCGGTCATCGCGGGCGTGCTGAGCTGGATCTTCCTGACCATCGCGAACGTGCCGTACGCCCTGGCGCTCGCTCTCGTCGTCGCGCTCACCGACCTCATCCCCCTCGTCGGCGCGACGATCGGCGCGGTGCTCGTGACCGGCGTGGCCCTGCTGGGCTCGGTTCCCGCCGGCATCGCCTGCGCCATCTTCTTCGTGATCTACCAGCAGGTCGAGAACTACTTCATCTACCCCCGCGTCATGAAGCGCTCGGTCGACGTGACGCCCGCGGTCACGGTGATCGCCGCGCTGTTCGGCGGCGCGTTGATCGGGATCGTCGGCGCGCTGCTGGCCATCCCGGTCGCCGCCGCCATCTCCCTGATCATCCGGGAGATCGTCCTGCCCCACCAGGCCCGGAACTGACGAAGTCGGCCACAGCGGCGTTGAACGCCTCGGGCTGCTCGACCGCGCTGAGGTGCCCGGCCTTCTTGATGATCTCCAACCGCCCATCCGGTACGGCCCGCGTCATCGCCTCCGCGTCGGCCACCGGCGAGAGCTCGTCCTCCTCGCCCACGATCGCCAGCAGCGGCACCTTCAGCCCGCTCAGCGTGTCGAAGGAGTCCGGCCTGGCGGCCATCGCCCGCTGCGCCCAGGCCACCGCGGCGGGCGGCGCGGCCTGCACCAGCCCGCGTACGCGCCCGAACACCATGGCCCGCCGCTCACGCGTGGTCCGCCCGATGAGCGCGGGCAGCACCTCCTCGACCAGCACGCCGGGGCCCTCGTCGAGCACCCGCAGGGCGATGCGCTCGCGGTTGTCGCGGGCCGCCTCGGGGTCGGGCGAGGCTTTGGTGTCGGCCAGGATGACGCCGAGCAGCCTGTCGGGGTGGCGCCGGCAGAAGGCCATGGTGACGTAGCCGCCCATGGACAGGCCGCCGACGACGGCGCGTTCGATGCCTTCCGCGTCGAGCATCGCGGCGACGTCGTCGGCCATGGCGTCGACCGACGGCTCGTCGTCACCGAGCCGCGATCCGCCGAACCCCCGCAGATCTGGCGTGATCACCCTGCACGAGGCGGCCAGCCCTTCGCGTTGGGCCAGCCACATCGCCGAGGAGAGGGGGAAGGCGTGGAGCAGGACGACCGGGACACCGTTCCCGGCTGATCTCGTGTAGAGCTGCACGGACTCACGGTAGTCCGCTTCGTTCAGGTTGTCGTCAGACCGCCGTCGATGTACAGGACTTGGCCTGTCATATAGGCAGAGGCCGGACTGGCCAGAAATACGGCGGGGTGTGCCATCTCCTCGGCGGTGCCCCAGCGGGCCATCGGAACCGAGGCGATCGTCGAACGGCTCGCCGCCTCGTCCTGCCAGAGGTTGCGGTTGAGGTCGGTGGCCGTCCAGCCGGGGCACAGCGCGTTGACCCGGACGCCCGCGCGGGCCCATTCGATGGCCAGGGACTTGGTGAGGGCGACCAGCCCGGCCTTGGCGGCGGCGTAGGGCGCGAGAAAGGGCGCGCCCCTGGCGGCCGCGGAGCCGACGTTGATGACCGAACCGGAGCCCCGCTCCAGCAGGTGCGGCGCGATCGTGTGGCAGACGGAGACGGCCGAGTCGAGGTTGAGCCGCATGAGCTTGTCCCAGCCGGACAGGCGCAGGTCCTTGAACTCCACCAGGAAGTTGGAGCCTCCGGCGTTGTTGACCACGATGTCGACGTGCCCGAGCGCCTCGATCGAGGTGTGCACGGCAGCGGCGGCGGCCTCCCTGCCGGTCAGGTCCGCGGGGACGACGAACGCGCTCCTGCCGAGCTCGGAGATCTCCTTGGCCACCTCGCCCAGTGACTCGGCCGAGCGGGAGACCAGCGCCACGTCGGCGCCCGCCCGCGCGTAGGCGAGCGCGATCGCTCTGCCGATGCCCCGGGATGCTCCGGTGACCAGTGCTTTCTTGCCGGTCAGATCGAACGCGTCCACGCCCGCCTCCTCGCTCCACAGAACATCGTTCTACAGGGCGAGCTTAGCCTTACGGCACCTCGGTGGGCAGCGGGTGGCGTTCCGGATTCACCCGCTTGACGATCTCGTTCAGGACGATGCGCACGTACGGCTCGCCCACCCACAGATGCTTGGCCCCCTCGACCGCCACCACCTCGGCCTGGGGCACCCGGGCGAAGCGCCTGCGCGCCTCCTCCGGCCGCAGGTAGTCGTCGAACTCCGGCACCAGCACGGTCATCGGCCGCCCGAACTCCGCCCACGCGTCGAGGTCGGTGTCCACGGCCCTGTGCAGCGGCGGCGACATGAGGATCGCGCCCTCCACCAGCGGATCGCGCGCCCACTTCAGCGCCAGCTCCGTGCCGAAGGACCAGCCGACCACCCACACGCGCGGCAGGTCGTGGTACTCGGCGTACTCCAGCGCCGCCGCCACGTCGTAGCGCTCGCCCTCGCCGCCGTCGAAGGCGCCCTCGGAGGTGCCGCGCTCGGAGGAGGTGCCGCGGGTGTTGAAGCGCAGCACCGCCAGGTCGGCCAGCGCGGGCAGGCGGTTGGCCGCCTTCTTGTAGACGTGGCTGTCCATGAAGCCGCCGTGAGTGGGCAGCGGGTGCAGGGTGACGAGCGTCGCGACCGGGTCGCGGCCCTCGGGCTGGGCCAGCTCGCCGACCAGGGTCAGTCCGTCACCGGTGTGCAACTCGATCGGCTCACGCCGGGCGGGCAGCACGCTCGCCGCGCGGATCTCCACATCGTTCCTTTCAGTAACGGCCACTCAGTAACGGGTACGGCCGGGACCGCGGTCCAGTCTCTTGCGCCAGCAGGCCGTGTGCCAGTGCCGCCGCTCCTCGTCGCCGCCGGTCCAGTTGGGCCAGCTCACCAGATGCGGCTGGCCCGCCTTGATCTCCTGGTCGCAGCCCGGACAGCGGTAGTCCTTGGCGGCTCCGGCGCCGCTGAGCATGCGTACCTTCCACTCCCCGTCCGGCCACTCCTCCACCCGGTCGGTGGTCGAGGGGAAGGCGTTGGGGCGGGTCGACTCCTTGCGGCGGGCGCGGCGGGGGCTCATGCGCGCGGGAACGTCTGCAGGCCCGCGGTGACCAACTGGTCGAGCAGGGGTGCGGGCGCGTAGGACGGCTCGCGGTACTCGGCGTAGAGGGCGCGCAGGCCGTCGCGCACCTGCCGCGGCCCGATGCTCTCGATCATCTCGAACGGCCCGGCCGGATAACCGCAGCCCAGCCGCATGGCGTTGTCGATGTCCGCGATCGAGGCGTAGCCGGACTCGTGCATCCTGACCGCGTCGTTGAGATAGGGGAAGAGCAGGGCCTCGACCACGAACCCGGCCCGGTCTCCGCAGGGCACCGGGGCCAGGCCGAGCACCGTCATCAGGCCGACGGCCGCGGTGGTCGCCGCCGGGGCGGTGAGCACGGTCGAGACGACTTCCGCGACGCCCTGGCCCACGAGGTGGATGCCCACCACCCGGGACGGGTCGGCATGCCGTACGGCGTGCTCGATGACAGGACGCTCACCGAGCCGCAGCACGACGTCGGGCGTGTCGGACTCACCGAAGCCCGCGGCGGCCAGCCGCGCGGCGAGCTCCTCCGCGCCCTCGCCGCGGACCAGGACCCGTGTCGCGGACGCTTTGCCCGGCTCGCCGGTGACGGGCTCGTCGCCGTGGAAGCCGCGACCGCTTTTGCGGCCGAGCAGCCCGGCGGTGACCAGTTCGCGCAGGACGGGCGCGGGCGCGTGGCGCGAGGAGCGCGTCTCGTCGAAGAGCACCCCCATGACCTCGTAGGAGGTGTCGAGCCCGATGAGGTCGAGCAGCGCGAACGGGCCCATCGGCAGCCCGACGCCCTTCCTCATCGCCGTGTCGATGTCGTCGCGCGCCGCGACGCCGCGCTCCAGCAGCACCGCGGCCTGGTTGCGGTACGGCAGGAGCAGCCTGTTGACCACGAACCCGGCCCGGTCGCCCACCACCACCGGCGTCTTGCCGAGAGCCCGGGACAGATCCGCGATCCGCTCCGGCAGCCCGTCGTCCGTCATGACCGTGCCGATCACCTCGACCAGCTTCATGACCGGCGCCGGGTTGAAGAAGTGCATGCCGATCACCCGTCCGGGCCGCCCGGTGGCTGCGGCGACGGCGGTCACCGACAGCGACGAGGTGTTGGTGGCCAGCACCGTGTCCGGCTTGCAGATCCGGTCGAGGTCGGCGAACAACGCGATCTTGTACTCGAGGATCTCGGGGATCGCCTCCACCACCAGGTCGGCGTCGGCGAGATCCTCGCGCGCGGTGGTGAGCGTGATCCGCCCCAGGATCGCCGCACGCTCATCAGCGCTGAGCCGCCCCTTGTCCAGGGCCCGGCCGGTGGACCTCTCCAGGTGCCCGCGCCCCCGCGCGAGCGCCTCGGGATCGGCCTCGACGCCGATCACCCGTATCCCCGCACGCGCGAACACCTCGGCGATCCCCGCACCCATCGTGCCGAGACCGACCACTCCCACCTTTTCAAACGCCATGCCCCCCAGTTTTCCAGAGCCGGTAGGGTGGGCCGTCATGCGGCTGGTCATCGCGCGATGCAGCGTGGATTACATAGGACGGCTCACGGCTCACCTGCCGATGGCGCCGAGGCTGATCATGATCAAGGCGGACAACAGCGTGAGCATCCACGCCGACGACCGCGCCTTCAAGCCGCTCAACTGGATGAATCCGCCCTGCAAGCTCAAGGAGGATGGCGGCACCTGGACCGTCACCCACGGCAAGACGGGCGAGAAGCTGGTCCTGACGATGGAGGAGATCCTCCACGACTTCTCCCACGAACTGGGCGTGGACCCCGGCCTGATCAAGGACGGCGTGGAGGCGCACCTGCAGGAGCTTCTGGCCGAGCACATCACGACGCTGGGCGACGGGTACTCGCTGATCCGCCGGGAGTACATGACGGCGATCGGGCCGGTGGACATCCTGTGCCGGGACTCCTCCGGGGCGACGGTCGCGGTGGAGATCAAGCGGCGCGGCGAGATCGACGGGGTGGAACAACTGACCCGCTACCTCGAACTCCTGAACCGTGACCCGCTGCTGTCGCCGGTGCGCGGGGTGTTCGCGGCCCAGGAGATCAAGCCCCAGGCCCGGGTGCTGGCGACGGACCGCGGGATCAACTGCGTGACTCTGGACTACGACGCGCTACGCGGCATCGAACCCGAGAACCCCACCCTCTTCTAGCCCGCCCACAGAGGACACCACGCGCCGGGGGCGCTCGGCCTCCCCCTCAGTGGGGGACCACGCCCCTCAGCCAAGGGGCCAAGCGCCATCTACCCCAAGCCGGGAGCCCGTCCGCGGACCCCGCGCGTTGCCCGGGGACGCTCGGCCGGAAGGCACCGGCGCTGGGCCAAGGGCCCGGTACCCGATCGGGACGGGCGCGTCAGGCGGGGCGGCGAGATCTACCCCCTGCCAGGCTCCCGGCTCCTCCGCGCCATGTCGGACGCGGAGCGATCCCGCAGGTGTTGTCGGCCGCGAAGAACGACCCGGCGGCGAAATCCCCGATCTTCCCGACCCCGGTCCTGGCGCCCGGTCAATGCGAACGCCATCAACCTGGATCGGTTCTTTTGCCAACTTTCCCAGCCGCCGGAAAACGGCGTGTCGCCGTTTAATTGAGGGCAGGCGCGAAACCTTCCATGAGACGAAGGCGCGCGGCGCGTGTACCGATCTGAGCAGAGGGTATTCGACCTACTACGCGGAACCCGCGCGTGGAGATCAAGGGCGGCAACGCCCCCGCGCACGAAGAATCTGCCCCCATTGGGTGATGGCTTCGAAATGGTGCGCCTTTTGGGCGGCGCCTCTTTTCAGATACAAGGAAACGTTTCATGAGTGCTCAGGATTCCAATCTCTCGTCGACCGGATTCGACTATGTCGTCGCGGTGACCCAGGACAGCATCAACGGCACCCTGGCGGAATATCTCTACGGCGGCCTGCCCGAGGCCATCCTCTGCTACGTGTACGACGGCAACCAGCCCGTTCCGATTGACTTCGCCACTTTCGTGGCCAACGCCGGAAACACGGATCCTTTTACCGTGCCCGACGGCACACCGTCGTCCGACCCGAGAGTGCAGAATCTCAACAACGCCTATTTCGCGTTCGCCGTCAAGGCGAAGCTGGGCCTTCCGCCCGGTGTCGATCCCTCGTCGCTGCCGCCGATCGTCGCCCTGAAGCCGGGGCAGTCGAACGTGACGTACACGCTGATGTTCTCGGAGTTCGTCGCGGCCGAGCTCCTCTACGGTCCGCACGATTCGATGACCTGGTTCAACCAGGCGCAGCCGTCCGGCACGAGCTGGACCTTCTCCGGCGCCGTCGACCTCGACTTCCAGGACGCCTCCTTCACGAACCTTCCCCCGGACGTGCAGAACCGGCTCAAGGGCGTGGGCGACCCCGACATGTTCGGCGTCCAGCAGCTCTACTACGACCTGAACAGCTCCGACCTGGAGCAGGGCTTCCAGTTCTGCAACCAGCCGTCCAACAGTGTGCTCAACGCGTTCATGACGAGCGACTTCATCGACACCTACTGGAAGGCGCTCGACGGCGGCGAGGTGCTCGGCTACGCCGCGAAGCAGGTGACGGCCACGTCGCCGTCCTCGATCGCGGTGACGGACGTGAACTTCTTCACGCCGGACGCCGTCGGCTCGGACGGCGCTCCGCTCACGCTGAACTACCTGTGCGCCGCCAACTACGACCAGCTCCCTGACACCACGCACGCCGGTTTCGGGTGGAACTGGATTGAGCCAGGCGAGGTGTCCCAGTACGACGGCGTGGCCGCCCTGAACAGGAACACGTTCGCCGGCTATCTCCTCAACACCTTCAACGGCATTCAAACCCTGTCCGAATACATCGGGACGAACTGCCTGACCACGGACGTGACACTCCAATGCAAGGCGCCGGACGTCTATTACTATTTCAATTTCTGGTACACGACGCCGACGATAACCTTTCCGGCGTCCGGGCCGACCATCATCTCCGTCGCATTCAGTAGCACCGCTTCCGACGAGTGCGGAGGCCCCCTGCTCGGCGGGTCGATGGAACTCGACAGCACGTACGACTTCTCCGTGAGCGTCCAGGGCGACACGATGACCATCACCCAGCATCTCGTCATCTACACCTATATCAGATGCGCGGGGAGCGGCGCCGGCGGCAATATCGTCGACAAAAGCATCACGGACGTCTACTCGATCGGGGTGGACGACACCGGAAGCGTCGTGGTCTCCCCGCCGCATTCGAGCGTGGTCGACAAGTCGCAGACGCCCGGGCAGAACGGCTTTCTGAACTTCTTCACCGGGGTCAACCAGCTCCTCGATTACTCGAAGCAGTACGCGCAAGGCTGCTTTGCGACCGCCATGACGGACATTCCGGCCTCGTTCGTGGAGAACTTCGTCTTTCCCGGCGGAACGACGTTCTCATTCAGCGACGCCATGTTCTCCGACAACCAGGACCTCGTCTCGCACATCACCTACGCCGACCCGACGCGGTGAATACCCGTTCCCAATCGAAAGCGCTGAAGGTCCCATGAAGATCTCTTTCGACTCCGAGCTGATGGAGAACCACAAGGCCGCCGTGGTCATGGCCCCCGACCAGGCCTTCGAGGTGCTCCAGTCGCAGAACGGCGACGCGCTCTTCTTCTCGATCGGCACCGACGACGTCTGCTACCTCACCCGCGAGGTGAGCGAGACCCCGACCGGCTGGAACAGGATCGACCTCAGCGGCGCCCTGTCGGCCCGGAACGGCGGCGCCCCGGTGACGGCCAAGGCGCTCGCCGTCGCCCAGAACGCCCAGACCCTCGCCATCGACCTCGCGCTCGCGGTGACCGTCAACGGCGCGGACATCCTGTATCTCTCCCTCGGCAACGCGAACACGGACGCGGCCTGGGCCGACGGTGTCATCTGGACGGCCGTCCCGTTCGACGCGGGCGCCGCGCCGGACCCGCTCACCATCGCCGACGTGAGCATCATGAACGGCCCCGGCACCGTCGAGAACATCTTCGTCGACGTCATCCGTGTCCCGGGCGACTCCCTGGAGTTGCTCGACCGCTACTACATCACGCCCGGCGGGTCGCCCCAGTGGAACCCGCACAAGCTCGCCGCCGACTTCTCCGCGAACAGCATCGTCAACTGCCTCGGCCAGCGGGAGAACGACCCGATTCCCGGCATCTACACCTTCGGCACGATCGGCGGTGAGCCCCAGCTGCTCTTCACGCCGCAGTACAACTACTTCGTCGCCAAGAACGCGCCCAACCGGGACGCGCCCGACCCCGCCCGGCTGACGCCGCCGGCGGGGACCAGCACGATCGCGGCGGCGCTCAACGGCTCCGGCGTGACCAACCTGTTCGTGTCCGCCGGGGACGGCCTGTACCTGTTCACGCCGGACAACCAGCACGACGAGGCCACGCCGGTCCAGATCGTGGCCGGCGGTCTCCTGGCCGGCGCCACCACCCTCGCCGCGGCGAGCGACGCCGACGGCACCGCGGTCTGGGGTCTCGGCCCGCAGGGCACCCTGTGTTACGTGCGCTGCGCCGCGGGTGGCGAGGCGGACCCGGCCGCGTGGTCGGCGCCGGTGCCGCTGCTGCCCTCGGCGGCGCGGTTCGCGTTCTTCCTGAACCTCGGCGCCGGCAACAACGTCCTGTTCGCCGACCTGGACGGCCAGGACCTCGTCCGGCTCACCCAGGATCCCGTCACCACCGACTGGCTCCAGCGCTCCATCCTGTTGCCCGCCACCGACCCTGACGACGTGATCACGTACAACACCTTCACCACCCACGTCGCCGTCACCGACGACGACGGTCTCGCGGCGCCGGACACCAATGTGGCGGTGACCGCGACCAGTCCGGTGAGCGTCTACCTGGACGACGTCTACCACCTGCTCTCACCGACGGTGCCGGTGAACACGACCACCGACGCGACCGGGGTGCTGACCGTCGTCCAGGAGACCCAGTCCCTGGCCGCCGTCTGCTTCCACGTCGTCCTGTCCGGCACACCGGACGTCGTGGCCGAGGTCAACCCCATGAGCAATGCGATCGCGACGCTGAACGCCGTACAGACCGGTGACGACCTGCGGGCCGTCGTGGTCACGAACGCGGATGGCTCGCAGGCGCCGCTCGTGCCCTCCAGCGTCGCCGCGGCGGACGGCGACAGCGCCGCCAAGGCCCTCGCGCAGTTCATGAACATCAACTCCGGACTGCCGCAGGACGGCTCCCGGCAGCGTCCCGGCGACTCCGCCACCCGCAGGGCCCCCGTGCCGCAGGTGTGGGGCCTCTCGTTCGCCGGCGGCGGGCTCACCTACCACGAAGGGCCCGAAGCCCAGGCGGGCGGAGCGTCGGCCATCTCGGTGGCGATGGGTGACTTCTTCTCCTGGCTCAAGGACTGCTTCGACGATGTCGTGAGCTTCGTCGTGCGGGAGGCCGAGGGCGTCTACCACTTCCTCGCGACGATCGCCGGCGAGGTCTACGACGTGTTGCTCGACTGCGTCGACGCGGTGGTGCACGCGGTGGAGTTCGTCTTCAACAAGATCAAGGTGTTCTTCGAGGACCTGATCAAGTGGCTGGGCTTCCTGTTCGTCTGGTCGGACATCGTCCGCACGCACAACGTGCTGAAGAACATCTTCACGCGGTACGTGGCGAAGAGCATCGACGGGCTCGGCGACGCGCGAACCCGGTTGCGGCACGCGTTCACCGATGTGCAGGGGTACGTCGACTCGTGGGCCGATCTCCCCGGCGACATTCCACCGAGCCTGAGCGGCACCACCCGCGGCGGCGTCATGGCGTCCAGCCCGGCGGTGCCCGGCCAGAACAGCCCGCAGAGCAACTGGGGGCTGCACCAGCTGAAGAGCAACGCGTCCAACGGCACCACGACCGCCCAGCCCAACCGGGGCGTCACCGGTGACGTGGCGGCCACGCTCCAGCCATTGGTGGACGCCCTGAACCGGGAGGAGGAGGTCTTCCGGCAGGCACTCGCCAGCTTCAAGAGCAACATCATCGACAAGATCGACCAGATCTCGTTCGCCCAGATCGTCAGAGAAGTGATCGCGATCACCGCTGACGCGTTCCTGGAGAGCGTCGAGAACATCCTGCTCGCGGCGCTCGACGTGCTGGCCGAACTCGTCGACGGCGTCATGGACATCCTCACCGCGACCATCGAGATCCCCGTCCTGTCGTGGCTCTACAGGAAGGTCTCCGGCAACGACCTGAGCCTGCTGGACGCGGCCTGCCTGGTGGCCGCCATCCCGGTCACCATCGGCTACAAGCTCATCGCCGACGAGGCGCCGTTCCCGGACGACTCCACCACGACCGCGCTGATCAACGCGCCCGATTTCGCGGCCATTCAGCGGATCTGCAATCCCACGGACATCCGCTCCGCCATGGGGGCCGAGCAGATCTCGACCTCGACCAACAAGATCCTGGCGCTCACCGGCGGTGTCTGCGCCATGGCCGGAGCGGTGGCGGTGAGCGTGCTCCAGCCGCTGGCCACGAAGGCCCGGCAGTTCAAGGTGGTCACGCAGGCCTTCCCGGTCCTCAACAGCCTGACGTGCGTGTCGTACTGGGTCTACGTGGCCCCCGACGTCATGGGCCAGATCCAGGACCTGAGCGACCGGAAGTGGTGGGCCATCACCAACCAGGCCATCACCGATCTCATGGTCGTGAAGTCGCTCGTGGATCTGGGCGTGGGGCTGACCGAGCGGGACTCGGGCGCGAACAAGGCGTGGGGTCCGGCGTCTCCCTGGGTGGACTTCGGCGCGAACATCCTGTGGGAGGTGCCGACCATCGCGGCGAGCGTCGATGAGGAGAACCAGAACACGGTCGGCGTTCTGAACGGCTGGGCCGGGACGTGTTTCGACGGCAGCGGTGTCCTGTCGCCGTTGCTGGCGGGCGACGAGGAGCCCGTCACCTGGGGCGTCGCGGTCGGCATCGCGACTGTGTTCAACCTCGCCTACGGCTCGATGTCCTGCGCGGCCGGGTCCCTGACGGCCGAATCCTGATATTCCAATCTTGACAGGTCATACATGAAGCTTCTAAGTTCGACCTATCAAGATTGGAGCATCGGCATGGAAAAGGCCTATCTGACCGGCAACCTGGCTCCCGTTCCCGATGAGATCGACGCCTACAACCTTCCGGTGGAGGGCGCGCTGCCTCCCGAACTCACCGGACGCTACTTCCGCAACGGTCCCAACCCCCGCCCGGGCGAGGACCCCGGGCACTGGTTCGGCGGGCACGGGATGATCCACGGCATCCGCCTGCGCGACGGCCGGGCCGAGTGGTATCGGAACCGGTGGGTGAAGACCAAGGCGTTCACCGACGGGGCCGACCTGGTCGGCGAGAAGGGCGTCGATCTGGCCGCCACCCAGGCCAACACCAGCGTGATCAGGCACGACGGCCGTGTCTTCGCGCTGATCGAGGTCGGCCTGCCGTACGAGATGACGCCCGAGCTCGACACGGTCGGGCCGGTCGACTTCCAGGGGAAGCTGGCGACGGCGATGACCGCGCACCCCAAGCAGGACCCGATCACCGGCGAGCTGCACTTCTTCGGCTACGGGTTCTTCCCGCCCTTCCTGACCTACCACCGGCTCTCGGCGGGGGGTGAGCTGGTGGAGACGAAGGAGATCGAGGTTCCGGGCGCGACGATGATGCACGACTTCGCGATCACCGAGAACTACCTGGTCTGGCTGGACCTACCGGTCACCTTCGACCTGAACCGCGGCATGGGTATGCCCTACGCCTTCGACGAGGGCTACGGCGCGCGGATCGGGCTGACGCCGCGGGCGGGCGGGGTGACGCGGTGGTTCGAGGTGGATCTGTGCTACGCGTTCCACGTCGGCAACGCCTGGGAGGACGCCGAAGGTCGGGTGGTGCTCACCGCCGCCCGCTACAACCCCGAGGTCTTCGCCAACCTGTGGGAGCACATCAGCGGCCGGGCCGACGCCGCCCGCCACGCCGCGGGCACGATCAGCGCCTCCCTGTACGGCTGGACGCTCGACCCGGCCACGGGCAAGGTGTCGGAGGAGCCGCTGGACGACCGCAACGTCGAGTTCCCAACGCTGAACGAACAACGGCTCGGTCTCGGCAGCCGCTACCTCTACACGGTCGGCGACGACCAGATCATCAAGTACGACCACCAGAGCGGCGCCGCCTCCGTCCTGGCGACGGGCGGCGCCACCGGGGAGGCGGTGTTCGTGCCGGCCGAGGGCGCGCGGGCCGAGGACGAGGGCTGGCTGCTGTCGATCGTCACCTCGGGCGAGGTCTCGCGCCTGCTCGTGGCCGACGCGCGCGACCTTTCGGAGGTAGCGTCGGTACGGCTGCCGCGACGGGTCCCCGCCGGCTTCCACGGATCCTGGCTGGAGGACTGAGCCTCATGGAGATCGGCAAGGCGAGCGACCTGGAGGAGATCGGCGAGGTGCTCGGACGGGCGTTCGCCGACGACCCGGTGATGGAGTGGATGATGCCGCGGGCCGCCGACCGGCCCAGGATGTTCGTGGCGCTGGCCCGCTACATGCACGACGTGGTGGAGGTGGCCCGCGACGGGAGCGGCGCGGTGACCGGGGCGGCGCTCTGGGATCCGCCCGGCTTCACGCCCGACCTGGAGACGGGCGGGCCCGCGCTGCTGGAGGTGATGGGCGACCGGGTGGCGTACGGCATGCGACTGGAGGAGGTGTTCGCCGAGCACCGCCCGAAGGAGCCGCACTGGTATCTCGCCCAGATCGGTACCGATCCGGCGGTCCAGGGCACAGGCGTGGGCGGGGCGCTGCTGCGTTCCGGGCTGGCCCTGTGCGCGGGGCTGCCGGTCTACCTGGAGAGCAGCAAGGAGACGAACATCCCGATCTACGAGCGGTTCGGCTTCGCCGTGACCGAGGAGATCAAGCTGCCCGACGGCCCGGCGGTGTGGGGAATGCTGCGCCCGGCCGTCCTCTGAACGGAGGACAACGGGGTCGGTCGGCCGAAGGTGTCGCAGGTCTGGTCAAATCCGGACCCTTGACTCCATGGAGACCGCAGTGCACGTCCGCGGACTCGCCAAGCGCTACGGCGCGTTAGAGGCGGTCCGCGGCATCGATCTGGACATTCACCGGGGCGAGACCTTCGCCCTTCTCGGCCCCAACGGCGCGGGCAAGTCGACCACCATAGAAATCCTCGAAGGGCTCAGGAAGCGCGACGGCGGCGAGGTCAGCGTCCTGGGCGCCGACCCGCACCGGCCCACCCGCGCCTGGCGGGCCCGCGTGGGCATCGTCCCCCAGACGGCCGGTGACGTGGCCGAGGTCTCGGTACGCGAGATCGTCACCCACTTCGCCCGCTTCTACCCGGACCCGGCCGACCCCGACGAGGTCGTCGACCGGGTGGGCCTGGGCGAGAAGGCGAAGACGCGCGTGGCCAAGCTCTCCGGCGGCCAGCGCCGCCGCCTCGACGTGGCACTGGGCCTGATCGGCAACCCGGAACTGCTCTTCCTGGACGAGCCGACCACCGGCTTCGACCCCGAGGCCCGCCGCCGCTTCTGGGAGCTGATCAAGAACCTGGAGGCCACCACGATCCTGCTCACCACGCACTACCTCGACGAGGCCGAGGAACTGGCCGACCGGGTGGCGGTGATCGCCGGCGGGCGGATCGTGGCCGAGGGCACGCCGCGTACCCTCGGCGGGCGCGCGAACGACGAGGCCACGGTCACGTGGGCGGACGGCGAGAAGCGCACGGCCACGCCGACCAGGACGATCGCCGAGCTCATGGGCCGCTACGACGGCGAGATCCCCGAACTGCGCGTCACCCGGCCCACTCTGGAGGACGTCTACCTCCGCCTGCTGGAGGAGTCATGATCGCGCTGTCGAGAGCCGCCTTCGAACTCAAGATCTTCTTCCGCGCCCGCGACCAGGTCGTCTTCACCTTCTCCTTCCCGATCGTGCTGCTGGTGCTGTTCAGCGCGATCTTCGCCGGGACCCTGGACGGAACGCACGTCACGGTCTCGCAGCTCTACGCGGCGGCGCTGATCAGCGCGGGCGTCCTCAGCGTCAGCTTCCAGAACCTCGCCATCAGCATCGCGGTCGAGCGCGAGGAGGGCGGGCTCAAGCGGCTGGCGGGCACGCCGATGCCGAAGAGCTCGTACTTCGCCGGAAAGGTGCTGAGCGTTCTGGTCATCGCGGCCATCGAGGTGGCGCTGCTGCTGGCCGTGGCGGTGTTCCTGTACGACCTGGAGCTGCCCTCCAGCCTGGTCGGCTGGCTGACCTTCTCCTGGGTGCTGGTCCTGGGGCTGGCGGCCGGCAGCCTGCTCGGGATCGCGGCCAGCAGCGTACCCAGCTCGGCCAAGTCCGCGGCGGCGGTGATCACGCTGCCGTTCGTGGTGCTGCAGTTCATCTCCGGGATCTACATCCCCTTCACCGAGCTGCCGCCGTGGCTCATCGACGTCGCCTCGGTCTTCCCGCTGCGGTGGGTGGCCCAGGGCTTGCGTTCGGTGTTCATCGGCGACGACGGGGTGGCGCTGGAGATGGCCAGGTCGTATGAATTGGGCAAGGTCGCCCTGGTGCTGGGCGCGTGGACGGTCGGAGGCCTGGCGCTGTGCCTGATGACGTTCCGGTGGAAGAGCCGCCGCGACGGCTGAGCTCCGCGGGCCCCAACGTCTGGGAGAGCCTGCGCGGCTGGGAGTTGCTGCTCGTCGTCACCACGCTGATCCCGGTGGTGTTCGCGCTGGCCGGCGACTTCTCGGCCAGGGAGAAGGCGATCGTGGCCGGATGCCTGCTGGCCACGATCCCGATCTACGTGTTCGTCGGCCGGCCGGGCATCATCGCGGAGGACCGGCGCAGGAGCGTGCTCTACGTGGCGCTGCTGATCGTGCTGTTCACCCCGGCCGCGCTGACGATCCCCGCGATCTCGTTCTCGCTGTTCGGGCTCTGCTCCATGTGCTACCTGGCGCTGCCCGCCAAGGAGGCGACGATCGCCAGCATCCTGTTGTGGACGGGGCCGGCGATCACCGTGGCCGACCGGGAGGATCCACTGGGATCGGCCTTCAACCTGATCGTGGTCATGACGGTGGTGGTCTTCTTCTCCGGGACCATGGGGCTGTGGATCGAGCGGATCACCAAACAGAGCAAGGAGCGAGCGGCGCTGATCGAGGAACTTGAGGCGAGCAGGGCCGAGGTGGCCAGGCTCTCTGCCGAGCGCGGGGCGCAGGCCGAGCGCGAGCGGCTGGCCGGGGAGATCCACGACACGCTGGCCCAGGGGTTCACCAGCATCATCATGCTCGTGCGGGCGGCGCAGCGGCAGCCGGATCCGGCCCGGCATCTGGCGCTGGCCGTACAGACGGCGCAGGAGAACCTGGCCGAGGCGCGCGCGTTCCTCTCGGCGCTCGCGCCCGCGCCGCTCGACGACGCCTCGCTCGTCGAGGCGCTGGGGCGGATCACCGAGCGGATGGGCGACGAGATCGGGATCGACGCGCGCTTCGAGACGTGCGGCGCGGCGCGGCCGCTGGCCACCCGCACCGACGTGGTGCTCATCCGCGCGCTGCAGGAAGGGCTGGCCAACGTGCGCAAGCACGCCGCCGCGCGGACCGTGCGCGTGGCTCTGGAGTACGGCGAGCGGCAGGTACGCCTGAGCGTGGCCGACGACGGAAGAGGGTTCCGGGAGGAGAGCGTCGGCTTCGGCCTGCGTACCATGCGCGGCAGGGTCGAGCAGGCGGGCGGCACGCTGACGCTCACGAGTGCCCCGGACGCGGGAACGACGCTGACCGTGGAGGTGCCGGCGTGATCAAGCTCCTGATCGTGGACGACCACCCGGTGGTCAGGGAGGGCCTGCGCGGCATGCTCGACGGCGACCCCGGCCTCGACGTGGTCGGGGCCGCCTCCTCCGGCGACGAGGCCGTCGCGCGGGCCCGCGAACTGGCCCCTGACGTGGTGCTCATGGACCTGCGCATGCCCGGCGGCGACGGCGTGAGCGCGACCGGCCGCATCCTGGCGGACTGCCCGGGGATCCGGGTGATCGTGCTGACGACGTACGAGAGTGACCAGGACATCGTGCGCGCCGTCGAGGCCGGCGCGGCGGGCTACCTGCTGAAGGACACCAGCGCCGATGACCTGGTGGCGGCCGTGTACGCGGCGGCCAGAGGCGAGACGGTGCTGTCGCCGTCGGTGGCGACCAAGCTGGTGACGCGGATGCGCGGCCCGGCGCAGCAGGCGCTGACGCCCCGGGAGGCGGAGGTGCTGGCCCTGGTGGCCCGCGGGCTGACCAACGCCGACGTGGGCCGCCGGTTGTTCATCAGCGAGACGACGGTGAAGACGCACCTGCTGCGGATCTTCGGCAAGCTCGGCGTCTCCGACCGTACCGCGGCGGTCACGACGGCCATGGAGCGCGGTCTGTTGTAAGTGTTGATTTACCGGCTTATCGTGGCGGCCATGACGACGCTGACGTTCGACTCCCTGAACCCCGCGACCGGCACGGTCGTGGGCAGCCATCCCAAGCAGGGGCAGGAGGCGGTCCACGCCGCCGTCGGCCGCGCGCAGGAGGCGGCCGCCTGGTGGGCGGGCCTGGGCGCGGCCGAGCGGCGCCGCCGGCTGCTCGACTACAAGGCCGTCATCACGCAGAACCTCAGGCAACTGGCCACGCTCGTCCACGAGGAGACCGGCAAGCCGGTGGGCGACGCCACGCTGGAGATCGTGCTGGCGATCACCCACATCGACTGGGCGGCGCGCAACGCGGCCAAGGTGCTCGGCCGCCGCCGGGTCTCCCCCGGCATGGTCGGCCTGAACCTGGCCGCCACGCTGGAGTACCTGCCACTGGGCGTCGTCGGCGTGATCGGCCCGTGGAACTACCCGGTCTTCACCCCGATGGGCTCGATCGCGTACGCGCTCGCGGCCGGCAACGCGGTCGTCTTCAAGCCCAGCGAGCTCACCCCCGGCGTCGGGGTACGGCTGGCCGAGCTGTTCGCCGAGTCCGTCCCCGAGCACCCGGTCCTGCAGACGGTGACCGGCCTGGGTGAGACCGGCGCGGCCCTGGCGGGCGACCCGAGGGTCAAGAAGATCGCCTTCACCGGCTCGACCGCGACCGCCAAGCGGGTCATGGCGGCCTGCGCGCAGAACCTCACGCCGATCGTGGCCGAGTGCGGCGGCAAGGACGCCTTCATCGTGGACGCCGACGCCGACCTGAAGGCGGCGGCCGACGCGTGCCTGTGGGGCGCGCTGTCCAACGCCGGCCAGACCTGCGTGGGCGTGGAGCGGGTCTACGTGGTGGACGCGGTGTACGAGCCGTTCATGCGGGAGCTGGCCGAGCGGGCGAGAACGGTCAAGGCGGGCCAGGACTACGGCCCGATCACCATGCCAGGGCAGATGGACATCATCCGCCGGCACATCGACGAAGCCACCAAGTCCGGAAAAGTAGTGACTGGTGGGCCGGAGTCGGTCCGGGCGCCGTTCGTGGACCCCGTCATCGTCGAGGACGTGCCCGAGGACTCCCCGGCCGTGCGCGAGGAGACCTTCGGCCCGACCATCACCGTGCGCCGCACCCGTGACGCGCGGGAGGCGCTGGAGCTGGCCAACGCCTCGGCGTACGGGCTGGCCGGAACGATCTTCTCCAGGAACACCCGGCGGGCCATGGAACTGGCCAGGCTGATGCGCAGCGGAATGACCGCGATCAACTCAGTCATCTCCTTCGCGGGCGTTCCCGCGCTACCCTTCGGTGGGGTCGGTGACTCGGGGTTCGGCCGCATCCACGGCGCCGACGGACTGCGCGAGTTCGCCAGGCCCAAAGCCATCTCCCGGCAGCGCTTCGCGATGCCCGGGATGAACCTTACGTCCTTCTCCCGGGGCGCCGACGAGCTTGAGCGGCTGATCAGGCTTGTCACGTTCTTGCATGGACGACGTAAGAGGTGATCTGCGCGCTCTTTCCGAATACAGATCATCCGTCCATAATTATGTGCTCTGGGGGCCACGATCATGTTGGACGGGTGGAATGTGAACCGGTCTTACCGGGGAATGTCGGCTGAGCAAAGGCTGGCAGACAGACGCGAGCGGCTCATGACAGCTGCGTACACGCTCTACGCTAAGCCGGGCTTCTCGGCTACAACGATCGAAAGGCTGTGTTCGGAGGCGCGGATCTCCAACCGGGCGTTCTACGAATGTTTCGGCGGGCGCGAGGAACTCCTTCAGGCGCTCCACGAACGATGCGTCGAGGAAAGCCTCGCCGTCGTCGCCAAAGCGTTGCAGGACGCACCTCAGACGCTCGACGGGAGAATCGGCGCGGGAGTGCGCGCCTATATGGAATTCGCCACGGCCGACTGGCGCCGTGCCCGCATCATGCACCTGGAGGTGCGCAGGTCGGGAGATGTGCTGGCGGCATCCCGGCAGCGCGCCGTGGCCTCCTTCGCCAGGCTCGTGGAGGAGGCCTCCGCCGAATTCCCGCAGGCGGCGAAGATCGATCGGCATCTGCTGTCCCTCGGCGTGATTGGAGCGCTGCAAGAACTTCTCATCGAATGGATCCTCGCCGAGGAGCCGAAGGAACTCGAAGAGCTGGTCCAAGTCGCTGTTCACATCTGTGGACGGGCGCTCGGTGCGTCGTGAGCATTTGATGACAGACCGTGATTCCATGGCGGAGTGCGCCGGGGGATAATCACACCGCTAATCGGCATCTGCGTAGCTTTGGGAACGGCGGCGTGCGGCAACGTCACGGCACAACCATTGCCCGGCATGCTCGGTTTGTCCGCACCCGTCAACCCCCGGCCCAGCGAAACAAGTACGCGAAAGTCGCCCTCCCCCGGCGGCCGGAGTTCGTGGTGCGCGGAGAACGGCTGCCGCCTGCGCCGAGGAGAGCGCCCGCCCCAGTTCGTGGTGATCTCCTTCGACGGGGCGGGGGTGGACGGCCAGGACTGGTTCCCGGTCTTCCGCAGGGCCGCCGAGCGCCACCGGGCCAAGCTGACGTTCTTCCTGTCGGGCGTCTACCTGCTGCCCGCCGACCGGCGCGAGCTGTACCGGCCGCCCGGCCGCCCGCGCGGCAGCTCCGACATCGGCTTCCAGCGCCCCTCCAGGATCGCCGGCCAGGCGGCAGAGCTCACCGCCGCCTGGAACTCCGGCCACGAGATCGGCACACACTTCAACGGCCACTTCTGCGGCCCGACCGGCGTCTCGTCGTGGTCGGCCGCCGACTGGCGCAGCGAGATCGAGCAGTTCTACGGCTTCGTCGAGAACTGGCGGCGCAACTCCGGCCGCACCGACCTGCCCGACCTGCCCTTCCGCATCCGGGAGGTGGTGTCCGGCGGCCGCACGCCCTGCCTGCAGGGCGATCGCGAGGCGATGTTCACCGCCTTCAAGAAGTACGGCTGGCGCTACGACGCCTCAGGCACCGGCGAGGTCCGCTGGCCGCGCAGGCGCTCGGGGCTGTGGCAGTTCCCGCTGCCCAGCATCCCGCTGCCCGGCAGCGGCACGCGCGTGCTCGGCATGGACTACAACTTCTTCACCGTGCACAGCGGCGCCCGTACCGGCGAACGGCACAACTGGCGGCGCTGGCAGCGCCAGACCACCGAGGCCTATGTCGGCGCGGTGCGGCGTTCCCTGCGCGGCGACCGCGCCCCGGTCTTCCTCGGCAACCACTTCGAGACGTGGAACGGCGGCATCTACATGCGGGCGCTGATCACGCTCATGAAGGAGGTCTGCACGCGCGACGCCGTCAGATGCGTCTCCTTCGAGCAACTGGCCTCCTGGCTGGACGCCCAGACCCCCGCGACGCTGGCCCGGCTCAGGACGGAGGCGTAGAGGGCGAGGTGTGTAGCGGCGGTCATGCCACGGCGGCGGCGGGCACTTCCACGTGCAGGACCCTGTTCAGCCGGGTCACCGCGAGCACCCGCATGATCCGGGGCGGCACCCGGCGCAGGACCAGGCGGCGTTCCGCGGCGAGCGCGCGCCGATGTGTGCCCACGAGCACTCCGAGGCCGGTGGCGTCGATCATCTCCAGCTTGGAGAGATCCAGGACGAGATCGCCCGTGCCCGAGTCAACCGCGTCGTGCAGCCGCGTGCGCAGCCCCGCCGAGGTCCCGGCGTCCAGCCGGGAGCCGATCCGCACCACCTGGGCCCCAGGCTTACCCCGGACGCGCATGCCACCTCCCCAACTCACGCTCCGCGATGATCGTCACGCAACGTCGCTTTACCCTGCCACAAGAGCACTAGTAACAAAGAACTACCCGCTTAGCGAGGCACTACCGCTTTCAGCGTGAATTCCCCATCACCATTCGGCAACGCCGTCAGCTTCCCGCCCACGGCGGCCAGCCGCTCGTTCAGGCCGCTCAGCCCGCTGCCGAGGTCGAGGGCGCGCCTGCGGGCCACGCCGTCGTTGCGGACCTCCAGCGTCGCGTCGTCGCCGGTGAAGCGCAGGGTGATGTCGCAGAAACCGGCCGTGGAGTGCTTGAGCACGTTGGTCACCGCCTCGCGCACCACGTACGCGAAGACCCGGGCCGCCTCGGCGGGCACCTCCCGGTAGGGCAGGTTCAGCTCGCACCGCACGCCCGCCGCCTCCAGCACGCTCTTGACGCTCAGCAGCTCCGCGGGCAGATCCAGCTCCCGGTAGCCGCGCACCGCCTCGCGCAGCTCGCGCAGCGCCTTCCTGGTCAGGTCGCGGACCTCGGTCATCTCCGCCTTGGCCGCTTCCACGTCGGCGTCGGCCAGCCGTACGGCCAGCTCCGACTTGACCGCGAGCGCGGAGAGCTGATGCCCCACGAGGTCGTGCAGGTCGCGGGCGAAGCGCAGCCGCTCCTCGGCGACCGCGAGCTGCGACTGGGCCTCCTTGGCCTCGTGCGCCTTGGCGGCCAGCAGCCAGATCCACACCCATATCCGGTTGGACAGCGGGGTCATCAGGCAGATGAGCAGGTAGGTGAAGGCGGCCGCCACGATCCCGACCCCCACCGGGGTGTCCTGCGGCACGAAGACCGCCCGTCCGGCCACCGTCCAGAAGGAGGCCAGCGCGGTGACGACCAGCCAGCAGCCGAACATCAGCAGGAACATGGTCCGCCGCCGGACCCCCACCACCGCCACCGACAGCCACGCCATCGGGACGAAACCCCAGCCGACCACGTCGGCGCCGCTCAGCGCGCAGGCGGCGAAGGCCAGGACGCCGGCGACCACGACGTCCCTGACGGGATAGCGGCGCTCGAAGACGGCGTCGCTGATGCGCAGGTAGAGCCAGCTGAAGACGACCGTCATGAGCAGCGCGAGCCCGATCTGCCACGGCTCCGTCCGCCCGGTCCCCAGCGTGGCGGCGGAGTTGAGCAGGACGACCAGCCACATGGCGCCGAGTGTCGAGTTCAGCACCAGGCGGGTCGTGCGGCGGGCCCGCGTCAGCTCATCCATCTACTTCGCGCGCAGCACGTCGCCGAGCTTGACCTTGGCCCCGGTACGCAGCACCGCCCGCTCGTAGACCTTGGCGCCGACGGAGAGCATGCCGAGCACCGCTCCCACCATCAGCACGGCCGCCAGGGAGACCTCCCACAGGGGCACCTCGGCGGCGGCCAGGCGTACCGGCATGACGATCGAGGAGAAGGGCGGGATGATCGAGACGATCTGCGCCAGCGTGCCGGTCGGCTGGTTGGCGGCGAAGAAGCCCACGAGGTAGGTGACCATGATGAGCATGGTCATCGGGGTCAGCGTGTTGCCGACCTCCTCCTGCCGGGACACCAGGGAGGCCAGGGAGGCGGCCAGCGTGGCGTAGAAGGCGTACCCCAGGATGAACCACACCAGCACCCAGGTCACGATCATCGGCATCCCGGGCGGGAAGTCCATGGCCAGGCCGGAGGCGAACGCGGCCACGAGACCCGCCGCCAGCGTCACGGCCAGGTTGATGACGCCGATCACGCCCAGTCCGACGATCTTGCCGCCGAGCAGTTGCCATGGCCGCAACGAGGCGAACAGGATCTCCACGATCCTGCTGCCCTTCTCCTCGACCACACCCATGGCCACCATCATGGCCTGCCCGATGACCAGCATGAACAACAGGACGACCAGCACGGTCGCGATGCCCGCGCGGGCGGCCTGGTAGCGGGTGTCGGCGCCCACCGACTCCATGGCCAGCGGCGGGATGTTCACCCCGGCCGCGCCGAGCCGCGCCTCGCGGTTGACGCTCTGGAGCAGGATGCCGAGCTCGGTCTCGATCTCACCGTCGGTCAGCACCTTCGTGCCGTCCACGATCACCGCCTCGACGTCGCCGTCGAGCAGCGCCTTCTTGGCCGCCGCCGCGTCGGCGTACTTGCGCCACTCGAACTCGATGTCGGGTGCCGCCGCCTTGAGCGGTAGCTGCTGGGAGTTGACCGTGCCCAGCGTGTAGGAGTCGGGGCCGCCCATGAGCTTGGGGGCGAAGGCGAGGCCGGCCATGATGACCACGGTGACGATCAGGCCGATGACGAAGGCCTTGGTGCGCAGCTGTGTCGAGATCTCCCGACGCGCCACCAGGAGCAGGGAGTTCATGCCACGGCCTCCTTGAAGATCTCGGTGAGGGTGGGGTGCTCGACCCCGAAGTGCTCGACGTGCCCGGCCTTGATGGCGCGGTGCAGGATCTCCTGATCCTCGCCGGCCTCGATGAGCAGCACGTGCCGGTCACCGGTGACGGTGAGCCGCCCCGGCAGGCCGTCGGCCCAGCCGGGCTGGGCGTCGCGCACGACGACGCGCAGCGTGCTGCTCTCGGCCGCGCGCAGCTCCTCGACGGTGCCGCTGGCCACCATGCGCCCGGCGGAGACGATGCCGACCGCGTCGCACAGCCGCTCCACGAGCTCAAGCTGGTGGCTGGAGAAGATCACCGGCACGCCGCCCCTGCACCGCTCCTGCAGCACTCCGGCCAGCGCGTCGACCGCGATCGGGTCGAGGCCGGAGAACGGCTCGTCGAGCACGAGCACCTCGGGGTCGTGCACCAGGGCCACGGCCAGCTGCACACGCTGCTGGTTGCCCAGGGAGAGCGCCTCGACGGCGTCCGCGCGCCGCTCGGTGAGCGAGAGCCGCTCCAGCAGCTCGTCGGTGGCCCGGCGGGCCTTGGGCTGGCTCAGCCCGTGCAGGCGGCCGAAGTACTCGACCTGCTCGCCGACCCGCATCTTCTGGTAGAGCCCGCGCTCCTCGGGCATGTACCCGAAGTTCCGCCGGTCGGCGGCGCCGAGCGGGCGGCCCTGCCAGACGACCTCGCCGGCGTCGGGCCTGAGCACCCCCATGACGATCCGCATGGTGGTGGTCTTTCCGGCGCCGTTGGCGCCGACGAACCCGAACATCTCGCCGGGCCGTACGGCGAAGGCCACCCCGTCCAGGGCGACCTTGTCCGCGTACCGCTTGCGCAGCTCCCTTATCTCCAGCATGCGTCTATGGTGCTGGCTGCGCGGTTCATCCAGGTAGTCGTGGAAATCACTGGCTGGAAATGCAGGGTGCGTGCGCTTCGGATGACATTTGTCATCCGGCCGCGCCGCCATGTGGACGCCCTTTGTCGGGAGCCCCCCGGCTGTGGCAGTCTCCGCACTTGGCGACAAGGCGGTGGTCATGGACGCGGTACGCCCTCGGCCACCTCGACGCGCCAGTACGACACCGACCAACCCCTGCCGAGGCCAGCCACATGACCGCCAGTTTCCACCCAGACGGCTTCCCGCTCCGATTCACCCACCCCGGCCTGCCCGGCCACCCGTTCCTCCTGCAGGAGGACACCGACCGCTGGCACACGCCCGCCCACCGCTGGGGCAGCGGCTTCGCGATCACCTCACGGGGCTCGGGCCGCTGGAACGCCGCCTCCGGCACCCACGAGCCCGTCCCCGGCCTCACGCTGACGATCGACAGAACCACCGGTGACGACGCCCTCACCGAGACCTACACCTGGCTCAACACCCGCGATTCCCCGCTCACGCTCGGCTCGCTGGCCATCTCCCTGCCGATCAGGGACGTCTACGACGACGCCGAGGACGCGCTCACCCGCGCCTGCCACGCCCACGTCTGGACCGGCGGCGCCTGGTCCTGGGCGCTGGCCCAGCCGATGAGCGGCGAGGGCCCGGTCCTGGGCATGATCGTGCGCGAGGGCGCGCTGTGGGCCTACTCGGTCGAGTCCAGGAACATCGGCTCCGGCTCCAACGTCCGCGGCCACATCCTGCTCCACGTCACCGACCACGCCAGGAATCCCCAGGCGTTCGGCGGGCAGCCCGAGATCGTGCTGGAGCCCGGCCGGCCGTACGTGCTGCGGCTGGAGACGGGCTTCCACGACACCGTCGAGGCGTTCCTGGCCGCGACCCGCCCGCCGGTGGCCATCGAACAGCTCGTCGCCGAGACGGGGCAGACGCTCCGCGTGGGCGATCGGGAGATCACCTCGCACGAGCACGGGGCGCTGCACGTCGAGCTGCCGGGCGGCAGCCGTACCGCGGTGTTGTTCCACACGCCGCGGCGCGAGCTGGTCGAGCGGCGGGTCGCCCGTGTCCTGGCCGACCACCGGCCCCTGCACCTCGACGTGCCGGAACGCCACGCCTTCGTCCCCTACGACAACGCCACCGGCCTCACCCAGCCCACCAACGGCTGGGGCGACTGGACCGACGGCGCCGAGCGGCTGGCCATGCCCACGCTCCTGCAGCAGGCGAGGCTGCGCGGCTGGGGCGACGCGACGGCGATCGACGAGGCGCTGCACGGCTGGTCGGCCTTCGCCCGCAAATGGCTGGTGGAGGAAGACGGCACCGTCCGCCGCGGCAGCCACTTCCCCGAGCGCGAGCCGCGCCTGTACAACTTCCCCTGGCTGGCCCACTTCTTCGCCGACCAGTTCAAGCTGTACGGCGAGGCCGCCGACCTCGACCTGGCCGCCCGCGTCATCGAACGCGCCTATACCCTGGGCGCCATCGACCACCTGCTGCTCGGCTTCCCCGAGGTGATCCTCCAGGTGGCCGGTCAGCTCGACGAGAACGACCAGACCGCGCGGGCCGCCGGGCTGCGCGACTCCCTGGCCAAGCACGCCGCCCACTTCGCCCGGCTCGGCCACGCCCTGCCCAGCCACGAGGTCAACTACGAGCAGTCGATGGTGGCGCCGCTGGTGTCCCTGCTGGCCGCCGACGGCGGCCACCCCGAGGCGCTGGAGCGGGCGCTGCGCTGGCTGCGCGCGTTCGGCGGCCCCCAGCCCCACGTACGGCTGCGCGACATCGGCATCCGGCACTGGGACGGCTTCTGGTTCGGCCGCGACCGGCTCTACGGTGACGTCTTCCCGCACTACTGGAGCGTGCTGACCGCGGTGGCCCTGTCACAGGTGGGCGAGAGGGAGAGTGCCCAGGCCATCTTCCGCGCCAACCTCGTCAACTACACCGCCGACGCCTCGGCCACCTGCGCGTTCGTGATGCCGAGCTGTGTGGAGGGGCTGCCCGCGCACCGGCCGGACTCGCTCGCCAACGACCAGGACTGGGCGCTCACGCTGTGGCTCCGCAGTACCGGTGAAGAGTGAGATCCTGGGTCCATGACCCGAGCAGACAAGGACAAACCCGTCGTTCTCTCCAAGATCTACACCCGCACCGGGGACGACGGGACGACCGCGCTCGCCGACATGAGCCGCGCCCCCAAGACCGACCCCCGCCTGGCCGCCTACGCCGACGCGGAGGAGGCCAACGCGGCGATCGGCCTGGCGCTGTCGTTCGGCACGCTGGCGCCGGAGATCGCGCACGTGCTGGGCCGTGTCCAGAACGAGCTCTTCGACCTGGGCGCCGACCTGGCGACACCGGTGGTGGCCGAACCGGAGTTCCCGCCGCTGCGGGTCGAGGCCTCCTACGTCGAGTGGCTGGAGGCGCAGTGCGACGCCTTCAACGCCCAGCTCAAGCCGCTGCGCAGCTTCATCCTGCCCGGCGGCGACCCGGCCACCGCCCAGCTCCACGTGGCCCGCGTGACGGTCCGCAGGGCCGAACGCACGGCCTGGGCGGCCCTGGAGACGCACGACGACATCAACCCGCTGACCGCCACGTACCTGAACCGGCTGTCGGACCTGTTGTTCATCCTGTGCCGGGTCGCGCACGACGGCTCAGAGATCCTCTGGAAGCCGGGCGGCACCCGCTAGGCGACGTCGAGGTAGGCGCTGGGCGGAGCCGACTCCAGCCACGCCAGGAAGCCCGTCAGGGCGTCCGCGCTCATCGCCAGCGACACCGGGCCGCAGTCGATGGCGTACAGGTCGTCGTCGAGCGGGCGGCGGTCGGAAACGACGAGGCCGCGCCTCGCGATCGCGTGGCGCGGCCTCAGTCGCACTCCGATGAGCGGGATCCAGTGGAGCTCCCCGTCGGCGTAGCGGGCCACCCCGCCGCGCCAGGAGCCGGACCCCTGTCGCAGCCGACAGGGCACACTCCCGCGCGTGCGCGCGAGCACCAGCCCGCGCAACACGATCAGGGCGGCGAACAGAAGCACACCGATCAATACCGTCAGCGCTGCCGCCATCGCCGCCCCCAAACGATCAGACGTCCTCGCCGGCCGCCTTCAGTCGAGCCCGCGCACGCTTGGCCTCGACTGCCGCGTCGGCATCCTCCTGGTTGCTCTCGATCGAGGCCTGAGCCCGCTCAAGAGCGTCGCGCGCAGCCGCGACGTCGACCTCGGAACCGAGCTCGGCCACCTCGGCGAGCACGGAGACCTCGTCGTCGGCCACGGAGATGAAACCCCCGTGGACCGCGGCGACCAGATCGCCCTCGCCCTCCCGCTTCACGCGCAGCACGCCGCCCTCGACGAGGACGCCGAGAACGGGTGCGTGTTGCGGCATAATACCGATCTCGCCGTCCACGGTCTTGGCAATCACCATGTCGGCCTCGCCCGACCAGATCTCACGCTCTGGCGAGACAACCCCTACGCGTAGCTTGGCCACGTTAGGTTCCCTTCCGGTCTCAAGATGCCGGTATCAGCGCTTGCTGACACCGGCATCGTCGGGCGATCAGCGCTCGAGTTCCTTGGCCTTCGCCACGGCCTGCTCGATGCCGCCGACCATGAAGAACGCCTGCTCGGGCAGGTGGTCGTACTCGCCGGCGCACAGCCCCTTGAAGGAGGCGATGGTCTCGTCCAGCGGCACGTTCTCACCCGGCTGACCGGTGAACGCCTCGGCGGCGTACATCGGGTGCGACAGGAAACGCTCGATGCGGCGGGCCCGGTTGACCGTGACCTTGTCCTCTTCGGACAGCTCGTCGATACCGAGGATCGCGATGATGTCCTGCAGCTCCTTGTACTTCTGCAGGATGCGCTTCGTCTCCTGTGCCACCGCGTAGTGCTCGGCGCCCACGATCTGCGGGTCGAGGATGCGGGAGCTGGAGTCGAGCGGGTCCACCGCGGGGTAGATGCCCTTCTCCGAGATCGGCCGCGACAGAACGGTCTGCGCGTCGAGGTGCGCGAACGCGTTGTGCGGAGCCGGGTCGGTGATGTCGTCCGCGGGCACGTAGATCGCCTGCATGGAGGTGATCGAGTGACCACGCGTCGAGGTGATGCGCTCCTGGAGCACACCCATCTCGTCGGCCAGCGTGGGCTGGTAACCCACGGCGGACGGCATACGGCCGAGCAGGGTGGAAACCTCGGAACCGGCCTGCGTGAAGCGGAAGATGTTGTCGATGAACAGGAGCACGTCCTGCTTCTGCACATCGCGGAAGTACTCCGCCATCGTCAGCGCCGACAGCGCCACGCGCAGACGGGTGCCCGGGGGCTCGTCCATCTGGCCGAAGACGAGCGCGGTGTCCTTGAGGACGTCCGCCTCCTCCATCTCCAGCCAGAGGTCGTTGCCCTCACGGGTACGCTCGCCGACGCCCGCGAAGCACGACGTACCACCGAAGTTACGCGCGACTCGGCGGATCATCTCCTGGATCAGAACGGTCTTGCCGACACCGGCGCCACCGAACAGACCGATCTTGCCGCCCTGCACGTACGGGGTCAGCAGGTCGATGACCTTGATGCCGGTGACCAGCATCTCGGTACGGGACTCCAGCTGGTCGAACGCCGGGCTGGGGCGGTGGATGCCCCACTTCTCGGTGATCTTCAGGGAGGAGGTCGGCACGTCGAGGGACTCGCCGAGCGCGTTCCACACGTGACCCTTGACGACGTCGCCGACGGGCACGGAGATCGGCTCGCCGGAGTCGGTGACGGCCGAGCCGCGCACCAGGCCGTCGGTGGGCTGCATGGAGATCGCGCGGACCAGGTTGTCACCCAGGTGCTGGGCGACCTCCAGGGTCAGCGTCTTGGTCTCGCCGCCGAGGGTGACCTCGACGTTCAGCGCGTTGTAGATGTCGGGCATCGCCTCGACGGGGAACTCCACGTCGACGACGGGACCGTTGACACGAGCCACCCGGCCGATTCCATTGGCCGTGGCCTCTACAGACTCCACAGTCTCTGCAGTCATTTCACTCTTTCCCCGCTGCGGCGTCGGCCAGCGCGTTGGCGCCACCGACGATCTCGCTGATTTCCTGGGTGATCTCGGCCTGGCGAGCCTGGTTCATTCGCTGGGTCAGAATCCGCATCAGCTCGTTGGCGTTGTCCGTCGCGGACTTCATCGCGCGCCGGCGCGCGGCCTCCTCGGAGGCCGCCGACTGCAGCAGCGCGGTGAAGATACGGGACTCGACGTAGCGCGGCAGCAACGATTCCAGCACGTCGCCCGCGGTGGGCTCGAACTCGAAGTACGGCGGGATGGTGTCCGTCGCCGTGGCCTCGGTCTCTTCGATCTCAAGCGGCAGGATGCGCTTGACCACCACGTTCTGGGTGAGCATCGAGACGAACTCGGTCGAGACGATGTGGATCTCGTCGATCCCGTTGTCGTCCTTGAACGAGTCGATCAGCTCGCCCGCGATGGTCTTGGCGTCGGCGTAGGAGGGCTTCCTGGAGAAGCCGACCCACTGACCGCCCATCGAACGCGCGCGGAAGGAGTGCCAGGTGACACCCTTGCGGCCGGTCACGAACGGGATGACCTCAAGCCCGCGGCCCGCCAGCAGCCCGCGCAGGGCCTCGGCCTCGCGCAGGACGTTGGCGTTGAAGCCACCGCAGAACCCGCTGTCGCTGGTGACGATGAGGACGCCCGCCTTGGCGGGGTTCTCCTTCGCCACCGTCAGGGGATGGTCGACGCTCGCGGCGTTGCTGACGACGCCCGTGACGGCGCGAGTGATCTCACGCTCGTACGGCAGCGCCGCCTGCATCCGCTGCTGCGCCCGCACGATCCGTGAGGAGGCGATGAGCTCCTGCGCGCGCGTGATCTTGGCGGTCGAGGTGACCGACTTGATCCGCCGCCGCAGCAGCCTTAGCTGGGCACCCATGGCCTACTTCTTCTCCGCCGGCCGGACGACCTTCTTGATCTTCTCCTGGCCGACCTCGTCCGCGTCCAGCGGCGCGACCGGCTCGTCCTTGATCAGAAGCTCACCCGAGGAGGTGGTGAAGCCCTTCTTGAACTCCGTCACGCTGTCCTTGAGCGCGGTGACGGTGTCGTCCGACAGCTCGCGGGTCTCCCGGATGCTGTCGAAGATGCCCTTGTGCGCGCTCTGGATGTAGTCGAGGAACTCCGTCTCGAAGCGGCGGATGTCCTCGACCGGGACCTCGTCGAGCTCACCGGTGGTGCCGGCCCACACCGACACGACCTCGCGCTCCAGCGAGAACGGGCTGTACTGGGGCTGCTTGAGCAGCTCGACCAGGCGCAGACCACGCTCAAGCTGAGCCTTGGAGGCGGCGTCGAGGTCGGAGGCGAACGCGGCGAACGCCTCCAGGTCGCGGTACTGCGACAGGGCCAGACGGAGCGTACCGGCGACCTTGCGCATCGCCTTGGCCTGCGCGGAACCACCGACTCGGGAGACGGAGATACCGACGTTGATGGCCGGGCGGACACCGGCGTTGAACAGGTCGGTCTCGAGGAAGACCTGGCCGTCGGTGATGGAGATGACGTTGGTCGGGATGAACGCCGAGACGTCGTTGCCCTTGGTCTCGATGATCGGCAGACCGGTCATCGAGCCGCCGCCCATGTCGTCGGAGAGCTTGGCGCAGCGCTCCAACAGGCGGGAGTGGAGGTAGAAGACGTCGCCGGGGAAGGCCTCACGGCCCGGCGGGCGGCGCAGCAGGAGGGAGACCGCGCGGTAGGCGTCGGCCTGCTTGGTCAGGTCGTCGAAGACGATCAGGACGTGCTTGCCCTGGTACATCCAGTGCTGGCCGATGGCAGAACCGGTGTACGGGGCGAGGTACTTGTAGCCGGCGGCGTCGGACGCGGGAGCGGCCACGATGGTCGTGTACTCCAGCGCGCCCGCCTCCTCCAGGCGAGCCCTGACCTGCGCGATCGTCGAGCCCTTCTGGCCGACCGCGACGTAGACGCAGCGCACCTGCTTCTTCGGGTCGCCCGAGAGCCAGTTGTCGCGCTGGTTGAGGATGGTGTCCACGGCGATCGCGGTCTTGCCCGTGCCACGGTCGCCGATGATCAGCTGACGCTGGCCACGGCCGATCGCGGTCATGGCGTCGATCGCCTTGATGCCGGTGGCGAGGGACTCCTTCACCGGCTGGCGCTGGACGACACTGGGCGCCTGGAGCTCAAGGGCGCGCAGGCCCTCGGACTCGATGTGGCCCTTGCCGTCGAGCGGGTTGCCCAGGGGGTCGACCACGCGGCCAAGGAAGTTGTCGCCGACGGGCACGGACAGGACCTCGCCCGTCCGGCGGACCGTCTGGCCTTCTTCGATCTTGCTGAAGTCGCCCAGGATAACGACACCGATCTCGCGGGTGTCGAGGTTCAGTGCCAGACCGCGCGTGCCGTCCTCGAACTCGAGCAGTTCGTTCGCCATCGCCGAGGGAAGGCCGGAGACGTGGGCGATGCCGTCGCCACAGTCGACGACGGTCCCGATCTCCTCGCGCGCGGCGCCTTCCGGTTCGTACGCCTGGACGAAGCGCTCAAGCGCGTCCCGGATCTCGTCCGGCCGGATCGTAAGCTCCGCCATCTCTACTCTGTCTCCCTATTCGCCTTAGCCGGCCAGCCGGCGGCGGACTTCTTCGATTCGTCCCACAATGGTGGTGTCGATGATCTCGTCGCCGATGCGGACCGAGAATCCACCGAGCACACGCGGATCCACCTCGACGTTCAGGTGCACGTCGCGGCCGTAGGAGCCGCGCAGCCACGCCGTCAGGCGCTGCTTCTGCTCCTCACTGAGCGCGACGGCGCTGCGCACCACCGCGACCAGGCGCTGGCGCTGCTGAGCGACCAGCTGCCCGTACTCCTCGAGGCCACCCTCCAGATTACGTCCTCGCGGGTGTGCGGCCAGCTGGGTGACCAGACGCAGCGTGGACGGTGCGACCTTGCCGCCGAGCAGGTCCAGCAGCAGCCGCTGCTTGCCTTCGACGGGCGCGGACGCGTCGGTGAGAGCGCGGCGCAGTTCGGGGTTGGCGGCGACGATGCGGCCGAAGCGGAAGAGCTCGTCCTCCACGTCGTCCAGCTTGCCCTGCCCCTCGGCCTCGGCGGCGGCGGCGACCACGCCGAGCCGCTCCAGCACGTCGGTCAGGTCCCCGGCCCGCGACCACCTGGCCGCGACGGCGGCCTCGACGGTGGTGAGGGTCGCGTCGCCGACCTTGCCCTGGAGCAGGCCGCGGAGGGTCTCCGCCTTCTGCCCGGCGGGCCTGGCCGGGTCGGACAGGGCGCGGCGCAGACCGTGCTCGCGGTCGAGCAGGTCGGTGACCGCGAACAGCTCGTCGGAGAGCGCGCCGAGGTCGGCGCTGCCGGCCGCGGCGTTGAAGCGCTCCTCCACCTCAGCCAGCGAGGTCCTGCTCAGACCCCTCATGTCTCGCTCCGCTCAGTGCGTCGGGTTCGCTCCGGCATCAGCGCACCGCCGCGGAGTTCTCGAGCTCGTCGAGGAACCGGTCGACGGTACGGCGCTGCCGGGCTTCGTCCTCAAGGGACTCGCCGACGATGCGTCCGGCCAGGTCGGTCGACAGGCGGCCGATCTCGTTGCGGAGCGAGGCGAACGCCGCCTGGCGGTCGGCCTCGATCTGGGCGTGCGCCGCCTCGACGAGACGACGGGCCTCGGCCTGCGCCTCCTCGCGGAGCTCGGCCTTGATCTGCGCGGCCTGCTCACGAGCTTCCTCGCGCAGACGAGCCGCCTCATGCCGGGCCTCGGCCAGCTGGTCGCGGTACTGCTGCTGCAGCGCCTGCGCCTCAGCCTGAGCCTCCTCCGCCCTCTTGATGCCGCCTTCGATGGCGTCGGTCCGCTCGGCCAGAGTCTTCTGGATGCGCGGGACGAGCACCTTGATGAGGAAGAAGGCGACAACGGCGAACGCGAAGATACCGACGACGAGCTCGTACGTGTGCGGCAGGAGGGGGTTGTACCCCTCCTCCGCAGCGAGGAGCGTAGCTGCCTTAGTCATGGGTGCAGCCTTTCGTCAGAGGGTCTTCTGTAACTAGATGGCCTGGAAGATGAACGGCGCGACCAGACCGATCAGAGCCAGGGCCTCGGTGAGAACGAAGCCGAGGAGCATGTTCTGGCGGATCAGACCGTACGCCTCCGGCTGGCGGGCGATGGCCTGCACGCCCTGACCGAAGATGATGCCGACGCCGATGCCGGGGCCGATGGCGGCGAGACCGTAACCGATGGCGGTGACGTTGCCGGAGACCTCAGCGAGAACGCTCATTGCTGTTTTCCTTTACTGGACGGCCGGTGAAGCGGAGTCTCACCGGTCACGGACTGTTCCGGTATGTGGTTCTCAGTGCTCCGCGTGCAGCGAGCCGCCGATGTACATCGAGGCCAGCATCGCGAAGAGGAATGCCTGCAGGAACTGGATGAACATCTCGAAGCCGGTGAAGATGATGGTCATCACCACACCGAGCACGCCGATCGGGGCGCCCAGCGGGGTCAGCTTCTCGAACAGGAACCAGAAGCCCACCATGCTGAAGAAGGCCAGCAGCATGTGACCGGCGAACATGTTGGCGAACAGTCGCACCGCGTGCGTGAAAGGCGCGATGATCATGTTCGAGAGAAACTCGATCGGGGCCAGCAGGAAGTAGATCGGCTTGGGAAGTCCCGGGGGGAACATCATGTTCTTGAAGTAGCCGACGGCACCCTGGTGCTTGACGCCGAGATACACCTTGAGGATGTAGATGGTGATCGCGAGCACCGCGGGGAAGGCGATGTGCGAGGCGACCGGGAACTGGACGAAGGGCACGACGCCCATCAGGTTCCAGACCAGCACCAGGAAGAACATGGTCAGGAGCAGGCCCATCCAGCGGTCGGCGTCCTTGCCCAGGAAGGGCCGGGCGACCTGGTCGCGCACGAACATGTAGCCGTACTCGGCGACGTTCTGGACACCCCGGGGCACGATCTTCGGCTTCGCGAAGGCGGCCCAGCAGAAGCCGATCACGATGATCGAACTGAGGATCGCGAGGAGAACCGGCTTGGTGAACCAGGCGACCCCGGGAATGATCGGGGCAAGGTCGAACAGTGACTCGGGCGTCGGCGCCCCGAACTCGCCAGGAGTGTCGGCGGCCAGGACCGTCAGCGCATTCACGCGGCGTCCCCTTCAACGTCGTAGTGGATCACAAGGGTTTCCTCAGCGAAGCGATCGCCAGGTGGGGTCAGCGACCGTACTTCCGGTAGACCAGGTAGACGGCGAGAGCGACCCCCACGACAATGCCTATGGGGAAGAGCGCGGACGTGCCGAACCAGCGGTCCAGCAACCAGCCCGCACCGCCGTAGATCGCCATCCCGGAGAGAAGGTAGCTGGGAATCGACCACGCGGCGTTGGCGAAGTCCTGGCCGTCGTCTTCGGGCCGGCGCTTCTTCTCTTCGCTCATCGCGCGCCCGACGATAGCAGGCAAGCAGAGGACTAGTCATATCGGACCCGCCCCTTTACCTTGCTCATGAGTCGCCCTGCCCCGGGACTTTGGCGTCGGGGTCCACGTAAAGCATCTTCGTCTTCACGAAGGCCCTGACTTCGGCCGCGGTCCACACGATCGTGCAGATCACGACGCTCCAGGCGAAGGCCCGCGGGTTCCACACGGTGGTGTCACCGAACGTGGAGAGCATGACCATGATGACGACGACTTTGACGAGGTAGCTGACCATGGCGGCGGCGGCCATCATCTGCGGGGAGATTCTGGCGGCGTACGAGACGACCACCACGCTGATGCTGAAGAAGACACCGACCAGCGCGAGCCCGACCAGGGCTCCGATGACTCCCTTACCTCCCGCGAGGAAGAAGGCCACGATGGCGGCAACGGCGCCCACTGCCAGCGTGGGCAGCGCGGCGCTTTTGAGTACGCGCACGTCGTTGGCCTGCATCGGTGCTCCCGTAGCGAGTTATCAAGCGAGCGTTTGCTACCCCCAGAGCCGGTGCGTCTGGGGGGCCTTGCTCGTGAAAGATATCACAAGCTCATGGAAGACCGCTTTTACCTGCCGTTTCTAGTTCGCGATCATGAACCGCCGGGGAACGCCTGGACCGTGTTGCGCTCCTGGTTGGGGGACGGGCGGCGTACCTGCCGGGTGACCTCGTCGAACGGCTGGATGACGGGCATCGGGCCGGTCGGCGGGCCGTCGTCGTCATCGCCGGAGTCGCCACGCGGCGCGGCGTGCGCGCCGCCGCGGCCGCGGAACCGGGGCAGCGCCATCATGACCAGCACGCCGAGTGCGAGCAGAATCACAATCGGGAAGAGCAGGATCGGCACCCCGAAGACCGACATCGTCACCAGGCCGAAGGCGAACAGGACCGTCCACGCGTACATGATCAGGACCGTGCGGCGCTGCGAGTGGCCGATGTCGAGCAGCCGGTGGTGCAGGTGACCCCGGTCGGGCGCGAACGGGGACATGCCGTGGGACGTGCGTCTGACCACGGCGGTTATCAGGTCGGTCAGCGGCAGGACCAGCACGGCCACCGGCAGCAGCAGCGGCACCAGCGTGCCGAACTTGTTGATGCCATCGAAGGAGAACGGGTCGAGCGGGGTCACCGTGATGAGCGAGCCGGCCAGCACCAGGCCCAGCAGCATCGCGCCGGTGTCGCCCATGAAGATCTTGGCCGGGTGGAAGTTGTGCGGCAGGAAGCCGAGGCACATGCCGATGAGGATCGCGGTGATGGCGGCCGTGGTGTTGATGCGGTTCTGCTCGATGGCCTGGTCGAGGAAGATCGAGTACATCCAGGTGGCCGCCGCGGCGATGCCGACGATGCCGGCCGCCAGGCCGTCGAGCCCGTCGACGAAGTTCACCGCGTTGATGGCGACGACCACGATCAGGATCGTCAGCACCGTGCTCAGGTTGTAGTCGAGTACGTACGCGCCGCCCCAGCTGTCGGGCAGCGGGATCGAGGTCAGGCGCATGTCGAAGAAGACCATGACGCCCGCCGCCGCGATCTGGCCGCCCAGCTTGATGAAGGGGTCCATGCCCCACCAGTCGTCCAGGAAGCCGGTCAGCGTGATCAGGCCGCCCGCCACGATCAGCGCCAGCGTGGTCTGGTCCTGCGACAGGACGTAGCCGGTGCGGTTGAGGTTGCCCGCCACCAGCAGGCCCGCGACCATGCCGAAGTACATGGCGAGGCCGCCCAGGCGCGGGGTCGGCGTGGTGTGCACGTCGCGCTCGCGAACCTCGGGCATCGCTCCGATGCGAATGGCGAAGCGACGGACCAGCGGCACGAGTAGAAACGTCACCGCCGCCGCGACCAACGCCATGAAGAGGTATTCGCGCACGGGCATCAGTTTCCCTGATCCTCCGGCCTACTGTGACCGGAAAACGACACAGAACAGCTTATAATTCGCTGAGATAAGGCTGGTGTATGACCAGCAGCTCCGAAACCCGTCTCCGCACTTCAGCGACAGTGTCCGGATATCTCACCGCCTGCGCCACGAGTGTTGCCACTTCTTTCAGCTCCTCGGGTCCCATGCCCTGCGTGGTGACGCAGGGCGTGCCGACCCTGACTCCTGACGTGACGGCAGGTGGTTCGGGATCATACGGGATCGCGTTGCGGTTCAGGGTGATCGCGGCCGCCGCGCACCGGCGTTCCGCCTCGGCCCCGGTGACGCCCAGCGCGCGCAGGTCGATCAGCGCCAGGTGGCTGTCGGTGCCGCCGGACACCGGGCGCATGCCCTCCTCCGCGAGCGTGTCGCTCAGCGCCCTCGCGTTGGCGACCACCCGTCTGGCGTAGTCGGCGAACTCCGGCCGCGACGCCTCGCCGAACGCCACCGCCTTCGCCGCGATCGCGTGCATCAGCGGCCCGCCCTGCACGAACGGGAAGACCGCCCGGTCCACGCGCGCGGCGACCTCGCGCGTGCAGAGGATGCCGCCGCCGCGCGGTCCGCGCAGCGCCTTGTGCGTGGTGAAGGTGACCACGTCCGCGTACGGCACCGCGCTCGGGATCGCACCCCCCGCCATCAGCCCGATCGTGTGGGCCACGTCGGCCAGCAGCCAGGCCCCGACCTCGTCGGCGATGTCGCGGAAGATCGAGAAGTTGACCAGGCGCGGATAGGCGGTGGCGCCGCAGACGATCACCTTCGGCCGGTGGCGCAGGGCCAGCGCCCTGACTTCGTCGTAGTCGATGAGTTCGGTGTCGCGCCGCACGCCGTACGCGACCACGTCGAACCATTTTCCGGAGAAGTTCACCTTCGAGCCATGCGTGAGGTGGCCGCCGTGCGGCAGCGCCATGGCCAGCATCGTGTCGCCCGGCTGCAGCAGCGCGGCGTAGGCGGCCAGGTTCGCCGAGGCGCCCGAGTGCGGCTGGACGTTGGCGTGCTCGGCCCCGAACAGCTCCTTGGCCCGCGAGATCGCCAGCCGCTCCGCCCGGTCCACGACTTCGCAGCCGCCGTAGTAGCGGCGTCCCGGATAGCCCTCCGCGTACTTGTTCGTGAGGGTCGAACCCAGGGCGGCGAGCACGGCGGGCGAGGTGAAGTTCTCGCTCGCGATCAGCTGGATCCCGCCGCGCACCCGGTCGAGCTCGTCGAGCAACACCTGGGCGATCTCGGGATCCTGCTGCTGCAGCAGGCCGAAGTCTGGCCCGTAGTAGGGCATTTTCTCAATGTACGCCCGTTTCCCTCACCCGACGCAGGTCCCCCTGGCACCACGCGCCGGATCGCCGTCAGGAGAAGGCATGCGGAGCCCCGGCGGAGCTCGGCACCCAGCGCGGCGTGTCCGCGGCCTCGTCGCTGATCGCGGTCAGCACCGCCTGCCGGTAGAGGCCCAGCCGGGTACGCCACTCCGCGAGATCCTCGACGTAGCGCGCCCCCACCGGAGCGTCCCACGTCTGCGGGCTCCGGGCGAGCTGGTAGGCCTTGTCCAGAGCGGTCGTCAGCGACTCCAGCAGCGGCATGACGGCCTGCCAGGCGGTCACCAGGCGCTGGTACTCGGGATTGAACTCCCAGGCCCTCGGCTGGCCGTCCAGGGCGCCGGAGGCGGTGGCGGGCGGGGTCTCGCCGGGCTGGCGGGGCTGGGGGGCGGGCGGGTCCACGTACATCAGCGACTCCTCTCGCCCGGCTCCACCGCACCCGGCGGGCCGTCAGGCCGAATGTCCTCAGGCACCCACTCCCCCTTGCCCCACTCCCCCTTGGGCACCTCCACACTCGGCATCTCCATCGGCTGGACGTCGCGCACGTTGTCCATGAGCGTCTTGAGCGCCGCGGGGTCGAGCGGGTCGGCGTCCACGGACACCACATCGCCGCCGTCATCGGCCCACTGCCGCGGTCCCGCGCTCCCCGCCGCCGGGCTGCTGTCCTCCGCTCCGGCACGTCCGCCCGCCGGAGTGCTGTACTCGGTCCCGGTACGGTCACCGCTCTCCACTCCGGTGCGGTCACCGCTCTCCACTCCGGTACGGTCGCCGTTCTCCACTCCGGTACGGTCACCCGCCGGCACCGTCTGACCACGGTCACCGGAGGTGCCCGGGGTGCCGGGATCGGCTTTGGTGCCCGGTGCGGTGTCGTTTCCGCCGGTCTTCGCACAGTTGCCCTGCTCACCGGAGGCGTCGGAGGGCTGGGTGCCGACGGGCTGGGCCGCGCTGCCGGAAGTGTCGGAGGGCTGGTTGCCGACCGGCTGAGCCGCGCTGCCGGAAGTGTCGGAGGGCTGGTTGCCGACGGGCTGGGCCGGGTTGCCGTAGACGTCGGAGGTCGCGGGCGGGTTGCCGACCGGTTGGTAGGTCGGGGGCTGGTTGCCGACCGGTTGGGAGGGCGGGGCCGGGTTGCCGGAGGTTTCTGGAGGTGTGGCGGGGTTGCCGGAGGTGGCGGTTGGGTTGCCGGAGGGGTCCGGGGTCGTGGTGGGGTTGCCGGGGTCGAGGGAGCCCGGTGGGCCGTCGGGTTTGATGTCCTGCGGCGCCCACTGGCCGTTGCCCCACTCCCCCTTGGGCACCTCCACCCCGGGCATGTCCATGGGCTGGACGTCCCTGATGTTCTCGATCAGCGCCTTCAGGGCTGCGGGGTCGATCGGCCGGGCGTCCGCGGAGACCACGTCGCTGCCGTCGTTCGCCCAGGTACCGAGGCCGGCGTCGACCGTCTTCCCGCCGGGCTGGATCTGGCCCGGAGTGGTGTCGCCGGCGAGCGTAGGGGTGTCCTGGGGCTGGACGTCGTCGATGTTCCTGATCAGCTCCTCCAGCTCCTCGGCTGTGGGCGGATCGAGGGGAACCTGGAGGACCTTCACCCCGTCCACCTCGACGACCTGCGGCTTGGTCGGGTCGAGGGGAGGCTCGGCGCCCCGGTCACGCCTGCTGTCACGCTCGTCGTCCTTGGGCTCGTCACCCTTGACCGGGTCGTCCTTCTTGTCGTTCTTGTTCTCGTCGGTGGCGGTGACGTCATCGCCCTTGAGATCCGGCTTGTCGTCACCCTTCGGGTCCGGCTTGTCCTCGGTCTTGACGTCCGGCTTGTCGTCCGTCTTCACGTCGGGCTTGTCATCCGTCTTGGCGTCCGGTTTATCGTCCGTCTTGACGTCGGGCTTGTCGTCGGTCTTCACGTCGGGCTTGTCGTCGGTCTTCACGTCCGGCTTGTCGCCCGGCTTCGGATCGTCCGCCCTGGGGTTGTCGTAGCGCGAGCGGTCGTCTCCGCGCTCTTCCTTCGGCTCGTCCACGGGACCGGTCGGGGTCTTGGCGCCGTCCTTGGGCTCGTCGTTCCCGCCCAGTACACGCACCGGGTCCTTGCCCGCGTCCGCGCCCCGAGGCGCGTCCTCACGCTTCTCCAGCACCGTCAGCCGGGTGTTGACGTCCTTGGACATCGTGTCGATGGCCTCGGCGACCTGCCCCGGCCGATGCATGGCCCGGGTGGCCAGCCCCGCCCCGCTCATCACCTGGGCGACCCGGCCCTCGATCGCGCGCAGCTCCCCCGCCGCCTGCTTCACCTCGGCCAGCAGGTCACGCACCAGCTTCGGGTCCATGCCGTCGAACTTGCCCATGGGCGAGCCACCTCCGGGCACCACGGTAGGCCGCCCGTGCCGCCTGTGACTCGCGTGATAAACAGCGGGTATCGCTGGGATCAGCCGTCGGTGGCGACGTACCCGACAATCCCCCGCAACTTCTCCACCGGGATCGCCCCGCCCCGCAGCAGCCGCGGCACCGCGGTGGTCAGGTCGAGGATGGTCGAGGGCGTGTTGTCATTCGTCGGTCCGGCGTCCAGGTAGACGGCCACGGACTCGCCGAGCTGGTCCTCCGCCTCGTCCGCGGTGGTGGCGGCGGGCGAGCCCGAGCGGTTGGCGCTGGAGACGGCCATCGGGCCGGTCTCCTTCAACAGGTCGAGGGCGATCGGGTGCAGCGGCATGCGCAGCGCCACCGTGCCCTTCGTGTCGCCGAGGTCCCACGACAGCGCCCGGTTGGCCTTGCACACGATCGTCAGCGGACCTGGCCAGAAGGCGTCGATGAGGTCCTGGCCGTAGGGGCCGAGGTCCTCGACCAGGGCGTTGGCCGCGCGTACGGTGCCGACCAGCACGGGCGGCGGCATCTCGCGGCCCCGGCCCTTGGCCTCCAGCAGCGCGGTGACGGCGCTCTGGGTGAAGGCGTCGGCGCCGATGCCGTAGACGGTGTCGGTCGGGAGCACCACGAGTTCGCCCCTGCGCACCGCGTTGGCGGCCTCGGTCAGGCCTTCGGCCTTCTGGTCGGCGTCCGAGCAGTCAAATCGTCGTCCCACGGCGCTGTCGGCCTCTCTGCGTTCTGGATGGGCGGTGCTCGCCCGAATCCTAGTCCTGGGCCAGCCTGGCGGTGACGAACCTGTCTCGCCGGGTGAGATCCTGGCGCAGGCGTACGTCCCGCCAGCCATTGTCCTCGGGGAAGGTCAGGTAGACCGACCGGCCCTGCTGGTCGGCGTGCTCGACCGCGACCCAGCCGCCCGGCCGCAGCAGGCGGAACGCCGTACGCTCCACCGCCCTGACCTCGTCGAGCCCGTCGTCGCCCGTGCCGTACAGCGCCCGCGAGGGGTCGTAGTCGCGCACCTCGGGGTCGCGCGGGATCGCGCCGGGCGGGATGTAGGGCGGGTTGGAGATCACCATGTCGACGGTGCCGTTGAGCTCGGGCAGCGCCTCCGCGAGGTCGTCGGGGTGCAGGTGGACACGGCCCTGGCCGTGCTCGGCGATGTTGCGCTTGGCCCACGTGTACGCGCCGGGGTCGACCTCGACCGCATGGACCTCGGCCAGCGAGACCTCCTGGGCGATGGACAGGGCGATCGCGCCGGAGCCGGTGCCGAGATCGACGACGAGCGGCTGGGCGACGTCCATGGCGCGCAGGGTCTCGATGGCCCACCCGGCCATGACCTCGGTCTCCGGTCGAGGGACGAAGACGCCGGGGCCAACCTCAAGCTCCAGGTAGCGGAAGTAGGCGTGGCCGGTGATGTGCTGAAGGGGCTCGCGCGCCTCGCGCCTGGCGATGCCCTCCCAGAACAGGGCGTCGAAGTCGCCGTCCTTGACCGTGTGCAGCTCGCTTCTGCGCACGCCGTGGACGAACGCCGCGATCTCCTCCGCGTCGGTGCGCGGCGACGGCACGCCGGCCTCGGCCAGCCGGGCCGTTGCGTGTGCGATCTCGTCCAGCAGAAATGTCATGAGTGTTGTGCGAGCTTCTCCGCCGTTTCGGCGTCGATCAGGGCCTGGGTGACGGCGTTGAGCTCGCCGTCGAGGACCTGGTCGAGGTTATACGCCTTGAAGCCGACGCGGTGGTCGGAGATGCGGTTCTCCGGGTAGTTGTAGGTGCGGATGCGCTCGGAACGGTCGACGGTGCGGACCTGCGACTTGCGCTCGGCCTGCGCGGCGGCGTCGGCCTCCTCCTGGGCGATGGCCAGCAGGCGGGCGCGCAGGATGCGCAGCGCCGACTCCTTGTTCTGCAGCTGGCTCTTCTCGTTCTGGCAGGAGACGACCACGCCCGTGGGCACGTGGGTGATGCGCACCGCGGAGTCGGTGGTGTTGACGCTCTGGCCGCCGGGTCCGCTGGAGCGGTAGACGTCGATGCGCAGGTCGTTGGGGTCGATCTGGACGTCGACCTCCTCCGCCTCCGGATAGATGAGCACGCCCGCGGCGCTGGTGTGGATCCGGCCCTGCGACTCGGTGGCGGGCACCCGCTGGACGCGGTGGACGCCGCCCTCGTACTTGAGCCTTGACCACACGCCCTCGTCGCCCTTGGCCCGGATGCCGACGGTGACGTCCTTGTAGCCGCCGAGGTCGGAGTGCTGGGCCTCGATGACCTCGGTCTTCCAGCCCAGGCGCTCGGCGTAGCGCAGGTACATCCGCAGCAGGTCGCCGGCGAACAGCGCCGACTCCTCCCCGCCCTCGCCGGCCTTGATCTCCATGATGATGTCCTTGTCATCATTGGGATCGCGCGGGATGAGCAGGTGGCGGAGCTTCTCCTCCAGCAGGGGGATGCGGGCCGCGAGCTCCTCGGCCTCGGTGGCGAACGCCTCGTCCTCGCTCGCGAGCTCCTTGGCGGCGCTGAGGTCGTCGCGGACGCTCTCCAGCTCGCGGTAGGTGCCGACGATCGGGGTGAGGTGGCGGTAACGCTTGCCGAGCGTGCGGGCCTTGGACTGGTCGGCGTGCACGGCGGGATCGGCGAGCTGCGTCTCCAGCTCCGCGTACTCCTTGAGCAACTCGTCCAGGTTCACCGTGGGTCCCTAATGTCGTCCGTGCCGGCCGTATCACCAAGAACGCCGACCCGGCGCACCAGTGAGTGCGTCGGGCCGGCGTCAGGGGAGCTACTTGCTCTGGGCCTTCTTGCCGAAGCGCTGCTCGAAGCGCGCCACCCGGCCACCGGTGTCCAGGATCTTCTGCTTGCCCGTGTAGAACGGGTGGCAGGCCGAGCACACGTCGGCGTGGATGACGCCGTTCTTCGCGGTGCTGCGGGTCGTGAAGGAGTTACCGCACGTGCAGGTCACCTGCGTGACGTGGTACTCCGGGTGGATGTCGCTCTTCATGTGAGTCCTTTCGGGGTGCGGTCGCCGGGTCGCCTCAGCTGCTCTGCGCGCGGTCGCACACTGATGTGGTGCGCGCGGCGGGAACCGGTACCGCTTCGGTTCAGCTACCAGTGTGCCAGACGTTGCAACCATCCCGGGCCACCAGGCATTCCCCGGATCTTGATGCCCAACTCACTCCTGTCACACTAGGCTCCCGCGCATCAATCATTAGTTTTCCTCCCATAAAGGACATCAAAAGAGATGATGAGAAAGGTGCGGTTGCTGCTCGCGACCGCCACGGGGGCCGCCGTTCTCCTCGGAGGCGCTGGAATCACGGCCACGGCCGCCGGAGCCTCCACCTCCCTGACCGCCCGCACCGCGGCAGGGGACATCACGGGCGTCTCCGCCGGCAACACCTACGTGCCGAGCGACGGAACCGTCCAGGCCAGTATCAACTTCACGGTCAAGGACCCGCTGGGCACCGACCCGAACACGACCGTCCCGGCCAGCGTCACCGCCGAGATCTCGCCGCCCGGCAAGGGCGCCCGTTCGGTGAACGTCTCCTACAGCCAGCCGTCCAAGGGGAGCGACGGCAGGCTGCCCACCTCGGCGGCCGGCACGGGATCGTTCAGCATCTCCAGCGACGACCCGGCCGGCGACTGGTCGCTGACGTTCAAGGTCAGCCGCGGCGGATCGATCAGCAGCGACTCCTTCACCGTCAGCGTGACGGGCAAGAAGGCGAGCATCAGCGCCTCGGTGACGCCCGACCCCGTCAACCTCAAGAAGGGCCGCGAGGTCCAGGTCGACGTCCGCGCCAGGGTCAAGGACGCCGGCTCGGTCAGCGCCCGCCTGGTCAGCGACGACACCAGCGAGTACTACGACCTCGGCACCCTGAGCCAGGACAGCTACGGCGTCTACACCGGCAGCACGTTCTTCAGCGACGACACCGAGCCCGGCGCGTGGACCCTGGAGGTGAGCGCGACCCGGGGCAGCGAGACGTTCAAGGGCCAGGTGGCCTTCACCGTCAACGAGCCCGAGGGCGGCGTCTCCAAGAAGGCCAAGTCCAAGGTCACCCTCTCCGTGCAGAAGAAGGGCACGAAGGTCAAGGTGTACGGCAAGGCCACCCGCGCCGGCAAGGCCTACAAGGGCAAGGTGCTGGCCGTCTACTACAAGGCCAAGGGCGCCAAGACGTACAAGCGCATCGCGTTCGTGAAGACGGACTCGGCCGGCAAGTACAGCACCAAGGTCAAGATCAAGAAGGACGGCTACGTCAAGGTGAAGGTCTCCGGGACGAGCAAGACCAGGAGCGCCTGGTCCCCGCAGAAGTTCGTGAACGTCAAGTAGCCCGTCTCACTGACCGGCCCGCGCCTGCTCGGCGCGGGCCGTTTCAGCGCCCGAGGTAGGCCAGCACCGCCAGCACCCGGCGGTGGTCGTCGGGCGCCTGGCCGAGCGAGAGCTTGGCGAAGATGCCGGAGATGTGCTTCTCCACGGCCCCTTCCTTGACCGACAGACGGGCCGCGATGGCGGTGTTGGAGCGTCCCTCGGCCATGAGCGCCAGGACCTCGCGCTCGCGCGGAGACAGCATGTCCATCGCCGTGCCCCTGCGCTGCCTGCCCAGAAGCTGCAGCACGACTTCGGGGTCGATGACCGTGCCGCCCTCCGCCACCTGCCGCACCACCGCCAGGAACTCGGCCACGTCGGAGATCCGCTCCTTCAGCAGGTAGCCCACGCCGGGGCCGATGAGCTCGGCCGCGTAGCGCTCCTCCACGTACTGCGACAGCACGAGGATCGGGAAGTCCGGCCGCCGCGCCCGCACGTCGAGGGCGGCGCGCAGGCCCTCGTCGGTGTTGCTCGGCGGCATGCGCACGTCCACGATCGCCAGGTCGGGCCGGTGGTGTTCGACCGCGCTGATCAGCGACGGGCCGTCGCCCACCGCCGCCGCCGTCTCGATGCCGCCGTCGGCCAGCAGGCGGGCCAGGCCCTCACGCAGCAGCACCGAGTCCTCGGCGATCACCACTCGCATGCGCTCATGACTACCACTCACACGGCAGTTCCGCGCGAACCAGCGTGGGCCCGCCCACCGGACTGTTCAGCACGAGCACGCCGTCGATGGTCGCCGCCCGGTCGGCCAGCCCCGCCAGGCCGCCGCCGTGACGCAGGGTCGCGCCGCCGATGCCGTTGTCCCAGACCTCGACGGTGACCATCTGGCCCGCGCGTACGACCCGTACCGACGCCTCCGTGGCCACCGCGTGCTTGGCCATGTTGGCCAGCGACTCGGCCACGATGTAGTAGGCGATGCTCTCCACGGCCGCAGGAGGCCGCTCGCCGACGTCCACGGCCGCGTCGACCCCGATCGGCGCCCGCGCGGCCAGAGCCGACAGGGCGGCGTCCAGGCCCCGGTCGGTGAGGATCGCCGGATGGATGCCGCGCGCCAGGTCGCGCAGCTCGGCGATCGCGGCCCTGGTGCCCGTGTGGGCCTGCGCGATGAGCTCCTTGGCCTGCTCCGGGTCGTCGTCCAGCTTGGTGCGCGCCCGTCCCAGGTCCATGGCGACCGACAGCAGCATCAGCTGCGCCCCGTCGTGCAGGTCGCGCTCGATCCTGCGCCGCTCGGCCTCGGCCGCGTCGATGCCCCTGGCCCGGCTGGCCCGCAGCCGTTCCTCCTCGCCGCCGCCCAGCAACGCCGCCGCGAGCGTCCCGTGCAGCAGACTCAGCCCACGCACCGCGTACGCCAGCACCGCCACCATCACGAACCCGGCCAGAACAGCCATCGCCCGCTCCACAGGCGTGTTCACCACGAAGGCCGCGCCGATCATCAGCTCTTCCCGGAACGGCGCGAGAATCAACGCCACGGACAGGCTCCCGAGCACCATCACCACGACGAACTCCAGCAGGCTGAGCGGCGCGAGCAGTATCAGATACCCCAGATCCCGCCAGGTGGCCGGATCCCGGAAGAGCCACTTGAGATGGTTCATGACGCCCCGCTCGGGACGCCGCCGATAGGGATCCCGGATCCGCACCCCGAACGCCAGCCACAACAGCCGCCGCTCCAGCATCGCCGCCCCACGCCAGACGAGCACGGTCACCAGCAGCAACGGGAACCCGACCCAGACCACCGTCATGACCAGCGAGATCGTGCTCCCGAACGCCACGACCAGAAACCAGGCCAGCCCGAAGAACAAACTCACCAGCAGGTACGGCACCGCCCGCCAGGTACGCGGATCGACCACGACCCCGACCGGCCCGTTGGGCCCCAACGGCACCCGCTCACGCAACGGCACATCCACGGTTCCAGCGTGCCTGGGCCAACGGCATCCGGGAATGCCGGTGGCGCCCGCTTCATGGTGGGGTTAACCCCCGCATCAAGCCCAAACCCCTGGGGTACCGACGCCGGGACTGAGGGCCTCGGCGATCCGGCACCCTCGGAAAGCCGCGAAGGCCCGGAGGGGCCGGGGATCGGGGTTCCGGGGATCGGGGGGGTTAGGAGCGTCCTGAGGGGCCGGGGTTGCGGGGGCCCGGAGGGTTCAGGGGTTCTGGAGGATCGGGGCAGGCTTGACCGTGCCTCCGGGTTACGTGCCTTGTGGCGGCGGGGTGGGGTGCGGCGACGGGCGCACGGTCGCGGTGGCGCGCCGATGGCGGCGGGCGGTGGTCCTGGCGGCTGTGCCGTAACGACAACAGACCACGACGACGGAAAGCCAAAGGGCGGCGGGAAGGATCCCCGCCGCCCTCAAACCGCGATCTAGTCGCGGTCGTTGCTTACGGTGGTCTTCTGGACCTGGAGGAGGAACTCCGCGTTGGACTTCGTCTCCTTCATCTTCTCCAGAAGCAGTTCGAGCGCCTGCTGCATGTCGAGCGCGTGGAGCACCCGGCGCAGCTTCCAGACGATCTGCAGCTCGTCCTTGGCCATGAGGATCTCTTCCTTACGGGTGCTGGACGCGTCGACGTCCACCGCCGGGAAGATGCGCTTGTCGGCCAGGGAACGGCTGAGCTTGAGCTCCATGTTGCCGGTGCCCTTGAACTCCTCGAAGATGACCTCGTCCATCTTGGACCCGGTCTCGACCAGGGCCGTGGCGAGGATCGTCAGCGAGCCGCCGTTCTCGATGTTGCGCGCGGCGCCGAAGAAGCGCTTGGGCGGGTAGAGAGCGGTGGAGTCGACACCACCGGACAGGATCCGGCCCGACGCGGGGGCGGCCAGGTTGTAGGCGCGGCCCAGGCGGGTGATCGAGTCCAGCAGCACGACCACGTCGTGGCCCAGCTCCACCAGGCGCTTGGCGCGCTCGATGGCGAGCTCGGCGACGGTGGTGTGGTCCTCGGCGGGACGGTCGAAGGTGGAGTGAATGACCTCACCCTTGACCGACCGCTGCATGTCGGTGACTTCTTCTGGACGCTCGTCCACGAGCACGACCATCAGGTGGCACTCGGGGTTGTTGCGCGTGATCGAGTTGGCGATCGCCTGCAGCACCATCGTCTTACCGGCCTTGGGCGGCGAGACGATCAGGCCGCGCTGGCCCTTGCCGATCGGCGAGACCAGGTCGATGATCCTGGTCGTCATGATGTTCGGCTCGGTCTCCAGGCGCAGGCGGTCCTGCGGGTAGAGCGGCGTCAGCTTGTTGAAGTCCGGACGGCTGCGCGCCTGCTCCGGGTCCATGCCGTTGACGGTGTCGAGGCGGACCAGGGCGTTGAACTTCTCGCGGCGCTCGCCGTCGCGCGGCTGCCGGACGGCGCCGGTGACGACGTCGCCCTTGCGCAGGCCGTTGCGGCGGATCTGGGCCAGCGACACGTAGACGTCGTTGGAGCCCGGCAGGTAGCCGCTCGTCCGCACGAAGGCGTAGTTGTCGAGGATGTCCAGGATGCCGGCGATCGGGATGAGCACGTCGTCGTCGCCGATGACCGGCTCGTTGCTGTCGAAGCGGTCGCGGCCACGGCCACGGTTGCGCTCACGGAAACGGCCACGCCGTCCGCGCCCGCGCTCGTCGTCGTCGGCCCCGCCGCGCGGGTCGCCACCACGGGGGTCGCCACCGCGCTGGTCACCGCCACGGGGGTCGCCCCCGCGAGGGTCACTGCCACGCTGGTCGTTACCGCGCTGGTCACCGCGGCTGCCCGCGTCCACCGCGCGCTGGTCGGCACGGCCGCCTTCGCCACGGTCGTTCCCCGCACGCTCGCCACGGTCGCTCCCGCGCTCGCCACGGTCACCGCCGCGGTCACCGCGGTCGCCACGCTCACCGCGGTCGCCACGGTCGCGCCGCTCGCCGCGGGTGCGGCGCTCACGGCGGCTCTCCCGGTCGCCACGGTCACCGCGGTCGCCACGGGACTCGCCCTGGGGGTCGCTCTGAACGGCCTCGGCGGCCGGCTGCTGCTGCTCCACCACGGCGGGAGCCGCGGCCACGACCGGCTCGGCTTGGGCGGCGGCGGCCACCGGCTCAGGGGCCGTGACCACCGGTTCTGCTACGGGTGCGCTGGTCTCCTCGGTGCTCTTGGCCCGGGAACGTTCCCTCCTCGCGCGGGTGGGCCGCTCGGCGGCGGGCGCCTCGGCCACGGCCGCCGGAGCCTCCGCGACGGGCGGAGCCGCCGGGGCGCTGTCACCGGAACCGCCACCCTGCTTCTCCTGGATGGCCGCGATCAGCTGGCTCTTCCGCATGCGTCCGGTCCCGCTGATGCCGAGCTCGGCAGCGATCTTCTGCAGCTCGGGCAGCACCTTGGCGGACAGGCCGGTGCCGGAGCGACGCGCACGCGGCTTGGCCGCGGCACGAGTGGGGGTGTCGCCGGACGCGGGCTGCGCAGACGCGCCCGATGCGTCGGAGAGGAGTTCGGTGGTGTCGCTCAACTAAAAGGTCCTTCCCAGGGGTCGGGCGCCGGCTTTGCTGTACCGGGCGTCCCGGAGGTGCTGTCGATCCGGCGGGACAGACCGGGTCGGGATGCACGCTGCGATCTTCGGCCGCCGCGCAGGTCGGCCGCCACTATTGGGGAGGGGTTCGTCCAGGCCGCCACAGGACGGTGGCGCATGGAGGACACCCCCCAGATTGCTGTCGCCAGCCAGATGTCGAGGTGATTCGAACGCGCAGATCCCCATAGTCGTCGTCTCGTGGTGAACCAACCGGGTGTAGGTCCATGGGAGACGCCGGATTCCGGGGAGACAGCCGCGCTGCCCACGCCTCGCGACGTGCAGCATGAAGCAGCGATGTGTGGCTGACAAGCACGCACCCACCAAGGGGGCATCTGGTGCGGCTATCAGCCTAACATCACCAGCGCACACGGCTATTCCCTGAAGGTCTAAAGAGGCATCAGCGTGTCTCGGGGAACTGAACGTTCGCACCATCCGGGTCGACGTCCATTAGCTGGATGTGCCAGTCATTACCCACTTCTGGCGCGATCAAATCCTGCGTATCCGGTGTGGAAAACGCAAGAACCGTGGGGCCCGCTCCCGAAACGACCGCGGGCACGCCCACCGCACGCAGACGTTCTACCAGATCCGCGCTGTCGCGCATCGCAGGCGCGCGGTATTTCTGGTGGAGACGATCTTCGGTGGCGGCGAGCAGCAGGTCGCTCTCCGGACGCAGGGTGAGCGCGGCGATCAGCAGCGCGGCCCGGCCGGCGTTGAAGGAAGCGTCCTTGTGGGGCACGTCCTTCGGGAGCAGCCCTCGAGCGGTCTCCGTGGACACCCGTGCCGATGGGACGAGCACGACCGGACGGATTCTCGCATCGGGGGTGACTTTCACCATATGCGGTGACCCCCCATGGTCGGTCCATGAAATCGTGAGATTTCCGGCCAAACATGGGGCGACGTTGTCCGGGTGGCCTTCCATCTCCGTGGCCAGGGCGAACACCTCGTCGTCCGACAGCGTGCGCGCGCCCTCCGGCGATGTTCGCTGAGAGCCGAGAGCGCGCGCGGCGAGGATGCCCGCGCAGATGGCCGCCGACGACGATCCCAGCCCGCGCGCGTGCGGGATGCGATTCAGGCAGCGCAGCCGGATGCCGGCGGGCTGCGCCATGCCCATCCGGTCGAACGCCTTGCGCATCGCCTTGACGACGAGATGGCCCTCGCCGAGGTCGAGTTCGCCCTCCCCCTGGCCTTCCACGGTGACCTGGACTCGGTCTCCCGTGAGTTCGGCCTCGACCTCGTCGTACATGCCGAGCGCGAGGCCGAGCGTGTCGAAGCCGGGACCGAGGTTCGCGGAGGTCGCGGGCACGCGAACAGTGATCAATGTGTTGTTTCCCTCAGATCGCGTGGTCAGGCGAGGTTGAGCGCGCCCGCCGCGGCGTGGACGTCGATCGGGATCGTCACCGGGGCCGGAGCGCCGGAGATGGCCCAGTCGGGGTCCTTCAGTCCGTTGCCGGTGACCGTGCAGACGATGCGCCGGCCGGACTCGACCAGGCCGTTGGCGTGGGCCTGCAGGAGTCCCGCCACGCTCGCCGCCGAGGCCAGCTCGACGAAGACGCCCTCTTCCTGCGCCAGCAGCTTGTACGCGGCCGCGATCTGGCGGTCGGTCACCGACTGGATGACGCCGTCGGAGTCGTCCCTGGCCGCCTCGGCGAGCTGCCAGGAGGCCGGGTTGCCGATGCGGATGGCCGTGGCGATCGTGTGGGGACGGGCCACCGGCGCGCCGTTGACGATCGGGGCCGCGCCGCTGGCCTGGAAGCCGAACATGCGCGGACGCCGCGTGGAGACGCCGTCCTGCGCGTACTCCTGGTAACCCATCCAGTACGCCGAGATGTTGCCCGCGTTGCCCACCGGGATGCAGTGGATGTCGGGCGCGTCGCCCAGCGTGTCGACGATCTCGAAGGCGGCGGTCTTCTGGCCCTGGAGCCGGAAGGGGTTGACGGAGTTGACCAGCGCGATGGGGTACTCGGACGACAGCTTGCGCGTCATCTCCAGGCAGTCGTCGAAGGAGCCCTCGACCTGCAGCAGCGTCGCCCCGTGGACGAGCGCCTGGGCCAGCTTGCCCATCGCGATCTTGCCGCGCGGCACGAGCACCGCGCAGGTGAGCCCGGCGCGTACCGCGTAGGCGGCGGCGGAGGCGGAGGTGTTGCCGGTGGAGGCGCAGATGACGGCCTTCGCGCCCTCTTCGACGGCCTTGCTGATGGCCATCGTCATGCCGCGGTCCTTGAAGCTGCCCGTCGGGTTGGCGCCCTCGACCTTGAGGTAGACGTCGCAGCCGGTCAGCGCGGAGACCCGGTGCGCGGGCACCAGCGGCGTGCCGCCCTCCAGCAGCGTGACGACGGGCGTCGTCGTGGTGACCGGAAGACGCTCTCGGTACTCCTCGATGAGGCCACGCCACGACCTAGCCATGATGACTCCCTACCTGCGGTGTTGGGCACCGAGTGTACGGGCTTCCGGATGGGGACGAGGAGCCGAGTCCACAGCATGGACACCACGCCTTTTCAGGAAATATTCAGCAACCCCGGCTAAGGTTTCCCGCCAGGGGGTCATCGACTATGAACGCGCGTCCTGCTGTGCGGCAGAACGACTTTTCACCGCTCACACCGCCGGAGCTGGGCGCCTGGTCGCCGTCGCTGTCGGTGAGCGTCGTGATTCCGGCCCATGGCGGGCCGTACCTGGAGTTCGCGCTGGCGGCGCTGGCCGCGCAGACCTATCCGGACCACCTCATGGAGGTCCTGGTCGTCGACGACGGCAGCCGTCCGGCGATCGAGCTGCCGGAGATCCGGCCGTTCAACACCCGGATCGTGCCCGTCACGGACGGATGGGGCATCTCCAACGCGGTCAACACCGGCGCCCTGGCCGCCGACGGCGAGATCATCCAGCGGCTCGACGCCGACATGGTGCCCTGCCGCGAGCACATCGAGGCGCTCGCCCGCTGGCATCACGTGACCGACTACCTGGTCACGATCGGCATGAAGCGCTTCGTCGAGCCGCCGCCGCTCAAGGCCGAGCAGATCTACCGGGCGGGACACCTGGAAGAGCTGTTCGACCTGGACGCCGCCGTGGCCAGTTCCACCGAGGCGACGATCGCCAAGACCGACGGGCTGCGCAAGAGCCGCAATCCCTACCACGTGTGCACAGGGCCGACGCTCGCCCTTCCCAGGGAGATCTTCCACGCAGTTGGCGGTCTCGACCCGAACGTGCACCGCGGCGGCGACACCGAGTTCGCCTACCGGCTGGCGATGCACGGCGTGGTGTTCATCCCGGATGAGGCGGCCAAGGCCGTACATCTCGGGCTTCCGGCGCAGCGGGTGGACAAGGACCGGGTCGTGCGGGCCGTCGAACCGGCCTTCTCGCACCGGATCCCGCTCCGCCGCGACCTGCGCAAGGATCGGGGGCGGCGGTGGCTGGTGCCGTACGTGGAGATCGTGTTCGAGGTGGGCGACACCCCCGCGCCCGTCGTACGGCAGGCCGTGGCGGCCGCCCTCGACGGCAAGCTGCAGGACGTCGTCGTGACGCTGGTGGCGCCGTGGTCGACGCTGCGCGACGAACGCCGATCGGTCCTGGGCGACCCGAGCTTCGACCTGCGCATGATGCGCGACCTGTTCGCCTACGACGACCGCGTCCGCCTCATCGACGAGGCCGCGCCGACGCCCGCGCCCATCCCGTTCCGCTACCGGGGGCCGGTGGACGTGCCGCTGCACCGGGCGACGTTGGAGCGGATGGTGGAGACGGTGCAGAAGGACCTCGACGGGGTGCTCGTGGTCGACGTGGGCGCCGGGCGCAGCGCGCGGCTTGAGCGCACGTCGGCGCTCGCGCGGGCCGTGTTGCTGGCGGGCGTCTCTGACGACCTGGACGCCGTGATCGAACAGACCCATGGCGTACGGCACGCCGCCCCGGCCCGCTACTGGCCCCCGCCACCCCTGCCGGAAGCCCCGCCCGCCGCCGACGCGAAGACACCCGAGCCCATCCAGATCCCCGCGGTCCCGGCAGGTCCGGCAGTTCCGGCAGTTCCGGCGGAGGAGAAGACCCTCCTGAACCGCCTCAAGTCCGCCCTCCGCCCCAACTAACCGACACACCAGGCTTCCTTGGGCTCCGGACATCATCTCGGGGTTCCGGCGCACAAGACCCGAAAGCGCCTTGTCACCTCCAGGTGAGCGCAACGTCGGTCTTGCCCGGCGAGATACCCAGAAGCGTGACGCGGCGGGTGGCCGCACCGTCGGGCACAACCCGGAAGGGCGCGGTCCGGGAAGGGCGCGTGTGGCGGGGTGTGCAGGGGTCAGGGTTGGGGGCCGTCCGGTTTTTTGGTCCAGGCGCGTTTCAGGGCGGCGGCGAGCAGGGCGCGGAGGCTGCGCTGGGTGCGGTTGGCGGCGGCGAGCTGGCGGCGCAACCCGCCCACCTCGCGCCGGAGCTCCACCGCGCTCTTACGCCACGTGCCCGCCTCCTCCCGCCACTTGGCGGTCTGGACGCGCAGGCGTTCGACCTCCTTGCCCAGCCGGGCGGCCTCCGACTGCGCCTCCAGGCGGGCGCGCAGCGCGCCGCGGCGGCCCAGGGGTTCGGCGGGCGCCTCGGTGAAGCCGTAGCTCTCGCCTTCCACCCAGGTCACGCCGGACACGTCGTCGACGGCGTCGTCGAGATCCTCCCCCGGCCCGGCCACGAGGGCGGCCCTGGCGAAGGCGGAGGCCCGCTCCAGGCGCGCGCCGACCAGGCCGGACGGCGACTCGCTGAGCAGAACGTTGACCAGTCCCAGGCCCTCGCCCGCGGCCAGGTCCAGCATGCGGGCCAGGCCGTCCTCGGCGGGCGCCCATCCGGCGGGCAGGCGCAGGATCCAGGGCACCGCGTGGTCGGGGGTGTCCGTGACGGCCAGCCGTACCCGCGGCTCGTGCTGGTAGTGGCCGTGGACCAGCACCAGGTCGAGGGCGGGGTCGCGCAGGGGGGCGCGGCGGTCGCGGTCGAGGGTGTCCCAGGGGCCGACGAGGACCACGCGGACGTCGGGGACGGTCCCGGCGAGCACCGCGTCCACGGTGGTGCGGACGGTCTCGTACCCGGCGGTGCCGTCCACGACGACGGCGACGTAGGGGACCTTCCACGCGCGGCCCGGGTGGGCGCGCAGCCAGCGGTAGGTGGGGATGCGGTCGGCGACGAAGGCGTGGCTGACCCGGTCGATGGGCGCTTTGTCGCGCATGCGCATGGTGGGGCCGAGGTGGTAGGCGCGGGCCAGCGGTTCGGGCACGAACACGGCCCCGGCCTGTGCCAGCCGGTAGCCCATCTCGGTGTCCTGGCCGAGTACCAGGTCCTCGTCCATGGGTCCGGCGGCGGCGACGAGGCGGGCGTTGACCGAGGTGGCGCCGCCGACGTGCAGGCTGAACGGGCGCTGCGGGTTGTCGGTGAGCCCGCGGGTGCGCTCGACGAGGTCGACGATCCAGGCGTGCGGGCGGGCGGGTTCGAAGGCCTTCTCGAGGTCGTCGGGCAGTTCGGCGGGGACCTCGGCCTCGGTGAACCTGATGTAGCCGGTGACCGCCAGGTAGGGGGCGCGGTGGTGCCAGCGCATGTGCGCCTCGATCGCGCCGGGGGTGAGCAGCACGTCGGAGTCGAGCCAGTGGATGACGTCACCAGTGGCCAGGGCCAGCCCGGTGTTGCGGGCGGCGGCCCGGCCCGGCCGCGGGCAGAGCGCGAGCGTGGTGTTCTCGGGGCGTTCCCGCGGCAGCCGTAGCGGCGGGTCGCTGCCGTTGTCGACGACGATGACCTCGGTGAGCCCGGCCGGGTAGGTCTGCCTGGCCAGCGCCCGCAGGACGAGGTCGAGTTCGTGCTGCCCGCCGTAGGCGGGGATGACCACGCTGACCTTGAGTGAGGGCGTCCATTGCGCGGGCGGCGCGAGCACCCGGTAGTCGTTGCCCCGGACCCTCATGCCGCTTCCATGAGCCTGCTCGGCCGGAAGCCGCGCCACTGGTTGGCGGCCACCTTGAGGAAATGCGACAGGGGCAGTTGCCAGGTGTGCTCGTCGCTGAGCGTACGGCGCAGCACGTACCCGAGCCCGTGGGTCCGGTAGATGCGCGCTCCCTGAGCCTGGGCGGCCTTGAGGAAGGCCTTGTCCACCGCCCGAGGCAAGGCAGGAAATCCCCCTAAAGACCGAAATTTCGCCGCAGCGAGGAGAATCGTGCCCCCCGCGACGTGATCCGCCCACACCTCGCTCGGGTACGCCGCCCCGCTGGCGAAGGTGGTGCGCCGGATCGTGGTGTTGAGCGGTTCGAGGTAGAAGAACTCGCCGGTGGCGCCCACGATGTCGGCGCCCGTGGCCCGCATGGCCAGCAGCAGGTCCGACAGGTGCTCGGGACCGTACCAATCGTCGTCGTCCCACTTGACGAGGTAGTCGCCGCTCGCGCGGACCGCCGCCAGGTTCAGCACCTCGCCGAACGCGGCCTGCGACACCACGCACGACACCGGCAGCGCGGCGGACTCGACGGCGGCGCGCACCGCCTCGTACGGCACGCCGTGCAGCCCGATCACCGCCTCGACCTCGACGTGCCGCTGCCGCGCCATCTGCGCGAGCGCCTCGGCCACCAGGTGCGGCCGCTTGGTGGACATGACCACGCTGACCTTGGGCCGCGCCGCCGAGGCGACCTCACCGGCGAAGCTCGCCGGGAACTCCCCCGGCGTCGCGGCCAGCCGGGCGGCCACGCGGCGCAGCCGTACGCTGTGCTCCTCGCGGCGCAGGTCGGCCACGCAGCGCAGGCCGCCGGCGGGCTCGCCGGCCAGCCACTCGCGGTCGGCGAGCAGTCCGGCCAGGGGCGCGGGCACCCAGGCGGGCGCCTCGGCGGCGGTGAGCGGTACGCCGGCGGCGGCCAGCCGCACGATCTCCCCGAGCGGCACGGGCCCGCCGGGCCAGTCGACCTCCAGCCCGCGCAAGGGCCGCAGGGCGGGCAGGTCGAGGCGGCCGGGCGGGGCCGGGGGCAGCCTTTCTCCTTCGGCCGTCCAGCCGCGTCCGGCCCAGCGCAGGCGGGCCAGGCCCTTCTCCGGTGTACGCCGGAAGCCGCAGGGGGTGACGGTCATGAACGTGGCGCTCCTCGACGGCGGGGTTCGAAGACGGCGCCTACCTTACGCCGCTTTTACCGCTCGGTAGGAGGGAGGTCCCCCATTCGTTACGGCGCCTGCCGCAGGTCACACGGCGGCGGCTCCCAGATTCCGTTCAGGAACTTATGGCACGTTAACTCGTACCTGTTTATTAGGGTGTCAATATCCCCTGGTGCCTCTCAAGTCGTGACAAGGATAGATATGCGGATGCTCTCGACTCGCCGGACAGCGGCGACGGCCGCGATTCTGGGAGTTCTCGCCCTTGCCGCGCTCCTGGTCACAGGCGTCTTCACGCTCGCCGCGGCCGCCGTGGCCGCGGCGCTTCTGGTCTCGCTCGCCGCCCTCGCCTTCCTGGTGCTGACCGTGCGCCGCCTCGACGGCAAGGCCCAGCGCATCGACCAGCGCGTGAAGAAGAACGAGAGTTCGCACGCCGCCACCGCCGCCGCGCTCAAGCGTGTCGAGAAGCGACTGGAGGAGCTGTCGGCGGCGATGGAGGACGGCGCGGCCCGCCGTACCGAGGACCTCAGCGCCATCCTCGTCTCCCTCGGCGAGGACCGCGTCAACGCCATGACCCACGCCCGCGAGGTGGAGCGGCTACGCGAAGAGGTGCGGGCGCTGGGCTCGGCATGAGGCGGATCAGGCACAACGACTACGGGGTCCTGGAGCCGCCGGCCATCGGGAGCTGGCGGCCGGCCAAGCGCGTCTCCGTCGTCATCCCCGCCTACAACGACCAGGACGGGCTCGACCGCACGCTGACCGCGCTGGCCAAGCAGAGCTACCCGGCAGAGCTGACCGAGGTGGTCGTCGCCGACGACGGCAGCACGCCGCCCCTGTCGGCGCCGGGCGTGCGGATGGTGCGGGTGAGCGAGGGCTGGGGCCGCGGCGCCGCCCGCCAGGCGGGCGCGCACGCCGCGACCGGTGACGTGGTCCACTGGCTCGACGCCGACATGATCCTGGACGAGGAGCACCTGGAAGCGCACATGCGCTGGCACCACCTGCTCGACCACGCGGTCGTGATCGGCGACACCAGGTTCGTGAACGAGCTCGGCGAAGAGGGCACCCGCACCGAGTACACCACCAAGACGCTCGAATCCACGCGCATGCTCCGCGACGCGGGCACCAGCGCCTACCTGCTGCACACCGGCGCCTCCAGCTCCGTCTCCGCCGCGCTGCTGCGCGCGGCCGGTGGCGTGGACGTGACGCTCAACATGGCCGAGGACACCGAACTCGGCTACCGGCTGGCCCAGGCGGGCGCCGTCTTCATCCCCGACCCCGAGGCGAAGGGCTGGCACGTCGGGCCGTCCACGGTGATGTTGCGGGCGAAGGAGGTGCACCGGCACAACTGGTCCTTCCTGGGCGACCTCATCCCCGACCTGCGCTGGCTGCGCGGCCATCCCCGCAGGCGGTGGCGGGTGCCGTACGTGCGCGTCGTCACCGAGGCCGACGGCTACGAGCGCACCCGCGCCACCGTGGACGCGGCGCTGGCCGGCACGCTCGCCGACACCGCCGTCACCATCACCGGCCCCTGGGACGTGCTGACCGGCGACCGGCACGCCGCCCTCGACGACCCGCACCTCGACCTGCGCCTCCTGCGCAACCTCTACGCCTGCGAGCCGCGCGTCGCGTTCGCCGCCGACGCGCCCGTCTCCGCGGCGCCCGCCCCCTTCCTGCTGCGCGTCCCCGCCGGATGGGCGCCGGGCGCCGACACGATCGCCCAGCTCGTACGGCAGGCGGAACAGGAAACGCTGGGCCTGGTCTGCGCCGCCCTCACCGAGTCCGGCGCCGGCGTGGTCGCCGCCCGGCTGGAGCGCACCGCCGCCTTCAGCCGCGCCGCCCACCACGAGGGCCCGGCCGACGACCTGGTCGACGAGATGTTCGGGGCGCTGTGGGTGAGCGGCGCCGAGTTCGGCTTCGCCGCCGGTGACGACATCGAACCGCCCGCCGGTGACCCGGCCAAGTGGCGGGCGCTGGCGGCCAAGCGCGCCGCCGAGATCAAGGAACTGGAGGCGGAGGTGGCCCGGCTGCGGGCCGAGGTGGACCACCTCTCGCAGCCGCCGCCCGAGCGGCCGGAACCCGCGACCGGCCCGCTCGCCGCCCTGCTCAAGCACCTGAGGAAGACCGGATGACCACGCCAGCGGGTCGCCTCATGGAGGTTGCCATGATCTCTTCTCTCATCGCGGACATGCCGCGGGCGTGGGTCTACGCCGTCGGCATCGACGAGGACGTCAAGGGCGTCGACCTCGACCGCGACATCCTGGAGCCGCCCAGCGGCAAGGAGCGCGCGCCCGAGGTGCTGGTGCTCGCCCGCACCCCCGCCGACCTGCGCAGGGTCGCCACCCTGCACAAGCTCCTTCCCGACACGCAACGCGTGGTCGTGGCCGTGCTGGACGCGCCGCCCTCGCATCCGGCGCCGGTCCCGACGCCCACCCCGGCGAACCGGTGGCGCTCGCTCAGCGATCTGCGGGTGTACCAGCCCAAGGACCGGGTCTGGGTGGTGGACGCGAAGTTCTCGGCGCCCACGCCGGCCGGCCGTACCGTGGCCGCGACCGCGCGGGCCTTCGCCGGGCACCGCCTCGACGTGATCGCGGCCCCCGCGGCGGCGATCGCCGGGGTCGGCGCCGCGGCCTGGCGGCCGGGCGACCCGAACGCCACCCCTGCCGAGGTCGGCGGCCCGGTCCCCGGACGGGTCGGCGCGCCCGGCAGCGACCTGGTCCTGCGCACGCTCGACGACCCCGACGTGAACCCGGGTTCGGCCGACTCGCCCTGGGAAGCCCCCTGGGAGGGCGACGAGACGCCGGTCGAGCGGCCCACGCTGCGCGCGGCGAGCTGGGAGCAGTTCGGCCGGCCGGGCGGCGCCGAGCTGCCGCTGGCCGATCCCGAGGTGCTGGCGGAGCCGTCGATGATCCCGCCCGTCGACGAGCGGATGGTGAACCCGCAGGGCTTCGTGACCACCCCCTCGCGCGGCATGGCGGCGCTGACCGAGCGCGAGGGCCGCTGGTCCATCGTCCTCGACGGCAAGCCGATCATCGCCTTCGCCGAGTCCGGCGGCGTCACCGACTCCGACGTGGCCAGGCTCCGGCAGATCAGGGGCGTGGAGGTCGACTGGCAGCACGCCCACAGCGGTCCGCTGACCGCGGTGCGCGTGCTGGCAGGGCTGGCCGCGGCCGGGGTGCCGCTGGTGTCGCCGTCCGTGCCGCGCTGGGCAGGGGCGCTGGGCGAGCCGCTGGTGCGGCTGATCGAGTCGGGTCCGGACCTCGCCGACCAGCTTCGGCGGGAGGAGCACAGCATCCGGCTGCGCCGTACGGCGCTGCGTACCCACGGCGTGGCCGCCCGCTGGGAACAGCTCGGCGCTCCCGCGCCGGTGCCGCCGCTGACCTCGGTGCTGCTGGCCACGCGCCGGGCGGACATGGTCGGGTTCGCGCTCGACCAGATCGCCAGGCAGCGGGACGCGCAGCTTGAGGTGATCCTGGCCCTGCACGGCGTGCCCGCGGGCCACCCCGACGTGGCCGCCGCGATCGCCGCCTTCGACGGCCAGGTCACCGTGTACGAGGCGCCCGCCGACCAGATCTTCGGCGAGGTGCTGAACGAGGCGGCGTCCAGGGCGTCCGGCTCGTTCCTGCTGAAGATGGACGACGACGACTGGTACGGCCCGGACTTCCTGTCGGATCTGCTGCTGGCCCATTCGTACTCGGGGGCGCAGGTGGTCGGCACCGTACCCGAGTTCGTCTACCTGTCATCGATCGACGTCACCGTGCACCGCAAGCAGATCACCGAGCAGATCACCAGCTTCGTGGCGGGCGGCACGATCCTGGTCGAGCGCTCCGCCTTCCAGGCCGTCGGCGGGTTCCGTCCGCTGCGCCGTTCCGTGGACACGCAGTTCCAGGAGGCGCTGCAGGCGGCAGGCGGGCAGATCTACCGCACCCACGGCCTCGGCTACATCCTCCACCGCGGTCTGGCCGCCAACCACACCTGGCAGGAGCCGATCGGCACCTTCCTGCAACGCAATCGCCACCAGTGGCGCGGCTTCCGGCCATGCGCGCTGATGGAACTGGAAGGGAGCGCCCGGGTATGAGCGGACCGGGGATGAGCGCCGCGCGTATCCGGCGCAACGACTACGGGGTCCTGACCCCGCCCGCGCTGGGCGCCTGGACGCCCGAGCTGACCGTCACCGTCGTCATCCCCGCCCACGACCGGCAGGAGACGCTCGACCTCACGCTCGCCGCGCTGGCCGCCCAGAGCTACCCCGCTGACCTGCTCGACGTGATCGTCGTGGACGACGGCAGCGCGCCGCCGCTGCGCCTGCCTGACCTGCGCCCCGCCGCCACCCGGCTCGTGCCCAGCGCCCCGGGCGGGTGGGGGCGCGCCTGGGCCCTGCAGACCGGCATCGACGCCGCCTCCGGTGAGATCGTGCTCGTCCTGGACGCCGACATGGTGCCGCACCGCGGCCACGTCGAGGCGCAGCTGCGCTGGCACCACCTCGCGCCCTACCTCGTCGTGCTCGGCTGGATCGACTTCACCGCCGACACCGCCCTGCCCGCCCCCGCCGAGGTACGCGAGGCGCTCGACGCGGGCAACGAGGACAAGTTGTTCCACCTGTCGCCGCTCCGCCACGACTGGGCCGAGAAGATCATCGAGGAGCACGACGGCCTGCGCACCGCGCCCGGCGCGCTGGCCGCCCGCGTCCACGTCGGCGCCACCGCCTCCTACCCGGCCGCGCTCCTGCGCCGGATCGGCGGGCTCGACACGTCGCTGGTGCTCGCGGAGGACACCGAACTGGGCTACCGGCTGGCCCAGGCGGGCGCCGTGTTCGTGCCCGACCCCGACGCGCGGGCCTGGCATCTCGGGCTGCCCACCGCCATGCGGGACTGGGCGGCGCTCAAGCGCTACAACGACCCGTTCGTGGCCGACCGGGTGCCGCACCGCCGCTATCTGCGCGTGAACCAGGGCCGCCAGTGGCTCGTCCCCTACATCGACTGCGTGGTGGCGGGCGAGCACGCCTACGAGGACGTCCGCGCCACCGTGGACGGCCTGCTCGCCGCCTCCCTGCCCGACGTGCGCGTCACGGTCACGGGGCCGTGGCAGGACCTGGGCAGCGGCCGCCGCCACCCGCTGCGCGACCCCGACCTGGACCTGCGCCTGATCCACGCCACGTTCGAACATGATCCCCGGGTACGGCTCACGCCCCCGGAAAGCCCGCCGCCCGGCGCCGCCGCCCCCTACCGCCTCACGGTCCCGCCCGGCTGGATGCCCGGCCACGACACCCTTCAGCGCCTGACCGAGCACCTCGACGAGCACGACCTGGGCGCGCTCTGCGTCGCGCTGGCCGAGGAGAGTGACGGCGTCGTCGTCGCCCGCCTCGAACGCACCGCCGCCCTGGCCAGAGCCGCCCTGCTCTCCGGGCCGGACGAGCACCTGGACGACGTGATCCACGAGGTGTTCGGCGTGGAGTGGGTGGACGGCGAGTCGTGGGGGTTCGTCCGCCGCCCCAAGGTCTACCCGCCGCGCCGCCGTCCCCTGACCGAGCTGGAACAGCAGGCGCTCCAGCACGAGAAGGAGATCACCCGGCTGCGCCGCAGGGCCGCCGCGCTGCAGGCGGAGATGTCGCAGCTGCGCCGGGAGGCGGGCAAGGCGGAGCGCGACGCCCTACGGTGGCGCGAGAAGGCCGAGGCGTGGCGCCAGGAGGCCGTCCGCCTGGCCAGGGCCAAGGACCGCACCGTGCTGAAGCGCGCGGTGCGCAGGGTGCGCGACCTGACCTTTCCCGACCAGTAGCCGCTCAGGTGTGGCCGTTCTCCCAGGCCCACGCGGCGATCCCGACCCGGTTGCGGACACCGAGCTTGCGCTGGACGTTGGCCACGTGCGTCTTGGCCGTGCCCGCGGAGATGAAGAGCTCGGCCCCGATCTCCGGGTTCGACCGGCCCTGCGCCACCAGCCGGACGATCTCCAGTTCGCGGTCGCTCAGCGTCTCACCCGCCACCCCGGTACGGCCCTGCGCGGGCGTCAGGTGGCGCAGCAGCCGTACGGTCACCGACGGGCTGATCAGCGCGTCGCCCGCCGCGGCCGCCCGGATCCCCTCGGCCAGCAGCCCCGCCCCCGCGTGCTTGACCAGGAAGCCGCAGGCGCCGGAGCGCAGCGCCGTGTGCACGTACTCGTCGAGGTCGTAGGTGGTCACGACGATCACGCGGACCGTGTCCGCCAGCCGCCGGGTCAGCTCCAGGCCGTCCATGCGCGGCATGCGGATGTCGGCCACCACCACGTCGGGGGCCAGCTCCGCGGCCAGTTCCAGCGCGGCGACGCCGTCGGGTGCCTCGCCCACCACCTCCAGGTCGGGCTGGGCGTCGATGATGGTGCGGAAGCTCCGCCGCACCGCGGGCTGGTCGTCGGCGACCAGCACCCGGATCGTCATGTCCGTCCTCCCGGGAAGGCGACCTTCACCAGCCACCCGCCGTCTCCCGCCCGGCCCGCGCCGAACGTCCCGCCCAGCGCCTCGACCCGCTCGGCCAGCCCGGCCAGCCCCACTCCCGGCCGCGCGGAACCGGGCAGGCGCGGCTGTGCGGGCGCGCCGGCGCGGTCGGCGACCGTGAGCACGGTCGCGCCCGCCTCGTCCGTCACCCGGATCGCCACGCTCGACCCCGCGGGCGCGTGCTTGCGGACGTTGGTGAGGGCCTCGGCGACGATGCGGTAGACCGTGGTGGCCACCTCGCGCGAGACCGACCCCGGAGGCGTGAGTTCCAGCTCCGTCTCCGGGAATCCGGCCTCGGCGAAGCGGCGTACCAGGCCGGGCAGGTCGTCCAGGCCGGGCAGCGGCTCGGCGGAGACCGGCTCGCCCTCCAGCTCACGCAGCATCCGGACGGTACGGTCCATGGAGGCCAGCGCCCGCGTCCCGTCCTCCTCGATCGCCCGCAGCGTCGCGGCCGCCTCCCGCGGCGAGCTCTCCAGCAGGATCTGCGCCGCCTGTGCCTGCAGGACCATGGCGCTGACGTCGTGGGCCACGAAGTCGTGCAGGTCGCGGGCGAGCTGCATCCGCTGAGAGCGCCTGGCCTCGCGCACCGCCCGCTCGCGGCGGGCGTCCAGCACCCGCAGGTACGCGCCCAGGCCGACCGCGCCGGCCGTACCAAAGGACCAGAACAGCCCGAACGCGACCGCCTCCGTCACCGACCTCACCGGCACGACCTGCAGCGCCAGCAGCGCCTCGGCCACCGCCGCCACCACCACGGCGGGAACCCCGCGCGGCAGCGGCGACCAGCGGACGGTCATCGTGATGAGCGTGAGCACGGCCAAGGTGTGGAAGTAGGTGGCGGGCCCTGCCATACCGGCCGGGTCGCTCAGCCACACCAGCGTGCACGCCGCGCCGGCGGCGCCCACGAGCGCCGTGAGCGGCGCGAGCAGCGGCCGCGTCCCCGGCGACCACGCGACGGCGGCGCTCGCCGCGGCCACCGCGAGCAGAGCGGGGACCGAGATCAACGGCTCCGGGAACGGCGGCCTGAGCGAGATCAGCCAGACGGCGCACCAGAGCACGACCGCGCAGGCCAGCACCCGTTTCATGACCGCCACTTTAGTCAGGAGGGCGCGTGGGCGAATCTGCCGATCGGCAGATGTCCCGGCGCCGGTCCCGGCTCAGGCTGGGGACCATGAAACGACGACTGATCCTCTGCGGCGCGCTGATCTGGAGCGCGGTCTACGGAGCGCTCGGCTACTTCTGGTGGTCGGGCGGCGGCGGCTTCCCCTTCGGCGACCCCAACGCCCACGTCGGGATGAGCTTCTTCGTGGGCGTGACGGCGGACGCGATGGCACCGTTCATCGCCCTCGCCTGTACGGCCGGCGTCCTGCTCGCGGCGGCGGCCCTCTGGTGGCCGGGGATTCCCGCGCCGGTCGTCGCCGCGTACGGCTGGGTGGCCGGGGCGAGCCTCCTGTTCGTGTTCCCCGACGTACGGCTGCTGCAGAACATGGCCTACTCCCTGCGCGGCTACTTCGGCCTGGTCGACTGGCCCGTGCTCAACCAGCTCGTGTGCGTCGCGGGCGGGGCGCTGTGGATCGGCGTCGCGCTGGGCTCCGTGCGGGGCGGCGCCGCGTCGTGGCCGTGGCGGCGGATCGGGCTCTGGGCGACGGCCGTCGCGGTGCTGTCGCCGCTGCCGTACGGCACGCAGCGGGCGGCCTGGTCGGCGGGCATCCCGCTGTGGGTCGACCAGAGCTTCGTCGACTCCCTGGCGGCCGACGCCGTGGCCAAGGGCGTGAGCGGGCTGGGGAGCTACTCGCTCCCGCTGCTCTGCCTGGGCGGGGCGCTGCTCACGCTCGGGCTGGCGCAGCGGTGGGGGCGGGTCTTCCCCCACTGGGTGCCGGTGCTCGGCGGGCGGGCGGTGCCCGAGGCGATGGCGGTCGTGCCCGCGTCGCTGGTGTCCGTGGCCCTCACCGTGACCGGGCTGACCTCGTGGCGCGGTCTGCTGTCCGGTGACATGGACTGGTCGGTCGGCGGCGTGGGGCTGTTCTTCCTGCCGTGGGGGCTGTCGCTGGGCGTGGCCACCGTGGCCTACCACTACACGCGAGGTCACGTCCCTGCAACGCCGCTCACCCTGGCCCGTCCCCAGCCTGATATGCGGCCATAATTACGGGACGGCCGGGGTTTGCGGGGTGCGGAGAGATGACGGCGTTACTCGTGCGGGGTCCGGCGGGCTTCATCCGGCTGGTGCCGGGGCAGCGGCTGCTCGTGGGGCGCGAGGGTGACATCGCCATCGCCGACGCCCGCGTCTCCCGCCACCACGCCGAGGTCGTCCACGAGTCCGGCCGCTGGATCCTGCGCGACCTCGGCAGCCGCAACGGCACGTTCATCGGGCGGAACCGCATCTCGACCGTCCACGTGGCCGTCCCCTGCACGGTACGGCTCGGCGGCGCGGAACACGGCCCCCGCCTCGACCTCGAACCCGAACCTGCCCACCCGGCGGCCCCGCAGTCACAGCGCCACCCGGACACGCTGCACACCGGCCACCAGGTGACCGAACACCCAGGCCCTTCAAACCCGGGCCACCCCGGCACGGGCCACCCAACCGCGGGCCACCCAACCGCGGGCCACCCAACCGCGGGCCACCCGAGCGCGGGCCACCCAGGTACGGGACATCCGAGCGCGGGCCACCCAAGCCCAGGGCATCCGGGCTCGGGACACCCGGGTGCGGGGCATTCCGGGAGTGGGCAGGGCTGGGGTGGGGTGCCGGAAGGGGTGACGCAGCTCGGGCGGCCGGCCGTGCAGGGGCGTCCGAGTGAGCTCCCCGAGCGGGTCCTCCCCCTGACCGGCGTCCTGCGGATAGGCCGGGCCGCCGACAACGACCTGGCCCTGCCCGACGACCTCCTGATCTCCCGCCACCACGCCGAGATCCACCGCTCCCCCAACGGCCCGTACGTCAGGGACCTGCGCAGCCGCAACGGCACCCACGTCAACGGCCACCGCGTCACCGACGCCTACGTCCAGCCGGGCGACCTGGTCTCCGTGGGCCACTACCAGCTGGTCGTGCACCGCGACCACGTGGCGGTCCACGCCGACACCGGCGCCGTGTCCCTGCGGGCCGAGGAGCTGACGGTCAAGGCGGGCTCCGCCGTACTGCTGGACCGGGTGAGCCTGCGGCTGGACGCCTGCAGCCTGCTCGCGGTGGTGGGCCCGTCGGGCGCGGGCAAGTCGACGCTGCTCGGCGCGCTCACCGGCGCCAGGCCCGCCACGCACGGCCGGATGCTGTACGAGGGCCGCGACCTGTACGCCCACTACGACGACCTGCGCCACCGCATCGGCCTGGTCCCGCAGGACGACATCCTGCACAAGGAGCTCACGGTCGAGCGGGCGCTGGGGTACGCGGCGGCGCTGCGCTTCCCCCAGGACGTGACGCGGGCCGAGCGCCGGGCCCGCATCGACGAGGTGATCGACCAGCTCGACCTGGCCGAACGCCGCAAGCTGCGCATCGACCGGCTGTCGGGCGGCCAGCGCAAGCGCACCAGCGTGGCGCTGGAGCTGCTGACGAAGCCGTCGCTGCTGTTCCTGGACGAGCCGACCTCCGGGCTGGATCCGAGCCTGGACAAGGAGGTCATGAACACGTTGCGGGAGCTGGCCGACGACGGCAGGACCGTGGTGGTGGTCACGCACAGTGTGCTGCACCTGAACGTCTGCGACCGCGTGCTCGTGCTCTGCCGGGGCGGCAAGGTCGGATATTTCGGCCCACCGGGTGAATTGCTGGGTTTTTTCGGGGCGACGGAGTACTCGGAGGTCTTCAAGAAGGTCAGCGACGAGGCCGACCTGTGGGCCGACCGCTTCCGCCGCTCCTCCTACTACACGCGCTACTGCGGGGGCGGCTCCGGCCAGGGCCTCGACGGCCACACCGTGACCCCGCCCCCGGCGCCGCCCAAGCAGAGCATGGGACGGCAGTTCGCGATCCTGTCGCGGCGGATGTTCTCGGTGATCCGCTCCGACAAGCTGGCCGCGCTGTCGATGGTCGGCCTGCCGATCATCCTGGCGCTGATGACCCGCGTCGTGGAGGGCTCGGCGGGCCTGGCGCCGCCCGGCGGCAAGATCGGGCGCAGCGAGGAGGCCGGAACCCTCCTGATCATCCTGGTGTTCGGGGCCGCGCTGATGGGCCTGATCGGCGCGATCCGGGAGATCGTCAAGGAGGGCCCCATCTACCGCCGCGAACGTTCGGTCGGCCTGTCACCGGTGGCGTACCTGCTGTCCAAGGCTGCCGTGCTGGGCGCGATCAACGTGGTGCAGGCGGCGTTGTTCGTCACGCTGGCCATGATCGGCCGCAAGCCGCCCGCCGATCCGCTGATCTTCGGCTCCGGCAGCGTCGAGATCATCGTCGTGGTCTCCGCCGTGGCCTTCACCTGCAGCCTGCTGGCCCTGCTGGTCAGCGCCCTGGTCAGCACCAACGAGCAGGCCATGCTGATCATGGTGGTGCTGGTGATGGCCCAGTTCGTCTTCATCGGCAAGCTGATCGAGGTCGTCGGCCGTACCGGCCTGGAGCAGTTCACCTGGCTCATACCCACCCGCTGGGGCTACGCGGCCGCCGCGGCCACCACCAACCTGCAGAAGATCGACTTCGCCAAGCCCAAGGACGCCCTCTGGGACCACGACCCGGCGGGCTGGCTCCGCTCGATGGCCGTGCTGATCCTCATGTCGGCGGTCCTGGCCCTGGCCACCCGCCTCGCCCTGCGCCGCTACGAGGCCAAGTCCCGCTGAACCACAAGGTCATCCCCGGCCAATAGTATGAAGTTCAACAAAAGCAATGAAAGGGCACGCAATGGACGTCGAGCAGACGGCCCTGCCGGGGATCGGACTGCGGCACGAGTTCACCACCCAGTCCGGAAGGCGGATCGGCATCGTCTCGCACCGCACCGGCCGCCGGGACCTGGTGATCTACGACAAGAGCGACCCGGACCAGGCGTGCGAGGCGGTCAAGCTCAACGACGAAGAGGCCGACGCCCTGTGCGAACTGCTCGGCGCCCCGCGCATCGTGCAGCGGCTCAACGAGCTGCACCGGCAGGTCGAGGGCCTGGTCAGCGTGCAGTTGCCGATCAGCGACGGCGGGCCGTACGCGGGCCGGCCCATGGGCGACACCCAGATGCGCACCCGCACGGGATCCTCCATCGTGGCCGTCGCGCGCGACGGCCGGGTGGTGGCGAGTCCCGGCCCGGACTTCGTGTTCGCCGCCGGTGACGTGGTCGTGGTCGTGGGCACGCCCGAGGGCACCTCCGCCGCCGCCGACGTCCTGGCCGCGGGGTAGGCCCGCGGGTGCACGCAGGGATCCTTCTTCTCGAACTCGGTGCTGTCATCCTCGGTCTCGGCGTGCTCGGCGCGCTGGCCCTGCGCGGCGGCATCTCCCCCATCCCCCTCTACCTGATCGCGGGCCTGGCCTTCGGTACCGGCGGCATCCTGCCGCTGGCCACCAGCGAGGAGTTCATCCAGGTCGGCGCCGAGCTCGGCGTCATCATGCTGCTGCTCACGCTGGGCCTGGAGTACAACGCCGACGAACTGGTCACCAGCCTGCGCGGCAACCTCCGCGGCGGCCTCGTGGACCTGGTGCTCAACGCCGCGCCCGGCGCGATCGCCGCCCTGCTGCTCGGCTGGGGCCCCGTCGCGGCCGTCGCCATGGCCGGCGTCACCTACGCCACCTCCTCCGGCATCACCGCCAAAGTCCTGTCCGACCTGGGCTGGATCGGCAACCGGGAGACACCCGTCGTCCTGTCGCTGCTGGTCTTCGAGGACCTGACGATGGCGCTCTACCTGCCCATCCTCACCGCGTTGCTGGCCGGCGCGAGCCTGCTGAGCGGGGCGGTGACGGTGGGGATCGCGCTGGCGACCGTGAGCGTGGTGCTCGTCTTCGCCCTCCGGTACGGCAAGCTCATCGAACGCTTCGTGGCCAGCCCCAACTCCGAGGTCCTGCTCCTGAAGGTCGTCGGCCTGGCACTCCTGGTCGCCGGGATCGCCCAGCAGCTCCAGGTGTCGGCGGCCGTCGGCGCGTTCCTGGTGGGCATCGCGCTGTCGGGAGAACTGGCCGAAGGCGCGCGGGCGTTGCTGGAGCCGCTGCGCGACCTGTTCGCCGCGGTGTTCTTCGTCTTCTTCGGCCTGCAGACCGACCCGGCGGCGATCCTCCCCGTGGCCGGGCTGGCCGCGGCGCTCGCCCTGGTCAGCATGGTCACCAAGCTCCTGACCGGCGCCTACGCCGCCCGCCGCGCGGGCATCGCCAAGGCCGGTCAGGCTCGGGCCGGCATCGCGCTGATCCCGCGGGGCGAGTTCAACATCGTCATCGCGGGGCTCGCGGTGGCCGCCGGGGTCCATCCGGACCTCGGGCCGCTGGCCGCCGCGTACGTGCTCATCCTGGCGGCCTTCGGTCCGCTGGCGGCCAAGGCGGTGCAGCCGCTGATCACCGCGATCGCCCGCCGTACCTGATCCCGCGTGGGGGGCGGCTACTCGCCGCCCTCCACGCCGGGGGCGGCTACTCGTCGCCCTCCACGCGCATCACGCTGGCCACCGCGCGGACGATGTCGAGCTTGCGCAGCCCTTCCATCGTGGCGGTGAGCGCGGCGTCGGTGGCGCGGTGGCTGACGATCACCAGCTGGGCGTCGTCGCCGTGGCCCTCCTGCCGGACCGTCTGGATGGAGACGTCGTGGCGGGCGAACTCCTCGGCCACCCTGGCCAGCACACCCGGCTTGTCGGCGACGTCGAGCGCCACGTGGCAGCGGGTCACGGTCTCGCCCATCGGGTGCACGGTCAGCGAGGCGTACGTGGACTCCTCCGGCCCGCGCGCCCCGGCCAGCCGGTTTCTGGCCACGGCCACCAGGTCGCCCAGGACCGCGGAGGCGGTGGGCGCGCCGCCGGCACCGGCGCCGTAGAACATGAGCTGCCCGGCCGACTCGGCCTCGACGAACACCGCGTTGTACGCCTCGCGCACGCCGGCCAGCGGATGGGTGCGCGGGATCATCGCCGGGTGGACCCGCACGCCGACGCTCCTGCCGTCGTCGGAACGCGCGCAGATGGCCAGGAGCTTGATGACGTACCCCATGGCCTTGGCCGAGGCGACGTCGGTGGCGGTGATCTCGGTGATGCCCTCGCGGTGCACCTGCTCGGCGGTCACCCGGCTGTGGAAGGCCAGCCCGGCGAGGATCGCGGCCTTGGCGGCGGCGTCGAAGCCCTCGACGTCGGCGGTGGGGTCGGCCTCCGCGTAGCCGAGCGCCTGCGCCTCCTCCAGCGCGTCGTTGAACGAGGCGCCCGTGGAGTCCATCTTGTCGAGGATGTAGTTGGTGGTGCCGTTGACGATGCCGAGCACGCGGTTGACGTGGTCGCCGGCCAGCGACTCGCGCAGCGGGCGCAGCAGCGGGATGGCCCCGGCCACGCTGGCCTCGAAGTAGAGGTCCCCGCCGCCGGCGCGGGCCGCCTCGTGGAGGGTGGAACCGTCCTCGGCCAGCAGCGCCTTGTTCGCGGTCACGACCGACTTGCCCTTGGACAGGGCCGCGACGATCAGCGAGCGGGCGGGCTCGATGCCGCCGATGACCTCGACGACGATGTCGACGTCCTCACGGGTGACGAGGGCCTCGGCGTCGGTGGTGAGCAGCGCGGGGTCGACGTCCACCTCGCGTTTACGCCCCAGCCTGCGTACGGCGACGCCCGCCAGCTCCAGCGGCGCCCCGATCCGGGCGGCCAGGTCGTCGGCCTGCTCGCGCATGAGCCTGATGACCTGCGAGCCGACGACGCCGCATCCCAGCAGCGCGACCTTCACAGTTGCCCCCTCAGCAGATCGTCCTCGGTCTCGCCCCGCACGATCACCCGGGAGGCACCGTCGGCGACGGCGACCACGGCGGGCCTGGGCAGATAGTTGTAGTTGCTGGCCAGCGAGCGGCAGTAGGCGCCGGTGGCGGCCACCGCGATGAGGTCGCCCGGCGCGAGGTCGGCCGGGAGGTAGAAGTCCCTGATGACGATGTCGCCGCTCTCGCAGTGCTTGCCGACCAGGCGGCTGAGCATGGGCGCGGCGGTGCTCTCGCGGTTGGCCAGCACCGCGGTGTACTCGGCGCCGTAGAGCGCGGTGCGCACGTTGTCGCTCATGCCGCCGTCGATGCTGACGTAGGTGCGGATGCCCTCGACGTCCTTGACGGTGCCGACCTCGTAGAGGGTGATGCCGCCCGGGCCGACGATGGTGCGGCCCGGCTCGACGGTGAGGTTGGGCACGGGCAGCCCGGCGCCGGAGCAGACCTTGGCGACGATCTCGCGCAGGCCGTCGGCCAGTTCCTTGATGTCGGGGGCCTCGTCGCCTTCGACGTAGGCGATGCCGTAGCCGCCGCCGAGGTCGAGCTCGGGCAGCACGACGCCGTGCTCGTCCTTGATCCGCACGAGCAGGTCGGCCAGGCGGCGGGCGGCCACCTCGAAGCCGGCGGTGTCGACGATCTGCGAGCCGATGTGGGAGTGCAGGCCGACGAGTTCGAGCTGGGGCAGCGCGAGGATGCGGCGGACCGCCTCCGCGGCGGCGCCGGTGTTGAGCGACAGGCCGAACTTCTGGTCGTCGTGGGCGGTCGCGATGAACTCGTGGGTGTGCGCCTCGACGCCGGTGGTCACCCGGATCATGACCTTGGGCCGCTTGCCGAGCTCGTCGGCGAGGTAGCCGACCCTGGCGATCTCCTCGTAGGAGTCGACCACGATGTGCCCGACGCCGACCTCAAGGGCCCGGGTCAGCTCGGCGACGGACTTGTTGTTGCCGTGGAGCGTGATGCGCTCGGGCGGGAAGCCGACGCTGAGCGCGACGGCCAGCTCACCGCCGCTGGCCACGTCGAGGCCGAGCCCCTCGTCCCGCAGCCACCGGACGATCTCCCTGCACAGGAACGCCTTGCCGGCGTAGTGCACGTCGGAACCGGCGAAGGCGGTGGCGTAGTCGCGCATGCGCGAGCGCACGTCGGCCTCGTCGACGACGTAGAGCGGAGTGCCGTGCTCGGCGGCGAGGTCCCGCACGTCGATGCCGCCGACCGTGAGCGCGCCCTCGGTCCTGCTCGACGTTCGCGGCCAGATCGCGGGATTGATCCGGTTGAGGTCGGCGGGCGCCAGCGGCGGGCGCTCGTGGGGCAGCATCTCGGCGTGCCGGTCCCCTGCGGGATGGGCGAATCGACTCACCCAAAAGAGGCTATCGGAACGCGGGATCGCGCCGGACACCGTGCCCACCTGTCGAGACACGATGTGCAGGAAATTGTAGAGTTTTTACACGCTTTCACGCCTTATGGCGTGAAATTTCAGATTCTGTCGGGTCCAGGAAGGACTTCCTGTACGGCCAGCGCCAGCCGCACCCGAGCGGTGTGCACCGGGGAAGCCGGTTCGTCCCCGACGGGCAGGGGCGCCGCGTGCTCATAGGCGTCGTGGTAGGCCAGCGCGAGCCGTACCAGAAAGGCCGCCCACCCCGGCTCCGCACTGACCCGGCGGCCGGGCAACTCGGCCAGCACGCGCAAGACCGCACGATCGCGCGCCCCCGACAACCACCCGGGCTCAAACCCGCCAGATGCCTCAGTCCCGCCGGACGCGCCAAGCCCGCCCGACTCACCAGGGACGCCGGGCGCCGCAGGGGCACCGGACACTCCAGGGGCGCCAGGCATTCCAGGGGCGCCGGGCACTCCGAGGGCGGCGGCCTCGCGCGCCACGGCCACTGCCCTGGCGCGCGCATATTTCACGACAAATCCGGGGTTGTCCCAGGTCAGCGGCTCCTCCGGCCACCCCTGGTCCGCCACCGCGAAGACCTCGCCCAGCACGTCGGCGGGCTCGGGCAGGACGATGCGCAGCAGCCCGTTCGGCTGCGCCGCCGCCCCGGGCACGGACGCGGCCAGCTCGCCCGGGTCCACCCGGCGGCGCAGCGCGGCGGCCGACAGATAGACCGCCTCCCGCGTCCAGTCGCCCTCGGGCGCGGGCGGCTCGCCGAGAAGCTTCGCGAGCTGCCCGGGTGTCATCAGATGAGCGCGTGGGGCTCGGCGGAGCCGTACTCGACGAGCTGGGCCGCTCCCAGCAGCCAGCGGTCCTCGTCGCGCACGCGCACGTAGCCGAAGCGGTCGGCGGAGAAGACCTTCACCCCGTCCGTACGGCACTGCCGCATGAGCACCTCGTCCCAGCCCTCGGTCAGGTCGGGGAAGCCCAGCTCGCGCAGCGCGTTGCGGCGGGCCAGCAGCGTCGCCCCGGCGATCTCCGGCGTGTAGGTGTACTCGGCGTCCGGCTGCTTCAGCAGCGTGGCCTGGGCGTTGCGCAGGTGGGCGTAGAAGGCGGCCTTGCCCACGATGTCCGCGGTGCCGAACAGGAAGGCCCGGCTGAGGTCGGACAGGTAGTGCATGCCGTAGACGTCGCGCGGGTCCATGACCGCGACCAGGTCGGCCTCGCACAGGTCGAGCCCGTGGTTGAGCATGCCGCCCGTGGACAGCGCGGGGTCGAGGTCGCGGAAGACGACCTCGGCATCCTTGATCACGTCACGGGCGCGCTCCCCCGCGCCGGGCGGGCCGAACAGGATCAGCTGCGTGACCCCGCTCTGCCTGGCGACCTGGGCGAGCGCGTGCTCCAGCAGCGCCGCGTCGGTGACCGGCAGGATCACCGAGACGTTCAGCGTCGCGCGGGCGCTGGGCAGGCCGATGCGCTCCAGCAGCTCGTCGACCCGCTCGGTCATCGTGCCGCCCGCGTGGGCGCGGCGCAGCGCGGCGTGGGCGCGGCGGGAGTCGGGCTCCGGGCCGATCGAGGTGCCGCAGGCGGCGATCTCCGACAGCCGCCATGTCGGCGTTCCCGGTGGCACGTCCACCGCGGCCGGCCAGCGGTAGGACGTCAGCACGTCCGGATACGACAGGTGCGGCGGCAGCAACTGCTCCAGCGTGAGCACCCGGTCGACCCGGCCGCCCGACAGCGGAAGCGGGTTGTGCACCCTCGGCTGCACGCCGAACTGCAGCCGGGGCCAGCCGCTCGCCACGTCAACGCTGAAGCGGTGCTCGAACAGGGCCGCGGCGGCGGCGAAGCCGGCGGGGTCGCCCTGGGTGTGCCAGAAGACCGTGCGGATGCCCCGCTCCGCGCACCAGGCCAGCAGCGCGCGCAGGCCCTCGCCAGGCTCGCCGGCGATCTCCTCGGCCCACGGGCCCTCGGTGACCGACTCGACGACGAGCAGGTGGGGCACCTCCAGCGGCAGCACCCGGGCGAAGTCGCGTGGGGTGAAGCCGGTCGTCTGCCGCCACTCGTAGCGCAGCAGCGCCTCGGCGTGCGGGTCGGCGATGACGGCGGCGGTCAGGTGGGGGCGCGTGTTGGGGCCGGTCGGGATCCTGAACGGCTTCAGCCGGAACGAGGCGCCCTCTATCGTCCGGGTCGCGGCGGTGGCCTGGAAGGCGGCGCCGGGCCGCTCGGCCTTCTGATCGGCGGCGGCGACCGGCTTGCGCTTGGGGGCGACCGGGCGCGGGGCGGCCTTGGCCGCGCCCTTGATGCCCTTGGCGAGACGTACCGGGTTGGACTTGCCTGACTTCAGCGCGTCACCGAGCCGGTTCCAGCGGGCGACCTTGATGGAGGACAGCTTCCACTGCGCCACCTCGGCCTGATAGCGCTGCTCGGCCAGCTCCTTGCGCAGCCTCTCCGCGTCGGAACGCTCGTCGTCGAGCCGGTCCTCCAGCTCCGACACCTGCGCGGCCAGCGCCTTTGCCTCCTGCGCGCTCTGCTCGGCGGCGGCGAGCTTCGCCTGGGCGGTGTCCAGCAGCCGCGCCAGCTCCGCCGCGTGCTCGGCCTGGGCGACCGCGTCCCTCAGCGCCTTGCGCGTGCTTTCCAGCTCCGTCATCGGCCTTCCTCCAGCAGGCCAACGACAAAGTGGCCGTGTCCATTGGCTCGCTCGCTGCGCTCGCTCACGAGGCCAAAGGATACCCTTCAACCGGTAAGCGGCAGGAAGGGATGGATCCGGTGCAGTTCAATGTGCGGCCCTACGTCTGCGGAGCCCTCGGCCGGATCGACCCCGCCGTCGCGGCGAAGCTGGCCGCCGCCGGCCCACGCTGCCGCCCCGCGCTCCAGACCGCCCACGCGGCGCTGTTCAGCACCGCCCCCCTGCCGCCCTACCACCGTGCCGAGGGCGAGTTCGCCTTCTCCTGGGGCGAGCGCAAGCCGCCGGCCCTGGGCACGTGGATGTCGGTGGCCGAGACCTACGAGACGCCCGGTCTCATCGGCGCGGGCGAGCGGGTCACGCTGCACGCGGGCGCGCTCGGGCTCGTCGACGTCTATTACGTACGGCTCGGCGACGCCGTCTACTTCTCCTCCCTGATCGCCCCCCTGCTCTCGCTGGTCCCGGTCGAGATCGACTGGGACGCGTGGGCCTCGATCCTCCAGGTGACCTTCCCGCTCGGGGAGGCGACGCCGTACCGGCAGATCAGGCGGCTGCCCGGCTCCAGCGCGCTGGTGTTCACGGGAGAGCGGCTGGCCACCGAGCGGCGGCTGCCGCGCTGGCTGCGGCGCGAGCCGTACGAGGCCTGGACCGGTGCGGAGGAGATCCTGGAGATCCTTCACGAGGTCTACAAGGACTACGAGGGCAGGCGGCTGCTGGTCCCGGTCAGCGGCGGCTACGACTCGCGGCTGCTGGCCAGTGTGGCCGTGGCGCGCGGCTTCGACGTGGAGTCCTGGACGACCAGCCCGGACGACGGCACCGACACCGACATCTCCTTCGCCCAGGCGATCACCCGCGAGCTGGGCATCCCGCACCGCGTGGTCACCCAGGATCCCGGCGCCTATCCGGCCGACGCGCTGGAGGTGGCACGCAGGCTCGAGTATCTGACGCCGCACCACGCCTGGTACGCGCCGTTCGCCAAGGAGGTGCACGGCGCGGGCCGCATCCTGGTGGACGGCCTGGCCGGCGGGCCGCTGCTGAAGAACTTCATGGTCAGCGGGGCGGCGCTGGAGGCCACCTCCCAGGCCGAGCGCTCGGCGGCGGTGCTGAGCTCGCTGTCGCTGGGCGCGCCGTCGCGGCCGTTCCTGTCGGAGGCGGCGGCGGCCTGGATGGCGCGGACCGTGGGCGAGCAGTTCGCCGAGTCCACCTCGATGCTCCACGGGCATCGGGCGGAGCTTCCGTTGTCGGTGCTGCACACGCGTACGGTGCGGGGCATCGCCCGTTCGGCGGTGAACCTGGTGGGGCCCGAGGCCTCGTTCGCGGCGCCGTTCATCCATCCGGAGTTCTTCGACGCGGCGCTGTCGGTGGGCGTGGCCCGCAAGGACAAGGGGCGCTTCTACCGCGAGCTGCTCCACGCCGCCGGTCCGCGCGTGGCGGCGCTGCCGTCCACGAACGTGGTCAAGCAGCCGCTTCAGCGGGTGCCGCTGCGCTCGACGGCGGCGCCGGCCCGCGAGTACTCGCACCGGATGCTGGCCACGGTGGCCGAGCGGGTGCCGGGCCTGCTGTCGGAGGACCTGCACGAGGTGATCGGCGGCGGGCCCGACGCGCTGACGCGTTTCAACGGCTGGAACGACCGGTTCTGGGTGCGCGGTCTGGTGCTGTTCGGCGCCTGGCTGCGCGATTACGGGCATGACCTGGGTGAACTGGAAGCGCCGTTCTAGCGAACGCTAAGTAACGTCGCGATTACGCCGCGATCTCGTGGGTATTACATGCGGCACAGCACAAGCGGGTTCCGGAAGGCCGACGGGCTGGTAGTGTTCGGCCCGTAAGCGCCGCGAACAAGCGGGCACCGGGTCACAAATCCGGGCTCGCTCAGGGCATGGGGTTCGCAGGGATGACGACTCCAGGCGGCGCGGTCACCACAAAACGCCGGGGTATCCGGTGACTTCGTCCTGCCCACATCTCCTTCTGTGAGCGACACATGATCAACGCATCCCCAACACCTGAGCAGGTGTCCGAGACGTTCGTCTCGGAGGACCCGCACTGGTACAAGCGGGCTGTTTTCTATGAGGTCCTCGTCCGGGGTTTCAAGGACTCCAACGGCGACGGCACCGGAGACCTGCGCGGCCTGGTCGAGAAGCTCGACTACGTGCAGTGGCTCGGTGTCGACTGCCTTTGGCTGCTGCCCTTGTACGAGTCGCCGCTGCGCGATGGCGGATATGACATCTCCGACTACATGAAGATCCTTCCGGACTTCGGGGACCTCGGGGACTTCGTCCAGCTCATCGAGTCGGCGCACGCCCGTGGGCTCCGCATCATCACCGACCTGGTGATGAACCACACCAGTGACCGGCATCCGTGGTTCCAGGCCTCCCGGCACGATCCCGAGGGGCCCTTCGGCGACTTCTACGTCTGGTCCGACGAACCCACCGGCTACCCCGACGCGCCGATCATCTTCATCGGCGCCGAGGAGTCCAACTGGACCTACGACCCGGTGCGCAAGCAGTACTACTGGCACCGGTTCTTCCACCACCAGCCGGACCTGAACTACGACAACCCGGCCGTGCAGGAGGCGATGCTGGAGGTCCTGCGCTTCTGGCTGGACCTGGGCATAGACGGCTTCCGCCTGGACGCGGTGCCGTACCTGTTCGAGCGCGAGGGCACGGGGTGCTCCGGCCTGCCGGAGACGCACGCCTACCTCAAGAAGGTGCGCGCCGAGGTGGACCGCCTCTACCCCGACCGGGTCCTGCTGGCCGAGGCCAACGGCTGGCCGGAGGACGTGGTGGAGTACTTCGGCGACCCCACCACCGGGGGTGACGAATGCCACATGGCCTTCCACTTCCCGCTGATGCCGCGCATCTACATGGCGGTCAAGAAGGAGGCCCGCGAGCCGATCTCCGAGATCATGTCGCGGACCCCCAAGCTGCCCGACAGTGCCCAGTGGGGCATCTTCCTCCGCAACCACGACGAGCTCACGCTCGAGACGGTGACCGAGGAAGAGCGCGACTACATGCACAACGAGTACGCCAAGGACCCGCGCATGCGCGCCTACCTCGGCATCCGGCGGCGCCTGGCGCCGCTGCTCGACAACGACCGCGACATGATCGAGCTCTTCCACGCCCTGCTGCTGTCGCTGCCCGGCTCACCCGTCATGTACTACGGCGACGAGATCGGCATGGGCGACAACATCTGGCTGGAGGACCGCGACTCGGTCCGCACCCCGATGCAGTGGAGCCCCGACCGCAACGCCGGCTTCTCCAGCGCCGACCCCGGGCGGCTCTACCTGCCCGCGGTGATGGATCCGATCTACGGCTACCAGGCGGTCAACGTCGAGGCGCAGCAGAAGCACGAGGGCTCACTGCTGCACTTCACCCGCCGCATGCTGCAGATCCGGCGTAACCACCCGGTCTTCGGCACCGGCGCGTACACCGAGATGTGGTCGTCGAACTCCAGCGTGCTGACGTTCGTCCGCGAAGAGGGCGACGACCTCATGCTGTGCGTGAACAACCTGTCGAAGTTCCCGCAGCCGGTCGAGCTCGACCTGCGCCGCTTCAAGGGCATGACCCCGGTGGAGGCGCGCGGCGGCGTGCCGTTCCCGCAGATCGGCGAGCTGCCGTACCTGCTGACACTCCCGGGCCACGGCTTCTACTGGTTCGCGCTGAAACACATGTGATCGCTCAGCGGGCGGTGACGGGCACCTGGGCCCGCGCCGCCCGCCTGGCGGGGATCAGTGCCACCGCCAGCGCCGCGCCCACCGCCACCAGCACCGCGAGCACGAGCGTGGTGGCCGAGGGCGGGCGGCCGATGCCCGCGCCCACACCGCTGGTGTGACCTTGCAGGTCGATCAGGCCCGTCACCACCGAGGCGCCCACGGCGGTGCCCGCGAGCACGCCCAGGATCACCAGCAGCCCGGTCCCGGTCACCAGTGTGGCCATGAGCTGGCGCGGGGTCAGGCCCATCGCCTTCAGCACCGCCAGGTCGAGCGCGTGGTCGCGCAGCCCGAGCGCGCTGGCGGTCAGCAGGTTCGCCAGTCCGATCAGCGACAGCACGAAGATGAGCGCCACGACCAGCACCCGGATGACGGTCAGCCGCTCGGCCGGGTTCACCACGCGCTGCACGTCCAGCCCCTCTCCGGAGACGGCCAGCAGCCGCGTGCGCACCTCCCCCGCGTCCGCGCCGTCCTTGAGCACCAGCGCGTAGAACTCCGGCGGCACCGTGTCCTTGGCCGCGAGGCTGTCCAGGCCGACCGAGAGCACCTCGCCGTCCAGGTCGGGCTCCACGGTCCTGCCGACGATGCGCACGATGAGCGGCGAGTCGCCGACCGTCAGCCGCACCCGGTCACCGATCTTCGCCCGCAGCAGGTCGAGCAGGCCCTGCCCGGCCACGGCCTCGCCGGGCTGGGCGTACATGCGGCCCTCCACCACCGGGAAGGGGTACGGCTGCGCCGAGTTGCCGATCGCCCGCACCCGCACCGACCTGGCCTGGCCCGGGGCCAGGGCGTTGACGTCGGCGCCCTGGTAGACGGTGGCCACGCCGCGGTCGGCCTTGGCCAGGCGCTCCGCCGAGGCCGACTCCAGCTTGCCGGGGCGGACGTGGAGGGCGGCGTGCTGGCCGACCTGGGCGGGGTTGCGCTGGAAGTTGTCGAGGGTGGACCACACGCCCAGGCCGATGGTGATCATCATCATGGGTACGGCCAGGCCGAACACGGTCATGAACGCGGGCACGCGGCGGGTGAACGCGTCGCGGGTGCCCAGGACGAGGGCGGGCGGGAGCCGTACCAGGAGGGCCAGGCGCGCCAGGCGTGACAGGTGGCCCCGGGGCGGCGCGGAAGGGGCGGCGGGGATCGGCGGGGTGCGGCCGCCGCGCCAGGCGGGCAGGCCGACGGCGGCCAGCACGACCAGGGCGGTGCCCGCGACGATGAGCAGCACGGGCGCCGGGGCGATCGCCGAGGGGCCGAGCACGACGGCGATCACCGCCACGCCGGCGACGGTGCCGAGCGCGACGCCGACCAGGCCGAGCGCCCCGTGTTCGACCACGAGGAGGCCGGCGACCTGCGCACGGGTGAACCCCATGGACTTCAGCGTGGCCAGGTCGCGCAACTGGCCGAGCACCCGCCCGCCGGCGGCGTTGGCCAGCGCCAGCGCGGCGGCGACCAGCCCCACCACGCCGAACAACGCCAGCAGCGTGCCCAGGAGCCGGTTGTCGAGCTCCATGGCGGCCCTGACCTGCCGCCAGGTGTAGACACGCTGGAGCTTGTCCTCCAGCATGACCACGACCCGCTGGGAGACGACCTGGGTGGCCTCGGGGTCGGTCAGGCGCAGGCCGGTCACGTACTCGCTGCGGCCGAGCGCGGGCTCGATGCGGTCGAGCAGGTCGGGCAGCACCCAGGCCAGGCCGGGTGTCCACTCGGGGTAGAAGCCCTGCTCGGCGGTGTCGGCGATGCCGCGGACGTAGAGCGTGTGGCGGGCGCCGCTGAGCGCGGTCACGGTGACCGGCGCGCCGAGCCGCAGCCCCAGCTCGCGGGCGAACGAGCGCTCGACGACGACGCCGTCGAGCTGTCCCTGGTCGAGCCAGCGGCCCTCGGCGACGACCGGGTGCGCCACCTCGGGCGCCGCGGCGGGCAGCGCGCGCAGCGCGGCGGGCTCCTTCTTGCCGTCCTGCACGACGCTCACGGGCGCCGAGCGGTACGGCCCGGCCACCTGCGTGACCCCGTCGATCTCACGCAGCCTGACCGCCTGGGGAACCTCCTGGGTGTGGATCCACACGTGGGCGCCGTCGGTCTGGGAGAACAGGCTGCGCCAGGGGTTGGTGCCCTCCTCCAGCAGCGTCGCGGCGGTGATCAGCGCGGCGACGATCCCGGCGACGGCCAGGACGGTCAGCACGGCCTGCCCGCGCCTGGCCCGCAGGTCCGCCCTGACCCATCGGCTGCCCGCGTGTCTCATCGTCACCTGAGCTCTCTCATCGTCACCTGAGTTCGGTCACCTGCGTTCGGTCACCTGAGCTCGATGACCTCTCCGGCGTTGCCCTTGCGGCGGCGGGCGATCCGGCCGTCGTCGACGATCTCGCCGTCGAGCAGGGACACCACGCGGTCGGCGAGGCTGGCGACGCGGGCGTCGTGGGTGACCATGACGATGGTCTGGCCGTCCTTGTGCACCTGTCCGAGCAGGCGCAGCACGTCGCGTGTGTTGCGGCTGTCGAGGTTGCCCGTGGGCTCGTCGGCCAGCAGCACCGTGGGCTGGTTGGCCAGGGCCCTGGCCAGCGCGACCCGCTGCTGCTCGCCGCCGGACAGCTGACCGGGCGCGGCGTCGGCGCGCTCGGCGAGGTTGAGCGCGCCGAGCAGCACCTCCCTGCGTTCGCGTGCCTCGCCGGGCGTGGCCCCTGCCAGCAGGGCGGGCAGCTCGACGTTGTCGGCGACGGTCATGCTGGCGACCAGGTTGAAGAACTGGAAGACGAAGCCGATCTGGCGGCGCCGCAGCACCGCCCACGCCGACTCCGACAGCGTGTCCACGCGCTTGCCGCCGAGCCAGATCTCGCCGCTGGTGCGGGTGTCGAGCCCGCCCAGCATGTGCACGAGCGTCGACTTCCCCGACCCGGACGGGCCCATGATGACGACGAACTCGCCCTCGTCCACCTGCAGGTCCACGCCGCGTACGGCGGGCACGGGCACCCCGCCGTTCGAGTAGATCTTGACCAGGTTGACGGTTTTCAAAAGGGTCATATCAGGTCCTCCTGGCAGCGCTGCAGCCAGTCGAGGTCGGCCTGCAGGTGCAGCATGGCTCCCTCGATCAGCAGCGTAGCGACCCGGTTGGCCGGGTCCGTACGCTCCAGGAGGTCGTTGAGGTCGCGCATCAGCGCCAGATAGTGCCGGCGCTGGCGGCTGATCAGCGCCATCTGGTCGGAGATCCCGGTGAGCGGCGCGAGCACGAGCTTCATGAAGAACTCGTCGCGCACGCGCGGGCCCTCGGTCGGCTCGTCCACCCACTGCGTCAGGGCCTCACGGCCTTCCGCGGTCAGGTAGTAGACCTTCTTGTTGGGCCGGTTGGACTGCTCGACGTCAACCGCCCTGACCAGCCCGTCCTTCTCCAGCCGGCCGAGTGTCACATAGATCTGGCCGATGTTGGGAGAGGGGTAAGCGCTGCCGAAGGTCAGCTCCAGGGCCTGTTTGAGCTCATACCCATGGGCAGGCTCCTTGGCCAGGAGCGCCAGCAGGTGCAGCCGCACCGCCCCACCTCCCGTACGTTACGCATGCGTTACGGAGATAACCGTTGACCATCAGATTACAGGTGTGCATAACATGAATGCATCTACCTAACACGTATGTAATCCTAGAAACGTGGAGGTAACAACGTGCGTCGTTTGATGCCGGTGCTGCTCGCCGCTCTGCTGACGGCAGGCTGCGCCGCGTCCGGCGACGACGGCGGCGGCGAGCCGGAGACGGGCGGGATCGGCCCGATCACCTTCGCCGTCGGGCGCGAGGGCACGACGTACTTGCAGCCACTGCTGGATCGCTGGAACCAGGCCCACCCGGCCGAGAAGGTGACGCTGATCGAGCTGCCAGAAGCGGCGGACGAACAGCGTGCCCAGATGGTCTCCAACCTTCAGGCACGCAGCGACAGGTATGACGTGCTTGTCCTGGACGTCGTGTGGACCGCGGAGTTCGCGGACAACGGCTGGATCATCCCCTTGGAGCGCGGGGCCTTCCCGCTCGACAAGTTCCTGCCGCCGGTCGTGGACACAGCGGTGTACAACGGCAAGCTCTGGGCAGTGCCGTACACGAGCAATGCGGGTTTGTTGTTCTACCGCTCTGACCTGGTGAAAAAGCCGCCCAAGACCTGGGCGGACCTCCGGCGGCGGGCGATTGACGTAACGAAAAAACACAATATTGGTGGCTATGCCGGGCAGTTCCTCGCGTACGAGGGGCTGACCGTGAACTTCTCCGAGGCCGTGGGCGGGCAGATCCTCAGCACCGACGGCCAGGAGGTGACGCTCGACAGCGCCAAGGCCAAGGCCGCTCTCGGCTTCCTCGCCCAGGGACTTCGCGAGGGCTGGATCCCGGACGACGCGCTGTCGTACAAGGAAGAGGAGTCGCGGCTCGCCTTCCAGAACGGCGACCTGGCCTTCGCCCGCAACTGGCCGCACGCCTACGGCTCCGCCAAGGCCAAGCTCGGCGACCGGTTCGCGGTCACCAGGCTGCCGGGCCAGAACGGGCCGGGCACCAGCGCCCTGGGCGGCCAGAACCTGGCCGTCAGCGCCTACTCCAAGCATCCGAAGACCGCCCGCGACTTCATCCACTACTTCACCAGCATGGAGACCCAGCGCCGGGTCCTGTCCGAAGGCTCCTTCCCGCCGGTGTGGACCGAGCTTTACGACGACCCCGAGCTGATCGAGCAGTTCCCCTATCTCCCGGTGCTCAAAGAGAGCATCCTGGCCGCCAAGCCGCGGCCGGTCAGCGCCAACTACAACCAGCTGAGCCTGGTGATCGCCAGTTCGGTCGCCAAGGCGCTCAGCCCGCCGTTCCCCGAGCCGAGCGACGCGGTCGTGGACTCGTTGAAGGCGGATCTGACGGAGTCATTGTCGACTCAGTGAGGCAAGACATGAGAAAGACAGCCATCGTCCTGGCAGGGCTCGCGGTCGCGGTCTCGGCCTGTGGCAACGCGCCGACGACCACCCCCAGCCAGCCCGCCGGCACCGGCGCCGCCACCTCCGGCGGCGCGAAGCCCCTCCAGGGCCAGAAGATCGAGGTCGCCGCCAAGTGGACCAGCGACGAGGAGAAGTCCTTCCGCCAGGTGCTGAAGGCCTTCTCCGACAAGACCGGCGCCGAGGTGACCTACGCCTCCACCGGTGAGGACACCGGCGCGTACCTCGGCCCGCGCATCAAGGGCGGCAGCCCGCCCGACATCGCGATCCTGCCCCAGCCGGGCCTGGTCCAGCAGTACTCCGACGACAAGGCGCTCAAGCCCCTCACCCCCGAGGTCATCAGCCAGATCGACACGAACTACACCCCGTACTGGAAGGAGCTCGGCTCCGCGGGCGGCCAGGTGTACGGCGTGATGGTGAAGGCCGCGCACAAGTCGCTGGTGTGGTACCGCACGGCCACCTTCGAGGAGGCCGGCGTCCAGCCGCCCACCAACTGGGACGAACTGCTCAAGGCCGCGCAGACCATCGCGGACTCCGGCACCGCCCCCTTCTCCTTCTGCGGCGCCTCCGGATGGACCCTGACCGACCTGTTCGAGAACGTCTACCTCAGCAGCGCCGGTCCGGAGAACTACGACAAGCTCTCCAAGCACGAGATCCCGTGGACCGACCCGTCCGTCACCACGGCGCTGGAGAAGATGGCGCAGATCATGACGAAGAAGGAGTTCGTCCTCGACGGCAACTCCGGCGCCCTGCAGACGCAGTTCCCCGACTGCGTCACCAAGGTCTACGACCAGAAGAAGGCCGCCATGATCATCGAGGCGGACTTCGTGGCCACTCCGGTCGCCCAGTCCGGCGAGAAGGTCGGCGAGGGCGCCAAGACCTTCCCCTTCCCCAAGGTCGGCGAGACCAGCCCGGTCGTGCTCGGCGGCGACATCGCGGTGGCGCTGAAGGACACCCCCGGCGCGATGGCGCTGCTGGAGTTCCTGGCCTCCAAGGAAGGCGGCGAGATCTGGGCCAAGCTGCCCGGCTACCTGTCGCCCAACAAGAACGTCTCCCCCGACAACTACCCGGACGAACTGACCAAGCAGCTCGGCCAGACCATCGTCTCGGCCGGTGACGCCGTCCGCTACGACATGTCCGACCTCGCCCCCAGCGCCTTCGGCGCCACCGACGGCAAGGGCGAGTGGAAGGTCTTGCAGGACTTCCTGCGCAACCCCGCCGACGTCAAGGGCGCTCAGGCGAAGCTCGAAGAAGAAGCCAAGAAGGCCTGGAAGTAGAGAGGTTAGGCCGTGACCGAACGGTTGGACGGCCCGCAGGCCCCGTCGCAGGACGGGGCCGCCTCCTCACGGGCTGACACCCCCAAGAAATTCCGCCTCGGCCCTTCCCCCACGATCGCCGTCGTCTTCTTGCTGCCGGCCGCGATCCTGCTGGGAATCTGGGTGGTCTACCCGATCGTCTACTCGATCTTCCGCAGCCTCTTCGACGCCTCGGGCAGTGTGTTCGTGGGCGTGGAGAACTTCACCACGATCTTCACCGACCGCGGCACGCTGGTCACCATCAGGAACAACCTGATCTGGGTGATCGTCGCGCCGATCCTGGTCACCGTGCTCGGCCTGCTCTTCGCGGTGCTGACCGAGCGCATCAAGTGGTCCACGGCGTTCAAGCTGATCGTCTTCATGCCGATGGCGGTCTCGCTGATGGCCGCCGGCGTCATCTTCCGCCTGGTCTACGAGCAGGACCCCGACAAGGGCCTGGCCAACGCGGTGCTCACCACCGTGAACGACACCTTCTCCTCCAGCCAGGGCTACCCGGACGCCCGCCCCCGCGAGGGCGACACCTCTCCGGTCGCGGCCAAGGACGGCGGGGTCGCCACCAAGCAGCCCGCGCAGGCGGGCCAGCCGGTGCTCATCCCGCTGGTCGGCATCAAGGCCAACACGATGCCGGCCAACGCCGCCCCCGCGCTCGCCAGCCCGCCACCGGGCGCGCTGTCCGGAACGGTCTGGTTCGACTTCACCCCGGGCGGCCAGGGCACGAGCGGCGCGGTCGACCCCCAGGAGAAGGGCCTGCCCGGCATGACCGTCGAGGCGGTCAAGGACGGCCAGGTCGCCGCGACGACCACCACCGCCGACAACGGAACCTTCCGTTTCGACGGGCTGGCCGCCGGCTCCTATGAGGTACGGCTCCCGCAGACCAACTTCACCGCCCCCTACCGCGGCCTGAACTGGCTCGGCGAGGCCCTCATCACCCCCGCGATCATCGGCGCGTTCGTCTGGGTCTGGGCCGGATTCGCGATGGTCCTCATCTCGGCCGGACTCGCGGCCATCCCGCGCGATGCCCTGGAGGCCGCACGCATCGACGGAGCCACGGAGTGGCAGGTGTTCCGCAGGATCACCATCCCGCTCCTGTCCCCGGTGCTGCTGGTCGTCTTCGTGACGATGATCATCAATACCTTGAAGGTGTTCGACCTGGTCTTCATCATCGCGCCGGCCTCAGTGCAGCCACAGTCGAACGTGATCGCGCTGGAGATGTGGCGCGTGTCGTTCGGCGGCGGCAACAACCAGGGCCTGGGCAGCGCGCTGGCGGTCTTCCTGCTGATCCTGGTCCTGCCCTTCATGATCATGAATGTCCGCAGGTTCAGAAGGGAGGAGCGCTGATGGCCACGGCGACCGCCACCGTCGAGCGGAGTGTCGAGGCGGGCGCCCCCAAGCGCGGGCTGCTCAGCCGGGGCGTGGACAAGGTGGGCGGCGGCGCCGTCCAGGTCGTGATGATCCTGATCGGCCTGTTCTGGCTGGTCCCGACGCTCGGCCTGCTGGTCGTGTCGATGCGCTCGGTCGCGGTCAACAACGCCGAGGGCTGGTGGACGATCTTCACCAAGCCCGCGGAACTCACCCTGGCCAACTACTCCAACCTGCTGGCCACCGGGTTCACCGCGTCGTTCTGGAACACCATCGCCATCACGGTGCCGACCACGGTTCTGGTCATCGGCATCGCGGCGATGGCCGCCTACGCGTTCGCGTGGATGGAGTTCCCCGGCCGCGACCTGCTGTTCCTCGTCGTCGTCGGCCTGCTCATCGTCCCCATCCAGGTCGCGCTCATCCCGATCGCCTCGTTCTACGGCAGCACCGGGATGTTCGGGTCGATCCCCAGCGTGGTGCTGTTCCACGTGGCCTTCGGCCTGCCGTTCGCGATCTTCCTGCTGCGCAACTTCTTCGTCGGCATCCCGGCGTCGTTGCTTGAGGCGGCGCGGATGGACGGGGCTCCGGAGTGGAAGATCTTCGTCAGCATCGTCTTCCCCCTGGGCAAGCCGGCGATCGCCTCCCTGGGCATCTTCCAGTTCCTCTGGGTCTGGAACGACATGCTCATCGCCCTGGTCTTCGCCAACCCCGACTCCCAGCCGATGACCAAGGCACTGCAGTCTCAGATGCGGCAGTTCGGCAACAACATCGACATCCTGTCGTCCGGCGCCTTCCTGTCGCTGATCATCCCGCTGATCCTCTTCTTCGCCTTCCAGCGCTACTTCGTGCAGGGCATGATGGCGGGTTCGGTCAAGTAGGGCATTCCCTGGGATCCGGGCCACCCGGATCCCAGGTGTGTGATCGTTTTGGTACCGCTTGTGCCCGCGTTTGCGGCGCAAGCCGTACCAGAGCTGGATAGGCTCAACGGCCATGGCAGGTCGTCCCCTGAACGAAGTCGTCGAGGCCGGTTGGGCCGCGGCGCTTGAGCCCGTTTCCGAGCGAATCTCCACCATGGGTGAGTTCCTCCGCAAGGAGATCGCCGAAGGCCGGCAGTACCTCCCCGCGGGCGCGCACGTGCTGCGCGCCTTCAGTCAACCCTTCGACGAGGTCAAGGTGCTGATCGTGGGCCAGGATCCCTATCCAACGCCGGGCCACCCCATCGGCCTGTCCTTCTCGGTCGCGGCGGACGTACGCCCGCTGCCGGGCAGTCTGCTCAACATCTACAAGGAGATGGAGAGCGACCTCGGCCTGCCCAGGCCCGCCAACGGCGATCTGACGCCGTGGGCCGAGCAGGGTGTGCTCCTGCTCAACAGGGTCCTGACCGTGATGCCGGGCAAGCCCGCCTCCCACCGCGGCAAGGGCTGGGAGGAGGTCACCGAGCAGGCCATTCGCGCTCTGGTCGCGCGTGCCAAGCCGATGGTGGCCATTCTGTGGGGCCGCGACGCCCGCAACCTCGCCCCGATGCTGGGTGACGTGCCGCGGATCGAGTCCGCGCACCCGTCTCCGCTGTCGGCGCGCAGCGGCTTCTTCGGCTCGCGGCCGTTCAGCCGGGCCAACGAGCTGCTGGTCCAGCAGGGCGCGGCGCCCGTGGAGTGGAAGCTCCCCTAACGCACCACGGCGAGGGCGCGCTTGCGCCGCCAGACGTTGTCGACGGCCAGTGCGCCGCCCTCGCTGAACGCGATCACCAGGCTGGCCGCGGCCAGCGTGAGGACGAACTCGTAGCCGCCCTCGCCGACGGAGAAGCCGTTCTTGAAGTGGACGAGGACGATGGCGCCGAGCATGTCGACGGCGAGCAGCGTGCCGACGATGGGCAGAGCCGCGCCCAGGATGAGGGCGACGCCGCCGCCCACCTCCAGAATCGCGACCACCGGCGCGGCCACACCGGGAAGCGGGACGCCCAGCGATGCGAAGAACCCGGTCACGCCCGGGATCCCTTCGCCGGTGAACTTCTGCAGGCCGTGCACGAGGAACACGGCCCCGAGCACCACGCGTCCGATCAGCAGGGAGAACGGCCGAATTTTGTCGATCATGTGAAGTCTCCTTTCCGGTCGTGGTCAAGCCTTCCGGCCCAGGCCGGACGGCGGGACGGGCGCATGGTTGGTCTCCGATCATCCAAAAGGATGATCCGGGCATCGCACGCTCCTGGTACCAAGAAGGGATGAGCGTGCTTTCCCTGCGGCAGCCGATGACCTTCGATGACAGTTTCCCGCGAGTCGTCCACCTGGGCTTTTATCTGACGATGGCGGCTTGCACCGTACGGATGCTGTCCTATGGCGGCGGCGTCTCGCAGCTCGATGTGATCAGGCTCGTCGCGGTGGCCGCTTTCTGTTCCCTTTATGCCGGCGGCGTCGCGTGGGCCAAGCCGGGGCGGCAGCAGGTCGCCTGGCTGGGCGCCATGATCGCCGCCTGGACGCCGCTCACGCTGACCACGCCGTGCTTCAGCTGGTCGGCGATCCCGCTGTTCTTCCTTGTGCTGATCGTGCTGCCGATGCGGCTGGCCGTACCCCTGGTGGGATATCTCGCGGCGGTCGCCGCGGTCGTCGGCGAGTTCCACGCGCGCACCAACTGGGACCCCGCCCCGCTCGTCGCGCCGATCGCGATCGCCACGATGAGCATGTTCAACTACCGCCGCCTCCACCACGAGAACGTCCGCCGCCAGGAGCTCATCGACGACCTCATGCGGGCGAGGGACGCGCTCGCGGAGTCCGAGCGCGCCGCCGGCGTCCTCCAGGAGCGGGTACGGCTCTCGCGCGAGATCCACGACACGCTCGCCCAAGGCCTGTCCAGCATGCACATGCTGCTCAACGCCGCCGACCAGGAATGGGACGCCGACAACGGCAAGGCCCGCGCCCACGTGCGCCAGGCCGCGGTGGCCGCCCGCGAGAACCTCGCCGAAGCCAGGCGCTTCGTCCACGACCTCGCCCCGCCCGCCCTCGACGAACGTTCCCTCCCCGAGGCTCTCCGCAAGGTCGCCGACGCCGTCCAGGTACGGGTGGAAGGCACACCACGCAAGCTGGACCCGGGCGTGGAAGGCGAACTCCTGCGCATCGCCCAGGGCGCCCTCGCCAACGCCGCCCAGCACGCCCGCGCCGGCACCGTCGTGGTCACGCTCACCTACCTGCCCGACACCGTCACCCTCGACGTCATGGACGACGGCGTCGGCTTCGACCCCACCAGCCCCAGCTCCGGCCGAGGCCGGGGCTACGGCCTGAAGGCCATCCGCCAGCGCGCCGAATCGCTCGGCGGCACGGCCACCGTGGACAGCGTGCCCGGCGAGGGCACCGTGGTGGCGGTCAAGGTGTACGCATGAGGATCCTGCTGGTCGACGACCACCCCGTGGTGCGGGCGGGCCTGGCCGCGATGCTCGCCGCACAGGACGGCTTCACCGTCGCCGGCGAAGCCGCCGACGGAGAGGAAGCGGTACGGCAGAGCGCCTACCTGGCCCCCGACCTCGTCCTCATGGACCTCCAGATGGGCGAGGGCATCGACGGCCTGGAGGCCACCAGGCAGATCGCCGCCCTGCCGGGAGCGCCCAAGGTGGTCGTGCTCACCACGTACGACTCCGACGCCGACATCCTGCGAGCCCTCGAAGCCGGGGCCGTCGGCTATCTGCTGAAGGAGTCGCCCCCCGAAGAACTGTTCGCGGCCCTGCGCACCGCCGCGAGCGGCGAGACCGCCCTGTCGCCGCCCGTGGCCTCCCGGCTGGCCCAGCGCTTCCGCAGCCCCCAGCTCGCGCTGAGCCAGCGGGAGATCGAGATCCTCGAACTCCTGGCGGCCGGCCGTTCCAACCGTGAGATCAGCAAGGCCATGTTCATCAGCGAGGCCACCGTCAAGACGCATCTCGCCCACGTCTACGACAAGCTGGGCGTCGACAGCAGAACCGCGGCCGTCCGGTGCGCCGTGGAGCGGCGCCTGATCCGGCTGTAACCCGTAGAGTCAGCTCCATGAGTGATGAAGGTAAGTTCCTGCGTCTCACGGTCGAGCTGACCGTGGAGGTGCTCGACGTTGACGCGCTGCAGGCCGCGGCGCTGGGCGAGATCCGCCATGAGGACGCCGACCTCACCGACGAGGAGCGCAAGGAGCAGGCCGAACTGGTCAACGCCGACGAGACCGGGGCCACGGCGCTGCAATGGCTGATCGAGCCCGACCACGTGCTGTCGCTGGTCAACCACATCGACGAGGTTGAGCCGCGGGAGGCCGTGCTGGGCGTGGAGCCGTCGGACGGGCTGAGTGAGGACGAGGAAGAGCACGACCACGAGCACTGAGCACGACCCGGGGAGCCGCCACCAACCACCAGCGGCTCCCCACCCACCCTCCCCACCCCAGCCCTCCCCTCACACCCACCGCCGGCCACCCCACCCCGGCCCTTTCGCCGGCTCTCTCCGACCCTCTCCGCGCGGACTCCGGCCACCCCACCCCGGCCCTTTCGCCGGCTCTCTCCGCGCGGACTCCGGCCACCCCACCCCCGGTTCTCGCCACCCCGGCCGCGCCGCACTTCGGCTCCCCCACCCAGCCACGGCAGACGCCCCAAGCTCTGCCGCACCAGGACACCGCCGCTCAACCCCTGCGCAGGCGGGTCCCCCACCACCCGTCCCCGCCCAACCACGTCCCCTGCCAACCGCGTTCCCGCCCAACCGTGTCCCCGCCCAACCGCGTTCCCGGCACAGTGGCCTCGTAGCTTTCCGGGGCGCCGAGCCACCCCCGGGGCTGCTACCCGGTGCCGTTGAGCGGGTGTGGCGTTTGTAGGATCGGGAGCCTTCGGGGCATGCCGAATTCGTGGAGGTTGGTTCGTGATCGTCGCATTCTCCATCACGCCGCTGGGAGTGGGCGAAGGCGTCGCCGAGCCGGTGGCCCGTGCGGTCAAGGTGGTCCGGGAGAGCGGACTGCCGAACCGGACAGACGCGATGTTCACCACGATCGAGGGCGAGTGGGACGAGGTGATGGCCGTCATCAAGCAGGCCGTCGACGCGGTGAAGGAAGTCGCACCCCGGGTCAGCATCGTGCTGAAGGCCGACATCCGCGAAGGCGTCACCGACGGAATGACCAGCAAACTGAACTCTCTCGAACGCCACCTGGATTGACCCTCCCGCGACACCCCGCCCACCCCCTGCGGCGGCCCGGCCCACCTGGCCGGTCGGCCCAGCCCCTGGTCAGATATATCCGGGATTCCGGGGTATTCGGGGTTTTCTCGCTGCGCCGAGCATGCTAGAAATCGCGAATGCGGACTCCCCTGGCGGTTCCGATCGTCATCGGAGCCTTCGCGCTGGCGCTCACGGCAAGCGCGGTGCTGGCGCTTTTCCAGGTGTTCACGGCCACCACCAGCGTCAGCACGATCACCCCGGCGGACACGCTCTCCACGTCGCCCATCGACCTGTTCCCCACCTCGGCCCCGCCCTCCGGCGACACCTTCACCAACGTGCCAACCCCGGACACCACCGGAGCCCCGCAGCCTGGCACCACCCAACCCGGCACACCCCAGACCGGAGCACCCCAGACGAGCGGCCCCCATCAGGAGGTCCCGCAGACGGGGGTTCCGCAGAACGGCGTCCCCCAAGCGGGTCTGCCGCAGACCGGTGCGCCCCAGGCAGGCGCTCCCCAAGCAGGTGCTCCCCAAGCTGGGGCGCCTCAGGCAGGAATGCCACAAAATGGGGCGCCTCAGGCCCAGACCGGTGCCCCTCCGGGCGGAGTTCCACAGAACGGCGCTCCTCTTGGCGGAGTTCCACAGAACGGTGCGCCTCTGGGCGGAGCTCCGCAGAACCCTGCGCCTCTGGGCGGAGCTCCGCAGAACGGTGTGCCTCAAGGCGGGTTTCCGGAGTCTGGGCTCGGTGGGCCCGATTCGGTGCCCGGCTTCTGAACCACCCGGCCGGTAGGCGGATCTCGTGACGGCGGCCCGCCCCGCGCACGACTCCTCGGCGTCTCCCTGGATGGGGCCCGGCCCCGTGCGGCGGGTGGCGGTGGGGACGGCTGTGCCGTAAAGGATGGTGCTCTTTACCAACCACCCACAAACGCGATATGTCTTGACCCACCGCAACACGCGACATATCGTGTCCTTCGGACGCGCTAACGCGATATTACGCGAAGCCGAGCATCTCGGAGGTGGAAAGGGTGGAGATGGAAGAGCGGGTGCCCGTTCTGGTGGTCGGTGCCGGGTATGCGGGGCTCAGTGCGGCGATGATGCTGGCATGGCACGAGGTGCCGGTCATTCTGGTCGAACGGCATGCGAGCACATCAATCCAGCCAAAAGCATTCGGCGTGGGACCGAGGGTGATGGAGCTGGTGCGGTCGGTGCCGGGGATCGAGTCGAGCCTCACCAGCATCTGGGAGGGCATCGGCGACGACATGCGCATCGCGATCGCCGGCAGCCTCGTCGACCCCAACCCGAAGATCATCGTGGACACCTCCGAGGGCGACCTCGACTCCATCATCGACATCACGCCGGTGCCGCAGGTGGGGGCGCCGCAGTCGGAGGTGGAGCGGGTGCTGCGGGCCAAGGCCGAGGAGTTCGGCGCCGACCTGCGCTTCTCCACCGAGCTCATCTCCCTGGAGCAGGACGCTGACGGCGTCACCGCCGTGATCATGTCCGGCGACGCGGTGAGCACCGTCCGCGCCGACTACGTCGTGGCCGCCGACGGCTCCCGCAGCCCCCTGCGCACGTCGCTCGGCGTGCCGACCAGTGGCAAGGGCCCGCTGAACGAGATGTACTCGATCATGTTCGACGCCGACCTCACCGGCATCGTACGCGACCGCGAGGTCACCCTCTGGTACCTGCAGTCAGCGGACTTCACCGGCGCCATCGTCACCGGCACCGGCGTCGGCAGCCACGTGTTCGGCGTCTACTACGACCCGGAGACCGACCCCGGCTTCACCGAAGAGCGTTGCCGCCACCTGGTACGGCAGGCCGTGGGCATCCCCGATCTGGACGTCACCATCAAGGACACCACCAGCTTCGCCTTCGCCCACATCCTCGCCGACACCTACCGAGCGGGCCGTGTCTTCTTCGCCGGGGACGCCGCCCACACCATGCCGCCCACCGGCGGCCAGGGCGGCAGCACCGCGCTCCAGGACGGCATCGACCTCGCCTGGCGCCTGTGGCTCGTCCACACCGGCCAGGCCGGACCGGACTTCCTGGACACCTACGACGCCGAACGCCGCCCCATCGGCTCCCTGACGGCCGACGGCCAGCTGGCCAACTTGGCCTTCCGCATGCCGTCCGAGCAGACACAGGGCTTCCCTCCGCCGATCGCGGACCCCTTCTCGGTCATGATCGGCTACCGCTACCACTCGACGGCGATCTTGACGGAACCCGGTGACGACGGCTCCATCCTGGAGGACCCCCGCACCGCCACCGCCCGCCCCGGCAGCCGCGCACCCCACATGCTCCTCGACTGGGACGGCCAGCCGATCTCCACGATCGACCTGTTCGGAACGGGCTTCGTCCTGCTGGTCGGGCCGGGCGGCCGGGCGTGGGAGACGGCGGCGCGCAGGCTGAGCGAACGCCTGTCACTCCACCTCACCCCGCTGCCCATCGGCGGCGAGCTCAAGGACATGGAGGGACGCTGGCAGGAGCGCTACGGCGTCGACGACACCGGCGCCGTCCTGGTCCGCCCGGACGGCTACGTCGCCTGGCGCGCCGCCTCCCTGCCCCCGTCCCCCGAGACCACCCTCCACGAAGCCCTCACCAAAATCCTCAGCCTCTAGCCGCGTCCCCGGGACAGCTTCGGGGAAGCTGCGGGACGCCTCGGAACTGCCGTGGACCGGAGCCGGTTCGCAAGATCCTCGGGCCCGAGACCACTACCCGGCAACGCTGAGCACACGCGTTCGCCACCTGCGGCCAGAGGCGAGGCGAACCCCGGGCGGGTGAGCCCGGAGGCGGGGCACGCCGGCGGGTCGGAACAGGGGGCGGTGGTCAGGAAGGGTGTTTGGCCACGGCGGCCCAGCCGAGCGGGGCGAAGCGGCTCAGGATGTGAGGGGAGATGAAGTGGTCGGGAGTCAGTACCTCGTAGGGGCCGAAGAAGCGGCGGATGTCCGGCACCGTGCGGGGGTAGACGCCTGAGCTGGCGCGGGAGTAGACCTCGCGGACCGAGTCCGTGTCCGTGCTCCGCTTCTCCTGCATGGACATGTGTGTGATCACCATGTGGCTGCCGGGCGGGAGCATGTCGCGGAGCTGGGCGACGTTGTCGTACGGGTCTTCGAGGAAGTGCAGGACGGCCACCATCAGCAACGCCACCGGCTCCTCGAAGTCGATCAGCGTGGTGGCGGCCACCTTGGCCCGGAGCGTGTCGGGTTCGCGCAGGTCGGCGTCGACCATGGCCACGGTGGGGGTGTTGGCGAGCAGGGCGCGGCCGTGGACGCAGACGATCGGGTCGTTGTCGACGTAGACCGTGCGGGCCGTCTTGTCGACCGAGTGGGCCACCTCGTGAACGTTCCGCTGAGTGGGCAGGCCCGCCCCGATGTCGATGAACTGCCGGATCCCCGCCTCATCGGCCAGGTAACGGACGGCGTTGCCGAGGAACTCGCGGTTGACCCGCACACCTTCCCGGGACTCGGGGAACGATTTGAGTATCTGCTCGGCGGCCTCACGGTCGGCGGCGAAGTTGTCCTTGCCACCGAGCATGTAGTCGTAGATCCGGGCGACGTTCGGCGTGTGGACGTCTATGCCCGCGGGAGCCCGCTCGCTCATCGTTCTCCTCCCGTGCCGGCCAGGAGCACCGGCAACCACATTGGCGCAGAGACTATCGCACGCCGCCCCGTCCACACCGTCCCATCCAGGTACGCCCACAGAGCGCGGATCGGCCACGTACCGGATGGGCGAAGCTTCAGGCGGCGGCCAGGTAGGTGACCGGGGCGGCGCCCTGGGTGGAGCAGAGCCAGTCGTTCAGGGTGCCGGTGAAGCCGGAGGGCGGGCCTACCTTCAGGCAGGTGAACTGGCCGGAGCCGGGAGCGGGGCCGACCTTCAGGCGGCGGATCGGGCCGGGGGTCTCGCAGGGGGTCAGGCGGACGCCGAACGACTGGCGGTCGGAGAAGAGGGCGTGGTCGTGGATGCGCAGGTGGTCGTCGATAGTGCGGTCGCGGGCCTCGGGGTTGGCCGACAGGAAGGCCAGGTGGTCGGTCAGGAGGCGCTGGGCCACGGCGCGCAGAAGGTTGATGGCGCACAGGTTGTGGGCGCAGGCGGCGCCATCGAGGGTGATCTCGGGGAGGGCGAAGCGGCGCAGGCCCCGTGAGGTCACGCGCAGGCAGTCGCAGGCCCGGGTGTCGGCGGGGTTCCAGGGTGGGCAGGTCGCCGTGTCGTGGACGTCCACGCTCCAGCCCAGCCAGTCGTCGGTCAGACGGAACGAGGACGGTTCGCCGGCGCAGCGGACGCAGGACGGCAGGGCGTAGCCGGCCAGCGGGTCGACCACCATGCCCGCGCACTCCTCGGCTATGGCTCGTGCGGCGGCCCTGGCGACCTGGAGGCTTGCCGGTAGTGCCTGTGGTGGCGCGGTGCTGGAGACCAGGACGTGCTGGCGGGTACGGCGCAGCAGGCGGCGTTCGTCCTCGGTGAGGTCGACTCCGCCGGGTCGCCACTGGGCGGTGCTGTGGGTCAACGTCAGCAGCGGCGTGCCCAGCGCCGCCATCGCGGCTCTTCTGTGGGGTCTGCCCATGCGCCACGGCAGCACGCCCTCGATGTCGAAGCGCAGACGTTCGATGGCCACCACGAACAGGGCCGTCAGGGACGCGGGCACGGGGAAGGTGATCTGCACAGGGGCCTCCGGATGAACGGTGAGGCCCTCAGGGTGCCGAGGGGTGGGGGTGGGAAGGGGGCGCGAACGGGGTTCTGGGGAAAGAGCCGCCGCCGTGGCGGCCCGGCTGTGGAAAAGCAGAGGGCCCCGGCCGGACAACCCGGCCAGGGCCCAGAGCAAACCGGTCGGGAACTACTTCTTCAGCCCGACGGCGGTCCAGTCACGGTCCGAGAACCCGAACGCACCGTAGTTGGCCAGCCCGCTCTTGGCGGCGACGATGTTCGGCCGCTGGAACAGCGGCAGCACACCGGCCTGGTCCCAGATCAGCTGGTCCGCCTTGTTACCGAGCTCGACAGCCTTGGCAGGGTCGATCTCGGAGGCGGCGGCGTCCATGGCGGCGTCCAGCTCGGCGGAGCCCACGCGGGTGAAGTTGTTGTTGAACAGCTTCGAGTCCGGCGGGTTGCCGTACAGCTGGAACAGGTTGCCCAGCGGGAACGGCGTGCCCTCCCACACGAACGGCGTGACGTCGAAGTCGCCCTCGTTGATCCGGTCGAAGAACTTGTCCGGAACGGCCGCGTCCAGGGTCACCTTGACCCCGATCTCCTTGAGCATGGCCTGGGTGAGCTCACCCTCCTGCTTCGCCACGGCCAGGTCGGCCGAGTACATGAAGCGGATGTTCAGCTCCTTGCCGTCCTTCTTGCGGACGTCGCCCTCAAGCTTCCAACCGGCCGCGTCGAGCAGCTGCTTGGCCTTGTCGGGGTTGTAGGTGTTCAGCCCGCCCGAGTTGTCCTGGTAGCCCTTCTGGGTGTTCACGTAGACGTGGTTGTCCTGGGGCTGCATCGGCCAGTCGAGGCCCTGGAGGTCCGACTGGAGGATGGGCGTGCGGTTGATGCCCATGAAGATGGCGTGGCGGACGTTCTTGTCCTTCAGGGCCTCGGAGGCGCCGTTGAAGGTGAAGTGACGCCAGATCGGACCGGCGGCCTTGCGCATGTCGGCGCCGGCGACGTTCTTGGCCTGCTGGTACTTGGCGCCGTCGGCGCCGATGACCACGGCGTCGATCTCGCCGTTGGCGAAGGCCGGGACGTGGCCGGACAGGTCGATGGCGCGGAAGACGGCCGAGTCGAGCTTGGCCTTGCGGCCCCACCACTTGTCGTCGCGGACCGCGGTGACGGTCTTCGCGGTCTGGTCGATCTTGCCCAGCTTGAACGGCCCGGCGGTGACCGGGACCTTGTTCAGGTAGCCCTTGTTGAAGCCCTCGGCGGTCTTGTTGATCGAGGCCGGGTACAGCGGGCTGAACAGGCCCTGCCAGGCCGGCCAGACCTTGGAGAACTTGACGATGACGTCCTTGTCGGTGGCGCCCTTCTCCACCGACTGGATGCGGTCGTAGCCGTCAGGCGAGGAGATCAGGTAGTCCTTGTTCTTGCCGTTCAGGGCCTTCCACTGGGCCTCGAAGTCCGCGAACCCGATCGGCTCGCCGTCGGACCACGTGGCCTTATCGTTGATCTTGTAGGTGACGGTCTGCTTGCCGTCGACGACCTCGGACTTCCACTCGGAGACGTAGTCCGGGTTGTTGACGACCTGCCCCTTCTCATCGGCGACGCTGATGAACGGCATCATCGGCGACATGGCGTCACGGACGTCACCCTTGGTGCCCTGCGTCTGGTTGTAGTTCCACTGCGTCTGCCAGGACTGCAGCGCCAGCTTCACCGTGCCGCCGTCCGGGACCTGCTCGTACGGCGTCTCGTTGATGGACACCTCCGGCAGCGCGGCGGCCTGCTGCTGGGCCTGCTGCGACTGCTCGGCACTGGGCTTCTTGGCGTCGCTGCCGCCACCACCGCCACAGGCCGCGACGGCCATGGCGAGGACCGCGAGTCCGGCCGCTGCCCGGTAACGAACCTTCACTTTTCCTCCTGATCGTCCGAGGCCGTGATGACCTCGATCTCCTCCGCGTAGTGGCAGGCGGCACCGTGGTCGACGGCGTTCGCGAGCCGAACAACTGAGGGCTCTTCCTCCACACACCGCCGCCGCTCGGCCTCGCTGAGGCGGGCGAACTTGGGGCAGCGGGTGCGGAACCGGCAACCCGATGGCGGGTCGGCCGGGCTGGGCAGGTCGCCTTCGAGCAGGATGCGCTTGCGTGTGCGCTCCATCTCGGGGTCGGGCAGCGGGATCGCTGACAGCAGCGCCTGCGTGTAGGGGTGGGCCGGGCGGTCGTAGACGTTCTCGACGGTGCCGATCTCGGCGATCCGGCCGAGGTACATGACGGCTACGCGGTCGGCGAGGTGCCGTACCACGGCCAGGTCGTGCGCCACGAACAGGTAGGACAGCCCGAGCGTGTTCTTCAGCTCCTCCAGCAGGTTGATGACACCGGCCTGGATGGAGACGTCGAGGGCGGAGACCGGCTCGTCGAGGACGAGCAGCTTGGGCTCCAGGGCGAGCGCGCGGGCGATGCCGATGCGCTGGCGCTGGCCGCCGGAGAAGTGCTGCGGGTAGCGCTCGGCGTAGCTCGGGTCGAGGCCGACCAGCGCGAGCAGTTCCGCCACACGCCCGCCAACGTTCTTGCGGCCGTGGGCGCGCAGCGGCTCGGCGACGATGTCGCCGACCGGCATGCGCGGGTCGAGCGCGGCCATCGGGTCCTGGAAGACGATCTGCAGGTCGCCGCGGAGCGCCTTGCGGTCCTCCTTGCCGAGCTTGCCGCTGTCCTTGCCGAGCACGACGATGCGGCCGCTCTGCGGCGGCTCCAGCTGCATGATCTGCTGGAGCGTGGTCGTCTTGCCGCAGCCCGACTCGCCGACCAGCGCCAGCGTCTCGCCCTCGGCGATGTCGAAGCTGATGCCGTCCACGGCGTGCACGGTGCCGACGCGGCGCTTGAAGACCGCGCCCTTCATCAGCGGGTAGTGCCGGATGAGGTCGTCGAGCTCCAGCACCGTGGGACGCTGCTCGCGCGGGATCCGCACCACGTCGCTCGGCGGGATCACCGGGACGGGGAAGACGTCGGCGCCGGTCAGGCCCTTGTGCTCGATCTCGCGCGAGCGGATGCAGGCCACGTGCCGCCCGCCGCCGATCTCGGTGAGCGGCGGCTCCTCGTCGTCGCAGGCGTCGACCTTCATCGGGCAGCGCGGCGCGAACGGGCAGCCGGGCGGCAGCGCCGCCGGAGAGGGCGGGTTGCCCTCGATGGGGACCAGCGGCCCCTCCTCGCCGTCGATGCGCGGGATCGAAGCGAGAAGTCCCATCGTGTACGGCATGCGCGGCCGGTAGTAAAGCTCGTCCACCGGCCCCTGCTCGACCGGCTTGCCCGCGTACATGACGAGCACCCGGTCGGCCATGCCCGCGATGACGCCCAGGTCGTGGGTGATCATCACGATGCCGGCGCCGGTCTCCCGCTGCGCGGTCTTGAGCACCTCCAGCACCTGCGCCTGGATCGTGACATCCAGGGCGGTGGTGGGCTCGTCGCAGATGAGCAGGTCGGGGTCGTTGGCGATGGCCATGGCGATCATCGCGCGCTGGCGCATGCCGCCGGAGAACTCGTGCGGGAACGACTTGGCCCGCACGCCGGGGTGCGGGATGCCGACCAGGTCGAGGAGTTCGACGGCCTTGCGGGCCGCCTTGTCCTTGCCCACCTTCTGGTGGATGCGGACGGCTTCCGCGATCTGGTCGCCGATCGTGTAGACGGGGGTGAAGGCCGACAGCGGATCCTGGAAGATCATGCTGATCGTCTTGCCGCGTACCTTGATCTGCTCGTCTTCCGACATGCCCAGCAGTTCGCGGCCGTGCAGCTTCACCGAGCCGCTGACCACGGCGTTGCGCGGCAGCAGGCCCATGACGGCCAGGGAGGTCACGGACTTGCCCGAGCCGGACTCGCCGACGATGCCGAGCACCTCTCCGCGCGAGACCGAGTAGTTCACGCCGCGGACGGCCTCGATGCCGCCGGGGAACGTGACGGTGAGGTCCTTCACCTCGAGGATGCTCATGAGGTGCTCCCGGGGTCGAGCGCGTCGCGCAGGCCGTCGCCGATCAGGTTGACGCTGAGCACCAGCGCCACCAGGAGGCCCGCGGGGAAGAGGAAGAGCCACGGATACGAGATGACCGTGCTGGTGCCGGAGCCGTCGGCGATCAGGGTGCCGAGGGAGACGTCGGGCGCCTGGACGCCGAAGCCGAAGAACGACAGCGAGGTCTCGCCGATGATGGCGCCGCTGACGTTCAGCGTGGCGTCGATGATCAGGAGCGACGACAGGTTGGGCAGCACGTGCCGCAGGATGATCCGCCAGCCGGGGATGCCCATGTACCGGGCGGCCAGCACGTATTCACGCTCACGTAGCGACAGCGTCATGCTGCGGACCACCCGGGAGGTGATCATCCATCCGAACAGCGCGAGCAGCAGGACGAACAGCAGCCAGGTGCCGCCCTTGAGCCGCGGCGAGAGGATGGCGATGATCAGGAAGCTGGGCAGGACCAGCAGCAGGTCGACGCCCCACATGAGGAGGCGGTCGACCCAGCCGCCGAAGTAGCCGGCGGCGGCGCCGACGAGAGCGGCGAGACCGGTGGAGATCAGCGCCACGAGGAAGCCGATGACGAGCGACTTCTGCAGGCCGCGCAGCGTGTTGGCGAAGACGTCGCCGCCGGTCTGCGTGGTGCCCCACCAGTGGTCGGGTCCCGGGGGCTGCATGAAGGCCATGAAGTCCTTGTCGGACCAGTCGTAGGGGGCCACGAACGGGCCCACGTAGGCCAGGATCAGCAGGAAGAGCACGCCGATGAGGCCGTAGCGCGTCTGCTTGTTCTTGACCAGGCGTCGGAGAACGACCTTGCTACGCATCTGTTAGCTCACCCGGACTCGGGGGTCGAGGGCGGCGACCGCCAGGTCGGACAGGAAACCGGCCACGAGGACGCAGGCCGCCGCGAAGGTGCTGACCGCCGCCACGGAGTTCACGTCGTGCTGGTTGATCGAGTCGACCAGCCAGGCGCCCATGCCGTGCCAGCCGAAGATCTTCTCGGTGAACGTGGCGCCGGTGAGCAGCGTGCCGAAGGCGAAGGCGAAATAGGTCGCGGCGGGGATCAGCGCGGTGCGCAGCGCGTGCCTGAACAACGCGGTACGGCGCCGCAGCCCCTTGGCCATGGCCGTGCGGACGAAGTCCTGGCCGAGCACGTCGAGCATCATGTTCCGCTGGATCCGGCTGTAGAAGGCGATCTGGCCGAGGCACAGGGAGATCGTCGGCAGGATCAGGTGGACGAGCCGGTTGGCGAACTGGTCCCAGCCGGTCAGGCCGGGCGAGTATTCGCCCACGAACTCGATCAGCTTCGATCCCGCGGCGTTGTTGAGCCCGGTCGCGGCGAGGATCAGCATCGTGGCCATGACGAAGACCGGCACGGCCATGATCACGAATGACGAGACGCCGATCACCCGGTCGCTGAGTTTGTACTGGCGTACCGCGGCGAAGGCGCCGATGAGCACGCCGAGCCCGGAGCCGAGGATCGTTCCGATCAGCAGGAGGCGCAGGCTGACGCCCATCCTGCGGCCCATCTCCTCGTTGACCGAGTCGCCTTCCCACGTCTGGCCGAAGTCGCCCTTGACCACCCCGGACGCCCACGTGCCGTACCGCTCGAGCAGCGGCTTCTTGGGGTTGAGGTTGTACTGGTCGAGCGTCTTGTCGATGGTCGCCTCGGGGACGGGAGGGTTACGTCCCTTGAAGTTGACCTGGGGGTTGAGACTCGACGCGGCGAGGAGGTAAGCCAGGCTGGCCGCGATAGCGACCAAGAGCACGTTCGTCGCCAACCTGCGCAGCAGGTACTTGCCCATTACCCTCCGTTCGCGCTGAACGGGGGCCAGAAGGTCCTGGGGTGGAGAGTTCGCCCCCGCAACGAAAAGGCCGTTCCGCGTTGTGAGAAACCACTTGACGCATCAGTCACGGCCGAAGCGCAGAATATCTGGCGAAACGTAACAGTCCGCAACGGGGCAAAGTAACGGTCAGATTACTGAACGGTAGATCACCACTGATTGTCCGGGGACCAGTAAACCCTTCGGACCTGCGGAAACAGGCTCATCAGCAGCCAAGATCACGGTGCCTCCGCGGAGGGGCAGTGTCACAGAATCCGGACAAAAATTTACGATTACGCAAAGTGATCCCCGCCACAGGATCAGCCAGCGGTCAAGAGGTCCCACCTCCACCCGGACCCGGTCCAGACGGGGGTCGGCGAGCTCGGGAAACGCCTTCCGCAGCGCGATGAGATCCCGGTACCAGCTCAGCAGCGTCCAGTGCTCCTCGTCCTTCAGCTCGCTCCAGTCGAGCTTGGAGCGCTGGAACGCCTCCTCCGACGACGGGTCCGGCGCGTCCCAGTCGTACCCGAAACCCTCGAACTCCCGCGCCCGGCGCACCGACTCGCCCTCGCGCAGCGAGGGCTCCACGTGGTCGGAGAAGAACAGGAACGGCGAGCGCGCCCCCCACTCCTCCCCCATGAACAGCATCGGCGTGTACGGCGAGGCCAGCAGCAGCCCGGCCCCCAGCTTCAGCGCCGTCATCGGCAGCCGGTCGCCGGCGGGGCGATTGCCGATCTGGTCGTGGTTCTGCAGGCAGCAGACGAAGCGGTGGCCCGGCACCCCGCGCGCCGAGGCGCCGTGGGAACGCCCGCGGAAGGTGGAGTAGCCTCCGTCGTGCACGAATCCCGAGGTCAGCGCCTTGGCCAGCGACTCCAGGCCGGCGAAGTCGCCGTAGTAGCCGTGGTTCTCGCCGCTGACCGCGCAGTGCAGGGCGTGGTGGACGTCGTCGTTCCACTGCGCCGTCATGCCGAGGCCGCCGGCCTCCAGCGGCGTGACCATGCGCGGGTCGTTGAGGTCGGACTCGGCGATCAGTGACAGCGGGCGGCCGAGCGCGCACGACAGCGCGTCCACCTCCGCCGACAGCTCCGCCAGCAGGTGCGTGGCGCGGCGGTCGTGCAGCGCGTGGACCGCGTCGAGCCGCAGCCCGTCCACGTGGTAGTCGCGCAGCCACTGCAGCGCGTTCTCGATGAAGTAGCGGCGTACCTCGTCCGACTGGGGGCCGTCCAGGTTGACCGCCTCGCCCCAGTAGCTGCCCTGGGTGCCGGTCAGGTACGGGCCGAACGGGTGCAGGAAGTTGCCCGACGGGCCGAGGTGGTTGTAGACCACGTCCAGGACGACGCCCAGGCCCTTGCCGTGGCAGGCGTCCACGAACGACTTGAACCCGTCGGGCCCGCCGTAGGTCTCGTTGACCGCGTAGAGGTCGACGCCGTCGTAGCCCCAGTTGCGCCCGCCGGGCACCGGGACGATCGGCATGACCTCCACGAAGTCGACGCCCAGCTCGACCAGGTGGTCCAGCCGCTCGATCGCCGAGGCGAAGGTGCCATCGGGGGTGAACGCGCCGATGTGCAGCTCGTAGATCACCGATCCGCGCAGGTCGCGGCCGGTCCAGTCGTGGTCGCTCCAGGTGTAGTGGGCGTGGTCGTAGACCATGCTGGGGCCGAAGATCCCCTCGGGCTGACGCCGCGAGCGCGGGTCGGGGTAGGGGCCGTCGCCGTCCAGCACGAAGGAGTACGGCGTGCCGTGCCCCGCCTCCGCCACCTCGGCGCCCCACCAGCCGTCCTTGCCCGCCCGCAACGGCCGCCGCCCCTCGGGCAGCTCGATCTCGACGGTCGTGGCACGAGGCGCCCACACGTCAAATCGCATCAGGTTCGCTCCCTGCTCATCGGTTCGCGGAGTCCCTCCTTCGTCGGGCCTCCACTCCACTCACTGCGTCAGGTTCGCTCCAGCAAAGCGACGGGGTTGCGGCACATGAGGTGGGCCAGGGGGATGCGGCCGGTGTAACGGCTGCCGGTCAGGAGGTCGTGCCAGGATCCCGGCGGCAGCATGAGCGTGGTGGCGGCCCAGCCGCCGCGGCGCGCCAGCCGTACGGGAAGGCGGGTGGCGACCGCGACCGCGCCGGAGCCGCGCGCGAAGGCGATCGCGTGCTCCTCCGCCTCACCCGTCGCGAACAGCGGCAGGTACGGCGCGGCGGGCGGCAGCCGGCGGCGCAGGCGCAACGCCTGGCTGGTGAGCAGCAGCTTGGTGGCGTCCCAGGCGTTGGCCGGGCGGCGGCCGAAGTCGACGGGCCGCCGGTTGTCCGGGTCGACGAGGGAGAAGTCGGTCATCTCATTGCCCTGGTAGACGTCGGGCACGCCGGGCATCATCAGCTGCACGAGCTTGGCCCCGAGCGAGTTCGCCATCGCGTACGGCTCGATCTCCGCCGCGAACTCCCCCACCGGCAGTTGCGTCGCCTGGACGGCGAACTCGCGCAGCCCCTTCTCATACGCCGGATCCGGCTTGACCCAGGACGTCCGGGTCTTGGCCTCCCGGGCGGCCTTCAGCAGGTAACCGGCGAAGCGCTCCGGCGTGATCGGCCAGGCGCCGAGCAGGTTCTGCCAGGCCAGGTAGTCGAGGTGCGGGTCGAAGCTCAGGGCCGACGACCAGTCCGCCACCGCCCGCGCCCACTCCCCGGGCATCTCCGACAGCACCGACAGCCGGGCCCGCACGTCCTCCGAGCGCTTGGTGTCGTGCGTCGACAGCGTCGTCATCGTGTGCGGCCGCATCCCGGCGCAGAACTCGTGGAACTCCTTGACCTCGATCCCGAAGACGTCCGGCTCCCCGCCCACCTCGTTGAGCGCGGCCAGCGGGTACCACCGGTACAGGGCCGTGTCCTCGACGCCCTTGGCCATGACCGGCCCGGTGCTCTGCTGGAACCTGGTGACCACCTCGGCGGGGCCGTACAGGATCTTCTGGGCGAGTTCCCGCGTCTTCGGCGTGGCGATCGCCTCGATGAGCTCGACCGACGCGGGCGGCGGCGGCTCGCCGGGCGTCACGTAGGCGCGGTAGACCGGCATGGCGGCGAGCAGTTCCGCGACCTCGGCCGGATCGGCGCCGGCGGCCCGCGCCAGCCGCTCGACCTCGGCGGTGAAGAACAGCTCGATGACCTCGCGCTTCGAGCGCGCGACCACCGCCCGGTAGTCGGCGCTCTGCCCGGTACGCCGGACGAACTGGCTGATGAGCGGATCCGCCCCGGCCGGGTCGACGAACAGGCGGGTGATCCGGTTCAGGACCTCGTATCCGGTCGTGCCGTCGCAGGCCCAGTCGTCGGGCAGCCGCTCCTCGCCGATGAGGATCTTCTCCACGACCGTCCACACGCCCCCGGAGCGCCTGCGCAGCGACTCCAGGTAGCCGCGCGGGTCGGCGAGGCCGTCCGGATGGTCCACCCGCAGCCCTTCGACCAGCCCCTCGTCGAGCAGCCAGAAGATCACCTCATGGGTGGCGAACAGCACCGCGGGGTCCTCCACCCGCAGCCCGATCAGCGACGACACGTCGAAGAAGCGCCGGTAGCCGGGCCCCTCGGTGTAAGGAACCAGCCGATAGTGCCCCGGATAGGGATATTCATGCTCGTAGTAGCGCAGCACATCGCCGTCGACCTTGGGCTCGGCGCCGTCGCCCAGCACCGGCAGCGCGACCTTCCCGCCGGCCCACTCGATGTCGAACCAGTTCACGTACGGCGAGGCCGTACCGTCCTTCAGGACCGACCGGAACTGCGCGTTCTCGGTGTTCATGTGATTGGGCACGATGTCCATGACGATGGCCAGATCGTGCGCGGCCAGTTGCTCGGCCAGCTCGCGCAGGCCCGCCGCGCCGCCGAACTCCGCCCGGATGCTGGAGTGGTCGATGACGTCGTAGCCGTGCAGCGAGCCCGGCGTCGCCTGGAGGATCGGCGACAGGTACACATGGCTGACGCCCAGCTCCCGCAGGTAGGGGGCGATCTCGGCCACCTGCGCGAAGCCGAAGTCCGGCGTGAGCTGGACGCGGTAGGTCGAGGTCGGCTTAGACACGGCGCAGCACCCGCACGCTGCGGCCGTTCACGGCCACGCTCTCCCCGGCGCGGCACGTCGCCACGCCCACGCTGATCGGCATCGCGGTATCGATCTCGGTCTGCCACATGTCGCCGTAATCCTTGGGGACGGTGAAGCGGATGGTCTCGTGGTGCGCGTTGAACAGCAGCAGGAACGAGTCGTCCCTGATCGTGCGGCCGCGGCGGTCGGGCTCGGTGATGGCCTCGCCGTTCAGGAAGACCGCCAAGGACTTGGCGAAGCCGGCCTCCCAGTCGCCGTTGGTCATCTCCTCGCCCGCCGGGGTCAGCCAGGCGATGTCGGCAAGACCGCGCACGGGCCGGCCGTAGAAGAAGCGCCTGCGGCGGAAGACCGGGTGCCGTCTGCGCAGCGCCGCCAGCCGCTGGGTGAACTCCAGCAGCAGCCAGTTCTCCCGCACGTCCGACCAGTCGACCCAGCTCAGCTCGTTGTCCTGGCAGTAGCCGTTGTTGTTGCCCTGCTGCGTGCGGCCCAGTTCGTCGCCGTGGGAGATCATCGGCACGCCCTGCGAGAGGAAGAGCGTGGTCAGGAAGTTGCGCTTCTGCTGCTCGCGCAGCGCCTCGATCTCGGGCCCCGCCTGGCCCTCCGCGCCGCAGTTCCAGGAGCGGTTGTCGTCGGTGCCGTCGCGGTTGCCCTCCTGGTTGGCCTCGTTGTGCTTGTCGTTGTACGAGACCAGGTCCTGCAACGTGAACCCGTCGTGGCAGGTGACGAAGTTGATCGAGGCGGCGGGGCGGCGGCTGTCGTCCTGGTAGAGGTCGCTGGAGCCGGTGAAGCGCGAGCCGAACTCGGGCAGCGTCGCCGGCTGCCCGCGCCACAGGTCGCGGATGGTGTCGCGATAGCGGCCGTTCCACTCGGTCCAGCGGGAGGGGAAGTTGCCCACCTGGTACCCGCCGGGACCGAGGTCCCAGGGCTCGGCGATCAGCTTGACCTGCGACAACACCGGGTCCTGCTGGACCAGGTCGAAGAAGGCGCTCAGCCGGTCCACCTCGTGCAGTTCCCTGGCCAGCGTCGAGGCCAGGTCGAAGCGGAAGCCGTCCACGTGCATCTCGGTCACCCAGTAGCGCAGCGAGTCCATGATCATCTGCAGGACGTGCGGGCTGCGCATGAACAGGCTGTTGCCCGTGCCGGTCGTGTCCAGGTAGTGGCGCGGGTCGCCGTCGGCCAGCCGGTAGTAGTGGGTGTTGTCGATGCCCTTGAAGCTCAGCGTGGGGCCCAGGTGGTTGCCCTCGGCCGTGTGGTTGTAGACCACGTCGAGGATGACCTCGATGTCCGCCTCGTGCAGCGCCCTGACCATCGCCTTGAACTCCAGCACCTGCCCGCCGCGCTGGCCCTGGCTGGAGTAGCGGTTGTGCGGGGCGAAGAACCCGATCGAGTTGTAGCCCCAGTAGTTGCTCAGCCCGCGCTGGCTCAGGAAGTCGTCGGTGACGAACTGGTGCACCGGCATCAGTTCCAGGGCGGTCACCCCGAGCTTCGTCAGGTGGTCGAGGGTCTCCGGGTGGCCCAGGGCGGCATACGTCCCGCGGATCCGCTCGGGGATCTTCGGGTTGGTGATCGTCAGTCCCCGGACGTGCGCCTCGTAGATGACCGTGTCATGGTACGGCGTCGCCGGCGGCCGGTCGTGACCCCAGCCGAAGAACGGGTTCACCACCACCGACCTGGGCACGAACGGGGCGGAGTCCGCCTCGTTCATCGTCTCCGGACGGCCGAACATGTATCCGTAGACCGCCTCGTCCCAGGTCACCTCGCCCTCGATCGCCTTGGCGTACGGGTCCAGGAGGAGCTTGGCCGGGTTGCAGCGCAGGCCCCTGGCCGGGTCGTGGGGGCCGTGGACGCGGTAGCCGTACCGGTGGCCGGGTCCGACGCCGGGCAGGTACCCGTGCCAGACGAACCCGTCGCACTCGCTCAGCCGGACCGCGCTCTCCTTGCCGTCCTCGTCGAACAGGCACAGCTCGACCCGCTCGGCCACCTCACTGAAGAGCGCGAAGTTGGTGCCCGCCCCGTCGTAGGTCGCACCCAGCGGGTAAGGGTCTCCCGGCCAAAGCTCGATCATCGACGACTCCCTCGCGATCCATCCCATGTTCCGTGCCCCCGCCGCCGGCGACAAGGGCGGGAGCACCGACCTACCCGCAAACCCCCGCCACCACGCCCCCGGCTCCAGGTTTCGGGGGCGTTCTGTCGGCAATGTGCCGGTCCCATGGGCGGATTCAAGAAATTCCTGCTGCGCGGCAACATCGTCGAGCTGGCGGTCGCGGTCATCGTGGGCGCCACCTTCAGCGGGCTCGTGCAGGCCCTGGTCGCCGACCTGATCACACCGTTGATCGGGGCGATGACCGGCGGCCGCGAGCCGGACTTCGCCAGCTACTCCTTCACCGTCAACGGCAGCGAGTTCAAGTACGGCGACTTCCTCAACCACCTCCTGGCCTTCCTGATCATCGCGGCCATCGTGTACTGGCTGGTCGTCATGCCGATGTCCCGGCTGGTCAGCCTCTTCGAGCGGGACCAAGCGGCGACGACCAAGCAGTGCCCCGACTGCCTGAGCGAGGTCCCGGTCGAGGCCCGGCGGTGCGCGTACTGCACGGTCGAGCTGGTCCCCCAGTCCGAGCAGCCGTGACGCCACGCGGAGAAGCCACGGCCAGCAAGCGGATCTTGCGCCCTATGCTGGCTAATGCCCAGACTGAGGCGATCGTCCGGTTAGATGGGGCGAGTGAGTGTTGAGCTGATGGTCTGGCGGGAACCAGAGCCGATCACCCGAGATCTCGCCCGTAAGGGGTATTTGGCGGCCAAGAAGGACGCGCCGGGCGGCGCGCTGCCGCCGTACGCCGACGAGCTGCCCGGGAAGCTCACGGCCTACACGGGCGGGCACGTGCTGGTGACCATGGATCTGGAGTCCATGGACGAGATGTCCGGCCGGGTCTTCGCCGTCGCCGGCGCGCACGGCCTGGTCTGCTACGACCCGCAGCGCGACCTCGTCCACAACGCGGGGCCACGCGGCGCCTACGCGGGCATGCAGCTCCACACCGGCGACGGCATGATCGTCACCGACCCGGACCTGGGCCTCGTCCACGACGCCCTGGCCACGCTGTCCGCCCAGAACCCCTTCGTCGCCCTCGTCAACTTCGGCCGCCACTTCATGCAGGTCTCGCCCGAGGCGGGGGGTTACGAGCTGGAGTACAAGGAGGGCGGCACCCTCCACCGCACGCTGGTGCCCGGCCTCGCGGAGATCCAGCGGGCCTTCGGCGAGTACGCCCGCGACGAGCGCGGATTCCTGACCCGCCTCGCCTGGTCGTCCTAGATCACCGAGCGGAACAGCTCGGGATCCACGTTGCCCCCTGACAACACGATCACGGTCCGCCCGGCCGGCGCCCGCCCCGCCAGGTAGGCCGCCGTCGCGGTGGCGCCACTGGGCTCGGCCACCAGCCGGGCCGTCCTGGCCAGATGGCCCATGGCGGCGCGGATCTCGTCCTCGGAGACGGTCACGATGTCGTCCAGCCGTTCCCGCAGGTGCGCGAGGGTCAGCTCGGACAGGTCCGCCCGCAGCCCGTCGGCGATCGTCCTGAACGTCCTGGCCGGCTCCCACGACACCACCCGCCCCGCGCGCAGGCTCTCCCGCGCGTCGGCCGCCAGCTCCGGCTCCACCCCGACGACCTTGGCGTCCGGCCTGAGCGCCTTGACCGCCGAAGCGATCCCGGAAGCCAGCCCGCCCCCGCTCACCGGCACCAGCACCACCTCGACGTCCGGCAGATCCGCCACGATCTCCAGCCCGATCGTCCCCTGCCCCGCGATGACCGCCGGATGGTCGTACGGCGGCACCATCGTCATCCCCCGCTCGGCCGCCACCTTCTCCGCCGCCGACACCCGCTGCTCAGGCGGCACCACCACCAGCTCGGCCCCGTGCCCGACGATCGCCTCCGCCTTGACCCGGGGCGTCCCCTCCGGCACCACCACGACACACGGCACACCCAGCAGCTTCGCCGCGTACGCCAGCGCCTGCCCGTGGTTGCCGGAGGAGTGGGCCACCACGCCCCGCGCCCCCGCCAGGCAGACGGCCGCGTTGTAGGCGCCCCGGATCTTGAAGGAGCCGACCCGCTGAAGGCTCTCCGGCTTGACCCACGCCTCACCCATGGAAACGAGCGGAGTCCTGACCGCCACGGGGGCGATCCGCTCGGCGGCGGCCCGGATGTCATCGAGCCCGACCAGGTTCACGTTCATGCCTCCCATCATGCTTCGCGAACCAGCCGATCTCCCAGAAAGTCCCCGCCGAGCACGTGCTGGTCAGCCTGAGGCACCGCCTCGCCGGAGGCGCGCACCCGGGGGCATGCCCGCCACGCGAGAGACGCGGGCGGGCGAAGCGGCCTCACGGTCGGTGCGGCCGGGGGCTTTACACGCATGGAATCATGCCGAACCATGAGACAGCTCTACCCGGCCATCGAGCCCTACGATTCCGGCCTTCTCGAGGTCGGAGACGGCGACCAGATCTACTGGGAGGTGTGCGGCAACCCGGACGGAAAGCCCGCGGTCATGCTCCACGGCGGGCCGGGCGGCGGGTGCACCGGCAAGCACCGCCGCCAGTGGAACCCGGAGCTGTACCGCATCGTCCTGTTCGACCAGCGCAACTGCGGGCGCAGCAGGCCCCACGCGAGCGACGCGGCGGTCTCGCTGGAGCACAACACCACCTGGAACCTGGTGGCGGACATGGAGAAGCTGCGCGAGCACCTCGGCATCGAGCGCTGGCAGGTTTTCGGCGGGTCATGGGGCAGCGCGCTGGCGCTGGCCTACGCGCAGACGCACCCCGAGCGCACGACGGAGCTGGTGCTGCGGGGCATCTTCACGCTGCGTCCCCGGGAGTTGCACTGGTTCTACCAGGAGGGCGCCTCCCACCTGTTCCCCGACCTGTGGGAGGGGTTCGTGGCGCCGATCCCGCCCGGGGAGCGCGGCGACCTGATGGCCGCCTACCGCGAAAGGCTGGAGAGTTCCGATCCGGCGGTGCGGGTGCCGGCCGCCAAGGCGTGGGCGCAGTGGGAGGGCTCGACGGTGACGTTGCTGCCCGATCCGGAACTGGTGGCGGAGTTCGGTGAGGAGCGGATGGCGCTGGCCTTCGCGCGCATCGAGAACCACTACTTCACGCACGACGGGTGGTTCGAGCCGGAGCAGCTCATCCGGGACGTCGGGAAGATCCGGCACATCCCCGCCGTGATCGTGCAGGGCCGCTACGACGCCTGTACGCCCATGGCGACCGCCTGGGACCTGCACAAGGCGTGGCCTGAGGCGGACTTCCACGTGGTGAACGACGCCGGGCACGCCTCGACCGAGCCCGGCATCGTGGACCGCCTGGTGGAGGCAACCGACCGGTTCGCCCGTTAGGCGGCGAGGGCCAGCCGGTCGCGTACCAGGCGGACGAGGGGTGTGACCGCGCCGACGCACAGCAGCGCGACCAGCGGCGCGATCACGAGCCCGAGCGCGAACCCGGCGGCCACGTCGTGCGGGTAGTGCGCGCCGACGAACACCCGGGAGAACGCCATGATCGCCGCCAGCGGGAGCACGACCCAGGCGAGGGCACGCCACGCCAGGATGAGGGCGCCCGCGGCGCCGGCGGCGATCACGGAGTGGTTGCTCGGGAACGACCAGTCCCCGGCCGGCGGGCAGGCGGCCACCGTGGTGACGCCGCGGCACGGCCGTTCCTCGCGCACGATCAGCTTCACGATCTCGCTCACGACATAGGCGACGATCACCGCGGCGGGTCCTACCAGGGCGATGGCCAGCTCGCGGGCGGGCGCGCGGCGGGCGCGCCACCAGCACAGGACGAACAGGGCGGCGAACACGAAGAGCCCGGCATCGGTGCCCACCTCCGCGAAGGTGTGCACCCAGCCGGGCGTGCCGAGGGCGAAATCGACGATGTCGCGGTACAACACATGTCCAATCGATGAAGAAACGATGGACATGACCTTAATGATCTTACCGAGTGGTTTCGTCGGCAGTTCGGCCAGGCGTCATCGGCCATATGGCCGATAGGGGGTCAGGCGGTGCCGGTGAGGATGCGGGCGAGATCGAGCTGTCGCTGTCTGAGCTCGCCCTCCGTGATCAGCCCGGTCTCGAAGGCGTCCTTGGCCGCGTCGTTCTCGGCGACGTAGTACGCGGCCATGATCTCGCTGCGCAGCGGGGTGAAACCACGCTGTACGCACTCGGCGAAGACGTTGACCTTGCCTTCGAGGGTTTCGCGGGAGATGGTGCAGTCCAGTTCGTGGGCCTTGAGCTGCTTCACGGCTTCCCTGAGGGTGACCTGACCGCGGGAGCCGTTGAATTCCGTGTCTGGTGTGATCTTCACTTCGCGTGCGCCTCCAAGAGTTCACAACGTCGGACAGAACCCGCGTATTCCCTGCTCAGAGCGGGTAGAGAGGGATGCGTGATCGGTGCGCACGTGATCGTCGGGTACACCGGCGACGCTGGAGGACGGGACGCGCTCGCGCTGGGGACCGCGATCACGCAGGTCACCGGCGGTGAGCTCACGGTGGCGACCATCTACCCGCCGGGCAGCCCCGGCCAGGCGGTCGAGGCGCAGGCGAACCTGGCCCACGCGGCGGGCGAGCTCGGCGAGCGGCCCGCGGAGTACATGGCGTTCGAGAGCCGCGGCGCCGGCCGCGGCCTCGCGGTGCTGGCCAGCCGGATCAAGGCGGACCTGATCGTGGTCGGCTCCGCGGACGGCGGGCAGCACGGCCGCATCGCGATCGGCAGCACCTCCGACCATCTGCTGCACCTGTCGAGCGAGGCGGTGATGCTGGCCCCGGCCGGCTACCGCCCGCCGGCGGCGCCGACCCGGCTGACGCTGGCGTACGTGCACCGGCCGCAGTGCGACGAGGCCGTGGAGCGGGTGGCCCAGGCGGCGCTGCTGCTCGGGGTGCCGCTGCGGCTGATCACGCTGGACCTGCGCACCGAGGACGCCGGCCGGCTGCGCGACGACCTCGCCCTCGCCGTACGGCTGGCGTGGGAGGGCACCGGCATCGAGGCCGAGGCGGAGATCGCCGAAGGCTACGACGTGGCGGCCGCGATCGGCGCGGTCGAATGGCCCCCGGGCGACCTGCTGGTCTGCGCGAGCAGTGAGGACGCGCAGGCGCACCGGGTCTTCCTGGGCGAGCTGGCGATGAAGGTGCTGCGTGCCTCGATCTGCCCGGTGGCGGTGCTGCCCCGGGGCTTCAACTGAGCCGGGCGTAGAGCTCCAGGTAGCGCTCGGCCATGATGGACGGGGTGAAGCGGGCGCGGGCCTCGCGGCGGCACTCCTCCGGGTCGAGGTCGTCGACGCGCCCCAGCCATTCGGCGAGTTCCTCCTCGGTGTCCGCCAGGAAGCCCGTACGGCCGTGCTCGACCAGTTCGGGCAGGCAGCCGCGGCGCAGGCCGATCACCGGGACGCCCAGGGCCAGGGCCTCGACCACGGCGGTGCCGCCCGGCTCGTCCCACTGCAGGGGGAAGAGGGCGGCCCTGGCGGTGCCGTAGAGCTCGTCGCGCCGGTCCCCGGCGACGCCGCCGGCCCAGCGGACCAGGTCGCCGTCCAGATGGGGGGCGACGTGGTCGCGGTGGTAGCGGACGTCCGGGTGTCCGTGGAGCGGATGTTCCGGGTCTTCCAGGACACGTTCCAGCTCGGCGGGGCCGCCGATACCGCTGACCGGGCCGGCCAGGACCAGCGGCAGGCCGAGCTTCTGGCACACGCGGACGGCGACGTGCTGGCCCTTGAGCGGGCAGATGCGGCCCATGACCGCGAGGTGCGCGCCGCGCGGGAAGCGCAGGTCGCGCCCGGCCAGCGGGGTGGCCAGGTGGACCGCGCCCACGGCGGCGGCGCGCAGGGCGGCGGGCGCGCGGGTGAGCTGGTCGTGGGAGACGCCGTTGACGGCGATGTCCCGGGGCCAGGCCCCGTAGAAGTCGGGGTGCTTGCGCAGGTCCCAGTGGAGGGTGTGGAGCACCGGCGGCCCGCCGAGCGCCGACAGCACCGCGGGGCCGACGACCTCCAGATGATCGTGGACGAGGTCGATGTCGTCGCGGCCGCGTAACTCCCGCGCCACCCGCGCCTGGTGGGCGTGGGCCAGCCCCATCACCTGGTTGTACGGCTTCTGCAGGTGGGCGAACTGCCCCTCGGGGAAGGCGGCCACCAGTTCGTCGGCCTCGACGGTGCTCGACCCCACCGAAGCCAGCACCACGCGTACGCCACGCTCGCGCAGCGCGGGCACCAGCGTGGCCACCACGTTCTCGATCCCGCCGTAGCCGGGCGGCGGTACCTCCAGCCACGGGCCGGCGTTCATCAGGATGTTCACGCGACGTCCTCCTCGATGGCCAGTGAGGCCAGCGGCGGGCGCTCGGCCACGGACACGTCGGCGCGGGCCGCCCGCCGTTCGGCGTCGAACTGGAGCAGGCTGTGCGTGGGCGCCGCCACCGACACCACCCGGCCCTGGCGTTCGAGCCTGGTCCACGCGGTGAGCATGATCTGGGCGGCCATGCGGCCGAGCGCCGCCGTGGACTGGTGCGCGTGGGTGCGGCAGCCCAGGTCCACCTGGGCCATGGCGTCCAGGCCGACGAGTTCGAGCAGGTCGACCAGCAGGCCGAGCTCCACCCCGTATTCGGTCGCGAACGGCACGCGTTCCAGGGCCGTCCGGCGGGCCGCGTATTCGCCGCCGAGCGGCTGGACGAACCCGGATAGCTCCGGCCACCACAGGTTGAGCAGGGGCCGGGCGACGAGTTCCGTGACCCGGCCGCCCTCGCCGCGCATGCCGTTCAGCGGGCGCTCGTAGGCGCCCTTGACGAACTGCACGCCCGTGTCGAGCAGCAGCGGCCCGAGCAGGCCGGTGACGAAGGAGGGGCGGAAGTCGCGCAGGTCGGCGTCGACGAAGACGACGAGGTCGCCGGAGCTGGCGGCCAGTCCCTTCCACAGTGCCTCGCCCTTGCCCGACAGCGGCGGCAGGTGGGCCAGCACGTCGTCCTGGCGCACGACCGTGGCGCCCGCGGCGGTGGCCACGGCGGCGGTGGCGTCGGTGGAGCGGGAGTCCACGACGACGATCTCGTCCACCAGGTCGGCGAGGTCGCGGCGGATCACCGAGACGATCAGCCCGACCGTGCGTTCCTCGTCGCGGGCCGGGAGAACCACGCTCACCGTGGTCGCCCCCTTGGCGGCCACCAGTGCGTCCGGCGACCAGTCGGCGGCTCTGCTGGTGCGCCGCCTGTACCAGTCCCGGACCCGCGGATCCGTCTCCATGCGCTCACCCCGATCGTCTCAGGTCACGGATGGCGACACATGCCCTGCCGATAGGAGTTCGAACATTTTCGTTTGTTCATCAGCGGATGTGGGATATGCCATCCTGTGTCGCCAATAACTCGAATCGGCATCATAGGTGCTGGAAATGTCGCCGCTCGTCACGCAGAGGTACTCTCGACATTCCCCGACGTGACGATTGCCGGAATCGCCGACGCGGTTCCCCACAAGGCCGAGGCACTGGCCTCTCGGCATGACTCCCTGGCGTACGGGAGTCACACCGACCTGCTGGACGCCGGCGGACTGGATGCCGTCTACGTGTGCGTGCCACCTTTCGCGCACGGTAACCCGGAGATAGATGCTTTGTCGTGCAATCTTCCGCTTTTTGTAGAAAAGCCGTTAGCAATTGATCTAGAAACCGCGGAAAAGATCGGCGCCGAGATAGCCCGCCGCGACCTTCCCTCCGCCGTCGGTCACCACTGGCGCTACCTCGACATCCTGCAGAAAGCCCGCGAACTACTCGACGGGCGCCCCGTACGGCTGGCCCTCGGCCACTGGCTCGACAAGGTGCCGCCCGTGGACTGGTGGCTGCGTACCGAAACCTCCGGCGGCCAGATCGTCGAGCAGGCCGTCCACGTGCTGGACCTGGCCAGGGTGCTGGTGGGCGAGGTCGCGATGGTGCACGCCGTACCGTCGGACGGGGCGGCGGACGGCGAGATCGACCGGGCCACGGCGGCGGTGCTGCGCTTCGCGGGCGGCGCGGCGGGCACGCTGGCCGCCACCAGTCTCTGCGCGGGCAAGCAGCGTGCCGGGCTGGAGGTGCACGCCGAGGGCGTCACGCTCGACCTGGGCGAGGAGCGCCTGGTCGTCGACGGGCGCACGGTGATCGAGGACGGCGGGGCCGCCAAGGTCCACGTGGACCGGGAGTTCGTCAACGCGGTGCGGGGGAAGCCGGCCGACGTACGCGTGCCGTACCACGAGGCGCTGAAGACGCATCGTCTGGCGCACGCGGTCGCGCGGTCGGCGGCCACGCGGGAGCCGGTGGTGCTGGATGGCTGAGGTGCTCAGCATCGACGGGCCGGAGCGGGTCAGCCTGATCTCGGAGCCGATGCCCATGGCGGCGCCGGGCGGCTTCCTGGTGGAGACCGTCTACAGCGGCGTCTCCGCCGGGACCGAGCTGACCTACGTCAAGGGCACCAACCCCTACCTGAACACCTCGTGGGACCCGGCGCTCGGGTTGTTCGGCACGGGCGGGCCGGTGATGGCCTACCCGGTGCGCGGCATCGGCTACATGCAGGTGGGGATGGTCGTGGACAGCCGTACCGACGCGGTCGCCGCCGGGCGGATCGTCGCAATGGCCTACGGGCACCGCACCGCCTACGCCGCCGACCCGCTGCGCGACCGCTTCGTCGAACTGCCGCGTGACCTCGACCCGCTGCTCGGGATCTACGCCGCGCACATGGGGCCGATCTGCGCCAACGGCCTGCTGCATGCGGCGCACGACCTGCTCGGGCCCGGCGTGCGCGACCTGCTCGACGGGGTGCGCGGGCGGCGGGTGGTGGTCGTCGGGGCGGGCGTGGTCGGGCTGCTGGTGGCGGCGTTCGCGGCGGGCGCGGGAGCCGGGACCGAGGTCGTGGTGGTCGACGAGACCCCCGCGCGGCTGTGCGTGGCCGCCGCGCTCGGCGTGGAGACCCTGCCGGCCGAGGACGCGTTCCAGCTGAAGCGCCGCTGGCGGCACGGCCCCAACGACCACGGCGCCGACGTGGTCTTCCAGTGCCGCGGCCAGGAACGGGCGCTGGCCCTGGCGCTCAAGCTGCTGCGCCCCCAGGGCAGCGCGATCGACCTGGCCTTCTACACCGGCGGCGCCGGCCTGGTACGGCTCGGCGAGGAGTTCCACCACAACGGCCTGAGCCTGCGCTGCGCGCAGATCGGCCGGGTGCCGCGCGGCATGGCCCATGCCTGGGACCGCGACCGCCTCTCGCGCGAGACCGTCGAGCTCCTGCACCGCATCGGCCCGTGGCTACGTGAGCACGTGATCACCGACGTCGTCCGCTTCGGCAAGGCGCCCGAGCTCCTTCGCGATCTCGCCGCCCGCCGCAGGCAGGCCCTCCAGGCCGTGCTCTGCCGCGACGTCCAGGATGAGCGCGGCTGACCAGCTGAAGTCACGGCAGCCGTGCCCGGCGCGGGTGAACGGGTCGAAGTACTCGCGAAAGCCCGACCGGGCCACCGCGCCGACCATGCCGTCGGCCAGTGCCTCGGCCAGGTCGGGCCGGCGGTGCCGCAACCCCTGCCAGACCAGCCAGGTCAGGTTGAGCCAGCTCGGCCCGCGCCAGTAGCGGGCCGGGTCGAACTCGGGGGTGCCGGGGGCGTAGCTGGGCAGCAGCCCGTTCTTGATCTCGAAGCGGTCGAGTGCGGTGCCGATGAGCGCGTGGGCGATCTCGCGCGGCAGGTCGGGCAGCATGAGCGGGACGAGCCCGGCGGCGCTCTGGGAGCGGATCGGGCAGCCGGTGCTCGCGTCGCGGGCGTGGAACAGGCCGTCGTCGTAGAGGTGGGCGACCATGGCCGCGGTGATCTCGGCGGCCTCGCGGTGGTGCGGGTCGGGGTCGAGGCCGATCGCCTTGGCGATGCGGGCCAGTGACGTCTCGGCCACGCCGTACGCGGCGTTGAACAGCGGATCCTCGACCGCGAACGCGCCCGCCCTGCGGTAGCCGGTGTCGCGGTAGGCGCGGGCGAGCGCGGTGTAGCGCTCGTAGTCGCGGTCGGTGGGCCGCTCGTCGGCGCTGACGTGGGCGAGGTCCTTGCGCCGCGCGCCCATGGGCCCGGCCTGGACGGCGGCCAGCGGCACGTCCCAGGAGGGGCTGTTGTCCATGCCGGACTCCCACGGGTGCACGATCGAGATCAGGCCGTCCGCCGAGCGGCGCGCGGTTCGCAGGAACCGCTGCTGGGCCACGAGCCGAGGGTAGATGCGGCGCAGGAAGGCGGGATCGGGATCGGCCAGGTGGACCCGCCAGGCGGCCAGCGCGTGAACCGGCGGCTGCACGATGCCCGAGGTGGCCGAGCCGGAGGGCGCCCGGACCTCCCAGACGTCGGGGCCGGGGAAGTAGGCGCCGTCGGGCACCTCCGGGTTGAAGACGATGTGGGGCACCCGCCCGTCGCGCCACTGCGCGCCGAACAACGACAGCAGCTCGGACCTGGCCCGCCGCGGCGACCAGCGGGCGTTGCCGATCGCGACGAAGGCCGAGTCCCAGCTCCACTGGTGGGGGTAGAGCCGCCGCGAGGGCACGGTGTAGCTGCCGTCCCAGTTGGCGACCAGGACGCGCACCGCCTCGCGGATCACAGGAACTTCCTGACGAACGCCGCCGTCTGCGGCAGCACGATCTCCGGCTCACCGCGAAGCCGGCACTCCAGCGCCAGGTAGCCCTCGTACCCGGTGGCGTCCAGCGCGGCCAGCTGGGAACCCCAGTCGAGGTGCCCGGTGCCGGGCTGGTTCCTGTTGGACTCGCTGATCTGCATGTGCGCGAGGTACGGCGCGGCCTCCACCAGCGAGCGGCAGGGATCGTCCTCCTCGATGTTCATGTGGTACGTGTCGCCGACGACCTTGATCGCGTCCATCGAGCAGTAGGACACCGCCTCGGCCAGGGTGTTGACCATGTGGTTCTCGTAACGGTTGAGCGGCTCCAGCATGATCAGCACGCCGTTGCGCTGCGCGTGCTCGCCGAGCACCCCGAGCGCCTCGGCCAGCACCTCACGGTCCTCCCCCGGGCTGCGCGGCGGCTCGAACGGCGGCAGCCGCCGCGAGAACTGCCCCCAGGAGGCGGGCGTCATGACCCCGATCCCGCCCAGCTCGGCGATGACCGTGAGCTGGGAGCGCAACTGCTGGATGGCGTCGGTGCGCTTGGCGGCGTCGAAGTCGCCGATGAAGTGCGGCATGTCCACGCATACGGTCGGCATGACCACGCCGTCCGCGAGCGCCCGCTTCAGCTCGGTCAGCCGCCCGGCGAAGTGGAAGTCGCCCTTCCCACGCAGCTCGATCGCGTCGAATCCGGCATCGACCGCGAAGGCGAACTTCTCCTGCAGGGTGCGCCCCGGCAGCAGCTGCTCCTGTACGGCAAGCTTCACGCTGGCTCCTTGAACTTGAAGACGAGTTGGAGCACCTCCGACGGGCGGCGGTCGATCAGCTCGAAGGCCTCGGCCGCCTGGGCGGCGTCCATGACATGACTGACCAGGTCTCCCGCGCGGACCTCGCCGCGGTGGACGAGCTCCATGAACGTGCGCTGGAGCCGTTCCACGTCCCATCGGTGCGCCAGCCACGCGGCCACGCCGCCGATCTGCGAGGAGACGAGCTGCACCTGGTTGTGGTGGAACTCCTCGCCGAGCCGCAGCCCGAGGCCGTCACCCTGGTAGAACCCGGCCGCGACGACCCGGCCGCCCCTGCGGACGGTCCTGATGGCCTCGTGCAGGCCGGTATGGCTGCCGCTGAGCTCGACGGCGACGTCGGCGCCCACGACGCGTTTGCGGATGAACTCGGCCATCGAGCCCTCCCGTACGTCGTAGGTCTCGGCGGCGCCGAAGCGCCGGGCGAGTTCGAGCCGCTCGGGGATGGCGTCGGCGGCGACCACGCGGGCGCCGCTGAGCACGGCCAAGCGGGTGGCGAGCAGGCCGATGACGCCCTGGCCGAAGATCGCGACCTGGTCGCCCAGGTGCAGGTCCGCCGCGTGGACGGCGTTGAGCGCGATGGCGCCGACGCGGGCGAAGACGCCGGTGAGCGGGTCCGCGCCGGGCGGCATGAGATGCCCGGCGAGCCGCTCGGCGGGCACGACGGCCTCCTCGCGGTGGCCCCAGATGCCCCAGACGACGCTGCCCACCATCGGCTCGCGTACGTCGGGAGCGGCCTCGACGACCTCGCCGACCTCCTGGTAGCCCCAGCCGGTCAGCGGGTAGGCGTGTGTGCGGCCCTCGACGAACAGCCGTTGTTCGGTATCCCACTTTTTCGTGAGATACGGGTTGGTGCCACGGTAGGCGGTGAGTTCCGTCCCCGCCGAGACACCTGAGTAGATCGTGCGGACCCGCACGCAGCCCGGCTCCAGCTCACCGGTTGGCTCCAGACTGACGCGGACAGCACCTGGCCCTTGAATGGTGATGACGTGCATTCCCCACACTTACGCTTTTTTATCAAACAAAAGTCACAGGTTTAGTGCTCGTTTGCATGCGATAGTTGTGTAATCAGCACTCGTAAGTCTACGACTTTTGTTGGAGGTAGCCGATGAAATTGGGGTTCCTAACAGCGTGTCTTCCGGAAAGCAACCTTTCCGACATCGCACGCTGGGCCGTCGACCGGGGATTCGAAGCACTGGAAGTGGCCGGATGGCCGGCAACGGATGCCCGAAATCACATCAGAGTAGAGCGTTTCGATGAGTTCGAATACGAGCGGGTCAGGCGAATCTTCGCGGACACCGGACTCGCCCTTTCCTCGATCGCCTACTACGAGAACAACCTGCACCCAACCGAAGGGCCGCAGGTGAACGCGCACGTGCGGCACTGCGTCGAGGCGGCCGCCGCGCTCGGCTGCCCGACCGTGGGCACCTTCGTCGGCCGCGACGCCGGGATGACGGTGCACGACAACCTCAAGAAGGCCGAGGACGTTTTCGGTCCGCTGGTCGAGCACGCCAAGGGGCACGGGGTCGATCTCGTCATCGAGAACTGCGTCATGAAGAGCTGGCACCCCGACGGGTACCCGGGCAACCTGGCCTACTCGCCCGAGCTGTGGGAGTGGATGTTCGGGCTCGGGCTCAAGCTCAACTACGACCCCTCACACCTGGTGGCGCTGGGCATCGATCCGGTGGCGGCGGCGCGGCCGTACGTCTCGGAGATCGCGCACGTCCAGGCCAAGGACACCGAGATACTCGGCGGCCGGATCGACCACACCGGGTTCTTCGGCCCGATCGGCGGCGAGAAGGGCTGGTACCGCTTCCGGGTTCCCGGCCGCGGGCAGGTCGACTGGACCAGGGTCATTGACGCACTTCAGGAAGGCGGGTACGACGGGGTGGTGTCGGTAGAGCACGAGGATCCGGTGTGGAGTGGCGACCCGGCGAGGGTCCGGACCGGTCTCGGGATCGCCTATCACACGTTGCGGCCGCTCATCGCGGGGTAAAGGCGGCCCAACCCCTTTCGCGGGGGCCTTGCCGGAGACCTGGCGTCGGGCTGCTCGGAGCGCCGGGTGCAGACCGAGGAGCGTGCCATGCCAGGAAAGGCAACCGCCGTTCTCAGCGCCGCCGCGCTGGTCGCGGCCATGACCGCCTGCGGGGACGGCGGCGGGGGCAGCCGGCCCGCCGCCGCCACGGAGATCACCGTCTGGACCGAGGAGAACCTCCCGGACCGGATGGACGTCCAGAACAAGATCGTCAACGAGTTCACACAGAAGACCAAGATCAAGGTCAAGCTGGTGCCGGTGGCCGAGGACCAGTTCAGCCAGACGCTGACCGCTGCCGCCGCCGCGGGCGACCTGCCCGACGTGATCGGCGCACTCCCCCTGGCGGCGGTACGCGAGATGGAGGCCAACGACCTGCTCGACACCGAGACGCCGGGCAGGGTCGTCGACCAGCTCGGCCGCGCCACCTTCTCCAAACGGGCGCTCGACCTCAACACCGCCGACGGCAAACTGCTGGCCGTGCCCAGCGACGGCTGGGCCCAGCTGATCCTCTACCGCAAGGACCTGTTCGAGAAGGCCGGGCTGGAGCCGCCGGACACCTACGAGAGGCTGCAGGCCGCCGCCGCCAAGCTGCACGGCCCCGACGTGGCCGGCATCACGCTGGCGGTCGCGCCCAAGGACTCCTTCACCGCCCAGAGCTTCGAGCACGTGGCCCTGGCCAACGGCTGCGAGCTGGTGGACGGCTCGGGCAACGTGGCCCTGGCCTCACCCAGCTGCGTGCGGGCCTTCACGTTCTACTCCACGCTGGCCAAGCAGTACTCGGTCAAGGGCAAGCAGGACGTCGACTCGACCCGGGCCACGTACTTCTCCGGCAAGGCGGCCATGATGATCTGGTCGTCGTTCATCCTCGACGAGATGGCCGGGCTGCGGAACGACGCGCTGCCTTCCTGCGCGGCGTGCCGTACCGACAAGGAGTGGCTGGCCGCGAACACCGGCGTGGTGACCGCGCTGAAGGGCCCGGACGGCGCCGCGCCCGCGCAGTACGGCGAGATCGTCTCCTGGGCCGTCACCCGCGACGCCGCCAAGGACTCGGCGGCGAAGTTCGTCGCGTACCTGATGAACGAGGGCTACGAGCGCTGGATGGGCATGGCGCCCGAGGGCAAGTTCCCCACCCGTCCCGAGTTCGCCGGCGCGTGGGCCAAGCTGCCGGCCGGCGTGGACACCAAGAAGCCGCTGGCCGAGCTGTACCCGGCCGCGACGCTGGAGGCGCTGCGCAAGAGCCCCGACACCTTCGGCCGCTGGGGCATCCCGCAGGGGCAGGGCAAGCTGGTCGGCGTCACGATGGGCGAGTTGCCGGTGCCCAAGGCGCTGAGCGGGATCGTCGAGGGCTCGCTCACGCCCGAGGCCGCGGCGGCGCAGGCCAAGGCGGACGTGGAGAGCATCAAACGCGGGATCCGTCAGTGAAGGGGACGCTCCGGCAGCAGGAGGGCAGAGCCGGGCTCGCGCTGATCTCGCCCACGCTGGTGGTCACGCTGGTCGTGGTCGTGGTGCCACTGCTGTGGGCGGTCATGCTGGCCTTCCAGGACGTCCGGCTGATCAACATCAGGCGGGTCGGGATCTTCGGCCACTACACGCTGGAGAACTTCACCTACGTGATCTCCGAGCCGGGCTTCTGGTCGGCGCTGGTCAACACGCTCGTGTACACGGTCGCCGGCACGGCGCTGTCGATCGCCGTCGGGCTGGTGGCCGCGCTCGCGCTCCGGGACAGGTTCCCCGGGCGGACGCTGGTCAGGGCCTCGATCCTGGTGCCGTACGTGGCGCCGGTCGTGGCCGTGGCCTTCCTGTGGGAGGTGATGCTGAACCCGCAGTACGGGATCGTCAACACCTGGCTGAGCGAGCCGATCGCCTTCCTGTCGCAGGCCCGCGGCACCTTCCTGGGCATCGAGGTCCCGGTGGCGCTGCTGACGGTGATCGCCTTCGAGGCCTGGCGGTACTTCCCCTTCGCCTTCCTGTTCATCCTGGCCCGGCTGCAGGCCTTGCCCAAGGAACTGGACGAGGCGGCCGTGGTCGACGGGGCCACGCCCACGCAGCGCTTCCGCTATGTGATCATGCCGCAGCTCTGGCGGATCATCGCCCTGCTGTCGGTGCTGCGCTTCGTCTTCACCTTCACCAAGTTCGACGACGTCTACCTGCTGACCGGCGGCGGCGCCGGCACCGAGGTGGTCTCGGTGCGCGTCTACAACTTCCTGACCGCGCGCGACGACATCGGCGCCTCGGCCGCGCAGGCCATCGTGCTGGCCGTGGTGCTCGTCGTCTTCCTGGTGATCTACCTGCGCTTCTTCTCGGGAGGTGCGCGTGAGCAGGGATAGGTTCGAGCGCGCGCTGCTGCGCGCGCTGCGGCCGCTGGTGATCGCCTTCCTGTTCGTGATCACCGCGTTCCCGTTCTTCTACATGGTGATGCTGTCGGTGCGCGACATCCAGGAGCTGATACTCGAACCAGGATCACTCTGGCCGAACGCCTTCACCCTGAGCACCTACGCCGACGTCCTGACCCGGCAGGGCTTCCTGACCTTCATGGGCAACAGCGCGATCATCGCCGTCTCCTCGGTGGCGGTCACACTGCTGATCTCCATCCCGGGCGCGTACGCCGTCGCCAGGCTGCGCTTCTTCGGCCGCCGGCAGGTGCACTTCCTGTTCCTGGCCGTCTACCTCTTCCCGGCCATCGTGCTGGCCATCCCGCTGTTCGTGCTGTTCACGATGATGGGCCTGCGCGGCTCGCTGGCCGGCCTGATCCTCGTCTACATCGCCCAGACCGTCCCGGTCACCGTGTACATGCTGCGCAATTACTTCGAGACCGTCCCGCAGAGCGTCGAGGAGGCGGCGGCCATCGACGGCTGCTCCCGGGTGGAGACCATCTGGCGGGTGGTGCTGCCGCTGTCCAAGCCGGCGCTCATGGCGACCGGGCTGTACGTCTTCATGATCGCCTGGAACGAGTTCTTGTTCGCCCTGCTCTTCCTGGTCGAGCGGCGGGAAAGATGGACGGTCTCCCTCGGGCTCTCCCAGCTGGCGGGCAGTATCGAGATCCCGACCACGGTTCTCATGGCAGGATCGGTGGTTCTGACGCTGCCCATCGTGATCGTCTTCTTCGCCAGCGAGCGGCTGCTGACCGAAGGGCTCACCGCCGGGGCGGAGAAGGGATAGGCCATGCTCACGGCAGGGCAGGTGCTCCAGCTCATCAGGAACGGCTCCTGCCGAACGCGCAAGGAACTCATCGAGTTCACCGGCCTGTCCCGCTCGACGATCACCGATCGGGTCGACCGGCTCATCGAGGCCGGATACATCCACGAGTCCGGCGTCGCCATCTCCGGCGGCGGGCGGCCGCCGTCGGTGCTCGACATCGACTCCACCAACCGGTTCGCGCTCGTGGCCGACCTCGGCGCCGGCCACGCCCGCGTGGCGCTGACCGACCTCGCCGCCCGCCCGCTGGCCGAGGAACACACCGAGATCCGCATCGAGCTCGGGCCCGAACCCGTCCTGACCTGGGTGCGCCAGGCCTTCCAGCGCCTGCTCGACCGGACCGGGCACGCCCGCGACCGGGTCTGCGGCATCGGCGTCGACCTGCCCGGCTCCGTCGACCACGCCTCGGGCCGGGCCGTCAGGTCGTTCCTGATGCCCGGCTGGGACGAGTACCCGATCGCCCAGGCCATCGGGACCGGGTTCGACGTGCCGATCCTGGTGGAGAACGACGCCAAGGCGATGGCGCTCGGCGAGTGGTGGACGCACTGGCGCGAGACGCCCTCGCTGCTGCTCATCAAGGTCTCCACCGGAATCGGGGCGGGCATCGTCATCGACGGCCAGATCTACCGGGGAGTGGAGGCGGCCGCGGGCAACCTCGGCCACGTACGGCTGCGCGACAGCGACGACCGGGTCTGCACCTGCGGCTCACGCGGCTGCGTGGCCTCGCTGGCCAGCGGCCACGCGCTCGCCGTGGACCTCGGGCAGGCCTCCAGCCGCGACGTCGTCCGGCTGGTGCAGGCCGGTGACCCCACGGCCATCGCGCGGGCCCAGGAGGCCGGCCGTACGCTGGGGATCGTGCTGGCCACGGCGGTGAGCCTGCTCAATCCGGGGGTGCTGGTGCTGGCCGGCGACATGGCCGAGACCCGGGAGCACTACCTGACGGGCATCAGGGAGAGCGTCTACCGGCGGAGCCTGCCGTACACGACCCGCAATCTCGACATCGTGACCAGCGCGCTCGGCGAGCGCGCCGGCATCGTGGGCACGGCGGTGATCGTGACGGAGCACGTCCTGTCCCCTGACGCCGTGGACGCGGCGCTGGAAGGACCCCCGCTGGCCGATCGTGCCTAGGCGGCGGGACGGCCCAGCGCCTGGCCCAGCAGGGCGGGGGCGACGGCCAGCGACGGCCCGTACCACGTGAGCAGGCGCCCGCTCACCAGCGCGCACGGCAGCCCGGGAAAGGCCTCGGGGCCGTCATCGGCGGAGAAGGCGTAGGGCTCGTCGGGCAGCACGACCAGGTCGGGGGCGGCGGCAACCAGGTCGGGCAGGGGGATCTTGGGATAGCGCTCGGTGTGCCCCTCGTAGAGGTTGTCGACGCCGAGCCGCCGCAGCACGTCACCGGTGAAGGTGCCGCTGCCCACGACCATCCACGGCCGCCGCCAGATCGGTACGACGGCGCTCGCGCGCACGGCGGGCTCCGGCAGGTCCCAGGCCGCCCGCGCCGCGGCCAGCCAGGGCGGCGCCGTCGTACGGCAGGCCAGCTCGAACATCCTGGCCAGCGAGGTGAACGCCTCCTCCACCGTCCTGATCACCGTGACCCAGACCGGGATCCCGGCCTCCCGCAGCGCCAGGATGTCCGGCTCGCGGTTCTCCTCGAAGTTGGCGAGGACCACGTCGGGCCGCAGCCGCACGATGGCGTCGAGGTCGGGGTTCTTGGTGCCGCGCACGCGGGTCACGTCAAGGTCCGCGGGATGCGAGCACCAGTCGGTCGCGCCGACCAGCGACCCGGGCACGGTGGCGGCGACCGACTCGGTCAGCGAGGGGACCAGCGAGACGATCCGCTTCACCTGGTCCGGCACCGCCGAGGGGGCGCCGGTGTCGTCGCTCAGCACACGGACAAGTATCCCGCACGCCGGCCCATAGCACGGTGATCCCCTCCCGGACGTTATGGCCGATCTCGCGCCATGTCACGGGTCGAATACGTAGGATCGCAACAAAGGCCGACTACTTGTGATCGGGGGATCACCGGTTGGACCAGAGGAGTTCGAGGGGCTTCGATCCGAACAAGCCCAACGCCGCCCGGCTGTACGACTATTACCTGGGCGGCAAGGACAACTTCCCGGCCGATCGGGCGGCGGCCGAGAAGATCTTACGGGTGGCGCCCGAGCTGAGGGCCGCCGCCCGCGCCAACCGCGCCTTCCTGGGACGTGCGGTGAGACACCTGTCGGGGCAGGGGATCACGCAGTTCCTGGACATCGGCACCGGCCTGCCCACGCAGGGCAACGTGCACGAGGTCGCGCCGCCCGGCGCACGGGTGGCGTACGTGGACAACGACCCGGTCGTGCTCGTTCACGCCAGGGCGCTGCTGGCCCTCGACAGCGACACCTCCGTGGTCCACGGCGACCTGCGCCATCCCGAGGAGATACTCAAGGACGGCGAGCTCGGCATCGACTTCGACCGCCCGGTCGGCATCCTGCTCGTGGCGGTGCTGCACTTCGTCGCCCGCTCGGAGGATCCGGGCCGGATCATCGCCACGCTCAGGGACGCGATGGCGCCCGGCAGCTTCCTCGTCCTGTCCCACGGCACCAGCGACGCCCGCGCGGCGGCGGTGACCAAGGGCACCGAGGTCTACCGGAACTCCGCCAGCCCGCTGACGCTGCGCAGCAGGGACGAGATCGCGGCGTTGTTCGACGGTTTCGCGATGGAGGAGCCGGGCGTCGTCTGGCTGCCGGAGTGGCGTCCCGACGACACCGACATGATCGACTTCCCCGGTCAACCGGAGAAGTCGCTCATCCTCTGCGGAATCGGCCGGAAGACCTGACCCTTACTTGAGTGCCTTGAGCGCGCCCTCGTAGTCGGGCTCCTGCACGATCTCCGGGACCAGCTCGGAGTGGACGACCTTGTTCTCGCCGTCGAGCACGACGACCGCGCGGGCCGCGAGACCGGCCAGCGGGCCGCTCTCCTGGGCCACGCCGTAGTCGTTCAGGAACTCCCTGCCGCGCATCAGCGAGAGCGTCACCACCTTGTCCAGCCCCTCGGCGCCGCAGAAGCGGCCCTGCGCGAACGGCAGGTCGGCCGAGACGCACAGGACGACGGCGTCGGGGTGGTCGGCGGCCACCTCGTTGAACCGCCGGACCGACGCCGCGCAGACCCCGGTGTCGATGCTCGGGAAGATGTTGAGGACCTTGTACTTGTCGCCGTAGTCGGCCAGCGAGACGTCGGACAGGTCCTTGGCCACCAGCGTGAAGCCGGGCGCGCTGTCACCGGGCCGCGGGAACGTGCCGCCGACCGTGACCGGGTTGCCCTTGAACGTGATCTCGGACATGAAAACCTCCAGTTAGCTGTGCTCCCCAGCAGGCGATCATATGCCCTTCACGTTCCGGAGGTTCGACCTGGCCATGTCCACCATCTTGCCGACCCCGCCGGACAGGACGATCTTCCCGGCGGCCAGCGCGAACCCCTTCATCTGCTCGGCCGAGACCTTCGGCGGGATCGACAGCGCGTCCGGGTCGGTGATCAGGTCCACGAGGTAGGGGCCGTCGGCGTCGAACGCCTTCGTCAGCGCCTCGCGGATCTCCCCCGGCCTGGTCACGGTGACCGACGGGATGCCGACGGCCGCCGCCACCGCCGCATAGGACACCTGGTCGTGGTCGGTGCCGAAGTCGGGCAGGCCGTCCACGAGCATCTCCAGCTTCACCATGCCGAGCGAGGAGTTGTTGAACACCACCGTCTTGACCGGCAGATTGTGCAGCTTGACCGTGATCAGCTCGCCGAGCAGCATGGCCAGCCCGCCGTCGCCGGACATGGACACGACCTGGCGGCCGCGATCGGCGAAGGCGGCGCCGATGGCGTGCGGCAGCGCGTTCGCCATCGAGCCGTGCTTGAAGGAGCCGATCACCCGCCGCCGGCCGTTCGGGGTGAGGTAGCGGGCCGCCCAGACGTTGCACATGCCGGTGTCCACGGTGAAGACCGCGTCGTCGGCGGCCACCTCGTCCAGGACGCTCGCCGCGTACTCGGGGTGGATGGGCGCCCTGTCCTTGATGTCGCGGGTGTAGGCCTCGACCACGTGCTCCAGCTTCTTGCAGTGCTCGCGCAGCATCTTGCCGAGGAAGCGCCGGTCGCTCTTCTGCTCCACCTTCGGCAGTACGGCCCGCAGCGTCGTGGCCACGTCGCCGTGCACGGCCAGGTCCAGCGGCGTCCGCCGGCCGAACACCGCCGGGTCGGCGTCGATCTGCACGGTCTTCGTGCCCGGCAGGAAGTCGGTGTAGGGGAAGTCGGTGCCGACGAGCACCACCAGGTCGGCCTCGCTCATCGCCTCGTAGCAGGCGCCGTATCCGAGCAGGCCACTCATGCCGACGTCGAACGGGTTGTCGTACTGGATCCACTCCTTGCCGCGCAGGGCGTGGCCGACGGGCGCGTTCAGGCGCGCGGCCAGCGACATGACCTCGTCGTGGGCGCCGCGTACGCCGGCGCCGCAGAACAGCGTGACCTTCCCGGCCGCGTTGAGCGCGCCGGCCAGCTGGGCGACCTGGTCGGCCGGCGGGTGCACGACGCCGTGCCGCACCAGCATGTCGTGCCGCCCGACCGGGGCCGCGGCCTTCTGGTGGGCCACGTCGCCGGGCAGCACGACGACGCCGACGCCGCCGAGCCCGATCGCGTGCTGGATCGCGCTGCGCAGCACCTTCGGCATCTGGGCCGGCCAGTTGATCGCCTCGCAGTAGACGCTGCACTCGGTGAACAGCCGCTCCGGGTGGGTCTCCTGGAAGTAGCCGGTGCCGATGTGCGTACTCGGGATGTGCGAGGCCAGCGCGAGCACGGGCGCGCCGCTGCGCTGGGCGTCGTACAGGCCCTGGATCAGATGGGTGTTGCCGGGGCCGCAGCTGCCGGCGCACACCGCCAGCCGCCCGGTCACCTGAGCCTCGGCGGCGGCGGCGAACGCCCCGGCCTCCTCGTTGCGCACGTGTGCCCACTCGATGGAGCCGGAGCGCCTGATCGCGTCCACGATGGGGTTGAGGCTGTCGCCCACGACCCCGTAGACCCGTTCCACGCCGGCCTGAATCAAGACCTGTACAAACTGCTCAGCAAGGGTCGTCATGTCCCGAACCATGACCTAGTTGGGGACGACCTAAACGTTGCGCCGGTACTGCCCGCCCGCCTCGAACAGCGCGTCGGTGATCTGGCCGAGCGAGCACACCCGGGCCGCCTCCATCAGCGCCGCGAAGGCGTTGCCGTCCGACATCGCCGCTTCACGCAACCTCGCCAGGGCCGCCGGAGCCTCGGCGCGGTTGCGCTCGTGAAAGGCGTGCAGCCGGTCGAGCTGCGAGCGCTTCTCCTCCTCGGTGCCGCGGGCGAGTTCCAGCTTCTTGTGCGGCTCCCCGCCGTCGTCGCCGTTGCGGAAGGTGTTGACGCCGATGATCGGCAGCGAGCCGTCGTGCTTGCGGGTCTCGTAGAGCATCGACTCGTCCTGGATCTTGCCGCGCTGGTAGCCGGTCTCCATCGCGCCCAGGACGCCACCGCGGTCCGACAGCCGCTCGAACTCCCGCAGCACCGCCTCCTCGACCAGGTCGGTGAGCTCGTCGATGATGAACGCGCCCTGCACCGGGTTCTCGTTGCGGGCCAGGCCCCACTCACGGTTGATGATCAGCTGGATGGCCATCGCGCGGCGCACCGACTCGGCCGACGGCGTGGTCACCGCCTCGTCGTAGGCGTTGGTGTGCAGGCTGTTGCAGTTGTCGTAGATGGCGATCAGGGCCTGCAGCGTGGTGCGGATGTCGTTGAAGTTCATCTCCTGGGCGTGCAGGGACCGGCCCGAGGTCTGGACGTGGTACTTGAGCTTCTGGGAACGCTCGCCCGCGCCGTACCTCTCCCTCATCGCCACCGCCCAGATGCGGCGGGCCACGCGCCCGAGCACCGAGTACTCGGGGTCCATCCCGTTGGAGAAGAAGAACGACAGGTTCGGCGCGAAGTCGTCCACGTTCATCCCGCGTGCCAGGTACGCCTCGACGTAGGTGAAGCCGTTGGCCAGGGTGAAGGCGAGCTGGCTGATCGGGTTCGCCCCGGCCTCGGCGATGTGGTAGCCGGAGATGGAGACGGAGTAGAAGTTCCGCACCCGGTTCTGGATGAACCACTCCTGGATGTCGGCCATCATCCGCAGCGAGAACTCCGTGGAGAAGATGCAGGTGTTCTGGCCCTGGTCCTCCTTGAGGATGTCCGCCTGTACGGTCCCCCGCACCTTGGCCAGGGTGGCGGCTCTGACCGCGTCCGGGTCCGCGTCGGGGTCGCGCTCCAGTGCCTGGTCCATGGCGGCGTTGAGGAAGAAGGCCAGGATCGTCGGGGCGGGGCCGTTGATGGTCATGGAGACCGAGGTGTTCGGGGCGGCCAGGTCGAAGCCGTCGTAGAGCACCTTCATGTCGTCCAGGGTCGCGATGGACACGCCGCTGGTGCCGACCTTGCCGTAGATGTCCGGACGCAGGTCGGGGTCGTGGCCGTACAGGGTCACCGAGTCGAACGCCGTGGACAGGCGGGTGGCCGGCTGGCCCTCCGACAGCAGCTTGAAGCGCCGGTTGGTGCGGAACGGGTCGCCCTCTCCCGCGAACATCCGGGTGGGGTCCTCGTCGTCGCGCTTGAACGGGAAGACGCCCGCGGTGAACGGGAAGCGGCCGGGCAGGTTCTCGCTCCTGAGGAAGCGCAGCAGCTCGGCGTGGTCGTCGAAGCGCGGCAGGGCCACGCGGGGGATCCGGTTGCCCGACAGGGTCTCGCGCCAGAGCGGCGTGTGCAGTTCCTTGTCGCGGACCTTCACCACGAGCTCGTCGGCCCGGTAGGCCTCCTTGGTGGCGGGCCAGTCGGCGAGCAGGGCGCGGGACTCCGCCGACAGGTCGGACTCGGCCCGGCCGAGCAACTCGTCCAGGCGTGAGGCGTCCTCTCCCAGCATGTCGCGGACGGCGGTGAGCTGCTGGCGGCGGCGGGCCACGTCCATCTGGGCCAGGGTCTCGGCGTGGTAGGCGCGCACGCCCTCGGCGATCTCGGCCAGGTAGCGCACCCGCGCGGGCGGGACGATCGCCGCCGACACCTGCGAGGTGCGGCCCTGGACCCTGGCCAGCAGCCCCGGCCCCGTCTGCAGGCCCTTCTCCGCCAGCAGCTCCTTGACGTGCTGGTAGAGGGCGGTGACTCCGGCGTCGTTGTAGCGGGCGGCGATGGTGCCGAAGACGGGCATGTCCTCCGGCTTGGCGCCGAAGGCCTCGCGGTTGCGCACGATCTGGCGGCGTACGTCGCGCAGGGCGTCCTCGGCGCCGCGCCGCTCGTACTTGTTGATGGCCACGGCCTCGGCGAAGTCGAGCATGTCGATCTTCTCCAGCTGGGAGGCCGCGCCGAACTCGGGCGTCATCACGTAGATGGGCACGTCGACGTGGGGGACGATGCCGGCGTCGCCCTGGCCGATGCCCGGCGTCTCCACGATCACCAGGTCGTAGCCGGCCGCGCGGCAGGCGGCGATCACGTCGTCCAGGTGCTCGGGGACCTCCGCGACCGCGCCGCGGGTGGCCAGGGAGCGGAAGAAGGTCTGGGCGCCGAGGCTGTTCATCCTGATGCGGTCGCCGAGCAGGGCGCCGCCGCCGCGCCTGCGGGTCGGGTCGATGGCGATGACGGCGATGCGCAGCTTGTCGTCGTTGTCGACCCGCAGGCGGCGGACCAGCTCGTCGGTCAGCGAGGACTTGCCGGAGCCGCCGGTGCCGGTGATGCCGAGCACCGGGGCGTGCCGCCGGGCGCCGCGGACGCCCGCGAGGAGCTCCTCCGAAGCACGGCCCGACTCGATCAGCGTGATCGCCCTGGCGAGGGCGGCCTGGTCGCCGGAGAGCACGGCCTCGGCCGAGGGGGCGCCGCCGAGCTCGGCGTCGCACTCCTCGATCAGTTTGTTGATCATGCCGGGCAGGCCGAGCCGCTGGCCGTCCTCGGGCGAGAAGATGCGGGTGACGCCGCGGGAGTGGAGCAGGTCGATCTCGTCCTGGACGATGACGCCGCCGCCTCCGCCGTACACCTTGACGTGCCCGGCGCCGCGCTCGCGCAGCAGCTCGACGAGATAGGAGAAGTACTCGACGTGACCGCCCTGGTAGGAGCTGATGGCGACGCCCTGGACGTCCTCCTGGATGGCGGCGGTGACGACCTCGTCCACCGAGCGGTTGTGGCCGAGGTGGATCACTTCCGCGCCCTGGGTCTGCAGGATGCGGCGCATGATGTTGATCGCGGCGTCGTGGCCGTCGAACAACGCCGCCGCGGTCACGAATCGGACAGGGTGGGCCGGAACGTGCACGCCAGATCACTCCTTCGTGAGGGGCCTCACCTACAAACTACTAGGACGTCCTACTAAATGCCCAGCATCGCAGGTGGCCGCCCCTCTCAGAGGCGTTCGTACGGCCTGCGGCCCCGCGTTCTGACGTGGGTGCGATGGATCGGCGGCCCTTCGTGGAAGCGGTTGGGGGCCCTTTCGCGCACCGGAGGTTCCACCGGTTCCGGTGGGGGCTCCGGGGTTGGCGCGTTCCATGGGACGAGCTCGCGAAGGACCCTGCGGTGCGTGCCACGGCTACGACCGGCCAGGCGGAAGCTGACCACGACGGTGGTCAGCACGATGAAGGCGAGCAGGGCCTGCGGGGTGCCCAGGAGGTCCAGCGGGGAACTGTTTGCCGGGGTCTCGGTGTAGGTCTTGAGCTCGGGGGCGTAGGCGGTGGGCTGCTCGGTGGGCTGGAGCGTGCCGGCCAGCATCTTCTCCTTGACCACGCGGGGCAGGCCGTAGCCGACGACTTTCTCCTGGTCACGAAATTTCCGCTTCAACCAGACTTTGTCGACATTCGCCTCGATGGTACGGATCTTGGTGCCGTCGACCTTCTCCACGATGCCCACGTGGTCGACGCCCTTGTAGCTCTTGCCGCCGCCCCAGTCGTAGAAGACCAGGGCGCCGGGCTCGGGCGTACGCGACCAGGCGCCCTGCTTGATGAACCAGGCGGCGTGCGAGGGCGTCCAGGCGAACTGGCCGACGTACTCGCCGACACCCGCCTTCTCCGCGGCCCACGCGATGAACATGTCGCACCACGGCGCGTTCTTGTACTGGGGATCCTGGAGGCGATCCGCGTACCACTCGCCGAACTTGGTGTGCTGCCCGCCCTTTTCCCGGTATCCGAGCTCCGGGCGGACCTTGTCCAGAAGATCTTCAGCGATCGGGTCCAGGACGACTCCTCCCAGATAACCGGCAGATCACGATGGACTGTAGTAGCGCCTTCGTGATCGCGTGCCGTACATCCGGAAGATAGTCACTGGGGTGGCAAAATGTGGCTTTTGTGACGTGGGTGACTAGCTACTACGCGGCTTAGGAACCAGCCCCGACGCGGAAGACCTTCGCGTCACCCTCCCCCGGTGACACGACGTCCGCCACGATGACGGTCACGTTGTCCGGCGAGCCGCCCTGGTTGGCAAGATCGATCAACCTCTGGACGGCGAGGGCCGGGTCGGCCACAGTGGTCAGGATCTCGTGCAGGATCTCGGGCCCCAGGACCCCGGTCAGCCCGTCGGAGCAGAGGAGGTAACGATCTCCAGGATCGGCCTCGCGCAGCGACATGTCCGGCTCCGCCCTGCCCTCGCTGCCCAGCACGCGCAGCACCATCGACCGGCGCGGATGTACCGCCGCCTGGTCCTCGGTAATCCGTCCTTCGTCCACCATGGACTGCACAAGTGTGTGATCCTTGGTGATCTGGTAGAGAGCACCGTCGCGAAGCAGGTACCCACGGGAGTCACCCAGATGAGCCAGCGCGAAGCGGTAGCCGTCCCACAGCGTGGCGGTGACCGTGGTGCCCATCCCCCGGCGCGCGGGGTCGATGTCGGCCAGCTCGACCAGCCGGCGCGCCGCCTCGTGCACGGCGCCCTCCAGCGCGGCCTCCAAGTCGGCGCCCGTCTCGGGAAGCGACGCATCCAGCTCGCGCATGACGGCGATCGCGGCCGAGCTCGCCAGCTCTCCCGCCGCGTGCCCGCCCATGCCGTCCGCCACGACGAGCAGGCGGGCGCTCGCGAAGCCCGCGTCCTCGTTCTGCTCTCTGCGGCGGCCCACGTCTGATCCCGCGGCATAGCGGATGTTGTGCTTCATACCCTGCAGTAAATCATTGGTTGAAAGACTTCACAAGCAGATGCGCTGAAGACTCTTGTGAACTACTGTGGGCGTCATGAGCCACGACCCCACCGTCAACGCCGGGGACATCGCCCGGCTCGCCGGTGTCGGGCGTGCCGCGGTCAGCAACTGGCGCCGCCGCCACGACGACTTCCCCCAGCCGGTCGGCGGAACCGCCAACCAGCCGTTGTTCCTGCTGCGCCAGGTCGAGGCCTGGCTGCTGCGCTATGGGAAGTCCTACCAGGTATCACTGGCCGACCGGGTGTGGCAACGCCTGAAAGCCGCCGGAGATTTGCGGCTCGGCGAGCTCGTCGCCGACGCCGGCGCGCTACTGACCGGCGGCGACAGCGTGCCGGACCCGGAACTGGCCGCGATGATCACCGAGCTGGCCGGCGAGGAGGGCGCCGCGGCGGCCTACGACTTCCTCTGCGAGCGCTACCTGGAAGCCCACTCCCGCCAGCTTTCCGTCACCCGCGAGGAAGTGGCCGCGCTGATGGTACGGCTGGCCGTACCGGCGGGCGGGACCGTTCTCGACCCGGCCTGCGGCGTCGGCACCCTCCTCCTGGCCGCCGCCGGCGCCGTCCCCGGGCCGCGCTACCTCGGCCAGGACCTCAGCGCCTCCTCCGCGCGCATCGCCGCCGCCCGGCTGCGGCTCGGCGGCCACGAGGCCGAGATCGTCGCCGGCGACTCCATGCGCCGCGACGGCTTCGCCGGCGCCAAGGCCGACGCCGTCGTCTGCGACCCGCCCTTCAACGAGCGCGCCTGGGGCTACGAGGAGCTCACCGGCGACCCCCGCTGGGAGCACGGCCTGCCGCCGCGCGGCGAGTCCGAACTGGCCTGGGTACAGCACTGCCTCACCCACGTCCGGCCCGGCGGCACGGTCGCGATCCTCATGCCGCCCGCCGCCGCCAGCCGCAAGCCCGGCCGCCGCATCCGCGCCAACCTCCTGCGCGCCGGCGCCCTGCGCGCGGTGATCGCACTGCCGGGCTCCGACCTGTGGTTGCTGCGCCGTCCCACGCAGGGCGAGCGCCCGCCGTCCGACGTGCTGATCGTGGACGCCACCGACGACCTGTCCGCCGTCGAGCCCGCCTGGCGCGCTCATCTGGAGGACCGTTCCGAGCAGACGGTACGCATCATCGACCTGCTCGCCGACGAAGTCGACATGACCCCGGCCCGGCATCGCCGCCTGGAGGATCTGGGCAGGGCGTTCACCGAGGCCCGTGACAGGTTCCTGGCGGCCTCCGCCGTACCGCCGGATCTGAAGGTTCTCGACCAGCCGCTGGAGCGGCCCGTCACCACGGTCGGCGACCTCATCAAGGAGGGGCTGGTCGCGGTGCTGCAGGCGCCGCCGCGCATGGCCGCGGACGGCGGCGAGTTGCCCGTGCTGACCGCCGACGACGTGGCGCAGGGCTCGCCGCCGTCCGGCCGCACCACGCCGTCAGCCGGCCTGGTCCCGGTGCTGCCCGGCGACGTCGTGGCCTCCTACTCCAGCGTCCGCGTCATCGGCGAGCCCGACGGTGTGCTCGGCCCGCACCTCACGCTCTACCGCGTCGACCCGCGCCGCCTGGACGCCGACTTCCTCGCCGGTTTCCTGCGCGGCGCGGGCGGCCGCGCCACGACGGGTTCCAGCCGCTTCGACGCCCGCCGCACGCGCCTGCCCCGGGTGTCCATGGAGGAGCAGCGCGAGTACGGCGCCGCCTTCCGCCAGCTGGCCGATCTCGAAGACGCGCTGCGCGAGGCCAGCGCGCTGGGCCAGTCCTTGATCCGTCTCGGCCTCGACGGCTTGATCGACGGGCATCTGCACCCGTAGTCCTGACGGTGTAGTTTTTTCCCGAAAGGCTGCGGGGAGGGGCGAATGGTCATCGGCGACCGCTATGAGCTCGACGACCTCCCGCTCGGGCAGGGCGGCATGGGCGCGGTCTACTCCGGGCACGACCGCCACCTCGACCGCAGGGTCGCCGTGAAGCTCCTGCACATGCGCGGATTCAGCGCCGACGACGAGGAACTGGAGCGGCGCTTCATCCGCGAGGCCCGCATCCTCGCCCGCCTGGAACACCCCGGCGCCCCCGTCCTGTACGACTTCGGCACGCACGAACAACGGCTGTTCCAGGTCATGCAGTTCATCGAAGGCGTCACCGTGGCCGACGTCGTCAGCGAGCACGGGCCGTTGCCGGTGCCATGGGCCTGCGCCATCGCCGCCCAGGCCGCCGCCGTCCTGTCCGCCGCCCACGCGCTGACGATCTGCCACCGCGACCTCAAACCCACCAACCTCATGCTCTGCCCGGACGGCAGCGTCAAGGTCCTCGACTTCGGGCTCGCCATGCTCCGCGAAACCGACCTCGGCCAGTTCACCCGCATCGGCCAGATCCTCGGCACGCCCGCGTACATGGCGCCAGAACAGATCCAGCGCGGCCTCGCCGACCCCCGCAGCGACCTGTACTCATTGGGTTGCGTCCTGCACGAGATGCTGACCGGCCGTCAGCTGTTCACCGGCCCCACCGACTACGTGGTCTTCGAACAGCAGGTGAAGGAGTCGCCACCGGCGATCCCCGGCCTGCCTCCCGAACTGGCCGCGATCCTGGCCGCCCTGCTGGAGAAGAAGCCGGAATCCCGCCCCGCCGACGCCGCCACCCTGTACCGCCGCCTCGACCCCCTGGCCCAGGGCCTGCCGATGCTCCCCGGCTTCCTCGCCCCCGACCCCAGCCCAGGCCGCATGTACGCCCGAATCGTGGGCCGAGCCCTAACCCCCTAACCCACCCCACCTCCCCGCCGCTCTGCGGGTTCCGGGGTGTTCCTGTGCCTGCCCGGTCTCCCTGGGCTTCGGGAGGCCGATGAGTTTTTGTCAGTCCCGGGGTCAATAGTGGTGCCCATCACACTCCCCGAGGAGACTCTCACCATGACCGAGCCCGTAGCCGGACAGGGTGCGCGCTGGCTGCGCGGACCGCTCCGCCCGTTCCAGCACGGCCAGTACCGGCTGCTGGCAGGCTCTCTCACCGCGTCCATGCTGGGCGAGGGCCTGTGGCTGATGGCCATGGTCTGGCAGGTGATCGCTCTCGACGGCAAGGCGGGCGAGCTCTCCATCGTCTCCACCGGCGCAGCGGCCGGCATGGTGGCCACGGTGCTGCTCGGCGGTGTGATCGCCGACCGGGTCCCGCAGCGCCGCGTACTCCTGACCACCGAGCTCGTCCTCGCCGCCTCCGCCATGGTGATCGCCGCCCTGGCATTGACCGGCGTGATCGAGATCTGGCACCTGGCCGTGGTCGCCTTCGTACGCGGCATAGGCAGCGGCTTCTACTACCCTGCCTACTCGGCGATGCTCCCCTCCATCGTCCCCGCCGACCACCTGCTGGCCGCCAACGGCGTGGAGGGCGTCCTGCGCCCGGTCGTCATGCAGGCCGCGGGCCCGGCGATCGCGAGTTTCCTGGTGGCCGCCCAGTCCCCGGCCACCGCCCTGGCCGTAGGCGCCGGCACGCAGGTCGTGGCCACGATCTTCCTGGTCCTCATGCGCCCCGTTCCGCTGCGCAGGGACCAGAGCGAAGGAGACGCCGGCCACCCCGTCAGATCCATGGCCAAGGATCTGCGCGACGGCTTCGTCTACATGCTGAAGACCCCGTGGCTCCTGGCCACCCTGCTGTTCGCCTCGCTGATGATCCTGGTGACGATGGGCCCGATGGAGGTGCTCATCCCGTTCGCGGTGAAGGACGGCGCGGGTGGCGGCCCGAAGGAACACGCCATCGTCATGGCCGCGTTCGGCATCAGCGGCGCGCTGGCCTCATTGGTGATGGCCAGCCGCAAACTCCCCAAGCGCTACCTGACCGCCATGAACCTCATGTGGGGCCTCGCCTGCCTCCCCTTCATCCTCATCGGCGTGGCCTCCAACATCTGGCTGATCGTGCTGGCCGCGTTCGTCCTGGGCGCCCTGTTCAGCGCGCCGATGGTCATCTGGGGTACGTTGCTCCAGCGCCGCGTACCCCCTGAGCTCCTGGGCCGGGTCTCCAGCCTCGACTTCTTCGTCTCCCTGGTCTTCATGCCCGTCTCCATGGCCCTGGCCGGCCCGGTGAGCGTGGCCATCGGGCTGACCCCGACGTTCATCATCGCGGGCATCCTGCCGCTACCGATCGCCATCATCGCCATCCTGCTGGCCCGCATGCCCGCCGACGAACTGGCCCACCCCCTGGACCACGAAACAACCCCAGAACCCAGCCCCCAACCCACCAACCCCTAACCCACCCGGCTCATCGGCCCGACCTTGCGCTCCAGCAGCCCTGCCCAGGGCTCGGGCTCGGGCAGGCGAGGGTTTGGGGTAGTGGTCGGTTCTTGGCGCGAGGCAGGTGGGCGAGGGCGGTTTGGGCGGGTGTTGCCTGGAAGGGTTGGGTGGGTTGTTATCTGGTTGGGCTTGGGTCGGGGGGTGTGTTGTCCAGGTAGGCGAGTACCGCTGCCACGCGCCGGTCCACGCGGTCGGTCTGGGCCAGGCCGAGTTTGGCGAAGATGTTGCGGATGTGCTTGTGTACCGCGCCTTCCGAGATCACCAGCTTCTCGGCGATCGCCATGTTGCCCAGGCCTTGGGCCATGTGGGAGAGGACTTCGCGTTCGCGGGCGGTGAGCTGGTCGAGGGGGTCGCGGCGGCGGGCGAAGAGCTGGGCGACCACGTCGGGGTCGATCGCGGTGCCGCCGTCGCCGACCCTGGTCAGCGCGTCCAGGAACTCCTCGACCTTGCCGACCCGCTCCTTGAGCAGGTACCCGATGCCGCGGGTGCCGACGGACAGCAGGTCGGTGGCGAACGCCTGCTCCACGTACGCGGACAGCACCAGAACGCCCAGTTCCGGATGCAGGCGCTTGGCCTCGACCGCCGCCTTGATGCCCTCGTCGGTGTGGGTGGGTGGCATGCGGACGTCCACGACGGCCACGTCCGGGCGGTGTTCCTCGACGGCGGCCAGGAAGCCTTCCGGCTCCGCCGCGGCGGCCGCCACCTCGATGCCTTCGCCGGTCAGCAGCAGGACCAGGCCCTCACGCAGCAGGGCGTCGTCCTCGGCGATCACGACTCGCACGGCAGTTCCACCTCGATCATGGTCGGTCCTCCGTCGGGGCTGGTCAGGGTCATCGTTCCGTCCTGTGCCTCGACTCGGCGGCGGATCCCGGCCAGACCGGGTTCCGGCCTCGTCGCGGGCGCCGCCTTTCCAGCGTCGTGTACCAGTATGCGCAGCGTAGGCCCCCACACCCCGGGCGGGTCGCCGCAGGGGCGCCGGACCGTGACCGCCGCCCAACCGGGTTACGCCGAGCCGTGACCGAGCCCCTAAGGTCGTGACCGCCGGCCAACCGGGCTGCGCCGACCCGACCAGGCCACGACCGAGCACGCCGAGCCCCCTAAGGTCGTGACCGCCGGCCAACCGGCCTGGGCCGCGCCGTGACCGAGCCCCTAAGGTCGTGCCCGCCGGCCAGCCGGGTTGCGCCGAGCCGACCGGGCCGTGGCCGGGCCCGCACGTCGTGACTGGGGTTGATCGAGGTTGGTCGGCGTCCTGGGCGCTGTGTGGTCAGGCTGGTGGGAGACCGGACAAAGCTTCTTACCGCCAGCACTACCGCGACGTGGGTAGCTCGCGGGATTCCCGCAGCTCAGGGCAGTTTCTAGGGTTCTTCTCATGAACGATCCCTACCGCATCAGCCCGAAGAGCACCCCCGCCAAGCGGAGCCCCGTGGGCAGAACCGTCACCCGTGTCGTCCTCTGGCTCGTCCTGACGGTGAGCGCGGTGGTGAACGTGATCGCCAACAACATCCTCACCGGAACCACAGCGATCGGCATCGTCGCCGGGGTCGTCGCCGTCGCGTGCATCGCCGGCCTCATCGTCAGCCACGTCTCGGGGCGCAGGGCATGAGCCACGTCGTCACCCTCACCTCGGTCACGAAGAAGTACGGCGAGCTCGTGGCGCTCGACAACGTGTCGCTCGGCTTTCCGCAGGGCCGGTTCGTGGCCGTGATGGGCCCGTCGGGCTCGGGCAAGAGCACGCTGATCCAGTGCGCCGCCGCCCTCGACCAGCCCACTTCGGGCTCGGTCACGATCGGCGGCGTCGACGTCGGTTCGCTGAACGAGACCAAGCGCACCGTCCTGCGCCGCGAGCACATCGGCTTCGTCTTCCAGTCCTACAACCTGCTGCCCGCGATCACCGTCGAGGAGAACCTGACGTTGTCGCTGCGGCTGGCGGGCAAGCGGCCCGATCGTGCCTGGATCGGCGAGCTGGTGGAGCGCGTGGGCCTGCAGGATCGGTTGCGCCACCGGCCGTCGGAGCTGTCCGGTGGGCAGCAGCAGCGGGCGGCGATCGTTCGCGCGCTGGCCGGGCGGCCCGACGTGGTCTTCGCCGACGAGCCCACGGGCGCGCTCGACCTGCGCAGCGCCGCCCAGGTGCTGGACCTGCTGCGCAGTCTGGTGGACGACCTCGGGCAGACCGTCGTCATGGTCACCCACGATCCGGCCGCGGCGGCTCGCGCGCACGACGCGCTGGTGATGGCGGACGGGAAGGTGGTCGACGTCCTGGCCGAGCCGTCGGCGGAGGACCTGGCCGCGCGGCTCACCCAGCTTGCCCGGGGCGGGCTCGCCGTACACGCTGTGGGGGGTTCGCTGTGATCAGGACCGCGCTCGCGATGTCGGGGCTCGGCGGGCTGGTCGTAGCCTTCTTCGCGGTGTTCGGCGGCATGGCGCTGGTCACCGGGACCGGTGTGATCATCGAGTCCGGGTTGCGCTCGAACATCTCCGGCCAGCGCCTCGTCCACGCCGACGTGCTCGTCTCCGCCCCGCAGAGCCTCGCCCAGGAGGGCGATCTGCCCGTCGCGCTGCCCGAGCGTGCCGTGCTGCCCGCCACGCTGGCCGGTGAACTGGCCCGCCTCGACGGCGTCGCCTCGGCCACGGGCGACGTGAGCTTCCCCGCCACACCCTTGGACAACCTGAAGCGCGACGCGACCCCTCCGGACACTAAGAAGGGCGCGGCGACGCCGCAGAGCGCAGTGAAGGGCGACGCCACACCGCCCCAAGACGCGAAGGGCGACGCCACACCATCCCAAGACGCGAAGGGTGGCGCCGCATCGTCCCCTGACGTGATGGGTGGCGGCGCACCGGCGGGCGTGGAAACTGGGGCGGGCACCGGGCATGGCTGGGCTTCTGCGGCTCTGGCCGGGGGGAAGCTGGTGAGTGGCCGTGCGCCGCGGGCCGGCGACGAGATCGTGGTGCCCAAGGCGCTGGCCGTACGGCAGGGCGCGAGCATCGAGGTCGTCGCGGGCGGCAGGCGGGGCGAGTACCGGGTCACCGGTGTGGTCGACGGGCCCGATCTGTATTTCGCCGACCGTACCGCCGCCGAGCTGGCCGGGCGGACGAGTGGTCCCCGCGCGGGCACCGTCGACCTGATCGCGCTGCGCGCCGCACCGGGCACCGATCCCGCGAAGCTGGCCGAGGCCGTACACCGCAAGGTCGGCGAACGCTACGAGGTCCGCACAGGACCGGACAAGGGCGACGCCGAGTCCCCCGGTACGGCCGCCGCCCGCGGCATGCTCATAGCCCTGCCCAGCTCGATCAGCGGCATCAGCATGCTCATCGTCGGCTTCGTCGTGGGCGGCGGCATCTCGTTGTCGATCACCCGCCAGCGGCGCGACCTGGCGCTGCTGCGCGCGGCCGGCGCGACCCCGCGCCAGGTGCGCAAGCTGGTCGCCATCCAGGGCATGACCGCGGCGGTAGCGGCCCTGCTGCCGGGCGCCGCCGCCGGCTACTTCCTGGCCGCCCACTTCGGCGACCTGTTGATCCGCCTGGGCATGCTGCCCCCGGAGCTCCCGCTGACCTACAGCCCGATCCCGGCCGCAGCCGCGGCGCTGGTCCTGCTCGGCGTGGTACGGGTGTCGGCATGGGCGGTATCGAGCTCGGCGTCCAAGATGCCCGCGGTCTCCGCGGTGCGGGACGCGCAGAGCGAGCCGCGCCGGCCGTCGGCCGTACGCTTCAACAGCGGCCTGCTGATCATTCTGGCCGCCATGGGCCTGTCGACGATGCCGTTGTTCCTGCGCGGCGAGGTCGCGGTCCTCGGCCCCAGCCTGGGCGGCCTGCTGTCGGTGATCGGCCTGGCGCTGGCGGGTCCGAAGCTGGTGCAGAAGGCTTCCGGCCTGCTGGTCCGGATGCTGCCCGCCCGCGTGTCCCCGCCGCTCTGGCTCGCGGTGTCCAACACCCACGGCTACGCCCTCAGGACGGCCGGCGCGGTCGCCGCGCTCGGCATGGTCATCACGCTGGGCACCAGCAACGCGCTGACCCACACCACCGTCATGCAGGCGACGGCCGACGAGACCACCCGTACGCTCAGGGCCGACGCCGTCATCTCCGCGCCCGCCTATGGCGGCATCCCGCGCGACCTGCTCGGCGAGGTGCGGGCCGTGCCCGGCGTGACCTCGGCCGTCACCGCCTCGACCACGACCGTCATCGGACGTGGCCTCGCCCTGGGCGACGGCGCCGAGTCGGCGATGGCGCGTTCCGCGATGGTCCTCGGCCCGGAGGCCCGCGGCCTGGTCGACCTGGGCGTCACCAAGGGCAGCCTGGCCGATCTCAAGGGTCCGTCGATCGCGATCGACGAGCGCTCCGGCGCGGTGGGCGAGCATCGCGACCTCGTGCTGGGCGACGGCGCCAAGGTCAGAGCCCGCGTCGTGGCCACCTACAGCCGGGCTCTCGGACTCGGCCCGATCGTGCTCGCGCGCGACCTGGTCGCCGGGCACACCAGCACGGATCTCGACTCGGCCGTCTTCGTGCGCACGGCCGACCCGTCGGCGTTGAACACGCTGGGCGAGCGCTGGCCCGCGCTCAGCGTCGCCTCCGCCGCCACGTCGCCGCAGGCGGGCGAGACCTCCGCGCAGTTGTGGATCAACATCGCGGTGCTGGCCGTTCTGCTCGGGTACGTGCTGGTCTCGGTCGCCAACCGGCTGGTCGCCACCACGGCCGCCCGGGGTACGGAGCTGACCGCGATCAGGCGGCTCGGCGCGACACCCGGCCAGATCCGCTCGATGATCCGCTGGGAGGCGCTGCTGATCGCGCTCACGGCGTCGGTGGCCGGCCTGCTGATGAGCGCGGTGCCGCTGATGTTCCTGAGCATCGGCTTCCTCGGCCGCCCGTGGCCGGCCGGCCCGCTCTGGCTGGCGCCCGCGGCGGTGGCCGTGGTGTGCGCGGTGGTCGGGCTGGCGTACGACCTGCCCGCCCGCCGGCTGGTACGGCGCAGCGAGCGGGTGGCGTGAAAGCGCTCCCAAAAGCCCCCGGCGACCGGCGCGACCTGGGAAAACGGCCGGAGAACCGGAAGAGAGCGTTCTCTCATGTCGCTCGGATCGTTATCTAACCTCCGTTGACGAGCTGCGGTGAAGGGCGGGATAACTCTGAGAGAGCGCTCTCTCATCGTTCCCAGGAAAGCCTTGGAGGGTTTCCATGACCCCTCGTCTGCGACTGCTCGCCGTACCTCTGATGCTCGCACTCGCCGTCACCGCCTGCGGAGGCGGCGGCGGCGAGACCGCCGGCACGGCCTCCTCCGCGAAGCCCGCCGAGAAGGTCAAGCTCACCGTCGGCCTCTTCGGCGACTTCGGCTTCAAGCCGCTCTATGAGGAGTACAAGAAGACGCACCCCAACGTCGAGATCGTCGAGCAGGTCACGCAGTTCAACGACCACCACAACAACCTGGTCAAGCGGCTGGCGACCAACGCGGGGGCGGCCGACATCGAGGCGGTCGAGGTGGGCTACATCAGCACGTTCACCGCGCTGACCGGCAAGTTCCACGACCTCAAGCAGTTCGGGCTGGACAAGCGGCAGGCCGACTACCTCGACTGGAAGTGGCAGCAGGGCATCAGCAAGGACGGCCAGCAGGTGCTGGGCCTCGGCACCGACGTCGGCGGGCTGGCCATGTGCTACCGCAAGGACCTGTTCAAGAAGGCGGGGCTGGCCACCGAGCGCGCCGAGGTCGCCGGGCTCTGGCCCACCTGGGAGTCCTACATCGAGACCGGCAAGAAGTTCGCGGCCGCGAACGTGGCGGGGGCCAAGTTCGTGGACTCGCCCGGTGAGATCTTCCGCGCGATGGTCAACCAGGCGCCCGTCGGGTTGTACGACGCGTCAGACAAGATCATCGTGGACTCCAACCCCGACGTGAAGAAGGCCTGGGACCTGTCCAACCAGATCTCCCAGAACAACCTGTCGGCCAAGCTGGCGGCCTTCTCCCCGCCGTGGAACACCGGCTTCGCCAAGGGCTCGTTCGCCACGATCATCTGCCCGGCCTGGATGACCGGCTACATCCAGGAACAGGCCACGAACGCCTCCGGCAAGTGGGACATCGCGGCCGTGCCCGGCGGCTCCGGCAACAGCGGCGGTTCCCACCTGATGCTTCCCAAGCAGGGCAAGCACGCCAAGGAGGCGGCCGAGCTGATCGACTTCCTCACCTCCAAGGAGAACCAGGCGCGGGTCTTCAAGGAGGAGGGCACCTTCCCCTCGATCCCGGCGCTCTACGACGACCCGTCGATCCAGACGTTCACCAAGCCGTTCTTCGGCGACGCCCCGATCGGCAAGATCTACTCCGACGCCGCCAAGGCGCTCAAGCCCCAGCACCTCGGCCCGAAGGAGGCCGACGTACGCACCGCGATCGGCAACGGCCTCGGCCGGGTCGAGCAGGGCAAGCAGTCGCCCGACGAGGCATGGGCGCAGGTCCTCCAGGACGTCGCGAAGATCAAATGAGCGCCATCTCGCTGAGGGCGCTCTCCAGGAGGCGCAGACGGCACGTCGTTGACATGAAGGTGTCGCCGTATGCGTACGTCGCCCCCTTCTTCCTGCTGTTCTGCGCCTTCGGGCTGTTCCCGCTCCTGTACACCGCGTGGGTGTCCCTGCACGAGTGGACGCTGCTGTCCGACGTGCACACGTTCGTCGGGCTCGGGAACTTCGGCACGCTGCTCGGTGACGCCTACTTCTGGAACGCCACCTTCAACACGCTGTCCATCGGGATCATCTCGACCGTGCCGCAGCTGCTGCTGGCCATCTGGCTGGCGCACCTGCTCAACCGGCCGCTGCGGATGCAGACGTTCTTCCGCATCAGCCTGCTGCTGCCGAACGTGACCAGCGTGGTCGCGGTCGTGGTGATCTTCAGCCAGCTGTTCGGACGGGACTTCGGGCTGATCAACTGGGTGCTCGGCTGGTTCGGGGTGGGCACCATCGACTGGGCCGCGGGCACCGCCACGTCCCACATCGCCATCTCCGTCATGATCATGTGGCGGTGGACCGGGTACAACGCGCTGATCTTCCTCGCGGCGATGCAGGCCGTACCCAGGGAGCTCTACGAGGCGGCCACCATCGACGGCGCGTCGAACCTCACGCAGCTGCGCAGGATCACGGTGCCGATGATCCGGCCCACGATCGTCTTCGTGGTCATCGTCTCCACCATCGGGGCGATGCAGATCCTGGCCGAGCCGCTGCTGTTCGGGGGCTCCAGCGTGACGGGCGGTCCCGACCGGCAGTTCCAGACGCTCTCGCTGTTCGTGTACGAGCACGGCTTCACCAAGTTCGACTTCGGGTACGCCTCGGCGGCCTCCTGGATCATGTTCCTCTTCGTGGTCCTGGCGGCCGGGGTCAACTACCTGCTCACGCGCCGGATGAAGGGCGGTCTGTGATGCGGCTCCGCTACCTGACGCTGATCGCCGTCGCCTTCTTCTCCGCCTTCCCGCTGTACTACAGCGTCGTCGTGGCCTCGCGGCACAACTCCGCGCTGGCCGAGGTGCCACCGCCCCTGCTGCCCGGCGGCAACTTCTTCGCCAACGTCTCGCGCGTCTTCGACACCGTGCCGTTCGCGCTGGCGCTGGCCAACTCGGTGCTGGTGGCGGGGGCGATCTCGGTGGCGGTGATGTTCCTGTCGACGCTGGCCGGCTTCGCCTTCGCCAAGCTGCGCTTCCGCGGCAGGAACGCGATGTTGCTGATCACGGTCGGCACCATGATGGTCCCGGCCCAGCTCGGGATCATCCCGCTCTACATGCTCATGGTGAAGGTCGAGTGGACCGGCACGATGTACGCGCTGATCGTGCCCGCCCTGGTCAACGCCTTCGGGGTGTTCTTCATGACGCAGTTCCTGGAGCGCGCGCTGCCCAACGAACTGCTGGAGGCGGGGCGGGTCGACGGCGCCACCACGTGGGGGCTGTTCTGGCACGTGGTGCTGCCCGTGGCCAGGCCCGCGATGGCGGTGCTCGGGATGCTGACGTTCATGTCGGCCTGGAACGACTACTTCTGGCCGCTGGTCGTGCTGACCCCCGACAACCCCACGGTTCAGGTCGCGCTCTCGACGCTGGCCAGCGGCTACGTCAACGACTACGTGCTCGGCCTGGCGGGGACGGCGATCGGCACGCTGCCGCTCGTCCTGGTCTTCGCCGTGTTCGGCAAGCAGATCATCGGTGGAATCATGCAAGGAGCTGTTAAGGGATGATTTTCCCGGAAAACTTCGTCTGGGGCGCCGCCACGGCCTCTTACCAGATCGAGGGGGCGGCCAAGGAAGACGGGCGCGGCCAGTCGATCTGGGACACCTTCTCGAGAACGGCCGGCAAGGTCGTCGGCGGCGACACCGGCGACGTCGCGTGCGACCACTACCATCGCTACGCCGACGACGTGAAGCTGATGCGCGAGCTCAACCTGGCCGCCTACCGCTTCTCCATCGCCTGGCCCCGCGTCCAGCCGACCGGCTCGGGCGCGATCAACCCGGCAGGCCTCGACTTTTACGACAGACTCCTAGATGAGCTACTTAAGGCCGAAATTTCGCCTTACGTGACTCTTTATCACTGGGATCTCCCCCAACCCCTCGAAGACCAGGGCGGCTGGGCCACCCGGGACACCGCCTACCGCTTCGCCGAGTACGCGGCAGCCGTACACGCGAGGCTGGGCGACCGCGTCGAGCATTGGGCCACGCTCAACGAGCCCTGGGTCTCGGCGTTCCTCGGCTACGGCAACGGCGTGCACGCCCCCGGCCGCACCGACCCCGCGGCCGCCATGCGCGCCGCCCACCATCTGCTGCTCGGCCACGGCCTGGCCGCCAGGCAACTGCGCGCCGCCGGGGCCCGCAGCCTCATGCTGGTGGTCAACGCCGCCCCCGTCCTGACCGCAGCTCAGGTGAACGATCCGCCGGCGGAGCCGTCCAAGGCGGACGCGGCAGCCGTACGCAGGATCGACGCGCTGCTCAACCGCCAGTTCCTCGACCCCGCGCTGCGCGGCGTCTACCCCGCTGAGGTGCTCGCGGCCGCCGAGCGCAACGGCGGCACCGCGCACATCCTCGACGGCGACCTGACCCTCATCAACGCCCCGGTGGACCTCATCGGCGTCAACTACTACAACCCCTGCATCGTGGAGTCCGCCCCGGGCACTCCCGCCGACCCGGCCTGGCCCGGCTCGGACGACGTGGCCTTCACCTCCGTGGACGCTCCCAGGACCGCGATGGGCTGGCCCGTCGTCCCGACCGGCCTGTCCAGGCTTCTGGTACGGCTGTCGCGCGACTACCCCCAGGTGGGCCTCATGGTCACGGAGAACGGCGCCGCCTACGAGGACGTCGTGGAGTCGGGCCGGGTCCACGACGCCGACCGCCTCGCCTACCTCGACAGCCACCTCCGAGCCGCCCACGACGCCGTGCGACAGGGCGCCGACCTGCGCGGATACCTGGTGTGGTCGTTGCTGGACAACTTCGAGTGGGCCGAGGGCTACCGCCGCCGCTTCGGCATCGTCCACGTCGACTACGACACCCAGGCACGTACCCCCAAGGACAGCGCCCTGTGGTACCGCGACGTCATAGCCAGGAACGGACTGTAGATTCCTAGCGTGATGAAACGTCCGACGTTGGAGGCGGTCGCGGCGCGGGCCGGGGTTTCGCGGGCGACCGCCTCGCGGGTCGTCAACGGTCAGACGACCGTGGCGCCGGGGATCCGCGATGCGGTGCTGCGGGCGATCGACGAGCTCGGGTACGTGCCCAACAGCGCGGCCCGCAGCCTCGTCACCCAGCGTACCGACTCGATCGCGCTGGTCGTCTCGGAGCCGCCGACGCGGGTCTTCTCCGAGGATCCGCTGTTCTCCACGGTGATCAGGACGGCCAGCGTCGAGCTGGAGTCGGCTGACAAGCAGGTCGTGCTGATGCTGGCCTCCTCGGCCAAGAGCCACGCGCGGGTGGAGCGCTACATCGCGGGCGGGCACGTCGACGGGGTCATGCTCATCTCCATGCACGGCGCCGACCCCCTGCCCGCCGCCGTCTCGCGGCTGCGCGTGCCGGTCGTCTCGTACGGCAGGCCGGCCGTACCGGTGGACATTCCGTTCGTCGACAACGACAACGTGGGCGGCGCGGAGTCGGCGGTGCGCTACCTGCTGGAGACGGGCAGGCGCCGCATCGCGACCATCGCCGGCCCCCTGGACATGATCGCCGGGCAGGACCGCCTGACCGGCTACCGCAACGTGCTGCGCGACTCCGACCGCCGTTCGATCGTGGCGGTGGGCGACTTCACCCGCGAGTCGGGCGCGACGGCGATGCGGCAGCTCCTGCACGACGATCCGGCGCTGGACGCGGTGTTCGTGGCCAGCGACCTGATGGCGGTCGGCGCGCTGCAGTCGTTGCGGCAGGCGGGCCGGCGGGTGCCCGATGACGTGGCGGTGGTGGGGTTCGACGACATCGAGGCGGCCAAGTACACCGAGCCGCCGCTGACCACGGTGAAGCATCCGGTCTTCGACCAGGCGGCGGCGATGGTCCGGCTGCTGCTGGCGCTGTTCGAGAACGGCCCGGCCGACCCGGTCATCCTGCCGACCGAGCTGATCATCCGCGAGTCGGCCTAGCGCTCAGACGCGGAAGACGCGCAGTTGCAGCGCGAGCGTGCGGTAGTAGCCGACCAGCGTGGTCAGCTCGAACACCACCGGCCCGGCCAGCAGCGTGTACTCCTCCTCGTCCAGGTCGCCCCGGGTGACCAGGGCGCGGGCGATCCGGTGGACGGCCAGTTCCTCCTCGTCGTCGAGTGACGGCTCCTCACCGGCGCGCAGCGATGCCAGTTGCCCTTCGGTGAAGCCGAGGTCGCGGGCCAGGTTCTCGTGCGCCCGGCGTTCGAAGGCGCTGTCGCAGTGGTTGGCGACGACCAGCGTGGCCAGCTCGCGGCAGCGGCCGGTGAGGCGGGAGCCGTAGCGGATGGCGGCGCCGAGCTCCTGCAGAGCGTCGCCGACCTGCGGGCTGAGCAGCATGGCGTTGAACGGGCCGATGAGGGCGCCGTCCGCACCGGTCACGGAGGCTCCGCGCGGTCCAGAGGTGATCTTGTCGTAGACCGCGCGGGCGTCCGGGTCCAGCCGGTCGGGGCGCGAAGGGGTCAGTCTGGTCACGCGTCCCGATGCTAGATCAACCAGGCGGTGGTGTCCCGGGGGATGCGGTCGCCGGTCAATGGGCCGCTGGCCAGCAGGATCTCGCCGGGTGGGAGGGGTACCGGGTCGGGGCCGAGGTTGGTCACGCAGGTCAGGCCGGAGTCGCGGGTGAAGGCCAGGACGTGCGGGCCCGTGGGCAGCCAGGTCAGGGTGCCGTCGCCGAGCAGTTCGTGGCGCAGGCGCAGGGCCGCCCGGTAGAGGGAGAGCATCGAGCCCGGGTCGCCGGTCTGGGCCTGCGCGGTCAGGGGCGCCCAGTCCGCCGGCTGGGGCAGCCAGGTCGGGTGGCCGCCGAAGCCGAACGGGGCCGACTCCCCCGACCACGGCAGCGGGACGCGGCAGCCGTCCCGGCCCCGGTTGGCGCCGCCGGAGCGGGCGTACATGGGGTCCTGGCGGGCGGCGTCCGGCAGGTTCTCGACCTCTGGGAGGCCCAGTTCCTCGCCCTGGTAGACGTAGACGCAGCCGGGCAGGGCCATGGCCAGCAGCGCCGCCGCCCGTGCCCGGCGCATCCCCAGCTCCGGGTCCGAGGGGGTGCCGTGCAGGGCGCCGCCGTGGGCGAAGGTGGTGTCGGCTCTGCCGTACCTGGTGACGGGGCGGGTGACGTCGTGGTTGGACAGCACCCACGTCGGCGGCGCGCCGATGGGGGTGTGCGTGGCGAGGGTCAGCTCGATGACGCGGCGCAGTTCCGCCGGCTCCCACGGGCAGGACAGGAAGTCGAAGTTGAAGGCCGTGTGCAGCTCGTCCGGACGCAGGTAACGGGCGAAGCGCTCCTGGTCGGGCAGCCAGACCTCGCCGATGAGGATGCGGTCGCCGTACTCGTCGGCGATCTCCCGCCAGCGCCGGTAGACGTCGTGGACGGGGTCGAGGTCCTGCCAGCGCTCGGCGTCCTTGAACAGCAGGGCGGCCGAGTCGACGCGGAAGCCGTCCACGCCGCGCTCGAACCAGAAGCGCAGCACGTTCTCGAAGTCGGCGTGCACCTCGGGTGAGTCCCAGTTGAAGTCCGGCTGTTCCGGGGCGAACAGGTGCAGATACCACTGCCCGTCGGCCACCTGTGTCCACGCCGGGCCGCCGAAGATCGACTGCCAGTCGTTCGGCTCGTCGCGGAACCAGAACCGCTCGCGCGTCTCCGGCGCGGCCAGCGCCTCCTTGAACCAGGCGCTCTCGGTGGAGCTGTGGTTGGGCACCACGTCGATGATGACCTTGATGCCCAGCTCGTGCGCGTCGGCGATGAACTTCTCCGCCTCCTCCAGCGTGCCGAAGACCGGCTCGATCCCGCGGTAGTCGGCCACGTCGTAGCCGCCGTCGGCCATGGGCGACGGGTACCAGGGGTTGAGCCAGATCGCGTCCACACCGAGGTCCTTCAGGTACGGCAGCCGCCCCCGCAACCCGGCGAGGTCGCCCACGCCGTCCCCGTTGCCGTCGGCGAAACTACGCAGGTAGACCTGGTAGATCGCGGCCCCCCGCCACCACGCTTGCGACATGTGGTTACCCCTTGATGCTTCCGGCGGTGAGGCCCGCCATGATGTGCCGCTGGAAAAGGAAGAACACGATGACGGTCGGGATGCTGGCGATCACCAGACCGCCCATGATCGCGTTCTGGGTCACCTGGCCGGCCGTCTGGGACAGGCCGACGGAGACCGTCATCTTGTCGCTGTCGGACAGGACGAGGAACGGGTAGACGAAATCCCTGAAGACGTTGACCACGGTGAAGATGGAGACGACGCCGAGGATGGGCCGCGAGACGGGCAGCACCACCGACCAGAGCACGCGCGCCGCTCCGGCCCCGTCGATCTCGGCGGCCTCCAGCAGTTCGCGCGGGATCGAGTCGAAGAACCGCTTGAGCAGGAAGATGTTGAACCCGTTGACCGCCGCGGGGAACCAGATGGCCCACGGCGTGTTGAGCAGGCCCAGGTCGACGACGGTGACGTACAGCGGGATGAGCACCACCATCGGCGGGATCATCAGCGTGGCCAGCATCGCGCCGAGGATAAAGCCGCCGAACATCGGCCGCAGCTTCGACAGCGCGAACGCGGCGGTGACGTCGATGACCATGGTGAAGGCCCAGGCGCCGAGCGCGTAGACGCCGGTGTTGCGCAGGAGCGTGCCGATGTCGAACAGCTCCCAGGCCTCCAGGAAGGCGTCCAGGCTCGGGTCGGCCGGGAAGAACGTGGGCGGCATCTGGGCGATCTCCTCGCCCGTCTTCATCGCCCCGGTGATCATCCAGTAGAGCGGGAAGACGAAGGCGAGGGTGAAGGTGACCAGGACGGTCACCAGCACGAGCCAGTAGACGCGCCTGCCCCAGCGGGAGCCGAGCTGCAACGGAGAGATGATCGTGCGGGTCATGGGCGGTCCTGGCGGTTCAGCCGCAGCTGCACGGCGGCGAAGGCCAGCAGCACGAGCATGAGCATGAGGCCCAGCGCGCCGCCCGCGCCGTAGTTGCCGCCGTAGACGAAGGCGTACTGGTACATGAGGTAGGCGACGGTGAGCGTGGCGTTCTCCGGTCCGCCGAGCGTGAGCATGAACGGCTCGATGAACACCTGCATCGTGGCGACGACCTGCAGCATCAGCATGAGCAGCAGGATCAGCTTGGTCTGCGGGATCGTGACGTGGCGGATGCGCCGCCAGACCCCGGCGCCGTCGAGCTCGGCCGCCTCGTACAGCTCGCCGGGGATGTTCTGCAGCGCGGCCAGGTAGATGAGCGTGCCGCTGCCCAGGTTCATCCAGGTCGAGACGATCACCAGCGAGATCAGCGCGGTGCCGGTGGAGTCGAGCCAGGCCAGCGGTGGGATGCCGGCCACGTCCAGGATCTGGTTGAACAGTCCGGGCCCCGGGTCGAAGAACCACCGGAACATCAGCACCGACACGATCGGCGGCAGCATGACCGGCAGATAGACCACGAAGCGCAGGTACGCCCGCGCGTGCCGCAGTTCGTTGAGCACGATCGCGATCACGAACGGCACCACGTACCCGCACAGCAGCGCCAGGACGGTGAACTCCAGCGTGTTGAGCCACGCCTCGCCGAAGGCCGGGTCGTCGGCCACCGTGCGGAAGTTGTCCAGCCCGACCCAGGTCGGCGCGTCGATCAGGTTGGTCTGCTGGAAGCTCAGGATGAACGTGCGCACCATCGGGTACCACGCGAACACCGCGAAGCACGCCAGCGCCGCGCACAGGAACCCGTAGGCGGTCAGGTTGCGCCGGATCGAACGGCCGAGCCGCGACGGCACGCGTGCCCGCCGCCGCGCCCCGGCATCCGCGATCAGCATCAGCTCTTGGCCAGGACGGCGTTGGCCTTGCTCTCCGCGTCGGCGAGCAGCTTGTCCACGTCGGCGTCCTTACGGCTGAGCACCGCGGACATGGCCACGTCCAGGATGGCGTAGAGCTCCTGCGCCTTCGGCGGCTCCAGCTTCGGCGGCACCGCGGCCGACCCTTCGACGAAGGGCGAGAAGTTCTCCACCGGCAGCGTGGCGTGCTGCTTCTGCAGCTCGGCGATCTTCTTGCCGGACGGCGAGTCGCCGAACAGCGAGTTGTTGGGCAGACCGACCGGGTTGCCGATCGTCTTCGCCCGCGCGTAGTCGAAGGCTCCCTGGCCCGGCGTGGTCCAGTAGAAGTCGATCCAGCGCAGGCCGGCCTTCGCCTCCTCCGGCGTGGCCTTCGGGTTGATCATGAAGCCTTCGCCGCCGCTCAGCGAGGCCTTGGCCTCGGGGAACGGGGCGATGCCGTAGTCGGCGATCTGCCCGCCGAACTTGTTGACCAGGTCGGGCACGACGTCGGGGGCGCCGAGCATCATGCCGGTCTTGCCGCTGCCCATGGCCTGCATCAGCGACTCCCAGCCGACCAGCAGCTTGGTGCCCATGCTGTTGTCGCTCCAGCGCAGGTCCTTGAGGAACTGCAGGACGGCCTTGCCCTCCGGGCTGTTGAAGGCCGCCTGCTTGCCGTCGGGCGTCACCATGTCGCCGCCTCGGCCGTAGATGGCCTGGTTGAAGTGCCAGCCGCCGGTGTTGCCGCCGCTGTACTCGCCGTACCCGACGTAACCGGCGCCGATCCCGGCGATCTTCTTGGCCGCCTCGCGGACCTCGGCCCAGGTCTTGGGCGGGCTGTTCGGGTCGAGTCCCGCCTGGGTGAACAGCTTGCGGTTGTAGACGAGGCCGACGCTGTAGGTGCTGGTCGGGATGCCGTAGACCTTCCCGCCCGCGCTGTAGGGGGTCATGGTGGCGGGCGAGAAGTCGGCGAAGTTCTTGATCTCACCGGTGAGGCTGGAGATGTCGAGCGCCTGGCCCTTGGCGATCACGTCCTGGGTGTTGGTCACCGGCACCCGGAAGACGGTTTCCACCTGGCCGCCGGCCAGCTTGGGGCCGAACGTCTTGGGGTCGAAGCACGGCTGCTGGTCCGTGCTCACGACCGTCACGTCCGGATGCGCCTTCTGGAAGGCGGCGACGTCGTCGTCCCAGACCTTGCGGTTGCGCGGGTCGCTCTTGGCCGGCTGGCACGCCACCTTGATCGTCACCTTGCCGCCCTCGGTCTTCGTGGCGGGTGTGGACGTGCCACATGCCGTTGGTCCCGCAAGCCCCGTGATGAGGAGCAGTGCCAGGGCTCTGCGATTGCTCTGCATGGATCTGACCCTTCTGGTGCGATCCCTGTGGTGTGGCCCACACGATAGGTTCGCGAACAGAAGGCTGCAACAACTCGACAGATATACGCAAGATAACGATTAGGCGCGGGCGGTCGACGACCTCACCACGAGCTCGGGCTCGAACAGCAATTCGTCGGCGGGCACGGCCGCCTTGCCGATCTGCGCGACCAGCAGGTCGACCGCCGCCCTGCCCATCGCGTCGATCGGCTGGCGGACCGTGGTGAGGGGCGGATCGGTGCAGTTCATGAGCGCGGAGTCGTCGTAGCCGATGACCGAGACGTGCCCGGGCACCGACAGCCCGGCCCTCCTGGCCGCGCGCACCGCCCCCAGCGCGAGCAGGTCGCTGGCGCACACGATGCCGGTCACCTCGCGCCTCACCAGCCTGGCGGCGGCCGCGTGCCCGCCCTCCAGCGAGAACATCGTCTGCTCGACCAGCTCGGGGTCGCCTCCGCTCGACAGGAACACGGCCAGCTTGCGCCGCGAGGGCATGTGGTCGGCGGGGCCGAGCACCATGCCGATGCGCTCGTGGCCCAGCGCCCGCAGGTGGGCGAGCGACATCTCGGCGGCCACCGTGTCGTCGCAGGAGACCTGCGGGAACCCCAGGTGCTCGACGGCGGCGTTGACCAGCACGGTGGGCAGCTTGCGCTCCAGGATCAGCTCGTAGTGCCCGTGCGCGGCGTCGGCCTGCGCGTACAGGCCGCCGGCGAAGACCACGCCGCTGACCTGCTGTTGCAGCAGCAGATCGACGTACTCGGCCTCGGTCACCCCGCCGACCGTCCTGGTGCACAGCACCGGCGTGAACCCCTGCTGCGCCAGCGCCCCGCCGACGACCTCGGCGAAGGCGGGGAAGATCGGGTTCTGCAGCTCGGGCAGGACCAGGCCGACGAGCCTGGCCCGGTCGCCCCGCAGCTGGCTCGGCCGCTCGTAGCCGAGGACGTCGAGGGCGGTCAGGACCGCCTCCCGCGTTGCCTCCGACACCCCGGGCTTGCCGTTGAGCACACGACTGACCGTCGCCTCGCTCACTCCGACCTTCTTGGCCACCTCTGCCAGTCGTCGCGTCATGCGCAAATCATACGACTATCAACGCAAGAAATTACACTGGCTTGCGCTCACTTACGTAGACGTCATCCTAGCGGCGGTGGCGCAGCACCAGGAGGTCGGCCGCGGCCACCAGGGCCACGAACCCGGCGATCGCCGCCTCCCAGCGCCAGACCTCCTCGCCGGTGCTCATCGCGCGCAACAGGCAGAAGATCGCCAGTGCCGCGCCCACGACCAGCGCGACCACCGACAGGATCCGGCGGGCGCGCACCGGGCTGCGCGCGCTCAGCGGCTCCGTGCCCTCGCGGTTGCGCAACCACATGATCGGTCTCCTCTCAGGCCAGGCACCTCAGTGCCTCGGCGATCCGCGGGTCGGTCCGTCCGTCCGGGCGGCCCACGGTCGCGTTGACGAACTCGGGGTAGGACAGGGTGGCCTCGTGGCCGCCGGCGTTCACCCAGATGTGGTCGGCCGGCTGCTCGACCTGGATCTTCGCGTCGTGCTCCCCCAGGGCGAAGCGGCCCACCGCGACCCGCCAGAGCGTCCTGCCCTCGGCCTCCTCCTCCGCGACGGGCGCGCCGACGTCGTCGGCGTGGGTGGCGTACTCGGAGTCGTAGTGGAAGGCCTGGTCGCCGACGGGATAGGGGCCGGCGAGAGTGTCGAGCGTCGCGTCCCGGCCGAGGGCGCGCATACGGGCGCGGGTCTCGCCGTTCTTCTCCCGCCATTCGGCCAGGACCCCTGCCAGAGGTACGGCGCGGCGCTGCCGTACACACCACTCGTTGAAGTCGTTGAAGCCGGTGACGCCCTCGCCCGCCAGGCGGGTCATGAGCTGCTGCACGGTGCCGTCGAGTGCGGCGTGGTTGTACAGCTCCTCCCCGGCGAGGTGGCCGAGCACGTCGCGCACCGACCATCCGGCGCAGCGCGAGGGCCGATCCCACCCGGCAGCGTCGAGGCCGGAGAAGAACGCGTCCAGCCGCGCCGCCTCGGCGTCGAAGATGTCGAACGGGTCGAAGTCTTTCAGCAGCTCCATACCCTTTAGCTACCGCGCTGAGGCCGCCGTGAACATGCGAGAGCCCGGCCCCTCGCGGGACCGGGCTCTCAGATGGTGCTAAGACGTGCTCGCTACCAGCGGACGACGCGCACGTAGTCGCGACGGCTCTCCGAGCCCTTCAGGTCGTCATCGCCCTTGAAGACGGCCTTGTAGGTGCCGGACTTCCATGCGCGCGCCTTGGCGTAGAACTTGCCGCCCCAGGAGGTGCGGTCGGAGGCGACCCACTTCCAGGTGCTGTAGCCGTTGGCGCGGTAGTAGATGTGGACCTTCTCGCCGCGGGCGCCCTCCCAGCCGCCGTCGTTGACCTGCAGACGACCGTTGAAGTGGACGTACTTGCCCTTGCGGACCTTGTAGGGGTCGGCGTTGAACCGGGTGATCCGGGTGTCGGCCTTGCCCTCTTCGATGTCGACGGAGAAGAAGGCCTTGTCCTCGGCGACCTTCTTACCGTCCTTGTTGAACCCCTCGGCGATGGCGCTCCACTTGCCCTCAGGGTCGTTGCTGTTGAAGCTGACGGCGAAGCGCCAGCTCTCGCGGGTGACGGTCTTCTCGCTGAGGGTGCGGAAGCTCTCACCCTCGGGCTGGACCTTCACCACGACCTTGTCGACGTCGGAGGTGGCGTCGACCCTGATGAACGCGTCCCGCTCGCCGCCCTTGGGGACGACGACCGGGTTCGGCGAGATGCTCTGGATGTCTACGTCGGACGTCTTCTGCTGGGCGGAGGCCGCGCCACCGCTCAGCAGCATCGCTCCGCCGACCATGGCGGAGATGACGCCTACTGCGATCTTCTTCATGAGGGTGCTAATCCTCTCCCCGTTCTCTGGAGCCGGCTCGGGATAGCCAGCTCCTCTACTACTTTGAGGCACCGGGAGTGGAAAAGGTTGTCTAAAGTTACGAGAAATATTTGATCACGGTCCCGACCAGGGGTAAAGCGCAGAAATCCGTTATGTGCGGCTACAGTCAGGCTCCATGACCGATGTCTACACCCTGGGCGCCGTCATGGGTGTCGTCTCCAGCGGCCGGGTCCGCCACGACAACGAGGCCAGACTCGACGTGTGCGGGCCGGAGTTCTCCCTGGCCATAGGCCTGTCTCGGCTCGGGCACCAGGTGGCCTTCCTCGGCAAGGTGGGCGCCGACGAACTGGGCGCGCGGGCCCTTTCCGTGCTGCGCGGGGAGGGCGTGGACATCGCCGACACCCGGGTGGACGACAGCGCCACCACAGGGCTGCTGCTGAAGGAGTCGCGGGTCGGATACCCCGGCCTGACGTCCTACTACCACGGCGGTTCCGCCGGCACCCGTCTGTCGCCGGGCAACGTCCCGATCGACCGGATCGGGGCCGCGCGGCTGCTCCACATCACCGGGACCACCGCGGCGCTCGGCCGCGACTGCCTGGAGGCGGTGCGCATCGCGGTCACCGCCGCGCGCAACGCCGACGCCCTGATCTCCTTCGCCGTCACCTACCGGCCCTCGCTGTGGCCGTCGGTACGCGAGGCGGAGGAAGTCCTGAGCGAGCTGGCCCGCGCCTCCCATCTGCTGTTCGTCGACCAGGACGAGCTCGACCTGGTCAAGCCCGCGCTCACGCCCGAGCGCGAGGTGGTGGTCAGCCGGGGCGCGAAGGGCTTCAGCGTGCGCGCCGACCGGATGCGCTACGACGTGCCGCGCACGCAGGTGCCGATCGTGGACGTGGCCGGGTCGGAGGAGGCGTTCGCGGCCGGTTACATCTCGGCCGCCCTGGACGGGCTCACCCCGCCCGAGCGTCTGGCGCGCGGCAGCATGCTGAGCGCGGCGGCCACGACCGGTGCCAGCGAGTGGCAGACGCTACCGGCCCGCGCCGACCTGCCGCGCTTCAACGCGGGTACGGCCCAGGCGGGCGCGGGCTGAACGGCCATCCTCACTTGTCGCCATAGCGCTGCCTGAAGCGCTCGACCCTGCCGGCGGTGTCCAGGACCCGGCCGCGGCCGGTGTAGTAGGGGTGGCTGGCGGAGGAGACGTCCACGTCCACCACCGGGTAGACGCGGCCGTCCGTCCACTCGATCGTCTGGGCGCTGGTCCTGGTCGATCGGGTGAGGAAGGCGTAGTCCGCACTGTTGTCGCGGAAGACGACCGGACGGTACTCGGGGTGCAGGTTCTTCTTCATGGCCGCCTCAACCATGTGGCAATGGTTTTCATTCCCTGGCTTCGGGGTCGAATCCGAGCACGGTCCTGCCGCCGTCCACCGGGACCGTCGCGCCGTTGACGAACGACGCCTCCTCCGACAGCAGGAACGCCACGACGGCGGCGATCTCATCCGCCCTGGCCACCCTGCCCACCGGGTGGAGGCGGGCCATCTCGCGCTCGATCTCCGGGGTGGCCATCTGGTCGTAGCGGCCCGTGGCCACCGAGCCGGGGGCCACGGCGTTGACCCGGATGCCGTGCCTGCCGTACTCGACGGCCAGGGATCTGGTCAGGCCCTCGATGGCGGCTTTGGCGGTGGCGTAGGGGAGGGCGCCGGGCACCGCCCTGGTGGCCTGGTGGGAGGTGAGGTTGACGATGGCGCCGGCCGTACCGGATCGGAGGAAGGTCTGGACGGCGACGGCGCAGCCGACGACGGCGAGGTCGAGGTTGGCGGCGATCAGGCGGCGCACGCGCTCGACGGGCGCGTCGTGGAGGGAGGCGTCGCCGAAGACGGCCGCGTTGTTGACCCAGCCGGCCAGCGGGGCCGCCCGGCGGGCCGCCTCGCGCGCCACCTGCTCGTCGGCGGCGTCGCCGAGCACCGGGATCACGCGGTCGTCGTGCCGTTCCGGGGGTTCCCTGTCGATGACGACGACGGGGCCGGGCAGGCGTTCGGCGATGGCGCGCCCGATTCCCTTGCTGCCTCCTGTTACGACATAGCCCATAGGTGATGCATATCACCACATAGCGTGATTATTCGGGGGAAGGGTCTGGGGTGTGATCGTGGAGGATCGGCGTGGGTCTCCTCCGCAGGGGATGCGGATGGTCGCCGCTCTGGCGATCACGCAAACCGCTGGCTTCGGCGTTCTTTATTACGCTTTTTCGGTTTTTATCATGCCGATGTCGCGGGAGCTTGGGGCGGGCGTGCCGCAGCTCACCGGGGCGCTCACCCTGTCCATCCTGCTGTCCGGGCTGGTGGCGCCGCTGATCGGCGGCTGGCTCGACCGGCATGGCGGGCGCGGGCTGATGACGCTCGGCTCGGCCCTGGGCGCGGGCGCGCTGCTCGCCTGGTCACAGGTGCAGAACCTCCTGCAGCTCTATCTCGTCTGCGCGGTGCTCGGGGTCGCGTCGGCCATGGTGCTGTACGAGGCGGCGTTCGCGGTGATCGTCGCCTGGTTCGACGCGGCGCGGCGGCCACGGGCGCTGCTGGCCGTCACGATCGTCGCGGGGTTCGCGTCCAGCATCTTCCTGCCGGTCACAGGCCTGCTCGTCGAGCGTTACGGCTGGCGCGCCGCCCTGGTCGTCCTCGCGGTGGGGTACGGGCTGCTGGCCGTACCCCTGCATTGGCTGACCGTGAGGAAGCGCGCGGCGGAACGCCCGCCGTCCTCGCGCGCGGCGGTCGGCGCGGCCCTGCGCGAACGGCCGTTCTGGCTGCTGGCGCTCGCCTTCCTGGCGCAGACCGGCGCGGTGTCGGTCATGGGCATCCTGCTGGTCACGTACCTGATCGCGCTCGGCCACTCCCCCGTCTTCGCCGCCGCCGTCGCGGGCCTGCTCGGGGTGCTCTCGGTGACCGGCCGCGTGGTCACGACCGGCCTGCAGGGCCGCTTCCGGGTCGCGCCCGTGGCCGCCGTCGTCTTCGCGCTGCAGGGCTGCGCGGCGTTGCTGCTGCCGATCGCCGGCCGCAGTGTGGCCGGGGCGATCGGCGCGGTGGTCCTGTTCGGGCTGGGCTTCGGCGTCGCGACCATCGCCCGGCCCGCGCTCCTGGCCGAGAGGTACGGCACCGCCGCCTACGCCTCCATCAGCGGCGCCCTGGCCTTACCGATCACCGTGGCCAAGGCGGTGGCGCCCCCGATCGCGGCGCTGATGGGCTTCCCCGTGGCCATGATCGCGGTCGCCGCCTGCTGTCTCACGGGGACTGTCGGCCTGATCGCCTACGATCGCCTTGTCTCACCGGGACCGTCGGGGCCTGATCGCCGACGATCGCCGTGGGCGAACGTCCTGCCCCGTCCCCCCTCGCCACGTAAGGTAGCCGCATGGATACGCCCCTGGAGGTCCTGCACCGCGTCTTCGGCTACGACTCCTTCCGGCCAGGCCAGCAGGAGATCATCGAGCACGTGGTCGCGGGCGGCGACGCGCTCGTCCTGATGCCGACCGGCGGCGGCAAGTCGCTGTGCTACCAGATCCCCGCCCTGGTCCGCCCGGGCGTGGGTGTGGTGATCTCCCCGCTGATCGCGCTGATGCAGGACCAGGTCGACGCGCTGACCGCGCTGGGCGTCCGTGCGGGCTTCCTCAACTCCACCCAGGACTTCGACGAGCGCCAGCGGGTGGAGGCCGCCTTCGTGGCGGGCGAGCTCGACCTGCTCTACCTGGCCCCTGAGCGCCTGCGCGTCGACTCGACGCTGCGCCTGCTGGAGAAGGGCGAGGTCGCCCTGTTCGCGATCGACGAGGCCCACTGCGTCTCCCAGTGGGGCCACGACTTCCGCCCCGACTACCTCATGCTCTCCGGCCTCCACGAGCGCTGGCCCGACATCCCCCGCATCGCCCTGACCGCCACCGCCACCCCGGAGACCCACGCCGAAATCTCGGCCCGCCTCGGCCTGGAACAGGCCCGGCATTTCGTGGCCAGCTTCGACCGGCCCAACATCCAGTACCGCATCACCGCCAAGAGCGAGCCGAAGCGGCAGCTCCTCGACTTCATCCGCACCGAGCACCCCGACGAGGCCGGCATCGTCTACTGCCTGTCGCGCTCCTCGGCGGAGAAGATCGCCGAGCACCTCTCCGACCACGGCATCGCCGCCATCCCCTACCACGCGGGCCTCGACACCCGCACCCGCGCCCTGCACCAGTCGCGCTTCCTGCGCGAGGAGGGCCTGACCGTGGTGGCCACGATCGCGTTCGGCATGGGCATCGACAAACCCGACGTCCGCTTCGTCGCCCACCTGGACCTCCCGAAGTCACTGGAGGGCTACTACCAGGAGACCGGCCGGGCGGGCCGCGACGGCCAGCCGGCCACCGCGTGGATGGCCTACGGCCTGCAGGACGTCGTCCAGCACCGCCGCCTGGCGCTGGAGGGCGACGAGGCCCACCGCCGCCGCCAGGCGCTCCACCTGGACGCCATGCTCGCCCTGTGCGAGACCGTGACCTGCCGCCGCGTCATGCTCCTCGACTACTTCGGCGAAAAGGGCACCGCCCCCTGCGGCAACTGCGACACCTGCCAGACCCCGCCGGAAACCTGGGACGCCACCGTGCCCGCCCAGAAGGTCCTGTCCACAGTGCTGCGGCTGGCCAGGGAGCGCGGGCAGAAGTTCGGCGTGGGGCAGGCGGTGGACATCCTGCTGGGCAAGAAAACGGCCAAGGTCGAGCAGTTCGGCCACGACTCGCTGACCGTCTTCGGCATCGGCACCGAGCTCACCGGACCGGAATGGCACGGAGTCGTCCGCCAGCTCCTCGCCCAGGGCATCCTGGCCGTCGAACCCGCCTACGGAGCCCTGGTGCTGACCGACGAGAGCGCGGGGGTGCTGCGCGGCCAGCAGAAGGTCAGCCTCCGCCGCGACCTCAAGCCGCGCACCCCGTCCCGCTCGGGCGGCGGCTCCTCGAAGTCCCGCGAGGTGGTGGACCTCACGCCGGAGGCGGCTCCCCGGTTCGAACGGCTGCGGGCGTGGCGTGCCGCCACGGCGAAGGAGACGGGGGTCCCGGCCTACGTCATCTTCCACGACGCGACCCTTCGCGAGATCGCCACCCGCAACCCTGCGACGTTGCCGGAGCTGGGGACGGTCAGTGGGGTGGGCGAGAACAAGCTCGCCAAGTTCGGCCCCCAGGTCCTCGAAACCCTCAACTCCTAAGGGCATGGTCCTCGCGCGGGGGCGCTACGCACCAAGGGGCTCGGGCAGTGACAGCGGGGGCGAGCCCCCGCGCCCCCAGCGAGAGACCTCCGGCCCCTCGCGCTCCCCGGGTCGTGAGCCGGTCAGCCGGAGTCCATACCCACCCGGCTGAGTAACTGTTGGCCGAAGCCTGGGTTGGGACCGAGACGGCCTCGGCCCAAGAAAGAGCGGCTCGGCGAGTGGGTCTGAGGGCGAGCGTCATGAAGGCCTCGGGATGTCGTCGCGGATCTCCCAGCGGATGCGCAGGCGGAACCAGTGCAGCAGCGCGATCGTCTGCGTGGGGCGATGGGGGCACGGGCATTGGGCTGTTCGCGGCGCGGGGGGGTGGAGCTGGGGTGGGTAGCGTGCCGAGGGTTCGGTTAGGGGTGGGGGGTGGAGCTGGGGTGGGTTGTGTGCCGAGGGTTCGGTCAGGGGTGGGGTGGGGCTTGGGTGGTAAGGGTGCGAATTCGGGTGGCGGCCTGGTCGGCTATCTGGTGGCCGGGTGGGCGGGTCACCAGGTCGCTCAGGGCGAACATGTCCAGGACCCAGCCCAGGTACTCCCAGCCGTCCGGGTGGTGGCTGCCGAAGGCTTCGCGGAAGGCATTGACGAAGTCCTCGGGGTAGTCGGCTGCGAAGCGGGTCATGTTGGCGGCGTCGCCGTACGGGGAGCCTGAGTAGCTGAACTCCCAGTCCAGGATGGCGGCTACCTGCCAGGTACCGCCTGGCCGGGTGACCAGGATGTTCTTGGGGTTGATGTCGGCGTGGACCAGGTGGGACTGGGCGTCGATCTCGCTCAGGGCCGGGGCGTGGGCTGTGCAGAGGGAGAGCCAGGCTTCTCTCGTGGCGGGGTCCAGGCGGTGCCCTGCCGCGGCCATGCAGGTGGCGGCCATCGCTGGGAGTTGTTCCGACCATGCGGACTCTGGGGGGATGGACAGGTTCGCGTCGGAGAAGAAGCCGGGGCGGTCGAAGGTGACTGTGGCGATCTGGGCGACCACTTCGCCTACCTGGTGGCCCAGTTCCTTCATGGCTGGTTCGGTGAAGGCTTCGCTCAGGGGGATGCCGGGGACGTATTCCAGGATCATGGCCCCTGGCAGCACGTGGAGGACCTCGGGGACGGGGACCTGGTCGCGGGCCACCGCCATCACCGCCGCTTCGATGGCCGGGTCGGGGCCGCCCAGCCGTACCACCACCTGGCCGTCGGGGAGCTCCAGGAGGCAGGTCTCGTGTGAGAAGCCGCCTGCCAGCGTTGACACCGATGTCACCGGGCTGCCCAGGGCCTCGGAGACGCGGCGGAGGTCTTCTGCGCGCATCGGGCCAGTATCCAGGCTCCGTCACCGCGCCATAGCCGCCGCCCGTCCCTCCACCCGCCCGTCGCCGCCGTCCGCCCGTCCCTCCACCCGCCCGTCGCCGCCGCCCGGCCGTCCCTCCACCCGCCCGTGTCCGCGCACCTGGCCGCGTCCGCCTTCGCCCGACCGTCGCCACCGCCCGACCGTCGCCTTCGCCCCAACCGTCGCCTTCGCCCACCCGTGTCCGCCGCCCACCCGTGTCCGCCGCCTGGCCGTGTCCGCCGCCTGGCCGGGGGCGACGGGCGGGTATCCGGCCGGGTGTGTGGTCTGCTGGGCCGCTGTCAGCCTGCCGTCATCTCGTCAGCGGGCTCCTCCCTGGCCGGGGCTGTTGGGCCGTCTCATGTTCTCCGGGTCGTGCGGGAGAGGGTGGGGGCTCCGGCGGGAGGTGGGCTTGCTCGCGGACATGGCGTACTCCTGTTCGCCATGTCTGTGACGAACAGGAGTACAGAGGGGTCAGCTGTAGGTGTCGGCGAGGAAGGTCTTCCAGGTTCGCTCGGTCTCCTTGGTGTCGTCGGTGCCGAACAGGTGGACGGCCATGTCCACGCCGCCGCCCATGCCGTCGCCCATGCCGTGGAAGCGGTAGAAGGCGTCAGCGGTCCGTACGCCGAACATGAAGCCCTTGTCCCCCAGGATGACCACGTAGTCCACGACGCCTTCGGCTCCGTCGGGCGTCAGCCGTACCCGATCGCCTTCCGCGGGGGCGGCGGGGAGGTTGAGCGCGGCGCTGAACCTGGGCCAGAGGTCCTTCTGGCCCTTGGGGCCCTCGGCCAGCGCGTAGACGGCGGTGCGGCCGGGGAAGTGGAGGAGGTACTGGGAGAGGGTGTAGAAGTACTGGTCCCAGCCGGTGTTGAGGCTGGAGACGTACTCTTCGCCCCAGCCTTCGCCGAGGTGGCCGGAGTGGATGAAGCGCAGGACCGTGGTGTCGCCGTCGCGGCCTTCGATCAGGTACTCGTAGGCCTGGAAGGTGCCGTCCTCGCCCTCGGCGCTCTTCACGGCCAGGCGGTTGGGCGGGTCCCAGCCGGTGATCGTGGATTCTTCGGTGACGCCGGGCACGTCGAGTCGCATGACGCCGCCCACTCCGGGCTCGACGGCGAAGGGGAACAGCCACGAGCTCAGACCGGGTCCGGTGGCAATGGCGTCCCAGACCTGCTCGGGGGTCGCCCGCAGTTCGGTGTCCTTCTGGATGGAGAAGTCCTTACCCATGCTCTTGCTCCTTGACGACGGGGTGGACGGCGATCAGCAGCCGGTGATCGCGTCCTTCTTCGGTGTGATATTTGCTGATGAGGACGGCGACCGAGGTGGCCAGTTCCTCGGCGAACGCCGCGCGCTCGGCGGCGGAGGCGAAGCGGACCTCGCCGTCGATGGCGAACGTGGCGAGCCGCTTCTTGGCCTTGGCCGCGCCGGTGATCAGCTCACCGAGTTCGCGGACGAGCCGGGCGCCGAGCGCGAGGAGCCAGCGGGCCGACAACTGATCGGGCGCGCGGGCGGGATCGGGCTGTACGGCGCCGAGCGCGCTGGGCGAGATCACGTACGACGCGGCGGAGGCCCGCATGACGCGTTCGGTGAAGTTGCCCTTCTTGCGTTCCTCGACGAGTTCGACGAGGCCGTGCTTCTCGAGTGTCTTGAGGTGGTAGTTGACTTTCTGCCGGGCGAGGCCGACCTTCGCGGCCAGTGTGGTGGCCGATCCGGGTTCGGCGAGAGCGGCCAGCAGCCGGGTGCGCATCGGGTCGAGCGACGCCTCGGCCGCGGCCGGATCTTCGATCACCGCGATGTCGTGCATGCCTCCAGGCTGCCCTTGAAAAATAAAACTGTCAAGCCGACCTGCCGAGGAACGCCAGCAACCGATCGGAAGAACGCGCAGGTGAGGCGGGCCGTACCGGAGCATGGAAGCGGTGCGGCCGGTCATCGTCGTCCACGAACGCCAGCGCGAGATCGAGCAGCGCGGCGGCCAGCGGCTCCGGCACGGGACGGGCGTGGCCGCAGGCGGCGGCGACGTCCCAGCCGTGGACGGCCACCTCGATCGCGCCGACCCCCGCCACCGCCTCGCGCGCCAGCCACGCGTCCCCGACCGCGACCTGCGAGCAGCGGGACACGGTCGGCCAGGCGCCGAGCAGGCGGCACGCCCTGCGGCGCAACATCGCGACCGGATCGCCCTCGCAGCCGGTGGGCCGCAGCGCGACGTGGCCGAGGTCGGCCGCCTCCGCGAGCGCGAGCAGGGAGTCGTTCATGTGGTCGAGCAGCGCACGCAGATCCCACCGTGCGCAGGGCGTCCGGTTGCCCAGCAGCTCAGGTCCGACCAGGACCAGGCTGCCGAGGGTATAGCTGACGGCTCGTTCGAGCAGGACGGCGCTCACACAGGGATAGACCCGGCCCCGCCGGGGAAATCATCGCCACCCGAACACGGCGAACGGCTCCGCACGCCCGATCGCGGCCAGTGCGGCGGCCGGATAATCCACGGTGTCGGCGGGCAAATCGGCCAGCAGATGCCAGCCGATGGCCGAGCACTTGTGCGGCTCGGCGTTGTACGGCTCGCCGGCCCACTCCCCGGCGGCGAAGAACAACCCGACCCGGTCGGGCGAGCGGTGCATCACGTGGACGAACCGCAGCCCGGCGGCCTCGATCGTCACGCCGACCTCCTCGCGCGCCTCCCTGATCGCGCCCTCCACGACCGTCTCGCCCGGCTCCAGGTGCCCCCACTGGCCGTCGCGGTAGCCGGTGTTGGCCCGCCGGATCAGCAGCACCTCCTCCGGCGGACGCAGGAGCAGGACGTGCACGTCCACGATGGCCCGGAATCGATCCACGAGGTCAGGGGAGGATCCGGTCCACGAAGGCGGTGACCTCACCCAGGACCTCGTCCCTGTTGGTCTCGTTGAACACCTCGTGCCGGGCGCCCGGGTAGACGCGCTCGCCGAAGTCGGCGCCCTTGATCGCCTCGACGCCGCCCCGGCTGCCGCTGAGCGGGACGAGCTGGTCGTCCTCGCCGTGGATCCACAGCGTGGGCAGGTCGCCGAGCGAGCCGCCACCGGCGATCTGGCCGAGGCTGCGGGCGAAGGCCTGCAACGTGGGGCGTTTGAACGGGCCGTGCCAGACGAGCGGATCCTCGGCGTACGCGGCGCCGACCGCCGGGTCGCGCGAGAGCGTGGCGGGGTCGATCGGGATGTCGGGCAGGTCGTCCATGGCGAGCAGGACGCCGATGACGTCCCAGGAGCCGATCACCGGGCCGGACAGCACGAGCCCGGCCAGGTCGGCGCCGTAGCGCTGGGCGTAGCGGGCGGCGATCATGCCGCCCATCGAGTGGCCGATGACCACGACGGGCAGCCACGGGTGGTCGGCCCTGGCGCGTTCTTCCAGCTGGTGTACGTCGGTGACGACCTCTTCGAAGTCGTGGATCAGGACGCGTTCGCCCGACGAACGGCCGTGTCCCATGTGGTCGACGGCGTAGCAGGCGGCGCCGTGCCGTACCAGGTGGGCGGCCACGTGTTCGTAGCGGCCGGAGTGCTCGCCGTACCCGTGGACGAGGAGGGCGACGTAGCGCGGCGAGGGGTGGGGCCAGTGGCGGGCGGTGAGGGGCCCGCGCGTGCCGGTGAAGGTGATCTCCTGCGCCTCTGACATGCGACCTCCACCGTAGTTGCGGAGATCGTATTCCTTCCCGGGGACTCAGACCAGGGATTCCTCCACGAACAGCCGTTCCAGGTCCAGCAGGTACGCCTCGATGGCCAGCGGCGACAGCAATCCCGTGTCGGCGTAGAGCGAGACCTCCATGCGGTCCGGCTCCCCGGCGACCCGCAGGTGGAAGTCGCAGATGTTGCGGTCCATGGCATCGGTCCAGGCCAGGTCGGTCTTGTCCATGGCCAGCCGGATCTGCCGGGCGTCCAGCTCGGGACCCTGGTCGCGCCGGCCCTGCCGCCGGTCGTCGAAGCGGCCGAACGTCCTGACCCGTCCGGCGAGTGCCTCTTCCATCGCACAAGGGTTGAACTCCGCCCGGCGATACGCCCGCGAGATCGCCTGCCGGCCCCGCGCCAGCAGTTCGCCGAAGTCGGGGGTGCCGAGGTCCAGGACGACCAGCCCTTCCTGGGCGATCGTGGACACCACGTCCCGCCGTCCGCCGCCGGAGCGGTTGTCGACGTTGACCCGCATGCCGCAGGTGCGCTGCCCGGTCAGCCGCCCCGCCAGGCTCACGGCCCCGGTCAGCAGCGCCGTCGAGGAGCTGACCCGTCGCCGCGCCGCCACCGTCCGCACCGCCGCGGCCAGCGCGGGCGAGGACATGGTCGCCTCCATGTACCGGGGCCGCTTGGGCGTGGCGGTCAGCTCGAACGGGTCGATGCGCGTGTACTGCTCCAGCCACCACGCGACCACCTCGTCCGAGTGCCCGCGCCCGTCGCCCGAGTTCTGCCACGCGGCCAGGTCCCGCGGCCGGTCGGCCTGGTGCGGCGGCAGCTCCCCGCGCCCGAGCAGCACGCGGAAGTCGCGCGCCACCAGGTCGGCGGCGGGCCCGTCCACGGCCAGGGGGCAGAGCACCAGCACGACCTGGCGCACGTACCCGTCGGCGACCAGGAACGCCACCCGCAGCGGCCACTCGTTCCAGTAGCCGAACGGCGCCGCCGACAACCGCTCCGACACCCGGTGCGGCCGCTCCCCCTCCACCACCTCGACCTGCGGCTCGGCGGACTCCGCGAGCGCCTGCCCGGGGGCCGCGCGCGGGCCGGTGAGCCGGGTGCGCAGCGCCTCGTGCCGGGTGATCAGCCGGTCGAGCGCGCGGTGCGCCTGCTCCGGGGTGACCGGGCGCTGGAGGACGAAGAGGCGGGCGAGGTTCAGGTACTGCTCCTGCGGCTCGGCCGCGACGACCGCGCGCCAGACGTCCTGCTGTCCCCAGGTGAGCGGCGCCTCCATCATGAACCGCTACCTAAGCATCGTCTTCCACGTCGATCTCGACGTAGTCGAATTCGTCGCCGACCGCGCGGCGGAGCTGGCGGTGGACCTTGTTCTGGTCGTCCTGCGGGCTCGGGACGTAGAACGGGCGTCCGTCGCGGCCGAACGTGATCGCCGAAGGGCCCTCCAGGTCACCCAGATGCCCCTTGACCTGCTCGAAGTCCTCGAAGGACGAGAAGCCCAGGCCGGTGGCGTACTCCTCGGAGCCGTAGACGATCTGCCTGGCCAGCTCGATCGGGGCCTCCTGGTAGCCGGAGTAGTCGCTGAAGAAGAAGTCGCGGAACTGGCGCATGCCGCGCTCGTCCATGACCTCGGGGCCGTGGGTGACCTTGACCCCCAGGCAGTACACATCGGCCAGGTACCCGCAGATCGACACCCGGTTGTAGCCGTGGCGGCGCGCGACCAGCACGCTGACCAGGCCGCCGGTGCCGGGCTCGCCCGCCGCCGCGTCCGTCCAGCCACGGTCGGGGGCGACCGACAGGCCGGTGCTCCAGCCCGCGCTCACCCAGCTTCCGACCAGCTCGGGCGTGGCACCGCCGGCGGCGCCTTCGGCGGCGATCTCCCGCACCAGTGGGGCGACGATGGACGGCTTGACGCCGAGCGCCCTGGCGATCTCCTTGGGCGACTGCCCGGTCGCCCGCAGCTCCCGGACCCGCTCCTTCAACTCTCCGCTCACGAGTCTTTACCCTATCCATAAGAGCGCCTTTTCCTTTACGGCCCAGCCGCCCCCACCCCACCCGCCGTACCTCGGCCGGCCCCCGTCCAGGAAACGGCCGTCCAGCTCACACCACCCCTCCGTAACGACCGTCCTCCTGGCCAGGCGCCACGGCGCGGAGCCCCGGCGCCACGAACCCAAGGTCCGAGGCGGCTTTGGCCCCAGCCGCCCGGGGCCGGGGTGAGGGTCAGGGGTGGGTGAAGTGGAGGGTGAGGGTGGATTCCCGGGCCTGGAGTTCGTACGGGGGGAGAACGCCGGGGCCGCAGGACGCGGAGCCGATGCCGTGGTGGGCCAGGTCCAGGTTGAGGTGGATGCGGTCTCCTGGGATCAGGTCGGGCAGGTGGCGGGCCGCCTCCAGGTCCGCTGTGGTCCAGCGGCGGGCGGTCAGGCCGTAGTGGCCCGCGATCCGCAGGCCCTTGCCTGTCTCGTCGGCCAGCGTGGCCCAGCGGACGCCGGCGCGGTGGCCGTTCTCCTGGGGAAACACGTACGGGGTCTGGAGGTCGTCCACGCTCGCCGACCAGCGGCCCACTCTGGCGGCCAAGCCCGTGTCGGGGTAGGCCTCGCCGGGGCCGCGGCCGTACCAGGTGACCTGGTCGTACGTGGCGGGGAGTGACATCGCCACGCCCAGGCGTGGGATCGGGTGCTTCCACTCGCCCTCCGGCACCACGTGGACCTCCAGCAGCACGCCGTCGTCCACGCCCGTCCACGTGTACGTGGTGCGCAGGCCCAGGTCGGAGGCGGCCGGGGCGACCCGGGTGACGACGGTCAGGCGGTCTCCGTCCCGGTCCACCGCGTCCACCCGGTGCGTCAGGCGGTGCAGGCCCATGGTGCGCCAGTGCCAGTCGAGGCCGCCGAAGCGCTCGTTGTCGATCGGCGCCCGCCACAGCTCCAGCCTCGGCCCCTCGACCTCGATGCCGAACAGCCGGACCAGCCGCCCGGTGCCCGGTGAGAACTCGGCCTCGGCCAGGCTCCCGGCAGACCTCGGAGAAGGGGCCGGGGCGGTCAGGCGTACCTGGCCCCAGGCGATCTCGTGGCCCGCCGGTGCCCACGGCTCGTCGGCGGCCAGCACGGCGCGGACCGTCAGCCAGGTCTCGTCCGAGGTGGCCGGAGCCGCGGGGAGCTTGACGACGCCGCCCTCCGCCGGGACTTCCAGGATCGTGGTCACGTCTTCTGCGGTCGCCTCGAAGCGCAGGTGGGTGAGGTCGCGGAAGCCGTACCGGTTCTCGATGGAGACCTCGCCCGCGGACGGGAAGGTGATGCGGACGGGCGAGAAGACCACCTTCAGGTCCAGCAGGCCGGGCGAGGGGGTGCGGTCGGGGAAGACGAGGCCGTCGATGACGAAGTTGGAGTCGTGGACGGGCTCGCCGTAGTCGCCGCCGTAGGCGTAGCCGAGCTTCTCGTGGCGCAGGCCGTGGTCGATCCATTCCCAGATGAAGCCGCCGGCCAGCCGGGGATGGGTGTCGTAGAGGTCCTGGTAGTCGAGCAGGGCGCCGGGGCCGTTGCCCATCGCGTGGGCGTACTCGCAGTGCACGAACGGCATGCGCCGCCGCCGGGCGTCGAGGGCGGGGTCGTCGAGGGGGGCTTCCGTGCCCTTGCCGATGGCCTCCACCTCGGCTACCGAGGCGTACATGAGGCTGTAGACGTCGGTGTCCGCGCACGTCACGTCGCCCTCGTAGTGGAGCGGGCGGGACGGGTCGCGCTGGCGGGCCCACTCGGCCATGAGGCCGAGGTTGCGGCCGGTGCCGGACTCGTTGCCGAGCGACCACATGATGATGGACGGGTGGTTCTTGTCGCGTTCGACCATGCGCCGCATGCGCTCGACGTAGGCCTCGGCCCAGGCGGGGTCGTCGCTGGGGTTGCGCCGCCAGCCGGCCTGGCCGAAGCCGTGCGTCTCCAGGTCGCACTCGTCGATCACCCACAGGCCGTACTCGTCGCAGAGGTCGAGGAAGGCGGGGTGGGGCGGGTAGTGGCTGGTCCTGACCGCGTTGACGTTGTGGCGCTTCATGAGGAGCACGTCCTCGCGCATGGTCTCGTACGGCACCGCCCGCCCGTGGTCGGGATGGAACTCGTGCCGGTTGACCCCGCGCAGCTTCAGCGGCACTCCGTTGGCCAGGAGCACGCCGTCCTCGATGGACACGGTCCTGAACCCGATCCGCAGCCGCACGGTCTCGGTGGGGCCCACGTGGACCGCGTCGTACAGGAAGGGGTTCTCGGCGCTCCACGGCGTGACGTCGAGCCGCGCCTCCACGCCGGGTTCGAGGCCGGTCAGGCCGAGCGCCGGGACGCTGAGCAGCCCGTCGCCCTCGAAGGAGAGCCGCCCGTCGTGCGTGGCGTGCACGAACAGGTCGGCGGTGGAGCGGGTGAGCGTCACGTCGCGGAAGATGCCGGGCAGCCACCACATGTCCTGGTCTTCCAGGTAGCTGGCGGTCGACCACTGGTGGACACGGACGGCCAGCACGTTGCGGCCGGGCACCAGCCAGGGTCCCGCGGTGAACTCGGCGGCCAGCCGGCTGCCGGTGGTGAACCCGAGTTCGTGCCCGTTCAGCCAGACCCTGGCGTGGGAGTCGACGCCGTCGAAGCGCAGCACCGCGTCGTCCCAGCCTTCCGGCACGTCGAAGACCCGCCGGTAGTCGCCGGTCGGGTTGTCGTCCGGGACGTTCGGCGGGTCGATCGGGAAGGGGTAGGAGACGTTGGTGTACGCGGGCGAGCCGTACCCGTGCAGCGGCCAGTGCGAGGGCACGGGCAGCCGATCCCACGCGGAGTCGTCGTAGCCGGGATGGACGAAGTCCAGGCTCGCGTGGGCGTCCGGGCTGAGCCGGAAGCTCCACGGGCCGTTGAGGTCGATGGCTGGGGCGTCGCCGGCCAGGGCCGCGCGGGGAGCGCGCAGCCCTGCGCTAGGTGCATGATCGAACACTCGGACATTCTTCCCAAAAAGCTCTAGACCCGCACTACCTCCCCCTTGATGTCCTGCGGGTTGCGGATGAGGTTGAGGATCGGGCAGACGCGTTCGACCTCGGCGTGGAGCCTGGCCAGGTCCTCGTCGGAGGCGGGCGACTCGATCTTCACGACGTAGCGGAAGTCCTGCGGGTAGACCGGGATGCCGGTGTTGCCCGGTGCCTGGGCTCGCGGGTCGTAGGTGGCGCTCACGTCCACGGACAGGGCGTCCAGCGGTACCTCCAGCTCGGCCGCCTTGATCAGGAAGATGTGCGTGACGCAACTGCCCAGCACTCCGGCCTGCAGCTCGGGCGAGCCGGGTCCGAGGTCGTATCCGGCGAAGTCGGCGGCGCTGTCGCTGAGGATCTGGTGCTCGCGGATGCGGATGCGGCGGACGCCGCTGCGTCCCTCGGCGGTGACGGTGGCGCGCAGCGGCACCGGTCCGTCCGACGGCTTGTCCCGGCGGGCCAGCAGCGCGGCGCGCTTCTGCTCCAGGTAGTCGCGCAACGTGCTCATGCCAGCGTCACCGGGCCCTCGGGCGTGCCCAGCACGGCGCGCAGCGCCACGGACTCACCGACGACGACCTCGGCCGTGGCGCCCAGCGCCTTCAGGTCGGCCGCCAGGGTGCCCGGCTCGGGGTGCGCGATCGTGAACGAGACCAGCTCAAGCTGCGGCAGCCCCGACGCCGACGGGTGCGCCGCGGCGCCCCAGTCGATGAGGAACGGCACCGGCCGCACTCCCGCCGGGTCGTCACGCCTGGTCAGCCGCCACTCCAGCAGCGTGCCGTCGGGCTTGCGGCGCGAAAGCGGCTGCACGTCACCGGGGTCGTAGCCGGCCTGGCGGGCCTGCCGTACCGTGGCGTCGATGTCGGCCGGACGCACCGCCCAGGCGGCGAGCGCCGGCGCGGTCAGCGACTCCAGCCCGAACGCGCGCGGCCGCGCGCCCGCGACCGACGGGTCCGGCCCGATGATCTCCAGGTACGCCCCTTCACCCAGGCCGACGAGGAAGTTGGCGGTGCCGCCGGGATGGGCGCCACCCTCCACGGGCGTCACGCCGGTCCGCCCGGCGAACGCGGCCACCCCCTCCAGAAGGTCGGGCACGGCGTAGACAAGATGGTCGAGAGTGCTCATTCGGGTTCTCCAAGGGACAGCATGAGCCGGTTGGCCCAGTTGAAAAATGCGGCGGAATGGATGACGTCACTGATGGCCAGATCGTCGAGCCCGGCCGCGCGCAGCGCCGCGAGGTGCCCGGCGTCCAGCGTGCCGGGCGTTTCCGCGAGCGCGGCGGAGGCGTCGATGACCGCCCGCCAGCGCCCGTCCTGGTGCGCCTCGACGCCCTCGTCCAGCAGCCGCTGCACGTCGGCGGTGCGCTTGGCGTAGTGGCTCGCGAAGCGGGCGTGCACCGAGGCGCAGAAGACGCAGCCGTTGCGGCGCGAGGTCGCGGTCGCGGCCAGCTCGCGCTCGGCGCGCGGCAGCCCGCCGTCGGCGTTGTAGAAGATGTCGTTGTCGGTCTTGGTGCGCGCGTGCAGCACGTGCGGATCGCGCGCCAGCAGCAGAAAGTACGGCGAAGCCGCCCGTGCCTTGTCGACCAGCGCCTCCCAGTGCTCGTCGGTGAGCTCCTCCTCGGCCAGCGGCGCGAGCCACGGCCGCCAGCCGATCCGGTCCTGGGTGAACTTCACGCGGCGGCTCCCAGCAGGCGCAGGCCCGCGATCACGCGGACCTGGTAGGTGAGGAAGGCGACGAGCTGCGAGAGCGTGACGATGCCGGTCGTGCTCCAGCCTGCGTCGAGGAGGTTCTGCAGGTGCTCCGCCTGGGCCTCCCGCGGCCGGAAGACCAGCAGGTGGGCGTGGTCGAAGGCGGCGGCCAGCCGGCCGTCGAGCTTGGAGCGGTGCACGGGCCCGACGGTGCTCTCCGCGGCCAGTTCCGGATCGCCGTAGGCGCCGTACGGGCCGGTGGTCCGGCCGGTGTCGATCTCCTGTTCGACCCGGGTGAGCAGGTCGGGGGCGAGTTCGCCCAGCCGTCCGGCGTAGAAGCCGGCGACGGCGTCGTCGCGGTGCAGCCCGGCGACGAACGCGGCCACGGCGTCGCGCTCGATGAGCGTGACGTGCTCCTCGGTCTCCGGGCAGAACAGCGCCTCGTAGCTGCGCTGGGCGTGCTCGCGGGCGTCGGGGCGGCGCTCGCGCAGGCGGTCCAGACGCGAGCCCGGCTGGATGCCGGCCAGCCGGTCGATCACGTCGGCGGTCATACCGTGCTCCCTTCCAGGGCGGGGGCGACTTCGGTCGCGAGCAGTTCGATGGAGCGCAGGACCTGCTCGTGGGGCGGGTCGATGGAGTGCACCTGGAAGACCAGGTCGGTGACCCGCTTGAGTGTCGGGTCGGCCTTGAGGCTGGCCACGACGTCCTCGGGGGTGCCGACGTGGGCGTCCCAGGCGGCGATGAGCTCGTCCACGCCGCCGCCGTCGGGCTGCGGCAGGCCCGGCCTGGCCAGCCCTTGGGCGGCCCAGTGCAGCGCCTCCTCGCGGGTGTCGGCGACGAACGCGGTGCGCGAGGCCATGATCCGCGGCGCCACTCCGGAGGGCAGGGCGGCGTAGTAGGCGTCCACGATCGGCTTCTGGATCTCCGCCAGTGACAGCTCGGGCCGCCCTTCCGGCCGCGGCTGCGTACGCGAGAGCATCAGCCCGTGCTCCGCCCGCCCCGCCCGTTCCCCGCCGCCGGGCGAGAACGTCGCCTCCCAGATCGCGTCCAGCAGTCTCGGCCCCGGCGGGTACAGCCGCTTCCCGCCGCCCAGATCGCCCCCGGACCAGGCGTTGACCAGGACGTCCAGGTGCTCGGCGTAGATCTCGTTACGCCGCGCCGGGTCCTTGCCGAACGCCTCGAACGCCGAGGGAGTGCCGCCGCCGGCGACGCCGACCTCCAGTCGCCCGCCCGACAGCAGGTCGAGCACGGCGGCGTCCTCGGCCACCCGCACCGGGTGTTCCAGCGGCAGCGTGATGATTCCGGTGCCGATCCTGATCCGTTCGGTCCGCGCCGCCACGTGCGAGAGGAACACCAGCGGCGCGGGCAGCCCGCCCTCCTCGCCGTCGAAGTGGTGCTGCGCGACCCAGGCGGTCTCGAAGCCGAGCCGCTCGGCGTGGACGATCTGCTCCAGCGCGAGCCGGTAGCGCTCGGCGGGCGGGACGTCGTCCAGGAGCCGGGTGAAGAAGCCGAGCCGGGTCATCGCACCGGCTCCGGCACGGCGGCGAGCAGCTCGCGGGTGTAGCCGTCCTGCGGGCTGTCGAAGATCTGTTGCGTCGTCCCTGATTCCACGATGCGTCCCTTGTTCATGACGGAAACGGTGTGAGAGATCTGGCGCACCACCGCGAGGTCGTGCGAGATGAACAGGTAGGTGAGGCCAAGGTCGCGCTGGAGTTCTTCCAGCAGGTCCAGGATCTGCGCCTGGACGGTCACGTCCAGCGCGGAGACCGCCTCGTCCAGGACCAGCACCCGGGGTTCCACGGCCAGCGCGCGGGCGATGGCCACCCGCTGCCGCTGTCCTCCGGACAGCTCCCGGGGCCTGCGCTCCAGCAGCGTCGCCGGCAGCGCCACCCGGTCGAGCAACTCCCCCACCCGGGTACGGCGGGCCGCCCGGTCACCGAGCCGGAAGTTGCGCAGTGGCTCCTCGACGATCCTGGCCACGCTGTGCCGGGGATCGAGCGAGCCGTAGGGGTTCTGGTAGACGAGCTGCACGCCACGCCGGAACTCGGTGACGCCGGGGATCTCCACGCTGCCCGAGGTGGCCTTCTCGAAGCGGGTGACGATGCGGGCGGTGGTGGTCTTGCCGGAGCCCGACTCCCCCACCAGCGCGTGCGTGCTGCCCGTGGCCACCTCGAAGGACACCCCGTCCACCGCGCGGAAGCCCCCGAACTCCTTCACCAGGTCCCGCACCACGATCGCCGACCCGGCCTGCGGCGGCGGGTCCTTGAAGGCGCGGGTGCTCAGCGCGGGGGCGTCCGCCAGCAGCCGCCTGGTGTAGGCGGCGGCCGGGGCGGCCAGCACCTCGCGGGTGCCGCCGCCCTCCTCCACGCGGCCGTCGCGCATCACGACGAGCCGGTCGGAACGGGCCGCGGCGATGCCCAGATCGTGGGTGACCAGCAGGACGGCGGTGCCGTACTCCTGCCTGAGGTCGTCGATGAGGTCGAGGATGCGGCGCTGCACGGTCACGTCCAGCGCGCTGGTCGGCTCGTCGGCGATGATCAGGCTGGGCCGCAGCGCGATGGCGGCGGCGATGAGCACGCGCTGGCGCATGCCGCCCGAAAGCTCGTGCGGGTACTGCCCGGCCCTTCTCACCGGGTCGTCGAGGCCGACGCGTTCCAGGAGCTCCAGGACCCGGCGCCGCCGTGCTGACCTGTCCCCATGCCTGTGGATGAGCAGGGTCTCGGCGATCTGGACGCCGATCTTCTTGACCGGGTTGAGGGAGTTCGACGGGTCCTGCGGGACCAATCCGATCTGGGCGCCGCGGATCGCCCGCAGGCGGCGCTGCGACCAGCGGGCGATGTCGGTGCCGTTGAGCAGGATCTCGCCGCCGTCGCCGGGGTGCAGGCCGATGATCGCGTTCGCCGTGGTGGTCTTGCCCGAGCCGGACTCACCCACCACCGCGACGAACTCGCCTTCCCCGACGCTCAGCGAGACGCCCTTGACCGCCTGGTGCCTTCCGTAGGAGACCGTCAGGTTCCTGACGTCGAGCAGGCTCATCGGATCTCCTTCGAGATGCGGCCGGCGGCCAGCACCACCGCGACCACGACGGCGCCGGGCAGCGTGGTCAGCCACCACGAGGTGGCCAGGTAGTTGCGGCCTTCGGAGATCAGCAGGCCCCACTCCGGCGTGGGCGGCTCGGCCCCGTACCCGAGGAAGCCGAGGGTGGAGATGGCCAGGATGGCCACGCCGAACTGCAGGGCGGCCAGCGCTACGACCGGGCCGAGCGAGTTGGGCAGCACGTGCCGCCACAGGACCGCGGCGAAGGTGCCGCCGCTGCCGAAGGCCGCTTCCACGTAGTCGCTGCGCCGTACCCGCACCACCTCGGCACGGGTGAGGCGGGCGAAGGCGGCGACCGAGCCGGCACCCACCGCGATCGCCACGTTCACCGTGCCGGGGCCGAGCAGGATGATCACGGTCAGCGCGAGCAGCAGGCCGGGCACCGAGAGCAGTACGTCCATGAGGCGCATGATGACCTCGTCGGCGGGCCCGCCCGCCGACCCCGCGAGCAGGCCGAGCAGCGTGCCGAGCACGAGTCCGACCCCGACCGCGACGAACGCGCCCGACAGCGAGTGCACGGAGCCGTGCACCACGCGGGCGAAGACGTCGCGGCCCACGGCGTCGGTGCCGAACCAATGTGCGGTGCCGGGCCCCTGCAGCTTCTCGGCGGGTACGCCGTTCAGCGGGTCGTAGCCGGTGAACAACCAGGGCACGACCGCCCAGAGCACCACCAGGGCCACCACGAGCCAGGACAGCCACCTCATCGCGCCAGCCTCGGGTCGAGCACCGGGAACACCAGGTCCACGAGCAAGTTGACCAGGACGAACACCGTCGCGGCCAGCACCACCACGGCCAGCAGCACCGGCGTGTCCTGGGCGTTGACCGCCTGCTCGGTGAGGCGGCCGACGCCGTTGCGGCCGAAGACCGTCTCGGTCACGACCGAACCGGCGATCAGCTCGCCGAACGTCAGACCGGCCACCGTCAGCGTGGGCGGCAGCGCGTTGCGTGCCACGTGCCGCCACAGGATCCATGAGCGCGAGGCGCCCTTGGCCGCCACCACCGGGACGAACGGCTGCGTGAAGACCTGGTCGAGGCTACGGGCCAGGACCTGCGCGATGGGGGCGGAGATCGGCACAGCCAGCGTCAGCACCGGCAGGATGAGCTGCTGGATCTCGCTGCCGCCGATCACCGGCACCAGCCCGAGCCGGAAGGAGAACACCTGGATCAGCAGGATGCCCAGCCAGAAGGCCGGCACCGAGATGAACAGCGAGGGCACCGCCAGCAGCACGCCGCGCAGCCGGGAGCTGTGGCTCGCGGCGAACGCGATGAGCACGGCCAGCAGCACCGCGAGCACGAACGCGGCCGTGGCCAGCTTGGCCGTCTCCGGCAGCCCCTCGGCCAGCCGTTCGAGCACCGGGGTGCCGGTGTCGACCGAGTAGCCGAAGTCGCCGCGCAGGAAGCCGAGGACGGTGTGCAGGTAGCCGCCGGCGTCGTAGTAGGCGCGGATCTCGGCGATCTGCTCGGGTGACAGGCCCAGCTCCGGGTTCTGGAACTTGATCAGGATGGAGTCGCCGGGCATGGCCTGGAGCAGGACGTACGCGGCGGTGAAGGCGGCCCAGAGCACCAGAAGGGCCTGACCCACCCTCTTAGCCAGATATTTCGTCATTTATTGAGCCAGACCGAGTAGAAGCTGGGCCGGGCCACCGCCTCGAAGGCCACCCCCTGGACGTACGGCGCCACGCCGTACACCTGAGGCTCCTCGAACAGCGGGATGGCGTAGCCCTGCTCGATCAGGTACCGCTGGATCTCGCCGACCTTGGCGTTGCGCCGCGTCACGTCGGCCAGCGCGGACTGCTCCTCCAGCAGCGCGTCGAGCTTCTTGTCCGCGGAAAGGATCACGTCGCGGTTCTCGCTGTGGAACTGGCTCTTGATCACGTCCTGGTCGGCGCGGCCGACCATGCTGTGGGAGACGGCGGTCTTCTCGGCGTCCTTGATGTCCACGGCCATCGTGCCGGCGTCGGCGGGGCGGATCTCCAGCTTGATCCCGAGCTTGGACCACTGCTGGGCGACCAGTTCCAGCGTCTGCTTCGACAGCGGCTGCGGCCCCGCGACGAAGACGCCGAGCTGGAGCTTGACGCCGTCCTTCTCCCGCGTGCCGTCGGCGCCGCGCGTCCAGCCCGCCTCGTCGAGCAGCTTGTTGGCCCCGTCGAGGTCGTAGGCCAGTTCCTTCGACAGGTCCACGTAGCCCTGGGCCAGGTGGCTGAGCACTGAGGTGGCCTGAGGGTAGTTCCCGGTGAAGAGCGTGTCCACGACCTCCTTGGCGTTCGTGCCCTTCTGCAGCGCCCTGCGGACCCTGACGTCCTTCAGGATGCTGTTGCCCGGCCGCAGGTAGAGGCCGTTGTTGACGCCGCGGGTCGGCTCGGCCTTGACGGTGAAGCCGGCCCCCTTGACCGTCTGCTCGTCGTAGGCCTGCACGTAGCGCACGTAGTCGGCCTGCCCCGAGGTCAGCGCGCCGACGCGCACGTTGTCCTCCGGAGTCACGATGATCTTGACGAGATCGAGGTACGCGCGGCCCTGGTGACCGGAGGACGGCGGCGCCCAGTCATAGTCCTTGCGGACCTGGAGGTCGATCTCCTTGTCCACGATCTGCCTGGCCAGCGTGAACGGCCCCGAGCCGATCACGTTCCCGATCTGGCACTGCTCCTCGTACGGCAGGCCGATCGTCTTCTTCGACACCAGCCCCGCGCCGATCACCGAGGTGCCCTGCAAGAAGCCGGGCGAGGGCTTGTCGAAGAAGAACTTCACCGTCTTCGGGTCGACGACCTCGGAGCGCTCATAGTTGTTGACGAACTCGGCCGGGGGCAGCTTCAGCTTCTCGTCGCCCTTGCCGTACACGTCGAAGTTGGCCGCGACCGCGGCGGCGTCGAGCGGGCTGCCGTCGCTGAAGGTCACGCCGTCGCGCAGGTGGAAGGTGTACTCGGTGGCGTCGTCGTTCACCTCCCACTTGGTGGCGATCCACGGCTCGATCTTCAGGGTCTCGGGGTTCTGCCAGGTCAGCTTGTCGGTGATCTGGTTGAGCACGCCGCCGTTCGGATAGAACCCGGCCGCCGGCAGATAGAGGCACGTGGGCGCCTGGTGTTCCAGGTAGGTGAGCGTGCCGCCGTACACGGGCCCGCCGTCCGCGGCTTTGGCTCCCGCGGCCGATCCGGTGCCGCCTCCACAGGAGCTCAGCAGCCCTACGACGGCGAGCATGGCGACGCTGAAGACCGCAGGTCTGGTTGAGGACATGGAACGACGACCCTTCACTTCCGGGGACTTACGCGACAAAACCCTAATACCTACCAGAAAAGTAGGCAAATATAGGGTCGTCGGTGTGCTGTCCGCGGCCTTCGTGCTCAACCCCCAGGTCTTCCCCGACGTCTACGCACCCGTCCTGGACCGCGTCCGCGCCCAGGCCGACATCGTGTACGGCCCCGCCGCCCACCCCGGCCCCACCCAGGCCGACGTGCTCTGCACCAGCTGGGGCGCCCCGGTCCTCGACCGGGCCCTGCTGGAGTCGATGCCCCGGCTCAAGCTCGTCCTGTACGCCGCCGGATCGGTCCGCGGGATCGTCACCCCGGAGTTCTGGGACCGCGGCATCCCCCTCGTCTCCGCCTACACCGCCAACGCCGTGCCCGTGGCCGACTTCACGTACGCGCAGATCGTCTACGCGCTGAAGGGCGGGTGGCGCTACGTCCTGAACGCCCGCGCCGCCAGGGCGCCGCTCCCCCGCACACCCCAGCCCGGCCTGTACGGCTCGCGCGTCGGCCTCGTCTCGCTGGGCGCGATCGGACGGCTGGTCGCGGACCGGCTGCGGGCGCTGCGCGTGGAAGTGGTGGCCTACGACCCGTCCGCCACCTGCGAGGGTGTGCGGATGGCTGGGCTGGAAGAGGTGTTCGCCACGAGCGACGTGGTCAGCGTGCACACGCCGCTGCTGCCGCAGACGCGCGGGCTGGTCGGCCGGTCGCTGCTGGCCTCCATGAAGCCGGGCGCGACGCTGCTCAACACCGCCAGGGGCGCCGTCATCGACGAGAGCGCGTTGCTTGAGGTGCTGGCCGGGCGGCCCGACCTGTTCGCCGTCCTGGACGTCACCGACCCCGAGCCGCCCGTGCCGGGATCGCCGCTGTTCACGCTGCCCAACGTCGTGGTGACCCCGCACATCGCGGGCAGCCTCGGGGCCGAGCGCGGGCTGCTGGGCGAACTGGTGGCGGCCGAACTGGAACGCTTCGCCACCGGCCTGCCGCTCCGGCACGCCCTGACCCGCGAAGCCGCGGCCCGCCTCGCCTGACCCACCTCAGACCGGAACCGCCACAGGAAGAACAGACCCCTGTCGCAGCGCCAAGAGAAGAGGCGCACACGCGAAGGGCGGCGTTACGGCGCGCAAAGAAGAGGCGGCACGCGCGAAAGGTCGTGCCACCGCGCGCAAAGAGGCGGCGGGTAGAACGCGCGGGTAGAACGCGCGGGAGGAAGGCGGGGGTCGAAGGCGGGGGTGGAAGGCGGGGGTGGAACGCGGGGGTGGAAGAGGCGGGCGAGGTGGCGGGTGAAGGGGCTTGTGACGGCGTGGGAAGAGGAGGCGGGTGAGCCGTGGGTTTCGTGGCGGAGTGGGAGGGAGAAGCACGCGCGGGGCGGGGGTGGCGCGCAGACTGGGAGGCATGGAGCTTCCGTGGTCGGAGTCGGGTGCCGGTGAACCGCTGGTCGTGCTGCGGTGGTTCACTCCCGAGCACTCCGCCAAGCCCGCCGCCGGCGAACGCCCCGTCCTGGCCGCCCTGGGCGAGCGCTTCCGGGTCCACGCCGTGAACCGTGCGCCCGGCATGCCCGAGGGCACCACCATGGCCGACGTCGCCGGGCAGCACGCCGAGGCCATCGGCAAGCGGTTCGGCGGGCCGGTGGACGTGCTGGGCATGTCCTCGGGCGGCTCCCTGGCCCTGCAACTGGCCGCCGACCATCCGGAGGCGGTGCGCCGCTTGGTGGTGGCGGGGGCCGCGTACACGCTGCCGCCGCACACGCGGCTGGCACAGCGCCGCTACACCGAGGCCGTCGCGGCCGGCCGTCGCGGCGCCCACCATCTGGCTCCGCTGGCCGGCGCGAACCCGCTGACCAGGGCGTTCTTCACCGCGCTCATGTGGCTGGCCGATCCGGCGATCCGTCCTGCCGACCCGCGCGACATGCTGCGCTTCGCCCAGGCGGAGGACTCCTTCGACCTGCGCGACCGGCTGGCGGAGATCGAGGTTCCCGCGCTGGTCGTGGGCGGGGAGCGCGATCTGGCCTACACGCCCGGGCTGTTCCGTGAGACCGCGGACGGCCTGCCGTACGGGAAGCTTCTGGTGTATCCCGGAGCCAGCCACTTGGGGACGTTCCGCCACAAAAGGTTTGCGGCAGACGTCGCCGGATTTCTCCGCCCTTAAGCCCGCCGGAAGGGGACCGTAAGCGCGGCGGCGCACCGTGGGGCCATGCAGTACTCCATCGAACGCACGCTCGCTGCCTCCCCCGACCAGGTGTACGCCGCCTGGACCACACCCGGGTGCTTCGCCCGCTGGTTCGGTCCCCGGATCTTCACCACCCCCGCCGACCGGGTCCTCCTCGACGCGCGCCCCGGCGGCGCGTGGGAGGTCACGCTGGTCGGCGAGCACGGCTTCGAGACCACGCTGGGCGGCGTCTACCGCGAGGCCCGCGCCCCCGCCCGGCTCGTCTTCACCTCCGGCGATGCGGTCGTGACCGTGACGCTGGCAGGCGACGGAGACGGCACCGAGCTGCGCTTCCAGCACCGGGGCGACGGCCAGGAACACGTCAGGGCGGCCTGGCTGGAGTCCCTGGACCGCCTCGGCGAGCACCTGGCCGGCATGCCCGTTCACGAAGGCACGCCGCGTTCATGACCGGCAGGCCGCGTTCATGACCGGCAGGCCGCGTTCATGAACCCCGCGCCAGCAACTGCACCACGCCCAGGAGCAGCAGGGTCGCGACGGTGATCCCGAGCACCACGGCGCCGGTCGGGCGGTCCCAGAAGACGAAGACCAGGGCGGCCAGCGCCACCAGCCCGGCGCGCACCGGTGTGGCGTTGCGGGCCAGCCAGGCGCCGAAGCGGCCGGTGTTCAGCCGGGAACCGGCCAGGCCGATGCCCCGCTTCAGCGCGGACCGCGTCCTGACGGCGGTCGCGGACGGGCCGGTGAAGAACGCCGCGGCGGCGATCACCAGGCCCAGCACCAGCACCGTGCGCAGCCCGCCTCTGAGGAAGCGGGCCAGCGTGTCGAACAGGTCCGCGGCGGCCGCCTGGTCCAGCCCGTGCCGGGCGGCCGAGCCGAGGTAGGCGGCGCGCCCGGCGGCCAGCGCGGCGGCCAGCACCAGCATGCCCGCCATCAGCCCGATCCCCACCCCGGCCAGGGCACGGCGGCGGCTGTTCGCGACGTAGACGCCGAGGGCGATCAGGATCAGCGCCAGCACCGGCAGCGCCCACCTGAGCGTCATCAGCCAGCCGTACCAGCGCTGCCAGGTGACCAGGTCGGCCGAGTCGAACAGCTCGATCGTGGGGTGCAGTTCGGGGATGGAGGCGGCCAGGCCGAGGCCGGAGGCGACCAGCTTCTGCTTGACCCGGTCGATGATCGGGCCGAGGTCGAGGCTGACGGCGCCGCCGTTCACCTTGAGCAACTGGCTGCCCTCGCCGGAGAGCACCGCGACGAACTGCTTGTGCGCGACCCGGTTGGCCTGCACCCACACGGTCTGGAAGGTGTCGCTCGCGATGACCTGCCCGACCTTGTCGCGCACGAAGCCCTCGACGCCGTCGGTCATCGGGCCGGACAGCCCCTTGAGCTTGTCCCCGACGCGCGGCGGCAGCCTGCCGGCGATCTGGCCCACGATCGCCTGGACGTCCAGCGCCCGCATGACCGCGCCGGTGACCCGGTTGGCGGCGGCGTTCTGGATGGCCGGGTCACCGGCCAGCGGCGTCACGTTCTCGACGTACCGTTCGGTGTCCGAGACCTCGTTGGCGGCCCAGAACCCGACGCCGGCCAGCGGGACGAGCACGCAGCCGAGCGTGATCAGCACCGCGGAGACGACCGCGCGCCACCTTCCCCCGCCGGTACGGCTCCGCAGCTCGGCGACCTCGCCTCGCAGCCGCGCCAGCTCCGCCCGCTCCCCGGCGCCCAGCGGCTCCTCGGACATCGCCACCCCCTCGTTCAGAGAGGGAATGCCCGTTCGGCGGCCATCGGGCGGCAAATTCTCGGCCCGCATAGGGCAAGGCCCTGTCGCGCCCCCTCCCAGGGGGGCACTTCCAGATGATGAACGCGTACTACACGGAACCCGCCGGCCGCTCCGGCTGGCTCGGGTTCGCCGGAATGCTGGGCGTCATCCTCGGCTTCTTCCACGTGATCCAGGGGATCATCGCCTTCTTCCGCCAGGAGTACTATCTGACCTCCGGCGGGCAGCTTCTGGTCCTCGACTACACGACCTGGGGCTGGATCTGGCTGATCCTCGGCCTGGTCCAGGTGGCGGTGGCGCTCGGCATCCTGGCCGGGCAGATCTGGGCCAGATGGCTGGGCGCCATCTTCGCCGCGCTGGCCATGATCGGCCAGTTCGCCTTTCTCAGCGCGTACCCGATCTACTCGGTGATCAGCATCGCGCTCTGCGTGCTGGTGATCTACGGGCTGATCGCCGCGCCCAGGCAGGCGACGGGCTGAGCGCCGGAGGCGGGCCTCCGGCGCCCGGCGTCAGGCCTTCACCTCGCGCAGCCGGCCGGTCTCCACCTCGTAGACGAAGCCGCGTACCTCATCGCGGTGGGGGATGAAGGGGTCGGCCTTCACGCGCGCCACCGACTGGACGACGTCGCCCTCCAGGTCGGAGAACGCCTCCGCGGACCAGTCCGGCTTGATGCCGGTCTCGGCCCTGATGGCCTCCTTGAACGCGTCGTCGGTGAAGGTCAGCATGCCGCAGTCGGTGTGGTGGATGAGGATGATCTCAGTGGTGCCCAGCAACCGCTGGCTGATGGCGAGGCTGCGCCGTTCGTCAGCGGTGATGACGCCACCGGCGTTGCGGATGACGTGCGCGTCGCCCTCCCGCAGGCCGAGCAGGCCGTAGACGTTGAGCCGCGCGTCCATACAGGCGACGACGGCGATGCCCTTCGCGGGCGGGAGCGGCAGCTCACCCTTGTCGAACGCGGCGGCGTACCGGTCGGCGTTGGCGAGCAGTTCGTCGGTGACGCTCATCGCACTACCTCCCAGGGGTCGGGCCTCCCAAATTACCCTCATTTCCTACATAATCAATAGGGCTTGTTGACCTTGAGTGGCGGGATCTTCGCCAGGCACGAGGTGTCCCCGAGCCGTTCGTCCCGGATGAACCCGGCGACCAGGCCCACGGCGCACCCCGAGGCGTCCATCTCGGCGACGTGCCCGGTGTTCGGCACCGACAGGAACCGCGCCCTCGGGAACTGGGCCGCGCTCAGCCTGCTGTTCTCCGCCGCCGTGTTGTTGTCCAGGTCGCCGGAGACCACCAGTGTGGGCACGTCGGGCAGCTTGCCGCTCAGCGCGTACGGCCGGGCCGTACCCTCCTTCGGCCACCCGATGCACACCTCACCGCCGTCGGGGATGCTGAAGGCGTAGCCCTCGCGGCTGAAGGCGCCGAACCCGTGGGGGTCGGCCCGCTTGAGCGCCCGTTCGAACTGCCGCCACCGCTGCCGGATCGGCGCGTCCACCGACCACGGGCGCGTGTAGTCGTTGCAGACCACCGCGATGGTCAGGCCCATGTCCGGGATCTCCTGGTTGGCGGTCGCCTGGAAGAGCGCGGTCATCGCGGTGACCAGCGGTCCGGTGTCGCCCCTCGCCGCCCGGTGCAGCTGCGCGGGCATCGTGCCGATCAGCGAGACCTCGTCGGGAGAGCCGCCCAGGCCGCCGCTGGCGGCGAACGTGAGGATCATGGCCAGGGCGCTCTCGGTCAGCTTGACCGTCTGGGGCCGCCCCCCGACCGTGATCGTGAGGTCGATCGGCCCGGCCCGCAGCATCGCGGCCACCTTGCGCAGATCGCGGACGGCCGCGGCGCCGTCGCAGGCGCCGCTGCGCTCGCAGATCCGGCGCAGGCTGAGCGAGATCGCCCTGGCGCTCGGGCCGCCGAAGGGGTCGAAGGTGACCGGGTAGGCGCCCGACAGGACGATCGAGCGCACGGTGCCCGGGTGGCGTTCGGCGTAGATCGGCATCAGGTAGGTGCCGTAGGAGATGCCGTACAGGACGACCTTGCCGAGGCCGAGCTTCCGCCGGACCGCGTTGAAGTCGTCGGCCGTGGCGGCGGAGGTGTATCCGGCGGCGCGCGGACCGAGCGTGACCGCGCACGTGTCCACGATGCGCCGCTGCTCGGCCCGGTCGGCCCACAGGAAGCCGTCGGTGCCGCAGACCACCGCGCCGGACTGGCCGGTGCCGCGCGGGTCGATCAGCAGGAGGTCGTGGTCGGCGGCCAGGGAGCCGAGCAGCATGGAGTACCAGCCGGCCTCGCCGATGGGCGCGCCGCCCGGCCCGCCCGGGTTGACCATGACGGTGTTCTTGGCGGGGGCGGCCTCGTTCTCGCGGCGCACCAGGGCGTGGGCCACCTCGACGGTGCCCAGCTCCGGTTTGCCGGCGACCAGCGGGCGCCGCTCGGTGCCGCACTCCACCCGCCGGCCCGGCACCGCGGGACACCAGGACGGCGCGCCGGGCTCGGGAGTGTGCGGGGCCTTGGAGGCGGTGTCCAGGCCGGACGGCAGCGGGAAGGGCACCGGCGCGAACGGGTGCGGCCGGGCCTGCTGCGTACTCGGGACGGGAGGCGGCGGCGTGGGGACGATCGGCGAAAACCCCACAGCCGCCGCTAAAACCACGGAAATCATGGACATACGGCAAGCCTGGAGGAACCACGATCAACCCACCACCGCCGTAAGGCCTATCCCCCTAGTGCGGCCGCCTCCTCCTCAGGTGCCGGTCCCGCGGCGCGACATCCTCCCCGAGAGCCGTCAGGCGTGCCCGCTCACAGCGTGCGGCCGGTAGGGCGCCTCCAGCGCGGCGACCTCGTCCGCGCTCAGCGAGACGTCGACCGCGGCGATCGCGTCCTCCAGCTGGGCGAGCTTGGTCGTGCCGACGATAGGCGCGGTGACGCCCGGCCGGCCGAGCAGCCACGCGAGCGCGACCCTGGCCGGGGGCAGGCCCTTCGCCCCGGCCACCGACCTGACCACGTCGACCACGGCCAGGTCGCTCTCGTCGTACAGCTCGTCGGCGTAGGCGTCGCTGCCCGAGCGGACCGTCTCGCCGGAGCGTGCCAGCAGGCCGCGCGCCAGCGGGCTCCACGGGATGACGCCCACGCCCTGGTCGAGGCAGAGAGGCAGCATCTCGCGCTCCTCCTCGCGGTAGACCAGGTTGTAGTGGTTCTGCATGGAGACGAACCTCGTCCAGCCGTTGCGCTCGGCGACGTGCTGGGCCTTGGCGAACTGCCAGGCGTACATGCTGGAGGCGCCGATGTAGCGGGCTCTGCCCGACCTGACGACGTCGTGCAGCGCCTCCATCGTCTCCTCGATCGGTGTCTCGGGGTCCCAGCGGTGGATCTGGTAGAGGTCCACGTGGTCCACGCCGAGCCGGTCGAGTGAGGCGTCGATCGCGGCGAGCACGTGCTTGCGCGACAGCCCGCGGTCGTTGGGGCCCCGGCCCATGGGGAAGTAGACCTTGGTGGCCAGCACGTAGTCGTCGCGCTTGGCGAAGGTCTTCCTCAGCAGCGTTCCGGTGATCTCCTCGCTGGCTCCGGCCGAGTACATGTCGGCGGTGTCGAAGAAGGTGATCCCCGCCTCGGCCGCGCGCCGGACGATCGGCTCCGCCGCGTCCTCGCCGAGCTGCCAGGCCCGCGAGTGGCCGAAGCTCATCATGCCCAGGCACACGCGCGAGACCTTCAGTCCCGATGACCCCAGCCGGGTGTAGTCCATGCCAGCCCCTCCACGCTCGATCAGGCTGTTCACGTTACCCGGCGATCGCCTCGCGCTCCTGGTCGATGATCTGCTGGAGGTCGCGCAGGTCGTAGTTGCAGAGCACGGCGGCCGTCCACTCCGTGTCGAGGTAGACGCTCCAGTTGGTCGAGCCGCCGGCGATGCCGCCGCCGTGCGTGATGAGGCGCTGGTGGTTGAAGATGGGGGCGATCGGGCCGTAGGCGTGGAAGCTCTCCCCACGGCGCGGGTCGGGCGTTCCCGGGGACGGCCCGGAGATCTTCGGGCTCAGCCACATCTCGGTGTAGGCGCGGTTGAGCAGCTTGTGGTTCTTCAGCGCCCAGGCGAAGCGCAGCAGGTCGGAGGCCGAGGCGAAGGCGTTCCCGCCGCCCGCTCCGATGAAGCCGCGCGCCGAGTTGGACCCCTTCACGCCGATGGTGCCGCCCTTGTCGAGGTTGCGGACGCCGTCGATACGGGAGCCGTCCTCCTGCAGCATGTACGGGTGCGCGATGCGCTCGTCGTCCAGCCACTGGGGTCTGGTGTAGTACGCCGAGCGCCGCATGCCCGCGGGCTCGAAGACGTGCTCGCGCATGTACGCGTGGAACGGCATGCCGGAGACCGCGGCCACGATCTCGCCCAGGACGTTGTAGCCCATGCTGGCGTACTCCTTCCTGGTGCCGGGGACGAAGCGCAGCTTCTGCTCCCGGGCCAGCCTCCCGAGCTCGGCCTCGGCCTCCTCGATGCTGTTGAGGATCTTGTCGCCGCCGCCGCTGTTGGTCGGGTCGGTCATGCCGCCGGTGTGCGTGAGCATCTGGTGCACGGTGACGGCGCCGACGTCGGCGGGAAAGCCGTCCAGGTAGGTGCTGAGCTTCTCGTGGAACCTCAGCCTGCCCTGCTGGGCCAGCTGGACGATCGCCAGGCCGGTGAACGGCTTGGACGCCGAGGCGAGGGCGTAGATCGTGTCGGGGCCGTTGGGGATCTTCCTTTCCTTGTCCGCCATGCCGTACGCGCGGGACAGGACCACGCGGCCGCGATGGGCCACCAGCACGGTCCCCGAGAACCGGTCCTGGTCAGCCAGGTCCCGGATGTAGTCGTCGTAGGCCTCCAGCGAGCGGCCGGCGGCGGCCGGTTCCCGGCCGGTGCTCGCCATCAGCGGCGCCGCGCCCAGCAGGCCCAGGACGGAGCGCCGCGAAGGGTCGTCGGTCAAGGCGGATCTCCTTGTTCGTAGCGGATGGTGCCGCCGATACCACTGGAGCGCCTGCTAACTCCACGTAAGAGCGCCCCGCCGGTCGAGATCCGGCGGGGCGCTCCGATCGGGGTTCAGGCGGCCACCTGCCCGGCGAGCGCGACCGGCCGCTCCTCGCGACCGGCGCGGGCGCGCAGGACCGCCACCGTCAGGACGGCCAGGCCCAGGAAGAGCGCCGCGCCCACTCCGGCCACCGCGTGCAGCCCCGAGGTGTACGCCGCGCGGGCGGCGGCCAGAAGCGCCGGGTCGCCCAGCGTCTCGGCCACGGCCCCGGCCAGGGTGTCCGCCTTCACCTCGGCGGGAAGACCGGCGCGGAAGACGGCGGCGGCCAGGCTGCCCAGCGCCGCGACGCCCACCGCGACACCGAACTCGCCGCTGGTCTCGGAGATCGAGGCGGCGGAACCGGCCTTCTCCGGCGGGGCGGCGGCCATCATGATGCCGTTGCCCAGGCCCATCGGCAGCGCGATGCCCGCCTGGGCCAGTACCAGCCCGGTGACCAGGACCGGAACGCCGCTCGTCGCGTCGGCGAAGGTCATCAGGGCCATGCCGGCCGCGCCGAGCGCCAGGCCACCGGCCATCACGTACGCGGGCTGGACGCGCCGGGCCAGCATGGGCCCCGCGGACAGGGCCACGATCATGACCAGGCTCGGCGGGATCATCCACAGCCCGGCGGCCAGCGGGGACAGGCCCGCGACCGACTGCAGGAACGTGGTGACGGTCAGCGTGACACCGGCCATGACGACGCCGCCGAGCATCAGGATGGTCAGGGAGGCGGCGAAGGCCCGGTTGCCGAACAGGCGCAGGTCCAGCAGCGGGTCGGCCAGGCGGCGCTGGCGGCGGACGAACAGCGCGCCCATGGCCAGACCGGCGGCGACGGCCACCAGGGCCGGGGGCTGCCAGCCGCTCCTGGTGATCTCCTTCAGGCCGTAGATGGCGGGCAGGATGGCGCCCAGCGACAGGGCGACGCTGGCCAGGTCGAGGCGGCCGGCCGTACCGTCGCGGTACTCCGGCAGCACCAGCGGACCGGCGATCAGCACGACGGCCATGAACGGCACGCCCAGCAGGAAGGCCGAGCCCCACCAGAAGTGCTGCAGCAGCAGCCCGCCCACGAGCGGGCCCGCGGCCATGCCCACCATGAAGCAGCTGAACCAGATCCCGATCGCGGCGCCCATCTGCTTGGGGTCGCGGAAGATGTTGCGGATCAGGGCCATCGAGGAGGGCATCAGCGTGGCTCCCGCGATCCCCAGCAGGGCCCGGGTCACGACCAGCATCTCGGCGCTGGAGGAGAAGGCCGCCGCGACGGACACCAGGCCGAAGGCGGCCGAGCCGATGAGCAGCAGCTTGCGGCGGCCGACGCGGTCGCCGAGCGTGCCCATGGTCACCAGGAAGCCGGCCAGCATGAAGGAGTAGATGTCCATGATCCACAGCTGCTGCGGGGCACTGGCGCCCAGCTCGGAGCTGAGGTGCGGCAGCGCGAGGTACAGGACGCTGACGTCGATGGAGAGCAGCAGGGCGATCGAGCTGAGGACGCCGAGTGCGATCCAGTCTCGCTTGCCGGCGGTCGAGGTCGTGTTCATGGCTCCACAGTGGCCGGACGCGCTTCTGGTCTCCTTTCCGGCACCTTAAGGTGCTTCGTATGCGTTTTGGAGTGCTGGGGCCGCTGACCGTCTGGACGGACGCCGGAGAGGTCGTCTCGATTCCGGGGTTGAAGGTGCGTGCCCTGCTCGCGGACCTGCTGGCCCACGACGGCCGGGTGGTGTCCACCGACCGGCTCGTGGACGACCTGTGGGGTGACGACGCGCCGGCCAACCCGGCCGCCGCGCTGCAGGTGCGGGTCTCCCAGCTGCGCAAGGCGCTGGAGGACGCCGAGCCCGGCGGCAAGAATCTGATCGTCTCGCGGGCGCCCGGCTACCAGCTGCGGGTCGCGCCCGAGGCGGTGGACGCGCTGCGCTTCGCCATGCTGGCCGGAGAAGGACGGCTGGCCGAGGCGCTGGAACTGTGGCGGGGCTCGCCGTACGCCGACTTCTCCGACATGGAGTTCACGCGCGCGCCGATCACGAAGCTGGAGGAACAGCGGCTGACCGCCGTCGAAGAACTCGCGGAGCTACGGCTGGCCGCCGGCGAGCCGGTCGACGTGGCCGAGCTGGTGGCCGAACACCCGCTGCGCGAGCGGCTGCGAGCCGTGCACATGACCGCCCTCTACCGGGCGGGACGGCAGAGCGACGCGCTGGCCAGCTACGGCGAGCTGCGCGAACGCCTGGCCGACGAACTGGGCCTCGACCCGTCCCCCGAGCTGGCCGACCTGCAGGCGCGCATCCTGCGCCAGGACCCGGGCCTCAGCGGCCAGGACCGGCGCCCGCTCACCAACCTGCCCGCCACCGTCGACGACCTCATCGGCCGCGACCGGGCCGTGGCCGAGGTACGCGAGCTGCTCGGCGCGAGCCGCCTGGTCACCCTCACCGGCTCCGGCGGCGTCGGCAAGACCCGCCTGTCCATCGCCACGGCCGCCCAGCTGACCGGCGCGTACCCGGACGGCGCCTGGCTGGTCGAGCTGGCCGCCTACGACCGCGACACCGCCTCGCTGGCCGGCGCCGTACTGGCCGCGCTGGACATCCGCGACAGCGCCGGGCCGGGCGACGCGCTCGACCGGCTGGCCGACTCGTTGCGCGCGCGGCGCATGCTGCTCGTCCTGGACAACTGCGAGCACGTCATCGACCAGGCGGCGAAGCTGGCCGAGTCGCTGCTGCGGGCCGCGCCGGGGCTGAGGATCCTGGCGACCAGCCGGGAGCCGCTGAGCGTGGCCGGCGAGACGCTGTGGAGCGTGCCGCCGCTGGGGCTGCCCGAGGAGGAGGGTCTCGACGCGGTGGCGGCCTCCGACGCGGTACGCCTGTTCATGGCCAGGGCCACGGCGTCGGCGCGCGGGTTCGTGCTCGACGGGTCCACGGCGGCGGCCGTCGCGCAGCTGTGCCGGCGGCTCGACGGGCTGCCGCTGGCGCTGGAGCTGGCGGCCACCCGGGTGCGTTCGCTCGGCATCCACGAGCTGCTGTCGCGGCTGGACGACCGGTTCCGGGTGCTGTCCGGATGGCAGCGCGGGGTCTCCGACCGGCAGCAGACGCTCATGGGGATGATCGACTGGAGCTGGACCCTGCTCACCGACGACGAGCGGGTCGTGCTGCGGCGGCTGGCCGTACACGCGGACGGGTGCACGCTGGAGGCGGCCGAGGTCCTGTGCGGCGACGGCGGGCTCGACGTGATGGAGCTGCTCGCGCGGCTGGTCGACCGGTCGCTGGTGACCGTGGTGGAGGGGCCGTCCGGGGTGCGGTACCGGCTGCTTGAGTCGGTCGCGGCCTACTGCCGCCGGCGTCTGGACGACGCCGGGGAGACCGATCAGGTACGGCGGGCGTACGTGGCCTACTACACCTCCCTCGCCGAGCGGGCGGAGGGGCACCTGCGCGGCGCCGAGCAGGTGCGCTGGATGCGCGACCTGGACTCTGAGGCCGCCAACCTGCGCAGCGCCCTCGACTCCGCATCGTCCCCTGAGGCGTTGCGGCTGGTGAACGCGTTGTCCTGGCACTGGTACCTGCGCGGCCGTCTGCACGAGGCCCTCCGCTCCCTCGACGTCGCCCTGTCCGGGCCCGGCCTGCCGGACGGGGTCAAGGCGGAGCCGGACGGGGTCAAGGCGGAGCCGGATGGGGCCGAGGCGGAGAAGGCGCGGGCCTGGCGGGCCGGGTTCGCGTTGCTGCTGGGTGAAAGCGTGGACTGGGAGGCGGCGCTGGAGATCGCCGACCCGGCCGTGCGGGCGCGGGCGGAGCTGTTCGTGCAGTACGGGGTGACCGACATGCCGACCGCGACCGCCGTGGTGGACCGGGCCCTGGCGACCTGCCGCGAGCTCGGCGACCGGTGGGGCGTCGCGGTGGCGCTCAGCCGGCAGTCCCGCGACGCCTTCACCCTGCGCGAACTGGACAAACTCGACCGAGTCGGTCACGAGAGCCGGCGGCTGTTCACCGAACTCGGTGACCGGTGGGGCGTACTGCAGGCCAATGAGTGGCTGGGCGGTCTGGAGGAGATCCGCGGCGACTACGACGCGGCCGTCCGGATCTTCACCGAGGACGCCGTGGTGGCCGAGGAGCTCGGCCTGTGGCCGGACAAGGTACGCCGCCTGTCGTGGCTGGGCTGGATCGCCACCTACCGGCGCGACTACGACCGCGGGATCGAGACCTGCCTGGAGGCGCTCCGCCTGGCCGACGGCCAGGGCTACAAGGAGGGCACGATCTTCGCCAGGCTGGGCCTGTGCATCGCGGCCCGGCACTCGGGGCGGCTGGAGCTGGCCGAGGAGCACATCGCCGTCCTGCTACGGGGCGCGCCACGCGGTCCGGACGTCGATCCGCAGTTGTTCGTCCCGACCGTCCTGAACGAGCTCGGCCATGTCCGGCGGATGCAGGGCAGGGAGCCGGAGGCCCAGGAGCTGTTCAGGGAGTCGCTGGTGGCCTCCAGGAAGATCGGCGACCCGCGCACGATCGCGGGCACGATGGAGGCGCTGGCCACGGTGGCCGAGCCCGAGGAGGCCGCCCGCCTGCTGGGCACGGCCGCCGCGAGCCGCACCGCCCACAGCACCCCGGCCTCCCCGGACGAGACCGACGACATCGCCCGCGCGACCGCACGGGCCAGGGCCGCCCTGGGCGAGGCGGCCTTCGCAGCGGCCTACACGAACACCCTGTGAGTCAGGGGCGCAGGCGTTCCGTGTGGGCGCTGCCGCGGAGGGTCAGGAGGGCGGCGGTGCTGATCAGGCAGGTGGCCATCACGTAGTAGGCGGGGATGTCGGCGTCGCCGGTGTTCTTGATGAGCTGGGTGATGATGAGCCCCGCCGAGCCGGAGAACACCGCGTTCGACAACGAGTAGGCCAGGCCCAGGCCGGTGTAGCGGACGTTGGTGGGGAACATCTCGGCGAGCATCGCCGGCCCCGGCCCCGCCATCAGGCCGACCACGGCTCCTGCCACGAAGACGGCGGCGGCCTTCAGGGTCAGGGAGCCGCCGGGGTCCTGGAGGACGTTCAGGAGGGGTAGCGCTAGGACGACGATGAGGGCGGCGCCGGTGGTCATGACGACGCGCCGGCCGTAGCGGTCGCTGAGGATCCCGGCAGGGATGATGGCCAGCCCGAACCCCAGGTTGGCCACGACGGTGGCGACGAGCGCCTGCTGGAAGGTGGCGTTGAGGGTGGTCTGCAGGTAGGACGGCATGACGACGAGGAAGGTGTACCCGGCCGCCGACCAGCCCATGAGGCGGGCGATGCCGAGCAGGATGGCGCGCGCGGTCTCACCCGCGGTGGGCTTCACCCGCGTCTCGCGGTTCGTGAACGACGGCGTCTCCTCCAGCCGCAGCCGCAACCACAGGGCCAGCGCCCCGAGCGGGACGGCGAGCAGGAAGGGGATGCGCCAGCCCCACGCCTTGAGGTCGGTCTCCGGCAGCACGGTGGCCATGACGGCCGCCGCCCCGGCCCCGCCGAGCAGCCCGAGCGCGACGGTGAACGACTGCCACGACCCGTAGAGGCCGCGCTTGCGGTCGGGCGCGAACTCGGTCATCAGCGATACGGCCCCGCCGAACTCACCGCCCGCGGACAGCCCTTGCAGAATCCGGACGAGCGTCAGCAGCCACGGAGCCGCGGCGCCGATCGTGTCGTAGGTGGGCAGGACGCCGATCAGCGCGGTCGCGGCCGACATGAGCAGGACGACGAGGATGAGCAGCGGGCGGCGGCCGATCCGGTCCCCCAGGCGGCCGAAGATGGCGGCGCCGAGAGGCCGGAAGAAGAACGCCAGAGCGAACGAGGCATAGGTCTTGACCAGGGCTTCGAGATCGCCGGCCCCGGCGGGGGCGAAGAAGTTCGCCGCGATGATCGTGGCGAAGTACCCGTAGACCCCGAACTCATACCATTCGATGAAATTTCCGACTGATCCGGCCACGAGCGCCCGGCGCGACCGTGCCGTGGCCACGCCCGTCGTGCCGGTTCCATCCGCCATACCCGTCATGCGCGAAAAGCTTCACGCACTGCCTGCATCGTGTCAATAAGCTTCAGCCCAGCATGCGCAGCGGGGTCACGGTCTGCCGGTGCACGATCACGTCGAACCACTGGGTGATCGCGCCGCCGTACATGTAGTAGTCGAAGGGGCGCTTGGGGTCGTAGTTGGCGATGCCCCGCATCTTCTTGGGCCGGTTGAGCTGAGGTGGCGTCTTGACCCGCAGGTCGATGGCGTACTGGGAGATTCCGGCGTCGCCGAACGGGCGGTCGGCGAAGGTGCGGGGCGGGCGCGGGATGCGGACCGGCTTGCCGCCGGCCTCCAGGGTGCCGTGGTCGAAGGTGAAGCCGATGGACAGGTACCGCGGGCCGTACCAGCGGCGCAGATGTGAACCCGCGCTGGCGAAGCGGCGCTCGGGGGCGGGTGGCAGCGACAGGCGCAGGTCCGGGGCGTTGGCGGTGTGGGCGCTGGCCGCCCAGTAGGCGACCTTGTCGCCGGAGAAGCGCTGCCACCAGCGCAGGTTGCGCGAGGCCTGCTGATCGCGGTAGCCGGTGTCGGCCCTGCGGTCCAGGTACTCGAAGAACGAGACGATCTGGCGGGCGTTGTGCAGGGCCAGCGCCTGCGCGCGGGAGTCCGGCAGCGCCTTGACCACGTCGTACGCGGCACGCGCGTGGGCGATGTACGGCTTCATGTCCCGGCCGCTCTCGAACAGTTCGCGCAGGTACTTGCCGACGTCGTCGGAGGGCGGGCGGATCTCCGCCAGATGCGTCTTGACCGATTCGAGCTTGGCGGGAGCGGCCTTCGCCACGTGCCGGATGACCGCGTCGTACGCGGCGGGGCGGGTTGCGTAGAACTCCACGCCCACGAAGCGCACCTTGTCGGCGTGCCTGGCGTTGTAGGCGCGCAGCCAGCGCAGCACCTCCCTGACCTCCTCGGCCTGCCACGTCGTGGTCATCTGCTTCACCACCGCGTCCAGGTCGCCCTTCCCGGTGACGACGTAGCGGTCGACGAGCTGCCCGGTGGTCCAGTCCTCCTCCCACGCGATCGTGCGGAACCCGCGCTTCTCCACCAGATACCGCAGGAGCCGGTGCTTGAGCAGCGCCTCCTCGCGCGCCCCGTGCGTCGACTCGCCCAGCCCCACGACCTTGGCGTCCCCGATCATCCTGGCCAGCGGCGCGAGGTCGTCCAGCGGCGCCGCCGGGTCGATCGTGGCCAGCGGGACGGCCTGTTCCTTCACCCAGTCGACGACCGGTCCCGTGGTGAGCGAGAACGCGGTGGCGGCGGCGAGGGCGGCGTGCGTGATCATCTGAGATCTCCTTCGATCGGCTACGCCCCTACCGTCCTGCGGGACGCCGTCCGCCGCGTCCGCCGCTGAGCCCCCGCGGCGCTACCCCGGCCGGTGTAGCGCCGCGGGCCGGCCTCCTCCCGGGAGCGGAGGCCTCACGGCCCGGCGAGGTACGCGCGCACCGTCGCCGCCGCCCCCTCCGCCATGATCCGCTCCAGCGCCCCGGTCACGAGCTCACGGAAGCCCGCGTGCTCCGGCAGGTCCTCGCCGAACACCTCCCTGACCGCCAGGAGCCGCCCCGCCACCCGCGCCGCGTCACCGGTGACCCTGAGCCGTTCCGCCAGCGGGTCGTCCACGGCGGCGGCCGTACTCACGTGTGCCATCCACCCCGCCACGACCAGCGCGATCCACCGCGGCTCGCGCCCGGCGGCGAGCAGTTCCCGGGCCGGGTCGAGCAGCCGCTGCGGCAGTTTCTGCGAGCCGTCCGCGGCGATCTGCGCGGTGCGGTGGCGCAGCTCGGGGTTGGCGAAACGCTCCAGCAGCGAGGCCTTGTACGCGCCCAGGTCCACGCCGTCAAGCTCCCCCAGGGTCGGCGTCACCTCGTCCATGAGGCGCACGAGCGCCTCACGGAGCTCGCCGAGCGCCTGCGCGACGTGCTCGCGCGCGCTGAGGTAGGCGAGCGCGGAGTGGCTGCCGTTCAGCAACCGCAACTTCATCACCTCGTACGGCCCCGCCCGCGCCACCAGCAACGCCCCCGCCTTCTCCCAAGCGGGCCGCCCGGCGGCGAAGTCGTCCTCGATCACCCACTGCAGGAACGGCTCGGCGACCACCGCGCCCCGATCCTCCAGCCCCAGCCGGGCCGCCGCCTCGGCCAGATCGGCGGGCGTGCTCGCGGGCACGATCCGGTCCACCATCGTGCAGGGGAAGCGGACCTGCTCGCCGACCCAGCCGAGCAGCCACGGCTCCGCGGCCTCCCTGACCAGGGCGGCCAGCCTGACCCCGTTGGAGGGCAGGTTGTCGCAGCTCAGCACCGTGATCGGCCCCGCGTCCGCGGCGGCTCTGGCCCGCAGCCCGCGCACGAGCCGGTCGACGGCGGGTCCCGCGCGGTATCCCTTCTCGGTGATCGTCACCGTGACCACCTGGGTGCCCGGCGCGGCCAGCCGGTCGGTGAGCAGGTCGTCGCCGGGCCGTAGCACCTCGGTCACCGCGCCGACGACGCGCAGGTCACCGCCCGCGCGCACGCTGTAGAGGCCGTCCTGCGGCCCGAGCCGCTCGGCCACGCCAGGGCCGCGCATGGTGGCGCCGCAGATCCCCCACCGGTCGTCGCCGGTGGCCGCCATCGCCTCCTCGGTGTAGACGGCCTGGTGCGCGCGGGCGAAGGCGCCGATCCCGAGATGCACGATCCCCGTCGCGCCCGGCCGGAAAGCCCCCTCATACGAGGTACGGCTGAGCCTCACCAATGGTGCATGCTCCCGTCCAGCAGCCGGTTGACCGGCAGGTAGGCCGGGTCGTACGGGTAGCGGGCGGCGAGCTTCTCGTCGATCTCCACCCCGAGCCCCGGCTCCTCCCCCGGATGCAGGTAGCCGTCGGCGAAGCGGTAGCCGTGCGGGAAGACCTCGTCGGTCATCTCGGTGTGGCGCATGTACTCCTGAATGCCGAAGTTCGGCACCGCGAGGTCCACGTGCAGCGCGGCCGACATGCACACCGGCGACAGGTCGGTGGCGCCGTGCGAGCCGGTCCTGACGTGGTAGAGGGCGGCCAGGTCGAAGATGCGGCGCAGGTGGGTGATGCCGCCCGCGTGCACGACCGTGGCGCGGATGTAGTCGATGAGCTGCTCGGTGATGAGCTGCCGGCAGTCCCAGATCGAGTTGAACACCTCGCCGACCGCGATCGGCGTCGTGGTGTGCTGCCTGATGATCCGGAAACCCTCCTGCAGCTCCGCCGGGACCGGGTCCTCGATCCAGAACGGCGCGTACTCCTCCAGGCTCGCGCCCAGCCTGGCCGCCTCGATCGGGGTCAGCCGGTGATGAACGTCGTGGAGCAGGTGGAGGTCGGGGCCGAAGCGGTCACGCGCGGCGGCGAACAGCTCGGGGACCGTGCGCAGGTACCGCTCGCTCGACCAGGTCGCCTCGACCGGCCGCTTGGCGGCGGCGGGCTCGTAGAACATCTTGTCCCGGCTGACGCCGTAGGTGACGGGCAGGCCGGGGACGCCGCACTGCACGCGCACCGCCTTGTAGCCGAGCTCGGTGTAGCGGGCCACCTCGTCCAGGACTTCCGGGACGGTCTCGCCGTTGGCGTGGCCGTACACCGTGACGCCGTCGCGGCAACGGCCGCCGAGCAGCTGGTACACCGGGAGCCCGGCCACCTTGCCCTTGATGTCCCACAGAGCGGTGTCGACGGCGGCGATCGCCGTCATCGTGACCGGGCCGCGCCGCCAGTAGGCGCCCCGGTAGAGGTAATTCCAGGTGTCCTCGATGCGGGCGGGGTCGCGGCCGATGAGCAGCGGGGCCACGTGGTCGCGCAGGTAGGACGCGACCGCCAGCTCGCGGCCGTTGAGCGTGGCGTCGCCGAGACCGGTCACCCCGTCGTCCGTGGTGATCTTCAGGGTGACGAAGTTGCGGCCCGGGCAGGTGACGATGACCCGCGCGTCGACGATCTTCATCCGTGTGCCTCCTGGTCGGCGAAGAGCGTACAGCGGGGGTGGGTGCGCAGGGCGGAGGCCGGGCAGGCGGTGGTGAGCGGGCCGTGCAGGGCGGCCCGGAGCGCGGCCTTCTTGCGCGCGCCCGGGACCGTGACCACCAGGCGGCGCGCCGCCAGCAGGGCGGGGACCGTCAGCGTGACGGCACGGCGCGGCACCTCGTCCAGGGTGGCGAAGCAGCCGTCGCTCACCTGCTGCCTGCGGCACGGCTCGTCCAGGTCGACCACCTTCACGGTGAGCGGGTCGGCGAAGTCGGCGACGGGCGGATCGTTGAAGGCCAGGTGGCCGTTGTCGCCGATGCCGAGGAAGGCCAGGTCGAGCGGGGCCCGCGCGAGCAGCGTGGCGTAGCGGTCCGCCGCGGCGGCCGGTTCGGCGCCCGGCACGATCTCGTGCACGGCCCCGGGCCTGACCTGCCCCCAGATCTCCTCCCGCAGAAAGGCCGCGAAACGCTGGGGCGCGTCCGCCGGCAGATCCACATACTCATCCAGATGGAACGCCACCACCCGCGACCAGTCGATGCCCGGGGCGGCACGCAGACCCGCGAGCATCTCGCGCTGCGACGGCGCCGCCGCGAAGGCCACCCGCGCCTCATCCTGGGCTCCCAGGACCTCGCGCAGAGCCTCGGCGGCGGCCAGCGCGGCCGCCGCGCCGGTGGCCGCCCGGTCGGCGTGGACGCTGACCCGCATCAGCCCTCCCCCAGTTCGACGATCTGCATGAGGTTCCTGGCGATGTGGTACGGATCTTTGACGGGCAGCGCCACCACCTCGTCGAGCGGCCGCCCGTCCCGGTCGCGGATCTGCACCCACTCCTCCCCGTCATCACGCCCGGGAAAGGTGTCCAGCGTGTAACCCCAGACCTCCCCGAACCACCTTTCCGCCGATTTATCGCCATATTTCACGGCGGCGAGGCGGGTGCTGTAGGCGGCCTCCGTGTGCACCCACCACAACTTCGTGGTCCACGTCCTGACGATCAGTTCCTCGTACGGCCCGCCGCCCCGCCGGCCCGTCACGTCGGTGTAGCGCAGCAGCCCGCCCCGCTGCACGTCCCAGCCGGTGGCGCAGAGCTTGGAGATGCTGTCCAGCACCCGCTCGTCGGCCCGGTGATCGCCCAGCAGTTCTCCGGCTTCCAGCATCATCCACGCGCCTTCGAGGGCGTGGCCGGGGTTGCGGTGCCTGGCCAGGACGGTGTCACGCTGCCCCGGATCGTCGACCAGGATCTCGGCGAACAACCCTGTCTCCTCCCGGTGCGCCAGAACCCCCTGGAGGGCCTCGGCAAGTTCCTCTCGCAACCCCGCGGCACCCCCACCCGCTTGACCTGTCGCCGCTTCCCCGGCATGGCCTGACGCCGCTCCCCCGGCTTGACCTGACGTCGCTTCCCCGGCATGGCCTGTCGCCGCTCCCCCGGCTTGACCTGTCGCCGCTCCCCTGGCATGGCCTGACGCCGCTTCCCCGGCTTGGCCTGACGCCGCTTCTTCCTGTTCTTCCTGGCTGGAGCGTGGGTGTCCGGTGGAGGGCGGCAGCTGGGCGGTGTGGGCGCGGAGCTGGTCGAGGCGGGCGTTGAGGAGGATCATGCGGGCGCCGAAGCCGGAGTGGCCAGGCGGCAGCGGGTAGGGCGGGGTCGGCGGGTCGCCGTTCGTGATGTCCCCGGCTGCCCTGGCCACGATCGGGTCCACCACGTCCAGCCACTCCGCCGAGCCGGTCTGCCGCGACAGCTCGGACAGGCCCATGGCCACGAAACAGTCGGCGTAGACGCTACGTTCGGAGGGCTTCTCGGTGCCCGTCTCGTCCAGGAGGTAGGCGCAGGTGCCGCCGGGCCGTACCGCGTGATCGACCAGGAAGCGGGCGCCGCGCTCGGCGTGGGCGAGCAGCTCCTGCGCGTCCAGGGTGAGCAGACCGCGCTCGGCGAGGCGGGCCGCGCGGGCCAGCAACCAGACGAAACGGCCCTGTGACCACGTGTACTTGTCGGTCGACAGCCTGGTCCTGCCCCGGTTGTCGAAGCAGGTGTAGTAGCCGCCGTTGACCTCGTCGATGCCGTTGGCCAGCCAGAACGGGAAGATGACGTCCTCGAGTTGCCGTCGTGCCGCGTGTTCCGGCCCCATGCTGCCCCTAGGGTCGTGAAATGAAAGCGATTGCATGGATTCTGTCTTCGCTAGAGTTACCCGTCAAGAAGGGAGCGTGAGGTGGGCCGCGCGACGATCTACTCCATCGCCGCCATGTGCGGGGTGTCGGCGGCGACCGTGTCCCGCGCGTTCAACCGGCCGGAGCTGGTCAGCCCCGTCGTGCGTGAACGGGTGCTGCGAGCCGCCCGCGAGCTCGACTACCAGCCCAGCTCGGCGGCGCGCGGGCTGGTCACGGGGCGGGCCGGGATGGTCGGGCTCCTCGTGCCCGACATCACCAACCCGTTCTTCCCGCTGCTGGTACGGGCCGTGCAGCGCACCGCCGACCGGATCGGCAGCGCGCTCATGCTCATCGACGCAGAGGAGAGCGCGGCCACCGAGGTACGCCTGGTGAACCAGCTCCGCGGCAAGGTCGACGGGGTGATCGCCGCCTCGCCGCGCTCGCCCGCGGCCGCCCTGCGCGAGGCGGCGGGCGACCTGCCGATCGTGCTGGTGAACCGGACGTTGCGGGAGATGTCCTCGGTGGTGTGCGACAACACGGTGGCGCTGTTCGACGCCGGGGAGCACCTGTACGGGCTGGGCCATCGTTTGTTCGCGCTGCTCGCGGGGCCGAGCGCGTCGTGGGCAGCGGGGCGGCGCTCGCAGGCCGTACGCCGGTGGGCGCGTGGGCGGGGCGTGGACCTGGTGGAGCTCGGGCCGTTCCGCGCCACGTACAAGGGCGGACGGCAGGCCGGTGAGGCCCTGATCGGCACCTCCGCCACGGCCGCGTTCGCCTTCGACGACCTGATGGCGTGCGGGGTGCTCGCCGAGCTGGCGGGGCGGGGGGTGTCGGTGCCCGGCGACCGCAGCGTGGTGGGCTGCGACGACGTCCTGCTCGCCCAGACGGTCACCCCCCGCCTGACCACGGTTTCGGCCCCCATGGACGACCTGGGCCAGACCGCCATGGAGGTCCTGACCCGGCACATCGAGGCCCCCGACGCACCCCCGGAGTCCCGCCGCCTGCCCGGCGTCTTCACCCCCCGCGACTCCACCGGCCCCACCCCGTAACAGCACACCGGCCGCTCACACGGGGGCCCGGCACACACACGGCGCACGCCCCCACGAGCGAGGCGACGCAAGGCGAGGCGGGGTGACACGAGGCACGGCGAGTCGAGGCATCGGGTGGCGTCGCGGCGCATGGCCACGCGACGCGTTATGGCGCATGGCGGGGCGTGGTGGCGTGGCGTCCGGCACGCACACGGTGCACGCCCCCGCGAGGGTGGTGAGGCGACTCAAGCCCTGGCTATGCGAGGCGTCGCGGGGTGGGGTGACGCGGGCTGGGGTGTGTCGGGCTGTGGGGTGGGGTGAAGAGGTCGGGGGGTTGACCTCGGACGAGAGGGCGGCCTAGATTCCGTGCAATCGCTTTCATGCCCCGGCCGGAGGAGTCGAGCCCGTGACCGGACCCGCCGCGCTCATGCGCGCCTACTTCGAGACGATCACCGACCTGCTGGCCCGCATCGAGGCCGAGGAGGCCGCCAACATCCAGGCCGCCGCCGCGCTGGTCGCCGACCATGCCGCGCGGGATCGGCTGATCTATGTGTACGGCCCCGGCGGCCATTCGAACCTCGCGGCGCAGGAGGTGTTCTTCAGGGCGGGCGGCCTGGTCAACGTCTCGGCCGTCCTGGACGAGGGCACCCTGCTGTCCGGCGGCGCCCTGCGTTCGATGGCCATGGAACGCACCCCCGGCTACGGCAGGCTCGTGGTCGAGGACAACCGGATCGGCGCGGACGACCTGCTCATCCTGGTCAACGCCTACGGGATCAACGCGGCGCTCATCGACGCGGCCCTGACGGCCGGGGAGCGCGGCGCCACGGTCGTCGGGGTGTCGTCGCGGGTCCACGCCGGCTCCACCGCGCCGGACCACCCGGCCCGCCATCCGTCAGGGAAGAACCTGCACGACCTCGTGGACGTGCACGTGGACACGAAGGTGCCGGTCGGCGACGCCGTACTGGAGATCGACGGGATCGCCGAGCGGGTCGGCGCGATCTCCACGTTCGCCAACGCCTACGCGCTCAACTGCCTGATGGCCGCGGCGATCGCGCTGCTGGCGGAGCGGGGCGCGAAGCCCGACATCTGGCGCAGCGGCAACGCGCCCGGCGGTGACGAGGCGAACGCCGTGTTCCTGCACCGCTTCCGTGGGCGTGTGCGCTGGTTGTGATCCTCAACCCCCCAAGGAGCCTCCATGGGCGTGCTCGACTGGTTGGTCATCTGCGGCTATTTCCTCGTCATGCTGGCGATCGGATGGTGGGCCAAGTCCCGCGTCCACGACGCCAGGGATTTCTTCACCGCCGGCGGCCGGATGCCGTGGTGGTTGTCCGGCATCTCGCATCACATGTCCGGCTACAGCGCCGCGGTGTTCGTCGGCAACGCGGCCATCGCCTACACGGCCGGTTTCACCCTGTACGTCTGGTGGGCGCTGGGCATCACGATCGCGATGCTGATCGGGTCGGCGTTGTTCGCGCCCCGGTGGCCGAGGCTGCGGCGGCGGCTGGGCATCATCTCGCCGCTGGAGTACCTGTCCACGCGCTACAACGTGCCCACCCAGCAGGTGCTGGCGTGGAGCGGCACCGCGCTGAAGGTCTTCGACGTGGGCGCCAAGTGGGCGGCGACGGCGCTGCTGCTGCAGGTGTTCGCCGGGGTGCCGATCGCGTGGGGCGTGCTGCTGACCGGCGGCGTGACGCTGATCTACTCGACGGTCGGCGGGCTGTGGGCGGACGCGCTGACCGACCTGGGGCAGTTCGTGATCCAGCTCGTCGCCGGGATCACGTTGTTCGTGGCGGTGCTGGCGAAGCTGGGCGGCGTACCGGCGATCTGGACTCTTTGGGACCGGCTGCCCGAGGGGCACGGGCAGCCGTTCAACGGCTCGTACACGATGGCGTTCGTCATGGTCTACCTGCTGATCAACACGCTGTCCTACAACGGCGGCACCTGGAACCTGGCCCAGCGCTTCATCGCCGCGCCCGACGGGGCGTCGGCGCGCCGGGCGGCGCTGCTGTCGGCGGGGCTGTACCTGGTCTGGCCGCTGGTGCTGTTCTTCCCGATGTGGGCGGCGCCGGTGCTGCTGCCGGGGCTGGCGCAGCCGGACCAGTCGTACGCGCTGCTCACCCAGTCCTTGTTGCCCGGCGGCCTGATCGGGCTGGTGCTGGCCGGGATGTTCGCGCACACGATGGCCATGACCTCCTCCGACGCCAACGCGATCTCCTCCGTGGTGATCCGCGACATCGTCCCCGCGGTCTGGAAGCGCGCCAGTCACCTGTCCTCGGCCACGGAGCTGCTGGCGGGGCGGGTGGCGACGTTCCTGTTCATCGCGTTGTCGATGGGCATCGCGCTGACCGCCGACAGCTTCGGCGGGGTGCTGGGGCTGATCATCCTGTGGTTCGGCGCGCTGGTCGGGCCGATCGCGATCCCGATGCTGCTGGGCATGCTGCCGGCCTTCCGGCGCTGCGGGCCGTTCGCGGCGATCGCCTCGTGGGCCACGGGCCTGGTCGTGTTCGCGCTGGTCAAGTATGTCGTGGTGGTTCCGCGGTGGGTGGAGGTCGGCGGGCCGGTGCTGTGCTCATTGGCGGTGTTCGTGCTCGTCGGCCTCCTGCTGCCGTGGCGCGGTCAGGAGGCCGACGAGCTCGTGGACTCGCTGGGCGGCGAGACCGAGGTCAGCGCCCGAGCCTGATCCGGACGAGGTTGCGGGCCTTCAGCGCGTAGAGCGTGTCGCCGTCGGCGGCGCCGGAGTCGTCGCTGACCAGGGCGCTGGTGCCGCCCTCCCAGGCTCGCGCGGGTCGAGGCGGACACGCCGCTCTCGCCGTGGCTCTGGGTCCAGCCGGTGAGGCCGCTTTCGAAGCCGTGGTTGGTCATCAGGATGTCGGCCGACGCGGGGGCGGCGGCGAGGGTGGCGACGATCAGGAGCAGGGCGGCTGAGGCGTGTCTCACGGCGCGCTCCCTTGGGGGGATATTTACGGCCCAGGCCGTTATTTGCGCAATTCGTATCACGCGCGCGCGGAAGCGAGCAAGAGTGGTGCCCGCCCCTCAACGGAGCGGGCACCCGTGCCTCAACCCTTGTGCCGGTAGTCGGCCGCGACGCCGATCAGGCTGATGAGCCCGGTGGCGAACTCCAGCGCCTCCTGGTGCCCCTCCTCGAAGGGCGGCTGGAAGCCGACTCCCTGCCACGTCTTCGTGACCGGGTCCCAGATGTCGCTGCCGACCTCGAAGTCCCAGCCGTAGACGCCGTAGTCGTACCAGAGCTCGTCGGCGGAGTTGCCCGCCGCCGAGTACAGCACGTCGGTGACCGGACCCGTCTGCTGCGGCCAGGTCACGGTGCCGCGCGAGGAGGCGATGGCCTCCTCGATCGTCCGCGCCGACTTGAGGAAGTAGGCCTCCTCACTGGCGCTCGGCCGGGGCAGCGTGACCCGGCCGTCGAGCTTGTAGGCGCCGGGCGGCCACATGAAGTAGCCGCCGTAGCTGTGGACGTTGAGCGCGAACTTGATGTTGCGGAAGGTCTTGGCCAGCCAGATCACGTTGCGGCTCTCGGCCTCGGAGTGCTCGGCGGGGCCCGCGTAGTTGCCGCTCTGGCAGTTCGCCGAGGCGCCGAAGTAGCCGTCGAACAGCGAGCCGGTGGCGTAGTTGCGGTTGATGTCCACGCCCCACGTGTTGCGCAGGGCCGGGTCGGCCTGCTGCGCGGGGCAGTAGTTGACCATGTTCTTCCGCTGCATGTTGAAGTCGTAGAAGCTGTAGTTGGCGCCGTCCGGGTTGACCGTCGGCACGATGAAGATGTCCGTGCGGTTCAGCAGCCTGCGGGTGGCCGGGTCGCGATGGTAGTTGCGCAGCAGCCGCTCGGCCGCCTCGATCGTGACCAGCGGGGTCACCCATTCACGCGCGTGTTCCTGGGCGTAGGCGAGCACGCCGGTGCGCGAGCCGTCCCGCCGCTCGCCGACGCGCAGTGCCAGCACCGTGGCGGGCTTGCGCGAGACGCTCGCGGGCGCCTTCAGGAAGTCGGTCAGCTGGGTGAGCGCCGCGGCCGCCACCACGCCGGTCCCCGGGTCGTTGCGGTACGGCGCCGCCTTGACCAGCGTGCCGGCACCGGCGTTGATCGCGGCGATGACCTGGGCCGCGGTGCTGGCGAGCGCGCCGGTGGGCCCGGTGGCCAGACTCACCGAGATGATCTTGCCGTTGACGGTCACCCGCAGCGGACGGTCGGGCGCGCCCGGGTCCACCAGTTCCACGGCCAGGTCGTTGCCGCCCTCGGAGCCGTAGGCCAGCGAGCTGACCACCACGGTCCCGAACTGGGCCTGGGCGTGGCGGCGGTAGCCGTTCGTCTTGTTGGGCAGGGCGATGATGTCGGTCAGGCGGGGATAGCGCCGGTGCAGCGCCCGTACGCGCTCGTTGAGCTGGTCGGGCGTCATGTACTGGGTGATGAAGTCCTTCTGGTACCCGGGCACGTTGCGGTCGGGCCGCTCGCCGTCCGGCCATTCCTTGACCCGGGCCTGCGCGGTGCCGCCACCGGCCGAGGTGACGGTGACCCACTGCGGGCGGCTCGCGACCGATGACGGCGTCGCGAACTGGTGCCCGAGATAGGCGCCCGCGTCCACGTACGCGACCATCGGCACCTGGCCGCCGCTCCCTCTGGAGCCGCGCCAGGCGGCGGTCAGCACGGCGGACCCGCCCGCGCTGCTGGTCGCCTCGACCGACAGGAAGTAGCCGTCGCGCGTCTTCCACCGGACGGCGCGCTCGATCACGATCTGGTCGGCGACGGCGGCGCCCTTGTCCTGGGGCGGGGCGGGCGCGGGGGCGGCCGGGTCGGCCTTGGCGACGCCGAGCGGCCGGAGTTCGGCCAGCTGGCTCGGGGTGAGGACGGCGTCGACCCGGATGCTGCCGTCCGGTTGCGGGCGTACCCGCTCGGTGAGGTCGGTGCCCTGGGCGACCAGGCGTTCGAGGGTCGCGCGGTCGGGGACCGAGAGGGTCATGAGGGAGGCGGGTTCCGGTTCCGCCGGGGGCGCCGCCGTCATGGCGGCGGGCACGGCAGGGGTCGCGGACAGGACGGTTATCAGGGTTAACGCGAGGACACTTGCTGACGCACGTAAGCCACGCATGGCTCCTCCTAGATCAGCCTAGGAGATCATTGAAAGCCGCGGCGGCACGCCCGGCAAGGCTCGCGTGCTCGCATGGGCGCCATGGAAAGCGATTTCCAGGCGCGGTCGCCCTTTCCCACCTGCGCCCTTACGACTGTGGCGGCTCCCCTCATCTCCACCGAGGGCTACGTGGTGCTGAAGGGCGAGGGCACGCCGGCCACCCTCAGCGGCCAGGGGTGCGCGAGCACCCGCCGGAGCCGGGCACGGTGGCGTGGTCAGACCTTGGTGATCCGCACCGCGTCCGCGATCACGTAGCCGGTGGTGGAGGTCCACCTGCTGACGCCGACGACGTTCGCGGTGCCCGCGGGCAGCGTGAAGGTGCCGAGTCCGCGCCACGTACCGCCGCCCGTCCGCTGGTCGACCCTGATGGTCTGCCCCGCCACAAGGTACGGCGTGGCGCTGTTGTACCCCGGATCGGCCGGATACCAGACCTCGACCCGGTAGCTGCCCGCCGCCGGGATCGCCGCGCTGAACCACGCCGGGTCGCTGGCCGCCACCGGCGGGGCGTACCGGTAGTCGGCGCCGTGACGCTGCGCGGAGAAGGTTGAGGTGCCCCAGTTCGCCCCGGCGGTGAACCCGGCGCCCGCGTTGTCGACGATGACGCTGAACGTGCCGCCGCCGCCCCCGTTCACCACCCGGCCCGCACTCTGGCCGCTCTCCTGGTGGGTCCGGTTGAGCGCGCTCACGTAGTAGGTGTACGTGCTGCCCGCGGCGGCGGTGGCGTCGGTGAACGTGGTGGCGCGGGTGGTGGTCAGCAGGTTGCGCGCGTCGGCGAAGAAGCACGGGTCGGCGGCGGGCGAGCCGTTCACCCGGTAGACGGCGTAGGCGGTGCCGCCGCCCTGCCAGGCGAGCGCCACGCCGCCGCTGCCGCGGGTGGCCGAGGTGATCGTCGGTGCGCCCGGCGCCGCCGCCGAGCCGTGCTCGGGCAGGAGGGCGGGCTTGGTGTAGTGGGCGGCGGTCATCGTGGAGACGCTGTTGATCCGGTTGGCCTTGACGTCCTTGGCGCTGAAGAAGACGTCGCCGCGTACCTCGGGATGCCCGCGGTTGTAGGTGAGGTGGTCCGACAGCTCGGCGGTGCGTTGCCAGGCGGGGTCGACGCCGGCGCGGTAGGCGGCCTGGCCCACGTAGAGGTGCACGTCCGTGCCCCTGACGACACCGGCCCACCAGGCGGTCAGCACCTTGTAGTCGGCGACGTTGTAGCCGATGTGCCAGTAGAGCTGGGGCGTGATGTAGTCGAGCCAGCCTTCCTTCACCCACCGCCGCGAGTCCGCATATATCGCGTCATAGGACTGCAGGCCGGAGGTGTTGGAGCCGAGCGGGTCCGTGCCCGCGTTCCGCCAGATGCCGAACGGGCTGACGCCGAACCGCACGTGCGCCTTGGCCGCGTGGATGCGCCGGCCCAGCTCCTTGATCAGCAGGTTGACGTTGTCGCGCCGCCAGTCGTTGATGTTGGTGAACCCGTTGGGGTACTGCGCGAACGTGCCCGAGTCGGGGATCGCCTGCCCGCTGACCGGATACGGATAGAAGTAGTCGTCCAGGTGCACGCCGTCCACGTCGTACTTGGTGACCGCGTCCATCATCGCGTCCTGGATGAAGGATCGTACGGCGGGAATGCCGGGGTTGTAGTAGAGCTTGCCGCCGTACGCGAAGCGCCAGCCGGGGTTCTTCCTGGCCGGATGGGTGGAGATGAGGCGGTTCGGGTCGGCGTGGTTGGCGACCCGGTACGGGTTGAACCAGGCGTGGAACTCCAGGTTCCTGGCATGCGCCTCGGCCACCATGAAGGCCATGGGGTCGTAACCGGGATTGCCCCCTTGTGTCCCGGTCAGCCAGTTCGACCACGGCTCGAACGGCGACGGCCAGAACGCGTCGGCCGTCGGCCTGACCTGCACCACGACGGCGTTCATCCGCTTCTGCACCGCCAGGTCCAGCCATGAGCGGAACTCGGCCTGCTGCGCCGCCACACTCAGCCCGGTGGCGCTGGGCCAGTCGATGTTGGCGACACTGGCCACCCACATCGCGCGGAACTGCCGCTTGGGCGTGGCCGGATCCACGGCGCAGGCCACGGCCGCGGTGGAGGAGACCGAGGCGGCGGCCGGCGCCGGGTTGAGGAGAACCGTGAGGAGGAGGGCAAGGACGGCTAAGACACCACGACCTGTCGTCACGAAAGAAAGCTTCTTCTCCCTATCAGTCCCTGTCAATAATCTCCCGCTGCGCCTGGTAAAGGTCCTGGACGCGTGGCCGTACCCCGTGATCGCCCTGGAAGGTCTCCAGGTCACCGGTGAAGTCGGGGGTGAGCTCGCTGCCGCCGTTCGCGCCCTGGATGCCGATCGACACGCTGCGCGGTGCCACGTCGGCGATGGTCAGGGCGTACGGGCTGCCGCCGGTGACGCGGACGTTCCAGTGGGCGACGCGCGCGCCGAACAACGGCCCCGAGGCGCCGGAGCCGCCGACCCGGCCGTTGTTGACCAGGGTGATGTCGGTCCTGACGTTCTCGAACGGCAGGCCGCGGTGGGTGTCGAAGGTGCCCTCGGCCATGGTGCCGCGCCGCCAGACGTTGCCGGAGGACAGCCCCTCCAGGTTGAGGCCGTGGTGCACGGCGCCCGCGGGCACGGGGACGGTGAAGGCCTCGATCTCGAAGTCCTCGACCAGATTGTCGTGCGACTGCATCCGGCAGGCGAAGCTGTGGTGCGCGGCCCGGCCGCCCACGGACACGCGGCTGAGCGTGTTCGACTTGGCCGTGGTGAAACCGAAGCCCAGGTCGCAGTTCTCCACCCGGACGTCGTAGGCCCAGCAGTCGTGCACCGCCTGGAAGCAGACGCCGTTGGAGCCGGGGTGCCTGTTGTGCGCGGTCATCGGGAGGACGGCGTTGCGTACGGTCAGGCGCTCGACGCCGCTGTCGTGCACGGTCGGGCCCAGGGCGCGCAGCCGGGCCGGCCATTCCGGGCGCAGGTCGTAGCGGATCGGCTCGGCCAGCCTGACCAGGCGCGGGCCCAGGACGGCCGCCACCCTGACCGGCCACTGGAGGGACGAATACTGCACGTACTGCCCGCCGGATCCGGTCACCAGCTGCGGCGCGCGGCGCGGCCAGTCATAGGTCCGGGTGCCCGGGACGTCACCGGCCACGTGCTTCAGCAGCCCCGCGTCGGGCCGGTTCTCGGTCTCCAGCAGCACCATGTCGCCCGCGCGGAGCTTGGCGGTGCCGGAGACCATGAGCGTGCGCGCGCCGCGGGTGGCCGCCGACACTTCGGCGAGCGTCTCGCCCATCAGCCAGTTCTCGGTGCCGGCGAAGTCCTCCGACTCCGACAACGCCCGGCGCTCCGGGGAGATGAACCACACCTGGCCGCCCGTCCACGACCAGCGGCTGTTGCCGTTGGACTGGCGGGCGGGCCGGTAGCCGTCGTCGAGGCTCCTGGCGAAACGCAGGATCGTCCGCTCCCGGCCCGAGCCGCGCAGGACCACGTTCGACCAGTGCATGAAGACCGGGGAGTTCAGCAGGTACGTGCCGGGCGGCACCAGCACGACGCCGCCGCCCCGCTCCCCCGCCGCCTTGAGCGCGGCGTTGAAGGCCGGGGCGCAGTCGGTGCTCCCGTCGGCCCTGGCACCGTGGTCGGTCACCTTCGTCACCACGCGCCCGTGTCTGGGCAGCCTGGATCCGAGGCGGTATCCGGCGCGGGAGACGTCGGGGACGAGCGGGTGCGCGCCGGGTGCCGCGGCCCACTGTTCCAGCAGCGCGGCCGAGTCGTCCTTGGGTCCTCGGTCCTGTTCTGACAAGGCCCCCCGGGCGGGGGCGGCGAGCGCGGGGACCGCCGCGGCGGCCACCGCCACGCCCAGCAGGGCGCGGCGGGTCACGGTGTCGTGCATGGCGGAGCTCCTCAGGGTGCGTCAGCCGGATCCTCAGGGTCGGCCGAGCGAGAGCCGGTCCAGGTCGGGGGCGGAACCGGTGTCGTTGTGGATCTTGATGGTGTTCTGCCCGGCGCCGAGCGTCACCGGGACCCTCGTGGTGTACGGCGTGTTGTTGCCGACGCCGTCCACCTGGACCTCGACCGGCGTGCCGCCGTTGACGGTGACGAAGAACGACCGGGGGCCGTTGACCGTGTAGTCGGCGAACAGCGTGTAGGTCCCGGCCGAGGGCACGCCCACGTTCTCGAACAGCACGTACGCGTCCGGTCCGCCGCCCAGGTTGCGCACCTTCTGCCCGCCGGAGCACGGGCCGCAGCCGGTGATGCCGGCGCTGCCGAGCCGGTTGGCCGAGTCCTCGGCCTCGCGCATCCACACCCGGTCGGCCGGGCGGGGCCGTACCCGGACCTGCTTGGAGGTCTGGGCGGGGCGGCCGAGCACCTGGAAGGCCGCGGTGATCGGGATGTCGGCCGGGGTGATGTCCCGGCCGGGCGGCGAGGTGAGCGTCCAGGTCGCCGAGAGCGTCTGGCCGAGCCGCAGCGTGGCCGCGGTCGCCGGGTCGCCCTGGACCGTCCAGCCCTGCGGGGCCGTCGGCGCCAGCCTGACCTGGTCGAGCTGGTCGTCGGCGTCCAGGCGCAGCGTGGCCGAGACCTTGATCGCCTGCTGACCCGGACCCGCCCACTGCAGGCCGCCCGGCTCGACGGTCAGCGTCGTGGTCGGAACCTGGGAGGCGGGTGGCAGGGGCGCGACCCCGATCCGGTCGATCCCGGCCGCGCTCGCCGACAGCACGATCGTGTTCGCGCCCTTCTTGAGCGGTACGGCCAGCGCCGTGGAGACCGGCACGTCCTTGGCGTCGGCCTTCACCGGGACCTCGATCGCCGCGGCCCCGTTCACCGCGACCTTCACCGAGGTGTCCGTGCCGGAGGTGTGGTCGAGCCGCAGCCGGTAGGTCCCGTCCTCCGGCACCGTCACGTCGTCGAAGGTCAGCGTGCCATGTCGCAGGCCGGTGACCCGGACGTGGCCGGAGCAGGTGCGGCACAGGTCGGGGCGGGCGCCGCGCGCGCGGTCGGCGTGCTCGGCCTCCAGGGGCGCGGCGGGGCCGGCCGAGAACGGGTGGGCGTAGGCGACCTTGATCTCGTCGATCTGCAACTGGCGGTGGTAGCGCGGGGCCTGCGGGCCGCCCCAGGTGTTGAGCACCTCCAGCTTGACGTAGCGGGCCTTCTGCTCGCCGAGGTCGATGAAACGCACCCCGCGGGCGCTGGGCAGGGCGCCGGTGCGTACGGGGCTGCCCCAGTCCTTGCCGTCGGAGCTCAGGAAGACGCGGTAGTCCTTGATCCGCGCGGAGTCCTCGGGGCGGCCGAAGCTCTCGCGGGCGTAGGTGGGCGACCATTCGCGCTGGTTGACCGCCAGCGAGGTGAGAACGCGGCGGCGGCCCAGGTCGAGGGTGGTGGAGGCAGGGAGCTGGCCCTTGTTATCCCAGTAAGTCGAGAAATCTCCGTCTACGAGTTCTGGTGCGGTGGCGCGGATCTTGTCGTGGTAGAAGCGCTGGCCCGCTGTCTCGACCTTGAAGACGGTGTCGTACGGGTCCCAGTCGGTGATGCCCAGGATCGTCAGGTGCCCGGCCGACTGGTGGAAGCGCAGGCTCTCGCCGGTGCGCAGGTCGCTGACGCGGGTGACCCAGTATCCGTTGTCGCGCAGCCGTACGTGGTCGGTGCGGGGGCGGGTCACCACGTGGACGTACTGGGTGCGCGCGCCCGGCTCCACCGTGACCACCCCGTGGGCGCCGTCGTTCCAGAAGCCGGGCTGCAGTCCGCCGTACATGTACCCGCCACCCTCGGTGCCGTAGAGAGACGAGCGGATGGGCGGAACCCAACCGGCCATGAAGTCGTTGAACGCCTCCTGCTGCGGCGGGAACCTCCCGTTGACCATCGGGGTCTCGGCCATGAGCGACTTCATGGACGAGCCCGCGTTGGTGATGTAGCGGCCGGTGCTGAGCCGGGTGTCGACGGGGTGGTCGCCGCCGTCGTACCACCACTGGCCCGTGGTCGGCAGCTTGTAGTCCGCCTCGACCAGGCGCGGCATCGGCGTCCACGCGGCCTGCGGGTAGTCGTAGGACGGGGTCATGCCGGTCTTCTGCTCGTTGCTGACCGTGTCCATGATCGGCGTGTCCTCGTTGTTGTTGCTCAGCAACCAGGACGGGCGCCGTTCCCTGATCTGCTCGTAGAGCCGGTTCCGCTCCCAGTAGGCGTTGTCGTTGTCGATCCAGAAGCCGGCCAGGTCCGCGTAGTTCTCCATGACCTCGAAGAACAGGTCGTAGGAGTACATGCCGAAGCCGTCGCGCGTGGTCAGGTCCACCTGCCGGCCCTTGTAGGCGGAGTAGGCGGCCGAGTCGAGTGTCTGGACGCCCTGCTCGCTGTGCCACTGCGGGTCGTCGGTCATGTAGAGGATGATCCGCACGCCCTTGGCCTTGCCGGCCGCCACCAGCTCACCGAGCAGGTCGCGCTCCGTGGCACAGCTTCCCGGGATCTTGGACGGCCACGGGCGGGCGTACCCGAGCCTGCTGTGGAAGGTCGCGAGCACGATGTACGAAGCGCCGAGCTTACGCGCCTCGTCCACCCAGTAGCCGGCGGTCCAGCCGCCCCCGGTGACGTCGCGCTCCCAGGCGGCGCAGTCGAGGTGGCGGGGGGCGGTGAACATGCCCCAGTGCAGGAAGAGCCCGGCGGTGGAGTCGCGCATCCACTTCTGACGTGGATGCTCGGCCTCCGCGAGGGCGGGTGGGGCCCAGAGCAGGCCGGATAACAGGACCAGGATGACGGCGAGCGCGCGAGATCGCATGGCACCTCCAGACATCCGATGATTACAAGCGGTTGCAACGCGGTCAAGCGTGCGGCCGCCTAGATCGAGGCGCGGATGATCGCGGCGATCGAGCGGTCCACGTCGGCCTCGGTGGTGGTGGCGTTCGCCACCGAGATCCGCATCAGCCGCCGTCCCCGCCAGGTCGTGCCGCCCACCCAGCAGGTGCCGTCCGCCTGGACCGCCGCCACCACCCGGTCCGTACGCGCGTCGTCGCCGAACCCGACCAGGACCTGGTTGAGCACCACCTCGTTGACCACCTCGAACCCGGCCGCGCCCAGCCCGTCCGCGAACCGGCGGGCCAGCGCGCAGCAGCGCTCGACCAGCGCCGCGACCCCGTCGCGCCCCAGCTCCCGCAGCCCGGCCCACACCGCGAACCCTCGGGCCCGCCGCGAGGACTCCGCGGTGAGGTCCGCGCCCTCCGGCGCACCACCCGACCCGACCAGGTACGCGGCCGCGTAGGACATCGCCGCCCCATGCGCCTCGGGCCGCGCGCAGAAGGCGAACCCCGAGTCATAGGGAAGGTTCAGCCACTTGTGCCCGTCGCAGGCCCAGGAATCCGCCAGTTCCACGCCGTCCACCAGGTGCCGGGTGGCGGGGCCGGCCGCCGCCCACAGTCCGAACGCCCCGTCCACGTGCGCCCACCCGCCGTACCGGTGGACCAGCTCGCACGCCTCCCTGAGCCGGTCGCAGGCGCCGGTGTTCACGTTGCCCGCCTGAAGACAGACGATGAGGGGCCCGGCGCGCAACCTTTCCCGCAGTGACCCGAGGTCTATGGCGCCGTTCGCGTCGGCCGGCACCGGCTCCAGCACATCGGTCCCGAGGCCGAGCAGCCGCAGCGACCGGTCGATCGTCCCGTGCCGCTCCGCTCCGGCGAGCACCCGGATCGGCGGCGCGCCGGGCAGCCCGCGCCGTTCCACGTCCCAGCCCGCCTCCGCGAGCACCTGGTGCCGCGCGGCGGCCAGGCCGACGGTGTTGGCCGCCTGACATCCCGTGACGAACCCCACCGAAGCCGACGCCGGAATCCCCAGCAGCTCCTTCAGCCAGCCCCCGGCGACGGCCTCGGCCGCGAGCGCCGCGGGCGAGGAGACGGCGTTGGTCGCCATCTGGTCCCAGCCGGTGGCGAGGATCTCGGCCGCGCTCGCCGCCGGCAGGGCGCCGCCGACCACGAACCCGAAGTACCGGGGCCCCGCACTCGCGACCAGGCCGGGCGCGGCGGCGGCGAGCAGTTCGGCCAGCACCCGCTCCGGCGGAGTGGGACCGTCGGGCAACGTCCCGGAGAACGCCTCGACCAGCGCGCCCTGATCGACGGGCACGCCGACGGGCCGGTCCGGCAGTGAGCGGCGGTAGCCGGCCCCATGCTCGGCGGCCAGGCGGAACAGACGGCTCAGGTCCTCCACCCGCGCACCATATCCGCTACAGCGACTCCACGAACCGCGACATCCCGGCCAGCCACCGGTCGGGGTCGTCGGCCTTGCGCCGCACGTACTCGGGCACCTCGGGGTGCGGGAAGATGAAGAACCGCTCCGCCTCGACACCCGCGACGACGGCGGCCGCGACCTCCTCCGGCTCCAGGATCGGGCCGGAGGCGCCGACCGCCCGCGCGGTGAGGTGGTCCTCCTCGACGCCGCGCCGGAGCATCCCGGTCCGCACGCCCTGCGGGCACAGGACGCTGACCCTGACGCCCTTGCCGGCGTAGTGGATGGAGACCCATTCGGCGAAGGAGATCGCCGCCGCCTTGGTGACCGCGTAGGGGGCGTCGCCGGGGCAGCTGATCAGCCCGGCCGCCGAGCACGTGTTGACCAGGTAGCCACCGCCCCGCTCGACCATGCCGGGCACCACGGCGCGAGCGGCGTACACGTGCGCCATGACGTTGACCCCGAACAACGTGCCCCACTCCGCGTCGCTCGCGTCCAGGCCGTGTCCGGCGATGACGCCGGCGTTGGAGCAGAAGAGGTCGACGGGCCCGAAGGGCGTGCTCGCCAGCGCCGCGACCTCGCCCTCGACGGACACATCCGCCTGTACGGCCACCGCCCGCTCGCCGATCTCCTTGGCCACGGCGGCGGCGCCGTCACCGTCCAGGTCGGCGACGACGATCCCGGCGGCACCCTCGGCGGCGAAGCGCAGTGCCATCGCCCGCCCGATCCCGCCCGCCGCTCCGGTGACCACGGCGACCTTGCCCCTGATGTGCATACACCACGCTCCTGTACCGACCAGCCGGTATCCAGAACCTAGTTCTCCTCACGCCGGGGCGTCAATCGCCATCAGCTCCTCGCACACGCCCAGCAGCCGCCCGCGCAGCGGCGCCGCCCGCTCCGCGAACCCCCGCTGCAGCGCGGCGTACTCGGTCCGCCCCGCCACCGTCTCGATCGGGATCGGCCGGTAGCCGAGTGCGCCCAGGTCGTACGGGCTGGCGCGCATGTCCACCTCACGGATCTCCCGCGCCAGCGCGAAGCAGTCGGCGATCAGCTCGCTCGGCACCAGCGGCGACAGCTTGTAGGCCCACTTGTAGAGGTCCATGTTCGCGTGCAGGCAGCCGGGTTGTTCCATCTCGGCCTGCCGTTCGCGGGTGGGCTCCAGCACGTTCAGCGGCCGGGCCGCCTCGGTGAAGAACCGGAACGCGTCGAAGTGGCTGCAGCGCACCCCGCGCGCCTCCACCACCGCCGCGATCTCCTTGGGCGCCATCCTGAGGGGCTGTCTGGCGTGCCGTACCGCATCGGTGCGATAGACCATCGCCCACTCGTGCATCCCGAAACACCCGAACTGTCCGGTACGGCCGGCCGTCGCCCCCAGCAGCCGCGCCGTCCACTCGACCATGGCCAGCCGCTTGTCCAGCAGGCTCTCCGTGTCCAGTCGCTGCCCGCCCTCGACGTCCACGTACTCGGCCCCGAGGCCCTCGGCCCCCAGCAGCACGACCCCGGCGCCCGGATGCCAGCGGCGCAGCTTCGCCGGGCGGAAGCTGTAGTAGCTGAACAGGAAGTCCTCGACCGGATGCGTCTCGCGCTCCTGCCGCCTGCGCAGATGCGGCCCGACCCAGGCGTCCACCCGGCGCTCGTGCGCCTCGGCCCGCCGCCGCCACTCCCGCTCCTCCAGCGTCTCCACCGCATCATGGTAGGAACTCCAGCCCGGTGCCCGCGCCCCCTGTCGGTGGCATGGCCTAATGTTCGAGACGTGGAAGCGTCCGTCGAGCAGCTCGTCTTCGTGCGTGACGACGCCTACACCGTCGCCCGCGTGAGCAGCGACGGCCGGCCCGGGTTCGTCGCCGCCGGGCGGGCGCTCGGCGGCGTGCAGCCCGGCGAAACGGTCAGGCTTCTGGGCGCCTGGGAGGACCATCCGCGCCACGGCCGCCGCTTCGCGGTCACCGGCTGCGAGCGGATCACCCCGTCGACGATCCGCGCGATCCAGCTCTACCTCGGATCCGGCCTGATCAGAGGCATCGGGCCGCGGCTGGCGCAGGCCATCGTCGGGCACTTCGGCGAGCAGAGCCTCACCATCATCGACGCCGAACCCGGCCGCCTGCGCGAGGTCATCAACATCGGCCCCGTCCGGCAGGCCCAGATCGTCGAGGCCTGGCGGGAGCAGAAGGCCGTCGCCGAACTCATGGTCGTGCTCCAGGGCTTCGGGGTCAGCCCGCTGCTCGCGGCCAAGATCTACCAGGTGTTCGGCGCCGAGTCCGGCGAGGTGCTGGCCAAGGATCCCTACCAGTTGATCGACCGGGTCAGGGGCATCGCGTTCGCCACCGCCGACCGGATCGCGTTGCGCTCCGGCGTACCCGAGAGCAGCCCCCAGCGGATCCAGGCGGCGCTGCTCGACCGGCTCGACGCCGCGGCCAGCGGCGGCGGCCACTGCTTCCTGTCCCCCACCGCGCTCGTCACCCAGACCATCGACCTCATCGAGCAGGACGAGGACCTCATCAGGCAGGGCCTCGACGCGCTGACCGCCGAACGCCGCGTCGTGCGTGAGGCCGACGCCGTCTACCCCAAGGAGCTCCACAGCCGCGAGCTCAGGCTCACCACCGAACTCGCCCGGCTGGCCCGCGCCCGCTCCACGCTGACCCTGCGCTCCTACCAGGAGGACGAAAGCCTCGACGACGACCAGCGCGCCGCCGTCACCATGGCCCTGACCAGCACCCTGTCGATCCTCACGGGCGGGCCGGGCTGCGGAAAGAGCCACACGGTCAAGGCCCTGGCGGCGACCGTACGCGCGATGGGCGGCGCCGTCACGCTCTGCGCCCCCACCGGCAAGGCGGCCAAACGCCTGTCGGAGCTGGCCGGGCTGCCCGCGATGACCATCCACCGCGTGCTCGCCCACGAACCCGACCCCGACGCGCTGTTCGACGAGACGCCCGTGCGGGCCGACCTCGTCGTGGTCGACGAGGTCTCCATGCTCGACCTGGGCCTGGCGACGAGGCTCGCCGCGGCGCTGCCGTCCGGCACGCACCTGCTGCTCGTGGGCGACAGCGACCAGTTGCCCAGCGTGGGCCCCGGCAGCGTACTCGCCGACCTGCTCGCCGTGGAGAGCATTCCCCGGGTACGCCTGACCCGCGTCTTCCGCCAGGCCGAGGGCAGCGCCATCATCAAGGCCGCCCACCGCATCCGGGCCGGGGACCTGCCCGCGCTGCCGGGCGGCGGCGGCTTCTGGTTCGAGGAACTCGACGACCCGGAGGCGATCGCCGACCGGGTGGTCCACCTGGCCACGGTCGCGATCCCCCGCAAACAGCAGATCACCCCCGCCCAGGTACAGGTGCTGTCCCCCATGCGCAAAGGCACGACCGGCACCGCCGAGCTGGGCCGCCGCCTCCAGGAGGTCCGCAACCCCGCCGCCGACGGCAAGCCGGAACACTGGTCCGGCGCCACCCTCTTCCGCGTGGGCGACCGCGTCATGCCCATCCGCAACAACTACGACAAAGGCGTCTTCAACGGCGAGACCGGCACCCTGACCCGCCTCGTCCCCGAGGAACGCCAGGCCGACGTCCAGATCGACGACGGCGACCTCGTCACCTACACCTTCGACGAACTCGACGACCTCACCCACGCCTACGCGATCAGCGTGCACCGGGCACAGGGCAGCGAGTACCCGTTCGTGGTCGCCCCGATGGTGGCCGAGTCGGGCGGCATCATGCTGCGGCGGCGGCTGCTGTACACGCTGGTGACACGGGCACGCTCCTGGGTGGTCCTGGTGGGCCAGCGCAACGCCCTCGACCTCGCCGTCCACCGCCTGGGCCACCGCCGCAACACCACCCTGACAGCCCGGCTGGAGGCGGCGGGCCTCTGAAAGGCAAGGACCTCCCTACGGTCGGGCGCCCTTCCCCGGGTCAAAGGGCCTCCCTTCGGTCGGGCGCTCCTTTGGGGGTCCCACCCGTCGCCCACCCAAGTGGTTGAGCAGTTGGAGCCCACCCCGCTCAAAGGACCTCGCTCCGCTCGGACGCCCTCAACCGCGCGCCTCCGGCGCGGCTCGCGCGCTGTGCAAGGCAGTTCCCCACCGGAACAGTCGCCGACCTGGTAGGGACGTTGTTCCGGATACCCAGAAGGGCCGGATCCCCGACATGGCCAAGATCGTCTCCCGGCGGAATCCCATGTCTGGAGGCGTTCCTTGCCAAGGGGCGGAACACGCGAAGGCCCGGGGCCAGAGCCTAGAAGGGGCGCAAGCCCAGAGGGCCAAGGGGCAAGAAACCCAGGCATGCAAAGAAACCCGACGTCGGGGAGCCAGAGGGGAAGGCAGGGGCAGGAGGCAGGAGGCAGGGCAGGGGCTAGGGAGGCAGGGGTGGGGCCTTGCGGGCTGATCCTCGGTAGCTTTCGGCGTCGTACCGCTTCTCGCTCTGGTCCAGTTTGGCATGGGCGTCAGCGATCAGATCCACGCCGAGCACATCCGCCAACCGCACCAAATACCCCGTCACATCCCCAAGCTCAGCCCGCACCCGCCCCATGGCGGCCTCGTCCAGCGGCTCGCCGGGCGCCAGCCACTGAAACTCGGCCACCAGCTCCCCCACCTCCCCGGCCAGCGCCATCACCAGGTTCTTGGGCGTGTGGAACTGCTCCCAGTCCCGAGCCTCCACGAACGCGCGGAACCGGGCGGCCAGCTCCTCGATCTCGGTGCTCACGAGCTGTCCCGCACCAGGTAGTCAGGCCGATGATCTCGCCATTCTGGCAGGTCAAGGGCATCAAGCGCGGCCACGATCTTGCGTTCTTCGAAGGTGAAGTGCGACTCCAGGATCGCGGTCAGGCCGTCCAGCTCGGACAAGGCGGCCTCGGGGTCGCTGCCGTCCAGGGCCTCGATGCGTTCGAGGAGGTGTGCCACCAGCTGATGGTCCTCCTCCAGTTGCGCGATGACGGGCCGCAGTTCCGGGTGGGCTTCGGCGAGCGCGGGGAAGGCCACGCCGTCCTCGCCCGTGTGGTGCCGGGTCACGGCCGTACAGAACGCCAGGCAGTGGGCGCGCAGGTCGGCCGGGCGTCCGCCGGAGGCGAGGTCCTCGCGCAACCGTTCGAGCTCCCCTCTCAACCAGTCGTGCACCTCGATGAGCTGGGTTCCGAACGCGGCGATCTGACTCACGGGCCCCGATCCTAGAGGGTCACCCCGGGTGGCGTGCTGGTGCATGCCGGGTTCGCGGGCGGGAGCGTGAGCGAGGACAGGTAGCCGGCGGCGTAACGTGCCTGGCAGCCCTTGTTGTAGAGCTTCATGGCGTGGGTCCAGTCGGGCAACACGGTCAGGTGGGCCCGCTTTCCCAGTTGCCTGGCCACGTTCGAGGCCCAGGCGACGGGGGTGGCGTTGTCGTAGCGGCTCTGCAGGAGCAGCAGCGGCGCGGTCGCCTTGGAGGCGGGCGCGCGTTGCGGGTTCCTGACCGGCGCGGGCCAGCCCTGGCAGGTCAGGACCGCCTTCATCGCGTTCGGAGAGTAGCGGACGGTCGGCGCCACGGCGGCAGCGGCGGCGAGGTCGGCCTTGATCTCGGCGGCGTCGCGGTAGGCCATCGCGTAGTCCTGGCAGACGATCGGGTCGGCGTGGTTGATCCGCTTGGGGAGGGTGTCGTCGCCGTCGGTCCGCCACGGCCTGCCCTTGTCGAGCGTGTTCAGGAACATGCCCGCGGCGGGCCACGACGGCGTGAACAGCATCGCGTCGATCGTCGCGGTCACCGTGTACGGCGTCCACGCCCGCCCGTTCTCGTCCTTGCCCAGCTTGCCGCGCTCCGCCTTGGCCAGCACCCGCCGGTAGGCCGCGACCGGATCGTCCACCTCACACGTCTTGTCCTTGACGCACCACGTCGCGAACTGCCCGAACGACTCCTCCAGCGCCCTGGCCGCGCTGACGGTGAAGGTCCGCCGGTCCAGGCTGTGGTCCATGACCCCATCCAGTACGGCTCCGCGCAACCGCTGCCCGAACCTGGCGGCGTACTCCTGGGCCGGCAGCGTGCCGTACGAGTGGCCGTAGATCGTGATCTTGTCGGCGCCGATGGCCTGCCTGACCCGGTCGAGGTCCTGGGCGGCACTGGCGCTGTCGAGGTGGTCGAACGCGGGCCCGGTGGCCTTCCTGCACGCCTTGGCGAGAGCGGCGGTGGCCTGCCGCAGTTCGCGCAGCTGGGCGTCGGTCGTGGGGAGGCGCTCCGGGCCGAGTGCCATGACCTGCCCCGCCGGGCAGGTGAGCGGGCTGCTGGCGCCGACGCCGCGCGGGTCGAGGCTGACGATGTCGTAGCGGCGTTCGAGCCCGCCGAACTCCTTGCTCGCGATGAGCGTCTCGACGCCCGACTGACCGGGGCCGCCGGGCAGGTACACGATCGTGCCCTCGGACTTGGGCGCCTTCCTGCGGGCCACGGCGATCTCGATGACCGGGCCGTCCGGCTCACTCCAGTCGAGCGGGACCGCGACGTCCGCGCACTCGGCCCCCTGCCCGCCGGGGCAGGCCCGCCAGACCGCGGGGGCGGCAACGCTGGGCTTGGGGCGGGCCGCGGTGGTGGTCACGGTGCCGCAGGCGGCCACGGCCACGAGCGGGGTGAGCAGGGCGAGGACGGTATGGATACGCACACGGGGATACTTCCGGAACACGGGCATCCCGCGGATCGGCCGAACTGCCCAGCACCGCGCCCCGCGGGTCGGCCGGACGGCCGACCCGCGACGTCATCCCGCCGTCGTACTCAGACCTCGACGTTCTCCAGTACGCCGAGCGCGTCGGGCACCAGCACCGCCGCCGAGTAGTAGGTGGTCACCAGGTAGCTGATGATCGCCTTGTCGTCGATGCCCAGCTTGCGCACCGACAGTCCGGGCTCGTACTCGTCGGGCAGCCCGGTGCGGGTCAGTCCGATGACACCCTGTTTCTCCGTCCCCGTACGCATGACGATGATTGAGCTGAGTCCCTGCTCGCTGATCGGGATTTTGTCGGTGGGCAGGATCGGCACCCCGCGCCAGGCCATCACCTTGGCGCCGTTGACCTCGGTGACGTCCGGCTGGACGCGGCGGGCGGTGCACTGCCTGCCGAGGGCGGCGATCGCCCGGGGGTGGGCGAAGAAGTAGTGGGAGCTGCGGCGGCGTGACAGGAGTTCGTCCATGTCGTGCGGGGTGGGCGGGCCGGTGCGGGTCTGGAAGCGCTGCTTGAGGTCGACGTTGTGCAGCAGCCCGAACTCGCGGTTGTTGACGAGCTCGTGCTCCTCCCGTTCGCGCACCGCCTCGATGGTCAGGCGCAACTGCTGCTCCGTCTGGTCCATCGGCCCGTTGTAGAGGTCGGCGACCCGCGTGTGCACCCGCAGCACGGTCTGGGCCACGCTCAGTTCGTACTCGCGGGGCCCGCGGTCGTAGTCGACGTACGTGCCGGGCAGCGTCGGCTCGCCCCGGTGGCCGGCGGACATGGCGATCTCGGCCTCGCCGTGCTTGTTGCTCGGGCCGGTCCTGGCCGGGCGGTCGAGGTGTTCGCGCAGGCTGTCGGAGCGCTCGCGCAGGCGGCCGGCGTCCTCCCGGGAGAGCACCAGCACCGTGCAGGCCGTCAGCGCCCTGGCCGGCTGGGCGCCCTCGCCGGTCAGGTCGCCCAGGTGGTCGCCGTCGGCCAGCATGCCGACGACGGTGGCGCGGCCGTACCCGCCGATGCCGGTTCTGGCGACCTTGCCGTGCGCGACCAGCACGATCTGCCCGTCCGGTACCTCCTGCCCCTCGACCAGGTCGTGCTGGACGAAGCGCTCGGCGAGCGCCCGCAGTTCGGCCGGGTCCTCGAAGTCGTGCAGCGACGGCAGCTCGCGTAGTTCATCCGGAATCACCTGTACGGCGGCGCCGACCGAGGTGAAGCTCACCCGCCCGTCGCCCACGGTGTAGTTGAGCCGCCGGTTCACCCGGTACACGCCGCCGACCGCCTCCACCCACGGCAGCACGTGCAGCAGGTGGCGTGGCGTGATCTCCCGCATCTGCGGGACGGTCTTGGTGGTCGTGGCGAGCTTGCGCGCCGCCGCGGTCCCGAGGCTGAGCAGGGATTCTGTCATGGCGCGCCCATCGGTAGCAGGGAGTGGATCCGGCGGACCGCCGTGCCGAGGCCGGTGGGGCCCTGGGTCCAGCGGACGGCGGAGCGGCGGCGGAGTTCGGTCTCGGTGTAGCGGGTGCACCGCTCGTGCCAGCGCAGGATGCCTGCCATCCAGTCCTGCAGCCCGCTCACGTAGCGGGCGACCGCGCCGCGCAATTCCTCGTCGGCGCCGCGCGCGTCGAGCATGGCCGGCAGGTCGTTGCCGGCGACATGCTCGAACTCGGCCATCCTGGCGGCCAGGAGCTTGGTGACGATGGTCACGGCCTCGTCCACGTCGCAGTCGAAGAAGTTGCGCATGACCAGCACCGCGTTGTGCAGGTCGCCCTCGAACTGGATCTCCTTCTGACCGGAGAACAGGTCGTTGACCAGGCAGGCGTAGTCCGCCGCCGCGCCGGTCAGGGCCAGGATCTCGCGGGTGCGGAAGAGGGCGTCGGGCAGGGGTCGCGGGCTGTTGAGCCGGTTCAGCCGGATCGTGAGCCCGGTGCCGAACGTGAGCCTGCGCATCTCGATGTAGTCGACCGGGTCCGGCACCCGGTTCTGGATGAGGTTGGCCACCTCCCATTCCCAGCTGGCGAGCATGCGCGCGACCTCGTCGCGCAACGCCCGCCGCTCGGCCACCTCGATCGGTGCGGCGGTACGCGCCCAGAGGTCGGCCAGCCCCCGCTCCACCGCGTTGACCGGCAGGGTCACCGGCACCAGGTCGACCGGCATGAGCTCGAGCAGCCGCCGGTTGGACAGTTTGGCGCCGGTCAGGTCGTGGCCGCCGCCGAAGACCTTCGGGTAGTAGTCGTCGGCGTAGGTGCCCCAGGCGAGCCAGTCGGTCGCCAGCTCAAGCGCCTCCGCGCCGGCCTCCGGTGCCAGGCCGGAGGCGCACAGCGCCAGGTCGAACCCCTTGACCTGGCCTTCCGTCCACAGCGCTGTGGAGGGAAGGCCGGGCAGGGCGGTGGTGAAGCCCATCTCCACGCACCATCGCTCGTTGTGGGCGCGGGCCCGGTCCAGGTGCGGGTTGTCGCGGACGGTGAAGGGCATGGGGAACTGCGGCAGCCGTACCGTCGTCTCGGTGAAAGGGCGGTAGGTGAAGTTGCGCAGGCCACTCCTCACGTGCGCGGGCGAGACGTTGAGCGGGCCGCGCTCGCGACGGGCCTTGGTGTAGCGGCTGGAGGCCAGGTGCCAGGCGTGGCCGCCGGCCTGCCAGTCCTGCAGCCCCTTGACGTAACGCAGCACCCGTTCCTGCTCGTGCGGCGCCACCGCGTGCTCGGCGAACAGGACCGGCAGTTCGGTGAGCGTCGTGTGCTCGAACTGGTGCAGCCGCGAGGTGATCATGTCGTTGGTGATCTCGACGCCGCGCCGGGTGTCGCAGCCGAAGAAGTTCTCGCAGACCAGCACGGAGTTGGACAGCTCGCCTTCCGCCACCACCTCCCGCTGGTAGGAGAACAGGTCGTTGCGCAGGTGCACGGCGTCGGCGAACGCCTCGGTGAGCACCCGGACCGGCCGGGTGTGCGCGAGGCGGGCGGGCAGTTCGGCGGCGACCGCGTGCTCGACCAGGCAGGCCGACCAGGGGGCGCCGCCGACCTTCCTGCGCGCCTCGATGTACTCGATGGGGTTGGAGACCAGGCCCGAGTCGATGTGGAACAGCTCCCACATCGACTCCTGGGTGAGGTCACGGGTGACGGTGACGAAGCGGCGCCGCCACGCGTCCGTCATCGCCGGTACCGTCCTGGCCCACAGGTCCTTCAGGCCCAGCTCGACCGGGTTGGTCGGCTCGGGCGGGTCGCCGTCCATGAACAGGTCGATGCGGTCCAGGTAGGCCTGGGCGCCCTTGAGGTCCTTGGTGCGCTTGAAGGCGTGCAGGAAGTGGTCGTCGAAGAAGAACACCCAGACGTACCAGTCGGTGATGAGGTCGAGCTCCTGTGCCGGGCAGTCGGGGTGGGCGTAGGCGCACATCAGGCCGTAGTCGTGCGCCTCCAGGTCGGCGGGGCCCCAGATGTCGGGGTTGTCGAAGAAGCCCATCCGGGCCGCCCACGCGCGGGTGTGCGCGCGGGCGGTCTCCAGATGCGGGTTCAGTCTGGGCGGATACGGCAGGTAGAAGTCAGGCAGCTCATACGCCATCAGCCCACCTCGACGCTCTCCAGGATGCCGAGAGCGTCCGGCACGAGCACCGCCGCGGAGTAGTAGGTCGTGACCAGGTAGGAGATGACGGCCTTGTCGTTGATGCCCATGAAGCGCACCGACAGGCCGGGCTCGTACTCGTCCGGCAGCCCGGTGCGGGTCAGGCCGATGACGCCCTGGGCCGCCTCGCCCACCCGCATCGCCATGATCGAGCTGAGGCCGGAGTCGCTGACCGGGATCTTGTTGCACGGCAGGATCGGAACTCCGCGCCACGACGGCGCCTTCTGCCCGTTGACCTCGACGCTCTGCGGGTAGATGCCCCGCTCGGTGCACTGACGGGCGAACGCGGCGATCGCCCGCGGGTGCGCGATCAGGACGGCCGGGTTCTTCCAGACCAGGGCGAGCAGTTCGTCGAAGTCGTCCGGGGTGGGCGGGCCGGTCAGCGTGTGGATGCGCTGCTTGAGGTCGGCGTTGTGCAGCAGGCCGAACTCGCGGTTGTTGACCAGCTCGTTCTCCTGACGCTCGCGCAGCGCCTCCACCGTCAGCCGCAACTGCTGCTGCGTCTGGTTCATCGGCTCGTTGTACAGATCGGCCACGCGGGTGTGCACCCGCAGGATCGTCTGGGCGACGCTCAGCTCGTACTCGCGCGGTGCCAGGTCGTAGTCGACGAACGTGCCGGGCAGCGTCGGCTCGCCGGTGTGGCCGGAGGCCAGGACGATCTCCGCCTCGCCGTGGGCGTTCAGCGACCGGTCGGGGTCGGCGGCCCACGCCTCGACGTGCTCGCGCAGGCCGTCGGTCTGGTCGGCGACCTCGTCGAAGGCCGACCTGGGCAGCGCGAGCACGGTGCAGGCGGTGACCGCCTGGACGGTCAGGTCGTAGGTGCCCGCCTCGCCGGCCAGCGACCTGTCACCGAAGTAGTCGCCGTCGGCCAGCACGCCACGCACGGTCTGCTTGCCGTACGCGCCCTCGCCGACCAGGCTGACCTTGCCGTGCGCCACCAGCACGACCTCGGTCGCCGGGCTGCCGGCCTCGACGATCACCGATCCGGCCTCGTACTCGCGCTGCGTGAACCGGTCGGCCAGGGCGGTCAGCACGTCTATATCGTCATAGCCGCGCAGCGCGGGCAGCTCGCACAACTCCGCGGGAATCACCCGCACAGCCGCTCCGGTGTTGGTGAAGGTGACCCTTCCGTCCCCGACCGTGTAGGTGAGCCGGCGGTTGACCCGGTACGCACCGCCGACGACCTCGACCCACGGCAGCGCCTTGAGCAGATGCCGGGAGGTGATCTCCTGCATCTGCGGCTGCGTCTTGGTCGTGGTCGCCAGGTTACGCGCGGCCTTCGTACCGAGGCTGAGGGGGCTCTCGTTGTTCAGGACGGATTCGGTCACAGGACACCACCTATCGGGGAGCGGAGCTCACGGAGCTCGGGCGGGAGGGAGAAGATCAGGCTTTCTTCGGCCAGCGTCACGGTCTGGACGTCGGCGAAGCCGCGCTCGGCGAGCCAGCCGAGCAGTTCGGCCACGAGGTGCTCGGGGACGGAGGCGCCGGAGCTGACGCCGACGGTCTCCACGTCGTCGAGCCAGCTCTCCTCGACCTCGGCCACGCCGTCCACGAGGTGGCCGGCACGGGCGCCGGCGGCGAGCGCGACCTCGACCAGGCGCCGGGAGTTGGAGGAGTTGGCCGAGCCGACCACGATCACCAGGTCGCACTCGGGGGCGATGGCGGTGACCGCTTCCTGGCGGTTCTGGCTGGCGTAGCAGATGTCGTCGCTGGGCGGGTCGACGAGGCGGGGATAGCGCTCACGCAGGCGTTCGACCGCGCCCATGGTCTCGTCCACCGAGAGCGTGGTCTGCGACAGCCAGCTGATCGGCCGGTCGGCCGGCAGGTCGAGCTCGTCGGGGCGGGCCGGGTCGACCACGTGCATGCGGTCGGGGGCCTCGCCGAGCGTGCCCTCGACCTCCTCGTGCTCCGCGTGGCCGATGAGCACGATGTCGTAGCCGGACTCGGCGAACCTGACCGCCTCCTTGTGCACCTTGGTGACCAGCGGGCAGGTGGCGTCGATGCTGCGCAGGCCGCGGCCGGCCGCGGTGTCCTTGACCGCGGGCGAGACCCCGTGGGCGGAGAAGACGACCAGGCAGCCGTCGGGCACCTCGTCGAGCTCGTCCACGAAGACCGCGCCCCTCGTGGTGAGGTCGGCGACCACGAAGGTGTTGTGGACGATCTGTTTACGGACGTAGACCGGCGGGCCGTACCTTTTCAGGGCCTCCTCGACGGTGCGGATGGCACGTTCCACCCCGGCGCAGTAGCCACGCGGAGCGGCGAGCAGGACCCGCTTCACGCGCTGCGATGCGTGAGCCGGTCGGCCATCAGGGTCAGCCCCTGCCGGGCGTGCTGGTCGATCGCGCATGTCCGCAACTCCTCAAGTCCGGTTCGGACCCGGCCGTCGATCATCGTCTCGACGCGGGCGAGTGCTCGGGTGTCGACGATGATCTGCCGCAGGTCGGCGGCGCGCTTCTCGTCGAGGCCGGGGTTGCCGTGCCAGGCGCGCAGCAGGCGCAGCGCGGGCCCGGCGGCCTCGGCGAAGGCGTGCGCGATCAGGACGGTCGCCTTGCCCTCGCGCAGGTCGTCGAGGACGGGCTTGCCGGTGACGCCCGGGTCGCCGAACACGCCCAGGACGTCGTCACGCAGTTGGAACGCCTCGCCGAGCGGCAGCCCGAAGCGTGAGTAGGACTCCAGGAGCGAGCGGGAGGCGCCGGCCAGCGCGCCGCCGATCTGCAGGGGCCGCTCGACCGTGTACTTGGCTGTCTTGTAGCGGATGACGGTGAGCGCGCGCTCGGCGTCCGGGTCGAGGTGCGACTGGATGTCGAGGTACTGGCCGGCGATCACCTCGGCGCGCATCCGGTTGAACAGCCGCCTGGGCGCGCCGCCCGTATCGCCGAAGAGCTCGTCGGCCCAGGCCTGGGCGAGGACTCCGAGCAGGACGGCGGCGCTGTGGCCGAAAGGCTCGGCACCGGGGTGACGCGGCGGGCGCGCCAGGCTCCGGTGCAGGGTGGGACGGCCTCTGCGCAGGGCGCTGCCGTCCATGATGTCGTCGTGGATGAGCAGGCCCGCGTGGTAGAGCTCCAGCGCGGCGCCCGCGGCCACGGGAGCCACCTCGTCCGTGCCGCCCGCGCCGCGCGCTCCCCAGTAGCACAGCAGGGGCCTGATCCGCTTGCCGCCCTTGACCACGAACTCGCGCAGGAGCCGGTGGCCCTCGGCCAGTTCCGGGTCGGCGACGGGAGCGGGGTGGGTGTCGATGAACTCGCTCAGCAGGTCGTCGACCGCTGTCCTGACCCTGTGGATGGTCGTGTCGACCGGCTCCACGGGGGGTTCCGCAACCTCCGCCGTCATGATCCGTTCTCCTCTTTCGAGATCGTCGGACACACACGAGAAGCTAGGTCACGAATACCCAGAGTGAAATCGGTCGTTCCATTGACCGGAACACCCGGTTCACGGACGTCCCCCGGCGGAGCCAGTATTCGACCACGACCGCAGCCGACCCTTGTGGAGCGACCATGGCGGCCCCTCCTGGCCTAGACGAATCTCTGCTCCAAACCATCACCGGCCCCCGCGACCTGCGCCTACTTCCGGCCGCGCACCTGGGGACACTGGCCCGGGAAATCCGCGAGTTCCTCATCGCGAAGGTCATGGCGAGGGGCGGGCATCTCGGCTCGAACCTCGGCATGGTCGAGATCACGATTGCTTTGCACCGCGTCTTCCATTCCCCGGAGGACACACTTCTGTTTGACACCGGACATCAGGCATACGTCCACAAACTGCTCACCGGCCGGCGGGCCGACTTCGACAGCCTGCGCGCCCACGGCGGACTCAGCGGCTACCCCTCGCGCGAGGAGTCGCCGCACGACCACATCGACAACTCCCACGCCTCCACCGCGCTCGCCTACGCCGACGGCATCGCCAAGGCCCGCAGGCTCAAGGGCGAGGAGAGCCGCGCGGTGGTGGCCGTGGTCGGCGACGGGGCGCTGACCGGCGGGCTGGCCTGGGAGTCGCTCAACAACCTGAGCGACGGCGAGGGCCGCCCGGTCGTCATCGTGCTCAACGACAACGGCCGCTCCTACGCCCCCACCCACGGCGGCTGCGCCCGCAACCTCGGCACGCTGCTGGAGAACCTCGGCTTCGTCTACCTCGGCCCCGTCGACGGCCACGACGTCGCCGCCGTCGAGCGCGCGCTGCGCACCGCGCGCACGTTGCCGAGCCCCAGCGTCGTGCACTGCAAGACCCGCAAGGGGTACGGCTACCGCCCCGCCGAGCTGGATCTGGGCGAGCACATGCACGCCATCCCGGCCAGCGACCCGCGTACCGGAAGACCGCTGTCAGCCGGGGGCCGGACCTGGACGCACGTCTTCTCCGAGCAGTTGTGCGCGCTCGGCGAGGCCAGGCCCGACCTGGTCGCGATCACCGCGGCGATGGCGGGGCCCACCGGGCTTGAGGCGTTCGGCAGGCGCTTCCCCGGGCGGATGTTCGACGTGGGCATCGCCGAGCAGCACGCGATGGTGTCGGCCGCCGGGCTGGCGCTGGAGGGCTTCCACCCGGTGGTCGCCGTCTACGCCACGTTCCTCAACCGCGCCTTCGACCAGGTGCTCCTGGACGTGGCCATGCAGCGGCTGCCGGTCACGATCGTCCTGGACCGGGCGGGCATCACCGGTCCCGACGGCCCCAGCCACCACGGCATGTGGGACCTGGCGATCCTGTCGGCGATCCCGGGCCTGCGGGTGGCCGCGCCGCGCGACGGCCGGCGGCTGCGCGAACTGCTCGGCGAGGCCGTGGCGGTGGAGGGCCCGACCGTGCTGCGCTTCCCCAAGGCCGGGGCGGGCACCGAGCTCGCCGCCGTGGAACGTTCCGATGACCTGGACGTGCTGTGGAACACCGGCGACGACGTGCTGCTCGTCGCGCTGGGCGCGACGGCCGAGGCGTGCGTGGAGGCGGCGGCGACGCTGGCGGAGGAGGGCGTGGGGGTGCGGGTGGTCGACCCGCGCTGGGTGCTGCCCGTCGCCCCCGGCCTGGTCCGGGCGGCGGCCGCGCACCCCCTGGTCGTGACCGTCGAGGACGGTGTGGTGGCCGGTGGAGCGGGCGCGGCGGTCGGTCAGGCGTGCGCGGGCGGGACGCGGCTGCTTCATCTCGGGCTGCCCCACGCGTTCATCCCGCACGGCTCGCGCGAGCGGTTATTGGCCGACGCGGGACTGACCGGTTCGGGGATCGCGCATGCCGTACGGAAGGAGCTGGCCCGATGATCGAGCTCGGAATGCCGACGAGGAGGCCGAGGGTCTCGCGGCAGGTGATGGTGGGCGGCGTGCCGGTCGGTGGCGGCGCGCCGGTGAGCGTGCAGTCGATGACCACCACGCCCACCCACGACGTCAACGCGACGCTGCAGCAGATCGCGGAGCTGACAGCGGCGGGCTGCCAGATCGTCCGGGTGGCGGTGCCGACGCAGGACGACGCCGACGCGCTCCCCGACATCGCCCGCAAGTCGCAGATCCCGGTGATAGCCGACATCCACTTCCAGCCGCGCTACGTCTTCGCCGCCATCGACGCCGGGTGCGCGGCGGTGCGGGTGAACCCGGGCAACATCAAGAAGTTCGACGACAGGGTGGGTGAGATCGCGCGGGCGGCGGCGGACGCGGGCGTCCCGATCAGGATCGGGGTCAACGCCGGCTCCCTGGACCCCCGGCTGCTGGAGAAGCACGGCAAGGCGACGCCGGAGGCGCTGGTGGAGTCGGCGCTGTGGGAGTGCTCCCTGTTCGAGGAGCATGGCTTCCGCGACATCAAGATCTCGGTCAAGCACCACGACCCGGTGGTGATGATCGCCGCCTACCGCCGCCTCGCGGCGCGCTGCGACTACCCGCTGCACCTCGGCGTGACGGAGGCGGGGCCGCTGATGCAGGGGACAGTCAAGTCGGCGGTGGCCTTCGGGGTGCTGCTGGCCGAGGGCGTCGGCGACACGATCCGGGTCTCGCTGTCGGCGCCTCCGGTGGAGGAGGTCAAGGTCGGCATCGGCATCCTCGAATCTCTGGGGCTGCGGCAGCGCAAGCTGGAGATCGTCTCGTGCCCGTCCTGCGGACGGGCACAGGTGGACGTCTACCGCCTGGCCGAGGAGGTGTCGGCCGGGCTGGAGGGCTTCCCGTTCCCGCTACGTGTGGCGGTCATGGGCTGCGTGGTGAACGGGCCGGGCGAGGCCCGCGAAGCGGACCTGGGCGTGGCCTCGGGCAACGGCAAGGGACAGATCTTCGTGAAGGGCAAGGTGATCAAGACCGTTCCTGAGTCGCGGATCGTGGAGACCCTGATCGAGGAGGCCCTGCGCCTCGCGGAGGAGCAACCTCAGTAGGAGCTCCTGCGCGGGGCGGCGGTGGGCCGGCGGGACAGGTTGGCGCGGCCGGTGGGCTGGATGTCGCGGACCGCGTGCTCGCGCTTGGTGGCGCGGCCGTTGGCCTGCTCGGTGGTGGTGCCGGTGATGGAGCTGGGGAGCTTGATTCGCATCTGGTGATTCCTTTGTTTGAGACCACTTCGTTTGAAGTGCTGTCAACGTAGTACTACAAGTGGAGTGGTGTCAACCCCATGTCGCGTCGGCCGCGAAATCCTCGAAGGACTTGGGCGGCCGGCCCGTCACCTGCCGCACCACGTCGGTCGGTACGGCGTCGCCAACGGCACGCAGCGCCGCGAACGCCTCGATCTCCGCCCGCACGTCCGGCTCCGGCAGCCCGAACCCGGTCATGACGGCCAGGTAGTCCGCTTCCGAGCCCAGGTAGCGGACGGTCCGCCCCGAGGCCCGGCTGATGATCTCCACCACCTCGGCGAAGTTCAGCGCGCGCGGCCCGGTCACCTCGTACGAGCGCCCCGCGTGCCCGTCCTCGACCAGGGCCGCCGCCGCCACGGCGGCGATGTCACCGGCGTCCACGAAGGCCTGGCGGGCCTCGCCCAGCGGGACCGCGACCTCGCCGGCGAGCACCGCCTCGCGCATCGCGCCCTCGTCGAAGTTCTGGTCGAACCACGACGGCCGCAGGATCGTCCACTCCACGCCGGAGCCGCGCACCACCCGCTCGGCGGCCATCAGCCGCTCGTCGCCCATCACCTCGATGCCGCCGCTGGACAGCAGCACGACGCGGCGCACGCCCGCCTCGACCGCGGCCGCCACGAACTCCGGGTCGACCGGCAGATCGTCCGGCGCCATCACGTACATGCGGTCGGCTCCGGCCAGCGCGGGCCGCCAGGTGGCGCGGTCGTTCCAGTCGAAGCGCACCTCGCCGTGCCTGGACGCCGGCCGTACCGGATGGCCGGAGGACCGCAGAAGGTCCGTCACGCGACGCCCCGTCGAGCCCGTCGCCCCCAGAACCAGGATCTCGCTCATGCTGTACCCCTTCTTAAGGAAAGCTGGGAATGCCCCATTCGATGGGAAATCAACCCACAAGAGCGGCCAATAATTGCGGATCACCGCTTTCTGGAGGTCAGCGACGTGAGTCAACTCAGCAGACGAACCTTCATCGCAGGTACGGCTGCCGCAGCCGCGGTCACCAGCGCCCCCGCCGCCGCGGCCAAGCCGAAACGCCCCAACATCCTCCTGATCGTCACCGACGACCACAGGAGGGAGACCGAGTGGGCGATCCCCTCGATCGTCGACCTGATCGGCGGGCAGGGAGTCGCGTTCTCGCAGGGCTGCGTCACCACGCCGCTCTGCTCGCCCTCACGCGCGTCGATCATGTCCGGCCGCTACGCCCGCAACCACGGTGTCGTCGACAACACCGCTCCCGGCCGGCTCGACCAGGACACCACCGTGCAGAGCCACCTGCGCGCGGGCGGATACCGGACCGGCCTGTTCGGCAAGTACCTCAACGCCTGGGACCTGAACCAGGCCCCGCCGAACTTCGACGACTTCGCGATCATGCGCCCCGCCTACCGGCGCGCCCAGTGGAACGTCAACGGCACCGTGAGCCGCCGCCCCGGCTACACGACCACGCTCATCAGGCGGCACGCGCTGGAGTTCATCAAGGCCAACCAGGACCAGCCGTGGTTCATGTACCTGTCGCCGTACGCCTCCCACGGCCCGAACACCCCCGAGGACAAGTACGCGAACCTGCCCGTACCCGCCTGGGACGGCAACCCCGCCGTGGCCGAGACCGACAAGAGCGACAAGCCGCCCTACATCCAGAACGCCACCCAGGACCTGGCCGCGGGGCGGAAGGTCCGCCAGGCCCAGCTACGCACGCTGAAGTCGGTGGACGACCTGTTCAAGGCGGTCAGGGCGGAGCTCGTGGCGCAGGGCAAGCTCGACGACACGCTGATCATCTTCATCGGCGACAACGGCTTCAGCTGGGCCGACCACGGCCACATCGGCAAGAGCGTGCCCTACCAGCCGGCCTTCCGCGTGCCGTTCTACCTCTCGTGGCCGGCGGGCGGCTTCGGCAAGGGCACGGACGACGACCGCCTGGCCGCCAACATCGACGTCGCCCCGACCATCCTGGACGCCGCCGGGATCCGGCCGCGTACCCGGATGGACGGCAGGTCGCTGCTGCGCGGCGGCAGGCGGAGCCACCTGTTCCTGGAGTTCCACGGCCAGCCCGACGGGGCGGGACCAGGCGTCTGGGCCTCGGTCTACACCGGCTCCCGCATCTACACCGAGTATTACGACGGCGGCGGCGGGGTGAAGTTCCGCGAGTACTACGACCTGCGCAAGGACCCCCACCAGCTGGAGAACCGGGTACGCGCCGACGACCTGGCCAAACAGCTAGCCACGGCCCGCGGGCTGTAGGCAGAACTCGTTGCCCTCGGGGTCGGCCAGCACGATCCAGTTCTCGTGCCTGGCCACCTCGACGGCCCCGAGTGCCCGCAGGCGTGCGCCCTCGGCCTCGACGTCGGCGGCACGGACGTCGAGGTGCACCCGGTTCTTCACCGTCTTGGGCTCGGGCACGAGGACGAACCACATCCTCGGCGCCCCCGGAGGCCCTTCGACCAGCACCGTCGGGTCCTCCTCTGGGCCGGACAGCCCGCGGGCGCGCAGACGCTCCAGCTCGGCCTCGTCGTACGGCGCCACGGCGTAGTCGTCGAGCAGTTCCGCCCAGAACCTCGCCTGCGCGGCGGGGTGACGGCAGTCGAACACGATGTCATGGAGCAGAGCCATCGGCCCATGCTGGCAGGCGGAGGCGGAACACCGCACCCGACGGCGACTCCTCGCAGGTCAGCGTGCCGCCGTGGGCCAGGGCCAGGCCGCGGGCGATCGGCAGGCCGAGCCCGGCGCCGCCCGAGGTGGTGTCCCGGCGGACGAACCGGTGGAAGATCAGGTCGCGCGCCGACGGCGGCACCCCGGGGCCGGTGTCGGCCACGTCCACGACCGCCTCACCAGCCTCGGCCTTGACCGTCACGGTGACCAGGCCGTCCGGCGGCGTGTGCCGGCGGGCGTTGTCGAGCAGGTTGGCGATGATCTGGCCGAGCCGCTGGGCGTCGCCGATCACCGCGGCCTCCTCCCCCTCGACCGCCACGGTGATCTCCGGCGCGCGCAGCATGACCCGGTCGGCCTCGGCCTCGCACAGCGCGCGCAGCTGAACGGGCTCGCGGTGCAGGCCGAGCCCGGCGTCGATCCTGGCCAGCGCGAGCAGGTCGTCGACCAGGCGTCCGGCCCGCCGCGTCTCGCGCACCAGCAGCAGTTGCATGCGCTCGCGCTCCTCGGCCGGCATCGCGGCCGGCGCCTGGAGCACCGCCTCCGCCGTCGCCTGGATGCCCGCCAGCGGCGTACGCAGCTCGTGAGCCACGTCGGCCAGGAACTGCCGTGAGCGGTTCTCCGACTCGCGGGCCTGCTGCTCCGCGCCCTCCAGCGAGTCGAGCATGGAGTCGAACGCGGCGGCGGTGCGGCCGAGTTCGGTGTCGGTACGCTCCGGTGCCAGTCGTTTGCCCCGTTGCCCCTGGGCGATCTGCCTGGCCAGCCCCGCCAGGTCGTCCATCGGCCGGGTCGCGCGCCGCAGCGCGAGGGGCAGCACGAAGCCGAGCGCGGCCAGCGCCAGCAGGCCGGCGACCAGCATCAGCATGCGCAGGGTGGTGCGCGGCCCGTCGATCGTCTCGGTGTCGGCGTAGAGCGTGAGCAGCCCGCCGCCCGGCAGCCGCCTGGTCAGGGTCAGGTCGCCGAGATCGGCCGCGAAGCCGCCGAGCGTGTGGCGGCGGCCGGCCAGGTCCACGAGCACCGCCTCGATGCCGGCGCCGCTGACCCGGCGCACCAGCCGGTCCGGCATGACCTTGCGGCGGTCGAGCTGGACGGCGAACTGGGCGCGGTCCACGAGCCGGTCCTGCGCCTGGTTCCTGGCCAGCAGGCCGAACAACGCGTCCACGGCCAGCAGCAGCACGACCAGTGTGACGGCGACGACCAGCAGGGTCGCCCCTGCCACCCGGCCGCGCAGTGAGCCGGCGGGCCGGCCGTACCGTCTCATCGGGGTCCGTCCAGGACGTAGCCGAGCCCGCGCACGGTGTGCAGGACCCGCTCGCCCGAGCTTTCGAGCTTGCGACGCAGCGCGCTGACGTGCACCTCGACCAGGTTGGGGTCGTAGGCGTCGTAGCCCCAGACGCTGGTGAGCAGCTGGGTCTTGCTCAGCACCTGGCCGCGGTGGAGCGCGAGGTGGCCGAGCAGCCGCAGCTCGGTCCTGGTCAGCTCGACCGGCCGGCCGTCACGCAGGACCAGTCCCTTGTCCACGTCGATGATCAGGCTGCCGATCTGCAGCGTCGACGGCGTACGGCGCAGCCGCCTGAGCACCGCGCCGACCCGAGCGGTCAGCTCGGACAGCTCGAACGGCTTGACCACGTAGTCGTCGGCGCCCGCCTGCAGCCCGTGCAGCCGGTCGGAGACGCCGTCCCTGGCGGTGAGCACGATGACCCCGGCGTCGCTGCGCCCGCGCACCACGTCCAGCAGCGCGAACCCGTCGCGGCCCGGCAGCATGAGGTCGAGCACGACCAGGTCGGGCTGGAAGGTGTTGAGCTCCTGCTCGAAGCCGGTGCCGTCGGGCACGCCGCGGGCCACGTACCCCGCCGACCCCAGCCCGGACAGCACGGCGAGCCGGATCGCCTCCGCGTCCTCGACCACCATCACCCGCGCCGAACTGGTCATCCGCCCATTATGCGAACCCACCGGACCGGACAAAACGCCCCTCAGCCAATCTTCAGCCTTCCCATACGTCCTCGCAGTAGCGTTCGGCGGCGCGCAGTTCCTCCAGCCAGGCCTCGCTCGCCGCCCGGTCGGCGCCGGTGCGCTCGCCGTGGACGCGGGCCAGTGCCGCCCGCACCGCCGGTGCCATGCGGCTGCCGTCGCCGCAGACGTAGACGCGGCCGCCGTCCTCCAGCACGCGCCACACCTCGTCCGCCTCGTGCAGGAGCCGGTCCTGCACGTAGCGCAGGCCGTTCTCCGGAGCCTCGCTGAACGTCGGGCGCAGGCTGACCACGCCCGCCGCCTCGGCCTCCTCCAGCTCCGCGCGGTGCAGGTAGTCGAGGTCCGGGGCGTCGCAGCCGAAGTAGCACAGCAGCGTGCCGCGGGCACGGCGGTGCAGGCGCTCCATGACGACGGCGCGGAACGGGGCCAGGCCGGTGCCCGCGCTGACCAGGATCGCCGGGGTGTGCTCGTCGGACAGGCCGTGGAAGGCGGCAGGGCCGGGCACCACCCGCGCCTGCACGACGGCGCCCGGCCCGACCTCGGCCAGGTGGCTGGACGCGACGCCGTGGAACCATCCGGCGCCGGTCCGGTTCGGGCCGCTCAGCTGCGAGACCATCAGGTCCACCGCGCCGGGGCGGGCCAGCGGGGAGCTGGAGATCGAGTAGTTGCGCGGGCGCAGGGGCGGCATGAGCTCCAGGAACACCTCGAACGGCAGCTCGCACGCCGGGTACTCGTCCAGCAGGGCCAGGACCGTGGTCCGCGCCGGGTCCGCTGCTTCCAGACCGGCCCTGGTGTGGGGGCAGCGGGTGTGGGCGGCCAGCGTGCGTACCTGGTGGGCGGTGGCCGGGCGCTGGAGCTCCAGGAATCCTGACAGGAGTTCGCGCACGGTCACCGGGGTGTCGAGGGGGAGCTGGGTGCGGGTACGGCGGGCCGGGCGCAGCCGTACGGGCTGGGCGGGGTCGAGGCCGAAGCGGGCGGCGGCGCGCTCGACCAGATGCGGCGGGTTCTCCGGCAGGACGGCGAGGTGGTCGCCGGTGCGGTAGGTGGCGCCCTGCGGCAGTTCCAGGCGGAGGTGGCGCTTCTGGCGGCCGTCCGGGTGGGTGAGCGGCTCGGCCAGCAGCACACGCATGGGACGCACGCCGTGGTGCTCGGCGCGCTCTTCGGCGGGCGACCTGACCACGGATTCCAGGCGGAACGCGGGCCCCTCCGGCGAGGCCTTTCCCGAGCTGTCCAGGGCTCGCCACAGGGTGGCGGACCAGGTGTCGATGGCGCCTTCCAGGTCGCCCGAGGCGTCCACCACGCCCCGCTCGGCCAGGCGGATCGCGCCCGTCTCCGCCAGCCGTTCGTCGATCAGCTTCGGGACGCGCTGGAAGGTCGCCGCCCAGTTGCGGTCGCCCACCCCCAGCACCGCGTACGGCGTGGCGGGCACCGTGTCCGCCGCGGCCAGCCAGTCCACGAACCGGGTCGCGTCGTCGGTCGGGCGGCCGTTGTAGGAGGCGGCCACGATGACGACCGGGATGTCGGCCAGCGTGCCCGCCGCCTCGTCCAGGGAGGAGACCTTGGCCGCGAAGCCGCGTTCCTCCGCCTCGGCGGCCAGGTCGTGGGCGATGGCCGAGCAGGTGCCCATGTTGGAGCCGTACAGGATGGAGAGCGCCGAGCCCGGCGCGGCCCGCTTCGGCTCCGGCTCCGGCTCCGGCGGCGTGGCCGCGGGGCGGGTGCGGCGGTCGGCGGCCGTGCGGGGTTCGACCTGGAGCGTGAAGCCGTCGGGCTTCAGCGTGAGGGTCTCCTTGACCTCCAGGTCGTAGTCCGCCTCGCCGGCCAGGTGGAAGCGGTGCGCCAGCAGCCCCAGCACCAGCGTCGCCTCGTGCAGCGCGAACTGCCTGCCGATGCAGGCCCGTTCACCGCTGCCGAACGCCTTGAACGCGTGCGGCGGGCGGGCGTCCTGTGCCTCCGGGGCGAAGCGGTCGGGGTCGAACAGCTCCACGTTCCTGCCCCAGGCGGGGTCGCGGTGCAGGCTCGGCGTCAGCACGAACAGCGACTCGCCCGCCTTGACCTCGTACCGGCCGCCGATCACCGTGTCGGCCAGCGCCTCCACCGCGAACCCCGGGGCCGTCGGCCAGAGCCGCAGGCTCTCCATTAGCACCTGGCGGGTGTAGCGCAGCCTGCCCACGTCGGCGTACGACGGGTCGGGCTCGTCCACGTCGCCCCACAGCGTGTCCACCTCCTCCTGGACCTTGGCCAGCACGGCCGGGTTCCCGGCCAGGTAGTACAGGGCGAAGGAGAGCGCGCCCGAGGTGGTCTCGTGCCCGGCGATCAGGAACGTGATCACCTGGTGGCGGATGTTGAGGTCGTCGAGCGGCTCGCCGGTCTCGGGGTCGGTGCTGTGGAGCATGCGGCCGAGCAGGTCGCCGGTGCTCTGGTCGCCCGACTCCCTGCGCAGCCTGATCACCTCGTCGACCAGCTCCTCCATGGCGCGCACGTCCTCGTGGAAGCGCCGGGTGCGCTTGCGGTAGAGGACGTCGAGGCCGGGGATGAAGGCGCCCTTGGCCTGGGCGTACTTCAGCGCGCCGACGAGCGAGCCGATGAACGGGTGCGGCCGCGCGCTCTCGAACGAGGCGAAGTCGTAGCCGAATCCGCACAGGCCGATGGTGTCGAGCGTCAGCCGGGTCATGTCCGCGCTCACCTGTACCGGCTCCTGCCCTGCCCGCGCCCAGGAGTCCACCAGCTTCCTGGCGACGCCGAGCATGGTCGCGTGGTAGCCGCGCATGGCGGAGACGGAGAAGGCCGGCAGCAGGATGTCGTGCGCCTTGCGCCAGTTGGGCTCGTCGCCGTAGGCGGTGAACAGCCCGTCGCCCGCCAGGGGCCGCAGGTTGACCAGGTCGGGGTGGACGTTCTTGCGGAAGCGGGTCTCGTCGCAGAGTTCGGTGACGAGGTCGAGACCGGTGACGATCACTGACTCTTCCCCGAAGGCGCCCAGCTTGAAGATCGGGCCCCAGGTGCGGGCCAGCTCGCACAGGTAGGCGATCTGCCGGTCGACCGGCGTGCTCAGGGCATGGCCGACGATCGGCAGGGCGGGCGGCGACGGAATCTCGGCTGTGGACACGCGAACGTTCCCTTCTGCGGGTGTACGTCTTCGCCGCCAGGCTAGCACGAGACTTTGTCACTCGACTAAGTCACCCGAACAAGCCGTGCCCCTTCCTCTTCGCGTCGCCGGAGCACCGGAACTTCGCGCAGGTCACAGCCGATAGGGTGCGGGCATGGCTCATGTTCCAGCCGCCGAGCGGCGTCCGCAGATCGTGGAGGCGGCGATCGGGCTCATGGCCCGCGAAGGCGTCGCGGCCGGGAGCACCAGGGCCATCGCCGCGGAAGCGGGCGTCGCGCAGGCGATGGTGCACTACACCTTCGGCTCCAAGCAGGAGCTCTACCGGTCGGTGCTGGAGGACCTCGGCAGGTCTCTGGTCACCCGCGTGCGGGCCGCCATGCCCGCCGACGCCGACTTCGGCGAGACGGTCTCGGCACTGGTCAACGAGCTGTGGCGGACGGTGACCGAGGAGCGTGAGCGCTACCGGCTGCTGGTGGAGCTGATCATGCTCTCCCTGCGCGACCCGGTGTTGCGCCAGGTGGCCTCCGAGTTCACCCACGACCTCGACGCCACCGCGGCGCGCCTGCTCTCCGACGCCGCCACGCGCGCCGGGCAGGATCTCGCGCTGCCCGCCGAGGAGATCGCCCGCTTCTTCCTCAGCGGGTTCGACGGGATCGTGACCCGGTACCTGACCGACGACTACGACCTCGCCGCCTGCGAGTCGACCCTGCGCCTCATGCTCGACACCACGCTGGCGCTCGCCGTACCGGATGCTCGCCATGAGACGGACGCTCGCCTTGAACGGTGAGGTACGCACGCGCGTCTCCGCGTACGCGATCGTCACCTCGGCCGGGCGGCTGCTGCTGACCCGGTTGTCGGAGAGCTCCCCGATCTTCCCGCCCGGCGCGTGGCACCTGCCGGGCGGCGGGATCGACCCCGGCGAGCAACCCGGACAGGCGCTGGCCCGCGAACTGCGCGAGGAGACCGGCCTCGACCTCACCAGCGCGCGCCTGGTCGCCGCCAGGACGTACGCGGTGACGCGGCTCGGGGTGAGCTGGCACCTGGTCGGCCTGTTCTACGCCGCCGAGGTCGCGCCGGGCTCCGCGGCGGTGACCGAGACGAACGGCACCACGGACGCGGTGACCTGGCTGCCGATCACGGACCTGGGGGACGCTTCGGGCACGGCGCTCTCCCCCGCCGCGGCCGACGCCCTACACCTGCTCGGCGAGGGCGGGCCGGACTACCAGCGGTGGTGAACCTGGGCGCCGCCTCCAGGCCGCTCTCGTAGTCGACGCCGGAGAACGTCTCCCCCACGTCGAACGCCGCGCCGTGCCGGTTGTAGGCGCGATGATCGCGACCCCGGCCGCCAGCGCCGCCGGGAGCACGCGTTCGAGCGGCTTGCGGCGGAAGGCGTTGAGGATGATCTGCACGCCGGCCACCCCCGGCCGGGCGACCCCGTAGGCGGCGATCCGGTCCTCCTGGACGAGCGTGTCGAGCGCGTCGTAGACCTCGCCGGTGTCGAACACCGGGGCCGGCGGGCAGTGCAGTTGCACCGCCCCGGGCTCTACGGGCCGCCACCGGTGGGGTTCGCCCTGCCGTACGGCGGCAAGTGCCGTATTCTGCCGCCCATCCAGCGCTTCCAGGACACCATCGTGCGCGAGGCCGGACGCGTCTCCCCGCAAGCTCGTCGCACCCGCGGGGGCGAGCGACGCCAGACCAGGAGCCGACATGCCGATCACGAACTGGGCGGGCAACGTCACCTTCGGCGCGGCCCGCGTGCACCGGCCGGAATCCCTCGACGAGCTGCGCCGCGTGGTGGCGGCGGGGCCGCGCGTACGGGCCCTGGGCAGCGGCCACTCCTTCAGCCTGGTCGCCGACACCAGCCACGACCTGGTCCGCCTGGACGGCCTGCCGCCCACGGTGGAGATCGACGCCGGGCGCTCGACCGCCACCGTCGCCGCCGGCCTGCGTTACGCCGAGGTCGCCGAGCACCTGCACCGCGCCGGATTCGCGCTGGCCAACCTGGCCTCGCTCCCCCACATCTCGGTCGCCGGATCGTGCGCGACCGGCACCCACGGCTCCGGCGACAGCCGCCGCTGCCTCGCCGCCGCCGTCGTCGCCCTGCAACTCGTCGGCCCTGACGGCGACCTGGTCGAGCTGAGCCGCGAGCACGACCCCGCCGTCTTCCCCGGCGCCGTCGTCGCGCTCGGCGCGCTCGGCGTCGTCACCCGGCTGACGCTGGAGGTCGAGCCCGCCTTCGACGTGGCGCAGCGGGTCCGGCTCGACGTGCCGCTTGAGGAGGTGTCCGAGCGTTTCGACGAGGTGTACGGCGCGGCCTACAGCGTCAGCACGTTCACCGACTGGCGCGGCGGCAAGGCCGAGGTGTGGCTCAAGCACCGCCTCGACGAGGGGAGCCCCGGCGACGGATGGCCGGAAAGCGGCTGGGCGGGAGGCGGCTGGGCGGGAGGCCGGGCCGCCGGGCGGCCGGTGCACCCGGTGCCCGGCATGCCGCCCGAGTCCTGCACGGAACAGCTCGGGGTGCCGGGCCCGTGGCACGAACGGCTGCCGCACTTCCGCTCCGGGTTCGTGCCGGGCGCGGGCGAGGAACTGCAGTCGGAGTACTACCTGCCCCGCGCGGCCGCGGGCAAGGCGTTCGAGGCGATCAGGGAGATCGGCCCGCTGGTGGCGCCCGTGCTGCACGTCTCGGAGGTGCGTACCGTCCGCGGCGACGACCTGTGGCTCAGCCCCGCCTACGGCCGCGACACCGTCACCCTGCACTTCACCTGGATCCGCGACGCGGCGGCGGTCATGCCCGCCCTGGCCGAGGTCGAGGAGCGGCTCATGCCACTGGGCGCCCGCCCGCACTGGGGCAAGCTCACGACGACCAGACCCCGGCAGATCAGCGCGATGTACGAGCGGGCGGCCCAGTTCGGGCGGCTGGCCCGCGAGCTGGACCCGTCCGGCAAGTTCCGCAACTCCTACGTGGACGCCCTCTTCCCCGCCTGATCCGGCTTCCCCTCGGCCTCATGTCCTACGGAGGTGCCCCAGCCCATCCGGCAGAGCTTGGCAACTCGCCGCCGGTGCCTCTTGCCCGTCCTGCCGGTCGGGCGCGTAGATGTGGCGCCAGTGTTCCGCCGAGTCGCGCAGGTCGTCGCTGACCCGGAAGAGGAACTGGCCGAGTTTGTCCAGCCGGGTTCCGGCGGGCGTGTCCACGCCGAGCGCCCGGGCGCTGCTGTGCGAGGCCTCGGCGATCAGGGTGTTGATCCGGACGCTGGCCAGCATGGCCTGGTACCACACGTCGTCGTCCATGACGTAGCGCTCGGCGCGGCCGCGGGGGTCGCGCTCGCGCTTGATGATCTCCATCTCCTCCAGGTAGGCGACCGCCTTGGAGATCGAGGCGGGGCTGACGCCCAGGCGTCGCACGAGTTCGGCCGAGGTGAGGCTGCCGCTGTCGGTGGTGAACAGCGCGGCGAGCACCCTGGCCATCATCTGCGGCAGGCCGCTCTGTATCAGCAGCTCGGTGAGGTGCGTGGACACCCGCTGCACGACCCGGGGATCGCGGGCACCGAGGTCGGCGGCCCTGGCCGACGCCGACCGGCCGGAGCCCTGGGCGCGCACGGGTTGCCTGCCGGCCCGGTGGGCCTGGTCGGGGTGGTAGTCGTTCGGGCCGCCGTTGCGCATGACCTCGCGGGTGATGGTCGAGGTGGGCCGGTCGAGAGCGCGGGCGATGGCGGCGTACGTCAGTCCGTCACGCAGTCCCCCGGCGATCTGACGGCGGTCCTGCTGGGTGAGCCTCTGTCCGGGCATCGGGCTCCTTGCTCAGGCGATCGGGATCCAGCCTAGCTTAGTGCGAGCGTCCGTTGCATTAATTGACAGCTCTTACGCAACGATTCCAAGCGCTCTAGCTGTGTATTTGCACGATAGTTCGCGAAATCGTGATTGACGATTTCGTGCATGCAACGTAACTTTCGAGGCATCGCAAAGGTTCACCAGGCAAGGACACGACCATGACGTACACCGAAGTCCAGAACGCCCTCGACCGCGCCGTCACCGAGCACGGCGTGCCCGGCATCGTCGCCGAAATCCGCCACGGCGACCAGAGCTGGTTCGGCACCGCCGGCGTCGCCGACCTCACCACCGGCGCCCCCCGCGTCCCCGGCGAGCACCTGCACACCGGCAGCTCCGGCAAGGCCTTCACCGCCGCCACGCTGCTCACCCTCGAAGCCGAAGGCCGGCTCACCCTCGACGACACCGTCGAACACCACCTGCCCGGCCTCCTCACCAACGGCTACGACGGCACCAGAATCACCATCAGGCACCTGCTCAGCAACAGCAGCGGCCTGTTCGCCACCGGCCTGGCCCCCGAAGCCAGCCACCGCTACGCCACCCGGTCCGGCTACGCCCGGCACCACCTCGACCAATGGACCCGCGAGGACCTGCTGAAACTGGCCATCTCCCAGCCCCCCGTCTTCGAACCCGGCACCGCCTTCACCTACTCCAACGGCGGCTTCTACCTCGCCGGCGCCATCATCGAAAAGGTCACCGGCAACAGCTACGCCGACGAGGTCACCCGCACCGTCATCGACCCCCTCGCCCTCACCCACACCCACGTACGCCGCCCGGACGAATCCGGCTACCCCCACCCCCACCCCCGCGCCTACTCCGCCCTGTTCCTCAAAGACGGCACCGACCCCGCCGCCGTCACCCCCGAAAACTGGCAATCGCTGATGGAAGACCCCGCCACCCCGCCCCTGGACGTCACCGAGCTCAACACCTCCCTCGGCTGGTCGGCCGGCGACGTCGTCTCCACCACCACCGACATGATCCGCCTGATCAGCGCCCTGGCCAGTGGCAGCCTGCTCCCCGAACAACAGCACCACCACATGTGGACCACCATCTCCACCGAAGGCGGCCACTGGATGCCGTACGCCCGCTATGGCCTCGGCGTCTTCGAGTTCGACCGGGACATCACCAACGGCCTCATCCTGCGCGGCGCGGGCGGCAGCCTCTGGGGCTCCCACACCTGCACCATCGCCACCCCCGACGGCGACCACGCGATCTGCCTCCACACCAACACCGAATGGAAGACCTGGGACATCGTCTTTGACATCGTCAAGGCAGAATTCGGCAAGGGGATGTGACACGCATCCCGGCGGCTCGGCGCCGGGGCGGGCCGAATCCCGCGATGTCGCTGCCTTCGTGTCTCCCACGGTGATGGCCGTATATGACAGATAACTGTCGTTGCGGCCACTCCGTGCATTCGGTGACAATCAGGACATGTCCACCGCACACCGCGTTGTGATCGCGCTCTTCCCGAACGTCGACCTGCTCGACGTCACCGGCCCGGCCGAGGTGTTCGCCCTGGCCAACCGGGTCAGCGGCCGCGCCCTGTACGAGGTGCTGCTGGCCGGGCCCCAAGGCGGCCACGTCACCACGTCGGCCGGGGTGAGGCTGGTCGCCGACCTGGCGTTCGACGAGGTCACAGACCGGGTGGACACGCTGCTGGTACCCGGCGCCGTGGACGTCACGCCAGAGGGCCCGCTGGCCCTGACGGACCCCGAAGTGGTGGCCTGGGTCCGGCGAACCGCTCCGATCGCCCGCCGCGTGGCATCGGTGTGCGTAGGCGCGCACATTCTGGCGGAGGCCGGACTGCTGGAGGGCCTCACGGCCACCACCCACTGGTCCACCGCCGCGCAACTGGCCGCCGACCATCCGAACGTGACCGTCGACCCCGACCCGATCTTCGTACGATCCAGCGGCCAGGTGTGGACGGGCGCCGGCATCAGCGCCTGCCTGGACCTGACCCTCGCGCTCGTCGCGGACGACCACGGCGAGGAGACCGCGCTGGCGGTGGCCCGCGAACTGGTCATGTACCTCAAACGGCAGGGCGGCCAGAGCCAGTTCAGCGTCCCGATGGCCCACGCCGCCACCGGCCGCCGCGACATCGACGACCTGCGCCTGTGGATCGCCGAACACCTGGCCGAGGAACTCACCGCCGTCGAAATGGCGGCTCGGATGGGGCTGAGCCAGCGGCAGTTCACCCGCGTGTTCCGGCAACGTACCGGCACCACTCCCGGCGCCTACATCGAGGCCGCCCGCGTGGAGGCGGCCCGGCGCCTACTGGAAACCACCGACCTGCCCTTGCCCCGGGTGGCGGCCGACAGCGGCTTCGGCTCAGTGGAAACCCTGCACCGCGCCTTCCGCCGCCGCCTGGGCACCGGCCCCGGCTCCTACCGCCGCCGCTTCCGCACCGTCGCCTGACCTACCCACCTCACCCACCCACCGCGTACCCGAACCTCCACCGCGCACCCGAACCCCTGCCACGTACCCGAACCGACCCAAGCCCGCACCTCTGTCGGCCCAAGCCCGCACCTCTGTCGGCGTAAGCCTGCGCGAAATTCCGAGGCGCACCCAGCAAGCCACCCAGAAATCCCGAAAGGAACGTCACCATGAGCACCACCGCTTCGCCCACCCTCCGCCAGGTCTCCGGTCTGCCCACCGACCCGGCCCGTCTGACCGGCGCGACCCTGATCATGATCGACTACCAGAACACCTACAGCACCGGAGTCATGGCCCTCACCGCCGCCGACCAGGCCCTCACCGCGGGAGCCCGCCTGCTCGAACGCGCTCGCGCCACCGGCACGAAGGTCATCCACGTCATCAACGACGGCGGCCCCGGCACCCCCTACGACATCCGGGCCGAGATCGGCGCCATCAACCCGCTGGTCGCACCGCGCGACGGTGAGCCGGTGGTGGTCAAGACGTTCCCCAACGCCTTCCACGAGACCGACCTCCAGCAGGTCCTGACCGGCCTGAACGCAGGCCCCGACCTCATCCTGGCGGGCTTCATGACCCACATGTGCGTAACGTTCACCGCGCAGGGAGCCTTCAACCTCGGCTACCGCCCCACCATCGTCGCCGACGCCTGCGCCACCCGCCCGCTCCCCGCCCCGGACAACACGGTGGTGCCCGCCGGCACCCTGCACACCGCCGCCCTGACCACGATCGGCGACCTGTTCGGCGTGGTGGTCCCCAACGCCGACGCCCTCCCGATCTGACACCCGCCACCGGGGCGACAATGCCTGATCTCCGGCCTGCGCGCTCACACCGAGCCACAGGTCGGAGGATCGTGCGGAAGGCGCCTGACGGGTGCGTTGAGCTTCCGCCGGGTGAGCAGATCCTTCCTTGCGAGGAGACCCAGACATCCGGGCAACCAAAGCGGCGCAAGCGGGGCGTCGGGCTCCGCCCGACGGGAGACGCGCGGAGCGAAGCGGAGCACCTTTGACCCGGGGTGGGATCCAACCGCCCAACCACCTAGCCGGGCAACGGGCGGGCCCGAACAGAACGCGCGGAGCGAAGCGGAGCACCTTTGACCCGGGGTGGGATCCAACCGCCCAACCACTTAGCTGGGCAAAGGGTGGGCCCTAGACAGAACGCGCGGAGCGAAGCGGAGCACCTTGCCTTTAGAACTTGCTGCGGAGCTCGTCCACTCGGGCGCGCCATACCTTTGCCTCGCTGTCCGTGAAGATGGCTTCGGCCCGTTCCAGCCGGACCGTCGCCATCTCCGGCTCGTCGCGGGCCAGGGCCAGCTCCGCCAACGCCAGCAGCGACTGTCCCTCGCACTGCTGGCTTCCTCCCAGGCACGCCGCCATCAGGGCATCGCCGAGCAACGGCCGCGCCCCCGCCAAGTCGCCCTGTGCCAGGCGCACCCGCCCGATTCCCAGGAGCGCGAACGCCTCGCCGATGGAGTCGTTCATGCTGGTCGCCGTGTGCAGCGCGGCGTCGAACGACTCCTCGGCCGCCTCCAGCCGTCCGCGCGTGAGCAGCGCTTCTCCCAGCCGGAACCGTACCTGCGCCTCGATCCGGCTGGACCCGGTACGCACGCAGATGGCCAGCGATTCCCGCAGGTACGGCTCCGCCTCCTCCGCCCGCCCCGACTCCAGGTGGATCTGGGCGATGTTGCGCAGGACATGCGCCTCCCCCACCGGATCACCCACGGAGCGCAGGTCTTCGAGGGCCTGCTCGTACCATTCCTGGGCCACCGTGTACTGCCCTTTGGTGCGCTCGATGAAGGCGAGGTGCCGCAGGACCAGCCCCCGCCCATGCACGTCCCCGCTCGCCTCGAACCAGGCACGGGCGGCTTCGAGGTTCTGCTGCGCCTCGGCCAGCCGCTGCTCGACGAGCTCCAGCCCGCTGAGCGAGTACCGGACGACGGCTTCGCCGCGTTTGTCGCCGGCCCGCCGTACCGCACCCCAGGCCACTTCGTGTGTCTCCCGCCAGGCCTGCCGGTAGGAGCGGGTCTCGAACAGCGTGACCGAGGTGACGGCCAGGTCCCAGCACAGCTCGTGCAGCCCGAGCCGGGCGGCCTGGTGCACGCTGGACACGAGATTGGTGAGCTCGATCTGGAACCATTCGATGGGGTCGGCGATCAGGCTCTCGACCAGCTCTTCCGGCAGGGTCCACGGCTCGGTGGCGGAGTGCAGGATGGTGTAGTCGCCGCCGTAGGCCTGCCTGTGTGCCCGGCCGGCCAGGTGGAGCCAGCACCGCAGCAACCGGTGCAGCGCCTCTTCCTGTTCCTGCGCCGGAATCTCCCTGGCCAGCAGTTCACGCACATAGGTCCTGGTGAGGTCGTGCAGCCGGTACCGGACCTGCTGGTCGTCCCGGACCACCAGGTCGACGAGACGTTCCTCGACCAGGGTCTCCAGGATGTCGGTGGCGGCGTAGGGGTCCATGTCGAGCAGGGGCCCGGCGATCCAGCCGCCGAAGTCGACCTCGTCCAGCGCACCGAGCAGCAACACCAGCCGGGCGGCCGGCGGGTCGAGCTCCTGGCAGGAAATGGAGATGGTCGCCCGGACGCTGGCGTCGCCGAGGATCAGCTCGTCGAGGCGGCGGCGTTCGTCGGCGAGCCTGCGTACCATCTGGTCGATCTGCCAGTGCTGGCGCATGGAGAGTTTGGCGGCGACGATGCCGAGGCCGAGGGGCAGGTGGCCGCAGGCTTCGGCCAGGCGTCTGGCGGCGGCGTGCTGGGTCATGACCCGGCCTTGGCCGATCACCTGGGACAGCAGTTCGAGGCTGGTGGCCTCGTCGAAGACGTCGAGGTCGACGTGGTGGGCGCCGTGCAGGCCGATGACGGAGCGGCGGCTGGTGACCAGGAGGGCGCAGCGCGGCTCGGCGGGCACCAGCGGCAGGATCTGGCGGGCGCTGGCGGCGTCGTCGAGCACGACGAGGACCCGCCGGTTGGCCATGACGCTGCGGTACATGGTGCCGAGCTCGACGATGCCGCTCGGGAGCACGGAGGGGGCGACGCCGAGGGAGCGCAGCAGGCGTTCGAGCACCTGCTCGGCGGGGACGGGGTGACCGTCGGCGTCGCGCAGGTGGGCGTAGAGCTGCCCGTCGGGGAAGGCCTCGCGTGCTTTGTGTGCGGCGTGTACGGCCAGCGCCGTCTTGCCCACCCCGCCGGGCCCGGTGACCATGACCACGGCGGCCCTGTGCAACTGCTGCGAGTTGACGAGATGGTCGCGCACGTCGGCGATGACCTCGTCGCGGCCGACGAAGTTGGACGGCCCGGCGGGCAGCTGATGGGGCACGATCTTCGCCGGTTCGGCGACGGGCTCCGCGGCCAGGGCGGGGTCCTGCGACAGGATGGCCTGTTCGAGCTGGCGCAGTTCCTCGCCGGGGCTGAGCCCGTGCTCCTCGACCAGCGTGTACTGCACGTTCCTGAGCACTTCGAGCGCTTCGACCTGCCGGTCGGCGCGGTAGAGGGCGAGGGCGAGCTGCATGTGCAGCTCTTCGCGCAGCGGGTGGACGGCGACGAGTTCCTTGAGCTCGCCGAGCAGCTCGTGGTGGCGTTGCAGGCGCAGTTCGAGGTCGATGCACTCTTGGAGCGCCACGAAGCGTTCCTCGTTGTGCCGGGTGGCGGCGGCCTGGACGCGGCGGCTGTTGATGCCCTCCAGCGCCTCGCCCCGCCACAGGGCCAGGCCGGAGCGGAACTCGCTGACAGCTCCTTCGAGGTCCTGGGAGCGTGCGGCCTCACGGCCGCGGGTGACGTGGCGGCGGAAGCGGGTGAGGTCGAGGCAGTCTTCGGGGACCCGGATGAGGTAGCCGGCGGAGTGGGTGACGATGACCTCGGCGTCGGTGTACTTGCCGAACCAGCCGCGCAGCTGGGAGACGCAGATCTGGACCTGGGCGTCGGCGGTCTTCGGGGGCTCCTCGCCGTAGAGCGCCTCGACCAGGCGGCCGGTGGTGACCACGCGGCCGGGTTCGAGTAACAGCATCACCAGCACGATCTGGCGGCGGCGGCCCTCGATATTCACCTTGCTTCCGGCGAATACTTCGAGCGGCCCAAGCACCCGAAACTCGAGGATCAACGCCCACCTACTCACTTGACAACGAGTTACCGTTGATCTGCAGAGGTCACTATATGCGTGAAATATGACGTTGGGGAGAACCCCGATTCGGGGGCAGGGTTTCGGCCAGCACAAATGCCAACATACGAGTTAATCTTCATAACGGCACGGGTGCCACCCGCTGAAATCGGCAGGTGGCACCCGGCAAAGTCTGACTACTGTTCCGCCCAGGCGTGGAATCCCGCGTCGAGTTCCACGAGCAGGTCGATGGCGAAGTCCGTTCCCGATTCTCCGTTCGACATCAGGACCACTCCGGCCCCCGATTCAAGGCCGATCCCCGAATAGCAGCGGTACCCGGCGGCCACCCCGGTGTGCCCGAACCAGCGGATCCCGTCGACCTCCCTGACAACGGTGCCCAGCCCGTACGCGGCCCCGGCGGCCGGGGTGAGCAACTGCCCGGCGGCCCACCGGTCGAGCAGCCGGCCGGTGCCCGTGTGCGCCCGCTGGATCTCCGCCGCCACCCTGGCCAGGTCGGCGGCGCTGGTCCACAGCCCGCCGGTGGCGCTCGGGTAGACCCGCCAGCCGCCGTCGAGCGGCCGGCCGTCCTGGTCGTGGCCGACCGCCGCGCGCTCGCCGAGCGAACGGGCGAAGGCGGTGCCGTAGCCGCTGTCGCGCATGCCGAGCGGGCCGAAGACGAGCTCGCGCATGAGCTCGGGGAACGGCCGGCCGGTCAGGTCGCACAACACCTGCTCGACGACGACGAAGTGGTTGCCCGAGTACCGGTACCGCTCGCCCGGCGCCAGTTCGGCGCGGATCGGCGCGGTGGCCGCGGGCGGCCGGCCGTCCAGCACGTCGAGCAGACTCGGTGCCGGATCGTCCGGCAGCCGGGCGCCCAGCCCGCCGAACTCGTCCGGGGTGAGTCCCGCGGTGTGGGCGAGCAGCCCGCGCAGCGTCACGCCCGCGGACGGCAGCCGCCAGCCGCGCAGGTAGTGGTTGACGTCCTCGTCGAGGTCGACGGTGCCGTCCTGGGCCAGCCTGAGCACACCGACCGCGGTGACGTGCTTGCTCACCGAGCCCGCCTGGAACACGGTGTCCGGCCTGACCAGCGCCCCGGTGGCGGCCGAGGCGAGACCCTCGCCCCACGCCTCGGCCACCGTGCCGTCGGCGACGAGCGCGACGGCGGCGCCGGGCACCCGGTGGCGCTGCAGGCGCAGCCGCGTGGCCGGGATGCCGGGGAAGAAGCGGTCCAGGAACGCGCGTCCGTGCGGGGTGTGCCCCTGGGCCGGGATGAGCAGCGCGACCAGCCGGTCGAGGAAGCGGTCGGCCAGCGCGCCCACGGTCTCCTCGCGGTGGAGGTTGGCCGAGTAGTTCCAGGCGACCTGGAAGACGCCGTCCACCACGGCTCCGTTGATCTCGATGAGGTGGGGCCGGCGCCCGGCGGGCGCGCGGTCGCCGCCTGCGGCCGACCTGATCCGGGTGAACAGCCCGGTCTCGGCGGCGGTGCGCACCTGGCCGTGGTAGTTGAAACTGATCGGGGCCGCCTCGTGCTCGACCGCCAGGCCGTGCCCGATGCCGTGGTGCGGCGTGGTGTGCAGGTGCTCGCGGACGATCTTGACGCAGCGGCCGGTGTCGAGGGCGTCGGGCAGGTGGACGTGCAGCGGGTGCAGCGCGGTGAACCAGCCGACCGTCCTCGACAGGTCGACGTCGTCGAAGAGCGGTTCGCGCCCGTGTCCCTCCAGGTCGATGTGGACGTCGGGACTGCCGGTGTGGTCGGCGGCCGTCTGGGCCAGCGCGGTCACCAGCAGGTCGTGCACGGAGGTGCGGTGGGCGGTGTGCGCCGAGCGCAGCAACGCCTGCGTGTAGGAGGCGTCCAGGGTGCGGACCACCGTGGCGGTGGAGGACTCGACGTTCTCGCCGCCGGGGGTGTCCACGGGGAAGGGCGCCGCCTGCGGGCGCGGCATCCGCCAGTACGCGGCCTCGGCGGCGAACTCGGCCGACTCCGCGTGCTCGGCCAGCTTGACGGCCCAGTGCCGGAAGGAGGTGGTCTTCTGGGGAAGTTCCAGCCCTTGGTAGGCGGTGGCCAGGTCGTCGAGCAGGATGCCCCACGAGACGATGTCCACGGCCACGTGGTGGATGGTGATGGTCAGCTCGCGGCCGTCCAGGTGCGCGCGGACGATCGGGCCGTGCTCCAGGTCGAGTCCGCTGCTCAGCGCCGGGCCCTCGTGGAGCAGGTCGGCGTCCTCGGTCGCGGCGAGGTGCTGGGTCCAGCCGGCCGGCGACCTGCGCAGGCGCAGCCGCAGGGCGTCGTGGTGGGCGGTGAGCCGGGTCAGCGCCGCGCGCAGCCGATCGGGGTCGGGGGTCTCGGTCCAGCGCAGCCGTACCGTCTGGTTGTAGTGGTCGTGCGGCCAGTCGAGCGCGGTGAACCACCGCTGGATGGGGGTGAGCGGGACCGCGCCCGTGACCGTGCCCTGCTCGGCGTGGGCGGCGGCGGGGACGTCGGCGCTCTCCAGGGCGTGGGCGAGTTCCGCGATGGTGGGGTCGGCGAACATCTGCCGCGGGGTCAGCGCGAGACCGGCGCGGCGGGCCTTGACCATGACCTGGATGGACAGGATCGAGTCGCCGCCGAGGTCGAAGAAGTTGTCGTGGACGCCCACGTCGGGCACGCCCAGGACCTCGCTCCACGCCTCGGCGAGGATCTTCTCCACCTCGGTGCGCGGGGCCACGAAGGCCGAGGCCAGTTCGGGGCGGACGGCGTCGGGCGCGGGCAGGGCCGGCCGGTCCACCTTCGTGTTCGGGTTGAGCGGCATCTCGGCGAGCATGACGAAGGCGCTCGGCACCATGTAGTCGGGCAGCCGGGACTGCACGTGCGCGCGCAGTTCCGAGGTGGTCGGCGTGCGGCCGCGGGCGACCGCGTAGGCCACGAGGCGCTTGGGCGCGCCCTCCTCCTCGCGGGCGACCACGACGGCCTGGTCGATCAGCGGATGCGTCTCGACGACCGCTTCGACCTCGCCCAGCTCGACCCGGAAGCCGCGGATCTTCACCTGGTGGTCGAGCCGCCCCAGGAACTCCAGTGTCCCTTCCGGCAGCCAGCGGACCAGGTCGCCGGTGCGGTAGAGCCGTCCGCCCGGCGGCCCGAACGGGTCGGGCACGAAGCGCTTGGCGGTCAGTCCGGGCCGACCGTGGTAGCCGCGGCCCACGCTGTCCCCGGCCAGGTACGCCTCCCCGGCCACCCCGACGGGCACCGGATCGCCGCCGGGATCGAGCACGTACACGCGGGTGTTGGCGATCGGCTTCCCCACCGAGACCCGCTCGGCGGCGGGGTCGCAGACCCACGCGGTGGAGTCCACGGACACCTCGGTGGCGCCGTAGAGGTTGAGCAGGCGCGTGTCCGGGCAGCGTTTGCCCCATTCGCGCAGTACGTCCGTCGTGAGCGCCTCGGCGCTGGCGAACAACCAGCGCAGCGGCAACCCGCCGTCCTCCACGAGCGGCAGCATGGCCCGCAGCATCGAGGGCACCAGGTGCGCGGCGGTGACGTTCTCCTCGGTCATGACCCGGACGATGTAGTGCGGATCGCGGTAGCCGTCGGGCCTGGCCAGGACGACCGCCGCCCCGGAGGCCCAGGGCCAGAACATCTCGTAGACGGAGATGTCGAAGCTCAGCCCGGCCAGTTGCAGGACCTTGTCCCCGTCGTCGAGGGGGAAGCCGCTCACCATCCACCAGATGTAGTTGACGATGCCCTGGTGCCGGATGAGCGTGCCCTTCGGCCGCCCGGTGGAGCCGGAGGTGTAGATGACGTACGACAGGTTGCCGGGACGGGCGGCGCGCCCGGGGCGGCCCGGGTCGCGGGCGGCGATGCGCGCCGCGTCGTGCTCGCCGTCGAGGACGACCACCCGGCCGGTGTGGCCGGGCAGCCGCCCGGCCAGCCGTTCCTGCGTGAGCACGACCGGGGCCGCGGTGTCGGCCAGCATGAACGCCAGCCGCTCCGCCGGGTACTCCGGGTCGAGCGGCACGTAGGCGCCACCGGCCTTGAGCACGCCCAGCACCGCCACCGCCATCTCCACGCCGCGCTCGACGCAGATGCCGACCAGCGTCTCCGGTCCCACGCCCAGGTCGCGAAGGTGGTGGGCGAGCCGGTTGGCCCGCGCGTCCAGCTCGCCGTACGTGACGGAGAGCCCGCCGGAGACGACCGCGACCGCGCCGGGCGCGCGCTCGGCGCTGTCCTCGAACAGCTCGTGCAGACAGCGCTCGCGAGGGTACGGCGCCGCGGTGTCGTTGAAGTCCTCGACCACGGCGCGCCACTCCCCGGCGGGCAGCGGCGCCAGCTCGGCCAGTGCCGCGCCGGGCCGCGCGGCCAGCGCTTCGAGCAGCATCCGGTAGTGGGCGAGCAGCCGCCCGGCGCCGTCCGAGGTGACCCGGGAGGGCTGGTAGTCCAGCCGCAGCCGCAGTTCGTCGTTGAGGCCGACGTTCAGCACCAGCGGGTAGCCGGTCTGCTCCCAGGTCTGGGCCGCGGCGATCTCCAGGCCGCCGGGTTCCCGCTCCTTGTGGGGGAAGTTCTCGAACATGAGGATCGTCTGGAACAGCCGCTGCCCCGCGGGCACCCGCGACTGCCGCTGCACCTCGACCAGCGCGCAATGCTCGTGGTCGCGGTGCTCCACGAGCTGCTCGTGGACCTCGCGCAGCCAGCCGGCGACCGTGGCCCGCTCGGGCACGCGCACCCGCACGGGCAGCGTGTTGATCAGCAGCCCGACGGTCCGCTCGACGCCGGGCAACCCGCCGGAGCGGCCCGAGACGGTCGAGCCGAAGACGACGTCGCGGGTGCCGGCGTACCGGCTGAGCAGCAGGCCCCAGGCGGCGTGGGCGATCGCGCTGACCGTGATGCGGTGCTCGCGGGCCAGCTCGCGCAGCCGCCGGGTGACCTCGGCGGGCAGCCGCTCGTGCAGGAGCGCCACGTCCTGGCTGGTCGCGCCGCGGCCGTCGCCGCGCTCGGGCGGCAGGATCGTCAGCGGGGTGGGGCTGGTGACGTCGGCGAGCATGGCCTGCCAGTAGCCGGCGGCGGCGGCCGGGTCGTGGCCGCGCACCCACTCGATGTACTTCCTGAACGGCATCGGCTCGGGCAGCGCGGGCGGTTCGCCCGTCTCGCGCAGGCTCCGGTAGGTCTCGCGGACCTCGTCGAGGACCAGGCGGACGCTCCAGCCGTCCAGCAGGACGTGGTGGCCGTGCCAGATCAGCCGGTGGGTGCCGTCGGCCAGCCTGATCAGGTCGAAGCGGCGTGGGGGCTCGTTCTCCAGGTCGACGCCGCGGGCGCGCTCCTCGGCCAGGTGCCCGGCCAGGCGCTCGGCGACCTTCGGCGCGGGGACGCCGGTCCAGTCGAGTTCGCGCAGCCGTACCGGAGCTGAGGGGTGGACGATCTGCATGGGTTCGGGCAGTCCGTCCCACGCGAACGTGGTGCGCAGGATGGGGTGGCGCGCGACGACGTGCTCCCAGGCGCGGCGCAGCGCGGGCACGTCCAGGTCGCCGTCGATGGTGTGGACGAACTGCACGATGTAGTCGGTGCTCTCGGGCTCGAACAGCGTGTGGAAGACCATCCCGGCCTGCAGGGGCGAGAGCGGGTAGCTCTCCGCGGCCGCGTCGTCGTCCTCCTGCGCGGCGGCGGGGACGGCGACGGCGGCCAGTTCCCGCAACGTCTGCCGCGACAGCACCTGGCGCGGGGTGATCTCCAGCCCGGCCGCGCGGGCCCCGGCGACGACGTAGATGGCCAGCACGGAGTCGCCGCCGATGTCGAAGAAGTTGTCGCCGGCGCCGACGGCCTCGCGGCCGAGCACGTCCGCCCACACCCGCGCGAGCGCCCGCTCGGCGTCGGTGGCGGGCTCGGCGTCGGCCGGCCCGCCTTCCTCGGGCGCGGGCAGCCGCTTGCGGTCGAGCTTGCCGCTCGGGGTGAGCGGGATCTCCTCCAGTACGGCCAGCGCCGCCGGCACCATGTACCCGGGCAGCGCCCCGGCCAGGTGCCGCCGCAGCTCAGCCACCTCGACCGTGCCGGACGGCACGACGTACCCGGCCAGCCGCAGCCCGCCCGGCCCCTCGACCGGCACGACCGCCGCCTGCCTGACGCCGGGGTGGGCCAGGAGCACGGCCTCGACCTCGCCCGGCTCGACCCGGTTTCCGCGGATCTTCACCTGGTTGTCGATCCGGCCCTGCAGTTCCAGCCGCCCGTCGGGCAGGAACCTGGCCCGGTCGCCGGTGCGGTACATGCGCGAGCCCGGCGTACCGAACGGGTCGGGCACGAACCGTCGCGCGGTCAGCCCGGGACGTCCGTGGTAGCCGAGCGCGAGGCCGCGCCCGCCGACGCACAGCTCGCCGAGCGCGCCCCGCGGCACCGGCCGGGACTGCTCGTCGAGCAGGTAGACGGCGGCGCCGGAGATCGGCCGGCCGATGCAGAAGGGCGGCGCGCCCGCCGGCACGTCGGCGTACGTGGTGTGGACGGTGGTCTCGGTGGGCCCGTAGCCGTTGACCAGCCGGCGCGCCCGCGCCCTGATCTCGGTGGCCAGCGTCTCGGGCATGGGCTCGGCGGTGTAGAGCGCGACCCGCAGCGAGGTGCCGACGTCGCCGGCCATGAGCAGCCGCCAGCCTGACGGGGTGGCCTGCACGTGGGTGACGCCGTGCTCGCGGATCACCCGGCACTGCTCGGTCCCGTCGGCCCGCGCCGACTCGGGCGCCACGATCACACGCGCCCCGGAGATCAGCGGCAGGTACAGCTCCAGCGTCGAGGCGTCGAAGCCCATCGAGGCGAGCAGCAGCCACCGGTCGTCCGGGCTCGCGCCCAGGTACTCGCGCGCGCCGTGCAGCAGGTTCACCACGGCCGCGTGGGTGGCGTCGGTCCCCTTGGGCAGCCCGGTCGACCCCGAGGTGTACACCACGTAGGCCAGATCGCCCGGCCGGGGCTCGGGCAGCTCACCCTCCTCCGCGCCCAGATCGCCGAAGCGCACCCCCGGCGTCCGGCCGTCGGTGATCACGAGCGCCGCGTCGACGTCCTCCAGCATGTACGCCAGCCGCGCCGCCGGATAGGCGGGATCCAGCGCCAGATAGGCGGCGCCCGCCTTCATCACGGCCAGCGCCGACAGCGCCAGCTCCGCGCCCCGCGGCAGCGCCAGGCCGACCACGTCTCCCGGCCGCACGCCCCGCGCCAGCAGCCCGCGCGCCAGCCGGTCGGTGACCGCGTCCAGCTCGCGGTAGCTGAACACCTGCTCACCGCACACCAGGGCGGTCGCCCCGGGCGAGGCCGCCGCCTGCGCCCGGACGAGGCTCACCACCGTCCCGGTAGGTGGTTCCCCTCTGGCGGGCCCGGCCCAGGTGTGGGTGAGCAGGTGCGTCTCGGTGTCCCCCAGGACGGCCGCGCTCCCGACGGGCTCGCCGGGGTGCGCGGCCACGTGCTCGACGACGTTCACCAGGTAGCCGAGCAGCCGCCGGGCGGTGTCGGCGGTGAACAGGTCGGTGGCGTAGTTCAGCGACAGCTCGATGCCCGCGCCGCCGTTGACCGCGATCAGCGTCAGGTCCACCTTGGCGGTGGGGTCGGCGAAGCCGACCGGCTCGCCCTTCAGCGCGGGCAGCTCACCGGCCCGCTCGCCGGTCTCGAAGCACTGGTAGAGCACCTGGTAGACGGGGTTGCGCGCGGCCGACCTGGTGGCCTTCACCGCCGCCACCACCTGGTCGAAGGTGACGTCCTGGTGGTCGAAGGCGCCCAGGACCACCTCGTGCGTACGGCGCAGCAGTTGCGCGAAGGCCGGTTCTCCCGACAGGTCCATGGGCAGCGCCACCGCGTTGGCGAACAGGCCGAGCAGCGCCTCGGTCTCGGCGGCGTTGCGCCCCGACAGCACCGAGCCGATCGCGAACCTGCGCTGGCCGCAGTAGTGCCTCAGGACGATCGCGTAGCAGGCCAGCAGCACGGTGTACACGGTGACGCCGTGGTCGGCGGCCAGGGCGCGCACCCGGCCGCTCAGTTCGGGGGCGAGCTCCAGGTCGACGGCGTCGCCGGCGTGCGACTCGGTCGTCGGCCTGGGCCGGTCGGTGGGCAGTTCCAGGACCTGCGGGACGCCGTCGAGCGCGGCGCGCCAGTAGGCGAGCTGGGCGGGTTCGCGCTCGGCGACGCGGCGCGCCTGCCAGTGGGCGTAGTCGGCGTACTGGACGGGCAGCGGGGACAGGGACGGGGTCCGGCCGGCCACTGCGGCGCCGTACAGCTCGTCGAGCTCGCGCACCATCAGCGTGCACGACCAGCCGTCGGAGGCGACGTGGTGGGTGGTGAGCGCGAGCAGGTGCTCCCCGGGCTCGGCCACGCGGATGAGCAGCGCGCGGAAGACCGGGCCCTCCGCCAGGTCGAAGGGGGTGGCGATCTCGGCGAGAGCCAGGGCGAGCGCCTCGTCCCGGTCGGCGGCCGACGTCAGGCGCAGGGCGGCCGGGCCGGCAGCGGCGACCTCCTGCAGCGGCGGCGTGCCCCGGTAGACGGTGCGCAGGATCTCGTGCCGTTCCACCAGGGCGTCGAGGGCGCGGCGCAGCGCGTCGACATCCAGTTCGCCCGGGATCCGCAGCAGCCGGGGGACGGTGTAGACCGCGTTCGAGTCCAAGAACTGGTTGGTGACCCACATGGCGTGCTGCACCGGCGAGAGCGGCGCGGCGCCGGCCGGGCGGCGCGGGATGCCTCCGTCGCCGCCCCCGGCCCGGCCCTGCAGGCGCCTGCGCAGCAGGGCTTGCTTCTCGGGCGAAAGGCTGTCGATGTTCATCGTCGCTCCCTCAAGGACTCAGGTGCGCAGGCTGCGCGGGCGCATGTCCACCCACACCCGCTCGATGTGGGCGGTGCACTCCTCCTCGGTGCCGCTCGTGCCCTCCTCGTGCCAGCCGGCGGGGACGTCCCGGGCGGCGGGCCAGATGGAGTACTGCTCCTCGTCGTTGACGACGACCTTGTACATGGGGTGCCTCCTCACGTTTCGGCGACCATGAGGCGGGCGGCCTCGTCGTCGCTCATCGCCTCGATCTCGGCGAAGATCAGCTCTTCGAGCCGGGCGGCCGCGGCGCGTACCGTGGAGTGCTCGAACACCAGGCGCAGCGGGATGTCGAGGGCGAAGGCCTCCCGCATCCGGTTGACCGCCCTGGTGACCAGCAGCGAGTGTCCGCCCATCGCGAAGAAGTCGTCGTTGGCGCCCAGCCTGGGCACGCCCAGCACGGTCGCCCACACCTCGGCGATCGCCCGCTCGGTGTCCGTGCGCGGCGGCACGAACGGCTCGTCGCTCAGGGTGTCGGGGTCCGGCTCGGGCAGCGATCTGCGGTCCACCTTGCCGCTGGGCATCCTGGGCAGCTTCGGCAGCGCCACGATCGCGCTCGGCACCGCCTGCGGGGCCAGCCGCTCCCCCAGGAACGCCCGCACCTCGCTCACCGCGGGCGCGGGCCCGTCGAAGCTCACGTAGGCGGCAAGGCGTTTGTCACCGGGGAGCGGTTCCCAGGTGGCGACCACCGCGTCGGTCACACCCGGGTAGGCGCGCAGAGCCGCCTCCACCTCACCCAGCTCGATCCGCACCCCCCGCACCTTCACCTGGTGGTCACGCCGGCCCCGGTACTGCAGGGAGCCGTCGGGGCGCAGCCGTCCGGTGTCGCCGGTCCGGTAGACGCGCTCGCCCGCCCGCCACGGATGGGGGACGAAGGCCCTCGCCGTCTTGCCCGGATCGCCCACATAGCCGCGGGCCAGTCCGACCCCGCCGATGCACAGCTCGCCGACCGCCCCGTGCGGCACCGGCTGGAGGGTGTGGTCCAGCACGTACACCTCGTGGTTCTCCATGGGCCGGCCGAGGCAGACCGCCTCGCCGCCGTCGGCGTCGGCGGGCGTGCACACGTGGTGCGTGGAGTCGATGGAGACCTCGGTGGTGCCCCAATGGTTGTTGAGCCTGGGCCGGCAGCCGAGCCGGTCGTAGAAGGCGGCGACGGTCTCCGGCCGCAGCCGGTCGCCGTCGGAGACCACGTGCCGCAGGGCGTGCAGGCCCTCGCGCGCCCGCGGCCCGACCTCGTCCAGGAACATCACCAGCATGCTCGGCACGAACTGCAGCCAGACCACCTCGTGCTCGATCGCCGCCCGCAGCAGCGCCTGCGCGTCGCGGTGCAGGCCGGGCGGCAGCACCACGACGCGGGCGCCGGCCATGAGTGGCCAGAAGATCTCCCTGGCCACGTCGTCGAAGGTCAGGGGCGTCTTGAGCAGGACGGCCTCGCCGGGGGCGAGCTGGTAGCGCTCCTGCAGGTTGGCCATCTGGCCGACCCAGCCCCGGTGGGTGCAGGCCACGCCCTTGGGCTCGCCGGTCGAGCCGGAGGTGAAGTAGACGGCGCACAGGTGGCCGGGCCGTACCGGATCGGGGTCGGGGCCCTCGCCGAGCAGCAGCTCGGCGACCTCGCCCGCGCCCACGCAGATCTCCGCGCCGGCCAGGTCGAGGAGCCTGCGCACGCGGGCGGGCGGGGTGTCGGGCTCGATCGGCAGGTACGCGCCGCCGGCCTTCAGCACCCCGAGGACCACGGCCACGAGGTCGGCCGAGCGCTCCAGCATGACGCCGACCGGCGTGTCGGCGCCGACGCCGCGGGCGGCCAGCGCGCGGGCGATCGCGTCGACCCGGCGCTCCAGCTCGGCGTAGGTGAGCGTGTGCGCGCCGTCCTGGACGGCGGGGGCGGCGGGTGTGCGGGCGGCCTGCTCGGCGAACAGCTCGTGCAGGCAGCGCTCCGGCAGCTCGACCCGGCCGGGCTCGGCATGCGCGCGCAGGCCGAGCACCTCGGCGTCGGCGAGCACGGGCACGTCGTCCACGCGCAGCGAAGGGTCGGCGGCGACCGCGTCGAGCACCGCCCGCAGGTGGGCCATGAGCCGCATGACGGTGGTGCTCTCGTAGAGCGCGGTGTCCCATTCGACGGAGTAGGCGACGCCGTCGCCCTCGCGGCGGAACTCGATCGTGAGGTCGTACTTGGAGCCGCCGCCGGGGGTCAGGATCTCGACGGCCTCGACGCCGTCCAGGTCGGGCAGGGTGACGGGGGCGGTGAGGTCCACGAGGATCTGGAACAGCGGCGTCCTGGACGGGTCGCGCTCGACCCGCAGCTCGGTGACGAGCGAGTCGAAGGCCAGCGCCCGGCCGTCGTAGGCGTCCAGGGCGGCGTCGCGCACGCGGCCGACCAGCTCGGAGAAGGCCGGGTTCGCCGAGACGTCGCCGGGCAGCACGAGCATGTTGAAGAACGGGCCGATCACCGGCTCGCGCCGGGTGGATGAGGACGCGCCGGTGGTGACGTCGCCCCGCCCGCTGTAGCGGTAGAGCAGAGCGTGCACGCCCGCCAGCAGCACCATGTACAGGGAAGCGCCCTGGGCGCGGGCGAGCTCGGCCAGCCCGCGGGCGGTCTCCTCCGGCAGCTCGAACCCGTGGCGCAGCGCTCCCTCGCCGCCGCGGACCTGCGGCCGCGGATGGTCGGGGGCCAGCTCGAACGGGCTCAGGTCGGCCAGCGCGTCGCGCCGCTCCGCCACGATCGGGGCGAGTTCGCCCGCGTCGTACGCGGCGTCGTCGGCGGCGGCCAGGTCGCGGAACTGCCGGGGAATCGGCGGTAGTTCGCGCCCGGCGTACAGCTCGGTGAGCTCGCGGTAGAGGATGCCGACCGAGCCGCGGTCGAAGGCCAGGTGGTGCACGGTCAGGCAGAGCACGTGCTCGTCCGGCGCCAGGCGCAGGAGCAGCGCGCGCAGGGGCAGGCCGGCGGAGATGTCCAGCGGCGTCGCCGCCTCCGCCGCGAGCGCCGGGCCGAGGTCGTCCTCGTCGATCGGGCGCACGTCGAGGCGGAAGCCGGCGGCCGGCCTCAGCACTCCGGCGAGCTCGCCGTCGCGGGTGTCCAGGGAGGTGCGCAGCACCTCGTGCCGGGTGACGATCGTGGTGAGCGCCCGCTCCAGCGCCCCGGTGTCGAGGGGGCCGCGCAGGCGCAGGAAGGTGCTGCCCAGATAGCCGGCGTCGCCGGGGGTGAGCTGGTCGGCCAGCCAGAGGCGGTGCTGGACGCGGGGCACGCGGACGTGGTTCACGGGCTTCCCCTCAGGGCGTCGACGTCGATCTTGCCGTGGCGGGTGAGCGGGAGCGCGTCCATCGCGACGATCTCCGACGGGATCATGTACGCGGGGAGCAGGTCCTGGAGGTGGCGCTGGATGTCCTGCCGGTTCGCGGTGGCCGGGGTGACGGCGGCGGCCAGCCGTACCTCTCCCGAGGGTGTCTCCCGGGTGTAGACGACCGCGTCCGTGAGTCCGGCGAGCATGAGGATGGCGTGGACGATCTCGGCCGGCTCGGTCCTGCGCCCGCCGATCTGGATCTGGTCGTCGGCGCGCGACAGGTAGTGGAGCACGCCGTCGGCGTCGGCGCAGACGAGGTCGCCGGTGCGGTACCAGCGCTCGCCGTCGTGGCGGACGAAGGCTTCGTCGCCCGCGCCGAGATAGCCGAGGGCCAGGGCGGGCCCGCCGAGCCAGAGCTCGCCGTCGCCGCTGACGCGGACCCGCACGTACGGCAGCGCCCGCCCGATGGGCGGCGGCCCTTCGCCCGGCCCGATCCGCTGGCAGGTCGCGGCGACCGTGCACTCGGCGGGGCCGTAGATGTTGTAGAAGACGAAGGGGTGGCGCGGTTCGGTCCGCCGGGTGAGCCGGTCGCCGCCGGTGAACAGCATGCGGGTCGGGAAGTCGGCCGGCCAGTCCTGGTCGAGCACGCCCGCGACCATCCCCGTCGGCACGAACGACGCCCTGACCTCGTGCGCGCGCAGGAAGTCCTGGTAGTCGACCGGGTCGAGCACGGCGTCGAGCGAGGGCACGGCGAGCGCGGCGCCGTTGGCCAGCGCGCCCCAGATCTCCAGCACGCTGGCGTCGAAGCTGAGCTGCGCGACCTGGCCCGCCACGTCACCCGGCTCCAGCGTGGTGATCTCCTTGTACCAGCGGGTCATCGGGCCCAGCCCGGCATGGCTGACGACCACGCCCTTCGGCTTCCCGGTGGAACCCGAGGTGAAGATCACGTACGCGGTCGAGGGGTCGATCGGCGCCGGATCGGCCAGCAGGTGGCAGCCGCCCGAGCCCGGTCCGTCACCGTCGTCGTCGGTGAGCACGACCGCGGGACGGGCGGTGTCGACGATCGTCCGCACCCTGGCCCTGGGCAGACCGTGGGCCAGCGGCAGGTAGGCGGCGCCGGCCGACCAGGCCGCGAGCATGCCCGCGATCGCCCGCCCCCGGCCCACGCAGGCGACGGCCACGAGGTCGCCGGGGCCGACGCGCGCGCGGGCCAGCTCGGTCCTGAACGCCTCGATGTCCCGGAGCATCCGGCCGCAGGTGTAGACGCTGCCGCCCTCCAGCACGCAGGCCCGGTCGGGGTCCTTCCTGATCCAGCTCATCACCTGGTCGTAGATCATGCCGCCCGCCAATGCCGGTCCACGGCCCCGGCGAGCACCGCCGGGTCCCGCAGGTAGAAGAAGTGGTCGCCCTCGTTGGACTCGCAGCCGAGCCAGGCGGCGGTGTGCCGGCGCCAGGTCGCCAGGTGAGCCTCGGTCATCACCGGGTCGTGCCGCCCGGCCAGCGCGAGCACGGGGGTGGCCAGCGGCGCCGGGTGGTCGTCCACGTACTGCCTGCCCAGGGCGAGATCGGCCCGCAGCGCGGGCAGCACCAGCTCCATCAGCTCCTCGTTGTCGAGCAGTTCGGCCGCGGTGCCGCCCTGGCGGGTCATCGAGGCGATCAGCGATCCGGCGCTCAGCCGTTCCGGCGACAGGTCGGGCATGGGCGAGCCGGGCGCCGCCGAGCCGGAGACCACCAGCCCGGCGGCGGGCCGCTGCTTGGCCGCCAGCAACTGGGCGGTGTCGTAGGCGGCGAAGGCGCCGAAGCTGTGGCCGAACAGCAGCAGGCGGCCGGGCGCCCGCAGCAGCTCGGGCAGGCAGCCCACCGCGATCTCCCTGACCGACGCGGCCTGCGGCTCGCGCAGCCGGGGGCCGCGTCCCGGGTACTGCACGCTCCACAGCGACCACCCGCCGGGCACGGCGTCGGCCAGGGCCAGCGCGGCCGAGGCGCTCGAACCGGCCGAGGGGAAGAAGACGAACCTGTCCCTGCCCTGCTCACGGATCGGCTGAAGCCAGTCGCTCATGATCATTCTCCGCCCGGGATGTGGAAGATGGTCTCCTTGAGCAGTTCGGAGGCGCCGTCCACCATGCGGAAGACGCGTGCCTCCCGGTAGGCCCGCTCCAGCCCGTACTCCTGCAGCCAGCCGCGCCCGCCGAGCGTCTGCATGGCGTCGTCGATGACCTCGCAGGCCGACTCGGTGGCGTGGAGCTTGGCGATCGCCGCCTCGCGCACCGCGATCCCGCCCTCGTCCAGCGCGCGGGCGGCCTGCCTGATCAGGGCGCGGGAGGCCTCGATCTTGACGTCGGAGCGGACGATGAACTCGCGGATGTACTGCTTGTCGCTGAGCCGCCCGCCGGCGATCCTGCGCCGGGAGGCGTGGGCCCGCGCGACGCCGAGCGCCCATCGGGCCAGGCCGATCGCCCGCGCGGCCAGCGAGACCCGGCCGTAGGGCAGCCACTCGATGGCCATGCCGTTCGCGCCGCCGATCTGGCCGGGACCGCCGAGCACCGCCTCCTCGCCCACCTCGAGCCCGTCCAGCTCGACCTCGTACGGGTCGTAGCCGGGTTCCATGCCCGGCAGCCGCCGGACGATCCGCCAGCCGGGGACGTCGGTGGTGAAGATGAAGAACGTCGGCCCCGCCACCGGCTCGCCCACGACGTTGGCCAGCACGACCGCGGCATCCGCGGTCTCCGCGTTGCTGATCATGAACTTGCGGCCGTTCAGCACCCAGCCGCCGGGCACGCGGGTCGCGGTCGTGCTCATCGCCGACACGTCCGAGCCGCCGCTCTCCTCCGTCATCGCCAGGCAGCGCCGCATGCGCCCCTCGATCATCGGGCGCAGCCACCGCTCCCGCTGCTCGGGGGTGCCGCACAGCACGATCCTGCTCGGCCCGTCCGGGCAGGACAGGATGTGCCGCGAGTACGGCAGGCCGCTGGCGGCCGCCTCCTCCCGCAGATCGGCGACGACCAGCTCCGGCAGCGACCAGCCCCCGTACTTCTCGGGGAACTCCGCCGCGAACAGCCCGGAGGCGACCCCGGCCGCGCGGGCCAGCGCCCGCTGCTCCGGCTCGGGCCGGTCCGCCGCGTGCGCGCGCAGCCAGTCCAGTACCTCGGCGAGGATCGCCCGCGAGACCCAGGGGTCCTTGAGCATCTCCTCCGGTGACGTCGAAGGCACGAAGTCGTTCATCGCCGCTTCTCCCGCACGATTTCGGAGACCGCGTTCACGTAGGCGTCGAAGCGCGGGTTGTCGAACAGCACCCTGAGCCTGGGCCGTACCCGGCACGACTCCTCGACCTTGGCGCAGATGGTGATGGCCTTCATCGAGTCACCGCCGAGGCGGAAGAAGTCGGCGTCGTCGCCGACGGACACGTTGAGGCTCTGTTCCCATGCGGCCCGCACGGCCGTGGTCAGCTCGTCCATCGCTCAGGTTTCCGCCAGGACGAAGCCGGCGACCCGGCCGGCGTAGCACTCGAGGGTCTTCGACTCGAACAGCACCGAGACGGGGATCCTGACGGCGAGGTCCTCCCTCAGCGCGGCGGTCAGCCGTACGGCCAGCAGCGAGTGCCCGCCCGAGAGGAAGAAGTCGTCGTCCTGCGCGACCTGCGGGGTCTCCAGGACCTCGCACCAGCGCTTGCGGACGATCTCGGCGACCTGTGATTCGATCATCTGGCTTCTCCGTTCCGGTTGTCGCCGGCGGGCGGCCACGGCTGGTCCGGGTGCGCGCAGGCGTGGTCCAGCAGCCGGACGAACCGCTGCTGGAGTTCGGTGACCACGTGGTCGGGGAATCGAGTGAGCTCGTGCTCCCAGCGCAGGGCGTAGGCGCTCGCGTCACGGCGGCCGGTGCTTCTGCCGTGCTGGAGGCCGCGGTTCATGACGATCACGTTGAGGTCGGTCTTGCCGCGGCCGTTGCCCAGCTCGCGCACGCGCGGCCGCCATTCGCCCAGGCTCAGCTCGGGCAGCGGCGAGTCGTGCTGGCTGAACATGATCGGGTAGAGCGGGCTCCTGGCGCCCGGAGCGCTCACCCGGAGGATCTCGGGCGTGGGCAGCCTCTGGTGCCGGTCGGCCGCGACGACCAGGGCCATCTCGGCGCGGGCGGCGTCCGCCGGGTGCTCGCCGTGGCCCGGGTTTCTGACCAACGGCAGCACGTTCACGAACAGGCCGACCAGCTCCTGGGTGTCGACGTCGCGGTTGGCGAAGCTGGCGCCGACCACGCTCTCCGCAGTGACCTGGCGGAAGACCGCCAGCATCAGCGCGTACGGCGTGACGCCCAGCCGCGCGGCCGCGGACTCCAGCAGCGCCGAGCGCTCCTCGCCGAGCGGCTGGAGGCTGAGGTGGGTGCGCAGCTCGTCGGGCGGATCGGAGTCCGGGCGCCAGTCCTTCAGCCGCTCATGCCAGTAGGCCCTGGTCGCCGCGCTGCGGTCGCCGTCGGCCCACTCGCGCTGGTCCCTGGCCCAGTCGAAGTAGCTGACCCGGCTCTCCCGCGGCTCCGTGCCGTCGTAGGCGGCCTGGAGCTGGCTGAGGAAGACGCCCACCGACCAGCCGTCGTGGATCAGGTGGTGCTCGCGCTGGAGCAGGACGGTGCCGCCCGGGTGCAGGATGAGGTCCCAGCCGACCAGGGGGAAGTCGTCGTAGCGGAAGGGCCGGTCCACGAGGCGGGTCACCAGGGCCTCGACCTCGTCGGTGTCCACCCGGTGCAGCGCGAGCGGAGCGGTGTCGGGCTCCTCGCGCCGGCCTTCGAGGCCCGCGGCGGTGATCCGCCAGCGGCAGCTCAGCGCCGCCTGGTTCCTGAGGACCGCCAGCAGCGACTTCTCCAGCAGGGAGACGTCCGGCGTGCCGGGCCCCTCCAGGATCATCTGGTACTGGTAGCCCATGCCGCTGCCGGTCAGCTCCTCCAGGAAGACGACCGCCTCCTGCCCCAGGCTGCCCGGCCCCTCGTACGCCCGCGCGGCCCGCACGGGCACGGGGGCGCCGGGTTCGATCCCGGCCAGCAGGCGGGCCTGCTCCTTGAGCGGCTGGGAGAGGTTGAGCAGACCCGCGGGGACGGGCAGCCCGATCCGGTCCGCCAGCCGCGCCTGCAGCATGATCAGGTCCAGGGAGCCGGCGCCGAGCACGACCAGGCTGTCCTCGGCGTCGCGCGCGGTGACCCCGCACGCCTCCCGCCAGTCCTCGGCCAGCGCCGCCTGCGCGGGGTCGAACCCGGCGGCCGGGCGGGGCTCAGCGGCGTGGTCCGCGGGATCGGGCAGGGCGGCCCGGTCGAGCTTCTGGTTGGGGGTCAGCGGCAGGCTCGCCATCGGCACGATCACCGCGGGCACCATGTGCTCGGGCAGCCGTTCGGCCAGCAGCGACCGTACCCGGGCGGCGTCGAAGTCACCGCAGGCGTACCCGGCCAGGCGGGGGAAGCCGCGTTCCGGCTCCCACACGACCACGGCCGCCTCGCCCACGCCGGGACAGGCGCGCAGCTGCGCCTCGACCTCGCCCAGCTCGATGCGGAATCCGCGGACCTTCACCTGGTCGTCGGTCCTGCCGACGAAGCGCAGGTTGCCGTCGGCGAGGCGGCGCACCAGATCGCCGGTGCGGTAGAGCCGCTCACCGTCGCGGACGACGAAGCGCTCGGCGGTCAGCTCCGGCCGCCCCAGGTAACCCCGGCCGACCCCGGCGCCGCCGAGGTACAGCTCGCCCTCGGCCCCGTCCGGCACCCGCGCGCCGTCCTCGTCCAGCACGTACGCGGTCGTGTTCGCGATCGGCGCCCCGATCGGCGGCGGCAGCTCGGCGCCCGGCGCGACCTCGGTGCAGGTCGCCACCACGGCGGTCTCGGTGGGCCCGTACATGTTGAGGAAGCGGTAGCCGGCTCCCCGGGGCGGCGCGACCAGCAGCCGTTCGCCGCCGGTGGCCAGCACGCGCAGCGACGAGCCGTCCAGCCAGCCGTGCTCGATGGCGAGCTGGGCCAGCGGGGTCACCATGAACAGCACGTCCAGGCGGCTGTCCGCGGCCCAGTGGCAGAGCTCCTCTGGCGACTTCCTGGCCTGTTCCGGGGCGATGCGCAGCTCGGCGCCGGCGATGAGGGCGCCCCAGATCTCGCAGCCGGCGATGTCGAACCCGCTCGCCGCCGTCTGCCCCACCCGATCACCCGGGCGGACGCCCAGGACGTCGGCGTACCACTCCAAGGTGTTGGCGATGCTCAGGTGCTCGATCATGACGCCCTTGGGCAGGCCCGTGGAGCCGGAGGTGTAGATCACGTAGGCCAGGTCCCCGGGCTCGACGCGCGCTGCGGGCGCGTCGGACCCGGGGGCCTCGGGCCTGTCGATCCCAAGGACGTCCGCTTCGGAAAGGACCAGCTCGGCGCCCGAGTCGTCGAGCATGAAGCGCAGCCGCGCCTCGGGGTAGGAGCCGTCCAGGGGCAGGTAGGCGGCCCCGGCCTTGAGGACGCCGAGCCAGGCCGTGACCATCGCCGCCGACCGGCCCAGCCGGACGCCGACGATCGAACCGGGGCCGGCGCCCTTCGCGCGCAGCCGGGCCGCCACGGCGTCCGCCCGGCGGTTCAGCTCGCCGTACGATGTCGATCCGGTCGAGTCCACGATCGCGATCGCGTCGGGCGAGGTCGCCACCCGCGCTTCCACCAGCGCCGTTACCGTCTTCACCGCTCCTCCGTTCGCTGTATTCACGGTGGTCGGACCGCCCTTCGTCTCCCTATCGGCGCCCTATCGCGCTCATGTCGTGATGCGTGCCTTCAGTGCGTGGATTCCTGTCGTGGCGGCCCTGGCCGCGGCGGCGCCGGTGTCGGCGGCCGCGATCACGTAGCAGAGCCGGTCCTGGAACGAGCGGCGCAGCACCAGGTACTGGCCGGGCAGGCGGGTGAGGCCCACTTCGACCACGCCGGGCACGCGGCCGGCGTCCTCGGTCCCGTCGATCCCGGTCAAGGTGCCTTCTTCGCCGGCCACCAGGAACCGGATCGAGGAGGCGCGTTCCCGGGTGGGCCGCAGGGGTTCGTCGCGGCCGGCGGCCTTGGCGACCGTGTGCCGGATGAGGTCGATCCCGGTGGCCTCCTCGACCATGCGCGGGATCATGCCGCCGGCCAGCCGGGGGTTGACCTCGACGATGCGCGCGCCGGCGGCGCCGTACCGGATCTCGACGTGGGCGGGACCCCAGCACAGCTCCAGCGCATTCAGCGCGGCGTGCGCGAGCTCGCCCGCCGCGGCGCGCGCGGCCGGGTCGAGCGGCGCGGGGAAGTCGTGCCCGACCTCCACGAAGTACGGCTCCGCGCCGAGGTGCTTGCGCGTGACGCCGACTACCTGGTCGTCGAAGGTCTCGACCGAGTATTCGGCGCCGCGCAGGTATTCCTCGACCATGACCGCGCTCTGCGGCGGCAGCCCGTCGGTGTTCAGGACGTGGTGGGTGGCCGCCTCGACCTCGGCCGCGTCCCGGCACAGGCGGGTGGCGACCGAGCCCGATCCCGCCACGGGCTTGACGACGACGGGGAAGCCGATGCGCTGGGCGGCCGCGACGGCGGTGCCGGGCGTGCGGGCGGGCGCGAAGGCGGCGCTCGGCACTCCGGCCTCGCGCAGCACGGCCCGCTGGACCGCCTTGTCGCGGCAGGCGCGGATGGCGCCGGGGTCGGGGTGCGGCAGGCCGAGGCGTCCGGCCACCTCGGCCGCGGTCGCGATGTGGTACTCGGAGCTGCTGGTCACCCCCGCGACCTGGCCGCCGAGCCGGCGGCAGGCGGCCAGCACGACCGCGGGGTCGCCGGTGTCGACCCGCCTGGCCTCGATGCCGTCGGCGGCCACGTAGGGGTAGCGGGCGGGGTCGCGGGCCAGCACGACCGGCCGCAGCCCCAGCTCGCGGGCGCGTTCGCAGAACACGCGCCCGGACCCGGTGGTGTTGCTCTCGACGAGCACGAACCAGCTCATGCCTGCTCCATCACGCTCGTCACGGCCGTCGCCAGTGCGGCGTCGGCCTCGGCCTGCGAGTCGCGCCAGTCCAGGCACCAACGGCGGTGGCGGACCCATGAGGCGTAGGCACGCTGGTAGGGCTCGGCGAAGGCGCCCGGCCCGCCGCCGTGGGCCTGCTCGCGGACGACCTGGGCGAGGTCGAGGTCCGCCAGCGAGGTGGTGCCCGCGTCGAGTGCCGCGCGCACCGCCGCGCCGACCTCGCGGTGCGCGGTGCGGAACGGCACGCCGTCGCGGACCATCCGGTTGGCCAGCGCGGTCGCGGTCGTGAAGCCGCCCGCCGCCCGCTCGGCCATCCGGTCGGCGTTGGGCCTGGCCCCGCCGACCACGACCTGGGCGAGCTGCACCGCCTGCTCGACGGCGGCCAGTCCCGGCCAGACGCACTCCATGGCCTCGGTGCCGACCTCGATCGTGTTGGTGAACGGCGTCGCCGCCATGGCCGCCGCCGCCCCGGCCCACGCGGCGATCGCCCGTCCCGGCTTGGCCTTGAGGTGTTCCAGCAGGAAGGCGTTGCGCTTCTGCGGCATGGCGGAGCTGCCTCCCACCAGCCGGTCGGGGAAGGCGATGAAGCCGAACTCCGCCGTGCTCCACAGCTGCAGGTCGGTGGCCAGCCTGCTGAGCACCACGCTCAGCGCGGCGGCCGAGGCCAGCATGCGCAGCACGGCGTCCCGGCTGGCCACGGCGTCGAGCGCGTGCCGGCTGGCGTCGATGTAGCCGAGCAGGCCGGCGGTGCGCGACGGGTCGATGGGCAGGTCCGTACCGGCGACGGCGCAGGCCCCGAGAGGGCAGATGTGCAGCCCGCCTGCCGCGGCCGCCAGCGCGTCGATCTCCCTGCCCACCGCCCGCGCCACTCCCAGGAGGTAGTAGCCGTACGTGATCGGCATGGCCGCCTGGAAGTGCGTGTACACCGGCATGACCACCGGCTGGTGGGCGCGGGCCCGCGCCAGCAGGATCGCCTCCAGGCGGATGGCCTGCTCGGCGAAGTCCAGCAGCCAGGCGCGGCACCGGAGTGAGGTGATGGTGGCCTTGAGGTCGTTGCGCGAGCGGCCGGTCTGCAGGACGCCGCCGACGTCGGGGCCGAGCCGCTCGATCAGGTATCCCTCGTACATCAGGTAGGTGCCGCGGGGTGCCGGGCGCCCGCTCAGGTCGGCGGGGGTCAGGGCCTCCAGGCAGCGCAGCAGGGCCGCGGCCGCCTTCCTGCCGATGAGCCGCCGCTCGGCGAGCATCACCAGGTGGGCCCGGTCCACCTTCATGATCATCGGGAGCTCGTCGGGGTCGGCGGTGCCGTACACGACCTGCCTGGTCCTGAGCCCGAGCTCGCCGAGTATGCGCCCGGCGTCGTTGTTCACGACCCCACGACCTCGCCGTAGGAACGCCGTCCCCAGGCGAACCCGGTCCAGGCGGCGTCCGCCGCGGCGGCCAGGTTGACGATCTTGGGTTCGGCGGGCAGGAGCAGCCGGTCGTGGCGGTGCTCGGCCAGCCAGGCGTCGTCGTAGACGGTGTCCTGGTAGCGGTAGCCCTCGTCCGGCATCATCACGACCGTGAGCGCCTCCGGGTTCTGCTGCGCCCACCAGCGCGCGGCCAGGTACGCGGCACCGCTGGTCGGGCCCATGAACAGGGCGTGGCTCTGGTGGAGTTCGCGGGTGGCCTGGTAGGCGGCGGCCGCCGAGCACCAGTGGACGTCGTCGAAGACGCGGTGGTCGAGGTTGGCCGGCAGCACGCTCATGCCGAGCCCGCGCAGTTCCCGGTGCCCCTCGGGCTGGCCGAACAGCACGCTGCCGTGGGTGTCCACGCCGATGGCGCGGCAGTGCGGGTCGGTCCGGCGCAGGTGGGTGACGGTCCCGCACATCGAGCCGCCCGAGCCCACGGGCCCGACCACGCAGTCGACCCGGCCCAGCCGCTCGCGCAGCAGTTCGGAGACGATCGCGTAGGAGCGTGGGTTGTCCGGGTTCGTGTACTGCTCCGGGCAGAAGGAGTGCTCCAGCCCCGCGCGTACCTCGGCCAGCCGGTTGAGCCGCGCCGTCTGGAACCCGCCGGGCCCGTCGCCCGCCTCTTTGGGCACCCGGTCCACGACCGCGCCCAGATCCGTGAGCCGCCGGTACAGCCGCTCGTCGATCGCCGGATCGCTGACCAGCACGAGGCGGCGGTCGAGGTGCACCGCCTGCATCGCCAGGGCCAGCCCGAACGTGCCGGAGGTGGTCTCCACGATCACCGTGTCCGGCGTCAGCAGTCCCTGCTCGGCGGCCCGGCGCAGGATGTAGCGCGCCGGGATGAGCTTCATCAGCGTGAAGCACGCAGCCCACAGGTTCGGTCCCAGTCGTACCAGGCGGGGGTTCTGGTATGCCGCTGTCGCTTCTGTCAAGGCCGGCCTCCATCCCGTGATGAGGCCACTACGCCAAATGTCGCTATTGCCGCCCTATCGCCTGGCCATTGCACGACAGGCGATCTTCGTGAAACCCTGCACCGATGTCGCGCGCCTACTGGCAGCTGTGGACCTCATCCGGCCTGTCCAACCTCGCCGACGGCATTCTCAAGGTCGCGCTGCCCCTGGTCGCGGTCCAGTTCACCCGCTCGCCACCGCTCGTGGCCGGCCTCGCGGTCGCCGTCACCCTGCCCTGGCTCGTGTGCGCGCTACCGGCCGGCGCGCTCGTCGACCGTCTCGACCGCCGCCGTGCCATGCTCGCCGCCAACCTGACGCGCGCCGCGCTTCTCGCCGCCGTGACCGCCGCCGCCCTGCTCGGATGGGGCTCCATCTGGCTCCTGTACGGCGCCGCCTTCCTCATCGGCACCGCCGAGACCGTCCACGACACAGCGGCCCAGTCGATCGTCCCCCAGATCGTCCCCCGCGAGCACCTCACCCAGGCCAACGGCCGCCTTTTCGCCGCCGAGCTGACCGCCAACCAGTTCGCCGGCCCGCCACTCGCCGGCCTGCTGGCCGCGGCCTCGGCGGCGCTCGCCTTCGCCGCCCCCGCCGCCCTGTGGCTGCTGGCCGTGGCCGCCCTGTTCCTGGTACGCGGCTCCTACCGCGTCGAGCGCGCCGAGCCCACCACCCTGCGCGCCGACGTGGCGGCCGGGCTGCGCTACCTGTGGCGGCAGAAGGTGCTGCGCCGTCTGGCGGCGCTGACCGGCCTGTTCAACTTCGCGAGCAACGCCACGACGGCCGTCCTCGTCCTGTACGCCACGGGCCCGATGCGCCTGCCGGAGGCCGGGTACGGCCTGCTCCTGGGCACCATCGCCGCGGGCAGCCTGGTGGGCTCGCTGACCGGCGCCTGGCTGGAGCGGCGGCTGGGCCGTACGCGGACGCTCCTCCTGGCCTTGCCGGCCGGCGCGGTCCTCATCGGCGTCCCCGCGGCGACCACCAGCCCGTACCTCGTCGGCGCGGGCTTCTTCGTCGGCGGGATCGGCATCGTGGTGGCCAACGTGGTCATGGTCTCGCTACGCCAGCGCATCACCCCGGACGCGATGCTGGGCCGGGTCAACAGCTGCTACCGGCTGATCGCGTGGGGCACGATGCCGCTGGGGGCGATCGCGGGCGGCCTGCTCGCCCAGCAGATCGGCCTGCGCCCCCTGTTCGCCGTCATGGCCCTCGTCGCGCTGACCGGCCTGACCTGCGTACGCGCCCTCGACACCTAGCCCGCCAGCTTGCGAAGCGCGCCCTCGACGCCTAGCCTTCCAGCTTGCGGAGCGTGGACTCGATCCAGCCGTAGGCGATCGTCTGCTCCGCCGGCCAGGGCGTCTCCTGGATGATCGACACCAGCTCCCACAACCTGGCCGCCCGCGGATCGTGCTCGTCGAACACGCGCAGCATCTCCTCCCGGCTCTGCCCCATGGCCATCAGGATCCGCTCGAGAACCGCCGCCGACTCGGGCGAGCCGGGCTCGACACCGCCCTGCGCCGCGGCCAGCGCCTCCCGCATGACCTGGGCGTTCGTCTCCTGCCAAGCCTCCAGGTCGATGTCCGCCTCCCAGAAGTCCTTGCTCTGGCGGCGCAGGCTCTCCCGGTAGTCCTCGTCGGCGAGCAGATCGGCCAGTTCCAGCCAGGCGTCGAGCTGGGCGGTGGTCGGCTCCTCGGGCAGTTCGGGAAGCATGCAGTCGCGCATGCCGGCCAGCCACTCGTGCCGGGCCTCGATGCCGCCGCCCACCTCGTCGACGAACTCATCGAGCAGCAGCTCCATCTCCGCCGTCCCGACCCGGCTGAGCGCGTGCAGCCTGCGCAGATCGTCCTCGGCCGGATCGCCTTCCCTGCCGAGCGTCGCCCTGAGCACCGCCCTGGTCCGCTGGAGCGACTTGAGCTGGGTCTCGACGGCCTTGAGGTGCAGATCGAGCACGTTTCTCAACCGGCGGTCGCCGAGCGAGCGGATCGTGGCCAGATCGACCCCGATCTCCCTCAGCGTACGGATCAGTTCCAGCCGGGCCCGGTCATCGTCCCCGTAGATCCGGTAGCCGGAGGCGGTCCGCTCCCGCTCGGGCAGCACCCCCGAGTCGGAGTAGAAGCGGATCGTCTTCACTGGCATGCCGGTCAGCTTCGCCAGGCGGCCGATCGTGTAGCTCATAATTCCCTTGAGTCTCCAGTTGCTGGAGACTTTAGCGTACCCGACATGGCGAAGAACAAGGTGACCAGAGTCGTCACCATGCACCTCGAGGCCGGCGGGGCGAACCCGGCCAGCGTCGGCAAGGACCTCGGCCCGCTCGGCATCAACCTCATGGAGTTCTGCCGGCAGTACAACGCGCAGACCCAGGATCGGCGCGGCTTCGTGATCCCCGCGGTCATCACCGTCTACGAGGACCGGTCGTTCGAGTTCGCCACCAAGCAGCCGACCACCGCCTCGTTGATCCGCCGCGTCACCGGCCTCGACGGCGGCAGCCCGCGCCCGGGACACGTGAACGGCGGCTCGATCACCCGCGCCCAGCTCCGCGAGGTCGCGCAGGCCAAGCTCCCCGACCTCAACACCTCCGACCTCGACCAGGCCGAGAAGATCATCGCGGGTACGGCCCGCTCCATGGGCCTCACGGTCCGCGACTAGGTCCGCCGCGCCCTCCTGAGCACGAGCACCACCCCTCCGGCCGGCCCGTGCGGTCTCCTTGGATCATGGCCCGGACCCTGGAGCCGGGCTTACCGAAAAGCAGGGACGTACCCGCAGGTAAAACACCTGCCTTGACGGTAGGAGACCAGGAAGCGCGTCCAACAACTTCTCCCCGATGGTGTCGAATGGCGTCGGGCGCGTTCGTAGCCAAGGTGAGAGGCCGATCCGTTCCAAGGAGTTTCGCCATGAAGAAGTACCTGCTCGCCGTCCAGTTCGACGAGAGCGCGCCGACGCCGTCCGACGAGGAGATGAAGGAGCAGTTCGCCCGGACGGACCAGGTCACCGCCGACATGCGGTCCGCCGGTTCGTGGGTGTTCGTCGGCGGCCTGCTGCCCTCGACCGCCAGCACGGTCGTACGCCCCGCCGACGGCACGACCACGATGACGGACGGCCCGTTCGCCGAGACGAAGGAGCAGCTCGGCGGATTCTGGGTGATCCAGTGCGACGACCTCGACGAGGCACTGTCCTGGGCGGAGAAGTGCGCGGTGGCCTGCGGGTCCCCGATCGAGGTGCGCCCCTTCGCGGACGCCCAGTGGACGTGAGCGCGGATGGATCTGGACGGCGTCTACCGGGCCGAATACGGCCGATGCGTGGCCACGCTGACGCGCCTGCTCGGTGACATCGGGCTGGCCGAGGAGGCCGTGCAGGACGCGTTCGCGACAGCCGTCCAGAAGTGGGACCAGACGCCGCCCAACCCCGGTGCGTGGATCGTGACGACCGCCCGCAACCGGGCGATCGACCGCCTGCGCCGGGAATCCACCCGCGAGGCCCGCCACGCGCAGGCGTTGCTGCTGCACCAGCCCGACGAACCGGAGGAGGTGGGACCGGTGCGCGACGACCAGCTCCGCATGATCTTCACCTGCTGCCACCCCGCGCTGTCGCCGCTCGCCCGGACCGCGCTCACCCTGCGCCTGCTCGGCGGGCTGGAGGTGGCGGAGATCGCCCGCGCGTACCTGGTGCCGGAAGCGACCATCGCCCAGCGGATCGTCCGCGCGAAGAAGAAGATCCGCGACGCCGGAATCCCCTACAGGGTGCCCGGGGCGGCCGCACTCCCCGAGCGCCTGACCTCGGTACTCACCGTGCTCTACCTGGTCTTCAACGAGGGCTACACCTCCACAACCGGGACGCTGCTCCGCACCGACCTGTGCCTGGAGTCCGTCCGCCTGGCCAGAGCCCTGGCCGAGCTGATGCCCGACGAACCGGAGGCGATCGGCCTGCTGGCCCTGCTCCTGCTCACCGAGGCCCGGCGGCCCGCTCGCGTGGGACCCTCCGGCGAGCTGGTGGTCCTCGCCGAGCAGGACCGCTCGCTGTGGAACCACGAACTGATCGCAGAAGGCCATGAGCTGGTACGGCGGTGCCTGCGCCGCGCCCGGCCGGGGCCGTATCAGTTGCAGGCCGCGATCAACGCCGTGCACACCGACGGCCCCGCGACCGACTGGACACAGGTCCTGGCCCTCTACGACCAGCTACTCCTGCACACCCCGACCCCGATCGTGGCACTCAACCGCGCGGTCGCCGTCGCCGAGGTTCACGGGCCGGCCCCGGCGCTGGCCGCCATCGACAAGCTGGACCTGCCGGGCTACCACCTGCTGCCCGCCACCCGCGCGGACCTGCTCACCCGCCTCGGCCGCACCGCCGAGGCAGCGGCCGCCTACGACGAGGCCATCGCCCTGGCCACCAACGACACCGAACGAACCTTCCTGCGAACCCGGCGGGCACGCCTGGCCGCCCGGTCAACCCGAAAGGAACCACGATCATGAAGATCACCACCACCACGATGCTCACCCTCGACGGAGTGATGCAGGGACTCGGCGCGCCGGACGAGGACCGCAGAGGCGGGTTCGAGCGCGGCGGATGGCAGGCGCCGACCTGGGACGACGAAGCCGGGACGTTCCTGAACCAGGTCTACTCGCGCGCCGGCGCCTACCTGTTCGGCCGGTGGACCTACGAGATCTTCGCCCGCCACTGGGGCGCGATGGCCGCCGACCCCGGCGGCAACCCCATCGCGGTGGCCCTGAACACCAAGCCCAAGTACGTGGCCTCGACCACACTCACCGCGGCGACGTGGCCCGGCACCACGGTCCTGTCCGCCGACCTCGCGAGCGCCATCGCGACCCTGAAGGCCGAGCCGGGAGGCGAACTACAGGTGCACGGCAGCGGCACCCTGCTGCGCTGGCTCCTCGCCAACCGGCTGGTCGACGAGATGAACCTGCTCATCAGCCCCGTGATCCTGGGCCAGGGCACCCGCCTGTTTCCCGGCACCGGCCCGGACATGGCGCTGGACCTGGTGGAATCGCGCTCCACCCCGAAGGGGAACACCATCCAGATCTACCGCCCCGCCGGCCGCCCGCGGTACGCGAGAGCCGACGCCTGAAGCTACGGCTCCTGCTTCCTCAACACCGCACGCCCCTCCCCGTCTCCATAGCTGTAGCCAAGAGTTCCATTCGCTTCATATCTCAGCGTCACAAGATCTTCGTCGCACATGTCGGTGGTCACGGAAAGGCTTTCCTGGACCGAGAGTTCTCGCGACGAGGCTTCATAGAGCCGGACGACGCCCTGACACCTGAGCGACTCGTAGTGGACGTTCCCTATGGTCTGGCCCAGTCCACCCTGCCGAAGGAGAATCTCCACCGGAAACGGCGTTTTCATGTCCTCGTCGTCAACCAGTCCGACCCAGGTCCCGATGAAACGATCCGGGACCGCGCCTCCGGAACCCGCCGAGCCGGTCACCTCCACGGGTTCATGACGCTGCGTGGACGACGTTGGAGACGGTTCTCGCGCGACCGTCGCCCGCCCTTTCTCGTCACCCATGAAACTCAAGATCGCAATGACGACCGAGGAGACCCCGGCGGCAAGCGCAGCGATCTTCATCCAGGCCGGATCCCACGGCCGCTGCAAACGCCTGCGTCCGCTCACATACCACCTCAAATACCAGTCGCGCTCCTCCGCCAACGCATCCGCGCCGAACCAACGTAATAGGAATCCGCAAGGAGCCTGGCACGAACGAGCAATCTCCCAAGGAAAATCGCGACCTCCGCCGTCCATCATTCCGGTGCAGACCCAATTACCCCTTACTCGAACTCGCCATGAACAAGACCACCCGCCAAATCGTGTCCCGACTTGCGTGGTTCACCCGGGACGCTTCAACAAGACGGCGGCCAGGCGGGCAGACGCGATGTCAGGTGGATCGAGGGACCGGCACCCGCACGGCGGCAAGCTGTTCACGCGCGGCCCGCATTCCCTGAACCCGGCCCCATCTGGCCGACGCGTCCAGAATCTCCACCACCCGGTTGTTAACCCGCGCGGAAGAGACAAAGGGAATGGCCCGCGCCAGCTCGTTCATCCGATCACCGGCGAACTCCACGTCGCCTGCGCGAAGCATCGTGATTATCTGCCTGCCGAGATACTGAGCCCGAAACAACGGCGACCACCGGCCGATCCTCTCCGCCGCGTCTCCCAGCAGACGATTGGCATCATCGAACCGATCCAGCTGTCCCATCCCGATGGCCACATCGCCGACCATGGCCGCAGCCGCGAAGGACCCCAGCCCGTTCACACTCAACGCCCGGTCCAGCGCCGCTCTCGCCTCATCCTCACGCCCGGGAACAGCCGCCAAGCAGCGCCCCAGCCGCATGTTCAGCGACGCGACCCGGCTCGCGGAAAGATCCCGCAGCCCCAGGCCTTTTCGCGCGAAGGCAGCTCCTCTCGCATGATCTCCCCGCTCAAGACAAACGCGACTCAAAGCATCAAAGGCCCGCGCCTGCCCGTCCGCATCCGCACCAAGAACCGCCATGTCAAGCGCGACCCGGCCGGTGTGCTCAGCGTGACCGGGCCTTCCCGCGTCATAAAGCACCAGCGTCGCCTGATACATCAGATTGGAGAGCGCCTGCTGAAGCCGGGCTCCCCGCACCCGCTCGACGAGTTCCCTGACCCTGTGGACATGCCCAAGGGCCTTGGACATCAGCGGCATGCCGCCCAGCTCATAACGCCCACGGGCCATACTGTCGGCAAGGGTGTTCACATACTCCGCGTCCTCATAGGGATTCGCACTTGCCCGGCCACTCGGCACGAATATCACCGACGCCGCAGCGGTCAGAAATTCACGACGCTCCACCGGCTCCTCCACTTCCGGCGACATCCGAACCTGCCAGCCGACCCGGGAAAGCAGCTCGATCGCCTTCCCCATGGTCGTGTCCCTCATTCCCCTGGACACATGAGAAACCCACGTCTGAGAGACGCCGAGCGCATCGGCCAGCTGCGCTTGGGTCCATTGGCGCTGTTCCATGATCGCCTTGAGGGCGGCGGGGAGTGTGCGCGCTTCCACGATTTGAGCGTATAGCCGAGAGCAATGCGAATCCATCGCCCCATTGCTCTGGGCAATCCTCTTACTGGCCCCACCGAAAGCAGCTCTCCAGCATGGGCTCTCGACACCGTCGAGGAGAGACCATGTCCGCAGACACGTGGAACATCGTGGGTAACACCATCGCCCGTCGCACCCACCAAGGCCGAGTCGTGGTCCTGACCTTGGGCAGAAATCACCGCACCATCGAACAGACAATCATGGAGTGGGAACACCAGGAGCGCCAACGGCTCATCAGTGACCTCCACGCCCTCGGCGACCTCGTGAACACCGCGCTGAACCGGCTATTGCCGGGCGGCGAACACGCCGGATAGACGGTCCGGGCCCTGGCGGCCGTGATGAGCTGAGAAGCTACCTACGCCCAGCGCCGACACGAGCCATCACGATCGCGAGGAAATCAGCTAGAAGGCCGGGACCGCGCCAGGCTGATCAGTAGAATCAGAGATCGAAATTCGAGCGGAGTTCAGGACACACCCGCCGGGTATGCAGCATCATGAGGGGCGATCGGGGGTGGGCATGGCGGTCGACCGGTTCACAACACCGCTGTACGGCATAGCCGAGGCGGCGAACTACCTCTCCGTACCCTCATCGACCTTCGCCAGCTGGGCCTTCGGCTACCGGCGACGCCAGCGTGACGGCCGGACCGTCCATGCCAGGCCGGTGATCACGGCCAGGCGACCTGACCGCGTTCACGAAGCGTCTGTGCCGTTCATCGGTTTGGCAGAGGGCTACGCGCTGGCCGCCTTCCGTCAAGCGGGCGTTCCACTCCAGCGGATCCGTCCCGCCATCGATGAAATTCAGCGCGAGTTGGGTCTCGAACACGCCTTGGCAAGTCGCCGGCTCTTCACCGACGGTGCCGAGGTTCTCTATGACTACGCCGAGCATGTGGGCGATGACTCGGCACGAGAACTGGTCGTCGTCCGTAACAATCAACGGGTCTTCTCCGAGGTCGTAGCCAGCTATCTACGTCGGATCGACTTCGCCGCCGACGGCTACGCCCAAGGCATCACGCTCCCGCAGTATCGCGTCGCCGATGTGAGCGTCAACGCGGACCACGCTTTCGGCCGTCCCCGGCTCGTGCGTGGCGGCGCCAAACTGGAAGACCTCATTGATCTCTTCCAAGCCGGAGAGCCCGTCGACATCGTCGCTGAAGAGTTTGGTCTGAGCAGGGAAGAGGTCGAAGACGTCATCCGTGTCGCCACCCGAACAGCCGCGTAAATTCTTCGTCGACCGCAGCCTGGGACGAGTGGCCGTTCCCGGCTTGCTCCGCGCTGCCGGACGGGATCTCATCACGCTCGCCGAGCACTACGGTGTGCCCGAAGACGAAGGTGTCGCCGACGCCTGCTGGATCGAGGAAAGCGCCCGGAGGGGCTGGGCGGTGCTGATGAAGGACAAGCGCATCCGCTACCGCCAGGCCGAGATCGATGCGGTCGTCGAACATCAAGCCCGCTGCTTTGTCATCACCCGCGGAGACCTGACCTCCGCTGAGTACGCCGAGCGGTTGATCGCCAACCAGGTCGCTGTCTTCGCCGCGTCTGACACACCAGGACCGTTCATCGACGCCGTTCACACCGACAGGCTCGAACGGCTCCGCCCACGCCGCTGACCACCCTGTGGGCGAAAGCGCTTCATAGGGCAGCCCGAGCGGAGCGAGGTCCGGCGCGGGGTCGAGCCCCCGGCTCGACTGGAAGAACGCGTGGAGCGAAGCGGAACACCGTGCTTTTCAGTGGAGCGCGGCCACTGCGGGCCGGGTGGATACGCCGGTCAACGTGTGGAAGGCGTCGGTCAGGTTGTCCAGCATGCGTTCGATGTGGGGCAAGGCCACCGGGTCTGTGCTTTCCAGGGCCAGCCAGCGTTCCTCGTCGCTCTCGCCGTACAACATGCTGGTCGCCGCGCGGAAGCGGAGCGCCTTGGGGTCGTCGCCGAAGTGGTGGCCGCCCAGGACCGCCACGCCTACCCGGTCCAATAGATGGCGTTCCAGGGAGGCTGAGTCACGGATGCCCATCTTGGCCAGTCTGCTGCGGATGGGGGCAAAGTCCGGGTAGACGTAGAAGCCTCCTGTTGGTGGGCGGCCGGCCGCGCCCGCGCCTGTCATCACTTCGTGTACCGCCCCTGCCACCGCGCCGTGCAACCTTGTGCTGGCTGCCAGGTGCCGTCTCAGCTCCGGCGGTTCAGACAGTGCGTATCGGGCTACTTCCTGCATCGGGCCGGCCAAGGACGACCAGATCTCGCTGGCCAGCCCGATGACGCGGCTTTGCAGCGCCAGCCCGTCCACCGTGTCAGGAAAGCGGGCGAAGCCGATTCGCCATCCGCCCAGCGCCAGGCTCTTGCTCAGCCCGGAGGTGACCACGGTCCGGTCGGGGATGAACTCTGCCGGGCTGGTGATCGCGTCGCCTGGCGGGTGCACGATGTCGCGGTAGATCTCGTCGGAGATGACCAGCAGGTCCCAGTCGTCGGCGATCTCCGCCAGCCTGCGCACCACGGCGGCGGGCGCGTGCGTGCCGGTCGGGTTGTCGGGCAGGGTGAGCACGATGGAGCGGGGTCTCAGACCGGCTCGTCGTGCCGCCCGCAACGCGGGGACGAGCCGGTCCGGGTCGGGTACCCCGCCGCACTGGGGCGGCACGGGCACGCCGACGACCTCGCGTGCGAACAGCCGTGCTTGTGGCTCGTAGGTGACCCAGCAGGGCCGGGGCAGCACGACGGCTCCCGGCAGGGCCGCCATCAGGGCGAGCAGGACGGGTTTGCTGCCGGGTGCCATGACGACCTGGTCGGCGTGGGTGCGCAGGCCACGGCGGGTGAAGTAGCCGGCGGCTGCCTCGCGGCAGTCGAGCTCGCCGCCGATCTGGCCGTAGCGGTTCCTGGCCGCGCCGGCGTGCAGCCGGTCGGCGAGGAAGTCGGGCACGGGCAGCTGCGATTCGCCGAACCCCAGGTGAATCAGTGGCTGCCCGGCCCGACGTCTGTGGTTGACGAGTTCGTCGAGGGCCAGATTGGGCGAGGGCGGGAAAGCATGGGCGCTCATATCGTCCCTAGGTCCGGCGACGTGCTCGGTGTGCCGCCGCGTGGGCGCGGTTTCCGCAGGTACGGCTGTCGCAGTACACCCGGCAGCGGTTGCGTGAGGCGTCCACGAAGACCCGGGAGCAACCTTCGGCGGCGCAGGTCCGCAGCCGCGTCTGCTCGCCCTGGACGAACAGGTACGCGAGGGCGAGCCCGCAGTCGGCGGTGAGTTGTTCGGCCACCGGCGCCTCCCCGGCGTGGTGTTGCAGGCGCAGCCGCTGGCCGTCGTACTCGGACAGCCGCAGGGTGAGCCTGGTCCGCCCGAGCAGCTTGTTGAGGCGCTCGACGCCCTGGTCGGGCGCGATGAAGACGTGGTGGAACTCCTCCCGCGAGCCGCGGACGGCTTCGAGGTCGGCCCCGGTCAGCTCGTCGGGGTATCCGACCTGGCGGCGCTCGATGAGCGCGACCAGGTCGGCGACGGTGACGAGTTGCGTGTTGACGAGGTCGACCGCGGTGGCCAGCGAGCGGATCAGGTCTTGGCTGAACAGCATGCGTTCTCCCGGCCGGAAAGGAAGATTAGGAGATGTAGGTGAAGTACGACCGGAGGGCCGGCATGAGCACCTTGAGCGGCACCCGGCCGTAGACGCCGAGGGCGAGGAGCAGGTTGTAGCGCAGGTTCTGGCGCGGCATGCCGTGGCGTACGGCGGCGATGCCGCGCAGGGCGCTGACCTTGTCGTGCCAGTCGATGTTGAACGACACCGAGGAGCTGAGCGAGGAGACCTGGTGCAGGGTGCCGGGCGGCATGTAGAACAGGTCGCCGGCCTGGACGTGCGCCTCCATGACGCGCACGCCGCGGAAGTCGGGGTGGCGGTCGTAGTCGGGGTCTTCCGGGTTCACCTCGGCCCAGCGCCAGTTGTAGGTGTAGCAGCGGTCGCGGTCCTCGTTGGCGACCATGACGAAGCGCTTGCTGCCGTCGAGCTGGAAGAACAGGTTGTGGGTGAGCAGGGTGTCGAAGTGCAGCGTGGTGACGGCCTGCGAGGGGCCGACGAAGAACTGCGGGAAGACCGCCCAGTTGTCGCGGAAGAACGCGGGGAACAGGTGGCCGGGGAAGGGTTCGAGGTCCTGCCGCAGTTCGGGGATGAACGTGAGCAGCGGCACGTCGTGCAGGTACGCGGGCCGTTCCACGTCGTCGGATCCACGCTGCTCCCAGGCGGTGACCGTCTTGGAGTAGTCGTCGAGCCGGACGGTCGTGGTCTTGCCCTCGGCCACGCGCCCGGTCTTGAGCCGTACCGGCAGGTCGGGCGCGATCGAGGCGAGGTAGGGCAGCGACCAGCGCTGGGCGGCCGGAAGCTCGGCGAGGGCACCGGGCATCAGGACCGGCTTCTTGTTGACGTACTCGGCGTAGAACTCCTCGGCGGAGAGCTGCGGCCGGACGTCAACCGGCGAGTACGGGCTTGTGATCGGCATGGCTCCTCCTGGTGGAGTCGGTGAGGATCGAACGGATCACGTCGAGCACGTAGCCGATGTCCTCGGGCTCGACTCCGTAGTGGGTCACGGCCCGGATCTGCCCGTGGCCGAGCTCGGCCAGCGCCACGCCCTGGGCCTGCGCGGCGGCGATGAACGTGGGGTTGTCCATGGTGAGGACGCGGAAGAAGACCATGTTGATGCCGGGCTCGGCGCGGTCGACCGCGATGCCGGGGATGGTCTCCAGGCCGTCGGCGAGCCGCCGGGCGCTCTCGTGGTCCTCGGCCAGCCGGCCGCTGTTCTCCAGGGCGACGATCGCGGCCGCGGCCAGTACGCCGGCCTGCCGCATCCCGCCGCCGAGCATCTTGCGCAGGCGGCGCACGTCGCGGATGAACGGCCCGGTCCCGACGGCCATCGAGCCGACCGGCGCGCCGAGCCCCTTGGACAGGCAGAACATGACGGAGTCCGCGTAGCCGGCCAGTTCGGCGACGGGCACGTCGGCGGCCAGCGCGGCGTTGAAGATGCGCGAGCCGTCCATGTGCACGGTCAGGCCGTTCTCCCGGGCGAAGTCCGTGACCTCGCGCAGGTACGCCGCCGGCAGCACTTTGCCGCCCCGGTGGTTCTGCGGGTTCTCCAGGCAGAGCAGCGCGGGCAGGGCGAACTGCGGATCGTCGGAGTCGGGCGGGAAGGCGGCGGCGATGGCGTCGAGGTCCATCGTGCCGTCGAGGTTGTTGGGGATCGGGTGGTAGATCACTCCCCCGCACACCGAGGCCCCGCCGGCCTCGTACACGTAGATGTCGGATTCCTCGCCGACGATGACCTTCGTGCCGCGCGGGCAGTGGGTCATGATGCTGGCCAGGTTGCTCATGGTGCCGCTGGGCATGAAGCAGGCGGCCTCCTTGCCGAGCAGCCGCGCGGCCAGGACCTCCAGCGCGTTGACGGTCGGGTCCTCGCCGTAGACGTCGTCGCCGAGTTCGGCGGCCACCATCGCCTCCAGCATCCGCGGCGAGGGCAGGGTGAAGGTGTCGCTGCGTAGCTCGACTCGCCGCTTGGGGGAACTCACATCGGCCTCCTAGCCGGGCGGGCGGTGCGGAAGAGGTGGGAACCGCCGGCCAGCGCGGAGCATTCGCCGATCGCCTTCCCCAGCTTGGCGGTGTAGTCGGGGTCGGCCTCGTCGAGCAGGATGCCGAGCATGGTGCCGCTGTGCGCGGTGACGACACCGAGGCCGCCGACGGCGCCGCAGATGCCGAGGACGTCGCGGAGCATGCGCTTGGGGTGCATCCGCTGGTGCATGGCGGCGCTCCTGCTGGCCACGTGGCCGATCTCGGCGGTGTCACCGGCGGGGACCGCGACGCGCAGCGTGTCCAGGAGCCGCTGGTACTCCTGCCGGGCGGAGTCGGAGAAGCGCCGGTGGCCGCGGTTGAAGGCGACCGTGTCGACGCTGCCGCCCTCGTCGACGCCGACGATGGTCATGTCGGGCAGGTGGCCGAGGTGTTCGAGGAGCCGTACGTCGCGGTGGCGGAAGGCCACGGTGCCCGGGTACATCACGCCGTCGGACGGCTCGATCCTCCGCATCAGCTCCTCGATCTCGCCCGGGGTGGGCAGTTCGCCGAGCGCCCGTCCCACGGCCCACGCGGTGGCCACGAGGTCGGCGGAGGAGCTGGCAAGACCTTTGCCGATGGGCAGGTCGGTGTCGACGTGGAGTTCGCCACCGCCGCGGAAGCCGCGGACGGTGAGCATCGAGCGGGCCAGCGACCTGGCCTTCTTCCGGTCTCCGGGGACCACCCGGATGTCGGTGGTGCGCCGGTCGTAGCGGAAGCGGGCGGTGCTGCCCGCCTCGATCGGCAGGGTGACCAGGAAGTCCACCTGCGGGTCCGCCAGCGCGCCTTGGAGCAGTTCGCCGAAGGTGCCGCACGCCTGTCCGGTCCCGAGCGCCTCGGAGATCGCCGGCACCTCTACGTGGATCGACACCGTTATTCCCAGGGGTTGTTGGCGGAGCGCGATACCAGAAGCCGGAGAGTCCGAGTCAATTTGGCGGTGAACATGGCCTGCGTCTCCTTCGCCTCACCCGTATTGGGCTGGTTCCTGTGGATCAACTGGCCTCAGGCTCAAGCGGGCGGGCATCGTCCCACTACCGTTTCGCTATCGCCCCGAACGCGCGGCGATAGTCGCAGGTCGAAGTGGGTTTGGGGGGTCGGTTGCAAGATCCGGCTATCCGGTGCGGCGGGCCGTACTCCTGCTGTGGACCAAGTCGAAGACGGCGGCGGCGAGCGCCACGGCGACGAAGGCGATGACCACCAGGAGCCCGTGCCGGAACGCCGAGGGCCACCCGGCGTGGAGCGCGCCGAAGAAGATCGACCCGGTGGCGGCGATGCCGAAGGCGGAGCCCAGCCGCTGACCGGTCTGGAGTACGCCGGCGGCGCTGCCGCCGTTGACCGGTGGCACCTCCGACAGGCTGATGGCCTGGTTGGGCGCGATCACGAGCCCGCTGCCGAGGCCGGCGATCAGCAGGGTCGGCGCGTTGGCCCAGCCGAGTTCGGGTCCGGTCCAGATTCCGGTGACCACGATGGTGGCGGCGAGTCCGGCGATGACGACGGCGAGGCCGACGGCGACGAGCAGCCGCCCGGCCCGCCCGACCAGGCGTCCGCCGGCGATGGCGGCCAGGGAGGAGCCGATGGCGAACGGGGTGATGGCCAGTCCTGCCTGGAGCGGGGTGTAGTGCAGGCCGTTCTGCAGGTAGAGGGTGTAGATGAAGAAGATGCCGGTGAATCCGGCGAAGTAGAACAGGGCGATGACGGCGCCGAGGCTGTAGGAGTGTTTGGCGAACAGGCCGAGCTGGATCAGCGGCTCACGCTTGTAGCGGCGTTCCCAGGCGACGAAGAGCGCCAGTACGGCCAGCGCGGCGGGCACGAGCAGCCATTTGGCCCGCCCCTCCCACTGGTGCTGCTGCACGAACGGCAGGAGCAGGCCGAACACGCCCATCCCGAGCAGCAGCACGCCGACGGGGTCCATGCTCTCCTGCCGCCCTTTCACGCCGGGCGGCAGCAGCTTCCAGGCCAGCGGCAGGAGGATGACGCCGATCGGCAGGTTGACGAGGAACACCCACCGCCAGCCTTCCTCGTGCCCGAACGCGGTGACGAGCGCGCCGCCGATCGTGGGCCCGGCCGCGGTCGCGATGCCCATCGTGGCGCCGAACGCGCCGAAGGCCCGGCCGCGCTCCTGGCCCTGGAACATCTGCTGGATCAGCCCGGACACCTGCGGGTTGAGCATGCCGGCCGCGACGCCCTGTACCAGCCGGGCGGCGATCAGCAGCGGCATCGTGGGCGCGAATCCACACGCGGTGCTGGCCAGCGTGAACAGGGCGACGCCGACCATGAAGACGGCCCGCCGGCTGCGCGCGTCGCCGAGCCGCCCGGCGGGCACGAGCAGCAGCCCGAACGTGAGCGCGTACCCGGACAGCGTCCACTGCAGGCCGTCCTCGCTGGCGCGCAGGCTCTCCTGGATGGACGGCAGCGCCACGTTGACGATGCTCACGTCGAGACCGGACATGAACGCGGCCGTCAGGCAGACGCCCAGGGCGGGCAGTCGTCTCACGTTGGGGCCTGTGTCCGCCACAGACCAGCGGAAACCTGACATTCTCTCCGTTGGCTGAGCCGTGAGGTTGGCCTTACCGCCGGGCGGCAAGGTTCGTCAGGTGAGCTCACGACAGCATGGACTGCAGGCGGTTCTGGGGCCGTTGAGCAGGGCGGCCGTCTTCACCGTGGCGACGGTGAAGCACGACGCCGCGGCCCGGGAGGCGGTCAGGTCGCTCTGCGGCGACCTGGCGGCGCTGCGGCGCACGGTCGGCTTCCGCAGCCTGGACGGCAACCTGTCCTGCGTGCTCGGCATCGGCGCCGAGGCGTGGGACCGGTGGTTCGACCTGCCGCGCCCGGCCATGTTGCGCCCGATGCCCGAGGTGCGCGGCGTCCACCACGCGCCCTCCACGCCCGGCGACCTGCTGCTGCACCTGCGGGCCGAGCGCATGGACCTCTGCTTCGAGCTGGCCGCGCTCGTCATGGACCGGCTCTCGGGGGCGCTGTCGAGCGTGGACGAGGTGCACGGCTTCCGCTACTTCGACGCCCGGGACCTGCTCGGCTTCGTGGACGGCACGGAGAACCCCGAGGACGAACTGGCCGCCGACTCGGTGCTGATCGGCGAGGAGGACCCGCTGTTCGCCGGCGGCACGTACGTCACCGTGCAGAAGTACGTGCACGACCTGGCCGCCTGGAACGCGCTGCCCGTCGAATACCAGGAGCGCGTCATCGGCCGTACCAAGCTGGCCAACGTCGAGCTGGACGACCAGACCAAGCCGACCTGGGCCCACAACGCGCTGACCGTCATCGAGGAGGACGGCAGGGAGCTGAAGATCGTGCGGGACAACATGCCGTACGGCAACGCGGCGGCCGGCGAGTTCGGCACCTATTTCATCGGCTACTCCAGGACTCCGGACGTCCTCGACCGGATGATCACGAACATGTTCGCCGGAGACCCGCCCGGCAACTACGACCGGATCCTGGATTTCTCCACCGCCCTGACCGGCTCGACCTACTTCGTCCCGACGCCCGACCTGCTCGAACGGCTGGCCGAACCACAGGCGCCGGGCGCTCTGGAGATCGGCAGCCTCAAAGGAGTCCCGCAGTCATGAACAACCTGCACCGCGAGCTCGCCCCGATCTCCGACGCCGCCTGGGCGCAGATCGAGGAGGAGGTGGCCCGCACGTTCAAGCGCAACCTCGCCGGCCGGCGCGTGGTCGACACCCATGGCCCGACCGGCGCCGGCAGCTCGGCCGTCGGCACCGGCCACGTCACCGGGATCCAGCCGCCCGGCGACGGCGTCGAGGCCAGGCAGCGGGGTGTGGCGGCGCTGGTGGAGTTGCGCCGGCCGTTCGAGCTGAGCCGTGAGGCGATCGACGACGTCGAGCGCGGCTCCGGCGACTCCGACTGGCAGCCCGCCAAGGACGCCGCGACCGCCCTCGCCATCGCCGAGGACCGCGCGATCTTCCAGGGGTACGGCGCCGCCGGCATCACCGGCATCGTCCCGGCCAGCTCACACCGCCCGATCCCGCTGCCCACCGAGTTCACCGGCTACCCGGAGGCGATCGCCCAGGCGCTCAGTGCGCTGCGGGTGGCCGGCGTGGACGGGCCGTACACGGTCCTGCTGGGCCCGGAGGCGTACACGGGCGTCACCGAGACCAGCGACCACGGCTACCCGGTGCGCTCGCACATCGAGCGGATGGTGGACGGCGACATCATCTGGGCGCCCGCGCTGGCCGGCGCGCTGGTGCTGACCACCCGCGGCGGCGACTACGACCTGCACCTGGGCGAGGACCTGTCGATCGGCTACCTGTCGCACACCGCGGACACGGTGAAGCTCTACCTGCAGGAGTCGTTCACGTTCCTGCCCTTCACGAGCGAGGCGGCGGTCCCGCTCGCCCAGCGCCAGGGTTGACGGGCAGGCGGCGAGCCGCTCGCCCGGCAGGCCCAGTCATCTGCCGTAGGCGGCCAGAAAGACGCGCACGCCCTCGTCGGCGTAGTGGTTCAGCTCCTTCTCGTCGTAGAGCGCCGCCTCGACCGGCAAGGACATCGCCCTGTTCAGCGGGATCGACAGCACCAGCCAGTTGAAGTGCTGGGCCGCGAGCAGCGGGTCAGGCACGTTGAGCAGCCCGCGCCGCCCGAGCGCCTCGAACCATCCGGCGAACAGCGCGCTCGACCGCACCGGCCCGTTCTCGTACCAGGCTCGCGCCAGGTCGGGAAAGCGGTCCGCCTCGCCGATGAGGACGCGGCGCATGCGCAGCAGATGCGGCTGCATGACCACCGCCAGGTGCGTGCGGGCGTACTCCCGAAGGTCGCGCTCCAGGTCGTCGGTGCCGGGCATGGCGGCTTCGAGCGGGTGCACCTCGACCTCGATCCGCGAGATGTCGAGGGTGATCAGCTCGGTGAACAGCCGCTGCTTGTCGGCGAAGTGCTTGTAGACGGTCTGCTTGGAGACCTCGGCCATCGCGGCGATCTCGTCCATGCTGGTGCCCGCGTAGCCGTTGCGCAGGAAGAGGGTGCGCGCGGCGTCGACGATCGCGCGACGCTTCCTGGCGGTGCGTCCGTCCTGCTGGGGGTTGTCCATGAAGAAATAGTACTGGACGGTCCAGTACAGAGACGAGTACTGTACCGTCCAGTACCGAAGATGAGGAGACGAACATGACTACCTTGAAGACCCCCGACGGCACGCTGCACTACGAGGTGCGGGGCCAGGGACCGCTCGTCGTCCTGTTCGGCGCGCCGATGGACGCCGGGGCGTTCGCGCCGCTGGCCGACCTGCTGGCCGGCGAGTACACCGTGCTGACCACCGACCCCCGCGGCATCCACCGCAGCGTGCTCGACGACCCCGGGCGCGACTCCACGCCCGCCCTGCGCGCCGCGGACCTCTCCCTGCTCCTCGCCGAGGTCGACGCGGGCCCCGCGGTCGTGTTCGGCAGCAGCGGCGGCGCCGTGAGCGTGCTCGCCCTCGCCCAGGACCACCCCGAGCGGGTACGCGCGGTGATCGCGCACGAGCCGCCCCACTACACGCAGCTGCCCGACCGCGAGAAGCTCGACGCCCGGATGGAGGACATGGTGGCCGCCTACGCCGCCGGCGACACCGCGACCGCATGGGCGATCTTCTTCGAGAACGCCGACATCCACCTGCCGGAAGGCGCCCTGGAGCACATGTTCCCCGCCGAGCCCGACCCCCAGTACGCCGCCGACGAGCGCTACTCCTACCTGCACATGATGCGCGGCACCGTCCGCTGGGAGCCCGACGTCGCCGCGCTGCGCGACGGACCGGTCCGCGTGCTGGTCGGGCTGGGCGAGGACTCCGCCGGCCAGCTCTGCGACCGCGCCTCCAGGGCGCTGGCCGCCTCGATCGGCACCGAGCCCACGATGTTCCCCGGCGGGCATGTCGCCTGGACGGAGGACGCGGAGGGCTTCGCCGTACGGCTGCGCGAGGTCCTCCGGGATCTCTGACTTCCGCGGAGTTACGGCGGACCGAAAAGATTCGGTAAGAACGATCCGGCAGAGTTACCTCATCGAACGAAGAACAACCCCGAAAGAGGACGCCGGACATGCGTAAGCTCATCGAATCCACCTTCATGACCATCGACGGAGTCATCAGCTCGCCCGAGAAGTGGAGCTCTCCCTACTGGGACGAGAGCTACGAGGGATATGCCCGCGACCTGCTGTTCGGCGCCGACGCCCTGCTGCTCGGCCGGGAGACCTACGAGGGCTTCGCCGAGGTCTGGCCGATGATGGAGTCCACCCAGGGCGAGTACGCCGTGCGGATCAACGCCCTGCCCAAGTACGTGGCCTCCAGGACCCTGAAGGAGACCAAGTGGAACGCCACCCTCATCGAGGGCGACGTGGCCGAGACGGTCGCCAAGCTGAAGCAGGAGCCCGGCCAGAGCATCCTGAAGTACGGCACCGGCGAGCTCGACCGCACACTGCTGGAGCACAAGCTGGTCGACGAGTACCACCTCTGGGTCATGCCGGTCATCGGCGGTGAGGGCACGCGGGTGTTCGACGGCCTGGACATCACCCACCTGGACTTCGTGAGGTCGACGGCGCTGAGCTCGGGCGTGCAGGTGCTCGTCTACAAGCCCAAGGCATAGCCCACCGCTTGGGGGAATTCGGCAGCGTTGCTGGCTTTGCCCCGAACCGGTCGCGGCAACGATCTTCCCATGAAGGTCATGCCGCGCTCCGTTCGGGGCCGGGTGACGCTGGCCGCCACGTTCGCGGCCGCGATCGCGCTGGGCGCCGCCGCGGCCATCCTCGCCATGACCATCCCCCGCACGCTCGAAGCCCAGCTCGCCTCCCGGGTGAACCAGGCCGTGCAGGCGCAGGCCGCCGACGCCCGCCGCGGCGACCTGCCCGCCGACCTGTCCACCCCGCCCGGCATCGACCTCCTTCAGGTCATCGCCGCCGACGGCGCCGTCCTCGGCACCTCGACGCAGGCCGGCGACCAGAACCGGTTCGCCGCCCTGCCCACCCCGCCGCCGGAACGCCTCACCACCACCTACGGCCGGCCGGACCTGCCCGAGGCGAGCGAGGAGTACTACATCGCCTTCCTGCGCACCACCACCCCCAGCGGCCCGATCACCGTGTACGGCGCCGAGGACGTCTCCGCCACCCGGCAGGCGATCCGCCTGCTCTACTTCACGCTCGCCGTCGCCCTGCCCGCGCTGCTGTTCATGGTGGGCCTGGCCGCCTGGACCGCCGTCGGCCAGGCCCTGCGGCCGGTCAAGCGGATCCGCACCCAGCTCGCCACCATCACCGCCGGTGACCTGGGGCGGCGGGTGACCGTGCCGGGGACGGGCGACGAGATCGCCGCCCTGGCCACCGCCACCAACGACACCCTCACCCGCCTCGAACGCTCCGCCGAGACCCAGCGCCACTTCGTCAGCGACGCCTCACACGAGCTGCGCAGCCCGATCACCGCGCTGCGCACCCAGCTGGAGCTGGCCGTCGCCGATCCGGCGGACACCGACTGGCCCGAGGTGGGAGCCCGTTCGCTCGACGCCGTCGACCGGCTGTCGGGGATCATCGACGAGCTGCTGCTGATGGCCAGGCTGGACGCGGGAGCCGTACCGGACAGGAAACGGGTGGACCTCGGCGAGCTGGCGCGCGCACAGGCCGCCCGGCGGGCGGGCGTGCGCGCGGACGTGGCGGACGGCGCCTTCGTGGACGGCTCCCCCATCCAGCTCGACCGGCTGCTGACGAACCTGCTCGACAACGCCGAGCGCCACGCCCGCTCGCGCGTCGGCCTGTCGGTCGCCGTGGACGGCGGCGAGGTGGTGCTGACCGTCACCGACGACGGCAACGGCATCGCCCCGCAGGACCGGGAGCGGGTCTTCGAGCGTTTCACCCGCCTTCGGGAGGGACGCGAGCGCGACCAGGGCGGCAGCGGGCTCGGGCTGGCGCTGTCGCGGCAGATCGCCGAGGTCCACGGGGGCAGCCTCGCCATCACCGATCACGAGCCCGGCGCGCAGTTCCGCGCCGTCTTCCCGCTGGCGCCGTAGGGGCTCAGTCGTCCAGGCCGCGGGCGCTGAGGGCCTCGCCGAGCGCGTCGGCGTGCCGCAGCGCACTCACCACCAGCGGTACGGCGAAGGCCCGCACGCTCCACGACACCCCGCGCGCCCGCTGCGCCTCCCTGACCCGGCGCGCGAGGTCGGTGAGCAGGGGGACACTGCGCAGGGTGAGCGTGAGCATGAGCGAGACCCGGAACGGGTCCACCCGCACCAGCCGCAGCGGCGCGAGCCCGCGCTCCAGGGCGGCGAGCATCACCGAGGCGGGCGTGGTGAGCGTGACCAGCCCGGCCAGCGCGACCATGAGCACCACGCGCGTCGTCGTGACCGTCGCGGCTGGCAGGTCGGCCAGCAGGAGCTGGGTGACGAACAGCGCGAGCGCGAACCACCGCACCGGCCGGATCTGGCCCCAGGCCGCCGCCGGGCGCACCCGGGCCACCGCGTACAGGACCAGGACGACGGCGGCCGCGCCGGCCAGCGCCGCCGGGGTCTGGAGCAGGACCAGCACCGTGCATCCTGCGGCCAGTCCGAGCAGCTTGAGACCGGTCACGCCATCAGGTCCCTGTAGTGGCCGAGCGCGGCCTCCGGCGGGCCGTCGGCGACGAGTTTGCCCTGGTCGAGCACGAGGACCCGGTCGAAGTCGGCCAGCAGCGCGAGGTCGTGGCTGACGACCACGAGCTGCTGGGGCAGCTCACGCAGGATGCGCGCCACCTGGCGGGAGTTGCGCAGGTCGAGCAGGGTGGTGGGCTCGTCCATGACGAGGATGTCGGGTTCGAGGACCAGCACGGAGCACAGGGCGAGCAGTTGCTTCTGGCCGCCGGAGAGCTGGTGCGCGGGGTGGTCGGCGTGGGCGGCCAGGCCGTAGCGCGACAGCACCTCCTCCACCAGCGCGTCCACCTCCGCCTTCGGCAGGCCCCTGCGGCGCAGGGAGAAGGCCACGTCCTCGGCCACCGTCGGCATCACGATCTGCGCGTCGGGGTCGGTGAACAGGAAGCCGACCCGGCGCCTGATCTTGGCGGCTTCGCGGCGGGTGTCCATGCCCAGGACGCGGACGGTGCCCGTGGTGGGCAGGGCCAGGCCGTTCAGGAGGCGGGCGAAGGTGCTCTTGCCGGAGCCGTTGGCCCCGGCCACGCCGATCCGCCGCTCGGGCAGGGTCAGCGTCAGGCCGTCCAGGACCTCGCGCTCGGCCAGCCGTACGCCGACGCCGCTCAGCTCGATCATCTACACCACCTCGAACAACGCCGCGACCCCGAGACCGCCGCCGACCGCGGCCGTCGCCAGCCCCAGCGTGCCACGCGGCGCGCCCGCGCCGACCAGCCGGTGGAACAGGCGGGTGACCACGACCGCGCCGCTGGCCCCCCACGGATGGCCGAGGGCTAGGGAGCCGCCGTCGGCGCAGACCCGCGTGCGGTCGGCGCCCAAGGGGTCCAGGCCGAGCGCGTCGGTCACCGCGAGCACCTGCGCGGCGAACGCCTCCACGATCTCCACCGCCGCCACCTGCCCGAGTTCGGCCCCCGCCCGCCGCAGCACCCGCCGTACGGCCGGCACCGGCCCCCAGCCGGGCAGCTCCGGGTCGCATCCCACGACAGAACCGGCGACCAGCCGCAGACCCGGCAGCCCCAGCCGCTCGTCCGCGACGGCCACCGCCGCCGCGCCGTCGCTGATCGGCGAGGAGTTGCCCGCGGTGACCGTGCCGCCGGGCACGAACGCCGCCGGCAGCCTGGCCAGCGACCGCTCCCGCAGGACGCGCGGCCGCTCGTCGGTCTCCCGCTCGCCGACCGCGACGATCTCTTTCGCGAAGTCACCGGCCAGCGCCTTGGCGTGGCTGTCGATCGCGTAGGCGTCCTGACGCTCGCGGCTGACGCCGCGGGCGTGTGCCAGCGCCTCGGCCGCGGGTCCCATGTCGGGGTCCGGGTGCCCGTCCGGGGTGAAGGGCGCCCGATCGTAGGGCCGCACCGCCCCCCGGCGCGTGCGCAGCGGAGCGGTCGAGGCGCTCTCGGCCCCGCCCGCGACCACGAACTCCGCCTCACCCGCGGTCACCGCCTGCCCGGCCAGCAGGATCGCGGCCAGGCCACTGCCGCACTGCCGGTCGACGGTCAGGCCGGGCACCTCGTGCCCGAACCCGGCGGCCAGCGCCGAGACGCGGGCCAGGTTCCCGCCGGGGCCCATGCAGTTGCCGAGCACCACGTCGTCCACGTCCCGGTGCCCGCCGCCCGCCTTGCGCACGTCGGCGAGCACCGCCGCGAGCACCGGGGCGGCGAGCCGGTCGGCGGTGAGCGTCTTGAAGGCGTGGCCCGCCGTACCGATCGGGGTACGCCGGGCGGCCACCACCACCGGCCTCACACCAGTCTCCCGAAGCCGGTCAGCGTCTCGGCGATCAGCGCCCTGGCCGGTTTGCCGGCGGGGGTGCGGGGCAGGGTGTCGGCCGCGTACCAGCGTCTCGGCCGTTGTACCCGGTCCAGTCCGGCGCGGGCGGCGGCTTCCAGGTCGGCCCGCCGTACCGGGCCCTCGACCACCGCGCACACGAGCGCGCCCAGGTCGGGGTGCGGCGCGCCCACGACGACCGCGTCCGCCACGCCCGGCACCCGCCGCAGCACCGCCTCGACGTCCTCGGGCACGACGGTCGCGCCGCCGGTCTGGATCGCGCCGTCGCCCCTGCCGCGCACCCGCAGAACCCCGCCCGGCCGGTACGGCTCCGCCAGGTCGCCGACCGTCGCCCAGCCCCCGGCGTCCCGGCGCAGCGGACCGGCGGCGCCCGCCAGGTAACCGTCGGCCACCCAGGGCGAACGCACCCACACCTCGCCCGCCCTGACCTCGATCTCCACCTCGGGGAAGGCGCGCATGCCGGTGCCGTCGGCGTCGGCGGCGACGAAGGAGAGCTCGCTCGACCCGTAGTAGGACAGCACCCGGAGGCCGCCGGCCTGGGCGCGTTCGCGGGCGGCGGGGTCGAGCGCGGCGCCGCCGACGAGGGCCACGCGCAGGGAGGCGGGCTTGGGCAGGACCTCCTGGAGCTGGTGGGGTACCAGGTGGACCGCGGTGGCGGCGTCCAGGTGCTCCAGGGACCACCGGCCGGGGACGATCGCCGTAGCGCCGGTGCCCAGGGCGTGGGCGGCGGCGAAGGCGTACAGGGAGGTGATGAGCGGACCCGGGATCAGCACCACGTCTTCCGCGCCGATGCCGGATAGGCGGTCGAGGTGCCGGAAGGAGCCGGTCCAGGAGGCCCGCGTACGGACCACCGCGCGCGGCCGTCCGGTGCTGCCGGAGGTGAAACAGGCCCACCCGCCCTCGGCCAGAGGAGCGGGTGGGAGGTCCGCCAGCAGGCGGGCGGCGCGGTCGTCGCAGACCAGCGGCGTGATCCCGGCCAGGTCGGCGGCGAGCGCCCTGGTGAGGGCGGCCACCGGGTCCTTCACGCTGATCACGGCGGGACCGGCGGTGGCGCGCACGTCCCATGCCTTGATTCGCCCGGCCAGTTCCGCGTAGGTGACCTCCTCCTCCGGGCCGACGAGCGCGACCCGGCCGGGATCGCGCGCGGCGTGCTCCAGGACGTGTGCCGCTACCGCCACGTGTGCCGCTCCTGCCAGGTGGCCGGCACGGCGTCGGGGTAGGCCCGCTGGACGCCCCTGGCGACGAAGGCGGCGAGCACCGCCTTGATCAGGTCGCCGGGCAGGAACACCGTGCTGAGCAGCATCGTCTTCCCCAGGGGGATGCCGGTGACCAGCGCCTGCACGGGTACGCCGCACAGGTAGATCACCCCGATGCCGCCCGCGACGCAGGCCAGCAGCAGCCGTACGATGCCCGGGTTGCGCCCGCCGCGCTGCACGATCCAGCCGGTGACGGCGGCGCCCGGGATCCAGCCGATCAGGTAGCCGGCCGAGGCGGCGGCGAACACCCCCAGCCCGCCCCGCCCGCCCGCCAGTAGCGGCAGGCCGACCGCGACGAGCACGAGCAGCACGGTCACCGCCAGCGCCGCCCGCCAGGTACCCAGAATGGCACCGGCGAGCATGACGCCGAAGGTCTGCAGGGTGATCGGCACGGCGTTGCCGAAAACGTTGAGCGTGCCCGGTAGTCCGAGCACGGCGATGAGCGCGGCGAACACGCTCACCCTCGCCAGGTCTCCCGCGTTCTTCATGACATCGATCCCACATCACATTCCGGCGATCCAGGTATGGAGGTATACGACAAGATCCACCCCGAGGAACCGGTGGGGTCGTCGTGGCGCGCCACCCAGACTCTAGAAGAAGCCGGTCAATGCCCCTGCCACCCTCCCACCCCTGCCGGCCCACTACTCCGCGGGTTCTGTAGTGGTGTAGCGGTTGGTGGTGCCGTGCCATTCGAGGCCGCCGCCCAGCCAGCCGCCGAGCGCCCACAGGAAGTGGTGGAGTTCGGGCGAGGGTACGGCCCGCAGCTCGTCGCAGTCGGCCTCGAAGGCCGCGACGATGTCGTTGTGCAGGGCGACGGCGCGTTCCGCCGCCTCGCGCAGGGTGCAGCCGCGCTCGGCGGCCGCCAGCAGCACGATGTTGCAGTCGGGCAGCTCGTCGGCGGCCTCGCGGAGCGCCGAGTGCAGGTCGTTGACGATGACGGCGGCGGTGCCCGCCCGCATGGCGGCGCGGTGCACGCGCTCCTCGTAGAAGAGGTTGCCCGGCACCTCGTAGCCGCCCACGATGTCGGACAGGGTCATCGAGGTGTAGAAGCTGTCGTGCTGGCGGGCGGCCAGGTAGCGCCAGGCCTCCACGGGTTGGCCACTCTGCCGCCAGGCGCCGTAGGCGTTCCAGCTGACCCACATCTGGAAGGACGTCAGGTTGACGCGGGCGAGCTGCGACGGCGTCGAGTGCACGGCCACGTGCTCGCGGGCCGAGGTCAGTGAGACCAGCACCGGGTCGCTCTTGAGCTGCGCCTCCAGCTCTTCGCCGAACTCGTCGGCCGGCGGCGGCGCGTCCATGGCCGACATCGCCAGGGCCAGCCGGCCGGCCAGCAGTTCGGGGTCGGCGCCGAGTTCGGTCTCGTCGGCGTAGTAGTCGTCGCAGGCCCACCAGGCGGCGTTCATCTGCCCGGCCAGCAGCAGCCGGTCGGGGTCGTCGACGTCGGGGTGGGCGAGGGTGACCAGGTGGCCGAAGCCGGTCTGCCGGAACGTCTCGATGCGCCCCTCGTGCAGGCCGATCTTCTCCGCCCACTCCACCAGCCGCTCGTTGACCACCTCGCCGAGCGCGTGGTCCACGCGCACGGCGAGCGGGCAGTAGAGCGCGGGCATGCTCCCGTCGGCCCAGGGCCGCTGCGTGAACACCAGCGGCGGCTGTCTGACGGTGCGTGGACCCGGCACACACCCGAGGTCCTGCGGTACGGCGGGGCCGCCCGCCGGTTGGGCGAACAGGCGGGCGGCGGAGGTGCCGAGCCCGGTGGGTCCGGGCAGGAACGCGGAGGGGTTGGGCATGACGTTCCTTTCGCTGGGCTGAGGTCAGACGCGGTCGGCGGCGATGAGCAGGTACTGGAAGCTGCCGTCCTTGTACGCCGTCAGGAACGCGTCCTCGATGCCGGTGACCACGGAAGAGCGCGCGCGCAGCTCCCAGTAGGGGATGGTCGCCTCGGTCAGGTCGATCACGTTGATGGGCACGAGGTGGTTGTCGGCCATGGCCTTGAAGTAGGCGCTGCGCGGGTGGATGTCGCAGACGTAGTGGGCGTTGATCTCGCTGACGGCCTTGGAGGGCAGCCCGTACACGTCGTTGTAGCAGCCGGTGATGGTCACGTAGCGGCCGCCGGGCGCGAGCAGCTGGGAGTGGGCGGCGAACAACTTGGAGAGGTTGACGTACATCGTGCTCTCGTTGTTCCAGATGCCCTTCAGGCTGCCGGGTTCGAGGCCGGTCTGCAGCATGTTGCGAAAGTGGAACTCCACCTTGTCCTGCACGCCGCGCAGGCGGGCCTGCTCGTTGGCGAAGTCGACCTGCTTCTGCGAGATCGAGACGCCGTCCACGCGGCAGCCGAAGCGTTCGTGCGCCATGAAGCTGCTGCCGCCGCGGCCCGATCCGGCGTCGAGCAGCCGGTCGGTGGGCTGGACCTGGCCGAGGTGGTCGAGCAGCAGTACGGCCTGTGCGGTCTCGAGCCGGTGCATCTCGGCGATCATCCGCTCTTCGCGGGTCTCCTCCGGCTCGTCCAGCACGGACCAGTCGACGGCGCCGATGCCGTAGTGGTGGTGGTAGGTGCCGGAGACCTCGCCGAGGCGGAGGTTGACGGCGTTCTTCTCGCGGTTCCAGTAGTCGGCCACGGAGTGCTGGTAGGGGCTGGTGATGACCACGGACATGAAGCCTGCCTTTCTGAGAAGGAGTGCGACGCGAAGTTATCTCCCGGCTACCGAAAGTGAAATGTGGCGTTCCGGTCTCCGGAACCACCGTTTCTTCCCGGCGGGTGGAGGGAACGAGGTGCGGCTTGCCAGGGCCGTACCGGATCGTCTAGATTTGGTTGAGTAAACGTTTATTCAATGAAATGTGGAGATCATGGCGACGCGCAGGGAACAGGCGGAGTGGCGGCGTGAGCAGCTGCTCGACGCGGCGTTGCGGGTGTTCGCCGCCAAGGGCGTGGACGGGGCGTCGGTCAAGGACCTCGCCGAGGCGGCGGGCGTGACGCCGGGGCTGCTCTACCGGTACTTCGACAGCAAGGAGGCGCTGGTCGAGACGCTTCTGCGGGAGCGCGGGTTCATGACGCGCCTGCGCGAGCTCCTGACCGCCGGCCACCCGGGGCGGCCGGCCAGGGAGGTCCTGACCGAGCTGCTCACCGCCTTCGACGGGCTGCTGGCGGGCAACGCCGAGCTGGTGGCGGTCTTCTTCGGCGCCACCCGCGCCCGCGCCGCGCTGGCCGAGCTGACCGGCGAGGGGCAGCGGCTCATCGGCGCGTTCCTGGCGGACCGGGTCGCGGCGGGCGAGCTGCCGCCGCACGACACCGGGACCGCCGCCAAGACGCTGTTCGCGGCGGTGGCGGTCAGCCGGGCCACAGGCTCGCCGATCGACGTCCCCGCCCTGGTCGGCCTGCTCTACCCCACGGGAAGGTGACACGACGTGCGTACCAGAGTGCTCGTCGCCGGCGGCGGGCCCGCCGGCATGATGACCGGACTGCTGCTGGCCCGCCGGGGAGTCGAGGTGGTCGTGCTGGAGAAGCACGCCGACTTCCTGCGCGACTTCCGCGGCGACACCGTCCACCCGTCGACGCTGGAGATCATCGCCGAGCTCGGCTGGAGCGGCGAGTTCCTGAAACTGCCGCACAACAAGATGAGCGAGGTGGCGGTACGCATGGGCGGCCAGAGCGTCACCTTCGCCGACTTCACCCGGCTGAAGGTGCGCCACCCGTACATCGCGTTCATGCCGCAGTGGGACCTTCTCGACTTCCTGTACGGCAAAGCCGCCTCCTATCCCGGTTTCCGGCTGATGCGGCCCACGGAGGCGACCGGCCTGATCGTCGAGGACGGCCGGGTCGCCGGTCTGCGGGCCACGGGTGAGGAGGGTCCGATCGAGATCAGGGCGGACCTGGTGGTCGCCGCCGACGGCCGGCACTCCGTACTGCGCGCCCAGGCCGGGCTGCGGCCCCTGGCGGGCTCGCCGCCCATGGACGTGCTGTGGTTCCGCCTGCCTCGGCGGGAGGGTGAGCGGGTGCCGTTCTTCCAAGGTGGGAGGGGCTCGCTGGTCGCCATCGACCGGGGCGATTTCTGGCAGTTCGCCTACACGATCCCGACCGGCGCGTACGAGCGGCTCCAGGCGAGCGGACTGACGGCCTTCCACGAGCGGATCGCGGCCTTCGTCCCCGGCCTGCGCGAGCGGGTCGGGGAGATCGGCTGGAGCGAGGTGCACCACCTGGCCGTCCGGGTCGACCGGCTGCGCCGCTGGCACCGGCCCGGCCTGCTGTGCATCGGCGACGCGGCCCACGCGATGTCGCCGGCCGGCGGCGTCGGCATCAACCTGGCCGTGCAGGACGCGGTGGCGACCGCCAACCTGGTCGGTCCCGCGCTGCGCCGTTCCGGGCCGCCCCCCGAGCGGGTGCTGGCGGCGGTGCAGGCACGCAGGCAGTTCCCGGCCAGGGTCACGCAGGCGTTCCAGACGACGATCCTGCGCGACCTGTATCCCAGGCGGCTGTCGGACGACACCACGGAGCACGTGCCCGCGGTCTTCTCGCTGTTCCGGTCCCTGCCGCCGTTGCGCCACCTGATGGGCCGCTTCGTCGGGCTGGGCGTACGACCGGAGCACATCCGATCCTGAGCCGTTTCACACGCGCGCTGCTGGGGCGTTTCGCACGCGCTATTGAGGCGTGAAGACTGCCAACCCGCATATCGCCTGATTTCCGGACACTGCCGGATCTCCCCTGGGATGATCTTCGTGGCAGTCTTCCTACCCCCTGGAGCGGTACAGGTGACAAGGCGAGCGCAGGTGCGCGCCTTTCTCGAACGACAGGTCGTCCAAAGGGCGATCATCCTGGTCATCATCGTCAACGCGGTCACCATCGGCTGCGAGACCAGCACCTACCTGATGCGCCACATCGGCGGCGTCCTGGTCACGATCGACCACATAGCACTGGCGATCTTCACGGTCGAGATCGCCGCCCGCCTCTACGCGAACGGGCGCTCGTTCTTCAAGGACCCATGGAACTGGTTCGACGCGGTCATCGTGGTCGTCTCCTTGATCCCGGCCAGCGGTCCGACCTCGATCCTGCGGGCCCTGCGGATCCTGCGGGCGCTGCGGCTGATCTCTGCGGTGCCCAGCATGCGCCGCGTGGTGCACGCGCTGCTGGCCGCCGTGCCCGGGATGGCCTCCATCATGGGCCTGCTCGTCCTGCTGATCTACATCGCCGCGGTCGTCTCCACGAAGTTGTTCGGCGAGATCATGCCGGAGCGCTTCGACGAGCTGCCGCGCTCGTTGTTCACGTTGTTCCAGATCATGACCGGTGACGACTGGGGCAACGTGGCCCAGGAGGTCATGGATCACAAGCCGTGGGCGTGGGTCTTCTTCATCGCGTACATCCTCATGTCCACGTTCGTCGCCCTGAATCTCTTCATAGCGGTAGTGGTGAACGCCATGAACGACGCCGAGGCCTCCCCCGCCGAAGCCGAGACCCAGAAGGAGCTGAAGGCAGTGCGAGAAGAACTCGCCGCCCTGACCGCCAAACTGGACGTCCTGGTCACCCGCGAGCTCACGACGACAGGAGCGTCAGCCCGAACGTCTGAAGGATCGGGATGATCGGCTGGTAGAACGAACGCCCGCCGGTCGCGCAGTTGCCCGTGGAGCCGACCAGGATGCCCTGGATGTGCCCGTTCCACAGCAGCGGCCCGCCGCGGTCACCGGGCTCCGCGCAGATGTTGGTCTCGATCAGCCCGTGGACGGTCCCCTGCGGGAAGGTGATGGACGCGTTGCGCCGCAGGATGATGCCGCACCGCCACCCGGTGGTCGCGCCCGACCGGCAGACCGCGGCCCCGACCGGCGCCTGCTGCGCGCCGGCGACCCGGATCTCGCCGCCCCGGCCGTCGCTGACCACGCCGCGTGGAGTCCAGTTCGCGTTCACCCGGACCCAGCCCATGTTCTTGCCGGGGAAGACCACCGCCTGGATGGTGCCCTGGGCCACCCGGTTCAGCCCGGTCACGGCGGTGCCCGCGGGCCCGCAGTCGCCGGTGGTCACATAGCCGCCCTGGACGGACGCGCCGATCGTGCAGCGCGTCGGCCCGGCATAGAACGCGTCGCCACCGCGGACGCTGTAGGCCGCCGGCGCGCTGATGAGCCCCAAGCCCAGCAGAAGGCTCACGGTGATGCTCCGTAATGCCATGCCTTCGACGGTACGGCGGCCGCCCGCCTCCAACAATGCGCAACCAGCTATGACGCCCGTGTTATGCCTCAAGCGCGCGGGCCGCCCCGATCCAGGAGGCGAACAGCTCCTCGTCGATCTCCTCGGCGCCCTGGATCTTGACCACCGCCATCTGCCGGTTGGCGGCCGTCAGCCGGCCCGACGGGTCCTCGATCTCCTGGCCGCGCCACAGGCCGAAGGTGACGTAGTTCTTGTAGGCCTTGAAGAACGCGACCGGCGTCTTGCCGGGCGCGCCCCCGAGGCTCCAGACCGGGTGCCCGTGCCAGACCGCGCCGGTCTGGGGCATCGCGGCGTCGATCAGGGCCTGGAGCCTCTCCGCGATCTCACGCAGCGGCTGGTCGAGCTTGGCGGAGTAGTCGTTGACGGTCATCTCGGTGTTCCCTTCAGGTTGCTGACATCTACGCGTCGATCGAACGATGTGACAGGGAACGCGGGAGCCCGGTCCGTCAGGGCGGACAATGGGCGGGTGACCGAGGTGAACTTAGTCCCCGCGCCCGTGCGGGTCGACTGGCAGGGCGAGGCAGGGCCGCTGGGCGGGGACGTGCGGACGCGGGTGGATCCGGGGCTCGGGGCGGAGGCGTACCGGCTGAGCACGTCCGCGCTCGGGGCGGAGATCGTGGGGGGCGATCCGGCCGGGGTGTTCTGGGGGCGGCAGACGTTGCGGCAGCTTCGGGGGCCGGACGCGTTCCGGCGGGCGGCGATCGAGGCGGTGCCCGCCGACGTTCCGTACCTGGTGGTCGAGGATGCGCCGCGGTTCGCCTGGCGGGGGTTCATGCTGGATGTCGCCCGGCATTTCCTGCCCAAGGATGACGTGCTGAGGTATGTCGATCTGCTGGCCGTACACAAGCTCAATGTCCTTCATCTGCACCTCACCGATGATCAGGGGTGGCGGGTCCAGATCCGGCGCTATCCGCGGCTCACCGAGATCGGGGCGTGGCGGCGGCGGACGCGGATCGGATGGGGCGAGCCGGTCACGTGGGACGAACGCCCGCACGGCGGCTTCTACACCCAGGACGATCTGCGGGAGATCGTGGCGTACGCGGCCGGGCGCCACGTCACCGTCGTCCCCGAGATCGACCTTCCCGGCCATTCGCAGGCGGCGATCGCCTCCTATCCCGAGCTGGGCAACACCGACGTGATCGACACCTCCGCCCTGGAGGTGCTCGGCGACTGGCTGATCAACCCCAACGTGCTGGCCCCCACCGACGCCGTCCTGCGTTTCTACGAGAACGTTCTCGACGAGGTGCTGGAGATCTTCCCGAGCCGGTTCGTGCACCTCGGCGGCGACGAGTGCGTCAAGGACCAGTGGCGCGCGTCGGCCACGGCCCAGGCGCGCGTCAGGGAGCTCGGGCTGGCCGGGGAGGACGAGCTGCAGTCCTGGATCGTGCGGCACTTCGACCGGTTCCTCGCCGCGCGCGGGCGCCGCCTCATCGGGTGGGACGAGATCGCGCAGGGCGGCCTGGCCGAGGGCGCGGCCGTCATGTGCTGGCGCTGGTACGCCGGTGGCATCGCCGCCGCCGAGGCCGGGCACGACGTGGTGATGTGCCCGCAGCAGGAGGTGTACCTGGACCACGCGCAGGCGGCGGGCGAGGACGAACCGGTGCCGTTCGGCTGGGTGCACACGCTGGAGGACGTCTACCGCTTCGAGCCCGTGCCACCCCGCCTGGCCGGTACGCCGCACGCGGCCCGGGTGATCGGCGCCCAGGCCAACCTCTGGACCGAGGTCGCCGAGAACCGGGGGCGCGTGGACTACCAGGCCTTCCCCAGGCTGGCGGCGCTGGCCGAGGTGGCCTGGTCGCCGCTGCCGGGGCCGGACGAGCGCGACTTCGCCGGCTTCGAGCGCCGGATGCGCGCCGCCCACTACGCCCGCCTGGACGCGCTGGGCGTCGCCTACCGCCCACCAACCGGCCCGCTCCCCTGGCAGCGACGCCCCGGAATCCCCGGCCGCATGCACAACAAACCCCGCAAGACCTGGCACATGGCCAAATAACCACCCCACACACAAGCCACAGCACAGACCACGACCGCCACTCTCCACCACCCGCCGCCACGCCGGGCACCCAGGCGCAACTGGGCAGCGGCCAGAGGGCGAGGATCGGGCGGCCGGAGGGCGAGGGGGCGGCGGCCGGGGGGTGATGCGCCGCGGTGTCGGCTGGGTGATGGGGTGCGGGGTGTCAGTGGGGCGGGACCGCCTCGTCGAGGTGGTGCAGGAGGCGGGCGAGGACGCGGACGCATGCTTCGACGTCGTCGTCGGTGAGGTCGCGGCCCACCTCGCGCAGGACCGCGCGCTCGCGGCCGACCAGGGCGTCGACGGCGGCGGCGCCCCGCCCGGTGAGCCGGATGAGCGAGGACTTCTTGTGCGCCGGGTTGGGCACGGACTCGACCAGACCGAGAGCGGCGCCGTCGTTGATGGTGCGCTGGACGAACTGGCGGCTGAGTGCCAGCGTCCTGCCGAGCTGGGGGACGGTCGCCGGGCCGTTCCGCCTGAGCATGCTGAGCACGGCCCGCAGCCCCACCGTCAGCCCTTCGACGGGCGCGTCCTGCTCCACCTGGCGCCAGGCCCGCCGGTACAGCGGGCCGACGAGGTCGAACACCGCCACGAGCCGCTCGGCCCTCTCTGTCTCACTCACCCCACCATAATGACACCTGAGTTGTCATTCTCATGCAGAAATGACACCTTAGGTGTCATGAATGACATCTTCTGGACCGACCAGGGCAGTGACCGCGGTGGCCGCCCGCTCGTCCTGTTGCACGGCGGCTTCCTCGACCACCACATGTGGGACGACCAGATTCCGGTCTTCGCCGCCGGTCATCGCGTCATCGCGCCGGACGCCCGGGGGCACGGGCGCTCGGCCAACGCGGCGGAGCCGTACCGGCAGACCGACGACCTCGCGGCGCTGCTGCGGCACCTCGGCGCCTGGCCCGCCGTGCTGGCCGGCGTCTCCATGGGCGCGGGCATCGCGGTCGACACCGCGATCGAGCATCCCGACCTGGTCAGCGCGGTGGTGGTCAGCGGGGCCGGGACGAGCGAGCCGTACTACTCCGATCCGTGGACCGTCCGGGAGTGGACGGCGTGGCAGGCCGTGATGGGCGCGGGGGATCTGTGCGGCTCCGTCGAGGGGTTCATGACGCTGTCCGCCGGTCCGCACCTCGGGCCCGACGGCCTCGACCCGGAGGTCGCCCGGCGGCTGCGCGCGATGGCCAGGAGCACCATGTCGAAGCACACCGCGGGCGAGCCCAATCCGCTCGTGCCCGTGCGCGACACCTGGGAGCGCGCGGCCAAGATCGAGGTCCCGGTGCTCGCGATCAGCGGGGCCCTCGACTCGCCCGACCTCGTGGGGATGGCGGAACGGCTCGCCGCGAGCGTCCCGCACGGCCGCGCGGTCACGATCGACGGCGCCGCGCACCACCCCAACATGGAACGGCCGGCGGCCTACAACCGGATCCTCGCCGACTTCCTCTGAGTCAGGACAGCAGCAGCCTGGCCTGAGTCCAGACGCCGTCCAGGAGCGACGGGTCGTTGCCGAGCTTGGCGAACAGCACCATGCCCTCCAGCTGGGCGACCATCGCACGGGCGGTCTCCGGCGAGCCCGACGGGCCGAGGGCGGTCCTGACCAGTTCCACCTGCTCGTCGAAGATCTGCCGCAGCCGGGTCCTGACCGTCTCGTCCTGGTTGCTGAGCTCCAGAGCGAGGTTGGCGAGCAGGCAGCCGTTGACCACGCCGGTGCTCTGCTTGGTCTGGCGCTGGGCGTCGGCCTGGGAGCGGAAGAGGCGTTCGAGCCGGTCCCCGGCCGGGGCCGCCGCGGTCAGGATCGCCTGCCAGGAGGTGCGCTGACCGGCCCAGTGGGCGTCGATGACCTCCAGCGTGAGCGCCTGTTTGGAGTCGAAGAAGTGGTAGAAGCTGCCCTTCCGCACGTCGGCCTCCGCGCAGATCTCGGCCACGCCGATGCTGGAGTAGCCCCGGCTGTGGATCAGCCGGCAGGCCGCGCCGAGGAGGCGTTCGCGAGCGTCGCTCTGTCGTCCCATGCGAGAAGTCTACTTGAAAAATAGTTGACCGGTCGTCTAGTGTCCGTCTCATGATGACAACAGTGGCGATCGCCTACCACAGCGGCTACGGCCACACCGCCCGCCAGGCCCGCGCCGTGGCCACCGGAGTGGACTCCGTCAACGGCGCCCGCGCCGACCTGCGCGACGTGAGTGTCCTGGACGAAGCGCTCTGGCGGGCCCTGGCCGGCGCGGACGCGATCATCTTCGGCACCCCCACGTACATGGGCAGCCAGTCGGCGACCTTCCAGGCCTTCGCCGAGGCCAGCGTGAAGGTCTGGAGCGAGATGGGCTGGCGGGACAAGATCGGCGCGGGCTTCACCAACTCCGCCGGCGTCAACGGCGACAAGCTCAACACCCTGACCTCCCTCGCGCTGTTCGGCGCCCAGCACGGCATGCACTGGGTGACGCTCGGGCTGCCGCCCGGCTGGCTCTACACCTCCGGCGGCTCCCCGCAGGACCTCAACCGGCTCGGCGGCTTCCTCGGCGCGATGGCGCAGTCGCCCTCCGACCTGGGCCCCGACGCGGCGCCGATGGAGTCCGACCTGCGCACCGCCGAGCACCTCGGGCGGCGCGTGGCCACGACCGCCGCCCAGTTCGCCCGCGGACGGCACGAGCGGGCGGTGGCCTGACATGGGCAGGCTCCAGGAGTTGCTGGGCATCGAGCATCCGGTCGTGCAGGGGCCGTTCGGCGGCGGGCTGTCGTCGGTCGCGCTGGCCGCGGCGGTGTCGGAGAGCGGCGGGCTCGGGTCCTACGGCGGGCACATCCTCGGCGCCGACGAGCTCGTGACGCTGGTCGGCGAACTGAAGGCGGCCACCGGGCGGCCGTTCGCGGTCAACCTGTGGGTGCCGCTGGCGGAGGAGGAGGGGCTGCGGGCCGTACCTGCGGACGTGGAGCGGCTGCGGCGGTACTACGAGGAGCTGGGGGTCGATCCGCCCGCACGGGCGGATCATCCCGGCTTCGCCGAGCAGGCGGAGGCGTTGCTCGCGGCGGCGCCGCCGGTGATCAGCTTCGTGATGGGCGTGCCGCCCGCCTGGGTTCTGGAGGGGGCCAGGCGGGCGGGCGTCGTCACGATCGGCACCGCGACGACCGTCGAGGAGGCGGTGGCCCTGCGCGAGGCGGGGCTGGACGCCGTCGTCGCCTCGGGCAGCGACGCGGGCGGCCACCGGGGCGCGTTCCTGCGGCCGGTGCGCGAGTCGCTGGTGGGCACGTTCTCCCTGGTGCCGCAGGTGGCCGATGCCGTGGACATCCCGGTGATCGCCGCCGGAGGCATCGCCGACCGCCGCGGGGTGCGCGCCGCGCTCGCGCTCGGGGCCGACGGTGTGCAGGTCGGCACCGCCTTCCTGGCCGCCGAGGAGTCGGGCGCGAGCCGTACGCACAAGGAGGCGCTGCTCGGGCCGGACGCGCGGATGACCGTCCTGACGCGCCTGTTCTCCGGCCGTACGGCCCGCGCCATCCCCAACCGCTTCCTGCGCGAGATGGAGCCCCACGAACAGGACGTCCCGCCCTACCCGGTGCAGAACGCCCTGATGCTCCCGATCCGCCGGGAAGCAGCGGCCAGGGGTCTGCCCGGCCTGGTCAACCTGTGGGCGGGCCAGGCGGCCCCGCTGGCCCGCCCGGCAAGGGCTCGCGAAGTCCTGACCGCCCTGACCACGGACTGAGCCCGGCTCGGCCGCGCCTCAGCAAGCTCGACGGGGTCCGCCGGGTGACCTGCTCCACCTCCTGCGCGTTCAGCCCCTCCGCCAGGTAGGAGACCGCGCCGGTGAACAGCTTCCCCTTCAGGAACGGGAAGTCCGTCCCCAGGACCAGCCGGTCGGCGCCGAACGTCCGCGCGGCAGCGCGCAGGGCCGGCACGTGGCCGTGGGAGACGGTGTCGTAGAACATCCGGCGGGCCGTGACGCTGGGCGGCTCCGGCAGCCCGGACACCTGGTGGTCGGCCCGCTCGGCCAGCATCGCCAGCGCCCCGCCGAGGTGCGGGACGACGATGCGCATCCCCGGATGGCGGAGCGGGACGCCGTCGACGATGAGCCGCATGGCCGCCACCGTGTCCTCGACCGGCGCGCCGACCGCCCACCTCAGCCTGGGGTCGGCCGCGAACTCCCCCGCCGGGTGCACGAACAGGACGGCGCCGCGCCGGTCGAGCTCGGCGTACACGGGAAGGAGCGAGGCGTGCCCGAGCGCGGCGGAGTTGATCGCGACGCCCACCGCGCCCAGCTCGTCCATGGCCCGCTCCAGCTCGGCCGCGGCCAGGCCGGCGTGCGGGAGCGGGAGGGCGGCCAGCATGGCGAAGCGGTCCGGCCACTGCCGCACGGTCCTGGCGTACAGGTCGTTGACGTGGCGGGCGGCGGTCAGCGCGTGGGCCGGATCGGCGAAGTCGGCGGCCTGCGGGGTCGCCGACAACACCTGCACGTCGATGCCGGCCGCGTCCATGAGCGAGAGGCGCGCGGCCATTTCGGCACGGGACGTGCCGGCTCCCGTGCCGCGCTGGACGGCCGTGGCGGCGCGGCCGTAGGAGTCGAGCAGGTCGAGGTAGTCGTCGGTCCACAGGTGGGCGTGGAAGTCGACGCGCATCAGTCGTGGCTGGGGAACTCGGCGAGCACGTGCGCGCGGGCGGCGTCGACCAGCACGCCGGGCCGTTCCGGGTCGAGCCCGACGTGCCGCCCGCCCCGCTTGCGCACCTCACCCGCCACCAGGACGGTGTCCACGTCCCGTCCGTTGCACTGCATGAGCACGTGGGCGGCCGGGTCGGCCAGCGAGCCCCCCTTCACCAGGATGACGTCGGCCTCCTTGCCGGGGGTGAGGCTGCCGATCCGGGCGGACAGGCCGAGGGCCCGCGCGCCGTTCACGGTGGCCATCCGCAGCACCTCGCGCGCCGTCAGCGTCGGGACGCCGGGACGGCGGCGCCCGTCGCGGCCCTGCGAGCGCTCCTCCTCGCTGTCGAGGTAGCAGGTGAGCTGGTAGCCGAGGCGCATCTGGCCGAGCAGGTCGGCGTCGGTGTAGGTGACGATGTCGCAGCCCCAGCCGACCCGCAGCCCGAGCTTCACGGCCCTGCGCACGATCGAGAACGAGGAGCCGAGGCCGATCTCGACCGCCGGGGTGGAGGACAGGGTGGCGTCGGCGTCGGCCAGCATCCTGATCTCCTCGTCGGTGACGACGTTGCCGTGCACCGGCACGAGGTCGGGCCCGAGCAGCCCCGCCTCGTGCATCGCGGTGATCTGCCCCGCGTAGTTGGAGTGGATCGTCATCCGCAGCCCCCGCTCCCGGGCGAAGGCCACCTCCTTGGCGCTGGTCGCGAGGTCGACGGTCTCCAGGTCGCTGAGCGCCAGCATGAGCGAGACCCGGTCGTGCCCGATGGCTTCCTGCACACGTACGGCGTCCGCGAGCCGCTGGTCGTGGGAGGTGAAGTGGCCGGGCGGCTTGTCACGCAGGCTGTAGCCGTGCACACCGCGGATGCCGGAGTCGATCAGCCCGGCAACGGCCATGTCGGAGTGCCGCGGCGTCGCGATGCAGTGGCAGAAGTCGAGCGCGGTGGTGACCCCGTTGCCGAGCAGTTCCCTGCCGCCGGCGAAGCCGCCCGCGTACACGTCCTCCGGGCGGAACCTGGAGCGGTAGGGCAGCACCGAGGTGAAGTACTCGCCGTGCCACAGCTCCGAGGCCAGCCCGCGCAGCACCGTCTGCCACAGGTGGATGTGGGTGTCCACGAAGCCGGGCAGCACGATCATCCCGGTCGCGTCGATCACCTCCTCCGCCTGCGCGGCGGGGTCGGCCGGCCCCGCGGAGACGATGGTCGAGCCGTCGATGAGCAGGTCGCCGCCGGGCACGTCGCCGATGGCGTCGTCCATGGTCAGCAGGTGTCCGCCCCTGATCAGGATCGTCATGCTTCCTCTTCCGTGAGTTCGCGCGGCGCGCGCCTGCGGGCGCGCCGCTCCCGCTGGACGACGGGGTCGGGCACCGGCGCCGATTCCAGCAACATGCGGGTGTACGGGTGGCGGGGCCGCCGGTAGACCTCTTCCGCGCCGCCCTGCTCAACCAGGCTGCCCAGGTGCATCACGCCGACCTGGTGGCTGATCCGCCGGACCACCGCCAGGTCGTGGGAGATGAACAGCAGGCTCAGCGAGAGTTCGCGCTGCAGCTTGAGCAGCAGTTCGATGATCTGGCTCTGGGTGGAGACGTCGAGGGCGCTGACGGCCTCGTCGCAGATGACCAGGCGGGGCCGTACGGCCAGCGCCCGCGCGATCGCCACCCGCTGGCGCTGGCCGCCGGACAGCTCCGCCGGGTAGCGTCGGCCGAGTTCGCGGGCCAGCCCGACCTGGTCGAGGAGCTCGTCCACGCCGCCGGTGCCGCCGTCGTTGCCCGCGCGCAGGGCAAGTGTCAGCGTCTTGGCCACCTGGTGCCGGGGGTTGAGGGAGGCCAGCGGGTCCTGGAAGACGACCTGGACGGCCTGCCGGTACCAGCGGGGCGTACGCGCGCCGAACGCGCCCAGGTCGTGGCCGTCGAACTCGATCGTCCCGGCGGCCGGGCGCACCAGTCTGAGCACCGCCCTGCCCGTGGTGCTCTTGCCGCTGCCCGACTCGCCGACCAGGCCGAACGTCTCCCCTGCGGCGACGGAGAAGCTGACGTCCTTCACCGCGTCGAAGCGGCGGGCCGTCCACAGGGTGCGGCCCGTCTCGTAGCTCACCCGCAGGTTCTCCACCCGCAGGAGCGGCCGGTCAGGCATGGGCACCTCCGGAGGCGGCCAGCAGGGCGGCGGTGTAGGGGTGTTCCGGCGCGGTGAACAGTCCCCCGACCGGCGCCTGCTCCACGATCCTGCCCGCGCGCATGACCGCGACCCGGTCGCACACGTCGGCCACCACGCCCAGGTCGTGGGTGATGAGCAGGATCGTCATGCCGAACCGTTCGCGCAGGTCGAGCAGGAGGTCGAGCACCTGGCACTGCACGGTCACGTCGAGCGCCGTGGTGGGCTCGTCGGCGATGAGGAGCCGGGGGCCCGCGGCCAGCGCCCTGGCGATGACCACGCGCTGGGCCATGCCGCCGGAGAACTGGTGGGGGTGGTCGCCGAGCCTGCGGCGGGCGTCCGGCACGCCGACCAGGGTGAGCAGCTCGGCGGCCCGGTCGAGGGCGGCCTTGCGGGACAGGCCCTCGTGGGTGCGCAGCGGCTCGATGAGCTGCCTGCCGATGGTGTGCACCGGTGACAGCGCGGACTGCGGGTCCTGGAAGATCATGCCGATCTCCGGGCCGCGCAGGGTGGCGAGCTCGTTGTCGGGCAGGCCGAGGAGCTCGCGGCCGGCCAGCCGTACGCTGCCTTCGGTCACCGCGCCCGGAGGTGGCAGGAGGCCGGCCAGCGCGAGCGCGGTCATCGTCTTGCCCGAGCCCGACTCGCCGACGAGGCCGAAGACCTCACCTTGCGCGATGTCGAAGCTCACGTCCTCGACCACGGTGGCCGCTCCGGGGAAGGCGACGCTCAGCGAGCGCACCGAGAGCAGCGCCCGCGTGGGTACGGCGGGCACGACCCGGACCGGCGGCGGCTTCCAGGAGGGCGCCGGTGCCCGCGCCCCGCTCATGGCCTCGCGCAGGCCGTCCCCGATCAGGTTGAACGCCAGCACCGTGAGCATGATGGCGAGGCCGGGGAAGACCGGCAGCCACGGCTGGTCGCCCACGTAGGCCCGCGAGCGGTCCAGCATCTGCCCCCACGAGGCGTCGCCGACGTCCACGCCGAGCCCAAGGAAGCTGAGCATGGCCTCGAAGAGCTGCGCGAAGCCGAGGTAGATGGAGGACTGCACGATCAGCGGCCCGGCCACGTTGGGCAGGATCTGGCCGAACATGATGCGCGGGGCGGACAGCCCGAGCACGCGGGCCGCGTCCACGTACGGCAGCTCGCGCTCGGCCAGCACCATGCCGCGGGTCAGCCGGAGCAACTGGATGGCGAAGATGACGCTGACGCCCAGCATCGCGTTGGTCAGGCCGCGCCCGAGCAGCGCGATGACGCCGAACGCCAGCAGCAGCGCCGGGATGGAGCTGACCGCGTCCACCACGCGCATGGCCACCCGGTCCCACCAGCCGCCGAAGTAGCCGATGACCAGCCCTGCGGGCACGCCGAGCAGGAGGGCCAGGCCCACCGCCTGCACCGAGGCGCGCAGCGCGATCCTGGTGCCGTAGATGAGCCGGGAGAGCTGGTCGCGGCCCAGCTCGTCGGTGCCCAGCCAGTGCACGGCGCCCGGCCCTTCCAGCCTGCCCGTGACGTTCACGGCCGACGGGTCGTACGGCGCCAGCCACGGCGCGGCCACCGCGGCCAGGACCAGGAGCAGCAGAAACGCCAGGCAGACGAGCGTGGCGGGCTGCCGGAGCAGCCGGGACAGGGCGCTCACTGCGGCCTCGCCTTCGGGTCGAGCAGCCCGTAGCCGATGTCGACGGCCAGGTTGATCAGCACCACGAGGCAGGCGACCAGCACGATCCCGCCCTGCAGCACGGGCACGTCGTTGCGCACCACCGCGTCCAGGATCAGCGTGCCCGTGCCGGGGATGGCGAAGACGCGCTCGACCACGAAGCTGACCGCGAGCAGCACGACGACCTCGTGGCCCACCGCGGTCAGGATCGGCACCATGGAGTTGCGCAACGCGTAGCGGTAGACGATCCTGCGGCGTGGCGTGCCGACCGCGCGCAGCGCCCGCACGTACGGCGCGCGCAGCGTCTCGGCCATGGCGCCCCTGGTCTGCCGGGCGATCACCGCGGCCGAGTGCAGCCCCAGCGCCACGCACGGCAGCACCAGCCCGTACGCCCACATGCCGGGCCCGTCGGCGAACCGGGTGAACCCGAGCACCGGGAACCAGCGCAGCTCCACCGCGAAGAAGAGCATGAGCAGCAGCGCCAGCCAGAACCCGGGCATGGCCAGCCCTGCGGAGGTGACCGCGGTGATCAGCCGGTCGATCGCCGAGCCCGCGCGCAGCGCGCCCCAGACGCCCGCGGGCACGCCGACGGCGATCGCCAGCAGCGTGCCGCCGGCCACCATCGCCAGCGTGACCGGCAGCCGCTCGGCGAGACTGGACACGATCGGCTGCTGGGTGAAGAACGAGGTTCCGAGATCGCCCCTGAACACCTGGCCCAGCCACGACCCGAACTGCACCACCAGCGGCCGGTCGTAGCCCAGCTGATGGCGCAGCAGCGCCCGCTGCGCCTCGCTCGCCCCTTCGCCCAGCATCTGCCGGGTCGGGTCGACCCCGACCCGGGTCAGCAGGAACACCACGACCGACACCAGCAGCAGCATCGGTGGCAGGGCGGCCAGCCGGGAGAGGATGAGCTTACGCATGGATGCGGGCTTCCTTGTAGCGGAAGACCGACGGCTCGAACCGGGTCGGCACGATGTTGTCCACCTTGCGCGGGTCCCAGATGAAGGTGATCGGACGGCTGAAGAAGCCGCAGTCAAGTGCCTGGTCGTGGATGATCTGGGTCATCCGCCGGTACAGGTCCTCCCGCTCGGCGTCCGTGCCGCCGGACAGCGCCTGCTCGGCCAGCTTCTCCAGCTCCGGGGAGCCGGTCTTGTAGGGGTTGCCGCCGCCGTCCGGGGCGAACCTGTAGGCGTAGTAGTCGAGTGGGCCGGTGCTCTCGCTGTTGCTGGTGTTGTACGCCGCGGGGTACCGGTCGAAGGTGGAGAAGTACTGCGGGATCGACATCTTCTCCACCTTGACCGTGATCCCGGATTCGGCCAGCTGGCTGCGGACGAGCTCGCCCAGCAGCTCGGTGCCGGGGAAGACGGGGAAGGTGAAGCTCACGTCCTTCTTGCCGCTGTCCGCCAGCAGGGCGCGGGCCTTGGTCACGTCACGGGTGTAGCCGCGTACCTGGGGGTTGTAGCCGGGCTGGCCCTCGCTGAAGCGCTGCGGGTAGCTCTCGCCCAGGCCCTCGAACTGGCCGTCGAGCAGGGCCTTGGTGTCCAGGGAATGGCAGACGGCCTGCCGTACGCGGGGGTCGGCGAAGGTGTCCTTGCGGTCGAAGAACAGGAAGTGGTAGCGCAGGCCGGGGTACCACAGCGACTTCAGGCCCTGGGTCTCGGCGCGCTTCTTGTACTGCGCGGCCACCGAGACGACGTCCACCTGGCCGGTGACCAGCGCGTTGTAGCCGCTGTCGTCGTCGGCGATCGTGTGGATCTCCAGGCGGCGCGGGCCGACCTTGTCCGGCTCGTAGTACTTGTCGAAGAAGTCGAGCACGACCTTGGAGTCGCGGATCGACTGGGCGGCGTTGTACTTCCACGGGCCGGTTCCGGCGGGCCGGGTCTTGAACGTGCCGTCCTTGATGGTCTTGGGGCTCAGCATGTAGCCGCCCGTCCTGGCCAGCTGCGCGGGCAGCGCCGGGGCGGGGCGCTTCAGCTTGAGCACCACGTGCGAGGCGTCGGGGGTGAGGATCTCCTCGACCGGCTTCATGATCGTCGCGAACTCGGTCATGCTGTCGCGGATCCGCTCCAGGTTGGCCTTGACGGCCTGCGCGTCGAACGGCGTGCCGTCGTGGAAGACGACACCGGTCCTGAGCGTGAACTCCACCTGCTCGCCCGTCGCCTTCCACGAGGTCGCGAGCCTGGGCAGCAGTTCGATGCCGTCCGGCGCCTGTTCGACGAGCTGCTCGAAGACGGCGGAGACGTAGGTGTTGTTCGGCTTGTTGAACGGCTCCCAGTCGTCGAGCGTGAAGCCCACGCCGAACCTGAGCGTTCCTCCGGCCGCCGCGGCGGGAGCGGTGGACGGGCCGGTGTTCTGGGCCGAGCACGCGGTGATCGCCGCGGCCACGAGTGCCGCCGCGACGAGCTTGCGGTGGGACATGACGGCTCTCCTTCTCTAACGGAACGCGGGACCGGCCCAGACCGCGACGCCGCCGACCACGGTCAGCTCGGCGCCGATTCCGGGGATCTCGTCCTCTGGCACGGTGAAGTAGTCCTTGTCGAGCACCACCAGGTCGCCGCGCAGGCCCGGCTCCAGCCGTCCGCGCTGGTGTTCCTCGAAGCTGAACCAGGCGCTGCCGCCGGTGCAGATGCGCAGCGCCTCGGCACGGGTGAGCAGGTTGTCCGCCGCCCTGATCCGCCTTCCGCCGATCTCGCGGCCGGAGACGTACCAGTGCATGGCGGTGAAGGGCCGGTAGGAGGCCACCCGCATCGCGTCGGTCCCCCCGCCGACCGGCACGCCCGCGTCGAGCAGGGCCCGCAACGGCGGCGCCTGGCGCACCGCCTCCTCACCCCACGCCTCGATCAGCTCCTCGCCCTCGAACCTGAGCATGGCCGGCACGAGCACGCCGACGCCGAGCCTGGCCACCCGCCCGACCGTCGCCCGGCTCATGCCCTCGCCGTGCACGATCGCCCAGCGCAGCGGCGCGAGCGGGATCTCGGCGTCCAGCCGCTCCCACAGGCCCACGATCGCCTCGATGGTGTCGGCCCTGATGGCGTGGATCTGGACCGGCCAGCGGCGGCGGGCGCAGTCGGCGAAGGTCGTGTACAGGGCTTCGAGCGAGCCTTCCGACAGGTCGGGGCTGCGGGAGAAGCCGTCGTGCACGTTGTAGTGGATGATCTCGCCCATGCCGAGGACCCTGAGCATGTCGTCGCCGAAGCCCGGCGCGAGATAGCGCAGGTAGCCGGGCAGTTCCTCCGGCTCGGCATGCGGGCGCGAGGCGTGCACGGTGGTGCGCACCCGGACGGTGAGCAGCCCGCGCCGCCAGGTCTCGTAGAGGGCGGCGTACACGTCGGGGCCGGTGTTGGCGCCGCCGCCGTCGATGAGCCCGGTGATCCCGGCGGCGCTGAAGGCGAGGGAGGCGGCGGCCGTGGAGGCCACCTGCTCCTCCGGGGAGGGTACGGGCAGCTGCCAGTACAGCCAGCGCATCGCCGCCATGCCGCGCAGCACGCCGGCCGGGTCGACGGCGCCGGCGTCGAGACCCTCGGCGGCCGCCTTGCCCAGGTCCACCTCGCGCAGGGCGGCGGTGCCGAGCAGGCCCCACGAGTAGCCCAGCTGGACGAAGACGGGATGGTCGGGGGCGGCGCGGTCCAGTTCCTCGCGCGTGGGCGCCCTGCGCTCGGCGAACTGCCCGGGATGCCAGCCGCCGATGACCTTGATCCAGGTGCCGGGCGGGCGGACCGCGGCGGCCTCGGCGATCCGTTCCAGGGCTCCGGCGAGGGTGGGCTCGCCGCCCCACCGGACCTCGTCGTTCCAGGTCAGTCCGGCGCGGACGAAGTGGGTGTGCCCGTCGATAAGGCCGGGCACCACCCTGCGCCGCCCGGCGTCGATCACGGGGACCGCCGGGCCGGCCATCGTTCTGGCGACCGCGTCCTCTCCGACGTATGTCACGCGTCCGTCCCTGATGAGCACGGCGGAGGCCTCGGCAGGCGTCCTTCCGTCCTCGGCGAGCGTGGTCACCAGGGCGTTCATCAACAGCAGGTCCGAAGCAGCCAACTCGGAGGTCCCTTCACACCGACGTTGCGGCTGAGTGTCCATGTGAAGCGAGAGGATGTCAATCGTTTGCTCTAAAGTAGCCGAAAATCTGACTGTTACCCCCTTCCGACAGTGCGTTTCTTCAGCGAAATCGATTGCGCAATCTCCATCGCATACGTAACTCATCCGATGCGAACGCGGTATTTGCGGTGTTACCTTCCGCCTGAGGTGAGGCCCAATGCGCAAGCTGGCCGTGCTGCCGGTGACCCTGCTCCTGACCCTGCTCCTGACCCTGCTCCTGACCCTGTTCCTGGCCCCGATCCCCGCGCCGCTCCACGCGGCCGCCGGCACGGGCGCGGGCGCGGGCACGGGCGCGCAACCTCCCCCGGTGGTCTACCAGCGGGCGGCCCTTCGCGCGGGCACCTCCGAGGGCGTCGCCACCGGCGCCGCCCTGACCTTCGCCGCACCCGCCGGCGTGATCGAGTACGGCGGCGCGAGCTGGGAGTACGCCCGCTGGACCAGCCGCGACACCCGGGTCGGATTCGGCGCCACCGAGCTGATCGGCTCCTGGACCGCCGGCACCCCCGCGGGCACCTGGATCCAGATCGAACTGCGCGGCACGTCACCCGACACCAAGTGGTACGTCCTCGGCCGCTGGGCCTACGGCGACGCCGACATCCGCCGCACCTCCGTACCCGGCCAGGCCGACGCGGACGGCACCGTCAACGTCGACACGTTCGCCGCCGCGAAGGGCCGGCCGGTCGACTCCTACCAGCTCCGGGTCACGTTGCACCGCAAACCCGGCCAGACGGGCGGGCCCGTCGTGCGGACCCTGGGGGCGATGGCGTCGGCGGTGCCGTACCGGGCGAGCGTGCCCGTCAGCCCCGGCGGCGGGGCGTGGGGCGTCGAGCTCAAGGTGCCGCGGCGCTCGCAGGGCATCCACCTCGGCCACTACCCCGAGTGGGACGGCGGCGGCCAGGCGTGGTGCAGCCCCACCTCGACCGCGATGGTGCTGGGCTACTGGCGCAAGGGACCGAGCGCCGCCGACCTGGCCTGGGTCGATCCGGGCGACCCGAGCCCCGAGGTCGACTACGCCGCCCGGTACGTCTACGACCTGGCCTACGAGGGGGCGGGGAACTGGCCGTTCAACACCGCCTACGCGGGGCGGTACGGGCTCGACGGGTTCGTCACCCGGCTGCGGTCGCTGACGGAGCTTGAGCGGTTCATCAAGGCCGGGATCCCGGTGATCACCTCGCAGTCGTTCAAGAAGGAAGAGCTGCCCGGCGCCGGGTACGGGACCGACGGTCACCTGTTCGTCGTCATCGGCTTCACCCGGGCCGGCGACGTGATCGTCAACGACCCGGCCAACGCGCCGACGAACGACGACGCGCGCCGGGTCTACCCCCGTGCCGCCTTCGAGAACGTCTGGCTACGCAGCTCCAGCAGCGCGGGCGTCGTCTACGTGATCCGCCCGCCCGGCCACCGCCTGCCCGCCCGCACCCCCGGCCTGCCCGCCAACTGGTGACCGGCCGGACGCAGGTTCAGTACCGATGACGGATACCGGTACGTAGCACATGCGGGGTTAGCCTCGGCCAACCGTCTTCCCCCCAGGCGGAGGTGTCATTGGCATGAGTCACAAGCCCTGGACTGCGATCGTGGCCTTGGCCGCGATCCTCGCGACGGCCGCTCCGGCCGCGGCAGCCGTACCCCAGCAGCAGGCAGCGACCACTCCACCACCGGCCCCGCAGCAGGCAGACCCGGTCACCCCCGCCGGCGAGCAGCACGCTGCCGACCTCACGTTGCGCTACGGCGCGACGGAGCGCTCGACCCAGATCAGGCGGCCCGGGTCGAGCTACATCAAGGTCCATTTCGCCGCGCTCAAGCTCGTCCCCGGCGACTACGTCACCGTCGCCGGCCCCGACCGCCGTGAGGTCCACACCTACTACGGCGACCCGACGCTCGGCGGCGGCACCCGCGGCTCCGGGCACACCGTCCACGGCACGCCGGGCTTCGCCGCCCTGTCCATCGACGGCGACACGGCCGTGATCACCCTGCACACCACCGGCCGGCGCTCGGCCGCGCGGCTCACCCGGCAGGGCTACGGCGCCGTCATCGACCGCTACTACCGCGGCTTCACCGGCGACGAAGCCGCCGCGCGCACACCCAAGAGCTTCTCGGTCTGCGGCACCGACGCCCGGCGCGACGTCGTCTGCTACCGCGACAGCCACCCCACCGAGTACGCCAGGGGCAACGCGGTCGCCCGCCAGCTCCTCGACGGCCTGGGCCACTGCACCGCGTGGCGGGTCGGCAACACCAACCGCATGCTGACCAACAACCACTGCATGGAGAACGCCGCCGACCTGGCCGCCAGCGAGTTCCAGTTCGACTACCAGTGCGCGACCTGCGGCGGCAACGACCCGCGGGCCGGCACCAAGGTGGCCGGCGGGCAGTTCCTCAAGACCAGCGTGCTCAACGCCCTCGACTACACCCTCTTCAGCGTCGCCGACTTCGCCGCCATCCAGCAGTTCGGAACGCTGTACCTCGACCCGCGCCCGCCCGTGGCCGGCGAGCGGATCTACATCCCCGGCCACGGCGACGCGCGGCCCAAGCGGCTGTCGTTGTTCGAGGAGACCCAGGGCGGCGCCACCTGCAAGATCGACGTGGTGTCCTCCGGCGTCAACACCGGCTACCGCTGCGACACCTCCGGCGGCAACTCCGGCTCGCCGGTGCTGGCCGCCTCCAGCCACAAGGTGATCGCCCTGCACCACCTGGGCGGCTGCCCCAACTGGGGCACCAGGATCACCGAGGTCTACAACGAGATCTCCGGCATGATCGACAACAACCCGCCCACCGGAGGCAACGACTTCTCGCTGGCCCTCTCCCCGTCCTCGGCCACCGTACAGCCGGGCCAGACGGCCACCTCGACCGTGTCCAGCGCGGTGACCGGAGGCAGCGCGCAGCAGATCACGCTCACGGCCGCCGGCCAGCCGTCGGGCGTCACCGCGTCGTTCTCGCCCTCGGTCATCCAGGCCGGCGCGTCCTCGACGTTGACGCTCTCCACCACCGCGCAGGCGCCGACGGGCAGCTACACGATCACCGTCGTGGGCACGGGCGCCTCGGTGACCCGCTCGGCGACGTTCACCCTGACGCTCGGCAGCGGTCCGCCGACGGGGTGTCCGGGCTACGAGACGAACAAGACCGGGTCGCTGACCAGCGGCGCCAGCCAGTACCAGCCTGACGGCCAGTACTTCCAGACGACGACGACCGGCCCCCACCGCGCCTGCCTGGACGGTCCCGCGGGCACCGACTACGACCTGTACCTGCAGAAGTGGAACGGCTCCAGCTGGGCCGCCGTCGCCCAGGGCGCCACCTCGGGCCCGGACGAGACGCTCACGTACACCGGCACCGCCGGGTACTACCGCTACCGCGTCCACGCCTACAGCGGCGCCGGCGCCTACTCCCTCGGCTACGACGCTCCCTGACCGATCCCGCTCGACGGCCGCGCCCGGCCTGCCCCCGGGCGCGGCCCTTCCCTTCCATGTGATTAGGTTAGCCTTGCCTAAATCACCCAGAAGGGACGGAACTCGTGAAGCGGATCGATGACCGTGAGCGGTACCTGGAGAGTATCGCGGAGGTCAGGGCGGGAACGATCGCCCGCAAGGTGGCCTACCCGATCCGGATCCGCGAGGTCGAGGTCCTGCGCACCGCCATGGTCGGCAGCGGGCTCATCCGGGTGACCCTGGGCGGCCCCGGCCTGGCCGGGTTCGAGGCCCACTCCCCCGACGAGCACGTACGCCTGATCTTCCCCGAGACCGACGGCTCCCTGCGGCTGCCAGAGCCCGACGGGCTCATGCTGAGCTGGCCGCGCCCGTTCCCCACCACCCGCAAGTACACGGTGCGCCGCTACGACCGGGCGGCCGGCGAACTCGACCTCGACTTCGCCCTGCACGGCAGGGGCGTGGCCGCCGACTGGGCGCGGAACGCCGCCCCCGGCGCGACCGCCCACGTCGCCGGCCCGCCCGGCGGGCTGATCGTGCCCCACTCCTACGACCGGTACCTGCTCGCCGGCGACCTCACGGCGCTGCCCGCGATCGCCCGCTGGCTGGAGGAACTGCCGGGAACCGCCGCCGGATGGGCCTTCATCGAGGTCGCCGACGCCGGCGAGGAGATCGAGCTGACCGCGCCTGCGGGCGTCGAGGTCCGCTGGCTGCGCAACGGCGACCTCGCGCGGGCCGTCCAGGAGGTGGCGGTGCCCGAGGGCGAGCGGGTCTTCGCCTGGATGGCGGGCGAGGCCGAGACGCTGAAGCCGCTGCGCCGCTGGGTCCGCGACCACCTCAAGCTCGGCGCCGACGACCAGGACATCACCGGCTACTGGAAACGCGGCGCCGCCGACTACGACGACCACGAGCACTGATCCACCCACCTATAAGGAAACCCCCATGTCTACTGGCCGCACGCTCGGCTCCGTCATGCTCGTACTCGCCGTGGCCACCGCGGGCTGCGCGTCGAACACCGGGAGCCAGCCGCCCGCCGCCAAGACCGCCACCCGCGTCTTCAAGGCCGCCAACGGCGACATCACCATCCCCGCCGACCCGCAGCGCGTGGTCGCGACCGGCTATGCCGTACCCGTGCTGATCGAGGCGGGGGCGCCGCTCACGGGAATCTCGACGTGGAAGCGGGGCGTGCCGCTCATGGACGCCAAGACCCGCGCCGCCTACGACAAGCTGCCGAAGGTCGCCGGGGACACCGCGGCCGAGACCAACTACGAGGCGATCGCCAACGCCAAGCCCGACCTCATCGTCATCGGCGTGCCGACGCCGGTGCTGGCCGACGTCGACCTCAAGCGCCTGCAGTCGATCGCGCCCGTCGTGGCGATCGGGCCGACGGTCCCCTCGGCCTGGCGGGAGCTGTCGCAGCGCCAGGCCGACGCCGCGGGCGCGCTGGAGGGCTTCGACACCGCCAAGACGACCTACGAGGCCAAGGCCGCCGAGCTCAGGAAGAAGTACGAGAAGGTCCTGCCGGGGCTGAAGCTCGCCCACGTCGGCGCGTACGGAGAGGTCGGCAAGGGCACCTTCCAGCGCGAGTTCGACAAGTCGTGGGGCACCAACATCGCCAACGACATCGGCGCCGCCTACTACGGCCAGGTGAAGGTGAAGGGCGGCGGCAGCAAGGACGTGAGCGAGTACCCCTCGATCGAGGAACTGCCCACGGCGCTCGCCGAGGCCGAAGCGGTCACCTACTCGGTCGGCCCGGACGGCGCGCCGCTGCAGGCCGTCCAGTACGTGCTCGACTCCGAGCTGTGGAAGAAGCTGCCCGCGGTGAAGGCGGGCAAGGCCTTCGCCGTCCGCTACACCGAGGCCGCCACCTACGGCCAGGCGCTGCTCACCCTGGACGCGCTCGACAAGTCGCTGGCGCCGCTGGCCGCGCAATGACGCTCGCCGCACGCGCCGGGACGCTCACCGGGCGCGGCGCGGTGCTCGTCGCCGGGGTGGCCCTGCTCGCGCTGGTCGCCGTCGTCAGCGTCGGCATCGGCGCCCACGCCGTCGCGCCCGCCGAGGTGGTGCGCGCGCTGTTCGCCTTCGACGGCTCGCCCGACCACTCGATCGTGCGCGACGTCCGGCTGCCCCGCGCGCTGCTCGGCGTGGGCGTCGGCGCCGCGCTGGCGGTGGCGGGCGTGCTCATCCAGACGTTGTCGCGCAACCCGCTCGCCGAGCCGGGCGTCCTCGGCGTCACCGCCGGGGCCGGCTTCGCGATGACCGTGGGCACCGCGCTCGGCCTGGCCACCACGCCCGCCTCGGAGCTCGTCCTGTCCGGCGGCGGCGCGGCGCTGGCCGCGGTGCTGGTGTACTCGGTGGGGCGCGCGTCGCCGCTGCGCCTCGTGCTCACCGGCGTCGCGCTGAGCGCGGTGCTGGCCGGGCTGTCGCTCGGACTGCGGCTGATGCTGCCCGACGTCTTCGACCACTTCCGGTTCTGGTCGATCGGCTCGCTGGCCGGCCGAGAGAAGGACCCGTTCGCGCTCACGCTGGTGCTGATCGTCCTCGCCGTCGCCGGGGCGCTGCTGCTCAGCCGTCCGCTCAACGCGGTCGCGCTCGGCGAGACGGTCGCGCGCACCCTCGGCGCGAGCGTCACCCGGGTACGGCTGGCCGCGCTCCTGTGCATCACCGTGCTGGCCGGGGCGGCCACCGCCGCGGCCGGGCCGATCCTGTTCGTCGGCCTGATCGTGCCGCATGTGGTCCGCCCGCTGGCCAGGGGTTCTGTCCCGTGGCTGACCGCGTACTCGGCATTGCTCGGGCCGATCCTGCTGCTGGTCTCCGACATGGGTTCGCGGGTGCTGCTGCCGACGGGCGAGGTGCCGGTGGCGATCGTGACCGCCTTCCTCGGCGGCCCGGTGCTCATCTGGGCTGTGCGGCGCTACGGGGCGGGGACGCTGTGAGCGTCGTCGTGCTGCGCGCGGCCGGGCGGTCGGTCCGGGTCGAGCGCCGGACGCTGGCGCTGTCGGCGGCGCTGGCCGCCCTGATGCTCGGGGCCGGGCTGCTCGGCCTGTGCTACGGCGCCTCGTGGGCGACGCCCGGCGAGGTGCTGGCCGCGCTCGGCGGGCAGGGCGAGTCCGTGGTGGTGATCAGGGACTGGCGGCTGCCCCGGGTGCTGGCCGGCATGGTCTTCGGCCTGGCGCTCGGCGTGGCCGGGGCGATCTTCCAGAACCTCACCCGCAACCCCATGGGCAGTCCCGACGTGATCGGCCTCGACGCCGGCGCCTACACCGGCGCGCTGGTCGCGCTCACCGTGTTCTCCGGCGGCTCCGTCGTGCTCGCGACGAGCTCGGTGATCGGCGGGCTGGCCGTGGCCGCCATGATCTACCTGCTGTCATCGGGCGGCGGGCTGTCGGGGCTGCGCCTGGTCGTGATCGGGATCGCGGTCAGCGCGATCGTGACCGCCTTCAACTCGTGGATCGTGTTGCGCGCCGAGCTGGAGGTCGCCATCGCGGCCGTGGGCTGGAGCTCGGGTTCGCTGAACGGCGTCGACTGGGCCGACCTGCCGGTTCCCTTCGCGATCATCGGGGTGCTGCTTGCGCTGATGGCGGCCTGGTCGCACACGATGCACCAGGCGGCGCTGGGCGAGGCGGTCGCGAGCGCCACCGGCGTCGGGCTGGGCCGGCTGCGGCTGCTCCTGGTGCTGGTCGGCGTCGGGTGCACCGCGACGGTCACCTCGGTGGCCGGGCCGATCGTGTTCATCGCGCTGGCCGCTCCCCAGATCGGGCGCCGGCTGGCGGGAGCGGCCGGGGTTCCGCTCCTGCCGGCCGCGCTCACCGGCGCCGTCCTGCTGCAGGGCGCCGACCTGGCCGCGCAGATGCTGCTGGCCCCCGAATCCCTGCCGGTCGGTGTCGTCACCACCGCGATCGGCGGCTGCTATCTGATCTGGCTGCTGGCCAAGGAGGTGAGGCGAACGTGACCGAGGTGCGTCTGCGGGCCCAGAACCTGGAGCTGCGCTACGCCGACCGGGTGGTCTCGACCCGGTTGAGCCTGGACGTCCCCGACGGCGCGTTCACCGCGATCGTGGGCGCCAACGCGTGCGGGAAGTCGACCCTGCTGCGGGCGCTCGTGCGGCTGCTGCGCCCGGCCGAAGGAAACGTGCTGCTCGATGAGCGGGACGTCGGGTCCTACGCGGCCAAGGCGCTGGCGCGCTCGCTCGGGTTCCTGCCCCAGGATCCGCTGGCGCCGGAGGACATCAGGGTCAGGCAGCTCATCGGGCGCGGGCGCTTCCCGCACCAGCCGATGTTGTCGCTGTGGTCGGCGGAGGACGAGAGCGCGGTCAGCGAGGCCATGACGACCGCGGGCGTGGACGGCCTGGCCGACCGGCCGGTGAACGAGTTGTCGGGCGGGCAGCGGCAGCGGGTGTGGGTGGCCATGGTGCTCGCGCAGCGCACGCCGTACCTGCTGCTCGACGAGCCGACCTCGTTTCTGGACATCGCGCACCAGTACCGGCTGCTGGCGCTGCTCTCGCGGCTGCGGGACGAGGGCCGCACGGTCGTCGCCGTGCTGCACGACATCAACCAGGCGTGCCGGTTCGCCGACCATCTGATCGCGATGAAGGACGGGCGGGTCGTCGCCGAGGGCGCGGCGGCCGACGTGGTGGACGCCGCGCTGATCAAGGACGTCTTCGACCTGCCCGCCGTGGTCGTGCCGGACCCGGTGACCGGCACGCCGATGGTCGTGCCTACGCTCGACGGCCGAACAGGGCCATCCGGCTGATCATCGCGTCGGCGGCGAGGTGGTAGCAGACGCTCACGCAGCCGAGCAGTTCGGCGGGCGTGGTGAAGGTGCCGGCGAGCGTCTTGTCGGCGATCCTGCGCACGCCCGGGATCAGCGCGCCCAGCTCCGCCGCGGGCGTGCTCGGCATGTCGATCTCCAGTTCCAGCACGTCGGGCATGCGGAGCGGCGCCAGGTCTCCCGCCCCGCGTACGGTCGCCGCCGCCGCCTCCCGGATCTGCCGCCTGGCTTCGGACGGGGACAGGCTGTCGGCCGCGGTGTGCCCGTGCGCCACCTTGACCGCGACGGTGCGTACGCCGGGGAAGGCCTTCTCCGCGACGCCGCAGATGACGTCGTCACCGGTGAGCAACCCGATCGGGACGCCGACCGCGGCCGCCTGCAGCGCGTTGACCTCGGCCTCCGAGACCAGGCTGCCGTTGAGCCGCACCTCGTAGAAGTGTGAGGAGTAGGTGTGGGAGAGCACACCCGGCGAGCCGGCGGCGGCGTGGTAGCCGAGGAACATGGCCACGTCGTGCTCGGCCGAGATGCCCTCGGCCATGCAGTCCAGCTTGGGCGTGCCGAAGATCAGCCGGGCGCGGGGGTCGAGCTCCTCGTGCAGCAGGTTGTCCATGGTGCCGTGGCTGTCGTTGATCAGGACGCTGTCGGCGCCCGCCTCGAACGCGCCCTCGATCGCGGCGTTGGCCTCGGCGGTCATCAGGCGCTGCGAGCGGGGATAGCCGTGGCCGCCGCGGACGATCTGGTCCATGGTCGCGATGCCGGAAATGCCCTCCATGTCGATGGAGATGTAGACCCGCACTGACTGCTCCTTTCGTTGGCCGCTGTCGCAGCGTGTCATTCCTGGGAGGTGGCGGGCTTTGGCGCGTTGGCCGAACCTTCGCGCGCGGCTTCGGCGTACCGAACAGCACCGGGGATCACGAAGGCGGCGCCCACGGCGAGCAGCCCGAGCAGCGCGGACAGCAGGTAGGTGGACACGAAGCCGCTCTCGGCAGGGATCCCGGCCACACTGCCACCGGCCAGCACCATGGCGCCCACCTGCGCCCCGAAGGTGCCACCGATGCTCTTGGCGACGAAGACCACGCCGCTGACGCCGGCCGCCCGTTCCCCGGGCACGTCGGCGGCCACGACGTTGAGCACCGCGGTGAGCCCGATGCCGCCGCCCAGCCCGGTGACGGTCACCCCGGCGACGATCTCCCACGGGGAGCCGTGCCAGAAGGCGAGCATGGCCGTGCCCACGGAGACCAGGACGGCGCCGAGCACCAGCACGGGACGCCGCCCGAGCAGCCGCGTCATCGGCCCGACCAGCGGCGCGATCACGGTGCCCGCCACACCCAGCGGGAACATGTAGAGCCCGATCCCCAGGGTGTCGGCGCCCATGCCGTAGCCGGTGTCCGCGGGCAGCGCCAGCATCATCGGCAGCGCGACCATCAGCCCGAAGGAGGCGAAGCCGAACACGAACCCCATCGCGGTCACTCCGGCGGAAGAACGCCCGGCCAGCAGGCGCAGGTCCACGAGCGGGTCCTCGCTGCGCAGCTCGGCGAACGCCCACAGCCCCAGCGTCAGGGCCGCGGCGGCGAACAGGGCGAGCGCGACCGGATCGGTCCAGCCCCAGCTCGACGAGGTGGTCAGGCCCAGCATGAGCAGGGCGATCCCGCCGCCGAGCAGCAGCCCGCCCGGCCAGTCGACGCGGCCGCGGGCGGCGCGGGCCGTGGCGGGCACGGCGATCCAGGCCCAGATCGCGGCCGCCAGCGCGCCGCCCAGGGTCAGGAAGAACAGGCTCCGGTAACCGAGCGCGGCGATGAGCGGCCCGGAAAGGATCAGGCCGATCGCGCCGGCGAGCGCGGCCGTGCCGATGACCAGGCCGTTGCCGGTGGCGCCCTGCTCGGGTGTGAGGGTGTCGCGGAACAGCCCGACGGTCAGCGGCAGCACGCCCAGCCAGACGCCCTGTACGGCCTGGCCGGCGATCAGCACCTGCACGTTGGGCGCCAGGCCCGAGATGAGGGCGCCGGCGCTGGTGATCGCCATCAGGATGAGCAGGACGGTCCGCTTGTCGTACATGTCGGCCAGGCGGCCGGAGATCGGCGTGCTGATCGCCGAGCTGATCAGCCCGCCGGTGAAGATCCACGCGATCTCGCCGGGTGAGGCGGACAGCTCCCTCTGGATGAGCGGGAGCGCGGGCGAGAGCATCGTCTCCAGCAGCTGGAAGATGCCGATGAACAGCACCGGAGGGCCGATGATGCCGAAGCCGGATCTGGACATGGTCCTGCCTTTCGGGGGGTGGCCTGGCTATGCCGGGCCGAGCACCCTGGAGGTCACCAGGGAGCGCGCGGCGCCGGCGAAGAACTCCTCCGAGCTGTCGTGGACGCCGAGGATGACGGCCTGACCGAGCCCGGACAGCAGCGCCTTGAGTGCGCGGGCCAGGCGTACGGCCTGCTCCGCCGTGACGGGCACGCCGTCGTGCTCACGGCCGGCGAGGTGGCGTACCAGGTCGCCCTCGGAGGTGTTGACCGCGGCGTTGAGCTTGGCCAGCAGGTTCGCGTCGTTCAGCACGAGCTCCAGCACGCGGACCTCGAACAGCAGCAGTCCCGCGGCCTGCGGATCGGCCGACATCCGCCAGAACTGCCGGGCGATGACGTCCACGACGTCCTCGAGCGGGCGGTCCGGCGGGATCCGCTCGACCGGCCGCCGGTCGAGCGGGCCGGTGTAGTCGTCGATCATCGCGACCATCAGCCCGTCCTTCCCGCCGAACAGCGAGTAGACGGCGCCGGTCGTGAGCCCGGCGAGCTGCGCGATCTCCTCCAGTTTCGCCCGCGCGCCGTCCCTGCCGACGACCTCCCGTGCGGCGTCGATCAGCGCGCGCTTGTTCGCGGCCTTGCTTTCCGCCCTGGTCAGTCGCATGTCGAGTCTCCCGGAGTCGAGTCGAGCGAAACGATAATCTAGATTATTAGGATAATCCAGATTATCTTTGCGTGCATGAACGTCGACGCGTACATGAACCAGGTGCCCGACCACGCCGCTTTCCCGTCCGTGGACCAGATGCACGCCGAGCTCGACCACCTCGCCGCCACCCACCCCGACCTGGTACGGCTGCGCCACATCGGCACCTCCCGCCTGGGCGAACCGCTCCGCGTGGCCACGATCGGCGCCGGCCCCCGCGACGCGGTCATCATCGGCGGCCCCCACCCCAACGAGCCCATCGGCTCCCTCACCGTGAGCAACCTGCTGCGCCGGCTCATCGACGACGCCTGGCTGCGCGAGGAGTTCGGCTACCGCTGGCACCTCATCCCCTGCGTCGACCCGGACGGCGCCCGGCTCAACGAAGGCTGGTACGCGCGGCCCGGCGACCGGCGGGCGTACGCCGAGCACTTCTACCGCCCATGTGAGGCCGACCAGGTCGAATGGACGTTCCCGCTGACCGGCGACGGCTACACCTTCGACCGCACGCTGCCGGAGACCGAGGCGCTGATGCGGCTGATGGACGAGGTGAAGCCGGCCTTCGTCTACTCCCTGCACAACGGCGAGCTCCAGGGCGCCTTCTACTACCTCAGCCGCGAGGTCCCCGGCCTGGCCGGAAAGCTCGCCGCCATCGCCTCCGGCCAGGGCCTGCCGCTGCACATGGGCCCGCCGGAGATCCCGAGCGCCAGGCAGATCGGCCCGGCCGCCTACATCACCCCGCGCGGCGCCGAGCTGGGCCCGATCTACGGCACCGGCGGCGGCAGCGCCGACTACGCGGACCGGTTCGGCGCGCTGCACCTCGTGACCGAGCTGCCCTACTGGGCCGATCCGGCGGTCTCCGACCAGACACCGACCGAACAGGTGTACAGCGACTCCATCGCGGGCTTCCTCGCCGGACAGCGGGAGCTGATCGCCGCACTGGGAAAGTCCATGGCAGCCGTCAAGGACGACCTGACGGTGGCCTCGCCGTTCCGGCGTGCCCTGGAGGACTTCCTCGCCACCCACGACGCCTTCGTCTCCGAGTGGGAGGGCTTCCCCGGCGCCGACCGGCCGGCCACGGTCGCCGAGGTCGTCGGCAACGAGCAGCTCAAGCACAGCATGCGGCTGCGCTACGGCGGCACCATGCTGCGGCTGCTGGACGCCGAGCTCGCGGCGGGCAACCCGACCCCGGCCATCCGCGCCGAGCGGGCCCGGATGCGGGAGCTCTTCGACTCCTGGTGCGCGGAGGCCGACAACGGGTTCACCGCCACCCCGATCCCGATCCGCACGCTGGTCGCCGTTCAACTCGGCGCCGCGCTGCTGGCCGCGGAGGCCGCCAAGCACCCCGGATGACCGAGGTTGTCGAGGTTCTGTGAGGGCAAACCGGGTCGATTCGCCTTGCGTGGCGACCCAGCGCTACGGAAGGATCACACAACTACGTAAGACCAGCAGCGAGGAGGCTGTTGTGGACCCCCAGGCCGGCATCGACCGTTTCGGTTACCAGCAGGAGTTACGCCGCGGGGTAGGGCTCGCCGACCTGGTCTTCTACGGCCTGGTCATGATGGTGCCCATCGCACCGTTCGCCATCTTCGGCCTCGTCTACTCGCGATCGGGCGGCATGCCGGTCATGGCGTACCTGGTCGGCGTGGTCGCGCTGCTGTTCACCGCCATGTCCTACGCCCAGATGGTACGGGCGTTCCCGCTGTCCGGATCGGTCTACAACTACGCCGGCCGCGGCATCGCCCCGCCCGTCGGGTTCATGACCGGATGGGCGATCCTGCTGGACTACCTGCTGGTGCCCAGCCTGCTCTACCTGGTCGCCTCGATCGCCATGAACTCCACCCTGCCCGGCGTCCCCGTCTGGGCCTGGCTGATCTTCTTCGTCGCCGTCAACACCGCCATCAACCTGCGGGGCATCCGCATGACGATCACCATCACCAAGGTGATGATCGTCGCTGAGCTGGCCGTGCTCGCCCTGTTCCTCGCCGCCGGGGTCTGGGCCCTCATGCAGGGGTACGGGCGCGGGTTCAGCCTGGCGCCGCTGTTCAACCCGGACACCTTCTCCTGGCCGATCGTGTTCGCCGCGGTGTCGGTGGCGGTGCTGTCGTTCCTCGGCTTCGACGGGATCAGCATGCTCGTCGAGGAGTCCACCGGCGGCTCCGCGCAGGTGGGCCGGGCGATGCGCATCGCGCTGCTGCTGGCCGGGGTGCTGTTCATCACCCAGGTCTGGGTGGCGGCGCTGCTCGTACCCGATCCGCAGGGTCTTCTGACCAGCGCCAGCGGCACCGCCTTCTACGACTCGGCCGAGGTGGCGGGCGGCGAGTGGCTGAGGCAGGTCACCTCGACGGCCACCGCCATCTCGTGGGGCATCGCCAACACCCTGGTCGCGCAGGTCGCGGTCTCCCGGCTGCTCTACGCCATGGCCCGCGACCGGCAGCTCCCCTCGTTCCTGGCCAGGATCTCGGTCAAGAACGCCGTGCCCGCCAACGCCATCCTGCTCATCTCGGCGCTCTCCGTGGGCCTCGGGCTGTGGATGGCCACCCGTCCGGACGGTGTCGACTTCCTCAGCAGCTTGATCAACATGGGCGCGCTGGTGGCCTTCATCGTCCTGCACCTGTCGGTGATCGTGCACTACACGATCCGCGGCCGGTCCAGGAACATGTGGGCGCACCTGATCGCGCCGCTGGTCGGGCTGGGCGTGCTCGTCTTCGTGGTGATCCACGCCAACGTGATGGCGCAGGTCGTCGGCCTGATCTGGTTCGTGGTGGGCGGCGTGGTCCTCGGCGCCCTCTACCTGCTCGGCCGTCCGCCCACCCTGCGGCCGAGCGCGCTGACGAAGGAGCCGGTGTGAGCGCGGAGGTCCCGCCGCCGCTCTACCAGGACCTCTTCATCGTGTGCCACCACGAGAACGGCAAGCCGCTCATCCACCGCTCCTCCATCTCCCTCGGGCTGGCCGGGGCGGTGCTGATCGACCTGGCCCTGTACGGGCGGATCCGGCTCAAGGGCCGCGCCGTGGTGGTCGCCGACCGCACCCCCACCGGCGACCCGGTCGTCGACGCGTACGCGGGGGCGTTCCTGCGCGAGCGGCCGGAGCAGGACGCGGTGACTTGGGCCAAGACGGTCGCGGCCGACAGCTATGACCGGGCCAGGCGGCAACTGGTACGCGCCGGCCTGCTGACGGAGGTGACCGGGCGCCGGCTGGGCATGCTGCCGTACACGCGCTACCGGGCCGACATGGCCTCGATCGTGCGCGCCTCGACCGACGTGCGCTCGGCGGTGAGCGGCTGGCGGGAGATGGACGCGCGCGGCGCCGCGCTCTGCGGCCTCGTGCTGGCGCTGCAGGTGCACACCGAGCTCTACATCGGCCAGTCGCCGGCCCAGCTGACCACGACCCTGCGGACCATCGTCAACGAGCACTCGCCTCAGGTGAAGGAGCTCGTCGGCCTGTTCGAGGCGCTGATCGGCGAGGCGGCCGTGGCCGTGTACCGCTGAGCGGCACCGCCGTACGATCACTTCACGCGAAACCCCTCACAGGAAGCCCGCCCATGAACCACGAGCGTTCCGACCTCGCCGCGAAGATCCAGCCCGACGTCCCGCACGCGGCCCGCATCTGGAACTACTGGATGGGAGGCAAGGACAACTTCGAGGCCGACCGGGCCGCCGGCGACGCGGTGGCCCAGGTGTATCCGGACATCGTGAAGATGGCCGTGCAGTCACGCGGGTTCCTGGTGCGCGCCGTCGGCCACCTGGCGGGCGAGGCCGGGATCTCCCAGTTCCTCGACATCGGCACCGGCCTGCCGACCATGCAGAACACCCACGAGGTCGCCCAGTCGATCAATCCGGCCTCGCGCATCGTCTACGTCGACAACGACCCGCTGGTGCTCGTGCACGCCCGCGCCCTGCTGCGCAACACCACCCCGGAGGGCGTCACCGCGTACGTGGACGGCGACTACCACGAGCCGGAGCTGATCGTCTCCGACGCCCACAACGTGCTCGACTTCACCAAGCCCATCGCGGTGATGTTCATGGGCGTGCTGGGGTACGTCGAGGACTTCGAGCTCATGCGCTCGATCGTCGGCCGGGTCATGGACAGTGTGCCCTCGGGCAGTTACCTCGTGCTGTGGGACGGCACCGCCACCGGCGAGGCCGTGGCGGAGGGCAGCGACAAGCTGGCGGAGAGCGGCGCGGTCCCCTACTACCTACGCTCGCTCGAGGAGCTGGCCGCCTGCTTCGAGGGCCTGGAGATGGTGGAGCCGGGACTGGCCCCCATCTCGCAGTGGCACGACGAGGCGGCGCCGTTCATCGACGCGCATGGGGCGGTGGCGCGAAAGCCTTGAACGTTCGCCCATGATACGGTCGTTTTCATGACGACCGTTTCTGATGTGATAGACGTGGACGTGCTGATCATCGGAGCGGGCCTGTCCGGCATCGGCGCCGCGTGGCGCCTCCAGCGCGAGCGCGGCTGGACGTACGCGGTGCTCGAAGCCCGGGACCGCCCCGGTGGCACGTGGGACCTGTTCCGCTATCCCGGCGTCCGCTCCGACTCGGACATGTTCACGCTCAGCTACCCCTTCCAGCCGTGGCGCGGCAGGAAGTCGCTGGCCGACGGCGACAGCATCCGCCGCTACATCGAGGACACCGCCCGCGAGCACGGCATCGACCGGCACATCCGCTACGGGACCAAGGTCGTCTCCGCCGCCTGGTCCGGCGAGCGCGGCCGGTGGACGGTGCGGACCGGTGACGGGGTCTGGACGTGCGCGTTCCTCTACATCTGCGCCGGCTACTACGACTACGAGCAGGGCCACCAGCCGGACTTCGACGGCGTGGAGCACTTCGGCGGCCGGTTCGCGCATCCGCAGTTCTGGCCGGAGGACCTCGACGTCACCGGCAGCCGGGTCGTGGTGATCGGCAGCGGGGCCACGGCCGTCACGCTCGTGCCCGCGCTGGCCGGGAAGGCGGCGCACGTCACGATGCTCCAGCGCTCCCCGACGTACATGAGCGCGCTGCCCGACGTCGACCGGACCGCCGACGCGCTGCGCCGCCTGCTGCCCGCGCGGCTCGCGCACACGCTCGTCCGCGCCAAGAACGTGCTGCGCGGCCAGCTCACCTACTGGCTGAGCAGACGCTACCCGGAGCGGACCAAGCGGTATCTGCGCCGGGGGCTCCTCAGGTTCCTGCCCGACCCGGCCTACGCCGACCGGCACTTCACGCCCGGCTACCAGCCGTGGGACCAGCGGCTGTGCGTCGTGCCCAACGGTGACCTCTTCCGCGACGTGACCGCCGGGCGGGCGTCGGTGGTCACCGGCCGCATCGCCCGGTTCACCAAGGACGGCATCGCGCTGGAGTCGGGCAAGGAGCTGGCGGCCGACGTCGTCGTCTCCGCGACCGGGCTGTCGCTGATCCCCCTCGGCGGCATCGCGCTGGCGGTGGACGGCGAGCCGGTCGACCTCGCCGCCACCACCGCCTACCGGGGGCTGATGCTCGGCGGCGTGCCCAACCTGGCTTTCTGCGTCGGCTACACCAACGCGTCGTGGACGCTGCGTACCGACCTGTCCTCCCGCTACGTCGTACGGCTGCTCGCCCACATGCGCCGGCACGGCCTGAGCACGGCGATGCCCGCCTTCCCGCGCGACGGCGCCCGGCGGCCCCTGCTCGGCCTGACCGCCGGCTACGTCCAGCGTGCCGCGCACCTGTTCCCGCAGCAGGGCGAGCGCGACCCGTGGCTGGTCACCCAGAACTACCTGGCCGACCTCGCGAAGTTCGCGTTCCTCGACGTCCGCAAGGGCATGATCTTCGGGTGACGTAAACTCTTCCCGCTCACACACCCCTGGAGGGCCACCGCATTGGACGTCCACGTCCCCACCCGGATGCTCGTCGAGGCGCTCGTCCGCACCGACCTCACCGTCGACGCGGGTGAGCTCTACGCCACCGCGGAACAACTGGGCATGACCGATCAGCAGGTGCGCCTGTGCATCAAGCGGCTGGTCGCGGAGGAGCGCTTCGTCCAGGAGGGCCGCGGGCGCAAGGCGATCCTGCGGGCCACCGGCAGCGCCGAGCGGGCGATGGGGCTCGACGTCGAGTTCGTCGCCCACGCCTACCGGCAGGACGCCGGGCTCGCGCCCTGGGACGGCACCTGGCATCTGGTGGGCTTCGCCGTACCGGAGAGTGCGAGGACGGGCAGGGACGCGCTGCGCGCGGCGATCACCGCGCTCGGCGGGGCGCCCGTGCACGGCGGCCTCTACCTCAGCGCCAACGCGTGGGAGCCCTACGTCGAGGAGCACGCCCGCCGCCTGGGCGTCCTCGGCCACGTCACCTTCCTGACCACCCGTGACCTGCGCAGGGGCGGGCAGGACGACCCGGTCGCCCTCGCCCGCGACCTGTGGCCGCTGGAGGAGATCGCCGGGCGCTACGACCGCCTCGCCGCGGTCGCCCGGCCGCGGCTCGATCTGCTGCGCGGCGCGAACCCGCTCACCCCCCAGGAACGGCTGACCATCGCGGTGGAGCTGGCCGCGGAGTTCACCCGCGCGATGGAGGACGACCCGCTCCTGCCTCCGGAACTGCTGCCGCGGCCCTGGCCCGGAGCGCAGGCCCGCGAGCTGACCGCGACCTGCTGGAAGCTGCTGGACCAGCAGATCGGCTCCGGCATCCGCCTGTTCAAGCTCTACGGCACGCTCACTCCACGATGACCCGGACGGACGCGGTGTGCCCGGCCAGGTCGGCGAAGAACCGCTCGCCGTCGATCGCGGTCTCCGGCGGGTGCACGCCCGCCGGCACGCGCTCCACGTCGAGCAGCTGGGCCAGGCCCAGCGCGGCCGGCAGGCCGGTGGCCTCGTCCATGCCCGTCATCAGCGTCTCGGCACCGGCCAGATGGGCCAGCACGGTACGCGGCCGTCCGTCCGCCGTGCCCACGGCGGCGGCGAAGAACGCCGGCAGCGAGCCCGGCGCCTTGAAGCCGAACGCCCGCATGGCCGCCCGCATGGCCCGCCGCGTGGTGGGCTTGGCCAGGGCGGCGGCGGCGCTCTCGTTGGTGAGCCGGCCCTCGTCGAGGTCGGTGCGCAGCACGTCCAGGTAGGCCGCGGTGCCCGGCGTGACGACCATGAGGCTGGCCGACTCCCCCGTCAGGGGGTAGCTGCGCGCCAGCGTCACGGGCTCGGGATGGCCGACGGTGTAGGCGGTGCCCTGCCGGCCGCCGGGCAGGTCGAGCGTGACCGGCCGCATGGGCGGCCGCTGGACGACCTGCCCGCCGCTGACCACGGCGACCGTGCCGCTGATCTGCTGCATCCAGTGCACCGCGGCCGCGATCGGCCGGCCGTCGGGCCCGCTCAGCTCGGTCTGCTCGGCGCCGGAGCCGGGGACGTCGACGGGCCAGGCGGTGTAGAGGTCCGTCACGGTGTCGAGATCCGCCACGGCGCGGGCCGCGAGCAGGTTGCTGACCCCGGGACTGGCGCCCATGCCGATCACCGCGCGCACGCCCGCGGCGCGGGCCCGCCCGTCGAACTCGAGCATCTCCAGGGTGGGTTCCCAGTCGTCGCAGATGTCGAGGTAGTGGGTGCGGGCGAGGATCGCCGCCCGCAGGACGGCCGGGCCGAAGCGGTAGTAGGGCCCGACCGTGTTGAGCACGACGTCGGCCTCTTCCAGAGCGGCGGCCAGCCCGTCCGCGTCGGTGACGTCCACCTGCCGGGCGCTGAGCCGTGCCGGGACGCCGTCGAGCTCCTTGACCAGCCGGTGTGCCGCGTCCAGGTCGCGGTCGGCGACGACGATCTCCCGCACCCCGGCGAGACCCGCTGCCACGCGTACCGCGACCCTGCCCATCGCTCCGGGGCCGCCGAGGGCGAGAATTCTCATCATTACCTCTCATGTCTTCACCTATCGTTTTTCATACGATAGAACGAATTATGAACATATCAGCGGTTTCGCTGTTCCGCGAGAGGCCGGCCAGCCGGATGATCGCGGTAGAGGCGGCCAGCACGCTGCCGCTGGCCGTGATGGTGCTGCCCTACCTCCTGGCCGGGGACGACACCGCACCGGAATGGGCCCAGTTGCTCGGACTGGCGATCATCGTCACGCTCTACCTCACCGCGCTGCACACCTGGCGCCTGGTCCTGGCCGGCGGCCTGCACCCGAACCCGGCACGCCCGCTCCAGCTCCGTGACGAGCGGCGGCTGCGCGTCCTGGTGCTCGGCTACCCGGTCCTGCTCGCCGTGCTCCTGCCGATCCCCGCCACCTGGACGGCCTTCTGGTTATGGGTCACCGTGATCAGTGCGGCCGCGAGCGCGGTCTCCGCCGTCCGCATGATCGTCATGCTGCACCGCCGTTGACACTGGAGGTAGTCGTGGTCAGAAGCTTCACCTCGCGGGCCGCCGGGCCGTACGAGCGTGGTCTTGAGTTCGGTACGGCTCACGCGCGCGACATCGCCCGCACCGTGACCGGGTACCGGATGATGTTCGACGGCCTGGCGGGGGCAACGGTCCGCATCGCCGAACCGGGCGCGCGGGCGTTCACCGCGATCGAGAAGTGGGCGCCCGACCTCGCCCGGGAGATCGAGGGCATGGCGGCGGGAGCCGGGCTGCCGGTCGAGGACCTGGCCGCGATCAACGCGCGGACCGAGATCCTCGCCACCCTGCCCGCGCCGCCGCGCGGCGAGTGCTCGGCGGCCGTCGTGCTGGGCCGGCCCACCAGGGCCGGGCAGACCTGGGACTGGGCCGAGGCGATGGCGGGGAGCTGGCTCGTCTGGACCATCCCCCACCCGTCCGGGCACGTCGTGCGCACCATGACCGAGTACGGCATCGTCGGCAAGATCGGCGTCAACTCGGAGAACGTCGGCGTGCTGTTCACGTTCCTGTCGCACGCGCGCGACGGAGAGGCGATGGGCGTGCCCGTTCACGTGGTGGCCCGGCGGGTGCTCGACGAGGCCCGCGACCTGTCCTCGGCCACCGGCCTGCTGGTCTCGCCCGAGGTCTCCGCCTCGACCTCGGTCACCGTGGTCACCCCGGACTCCGCGATCACCGCGGAACTCCATCCGGGCGGTCCCGCGTGGGTGCTGCCCGACGACGACGGCGTGCTGGTCCACACCAACCACTTCCTCGACCCGGTCGCCGCCGCGGGCGACCAGGTGCCGCGGGAGTACCCGGACACGTTGCTGCGCCACCAGACGTTGCGACGGCGCCTGCGCTCCGGCGGGCCGCTGACGGAGGCCATGGCCGACCACTCCTCGGGGAGTAAGAGCATCTGCTGTCACATGCCGGCCGGGGCCGTACTTCCGGAGTGGGAGCAGCGCACGCTGGCGACGATCGAGCTGCACGTGGACCGCGGTGACCTCACCGTCCACGACGGCGGCCCGTGCGGCGTGCGGCCGGTCGGCCCGGCGTCATGATGGGCCGTCCTTCCGTGGCGATCCCTGTGAGAACAGCTGGGGAAGGACCTCCGTGGCGATCAGCTCCAGGTGGTCGAGGTCGGTCAGGTCGCTCAGCCGGAGGTACACGCGGGTGGCGCCGACCTCGGCGAGTTCGCCGATCCGCTGCACGAGCACGCCGGGCGGGCCGATCACCGGGTCCTCCGGCGGCAGCGCGCTCGGCACGTGCAGCGGCGCCGACCTGCGGCGGATCTGCGCGGCGTCACGCCCGATGGCGACCACGACCCCGGCGGAGAGCACCAGCGGGGGCAGTTCGCCGCGCGCCCCTTCCACCCGTGCGAAGGCGTGCGCGGTCTGCTTCACGGTCGCGAACGGCATGTTGAACTCGTCGGCGTAGCGGGCGGCCAGCTCCGGCGTACGCCTCGGGCCGCGGCCGCCGACGATGATCGGGGGACGGGTGGACGCGGGCCAGGTCCGGGTGATGGTCGCGAGCTGGTGTTCCAGCATGTCGAAGCGGGCGCCTCTGGGCGGGAACGGGATGCCGTACGCGAGGTGCTCGCGCTCGTACCAGCCGGCGCCGATGCCCAGGTCGATCCGGCCGCCGCTCATCCGGTCCACCTGGGCGGCGAGCATCGCCAGCGCCCCGGCCGGGCGGAACGTCGCGCAGGAGACCAGCGTGCCGAGCCTGATCCGCGAGGTCTCCCTGGCCAGGCCCGCCAGCGTCACCCACGCGTCCGTCGGGCCCGGCTCGCCGCGGGAGCCGACGTCGGTGGTCTGGTAGTGGTCGGCGCGCAGCCAGCCCTCGAATCCGCACCGCTCGGCCAGCCTGACCATGCGCAACTGGTCGTCGTAGGTCGCGCCGCGATGCGGCTCGGCGAAGAGGCTGACCCGCGTGTTCACCGGCGTACCAGCAGTTCGTGCAGGTCGGCGCTGCACCGGGCGACGTCGGCCAGGTGCGCGTTACGGCCCGGCGAGCGCGGCCGCGGGATGCCGACCTTGACCACCTCGCGGACCCGGCCCGGCCGTGGCGTCAGGACGGCGACCCGGTCGGCAAGCAGCACCGCCTCGTCGATGGAATGGGTGACGAAAATGACAGTGGCGGAGTTCTCCATGTGCAGGCGCTGGAGTTCGGCCGATAATTCCGCGCGGGTGAGCGCGTCGAGCGCGGAGAACGGCTCGTCCATCAGCATCACGCGCGGATTGCCGATGAGCGAACGGCACAACGCCACCCGTTGCCGCATGCCGCCCGACAGTTCGTGCGGCAGGCGTTTTTCCGAACCGGCCAGCCCGGTCATGTCGAGGAGTTTCCGCGCGCGATCGCGGTGCCCGGCCTTCCGCCAGCCGAAGATCTCCACGGGCAGCAGGACGTTGTCGAGCACCGTCCGCCAGGGCAGCAGCGCGGGGCGCTGGAAGAGCATCGCGATGTCGCGCCTGGCCTTGGTCACGCGTTCGCCCGCCACCGTGACCTCGCCTTCCGTGACGGGCAGCAGCCCGGCGACGATCCTGAGCAACGTCGACTTCCCGCAGCCGGAACGGCCGATGACCGCGACGAACTCCCCCTCGGCCACCTCCAGGTCGATCTCGCGCAGCGCCTCGACGGTGCCCGACCGTCCGGTGAAGGTACGGCTGACGCCGGCCAGTCGGATCATCGAACAGACTCCCGGACTCGGTGTTGTCCTCGACGTTACTCTCGTGTTTCCTAGGTCAAAAGGCGGTGATCCAGATGAGAGTTCTCGCCGTTCTCGTCCTGGCGCTTTCCTTGACCGCATGCGCTGATGCCGATGGGTCCAGGAAGGTGACCTACTTAACGTCCTTCGGAAACTTCGGCAGGGACGCGTACGCGTGGGTCGCCAAGGACAAAGGCTATTTCCGTGAGGCCGGTCTGGAGGTGGACATCAAGCCGGGCGGCGGCAGCGGCGACAGCATCGCGAAGATCGAGGCGGGCACCGCGATGTTCGCGCCGGTCGACATGACGGGGCTTCTGCTGGCCCGCGGCAAGGGCGGCGCCCGCGGCATCGTCGCCGTCGCCGCCATCCAGCAGCGCACGATGGCGGCGATCATCGCCCTGGAGGGCAGCAATATCTCGGCGCCCCGCGACCTTGAGGGCAAGACGCTGGCCGACACCCCCGGCTCCGTGGTGCGCAACCTGTTCCCCACCTACGCCAAGCTCGCCGGCATCGACGCCTCGAAGGTCACCTGGGTCAACGGCGCGCCGGCCAACCTCATCGGCCTGCTGGCCAGTGGGACGGTGGCGGGCATCGGCCAGTTCGTGGTGGGCAGGCCGACCGTGGAGTCGGCGGCCAAGGGTCGCAGGGCGGTGGTCCTGCCGTACAGCGACGTGATCAGCGACCTGTACGGCAACGTGCTCGTCACCTCAACCAAGCTCGCCAAGGACGACCCGGACACGGTCCGCCGCTTCAGCCGGGCGCTGACCAAGGGTCTGGTCTACGCCATCGACCACCCCGACGAGGCCGGTCAGATCCTCCGGAAGAACGTCCCGTCCGCGGCGGCCGCCCCCGCCGCCGCGGAGATCAAACTGATGGCCGGCTTCGTCAGACCGGCCGGCGCCGGCGTCGGCGCGATCGACACCGCCAGGCTCACCCGCTGCATCGGCACGCTGAGCGACGCCGGCGCGATCCCGGCGGGCCTGACCCCCGAGCAGGTCGTCGACACGAACCTGGCGAAGGGGTCCTGACCACCGTGCGCGCGGCGACCTGGCCGGCACTCGGGCTGCTGGTCGCGCTGGCCGCGTGGTGGCTGGTGACGGCGGCGTTCCCGCTGGTCCATCCGGCGGTGCTGCCGCCGCCCGGCGAGGTGCTCGCCGCCTTCTCCGCCAGGCCGGGCGAACTGCTCGCCGGACTCCTGGCGACCACCGTCGAGACGGTCGCCGGGTTCGCGATCTCCGTGGCCGCCGGGGTCCTGCTCGGGCTGGCGCTGGCCGCCTCGCGGGTGGTGGAGCGCATGTTCTCGCCGCTGCTGGTTGCGGTCAACGCGGTGCCGAAGATCGCGCTGGGGCCGCTGCTGGTGGTCTCCCTGGGCTGGGGTCAGCGGCCGATCCTGGCGATGGTGTTCCTGCTCTGCTTCTTCCCGATCGTGCTCTCGACCGCCACGGGCCTGACCACCACCCCCGCCGACCTCGCCGAACTGGCCCGCTCACTCGACGCCTCGCGATGGCAGGCCTTCCGCAAGGTACGCCTGCCGGCCGCGCTGCCCCAGATCTTCGTCGGGCTGAAGGTGGCCATGCCGCTGGCCGCGATCGGAGCGGTGATCGGCGAGTTCCAGGCGGGAGAGGGCGGCCTCGGCTACCAGATCGTCCAGTACAGCGGCATCGCCGACGTCGCCACCGCCTGGGCGGCGATCATCCTGGTGGCGGCGATGAGCATCGTCCTGTACTTCGGGCTGCTGGTCGTGGAACGGCTGGCGCTGCCCTGGGTCCGCGAGACCACGTCGAGCCGGTGACGGGGACGCCGGTCCGGCATCCCCGCCACCGATGACGGTTCAGGCCGCGGCGTTCTGGTGGTTCCGTTCGGCCTGCTGCTTGACCTGCTGAATCTGCTCATCGGTGACGCGCAGGTCGCCGAATTCCTTGACCGCCTGGTAATAGGTCCAGGCCAGGCCGTTGCAGGTGGAGCGGGAGAGCCCGGAATATCCGGCGCACACCTGGCGCATGTCGAAGTAGAAGGCGTCGTCGATACGCGGCTTGTTGGCCGGGAAGGCGTTCATGGCCTTGTAGTTGCGGTAGCCGAAGTCGTGGCGCCGGCAGGACATCCTGAAGTCGAAGCCGAGCGGCTGGTCGGGGCTGCTGGAGCACAGGTCGGTCGACCAGTCGAAGTTGTAGTCGGCCCACGCGGCCTGGTTCTGCCAGGCGGCCCGCCAGGCGGAGGCGCTGCCGGAGTTCGGCTGGGAGAAGGTGGAGAGCGCGGCGAGTTTCTGTTCCGGCGTGACCGCGTGGGCCGGAAGCGCGAATCCGAAGAAGGCGGCCACGGACAGGAGGGCGGATAACGAGAGCAGGAGGGACCGTCTGACCATGAGAACCTGCTTTCACTGCACGGGGGGTGCGGAGGAATGCGGTGGCAAGGTTCGCCCGACGACCTAACAATGAAGCGAAGCCGGGGAAAACTAAAAGCAGATCTTGTCCAATTTTTCCGGCAGGGTTTGCGGAGAGTCGCCCTTTACGGTCAGTCGAATTCCGAAGTCAGCGGGCCAGCAGCAGCCGCGCCGACCACCCGGCCGACCACAGCAGGAGCAGGCCGACGACCACGCCCCCGCCGACCAGAACCAGTCCGGCCCCGATGTTCGCGCCGATCGTGCCGGCGGTCACGACGCGCGCCCCCGCCCCGGCGATCGCCCCCGCCACCAGCGCCGGTACGAGCGCCGCCCACCACCGGCCGTCGAACCTACGCCCCCGGGCGGCCCAGATCAGCAGGCCGAGCGTGAGCACGATCACGACGACAGCGCCCAGTCCGGCCACCCGCGCCACCACCGGATCGACGTCCGGCGGGCGGATCGCGTAGTCGAGACCGGTCCCCTGCGGCACGTCCACACTCAGATCCCCGACCAGCCACCACACGGCGACAGGGGTGGCCAGGACGCAACCCGCGGCGGCGGCCGCGAGGCCACCTGCTCTGATCGACATGCCTACCAATGTGGGGTGCGCGCGAGGTTCGCGTCCAGCCCCTTCAGACAGCCGGAACTTCTCGGCTGCCGTGGGGAGCGGCACCCGCCGGCCGGGCATGACTTCCCAGATCCGGCCGGCGGGCCCGCGTGAGGGTCAGCGTGCGGTCTTGCCCGCGGCGACGCGCGGCTTGGCGGGAACGGCACGGCGCTTGGGCGTCGGGACGCGGAAGACGGCGCCACGGTGGTCGTACTCCTCGGCGCCCTCGTCGTCGAACCAGCGGCCGCCATCGCCCAGGTACCGGAAGGCGAACGCCTGGCCCTGCGGTACGGCTACCGCCACCCTGTAGCGACCGTCGTCGCCGAGCTGCATCGGGTGCGCGAGCGGGTCCCAGCCGTTGAAGTCGCCGACGACGGACACCGGCCCGACCTCACCGGGAAGGGTGAAGAGAACCTCCACCTGCCCCCTCCTGTTGGGTTTGCTGTGAGTGAACATCTTTCTCCCCCGAATAAGATGATTCAGACGATTGCGCGTTCAGCCATACCCCGGCCGAGGGTGGGAAACGGGCGATCTTCGCAGTTTTTAGTGTTTGCGAGAGGATTCCGCTCCGGGAATTTCCTCATGGGCTAGTGAAGCGATCCGGTCGGCAGGCCGCCGGCCGTCTCGACCCGGGTCTCGCACCGCCGGGCGCCCTCGCTGCCGACGACCACGATCCCGTTCTCGGTGACCGTGTAGAGCTCGCGATCCAGTTCGGGGTCGAAGCCGATCCTCGCGCCGTCCGGGATGACGGCGTCGCGGTCCACGATCGCCCGCCGGACGATCGCGTCCCTGCCCACCCGTACGTTCTCCATCAGGATGGAGTCGGCGACCTGCGCGCGCGCCCCCAACGTGACCTGCGGGGACAGGACCGAGCGCTCGATGTCCGCCTCGGCGGCGACGGCGACGCCCGGCGAGAGCAGCGAGTCGACGGCGCGGCCCGGCCGTTCCCTGCCGAAGGTCACCGGCGCGAGCAGGTCGTGGAAGGTGCGGATCGGCCAGTGCGCGTTGTGCAGCGTGAAGGCCGGGTCGGGTCCGATGAGGTCCATGTGGGCTTCGTAGTAGGCGTCCAGGGTGCCGACGTCACGCCAGTAGCCGCGCTCGCGGGGGCTGACGCCGTGCACGTGGTTGCGCGCGAAGTCGTAGACGTCGGCCCGGCCCTCGCGGACGAGCATGGGAATGATGTCGGCGCCGATGTCGTGGCGGCTGGACACGTCCATCGCGTCCTCCTCCACCGCGTCGATCAGCGCCTGCGTCCTGAACACGTAGTTGCCCATGGACGCGCGGATCTCCTCCGGCGAGTCGGGCAGGCCGGCCGGGTCACCGGGCTTCTCCACGAACCGAGCGATCCGCCGGCCGCCCGGCGCGCACTCGATCACCCCGAACTGGTGCGCCAGCGCGCGGGGCTGCCGAATCGCCGCGACCGTGACGTCCGCCCCGGACTCGAGGTGCTGGGCGAGCATCTGCGCGGGATCCATCCGGTAGACGTGGTCGGCCCCGAACACCAGCACGTGCTCCGGTGGATCGTCCCGCATCAGGTGCAGGTTCTGGAACAGCGCGTCGGCCGAGCCGGAGAACCACTGCGGCCCGAACTGCTGCTGTGCCGGAACCGGGGCGATGTAGTGGCCCACCTGAGAGGAGAGCTGCCAGCCGCGCGCGATGTAGCGGTCGAGACTGTTGCTCTGGTACTGGGTCAGCACCACGATCTTGAGATAGCCGGCGTTGGTCAGATTGGAGAGCACGAAGTCGATCAGCCGGAACATCCCGCCGAACGGGACGTTCGGTTTGGCCCTGCCCATCGTCAGCGGCAGTAGTCGTTTTCCCTGTCCGCCGGCCAGCACCACGGCCATAACTCTGCACGAGGTCATGAGAATGACGCTATCTTCGCCTTTCACAGCTCCATTGCAAGAAGGTTCGTCATACCCCCAAAGAATCGTTATGCCGCGCATGAGCAAAGACCGGGCTGTTCGCCACCATGACAGGCGCGCGCACGGAAGGGATCCGCTGTGATCGAGGTCGAGATCATCGACGGGATCGGCGTCGTACGGCTGGCCCACGGCAAGGTCAACGCCCTCGACCTGGAGCTGTGCCAGGCGATCGAGGCGACGCTGCGCGACCTGGACACCGGCGGGGTGAGAGCCGTCGTGCTCACCGGCTCCGGACGGGCCTTCTCGGCCGGGGTCGACCTGGAGCGCATCGTCGACGGCGGCGCCGGCTACGTGGCCACGTTCCTGCCGGCGCTGAACGGCGCGTTCCGGGCCGTCTTCGACCTGGGCAAGCCCGCCGTGGCCGCGATCAACGGCCACGCGATCGCCGGCGGCTGCGTGCTGGCCGTCGCCTGCGACCACCGCGTCATGACCACCGGACCTGGCACGATCGGCGTCCCCGAACTGCTGGTGGGGGTGCCGTTCCCCGGAGGTGGCCCTGGAGATCATGCGGTACGCGCTGGGGCCGGTCGGCGCGCGGCGGGCGATCCTCGACGGCCGCAATCATCCGGCCGCGCAAGCGCTGGCCCACGGGTTCGTGGACGAGGTGGCCGAACCGGGGGAACTCCTCGACCGGGCGTTGTCGGTCGCCGACCGGCTGGCCGCGATCCCCGCCGACACCTTCCGGCACACCAAGGGGCAACTGCGCGGCGAGGCGGCCGATGAGCGGGAGACGCTGCGCCTGTGGCGGACGGCCGCGGCCGACGGGCGGATCGAGTCCTTCATGGCCCGCACGGTCGCTTCCCGCCGCCACCCGTGAGGCGCTTTGCGCGCATACGGTGGGAAATATGTTCTTCGAGCCCCCAACGGTCCAGGACGAAACATCCGAACCGCCCCGACCGGGTCTGTCCCCCTGGCAGGCGCCTCCGGCTCAGGAGAGAGGCGTGGTGCTGGTCAGCGAGCTGATGCTGGCCCGTACCCGGGACATCGCCATGATCGTGCAGACGATCCAGGCCTTCAGCACCGGCTGCCTGATCAACGTGGACGTCGTCACGCGGCCGCACTCTCCGGCCTCGGCCGGCGACTCCACCCTCACGCGCGCCATCTACCAGCACATGGTCACCGGCGTGAAGGCGGGCGGCCCGCTGCCTGACGATCTGCTGCGCTTCGGCGTGCGCTTCGCCGACGGCTCCAAGGCCACCACCATCGGGCAGCGCGTCAGCAAGCGGTATCCCCCGTCGGCGCCGCCGCCGGAGGAACCGCAGATCTCCTGGCTGCTGCCCGGCATGTCGATGCGCAGCGGTCCCGAAGACTCGAGCGTCATCGTCGCCGGGTTGTGGTTGTGGCCCTCGCCGCCGGCGGAGCCGTTCGAGCTCGCCGTGGAGTGGCCCGCCGGCGGCATCGAGCTCACCTTCGCCGAGGTGGACGGAGCCGCCATCGCGTCGGCCGCCGGGCGCTCGCTCCCCTACTGGCCCGGCGGAGAGGCCGAGTAGCCGCTGCTCCGGCTGCTTTCCCCGGTCTGCCGTACGCCCTCCGGCTGCGGCCTGAGCGTGGGCGACGAGATCGTCATCCGGGTCGGCGGCGGGCGCAAGAACGCCGAGCTGAGCGACGGCCAGGCGGTCTACGAGCTGGTATACGAGGTGGTGTGGCGAACCGTTCGGGGTCCGCCGTACGTCGTGAGGTCATGATGCTGCGATTGCTCGTGGTCACCGCCCTGGCGGCCGCCATGCTGGTGGGCACGACCACCGCCGCCTGCGCCTGCAGTTGTGTGGAGTTCAAGCCGGCGCAGGCCGTACAGAACGCGACGGCGGTCTTCACCGGCACCGTGGTGGCGATCCGCACGGTCAAGGGGCCGCCGAACGCCCAGAAGGTGTACACCTTCCGCACCGACAACGTCTACAAGGGCGCGCCCGCCGCCGAGTTCCAGATCGGCGCCGACACCGACAGCCCCGCGTGCGGGTACGTGTTCGACCAGGACACGCGCTACCTCGTTTTCGCCAGCCCGGCGGAGAGGGTGCCGGGCGTGAGCCTGTCCACGTCGCTGTGCTCGGGGAACATCCCGATCCGTCCGGGCACGGGCCCGCTCAAGGCCGGCGACGAACGGGAGACCACCCACGAGACCATCGGCGGTCCCGTGACCACCGAGCTGATCACCGCCCTGGGCACCCCCGTGCGACCCGGCCTGACCGGCACGCCGCAACCCGCCGTCTCCTGGCGCTGGGTCGCCGCCGTCGCGGTCGTCACGGCGACCACCCTTTCCTGGTACGCCCGCCACAACACGGCCGAGTAGCTCACATCCGGGACAGCAGTTCGGCCTTCTTGGCCTGGAACTCCTCGGGGGACAGCAGTCCGGCGTCGCGCAGTTCGCCCAGCTTGGCGATCAGTTCGGTGATCTCGGCGGCGGTGTGGCGTGGGGCGAGCGGTTTCGGCGCTCCGGCGGGGATCGCGGCCAGGATGGCGGCGGCGAACGGGAGCGACTTGTGAGTGACGCCCCAGCCCAGGCCGAACACCACCGAGGCCGGGTCGTCGTTCGGGTCGGACGGGGCCACCCGGTCGCGTACCTTCAGCCTGAGCGAGCCGCTGGCCCTCACCGGCGCGTGCCACTCCACGCCTTCCAGGTCGGCGACGCGGAACCGCTGGTCACCGGCGCTGTACTTGGCCGTCGAAGCACCCGACCAGAACCAGGTGAAGGTCACGTGCTCGCCGTCGAACGTGGCCGCGCCGTCCCATGCCTTGAAACCCCGCGGCACGGGCGGGGCGGCGACCAGGAAACGCTCGGCGGGCTCCCGGCTCGTGATCGCGGACCGGAGCTCGTCGGCGTAGTAGTCGGCCAGCGTCTCCTTGCCGGCGGGCAGCACCAGCCGGTACGGGTCCAGCACCTCGGCCAGTTGCCCGGCGGCGGCGCTGACCACCGGATCCGCCCCACGCCTGGGCGTCACCCGGAGCACCACCGTGCCCCGCCTGCCCCGCGCGAGCGACACGTCGGCGATGGCGCTGTGGGGAACGACGCGTTCGCCGAGTTCGGCGAGGAGTTTGTTCGCCTTCGGCCCCGGCCGGACGCGCAGCGCGTCGCTCTCGAAGCTCCACACGCTTTCGGAGCCCGCCAGAACATCCTCCACGTCCTCAGGCTAGGCCATCATCGTGCTCACCGGCGGGGTGCGAGCACGGTTCCCAGGCCGTCCAGGAGGCGTTCGAGGCCGAAGGCGAACAGCGACTCCAGGTCGAGCTCCGTCCCCGGCTCGGTGACCTGGGCGATCAGCGGCCCGTCGACGGACAGCCTGGCCGTGACCCACTGCGTGCTGGTCATGCCGGTGTCGAGTTCGGCGCCGGCCTCGCTCTCGATGTTCACCGCCGTCCCGCGCACGTAGTTGACGAGCGTGCCGTACACGTGCAGGCGGGTGCCGGGGTCAAGACCGAGGCCGTCGAGCGCGCGCAGCGTCCACAGCCCGTACGCCAGCATCCCCGGCAGCGGCACCGGCCGGGTGATCGACACCAGGCGAGGCAGCCAGGGATGGCGCTGGTAGGCGGCCCACTGGAGCTGGGCGGCCACGCGCAGGTGGGAGCGCCATCCCGGCGGCGGCTCCGGGTACTCGATCTCGGCGAACGCGGCGTCGGCGATCAGCTGGGTGAGCTCGGCCTTGGCGTCGAGGTGCCGGTAGAGGGTCATGGTGGCGACGCCGAGCTTGGCCGCCACCGCCCGCATCGACAGCGCCGCCAGGCCGCTCTCGTCGGCGATCTCCATGGCCACGCGGACGACCCGCTCGCGTTCGAGGTTTCCGGCCGAGCGCGCGGGCAGCCGTCGAGCGGCGACGACGGCGCCGACCCGGGCCGCGGACTCGATGGCGCCCGCCTGCTTGAGCGCGGCCAGCGCCTTGGTGGCCGTCGCCATGGCCACGCCCCATTCGGCCATGATCGCCCTGGTGGTGGGGACGCGATCGCCCGGCCGTAGCTCTCCGTCGGCGATGCGCCGCTCGATGTCGGCGACGATCCGGAGGTACGGCGGTCGCGGATCGTTCACGACGCCATGCTGCCACGCCTCAGCGATCGGGCAACCAGTTGCCGTGCAGCCCGAGCGGCACCCTGACCGGAAGGTGGACCCGCGCGACGGGCGCGCCGGTGAAGTCGTGGGCGCTCAGGATCACCAGGTCACTGGCGTTCCTGAGCGGATTGTGGACGTACGTCAGCAGATAGCCCTCGTCCTCCCCCGGCCCCGCGGCGGCGAACACGGCCTCCCCCACGGCCTCGTCCGCGCCGAACCCGTGCACCTCGGCCGTCCCCCGCTCCAGGTCATGCTTGACCAGGGCGTTGGTGAACGCGTCGTCGGACGGCATCCCCTCGGGCACGAACGGAATTCCGTAGAGGGCCGTCGCCGCCGAGTAGCCGTACCGGTGGGGCCGGGTGGCGCGCGTCTCGTTCACCCGGGGGAAGTCCTGCGGCCGGTCGTCGACCCGGCGCTGATGGACGGCGTCCGCGGTGATCGTCCACCGGTCCAGCATGGGGCGGATCGCCCCGGGATCGGCGGGGTGGAACGGCCCCTCGGCCGTGACCAGGTCGACCACGACCGAGTCGCCGTCGTCGTAGGCGTTGAGCGTGTGGCTGACGTGGACCGGGTCGATGTCCAGCCAGCGCACCTCCCCGCCGGTACGCGGCATGACGCCCACCCGCGTCGGATGCTCCGGCAGCCACCGGCACTCGAAGCCGTCGAAGCCCAGCGGCGTGTCCCACAGCACCACGTGGTTCTCGGTGAGCGCGAAGTCGTGCAGGAACGGCGTGCGCGTCATGGGGATCGAGGTGGCCCGGACGACGCCGCCCCCGACGCCGGTCACGATGTACTGGACGACGTCGCGGCCCATCATGTACGACAGCGAGTGCAGTTCGCCGGTGAGCGGGTCGTGCTTGGAGTGGGCCCCCGCCGTGAACCCCTCCTCGGTCCCGCCCAGCGCGCACGTGCCCACGGTGTTCAGCTCGTCGTCCAGTTCGGTGGGCGGCATGCCGCCTTCCAGCATGGCGAACGTGCGCCTGGCGTGCTCGATCACGTGCACCATGGGCGCGATGCCCGGCGTGCGGACGAACCGGTTGCGGTACCACTCGGCACGGCCGTCGCGCAGCCGTACCCCGTGCACCATGCCCTGGCCCATGCCCCAGATGTGGACGACCGGGTCCTCCACGCCCAGCGGGTTGGGCCCGTTGCGCAGGTAGCGGCCGTTGAGCTCGGCCGGTATCCGCCCGGTGACGGGCAGGTCGTAGGCGGTGACCTCTTCGGTGACGGGCGCGAACGGCCCTTCCAGGTACTTCATGTTGACACCGTACGCACGCACGGGCGCAATCCCCTCTCAGTATGGGAGAATGCCTCGCCGTGCACTAGTGCAGCGTTCGCCTGCGCTCCGTGACGACCGCCAGCCCGAGGCCGAGCGCGGCGTAGGCGCACAGCACCGCGAACCCCGCCCAAGGAGCCAGCGGGAAGTAGCCGGTGAGCGCGCTGTAGAAGCCCTCGACGTGCGCGTACTCGCGGACGCTCTGCTGGATCGCGAATCCCGCCGCCGGAGTGACCGCCAGCAGCCAGTCCCCCACGCCCGCCAGCGCCAGCGCGTACGGGAGGAAGACCGCGGCGACGGCCGCGACGATCCCCGCGGCGGCCCGCCCGAGCAGCGCGCCGATGCCCAGGGACAGCACCGCGACGGCGGCGAACAGCAGGCCGGTGCCGGCGATCACCTGCACGTACGCAGGCAGGCCGACCGGGAGCGGGTGGACGCCGTTGGCGGGGAGCATCCGCAGGGCGATCGGCACCATGACGGCGGCGGGTACCACCCCGCTGACGAAGGCGGCCGTGCCGATCACCACCGCCTTGGGGACGAGGCGCCGGCGGCCGGCCGTCCCGAAGGAGACCGCCACGACGATCACCGCGATCAGGCCCAGGAACGCGCCGATCAGCGTGCGCTCGATGGGCTGCCAGTCGGTGCTGGGCGCGATGTCGCCGGTTCCCGTGACGGTGAAGGTGCCGCCCGAGCGCGAGAACCCGCCCCCGTGGTGCGGCGTCACGCCGTCGGGCTCCATCTGGACGCCGATGTCGTCGGCCTTCCACGCGCCCTCCTGCGGGCTGACCTGGTCGAAGACGGCGGTGGCTTCGGAGAACCTGGACTCGGGCCCGCCGCCGGCCATCGTCAGCGCACCGGGCGAGGCGGCGAACAGCCCGATCTCCACCGTGCCGGGCAGCCCGCCGAGATCGGCCCTGCCCACCTCGGTCCACTGCCGGCCGTCGGCCGACTCGTACCCGGTGAGCGTGTCGCCGGTACGCGTCAGCCGCAGCCAGCGCGGATGCCCACCGGCCGAGCCCGCGACGTCTTCCGTGAAGTTGTGCTGCATGCGCACCCCGTGCTCGGCGGTGACCATGATCGCCGCGTACCGCGACCCCCGCCGGAGGCCGTCCTTGACCATGACCCCCGCCTTGGCCCACGGCACCAGCCCGGGGACGGGCGGTGGTCCGCCACCGGTCCCGGGCGGCGGCGGCTCCTTGATCCGTCCCGTCATGCCGTTCACCCGGGCGGTGATGCTGCCGTCGCCACGCAGCGGCTGGTGGACGAAGAAGAACTTGTCCTCCACCGCCTGCCCGGCCGGCCCCAGGATGGGCGCGGGGCAGGGCTCCTCGGTGGTCTGGTTGCCGCACGTGGCGCGGGAGGAGGCGACGAGCGTGAGCCCGGCCACCACCGGGATCAGCGCCGCGGCCACCATCCCGATCACCCAGCGGCGGGTCTTGCCGAACCTGGTCCATTCGGATTCCATGGCGGGCAGGTTAGGCAGCGCGACCCCGCGCGGGCGTCACGCAGGGGAGCGATCTTTCCCGTCCCTGGCGCCAGGGACACCGGATCCCCCACGCGATGGACGCGGCAGAAATCTGCAGGAGGCAGGATGACCTTCACCTTCGACCACATCTCCGCCGGATACCACCCCGACCCCGCGCTGTCGATGTCGCTGCACGCCGACGCCTACACCGATCCGGCCTGGTTCGACGTCGACCAGCGGGCGATCTTCGCGCGGACGTGGCAGTGGTTGTGCCACGTGGAGAAGCTGCGCGAGCCGGGAAGCTACGTCAGCGCCACGGTGGCCGGCATGCCCGTCGTCGCCGTCCGGGACGAGTCGGGCACGCTGCGCGCGTTCTACAACGTGTGCAAGCACCGGGCGCACGAACTGCTGTCCGGGTGCGGTGTCCGGCGCAGCATCGTCTGCCCGTACCACGCCTGGAACTTCGACCTGACCGGCCGGTTACGGCGCGCCCGCAACACCGGCGACCTGCCGGCCTTCGACCCCGGGACGGTACGCCTTGACCCCGTCCAGGTCACCGAGTTCGCCGGCATGGTCTACGTCAACCTCGACCCCGGCGCCGCCCCGCTCATCGAGCTGGCCGGGGACCTCGCGGCGGAGATCGAGACGCGGGCGCCGGACGTGGCCAAGCTGACCCTCGCCCGCCGCCTCACCTACGACATCGCCTCCAACTGGAAGAACGTCGTCGACAACTTCCTGGAGTGCTATCACTGCCACGTGGCGCACAAGGACTTCGTGTCGCTGGTCGACATGAGCACGTACAAGGTGACGACCCACGGCATCTGGTCCAGCCACATGGCGCATGCGGGCACGGCGGAGAACTCCGCCTACGACGTGTCGGGCGCGACCGTGACCGAGCACGCGGTCTGGTGGCTGTGGCCCAGCACCTGCCTGCTGCGCTACCCCGGCCGGGGCAACTTCATGGTCCTGCAGATCATCCCCGCCGGCCCGGAACGGACCCTGGAGACCTGGGACTTCTACCTGGAGACCACCGAGCCCGACGAGGCGGAGCTCGGCAGCATCCGCTACATCGACGAGGTGCTCCAGGTCGAGGACATCTCCCTGGTGGAGAGCGTCCAGCGCGGGATGCGCACGCCCGCCTTCACCCAGGGCAAGATCGTGTACGACCCCGCGGGATCCGGCCTGTCGGAGCACGCGCTCCACCACTTCCACGGCCTCGTCCTCGACGCCTACCGCGACGCTTTGAAGTGACGCTCAGTCCAGGCCGGCGAGCTTGGCGCTGTCGTCCCAGAGCGCCTGGGCGAGCCTGCCGTCGCGGGCCGGTTCCGACGGGTCCGGCCAGGTGAGCCCGCCCCGGCGCAGCGCGGCGTACGAGCGTCCGCCCGGTGGCCTCGCCAGGCCGAGGGCCAGGTCGGCCAGGGCGTTCCCGGCGGCGGCGCGGCTGTTGAGATACGGGTTGAACCGGCTCACCGCCCAGCGCGGCACCGGCGTGCCCAGCAGCGACCACGCCACCCGCAGGGGAAACGCCAGATCCTTGGCCAGGCCCGTGCCGAACACCTGACCCGGGTCGTAGGCGACGGCCGTGACGCCGCGCCCGGACAACTCGCGCGCGGTCAGCACGGCGCACAGCTTGGACGCGGTGTACGCGTGCTCGCCCGCCTTGCGCGGCCGGGGATCGCGGCCGGGGTCGCGATCCGGGTGAGCCAGCAGGTCCGCGTCCGCGTGCCGCGGCGGTGTCAGCCCGGCGCCGGTGGCGGGGTCGTGCGTGCCGCTCGTGGTCAGGACGACGATCGCGCCGTCGGCCAAGGTGGGCAGGAGCAGGCGGATGAGCAGGTAGTGGGCGAGATGGTTGACGGCGAACGTCGTCTCGAAACCGTCCGCGCTCCGGCCGGCGACGTCGGGGCGGATCAGACCGGCGTTAAGCACCAGGGCGTCCACACGGGTGCCGGGGGTGTCTGGGGTGTCTGGGGTGCCGGGGGTGCCGGGGGGTTCGGCTAGTCGTTCGCGTACCGAGGTCGCGAAGGCGCGTACCGACGCGAGATCGGTCAGGTCGAGCGGGATCGACTCGCTGCCGGGCACCGGCCGGCGGGCGCCCAGGATCAGGCGGGCCCCGCCGCGCGTCAGCCGTGCCGCGGCGGTCGTGCCGAAGCCCGACGTGCCGCCGGTCATCACCATCGTGGACACGGTGCCCTCCTAGGGGATGGTCTTCACCACGTGACGGAGGGTCTCGCCCAGCTCGGTCCGGCAGGCGATCGTCCGGTCGCCCCGGGGTTCGAGCAGGCCGCGCTGCTCGGCCTCGTACAGGCCGGCGAGCTCCCGCGCGAGGGGCTCCGGGAGGCCCGCCTCGACCATCGTGCCGACCCAGCCGGCCCGCGGAATGGTGACCACCTGCAGCGACGTGCCGAGCACCGCCGCCAGTTCCTCCGCGACCTCCCGCTCGGTGTAGCCGGGGGCGTCCAGGTCGACGACCTCGCTGCTCGCGGGCGGCTCCGTCAGCGCCCGCGCGACCACCTTGCCGATGTCGCCCGTGGCGACCATCGGCGTGGGCACGTCGGCCGACTCGCCGAAGACCGGGTAGACGCCGGCCCCCGTGGCGGCGTCGAGCACGGTCTCGACCTTCTCCTGGAAGTGCGGCGAGCGGATCGCGGTCAGGACCGCGCCGGTCTCGCGCAGCAGGTTCTCCAGGTGGTGCAGCCAGCGGATGGGGCCCGTGCCCTCGGCCAGTTCCGCGCCGACCGAGGACAGCATCACCACGTGCGGAACGCCGCTGTCGCCGACCGCTCCGGCGATCGAAGCGGCCAGCCCGCGGTGATAGGCGTCGGGGTCGTCCGCCGCCGGATCGGTCGGCAGCATGACGAACACGCCGCGGCAGCCGCGCAACGCCTCCGCCAGCGCCGCCCTGTCGCCGAGATCGGCGACAGCCGCCCGGCTCCAGTCGCGGCCCTTCGCCGGATCGCGGACCACGGCCCGAACCGCCTCTCCATTGGCCAGAAGCTCCCGGGCCGCCGCACCGCCGACATGGCCTGTCACACCCGTGATCGCGTACATCGGACCGCCTCTCCAGGGTCGTCGAATGAGTTACTCCCAGTGAAGTCGCCCCGGGTAAGACGATCCATATTCGGCACGCTCGCTTCCATTTCTGTCCGTCTAAGCTGAAGGTGTGGACCCCCTCGCCGACCTTCTCGACGGAGTCCGTGCCCGCAGCGCGGCGTTCTGCCAGGCGATCCTGGAACCACCGTGGTCGCTGCGGATCGCCGACGGCGCCATGCTCGCCCTGGCCACCGCACTGCGCGGACACGCCTGGATCGTGCCCGACGGGGGCGAACCCGTGCTGATGCGCACCGGTGACGTGGCGATCGTCAAGGGGCCCGCGCCGTACACGATCGGCGACGACCCGGCCACCGCCCCCGACACGATCGTCCACCCGGGCAACCGCCTGACCACCATGGACGGCGTCGACATCACCGACGAACTACGGCTCGGCCCCCGCACCAGCGGACTCACCCCCGACGGCTCGGCGATCGTGGCCAGCGGCACCTACCAGGTCAGCGGCGAGGTGGGCGACCGGCTGCTCAACGCCCTGCCCGCGGTCGTGCTCGTGCCGCGGGCGAGCACGCCCTCCCCCGTCATGGAACTGCTGGCCCTGGAGGTCAACGGCGAAGGCCCCGGCCAGCAGGTCGTCCTCGACCGGCTCCTCGACCTGGCGCTGATCGCGACCCTGCGCGCCTGGTTCGCCCGTCCCGAGGCCCAGGCGCCCGGCTGGTACCAGGCGCAGAGCGACCCGCTGATCGGCCCGGCGCTGAAGCTGATCCACGGCGATCCGGCCCGGCCGTGGACGGTGGCGCTCCTGGCCGAGAAGGTCGGCGCGTCACGGGCGGCGTTCGCCCGCCGCTTCGCCAGCCTCGTGGGCGAGCCGCCGATGGCCTACGTCACCGGCTGGCGGCTCGCGCTCGCCGCCGACCTGCTGCGTTCCTCCGACATCACCATCGACTCCGTCGCCAGGCACGTCGGCTACGCCAACGCGTTCGCGCTGAGCGTGGCCTTCAAGCGGGTACGCGGCCTGTCGCCGAGCCGCCACCGCACCGGTTCCCAGACGAAGTAGCGCGGCCAGACGTGGACCCAGGCCAGGGCTGTCTGGCCGAGCCCTGACCCCGGGCGGCGAGGTCGGGTAGGGTGCGCCCCTGAAACCTGCTAACGATCAAGAACCGGAGACCCCATGGAGATCGAGCAGACGGCGTTGCCGGGCATCGGGCTCAAACACGAGTTCACCTCCCGCGCGGGCCGCAGGATCGGGGTGGTCTCCCATCGCACCGGCCGCCGCGATCTGATCCTCTACGACCCCGACGATCCCGACTGCGCCCGCGAGGACATCGTCCTGAACGACGACGAGGCCGACGCCCTGGCCGAACTCCTCGGCGCGCCCCGCATCGTCCAACGGCTCAACCAGCTGCACAAGCAGGTCGAAGGCCTGGTCAGCGTCCAGCTGCCGATCACCGGGACCAGCCCGTACAGCGACCGGCAGATGGGTGCCGCCCGCGTACGCACCCGCACCGGCGCCTCCATCGTGGCCGTCGTCCGCGCCGGCCGGGTCATCACCAGCCCCGCCCCCGGCCTCGCCCTGCTGGCCGGCGACGTCATCGTCGTCGTCGGCACGGCCGAGTCCACGGCGGCGGTCGCCGAGATCCTCGCCACCGGATAGCCGCGCCGGACCGGCCGTGACCTTCCGGCCCGAAGCGAGATGACTCCTGTCACCAGCGGCTGGTGACAGCGGCCTCTACGCCGGCCGCACCCCCGTGGCCGATGATCGAACCATGACGAACAAGGACACTTCCCCTCCCAACTGGACGCTCGGCCTCTCCTCCGGACTCGCCATCGGCATGGGCCTCGCCGCGGCCCTGAACGACATCGTCCTGGGAGTCGCGCTCTCACTGTGCTTCGGAGTGGCCCTGTCGTACGCGCTCGCGCCCAAGAAGAACGAGGCCTGACGTGTTGTAACTGTACCAACCAGTCGGTACAGTTACGAGTATGCGACCAAGTTCCAGAACCATGATCCTGGAGGCCGCGCTCCGCGTGGCCGGGCAGCGCGGGATCGGCAGTCTCACCCTTGACGCCGCCGCACAGGAGGCGGGCGTGAGCAAGGGCGGCCTGATCTACCACTTCGCGAACAAGGAACAACTGATGCTCGCCGTGGTCGAGCATGTGATCGCGGGCTGGGATCAGGCGATGGTGGCCGAGCTCGGCGGGCCGTTCGACGAGGCGAGCGTGGCCGAGCGGGTGCGGGCCTACAGCCGCGTGATCACGGGGGCGACCACGGGCAGCGCCGACCTGGCGATCTTCGTCGACTCCGTGCACGACGACGCCCTGCTGCGGCCGTGGCGGGCACTGCTGGAGCGGTGGCTGGGGACGCCGCCGGCCGTACCGGATCCCGGGGCGGTTGACAGGGCGGTCGCCCGGCTCGCCGCGGACGGGCTGTGGCTGGCCGACGCGAGCGCCAGCGGGGGCTACGGCACGGAGATGCGCGCCGCGATCACCGCCAGGATCGACCGGCTGGCCGAAGGAGCGGAGGGCGACTCGTGAACAGGTGGGTGATGCTCTCGGCCGCGATCGCCTTCGAGGTCGTCGCGACGCTTTCGCTGCGGGCGATGAACGGGCTGGAGAACCCCGGATGGGTGGCGGTGGTGGTTCTCGGCTATCTGGGGGCGTTCATCCTGGTCGCGCAGGTGCTCAAGATCGGCATGCCGGTCGGCGTCGCCTACGGGATCTGGGCCGCCAGCGGCGTGGCGCTCACCGCCGTCATCGGCGCGTTCGTCTTCGGTGACGCGCTGACCTGGCTGATCGGGCTGGGCATCGTTCTGATCATCGGCGGGGTGCTGCTGGTCGAGCTCGGCTCGCAACGCGCCCACCGTACGGCTGCCGCCGAGGGAGGCGAACGACCATGACGTGGCTGCTGCTCATCGGCGCCATCGCGACCGAGACCGTGGCGACGCTGTCGATGAAGGCGTCGGAGGGTTTCACGAAGAAGGTCTGGATCGCGCCGGTCGTGATCGGCTACCTCATCGCGTTCACGCTGCTCGGCGCCGTGCTCGCGCAGGGCATGTCCGTCGGTGTCGCCTACGGGATCTGGGCCGCGTCCGGCGTCGCGCTGACCGCGGTCCTGGGGCGCGTGATCTTCCGCGACCCGCTCACCTGGCTCATGGCGGCCGGGATCGCGCTCATCGTCGGCGGGGTGCTGGTGGTCGAGCTGGGCGCGCAGTCGGCGCACTGAGCGCCGGTCGGCCACTTGCGTTCGAGCGCGCTCGAACGCATAGCGTCCCCGGCATGACGACACAGACCTGGATCATCACCGGCGCCTCCCGCGGTTTCGGCCGCGCGCTGGCGGAGTCGGCGCTCGCCGGAGGCGACCACGTGGTGGCGGCGGTACGGCGGCCCGAGAGCGTCGCCGATCTCGCGGCCGCCCACCCGGACGACTTCCTGGTGGCCGAGTTCGATGTCCGCGACGTGAACGCGGCCGCGGGCCTGGTGCGCGCCACCCTCGACCGCTTCGGCCGGATCGACGTGCTCGTGAACAACGCGGGCAGGGCCGTGGTCGGCGCGGTCGAGGAGGTGGCCGACGCGCAGTTGCGTGAACTCATGGACCTGCATCTGTTCGGCCCCGCCGCGCTGGTCCGGGCGGCGCTGCCGGCGATGCGCGCGCGGGGTGCCGGGACCATCGTGCAGATGAGCAGCCAGGGCGGGCGGATGTCGTTCCCCGGGGTGTCCACGTACTCGGCGTCGAAGTTCGCCCTCGAAGGCTGGTCGGAGGCGCTGGCCGGGGAGGTCGCGCCGTTCGGGATCCGAGTGATGATCGTCGAGCCGAGCCGGTTCAGGACCGACTTCAACGCCGCCGACGTGCTGGAGTTCGCCGAGACGTCGCCGACGTACCGTGATGTGCTCGCCGGGGTGCGCGCGGACATGGCCGGGACCGACGGCCGCCAGGAGGGCGACCCCGCGCGCGCGGCCGAGATCATCGTCTCCCTCGCGCACGGTGACGAGGTGCCGCTACGGCTGCCGCTCGGACGCGAGGCGGTCGAGCGCATCTCCGGCGTCCACCGGCGCGGGCTGGCGGAGGTCGAGCGGTGGGCGGAGACCGCGTGCAGCGCCGACTTCGAGGACGTCCCGGCATCGGTCCGGCCGATTTAGGCTGGTCGTCATGGCCACCGACGACCTGATGACCAGGGCACTCGAGATGCTCGGGGACGACGGCCCGCCGTCGGTCGAGGCGATCCACCGCCTCGCCGACCTGGCCGGCGTGCCCACGTCGATGACGATCGTGGAGGTCGCCGACCTGCTCGACATCTCGCCGCACACACTGCGCTACTACGAGCGCGCCGGGCTGGTCGAGGTGGCCCGTGACGGCAACGGCCACCGGGTGTACGACGAGAGGGCGGTGCGGCGGCTGGTGTTCCTCACCCGGATGCGGCTGTCCGGAATGCCGATGCGCGACCTTCAGCACTACGTCGCGCTCGTCGACGACGGGGCCGAGACGGTGCCCGAACGGCTCGACATGCTGCTCGAACACCGCGACACCATCCGCCGCCGGATCCGGGAGCTGACCCTTTCGCTCACGGCCGTCGAATACAAGATCGCCACCTATGGGGGCGAGACCGGGCCCGACGTCCACACCAAGGTTTGAACGACGCCTCAGGCTAACGAGCCACGAAGCAGGGCAGATCACCCCCCGCGTCGGCAGGGGAGATGACATTGCGTCCCATCAGGTATTCGGCCGAGATCGAGCCCCCGGAGCCGGGCTTCGACGAGAGCCTCCAGAAGGCCATCGACATCATCACCGAGTTCGAGCGGAACTCGGTGGCAGGCGAAGGCGTCGACCGGGCCGTCCGTTTCGCGCACGCCAAGGCGTACGGCCTGGTCCAGGGCACCTTCGAGATCCTGGACGGCCTCCCTGCCGAGTACGCCCAGGGCGTCTACGCCCACCCGGGCGTCCACGACTGCCTGGTCCGCTACTCCAACGGCCTGGCTCACCTGGGGATCGACCGGGCACTGGGCAACGTGGTCGGGATGGCGACCAAGGTGTTCGGCATCGAGGCGGAGACCATGCTGGAGGACGAGCGGCACACCACGACCATGGACTTCAACATGATCAACGGTCCGGTCTTCTTCTGCAACACCGCCCGGCACTACCGCTTTCTCGCCAAGCTCTTCATCGACATCCCGAAGTACCACGCCGGTGGGAAAGAGGGCACGCACCAGATGTTCCACGACTGGGTCACCGGCTACGGCACGCTGCGGCCGGACGAGTGGGCCTGGGACGAACTCGGCGCCTTCATCCGGCTCGGTTCGCAGGCCCGCTGGCAGAACCTGCTGCTGTCGACCTTCTGGACGATGGGCGCGGTACGGCACGGCGACCACGTCGCGAAACTCCGCATCACGCCGACACCCGTCTCCACGGGGGCGGTCACGAACCGCGACCTCGACCCGGCGGCGCACGACGAGGTGTTCCGGCCCGCGCTCGTGGACGAGCTGTCCAGGCACGGCGCCGAGTTCGACTTCCAGGTGCAGTTGTGCGCGTCGCTGGAGGAGATGCCCATCGACGACCTGACCGTGGAGTGGCCGGAACGCCTCTCACCGTTCGTCACGGTCGCCCGGATGAGCTTCCCGCGCCAGGACATCGGCGGCGCGGACAACCTGGCCGCCGCGGACGTCGTCTCGTTCACGCCGTGGCGCTGCGGCGCCGAGCACGTCCCCGTCGGGAGCCTGCAGCGCCTGCGCCGGGAGGTCTACCGGCTCTCGTCCATCGAACGGCACCGCCTCAACGACCAGATCCGGGCAGAACCGGGCAGCGTCGCCGACGTCCTCCCACCGACACTCTGAGGGAAAGGAACCCGATCATGCAGCAGGACTACGTCCCGATCTCTCGCGACGTCACCGCCGAGGAGATCGGCAAGTGGACCCAGCCCACGCGGCGGCAGACCGACGGCGTGGGCCTGCGGGTCGGCAACAAGGCCGAGTTCACGCTGGTGGCGCCGGTGAAGCCGGGCGGCGCGGAGATCTTCCGCGAGCGGGTCAAGAAGGCCCAGGTCGAGGCGGCCTATTGGGAGGGCAGGCTCGGCACCGTCCACGACCTGCGGGTCGCCCTGATCAACGACGGCACGCAGATCCTGTTCGCCGCGAGCTACAGCGACGAGTTCAAGCCGTACGTGGTCGACGTCATCAACTTCGCCACGCCGTGGATCGACCACATGTTCGTCGACGTGGCCGAGGGCTATCCGGGGCTCGGGTCGCCCGACGCGCTGGCGTACATCGCGAAACACCAGGTCGAGGCGAGCGTCTGGTACGCCTCGAATGAGCAGGCCACCGTGCGTGACATCGCCCGCGGGCAGAAGGCGCTCACCTCGCTCAACGAACTCCTCGACGCCACGCAGGCATGAGCGAGATCCGGCTCGACCTCGGCGACATTCAGGGAACGGTGCTGAGGCCAGGTCCGGCGGCGTACCGGGGGGCGTTCCTGCTGTTCAGGATCGACGACGCGGCGGCGGCCAAGGCGGCGCTGCGCGATGTCCTCGGCTCCGTGACCTCGGCCGCCCACATGGACCGGCCGCGCCCCTTCACCTTCAACATCGCCTTCACCCACACCGGGCTGGAGACGCTGGGCGTGCCCCAGGAGTCCTTCCCCCGGGAGTTCCGGGACGGCATGGCCGCACGCAAGGACGTCCTGGGCGACGTGGGCGACAGCGACCCCGCGCGCTGGGAACCTCCGCTGGGGACCGGTGACGTGCACATCGGCATCGTGATCATCGCCGCGGACGAGGCGGACCTCGAACGGCCGCTCGCGCTGGCGGGCGACTTCAAGGGCGTGTCCCAGGTGTACCGGTGCGACGTCCACGTGCCGCCCGGCGGCAAGGAGCATTTCGGGTTCCGGGAGGGGATCGGCGGGCCGTACATCGTCGGCAGCGGCATCGACGCCATGCCCGGCCAGGACCATGTGATGCCCGGCGAGTTCATCCTCGGTTACCAGGACGAATCCGGCCAGGTGGCCCCACTGCCCGAGCCGGAGATCCTCACCCGCAACGGCACCTTCGTCGCCTTCCGCCAGTGCGCCACGCACGTGGCGGAGTTCCGCCGCTATCTGAAGGAGCACGCCCGCTCACCGGAGGACGAGGAGTTGCTGGCCGCCAAGATCGTCGGCCGCTGGCGCAGCGGCGCCCCCCTCGCCCTGAGCCCCGACCGCGACGACCCCGGCCTGGGCGCCGACCCTCACCGTAACAACGACTTCACCTACAACGGCACCGACCCCGACGGCCTGCGCGTGCCCCGCGGCGCCCACATCCGCCGCGTGAACCCCCGCGACTCTCTGACCGGCACGATCGTCGACACCCACATCCACCGCATGGTACGGCGCGGCGCCCTCTACGGCCCGCCCCTGCCCGAGGGCCGGACCGACGACGACGGCGTCGAACGCGGCCTGATCTTCATCTTCATGGGTGCCAGCCTGACGCGTCAGTTCGAGTTCATCCAGCAGGTATGGATCAACAACGGCGACTTCACCGGCCTGGGCCCGGAAAGGGACCCGCTGGTCGGAGCCAGCGACGGGACCGGCATCCACACCATCCCCGCCCACCCCCTGCGCCGCCGCCTGACTGGCTTGCCGCGCTTCGTCACGGTACGGGGTGGCGAGTACCTCTTCATGCCCGGCCTCAGGGCTCTGGACTGGATCGCCACCCAGACTCCGGCGGGATGATCCCCACTGTCCGCGTTGCGCCACCACGTACCCCGGTGGCCGGTGTTCGGTCGGGGTGGCGAGTATCTCTTCATGCACCGCGTTCAGGTGGTGAGCTGGGGCCACATGGCCCGCACCGCCTCGGCTCGCTCCTCGACCAGCCGCATGCGCAGGTCCCATTCGAGCTCCGCGTAGTGTTCCGTCCGCGCGGTCTCCTGCCCCGGCCACTTGCGGTAGAGCAGGCCGACCTCGCTGTGGAACCAGCCGTGGCTGATCACGCTGGCCGGCACCAGCAGGCCGGTGTCGTCGGAGCCGGGGATGCCCATCCACCCGCCCAGGGCGACCGCCAGTTCGCGCCGGACGCATATGGTCGTCGGGTGCACGGGGAGCCGGTGGTTGTTCCTGCGCCAGTGGTCGTAGACGAACCCGGGTTCCAGCCGCCCGCCGGGCGGATCGCTGTCGAACGCGACCGTGGAACCGTCGGGCAGCAGGTCGAGGACCCGGGACGTCGTCCAGCGCACGAGCGGATCCGCCGCCAGCACGCCGATGTCCCTCATCAGCACGTCCGGCATGAGCACGTCGTCATGGTCGAGATTCTTGATCAGCTCGCCCCTGGACCGCGCGAGCGCGAGATTCCGTGTCAACGCGACCCCGCCCCGGCGCCCCATCGCGAACGTGACGAGGGGGTCGCGCGGAAGGATCTCCATGGCCGCGCCGGTGGCGCCGTCCTCCTGGATGACCCACTCGACCTCCCAGCCGTCCGGCAGGCGTTGCGAGCGGACGGACTCGTAGGCCGCGAGGAGATGGTCCGGTACCGGTTGGTAACTCGGCGTGACGATCGAGATGAGGGGCACGTGGCCGACCCTAATGGGCCGGGCCGGCGAACATGCCGGGCTACATGTCGCTCAGGAGACGCCGGTGGTAGCCCGTGCGATGTGACGTACGCCACGTCACAAGGCGGCGGCTACCGGCGTCTTGTGCACGTACGCATGGCCGGAGGGAACAGGTGGGGGCAGCGATGAACGAAGCGGCGACCGAGGCGTTCGTGACACACCGCAATCTGCTGTTCACCGTCGCCTACGAGATGCTCGGCTCCGCCGCCGACGCCGAGGACGTGCTGCAGGAGACCTGGCTCAAGTGGGCCGGGGTCGACCTTGACGAGGTCCGGGACCGGCGGGCGTACCTGGTGCGGATCACCACGCGCCAGGCGCTCACCCGGCTGCGCGCGCTCGGCCGGCGCAGGGAGTCCTACGTCGGGCAGTGGCTGCCGGAGCCACTGCTGACCACGCCCGACGTGGCCGAGGACGTCGAACTGGCCGACAGCGTCTCGATGGCGATGCTGCTGGTGCTGGAGACGCTCACGCCGACCGAGCGCGCGGTGTTCGTGCTGCGCGAGGTGTTCGACCTGGAGTACGAAGAGATCGCCGAGGCCGTCGACAAGACCCAGGTGGCGGTCCGCCAGATCGCCCACCGGGCACGGGCCCACGTGGCGGCCCGCCGGCCTCGGGGACGGGTTTCCCCGGCCGAGACCCAGGACGCGCTCAAGGCGTTCCAGCGGGCGGTCGCGACCGGCGATCTGCAACGCCTGCTGGACATCCTCGCGCCGGACGTCGTGCTGCTGGGCGACGGCGGCGGAGTCGTCCAGGCCGTGCTGGAACCGGTCGTGGGCGCCGGGAACGTGGCTTCCCTGCTCGCCGGGGCCGGCAGGTTCGGCGATGTCGCGGCGTTGCGGCCGTCGCAGGTCAACGGCCACCCGGCGCTCATCTTCCGGCTCAACGGCGTGATCGACACCGTCCTCGCGCTCCGCATCGACGACGGTCTCATCACCGGCCTGTACGCCGTGCGCAACCCGGAAAAGCTCTCCCACCTGGAGCAGGAGACCAGCCTGCGCCGATAAAGGCCGATAAAGCGGCGTATGTCACACGGCCATGCCGTCACAGAATCCGAATCAGCGGCATCTTTTGGTCATACAGTGCTTAACCCACCCAAACCCTGGAGAAAGTCATGAGCTCAGTGCTGGATTTCGGCGGCGACATCATCGAGCCGGGCGCACCGGAGTACGAATCGGCCGGTCGCTCACTGCTGGCCGCGGGCAGTCCGGCCTACGTGCTGCGGCCCAAGAGCGTCGCGGACGTGCAGGCGGGTGTGAGGTTCGCCGCCGCGGAGGGCCTGACCCTGTCCGTACGCGGCGGCGGCCACAGCTTCGCGGGCTTCGGCACCAACGACGACGGTGTGGTGATCGACCTCGGCATGCTGGCCAACGTGGAGATCATCGACCCCGTCCGCCACCTCGTGCGGATCGGTGGCGGCGCCACCTGGGGCCAGGCCGCGGCCGCGCTGGCCCCGCACCACCTGGCGATCTCCTCGGGCGACACCAAGAGCGTCGGCGTCGGCGGGCTGACGCTGACCGGCGGCATCGGCTGGAAGGTCAGGAAGTACGGCCTGGCCCTGGACAACCTGGTCGCCGCCGAGCTGGTCACGGCCGGAGGCGAGATCGTACGGGCCAGTGAGCGGGAGAACCCCGAGCTGTTCTGGGCGCTGCGCGGTGGCGGCGGCAACTTCGGGATCGTGACCGCCTTCGAGTTCAGGGCGCACCGGACGACCGAGGTGTTCTTCGGCGCGATCACCTTCCCCGCCGCGCAGACCGCCGCCGTGCTCCAGGGCTGGGCGGACCATGTCCGTGACGCGCCCGAGGAACTCACCTCCCTCGTCAGCTTCGCCAATCCGGGCGCCGGGGGCCACGAGGCGCCGGTCGAGATCGCCGTCGCCTTCGACGGCGACGACCCGGACCTCGCCGCGGCGGCGATCGACCCGATCCGGCGGCTCGGCACGGTGATCGGCGACACCGTCGCGCTGATGCCCTACGCGGACGTCCTGGTGGACGGCGGGAGCCCTCCGCCCGGCATCCAGCTCGTCACCCGCGGCGCGTTCGTCGAGAAGGAGTCGGTGCCCGCGGCCCTGCGGATCCTCGCCGAGGTCGGGACGTCGCCGGGCTCGCCGCTCATCGTCGTGCGCGGCGTCGGCGGCGCGGTGGCGCGCGTGGCCGACGACGCCACCGCGTACGCGCACCGCCGGGCGGAGCTGATGGTCGTGACGCTCACCGGCGGCCCCAAGCCGGTCCTGGAGGCCGGCCGGCCCGCCTGGGACGCGATCTGGGAGCGGCTCGCACCGCACGTCAGCGGCGCGTACGCCAACTTCCTCTCCTCCGCCACCGAGGAGGACGTCGCCGCGATCTATCCGAAGGAGACGTACGAGCGGCTGGCGGCGGTCAAGCGGGAGCACGACCCGGGCAACCTGTTCGCGGGCAACCACAACGTGCGCCCGTAGCCGCTACCGCCGGCCGCCGAACTCCCAGTCGTGGACCTCGATGTCGGCGTACCGGTCCCGGGTCAGTACGGCGCGTGCCGCGTCCGGGTCCGGTGCCCGGATCAGCAGCGCCGTACCCACCCAGGTGCCGCCGTCGTCGGACAGCAGCGGCCCGTACGCGATCAGCTCGTCCCGGTCTGAGGGGTCCAGGTCGGCGGGCTGCCCGGAGCCGAGACCCACCACCAGGTACCGGTTGCCGCCTTCCCTGCCGCCGGGGAAGTCCCACATGGTGCGCCCCAGCACGTTGCGCCATCGGCGCACCATCACGTCCCGGTACACCCCGGCCTGGTAGTTGGGCTCGTCGAAGGCGAACGCCCGCGCGGCCGCGGTGTCCGGCAGGTCGACGATGTGGACACTGCCGCTGGCCGTCTCGGTGCCGCGGACGAAGGTCGGGCCACGGGCGATGAGTTCCTTCGCGTACCCGTCCATGTAGGACCAGTGCGCTTCCAGCAGTTCGTCGCGCAGCGCGTCAGAGTCCGGCCGATCCCGGTGATAACAGAAGAACTCCATGCCGACAGTACTTATCACATCAAATTCAGATGACGACAACATCCGGATTTTGTGAGTATCCTGGCCGCATCACGAAAGAAGGAGCGGTGATGGTGCGGCTGACGCGGGTCCAGCAGCAGGCGCGTACGCGGGCTTCGGTGCTGGCGGCGGCCAGGCGGGAGTTCATCGAGCAGGGCTACGTCCTGGCCAACGTCGACCGGATCGCCGAGCGGGCGGAGCTGACCCGGGGCGCGGTGTACTCGAACTTCCCCAGCAAGCGCGCCCTGTATCTGGCCGTGCTCGTCGAGATGGTGGAGACGGCCGAAACAGCGGAACCCGCCGGGCCACCGGGGTCGCCGGCCGAGGCGCTGGGCACGTTCGCCAGGACCTGGCTGGAACGGCTGCCGCTGGTCGACGACACCGCGTCGGGCGGACGGCTGCAACTGCGCTCGCTGGCGGGCATCGTCGAGGACGAGCAGAGCCGTACCGTCCTGGCGCAGGTCGCCCAGCTGGAGGCGTTGCTGCTGGCCATGGGGCTGGAGACCTGCTCATCTCACCGGCAGGTACGGCTGGCCGAGCTCGTGCTGACGTTGCTGGGCGGCGCCGGCTTCCTGGCCGAGACGGCCCCGGGCTTCGGCGACCCCTTCGACCGGGCGCGGGCCTGTGAGCATCTGGCCGGGCTCGACCTGGCCGACACCTGGGCGCCTCCGCATCTGGCCTTCGTGGCGCCGGCCGTACCGTATCAGGACGCCTGGACCCCGCCCGGGGAGTTGCCGGATCTGATCACCGGTGCCCCCGTCGACCTCGGCGCCGACGGCGTGGTGGCGGTACTGGGGGCGCACCGTGTGTCCGCGGCGGAGGAGGCCGTCCGGGCGGCGGGGCCGGGCGAGCGGGTCACGGTGGTCGTCGTCCCCGGCGACCTCGCCGAGACCGGCGCTCTCGTCCGGCTCAGGATCAGCGACCTCGCCGGTTGCCTGCGGCGCGTCTTCCCGCCCGCTGCCTGGGCGCGCCTGCGGGTGGTCGTCGACGACGGAACCGTCGCGGCCGCCGCCGGCCTGACCGAGGCCGGCCATGAGACCGAAGCCGCCGTCCGCGTCCGGAACGGCATGATCGTCGCCAGGGCGCGTGGGCGGGGCGCCGCCCACGCGGCCGCGGACCACCCCAAGTCGCGAAAGGCCACGACATGACCCGCACCGACCTGCTGGTGCTTCACACCCTGCGCTGCGGCGGACATTCCGGTCTCGCCCGGGTGTCCGCGGCCACCGGCCTGGACGAGTCCGCGGTCGAGTCCGAGCTGATCGACCTCGCGGTCGCCGGTCTCGTCACGCACCAGATGGGCGCGTGGGGCCTGACGGAGTCCGGGCGAGCCACCGACGCCGAGTGGATCACCGAGGAACTGGAGTCCGGCGGCGCCCGGCCCGCGATCACCGCGGCCTTCGAGCGCTTTCTGGTGCTCAATCCGGAACTGCTCGACCTCTGTACGGCCTGGCAGATGCGCCCCGTCGACGGCGTCCTGACCGTCAACGACCACCGCGACCGGTCGTACGACGACCGCGTACTCGACCGGTTCTCCGATCTGGACCAGCGCGCCGCGGCCGTCTGCGCCGAGCTGTCGGCGGCGCTGCCGCGCTTCGGCCGCTACCGCGTGCGCCTCAGGGAGACCCTCGGCCGCGCCAGGGCGGGCGAGCTGGAGTACCTCGCCGACCACACCACGTCGTACCACACCGTCTGGGCCGAGCTGCACGAAGACTTGCTCGCGACGCTCGGGATCACCCGGTGGTGAGGTGGGTCAGGCCGCTTTCCGCGCGGTCCGAGGAGAGCGCGCGGATCGTCGGGGCCAAGGCGAGCGGTCTCGTGGTGCTGCACCGCCTGGGCCTGCCGGTGCCCGCCGGGTTCGTCGTCACCACCGGGGCCTGCCGGGCGTACCTTCGCGAAGGCCGTCTTCCCGACGGGCTGGCCGCGGAGCTCGCGCTGGCCATGACCGGGCTGGAGGCCGCGACGGGGCGGCGGTTCGGCGGTGCGCGGGCGCCGCTGGCCGTGTCGGTACGCTCCGGGGCGAGCGTGTCGATGCCCGGCATGATGACCACGATCCTGAACCTCGGCCTCACGACCGAGGCCACGGCGGGACTCGCGGCCGAGACCGGCGACGCCCGGTTCGCCCAGGACTCACGGCAGCGGTTCCTGTCCGGCTTCACCGCCGCGCGGGAGGTCCCCGACGACGCGGCGCGGCAACTGGAGCTGGCGGTCGAGACCGTCTTCTCCTCGTGGGAAACCCCGCGCGCACGCACGTACCGCGAACTACACGACATCCCCCATGATCTCGGGACAGCCGTGATCGTCCAGGCGATGGTGTACGGAAACCGCGACGCCCGCAGCGGCACCGGAGTCGCCTTCAGCCGCGACCCCAACACCGGGGAGAACGTCCCGTTCGGCGATGTTCTGTTCGGGCACCAGGGCGAGGACGTCGTCTCGGGCCGGTCGCTGACCCGGCCCCTGCGCGAACTCGCCGAGCGCGAACCGGCCGTCTGGGCGGCGCTGGCCGAGGCTCTGCACCGGGTGGAGGGGCACTACCGCGACGCGTGCTACGTCGAGTTCACCTTCCAGGCCGGTGAGCTCTGGTTGTTGCAGGTCCGGCCGGGCCGGTTCGTGGGCGGCGCCGCCGTTCGCGTCGCGACGGAGCTGGCCGACGAGCGCCTGATCACGCGCCGCGAGGCGCTGCTGCGGGTCTCGCCCCAGCACCTCCGGCACGTACGCACCCCCCGCATAGCCGCACCGGCGCAGGCCGACATCCTGGCCCGCGGAGTGGGTGCCTGCCCCGGAGTCGCGGCCGGCAGGGTGGCGACCACGACCGACGCGGCGGTGCGCATGGCCGCCGACGGCCCGGTCATCCTGGTCCGTCCGGAAACCTCCCCGAACGACATGCGCGGCCTGGCCGCCGCCGCGGGCATCGTCACCGCGCGCGGCGGTCCGGCCAGCCATGCCGCGGTCGTCGCACGGGCGATGGGCAAGCCCGCCGTCGTCGGCATCGCGGACCTGGTCGTCGACGACCGCTCACTGAACGCCGGCGGGCGCGCCGTCGGCGAAGGCACGCTGGTCACCATCGACGGGACCAGCGGCGAGGTCGCCCTCGGCAGCCCGCCCATCGCCACGGACACGGCCGACGCCCACCTGCGCCGGCTGCTGGCGTGGGCGGATGACGTCTCGGGCGAGCGCTCCGAGCGCGATGAGGCCCGGCGCCTCATCGCCGCCCACACCGCCCTCCGTGACTCCTAGATCTCAGGGCCGGGTGCCGGGTCCGAAGCCCGTCCAGCGCAGGTCGTCCGGGAGGTGGCCCATGTCGTTGTACAACAGCACCGACGGGCCCACGCCGTCGCGATACTCGATCGCGGTGAGCGCCGTGTTCCCGCACGGCAGGCCCAGCCACCGCACGGGCGGCGCGCCGAGGGCGTCCCGCACCAGCCAGGCCACCTGGTAGGCGTGGGTGACCAGGACCTCGTGGGTCTCGGCCGCCGTGGGGTGGGCGAACCGCCCGGTCAGGGCATCGGCGAGCCGCGCGCCCTCGGCCGCCTCCTTGGCGTCGTATCCGTCGAAGAACCCCCTCCACGCGGGCGGCATCTCGGCCGGGACGTGGGGGACGTGGTCCACCAGTTCCTCCGCCACCCCCACCGGAACCCCCGGCAGGCGCGCGCCGATGATCTCCGCCGAACTCACCGCCCTGGGCAGGGGTGAATGCCAGACGGCATCGACGGGCAGGCGGGCCAGCCGGTCGGCCAGCAGTTCCGCCTGCCGCCTGCCGACCTCGGTCAGTGTGCCGAAGGGGTCGGCCGCGCCGTGCCGTACCGCGTAGATGTGCCGTGTCGCCATCTCGGATCCCTTCTCGGATGGTCATAGAATCCCGATGTCGTGAGCATCCTAAACTACGGCAGGCAGGCGATGACGCGGTCGAGGGCGTCGGTGAGCACGTCGGGCGGGGTGGCGAAGTTGAGGCGGACGAAGCCGTTCCCCGCCGATCCGTGGTCGGCGCCGGAGGCGGTGGCGACGCCGGTCCGCCGCAGCAGGTGGGCGGCGGGGTCGGGGAGGCCGAACCGGCGCAGGTCGATCCAGGCGAGGTAGCCCGCCTGCGGCTCAACGTATCCGATGTCGAGACCGGCGAGCGCGTCGGTGACGAGCTTGCGGTTGCCGTCCAGGAACCGGACGGCCTCGCGCAGCCACGGCCGTCCTTCGCGGAACGCGGCTACCGTGGCCGTCATGCCGAGCGGGCTCATGCCGCCGACCGCCGCCCTCGGCAGCCCGGCCCAGACGCGCGCGTCGCCCGGATCGCCGAAAACGATCAGTCCGCAGCGCAGGCCGGGGAAGTTCCACGCCTTGGTGGCGCTGATCAGGGTGATGGCGCTCTCGTCGAGCGAGCCGTACGGGGTGAAACCGGGCTGGTACCGCAACGGCGCGTGGATCTCATCGCTGATCACCTTCGCGCCGTGCCGCGCGGCGAGCGCGGCCAGCGCGCGCAACGACCCGCCGTCCAGGACGCGGCCGGTCGGGTTGCCGGGGTGGCAGAGCAGCACGCTGCCCGCGCCCGCGCGCAGTGCCCGCTCGATGCCGTCGAGGTCGAGCTCGTAGCCTCGCTCTCCGACCCGCATCGGCACCTGTACGGCCTCGCGCCCGGCGACCCGGATGGCGTCGAAGAACCGGCCGTAGACCGGCGTCGGCACGACCACCGGAGAATCCGCCCTGGTCAGATGCGTGATCGACATAGTGATGCCGCGCATCAGCTCCGGCAGCAGCCGTACCCGATCGGGAGCGACGGTGAGCCCGTGCTCCTCGGCGAGCCACTCACTGGCCGCCTGGGGGACCTCGCTCAGCTCGTCGGCGAGCGGGTAGCCGAAGGCCTGCCGCCGCACGTCGTCCTGGACGGCGGCGAGGATGGGCGCGGCCACCGGCAGGTCCATCTCCGCGACGGTGAGATCGATGATGTCCCGGTCGTACTGCGACCAGCGCTTGTTGCGTCGCGCACGGGATCGCTCAAGGTCCCAGTCGAGGTCGGTCAAACCATGCTCCCAATCTCTCGCGGGGTCAGGGATCTCTGGTGGCGCAGGCCCGATCGGTGCGCGAGCCACCAGATTCCCGCGCTGAGCACACCCACGAGCACCGAGTCGTACGGCGCCGCGATGACGCCGGCCCCGCCGAAGGAGCCGAGCGCGGACAGGAGGCCGAGCATGACCAGGAAGCCCACCAGCCAGCCGCCCACGGCCCGCAGCTTGGCGGTCCGCACCAGGTAGATGAGGAACCCGATCAGCAGCAACGGCACGGCCACCCGGATCTTCTCCCAGGTCGACCAGTAGAGGATGAGCCCGGACAGCACGAACGAGGCGAAGCCCACCGGGATCGCCCACCTGCGCAGCCAGCCCTTCTCCATCGGAGTCGACGCGGCCAGCACGGTCACCGCGACCGAGACGGCCGCGTAGCTGAGCCCGTAGTAGAAGCTGAGCGAGCTGGCGATGGACTTCCAGTTCCCGAACGTGAGCACGATGACCGAGCCGATGCCGACGTTGAGCAGCAGCGCGCGCCGGGGGATGCCGAACCGCGCGTCCACCTTGGCCAGCGCGGCGGGCAGCAGCCCGTTCTGCGCGGCGCCGTAGGTGTAGCGGCCCTTGACGCCGATGCCGATCAGCAGGCTGCCCGAGGGCGAGAAGATCGCGTCGGCGAGCAGTACGGTGGCGAACCACGACAGGCCGAGCAAGGTCGCGAGCGAGGCGAGCGGTGAGTTGAGGTTGATCCCGTGCCAGCCGCTGCCGAGCAGGCCGTTGGGCAGCGAGAAGATCATTACGGCCTGCAGGCCCATGTAGAGCACGATCGTCCCGGCCAGCACGATCAGCGTGGCCCTCGGCACGGTGCGGCGCGGGTCCTTCGCCTCGCCGGACATGACGGCGGCGGCGTTGATGCCGGTGAAGGAGTAGACCAGGCCACCGCCGACCACGGCGGTGAGCGCCGCGGAGACGCCGTAGGGCGCGACCCCGCCGCCGGTCGCCACGTTGGTCGTGTCGAAGCCGCTGGCCAGTAAGAGGATCACGGTCAGCGCGGGGATCACCACTTTGATGGTGGCGACGACGTTGTTGACCCGGGCGAGCAGTTTGATCCCGAACAGGTTGAGCGCGCAGAAGAACACGAGCAGTCCGGCGGCGATCAGCCGTCCCGGCCAGCTCAGCGACTCGCCGGACATCACCCACGGCAGCCACTTGGCCGCGTACTGCACGACCGCCGTCGACTCGCTCGGCCCGGCGCTGACGGCCTGCAGGAACACCGCCCAGCCGACCACGGCGCCGACCAGCGGGCCCGAGGCCAGTTGCGGCCACCGGACGTTGCCGCCGGACATCGGATGGCGGAAGGCGAGGTCGATGAAGGCCAGCGACACCAGCGCGGTGGCGACCGAGGCGATCGTCCAGGACAGGAAGGCCGCGGGACCGGCCGCCTTGGCCGCCGTGTACGGCGCGAGCAGCCAGCCGGAGCCGATGACACTGGAGAAGGTGATCAGGGCAAGGGACGTGGTTCCGAGGCCGCGCCGCAGGCGCAGATCCTCGTCCGGCGAAACGGCCGACAGCGTCTCAGACATGTCCTGAACTATCGACGATGACCCAATTGCCAAGGTAGACCGGAAATGTCGAGGTCCAGGGTTAGTCTATGCCTATGTCCCTCCCCGGCTTCGACGGCACAGGACACAAGGTCGAGACGATGGATCTCGTCGTGTTCACCACGGTGGTCCGCACCGGAAGCCTCGGCGCCGCCGCCACCGAACTCCGGCTGTCGATGCCGTCGGTCAGCGTCCGGATCGCCGCCCTGGAACGCAAACTCGGCGCCCCGCTGCTCGTGCGCAGCGCCCGTGGAAGCACGACCACCCCGGCCGGCGAGCGCCTGAACGGCTACGCCCAGCGCTGCCTCGACCTCCTCGACGAGGCCGCCATCGCGGTGACGGCACACGAGACCCAGCGGCTCGTGCTCGCCGCGCCCGCGAGCCTCGGCGACGTCGTCTTCCCCGCCGCGCTCGGGGCGGTCGCCGGCAAGCCAATCACCGTGCACTGCCGGATCGCGCACAGCGGCGAGGTCGTCGGCCGCCTGGCCGACGGCAGCGTGCACGCCGGATTCGTGATGCCGAAGGTGCCGCTGCGCGCGTTGCGGTCCGAGCCGATCTGCCGCTCACCGCTGGTCGCGGTGTGCCGGCCCGGCCATCCCCTCGCCGGTCGCCGGCGCCTGCGGATCGACGACCTCGCCAGGACCGGCGTCATCGTCTACCGCTGGGGCCGCGACGCCCAGGAACTCGCCGCCTCCCTCGAACATCCGGAACGTGGCCTCGACGCCCCCATCCACACGACCGGGCTGCCGTCGGCCGCGCTCCGGATGGCGCTCGACGCGGGGTTCGTCGCGGTGGTGCCCCGGTTCGTCGCGGCGCGATCGGTGCGCGACGGTGACACGGTGCTCCTGCCGCTGGGGTTCGGTGGGTGGCGGGTCGACGTGCAGTTCGTGTACGCCTCGGCCACGGCCGACCGGCTGGGCGTGCGTACCCTGCTGGACCACCTGCCCGCCATCCGGGCCACGTTCGACCAGGACTGACCTCGGACGTCAGCAGTGCCGTACAGCCAGGCTCGTGCGTCGGGGTGGGAGAGGTCATAGCGCGTGCGCCCGTGGAAGGCCCGCAGGAACGTCTCGGCGGCGAGGTCGTCCGCCGCCGATTCGCCGAGGCGGAACCACACGTAGCGGTGGATGGCCCGGTGATAGCGATCGAACAGCGCGCCGAACCGCTCGGGGCGGCTCAGCGACGCCTCGATGAGCTGTGCGTCGGTCTCGGTGGTGGGCGGAGCCGACGACGGAAGGGGTGGTGGCATGCCTGCCTTTCGGAGAAGCTCCGTGGACACGCCTACTTCGCCGTACCCCCGTTTCTTGTTCACACCTCGCTAGTCCCAGGCGACCGGGAGGCTCTTGACGCCGAAGACGTCGGCGGTCTCCGGGCGCAGGACGACCTCTTCGGCCGGTACGGCCAGCCGCAGCGTCGGGAAGCGTCTGACCAGCGCGGCGAAGGCCACCCGCATCTCGATCCTGGCCAGCTGCTGCCCCAGGCACTGATGAATGCCGTGCCCGAAGGCCAGATGCCCGCCATCCTGCCGGCGCAGATCCAGAACGTGCGGATCGGAGAACCGCCCCGGGTCGCGATTGGCGGTGTTGTACGACAGGATCACCGCCGAACCCGCCGCGATCCTGTGCCCGCCCAGCTCGACGTCCTCCAGTGCCGTCCGCATGAACGTCTTGCCCACGGTCAGGTACCGCAGCAGTTCCTCCACGGCCGGCTCGGTGAGCGAAGGATCGGCCCGCAGCTCCGCCAGCTGTGCCGGATTCCGCAGCAGCGCGAAGGTACCGAGCGCGAGCATGTTCGCGGTGGTGTCCAGCCCCGCCGCCAGCAGGATCAGGCTGACTCCCCGCAGTTCCTCATCGGTCAGATCACCTTCGATGAGGTCGCTGAGCACGTCGTCGGTCGGGTTGGCGCGCTTGGCCGCGACCAGCTCGGCCAGATACGTCTGCACCGCGGTGTAGGCCGCGATCAGCTCCTCGTCGGGGGTCTCCCCGTCCATGAACTTCTCGACGTTCCCCTGAAAGGAGCCCCGGTCCGCGTACGGCACGCCGAGCAGCTCGCAGATCATGATGGCCGGAATCGGCTTGGCGAAGGCGGTCACCAGGTCCGTGGGCGGCCCGGCCTTCTCCATGGCGTCCAGGTGCTCGGCCGTGACCTGCTCGATCCGCTCGGTGAGCAGCCGCATCCGCCGCACCGTGAACTTGCCCGCCAGCGGCTTGCGATACCGGCTGTGCTGCGGATCGTCCATCAGCAGAAACTCACCCGGCGGCGCCGGCGGCACCTCGATGTCACCGAAGTCGATCAGCGGATGATGACGCATCAGCTCCTTGCGCGAGCTGAACCGCGAGTCGGCGAGGACGGATCGGAGCAGGTCGTAGCCGGTGACCAGCCAGCCCTCGTGCCCGTCGGGGAAGACGAACCGGCTGATCGGACCATGCTCGCGCGCCTCGACCAGCTCCTTGGGCGGATCGAACGGACAGCCCGGCTGACGCGCCGCCGGCATCGCCGGAAGGGTGTGGACAGATTCACTCATGACTCGTCCCCGTTCGCGATAGTACGTGTTTGTCCTCCTTTGAAAGCTACGTTGCATTCGGACGACCTGTCAATCTGCGAGCGAGCATTAGCCCTGACAAATACCGATATTTCAGAGCAATGACGCTGCGCGAATGCAATGGACGTTGCAATGGATGGAGGCGAAAGCAATACTGGCGGCATGCCAGGAGGACGGTTGACCCAGCAGGACCGCGACCGCATCGCGACCGGACTCGCCGACGGGCTCTCCTACGCCCAGATCGCCAGGCGGCTCGACCGCCCGACCTCGACGATCAGCCGGGAGGTCGCACGCAACGGCGGCCCTCGCGGCTACCGGGCCCAGCAGGCGCACCAGGCGTCGGTTCAGCGGGCCAGGCGCGGCACCCCGGCGCCCCCGCGCGCGACCGGAACTCCGGTCGGCGCTATCGAATGGGAGATCATCGAGATGGCGGTCAGGACGGGCCTGCCGCGGATGACCGCGCGCGTGCACCTCGACCTGGCGCTGTCCGAGGACGGCAGGCGCACCGCGGCCGAGCTGACCCGCAGGCTGCGGATCAGCCCGGCCTCGGTCTCCGTGGCCGTGAACTCCCTGGTCGACAGCGGGTTCGTCCGGCGTGAGCGCGATCCGCAGCGCCGGCGCGACATCTACGTCCTCGACGACGACGCCTGGTACCACGCGGTCGTGACCAGCGGGCGGCAGACACTCGAGACCATGCGCGCCACGATGGCCCTGGCCGAGACGTACGGGCTGGACAGCACCGTGGGACGGCGGCTGGCCAAGACGGGGGCGTTCCTGGAACAGGTCAGCAAGGACACGATCGAGTCGGCCAACCGCTGGCGTGGGCTCCTGGAACCTGACGACCGGGAACAGACCCGGTCCGGCCGGTGACCTCGGCCCGATCGGTCACTCTTCGCCGGACCGCTTTTTCGGCCCCGACTTGTGGTAATCCTCCGGCTCGAAACGGCCGTATCGAATCAGGTTGTAGAGGCATTCACCCGTGGAGGGCGGAGTGAAGAAGAAGTTCTTTTGATAGTGTTTGCCGAGCACGCCGTAACGGACCATGTCGACGACGGTCCGCGCGACGTAGCGGGGGCCCAGGCGCAGCAGAATGCCGAAAAACGCGCGCGCCGACATCATCGGGCCGAACCAGTGGTTGATGGAGATCGAGGGCGACTCCGAGCGCAGGTAATGCCACCAGCCCCGGGGGATGTAGAGCAGGTCGCCGGGACCGACCGTGGTGGTGTAGACCCTGGCGCGGGCGAGGCGGGGATATCGCTGCGGGTCGTAGTTCTCGGGGTCCACCGGGCTGTTGACGATGTTGTCGACGAAGGGGTGGACGAGGTGCGTCTGCCGTACCGACACGAGGACGACCCGCTTGTGGCCGCGGATCTGGGTGAAGACGTTGTCGTTGGCGTCGCTGTGCAGCCCTGAGCAGGTGCCGCCCGAGCCGACCCACAGTCTCGTGTCGGTGGAGTGGGTGCTCGGCGGGGTGAGCGGGGTGAAGTCGAAGGCCGAGCCGTATCCGGGGATCAGCTCATCGGGGCGGCAGTAGCCCAGGTAGCAGGCCGCCTTCAGGTCGGGACGCTCGGCGTGGTCGAGGAAGTCGGAGAAGGGCATCTCGCGCTCGTACGACTCCTGTCCGCCGGGGAGCAGACCTCCTGACTTGGGCAGCTCGTCCAGGACGGTGACAGGGGTGTCACCCCCGAGAGCCCGCAGGCTGTCGAACGTCCAGCCGGCGGCCGTCCAGCCGTCGATGAGGCCGTTGACCTTGATCGGTTGTCGTGCCTTTATCGCCGCGTGCAGGGTGTCCGGCCGCGTGTCGTTGACGGCCGGAATCGGCCTCGTCCTCAGCTGCGCCATTCTTTTACACCTTTTCTGTCGCACGGTGAGATGGACAGTTCGGCCCCTAGTCTGCGGAGCCGGTAATTTAGGGTCAAGTGGCGCTTGTATTGATAAATAGGGTCTTTTATGCCTTGTGTTCCTCGCCCGCGGTCACCAAGCCCGATTCATAGGCCACGATGACCGCCTGCGCGCGGTCGCGGACGGAGAGCTTCCCGAAGATGCTCGTGATGTAGTTCTTGACGGTCGACAGGCTGATGTCGAGGACCCGGGAGATCTCGGTGTTGTCGAGGCCGGTGGCCATCAGGCGCCACACCTCGACCTCGCGGGGCGTGAGTTCACCCAGGCCCTTGGTGACCGGCCGCGTACCGTGGGGGGCCCGTACGTAGGTGGCGATCAGCCGGGTGAGCAGGCGGGGCGCGACGGCGGCCTCGCCGGCGTGGACGGTGCGGATCGCGGCGCTCAGCTCCTCCGGGGAACTGTCCTTGGGCAGGAACCCGTAGGCTCCGGCGCGCAGGGCGCCCACGAGGTACTCGTCCATGTCGAAGGTGCTGAGGGCCAGGACCCGGCTGCCGGGCACGGTGGCGGCGAGTTCCTTGGTCGCGGCCACCCCGTCCAGGACGGGCATCCGGATGTCCATCACCACGACGTCGGGGCGCAGCCGCCGGGCGAGGGTGACGGCCTGCGCGCCGTCCTCGGCCTCGCCCACCACGTCGAACGACGGGTCCGGGGAGAGGATGAGTGACAGGCCGCGCCGTACCAGCAACTGATCGTCCACGATCATGACCCTGATCATCGGCGTGCCCCCTCGTGCTGGACGGCCGCCTCGTCGGACTCGTCCGTGGTCAGCGGCAGGCAGGCCACCACGGCGAACCCGCCGTCCGCCTGCGGGCCCGCGCTGAGGGTGCCGCCGTGCAGGGCGACGCGCTCACGCATGCCGATCAGGCCGTAACCCCCTGCCGGCGGGCCCTCGTGGGGCGGTGCTCCCCCGCCGTCGTCCCGCACCTCGACGGTGACCCGGTCCCGGTCATAGGTCAGCCGGACGGACGCGCGGGCGGGCCCCGCGTGCTTGCGGGCGTTGGTGAGGGCCTCCTGGGTGATCCTGAACACCGTGAGTCCGACCGTCGGCGGCAACGGGCGCGGCGGCCCGTGGACGCTGAACTCGGTCGGCAGTCCGGCCAGGCACGACTCCTCCACCAGGCGGCCGAGGTCACCGGCGTCCGGCTGGGGCCGCGCCGGCGTGGCCTCCGGTTCGTCGCCGTCCCGCAGCACCGCGAGGAGCTGGCGCATCTCGCGCAGTGCCAGCCGTCCCGAGGCCTCCAGGGTGACCAGCGCGTCCCGGACCACCTCCGGTTCGGCGAGGTTGGCGCGGGCTCCGCCGGACATCAGCTGCATCGTGGTGATGTGGTGGGCCACGATGTCGTGCAGCTCCCGCGCGATGCGGCGGCGTTCGTCGGCCACCGCGCGGTCGGCGAGGAGCCTGCGATTGGCCGCCACCTCCGCCTGCCAGCGGTTGACCGCCATCGCGGTGCCGACGACGATCAAGGTGGTGAGGGGTGGGATGACGGCGTCCTGCCAGGACGGAACGTGGCCGACGCTCTGGCTGACCAGCGTCAGCGCCACCGTCGCGACGGCCGCGACCGCCGTCACCCGGCCGGGGCGGGCCCTGGCGACCGAGTACAGGGCGACCACCAGGACGGCGCCGAAGTGCCTGGGCAGCGGCACGATCAGGGTGGCCGCCGAGTCGAGTACCAGGATGGCGGTGAGCGCCGCCACCGGGTGGCGGCGCCGGGCGAGCAGCGGCAGGGCGGCCAGGGCGACGAAGAGGAACCCGGCCACGCTCACGGCGTGCCGGCCGTCGGGGGCGTTGAAGAACGCGTAGCTGAGCAGGTTCATGACGCAGGCGCCGCCGGCCACGAGCGCGTCGTTACGCGTCCACGGCGGCTCGGCGTCGTCTGCCTGCCGGCTCCTGAGCATGTGTTTCCCCCTGTGTCCGTCCCTGGACCAGGGTTACACAGCGACGGCCATGACCAGGACCACGCTCCTGGTCATGGGCAGAGGGAAGGACCCAGGGCCCCGATCAGGATCATCCGCTGCCACGAGGTTCGGCGCCCCTCCGGCTGATGGTCTGGAAGCAGGCCGGGAACCCCCGGTAGACATCCGCATTCCGTCCGCCGGAGGACATCGTGATCCGCGCCCTGACCGGGTACTCCACCACACACCCATGGAAGGTCATCGCCCTCTGGGCGGTGCTGGGTGTCGCCCTGAGCGCCCTGACTCCGACGCTGTTCGACCGCGTCACGCAGAACCAGGCCGGAGACTTCCTGCCCCGCGGTTACGACTCGGCCGCCGCGCTGCGGATCGCCAAGGAGCGGTTCGGGGTGAACCCCGACGCCACCACGGTGACGGTGCTGGTCGCCCGATCCGACGGCAAGGCCCTCACCGACGCCGACCGGCAGCGGGTCGAGGCCGAGGCGGCCAAGCTGGCCAAGCGCCGGGTGATCATGCCCAGGGAGGACGACGGCCCTCAGCAGTTCCTGATCCCCGACCGCTCCCAGACCCCGAGGATCGCCCCGGCGATGACGGCGCCCGGCCGGAGCTTCCAGCTGCTCTCCGTCGAGCTGGTCGGCAACCGCTCGGACAAGGGTGTCCAGGGCGTCTACCGGACCTTCCGCGACGCCGCCAGGACGCAGTTCGCCGAGGCGGGCATGCGTACCGGGTTCACCGGGCCGCTCGCCGACACCGTCGACACCGTCGACTCCCGCGAGATCGTCACCACGGTCGGCAGCGGCATCATCATGGGGCTGATCATCCTGCTCAACGTGCTGGTGTTCCGCAGCGTGCTCGCGGCCCTGCTGCCGCTGCTCGCGGTCGCCCTGATCGGCTTCGTGGCCGCCGGGGCCGTCGCCGGGGCCGCGATGCTCACCGGGCTCAAGCTCGACGCGAGCACCCCGGGCCTGATCAACGTGGTCCTGCTCGGCATCGGCATCGACTATCTGCTGTTCCTGTTGTTCCGCTTCCGCGAGCACCTGCGGGCCAGGCCGGAGCAGTCCGCCCGCGAGGTGGCCGCGCAGGTCTCCGCCCGGGTGGGCGCCGCGATCACCTCGGCGGCGCTGACCATCGTGGCCGCGTTCGCCACGCTGGGCCTGGCGACCTTCGGGCAGTTCCGCTCAATGGGCCCCGCGATCGCCGTCGCGGTCCTGGTGATGATGATCGGCAGCCTCACCCTGCTGCCGGCCCTGCTCGCCGCCGCCGGGCGCAAGATGTTCTGGCCCTCCCGTACGGCCCTGCGCCACGAACCGGGCGAGGGACGGGCCGCCCGGCTCGGCGCGCTGGTCACGCGACGGCCTCTGACGATGCTGACCGCCTCCGTCGCCCTGCTCGCCGCGCTGGCCGCCGGGCTGATCGGCATCCACATGGACTACGGCCAGGGCGGCTCCCCCGCCCAGACCCCCGCCGCGGCCACCGCCGCCGAGATCTCCCGTACGCTGCCCGCCGGCGTGTCCAACCCGACCACCGTCTACGTCGCCGCCAAGGACGGCCGCGCCCTCACCACCGATCGGCTCGACGGCCTCGCCCGAGCGCTCACCGAGGTCAAGGGCGTGGGCCAGGCCGCACCTGCCGTCCTGAACAAAGACCGCAGCGCCGCCAGGATCGACCTCTACCCGACCGCCGACCCGCAGAGCAGGCAGGCCCGCGACCTGGCCTCGGGACCGATCCGGGCCACGGTCGCCGAGCACACGCCCGCCGGGACGACGGCGCACGTGGGCGGAACCCCGGCCATCGTCGCCGACATCTCGGCCGCCGTCGGCCACGACCTCACGATCGTGTTCCCGGTCGCGGCCGCGCTGATCGCGCTGATCCTCCTGCTGCTCCTGCGCAGCCTGCTCGCGCCGTTGATCCTGATGCTCTCCGTCGGGCTCGGCTTCGCCGCCACCCTCGGCGCCGCGGCCCTGCTGTTCCAGCACGTCCTGGGCGAGCCGGGCGTCAGCTTCACGCTGCCGCTGGTGCTGTTCCTGTTCGTCGTGGCCCTGGGGACGGACTACAACATCCTGATCGCCGACCGGATCCGCGAGGAGATGCGGCGATCCGGTACGGCTCGCGCCGCCGTGGCCCGCGCCGTACGACACACCGCACCGGCCATCGCGACGGCCGGCCTGGTCCTGGCCGCCTCCTTCGCCAGTCTCGTCACGTCACCGGGCAACGAGCAGATCGCGTTCGCGATGACGCTCGGCATCATGCTCTCCGCGCTCGTCGTGTCGATGGTGCTGGTCCCCGCCCTGGCCGCGCTCCTCGGCCGGGCCGTCTGGTGGCCGCTCCGCCCACGACCCACCGAATCCTGGGCCGACAACCGGTCAGCCCGAAACCCACTGCCGGGAGGCAACCGATGATGATGAAAAGTGCGATCGTGGCGTTGGCCGCCTTGGCCGTTTCGGCGGCGGGTCAGGCCGACGCGGCCCCCGGATACGACCGGACGGCCTTGCGGGCGGATCTGGACTCGATCCGCGCCGCCGGCACGCTGGGAGTGCAGGCCCGGGTGGTCTCACCCCGCGGCGACCTGGCCGCGGCCGGCGGTACGGCGGTGCGCGGCCGTAACGTGCCGGTCCCCGTGGACGGGCACTTCCGGATGGGCAGCAACACCAAGACCTTCGTCGCCACCGTGATCCTGCAACTGGAGGCGGAGGGCCGCCTGTCCCTCGGCGACAACGTCGAACGATGGCTTCCCGGGCTGGTGCGCGGCAACGGCAACGACGGGCGCGCGATCACCGTCAGGCACCTGCTCCAGCACACCAGCGGCCTGCATGACTCGGTGGGCGACATCGAGATGAAGATGCGCACCGAGCGGGGCTACCGCGAGTACCGGTTCCTGCGCATGAGCCCGCGCAAGCTGGTGGCGCTCAGCGTCGGCCACCGCCCGCTCTTCGCCCCCGGCGCCCGCTGGAGCTACTCCAACATCAACTACCTGCTCGCCGGGATGATCATCGAGCGGGCCACAGGGAACTCCTGGCGCGAGGAGGTGAAGCGCCGGATCATCACACCGCTGGGGCTGCGGAACACCATCCTGCCCGGCGACTCCCCGCGCCTGCCCAAGCCGCACGCGGAGAGCTACACCGACGACGCCGAGACCGCCCGCCCGTTCCGCGCCACCCGGCTCAGCCTCGGCTGGGCCGGCCCGGCGGGCGAGGCCGTCACCACCACCGGTGACCTGAGCAGGTTCTGGCGCGGGCTGCTGGGCGGCCGGCTGCTGCCGCCGCGGCAGCTGAAGAAGATGACCACCACGGTCCCGGTCGGCGCGCCGGGCAGGGAGTTCGGTCTGGGCATGGCCAAGCAGAAGCTCAGCTGCGGGATCACGGTCTGGTCACACCCCGGCGGCACGCCCGGGTTCATCACCGACAACGCCGTCACCGAAGATGGCCGCACCAGTGTGGTCGTCTCCCGCACCAGCTACCCGGGCACACCGGAGCAGGGCAAGGCCACCGCGCGCCTGATCGACAACGCGCTCTGTAAGAGCTGAGTTCGCGGCCCGGCCTCCTCCGGCCGCCGCGATAGTGTGCGGCAGTGGCTGACAAGGTCTCGAAAGGCGACGTCATCGCGTTTCGCCTCAACGCCCACCACCTCACCGCACGGCTGGGCGAAGCCGGGCTGCTCGACGCGGCCGGCCGGTGCGCGATCCAGAACAGCCCGCCCGGGTCGGCGCTGCTCGCCCTGCACGCCAGGGTGGAGAACCTCACGCGGGAACGGGTGGCGCGGGCGGTCGCCGAGGAGAAGAGCCTGCTGCAGAGCTGGTGCATGCGCGGCTCGCCGTTCTACTTCCCGACCGCGGACGCCCCGGTGTTCACCACCGGCGTGCTGCCGCCGGCCGAGGAGGGGCGGCTGCATCTCATTCCCGGCGTCGAGCAGGCGCTGGACGAACTCGGCATGAGCCTGACCGAGGCGGTCGAGCTGACCGGCGCCGAGATCGACGCCGTGCTGTCCGGCCGCCCGCTCGCCATCAACGAGCTGGGCGCGGAACTCGCCACCCGGATCGCCCCCAGACTGCCGAAGAGGCAACGCGGCATCTGGGAAGGGAAGGGCCCTTACGCGCCGGACCAGCCGCTCGGTGAAGGTGTCGTGCATTTCTGCATCCGCATCCTGACGTTGCGGCGCCTGGTCTGCTTCGCGCCGCGCGCCGGGAACAAGGCACCGTTCGTCCTGGTCGAGGAGTGGCTTGGCCGTACGATCCCCGACGTCGACCCGGAGGTCGCGCGGGCCGAACTGCTCCGCCGCTACCTGCGCTGCCACGGACCGTCGACACGCGGGGACTTCGCCGCGTGGGTGGGGATCAAGGTCGGTGACACCGACCCCTGGTGGAGCCTGGTCGCGGACGAGCTGACCCCGGTCGAGTTCAACGGCAGGTCGTGGCTGCTCGCCGAGGATCTCGACGCGCTGCGGTCCGCGCCTACGCCTCAGGGGGTACGCCTGCTCCCGCCACGCGACCCGTACACCCAGATGCGTGACCGCGAGACGATCGTCGACAGGAAGTACCACCGGGAGGTGTGGAAGACGGTCGGCGAACCCGGCACGGTCCTCGCCGACGGACGGATCACCGGCATCTGGCGGCCACGCAAGAGCGGCAGGAGGCTGACCGTCACCGTCAGGACGTTCGGCCCGCCGCGGGCGCGGGACAGGAAGGCGATCCAGGACGAGGCAGAGCGGGTCGCGTCGTTGCGGGGCGCGTCGTCGGTGAACGTCGAGTTCGGAACCTGCTGACGGCCGGCCGCCACCAGCGAGCCGAACCCGGCAGCGGCCGGATCGGCGGCCGAGGCTTGGGTGACCGTGGGGACGCCGGTGTGGGCGGCCGTCCTCCTGAACGCGGCGCCCCGCCGCCCTCCTGAACGCGGCGCCCCGCCGTCCTCCGGGACGGCGGGGCTGCTTCGTTCCTGGGCGGCGGACTACTTGACGGCCCCCAGCCGGTACTCGGCGCCTCCACCACAGCAGAGCCGGTAGTCCCTGGTCACGTCCCCCTGCAGGGTCACCTGGCCGAGCTGGTCGTTGGGGTCGGTGTCGTCCACCTCGATGAGGCGGATCACCGCGTTGAAGGGGACGCACTTGTCGACCTCGACCCGCTGACCCGCGGCCATCGACACATAGCGGCCGGACGGCCAGATCTTCCCGCCATTGCTCGTGAGATATACCTCGTCGTGGCCGTTCTCGCTGATCGTGAGGGCCCGGATGCCGTCGAGGAACACGTTGCCCCCGCAGGCGAGCTTCTCCCGTGCCGGGACCTCGGCGGCCGCCGAGGTCCCGGTGAGCGCGAGGACCCCGACGCCGATGGCCACGGTCGCGAGCTTGAACAGCCTTCGCATGCTGGCTCCTTCTGCCGGTTGCTGGAGCCGCAAGCGAACCGCGCGCCGTCTTCATCCGGATTTCGGGCCGACGTCATCGCACGTCAGGACGTCGAGGTTGTTCACCATGCGCGCCAGTACACCCACCGTCGCCGCGTACTCCTCCTCCGAGACACCGCGCCCGACGACGCCCCTCACTCCCGCCACCGCCTCGGCCAGCTTGGCCTGAACCCGGCGTCCGCCGGCCGTGAGCCCGACCCGTCCCCCTTCCTCGGCGACCAGCCCCCGGGCGGCCAGCACCGCCAGAGCGTCACGCACTCCGTCAAAGGGCGAAAGAGCCCCGGACAGTTCAGCCGGTACGGCGGCGCCGTCGAGCAAGGTGGTGAGGATCTGCCACTGTCGGCGGTCGGCACCCAGCCGGGCGAGAGCGCGGTCGAACGCCTCGTCGATCGCCGCATCGAGCCGCTTGGCCCAGTAACCGATCGGCCGATGCATGTCCATTGACATATTCATGTCTCTGAGCATGTACCATGGACGCATGACGGTCAACGACGAGGCACACCAGGTGGAGCGGGCCATGGTCCGGGTCCGCCGGCGGCAGACCCGGCGGGCGCTCTCCCCCGGCGCCCTTCCCGACCGTCTCATCGGGGTCCTCGACGCCGTCGAACCCGACCATCCCCACGGAACGACCGTGGGCACGCTCGCCCACCGGCTCGGCGTCGACCAGCCCCGAGCCAGCAAGCTGGTGGCCGAGGCCGTCGCGGCGGACCTGCTGACGCGCTCCGCCGACCAGCGGGACGGCCGGCGCTCGCCGCTGGTCCTCACCGAGGAGGGGCTGGCGGTGCTGCGAGCCGTACGCGATCATCGTGGCGCGCGCTTCGCCGACGCCATGCGCGACTGGCCGGCCGACGACCGGCGGACCTTCGCCCGGCTGCTCACCCGCTTCATCGACGCCCTCGACGAGGCGGACGCCGACCGCCCCTGAACGGCAGGCTCAGTTCGACCCGATACCTTGCCACGTAAGGTATCGGGTCGTACCGTCGTCTCATGGCTGAGGACACCGAGGCGCCTCCGGGATCGGCCGCCATCGCTCGTCTGCGTCGCGAGCTCGCCCGCGGCACGACCGAGCTGGCCGTGCTGTCCGTCCTCGGCGTTCGCCGCCGATACGGCTACGAGCTGCTGAAAGTGCTGCGGGAAACGGCCGAGGGAGTCCTGGAGGTCAAGGAGGGCACGCTTTATCCGCTGTTGCACCGGCTGGAGGATTCCGGCCACATTCTGGCGACCTGGGAAGCCGAGGGGCGGGCCAGGCCGCGCAAGTACTACGTCATCACTCCGGAGGGTCGCACGTACCTCGCCATGCTGCGCGCCGAGTGGAGCGGCCTGGTCGGCGGGATGCGACAACTCCTCGACACGCTTGGTGAGGTGCGGGAATGAGCAACGACCAGGAAATCATCGACGATTACGCGCAACGGGTCGGACGCCATCTGACGGGACCGGCCCGGGACAAGGCCAAGGCGGAGCTCGGCGCGCACCTGTCCGACGCGGCCGAGGCGGGAGAGCTGGACCATGCCCTGAAGCGGCTCGGCACCCCGAGAGAGGCGGCGGCCACCTTCGCCGACTTACGGTCCGCGGCGCCCGCTCCCCTGAACGCGCGGCTGGCCGCGATCCTGATCGACAACCTGCCCCTCGTCGGCGTCACGCTCGCGCTGCTGGTGAAGGGGATCATCCGGTTCGGCGAACTGGGCAACGGCTTCGCGCTGGCGTTCCCGCCGCTCCTGTACTTCAAGATCGGTGACGGGTGCGTGGCCGTGGGCCCCGTACTCTGCGACGCCGACCCCTACGGCTACGCCGGGCTCCTCTACACCCTGGGCGTCCCGCTCGCCCTGCTCTGGTCGATCGCCGGCCTGGGCCTGGTGGAGGCCTGGACCGGCGCCACTCCCGGCAAGCGCCTGCTGAAACTGCGCGTCGTCACCGAGACCGGGCTGCGCGTCCACCCGGGCAGAAGCGTCGCACGGCGCCTCAGCCTGGTGCTGGGGCCGGCCGCCTGGCTGGACTGGCTGCCCGTCGCGTGGGGGGACCGGCGCCGGTTGCTCGACCACCTGACCGGCACCAAGGTCGTACGGGCGCCGCGGTGACACCCGCCGTCCTTGCCGTGATCGGCCAGGTGCCATATCCAACCCTGTCAGACGGGGCCTGGAAGCCAGGTCCCGTGAAAGCCCGACGGAACACGTACCGGCAGGTACACCCGCGCCACGGGCTCGGCCCGCAGATCGGCGGCGTCCAGGATCGCCAGATAGCCGGTGCCCCGTGAGCGGTCGTGGACGAAGGTCATCAGGAAGCCGTCCCCCGCCGCCCCGCTGCGTGGGACGAAGACCGCCTCGCCGCAGGTGTGGCCCGGAGGCAGCCGGTGGACCTCGCGGCTCGTGCCGCCGGCGAGGTCGTAGCGGTAGATCTCCGAGCGCTCCGGCTCGCTCTCCAGCGAGAAGCTGGTGACGTACCCGTACCGGTAGCTCTGCCCGACCTCGGCGTCGGCGACCCGCGGGTACTCGATCGGCACGTCGTCCAGAGGCTGCTCGGTGACCTTGCCCGCGGCCAGGTCGAGCCGCCAGCGGTACAGGGCCGGCACGCCACCGCCGACGTCCTCGGGGCCGTCGCGCCACAGCGTCGGCACCCGGCAGCCGATGACCGTGATCACGCCGTCGGCCTCGGAGGCGTTCATGGTGTGCCACACGTAACACGGCTCGACCTCGAACCACCGCACCGGTCCTCCGCCCCGGCGCATCACCCCGAACCGGGCGCCATGCCCGTCGTCCCACCGCCACGGCAGCCCTCCGGCGGCCATCGCCGGATCGAACACGACGGGCAGATCCATGAAGATCACGTGGTCGCGGGTGATCGCGAAGTCGTGCATCATGCTCGCCCGCGGGACCTCGACCACCTGCGACTGAAGCAGCTCCCCGCTCGGCGCCGCGCGATAGTAGGTCAGGTACGGCGGCCGCAGCCGGGAGCCGAAGAACACCAGCTCACCGGTCACCGGGCAGACCTTGGGATGGGCGGTCATGGGCGTACGCAACGCGCCGGCGAAGGTGAACGGCCCGACCGTCTCCAGCTCCGGCGTGAGCTCGTAGGGGAAGCCGCCCTCCTCCAGGGCCAGCAACCGGCCCGCGTACCCGACCACGTGGGTGTTGGCGCTGGTGACCCGGTAGTCGACCCGCCCGCTCGCGGGATCGAAGGCCAGGGCGAAACGGGACTCACCCGGGTGCTCGAACAGCGGGGTCCGCACGTACCGGTTGCGGTACCAGCGCGCCCGACCGCCGGACAGCGCCACCGCGTGAACCATCCCGTCACCCGCGAAGTAATGCGGCGACCACCCCGTGCGCGGGTTCGGGCCGTTGCGCAGGTACACGCCGTCGAGCTCCTCGGGAACGGCCCCGGCCACCTCGGCCGGCTCCAGGGTCACCTCCTCGGCGACGGGTGCGTTGTTTCCCGAAAGGTGCGTGGGCGTGGTCATCGGCTGGGCCTTCCCTTCGTCCGATCCGGCCGGGTCAGCATGCCGGGAACATCCGGGCAGAAACAGCCTTGTTCTTGCCGTCGCCGTCAGCCGCTCGAAGAACTCCCATGTCAGGACGGGCGAAAGTTATCGGCTTGCGGTGTATAGCAATTTCAGGTTCAACTGAAACAGCTAGCAACAAGGAGGGCGAACTGATGGCTCTCCAGCCGGAACACGTGACCTTCAACAGCCTCGGCACCCGTTGCGCCGGCGATCCGTACCGGCGCCCGCCCTCGTGCTGGGGCACAGCGGCGTCATGGTCAAGGAGGCGCTCGGGTCGCGTCGGCGCCGTGGTGGTGCAGAGCCCCAGCATCCGGAACGGCTGGCGCTCCCCCACCCCGCTCCTGATGATCGCGAACGGCGGCCACGACCCGTACCACGCGCTGGAGGAGGCGCAGAGCGCGTACGCCAAGGCAGGCGAGCCCAAGCGCTGCCCTACGACGTGCTCGGCATGTACACCGGGCCGGGCGCGATCCCGGCTGACCGCCCTGAGCGACGGCCTGTCCCGGCGGGGCGCACCAATCCTCCATTACCGGTTCTGAGCGCCATACCCCGAACATACCGAGCATCCCTAGAGTCCTTCCCGATCTACTCACCGTGAGAGAGGGAACACCCGCAGATGCGAAGCACCTATAGGCGGTTCGCCGCCATGGCCGTGATCCCCGTGGCCGCCGCCGGGATCATGGTCGCCGCGCACCCGGCTGTGGCGGCCGCCCCCAAGTACCTCAGCAGCAGCTGCTCGGACGACGGCTATCGGCTCGGCATCGGCGTGCACTACTACAACGACTCGACGCAACATGTCGTCACCAAGGTCTCGTGGCACGTGGGCGGGAACGCGGGGAACACGAACTACCTCGCGTTCCGCGTGTACGTCGACAAGAACAACGCGCCGGACCCGGACATCACCAACGGCTACAACCTCACCGTGAAGAAGGGGTTCGGGGAGAAGTCCGTGAGCGGTCGTACATCCCTCAGCAACAAGATGTACCTCGGCTTCGGCATGCAGTTCCACAAGGCGAACGCCGTCGACCCCTACTGCGACGGGCAGACCAGCCGGGTCTAGGCGGGCGGAATCGTTGAATCGCGCAGTACAGCTGTCGCGCCGGCCGGTGGTGGCCATGGTCATGATCATGGCCACCGCCTGCTCGGCGAACGGGACGGAGTCGACCGCCGCGGACACCTCGCGGCTTCCTCCGGTCGTTCTCGCCGCCTCCGGCACGGGGGCACTCCTCTACGACCCGAACACCGAGGTCTATTCCGGGTACGCGCGTGACGGCCGCCGCGTGTGGACGGAGTCGCGTACCGGTGCCGATGTCCGCTGTGCCGTCCAGTGCCCGGACGCCGTCTTCTCCGGCGCCCGTGGCAGCCAGGTGCCGCCATGGTCACGCGCCGGCGCGAAGGTGGAGAAGGTCGCGGTCTCGCCGGCGGACCGTCAACGGGTCGTCAGCCTGCGTTCGGATGCCGACGCGGTGGTCGTGGAAGCCTCAGGCAAGGGTGACCGGCTGGTCGTTCACCGTACCGACGGCTCCGTGAAGAAGCACGCGATCGCCGGCGCCGATGACGCGGTCTGGGTGGAAAGCCCTGACCGGTCGGTGGCGCTGCTGCTTTTCGCCGATCCCGAACTGGCGGGCGCGACCATGCTCCGCTTCACCCGGGACCCCGGAGGCTGGCGGGCGGCGGGCGACGGGTGGCCCGCCAACGGCTACTGGGGCGGTTGTGTGGGGGTACGGGGCGGCCCGGCGTTCCTGACCGGAGGCACGGGGGGCATGCTGAGCGTGCTGGGGCCGGTCCCCTTGCGTACCGATCTTCCTCAGGTGGGTGAGTGTGTGGCCGGGAAGGACGGCGGTGCCCTGATCTCCCGCTGGATGGACGGCCGGGGGAAACCGCACACCTCGATCCGGGGGGTCGACGCGCTCGGGCGGCAGATCTGGTCCCGTGACCTTCAAGCCGAGGCGGGCGTCACCGCCGACCCCACCGGCGCGGCGATCGCGGTGGTGAACGACGGCCGTCTGGAACTTCTCGACCGGAACGGGACGGTCAGCGGGCGACGCGACGACGTCACGGCGGCGAGGTTCACCGAGACCGGTCAGCTCGTCACCGTCAACGCCAAGAACGAGGTGAGCTGGTCCGCGCCCTGATCGGCAGGCTGCCATCGGGCTTCCATCCAGACCGTGTCGTCGCTGGTCAGCGCCTCGATGCTCACGCCCGGCGTGGCCGGGGCCGGAACGTCGGCCTCACCGCAGTCGGCGACCACGCTGACCGACACCAACGCGGCGCTGCCCACCACCGTGACGCGTGCCCGGGTGGCCGCGGTGGCGAGAACGACGAGGACCGCTTCGGTGAGGTCCCGCCTGACCGCCACGGGCGGCGTCGGCCACTGGCCGCGTGAGTCCAGCTCCACCACGACGCCCTTGCGGTCGGCCACGTCGGCGCAGTGGCGCAACTCGTGCAGCAGCGGGTTGGCCGCGTCGTCGGACTCGGCGAACAACCTGCGCATGCGGGCCGCCTCGATGGCGCAGCTGCGCTGGACCGGCGGGCTCTCGGGGCGGAGCGAACCGTCGGCGAGCCCCTCCAGCAGCGGCACCGTGCTCGCCGAGAGTTCCGCGAAGCGCTCCTGCCTGCGGTTGTGTATCTCGGCGGCGACGGCTTCCGCCACGCGTACCTGCTCGAGCTCTCCGCGCGCGGCCACCGCCGCCGTGCCGAGGCTGCGCAGTACGGTCGCCACCACCGCCACGCACAGCGGGAAGCCGATCACCGTGACCGACCCGGTCACGAACCTGGCCAGCGATTCAGACGTGACACCCTCGAAAAGGAGCAGGTGGAGCAGCGCGGTGAGCTCGTGGCCCAGCAGGAACAGCGCCGCGGCACGAAGGGGGCGCTCCAGCACCACGACGAGGCCCGCCCAGGTGGCCGCGGCGAACATCCAGTCCTCGCCGGTCGACGTGCGGCCGTCCGGCAGGCTCACGTACGACAGCATGGACGCGGCGAGCACGGCCGCGATGGCCGGCCCCCGAAACCGGTCCCACGACCGCCCGCGGACGACCAGCACGGCCTCCGCGATCAGCACGACACCGAGCACCGCGAAGGCGCCGATCTGCGCGAGCGGCGTGTCATACGTGCCGAGGTGGCCCACGAGGGTGGGAAGCGCGATCCCGAACACCGCCGTCATGGAGACGACCAGCGTCGCGACACGCAGGCCGCGCCCCAGCCGCGCCCGCGCCGACTCCTCGACGGCGTCGTTCGCGACGGTGTCTCCTATGGGGGCCGCGTCCGCGGCGCCGGCGTCCCGCCATTCGAGCCGGACCCGAGTCCCCTCGCCGGCGGCGGAGGTGATCGTGGCCGTGCCGCCGACACGCTCCATCCTGCCGCGAATGGACTCGCGCACGCCGCGGCGGGTTCCGGGCACGTCGTCCGCCGAGAACCCCTTCCCCCGGTCGACGACGTCGAGGTGCAACGCCCGCGCGTCACCGCTGAGCCGGACGGTCACGTGGGTGGTGCCCGAGTGACGGCGCACGTTGGTGAGAGCCTCGCCCGCCGCGTCGGTGATCGCCCTGGCGACGTGGAACGGCAGGCGGAGCCGCCCGGGGCCGTCGAAGTCCACCGTCAGCTGTGTGGCGGCGAGATCGGTACGCAGCAGGTCGACAAGGTCGGCTTCCTCGGGCGCCCGCCCCCCGACCGAGCGCAGCCTGCCCAGGTCGCGCCGCGCCTGCGGGCCCAGCCAGGCGGCGTCCGAGCGCACCTGCCCCAAGCCCACCATCAGAAGGGTCGTCGCCGCGGTGTCGTGCAGCGAATTGGCCTGTTCGCGTTCCTCGGCGCGCACGGCCGCGGCCAGCAGCGCCTCCCCGCGCGCTCGCAGGGCCTCGGCCGCCATCAGATCGGCCCGTTTAGCCGCACGCGTGACGAAGATCCAGGCCGCTCTGGCTTGCACGGCGGCCGACAGCGCCCACAATGTCCCCGTTGCCAGGCTCGCGTCCACCTCCAGCGCCCCGCCTGCCACGAGCAGCCCCACCGCCCCGCCTCCGCTGACGATCGCGGCCGCCCCGCCCGCCACCGGCGAGGTGTGCCACTGGTAGGTCGCGCAGGCGAAGGTGACCAGCAGTCGTAACCACCCCGTGTTCTTGTCCGCCACGGCGTCGGTCCAGAAGACGCTGCCGAACAGTCCCAGCAGGACCGCCACGTCGACGGCGACCAGCGCGTTGCCCCGCCCCGCCCGCAGCCACCACGCGAACCCGCAGGTCCAGGCCGCCGCGATACCGACCACGACCAGGGTGCTCACCAGGTGTTCAGGCGAGGCCCGGAAAGGGGCGATGGCGCAGATCGGCACGAGCGTCGCCAGCCGCACGGCGGCGGCGTACCTGCGGCCGAACCGCACGAGCAGCGCCGCGGCCTCCCCTGCCAACCGCCCGCCTTTCGCATCACCCACGCCCTTGCCGCCCCGCAGCCTAACGTCTCCGCCGCCGCCCGGAAATATCCCCCTTTCAGCGGCTGATGGTCTTGTACTCGATGTACTGGTTCAGGCCGGCGATCCCGAACTCGCGGCCGATGCCGCTGGCCTTGAAACCCCCGAAGGACCCATCCCAGGCGGGCATGGCGCCGTTGACAAGCACGAGACCGGTACGGATGCGGCGGGCGACGTCGAGGGCGCGGCCGGGGTCGGCGGACCAGACGCCGCCACCGAGACCGTAATCGGAGTCGTTGGCGATGCGGACGGCGTCGTCCTCGTCGTCGAAGGGGATCACGACCAGGACGGGACCGAAGATCTCCTCGCGGGCGATGCGCATGGAGTTGTCGACGTCCGCGAACAGGGTGGGCGTGACGTAGTGGCCACCCTCCAGCCCTTCCGGGACCTCGAGGCCACCGGTGGCCAGGCGGGCGCCTTCCGCGACACCGAGCTCGATGTACGAGCGCACCCGCTGCCGCTGGTCGGCGTGGACCATGGGGCCGACGAACGTGGCCGGATCGGACGGGTCACCGACGGCCAGCGACTCCACCATGGCCCTGGTCGCCTCGACGACCTCGTCGTACCGGCTCCTCGGAGCGAGGATGCGGGTGTGGGCGTGGCAGTTCTCGGCGTTGTTGCTCAGCGAGTGGAACTTCAGGCCCTCTACGACGGCGTCGAGGTCGGCGTCTTCCAGGATGACCACGGCGGACTTGCCGCCCAGCTCCAGGCTGACCCGCTTCAACCGCTCACCCGCGATCGAGGCGATGCGCCGGCCGGCGGCGGTCGATCCGGTGAAGGCGATCTTGTCGACGCCGGGATGGGCGACCAGGTATTCACTGGTCTCGCGGCCGGCGGGCAGGACCGAGACCACACCGTCGGGGAAACCGGCCTGGGCGAAGATCTCCGCGAGGGCCAGGGAGTCGATCGCGGTCTCCGGAGCGGCCTTGAGGATGACGGCGCAGCCGGCGAGCAAGGCGGGCACCATCTTGACCAGGGCCGCCTGGTGCGGGGCGTTCCACGGGATGACGGCGGCCACGACACCCACCGCTTCCCTGCGCAACAGCGAGCCTGAGGGCAGTTCCTCCTCCCACCGCAGATTCTCCGCGGCCCGCAGATAGGCGCCGGTCTGCTCCGGCAGGCCGTAGACGTTGAGTCCGGTGGTCATCGCGATCGGCGTGCCGTTCTCCGAGGTGATCAGCGCGGCCATCTCCTCCGCGCGGGCCGCGTAGAGCTCCTGGAAGCGCGCCACCGTCTTCTGGCGCTCCCCGGGATCGGTTCGTGGCCATGGCCCGTGATCGAACGCGTCCCGGGCCGCGGCCACCGCGGCGTCCACGTCCGCAGGGCAGGCGTGCGGGGTCCAGCCCACCAGCGACCCGTCGTGAGGTGAGCGGACCTCGATGATCTCCGACCGGGCGGGTGCGGTCCAGTGACCGCCGATGAAGAGCTCGCCGTAGAACGTCATGTCATATCTCGTTTCGTGGGTGCGTGTGGCTCTCAACGAAACAGATATCGGCATGCCGGAATGACCGGAGGAGAGGTGCGTGAATTGGATAGGACACGTGCACGGTCGGGCAGATCACAGGGCCTTATCCGTTGCTGCTATCAAAGACCGGATGGAGATTTCCGGTGACGCGTCCCACGGAGAACCATGACCAACCCCGCCGACACGATCGTCAACGCCGCCGAACTGCTCGCGACGGCTCTCCGGCATCTGGACGACTTCGACTCCAGGCGCCCCATCGCATCCATCCCCACCCTGGACGAGGCGACCTCGCGGCCGTTCCTGCCCTTTCCCGCGCTGGCGATCGCCATGGCGTCCCATGTCCTGTCCGCGTGGGAGGTGAGAACCTTCCAGGTCGAGCGAGGCGACCGCGGCGACCGGATCCGCTACTTTACCGCCGTTGGTGACGACCTCCGGCGCCCCTTCCGCGCGTGCACGGTGTTCGTTCCCGACCTGGGCACACAGCGCGTCGTCGAAATGTGCGGGCACGCGTTCTGCCCGAACATCGCTCCTGCGGGCCCCGGCAGCCGATGCCCGGATCACCTGCGGGATCCGGCACCGGGAGACCCCCTCCATTGGCTCAGGCTCGCGGGCGCGGCCGCCCAGTCGACGCAGCGCGATCGCGGTACACGCAGCGAAACAGAGAACCTCGCCCTGGCCGCCCTCCGCGCCGGGCTACCGCTTGAGGAGATCCGCCGGGCGACCTTCGTGGACACGTGGACGCTACAAGCCCTGGCAGACGGCCCCGCCCCCATGCCGGGTGACGTCGACGACTCGGACAACCCCGATCACTGGCCGCTGATCCTCACCCCGGACCGCGACCTCACCGCCGCCGACGTGCAAGGCGCCGAAGCCGAACTGCCGCCGGAGACCGTACTCGCCCGCAGAAACGAGTTCTACATCTACTTTCACGCCCATGAAGAGGGGCCGCTGATCGTCATCGGCGAGGATCATTGCCTTTTCCGGTTGGAGTGGTGGCAGGTTCAGGACCATCTACCGCAACACCGCCTGGCCCGGCGCGCCGACGAACGCAGACAGCAGATGTACGAGCCCCCGGATCCCTGGGAAACCTTTTGAGAGCCGCCGCGCAGCGGATTCCGGTACGGCCCGGCCGGGGCGGCTGGAGTTGCACGGGCACCGGTGTGGCCCGGAGTGCGTACACCGGTGATCCCCTCGCGGCGGGGACCATCGGTCTGAACGGTCAGGGGCCCACCCACAGTTGCCACTCCGTGAGCGGAATCTCCACACAGAAGTAGTCCCACCAGGCACTGGCGTCCTGCCCGATCTGCCCTGCTCGCTCGCAGGTCTCCTGGTCCCACCAGGACGAGTGGTAGGTGAACCCGGTCGTCGCCGTGGTGGCCTGGGCCGGCACGGTCACCGACCCCAGGAGGGCGGTCACTGCCAGCATGGCGCCTGCGACGAGCTTGACTGAACGCATGGTTGCTCCTGCCATAGAGAGGCTCGTGACAGATCCACGCTAAGAACGGTCACCCGGAGGGCTCCACAACTTTCACACCAGCTTGAAAGACGAGCCCGGTGCGCCGCTCAACGCCCTGTATGGCGGCGCCCGCACGCCCACGGCGATACGCGATCCCAAGCCGGCGCCGTCTCCTCTAGTCCCAGTCGTATTGGCACTTGGGCAGGCCGTGCCTGCTGGGGTTGGCGTCGAAGCCGTCGGAGGTGAACACGTAGCCCGCGGGCACCCAGCCCCACTTGCCCTTCCTGTCGCCCTGGGTCTTGTACCAGGTGGTGTTCCCGCCCTTGTGGTACTGGCCTTCCGACCAGCAGGTGAACCAGCTGTTCGTGGTCCACAGGTTGTCGATGAGGTAGCCGACGGGCGTGGTGGTGGATGGCTTGTCGTACAGCGGGGCGTTGCCCTCGTTGCCGCACCACAGCACGCCCTTGCCGTTGACGCCACAGCCGGCGGCCTGGGCTCCTGTCGCGGGAATGGTCACCGCGGCCGCGACCACGGCCGCGGCGCCGAGGATGGACTTCCAGTGCAGGTTCATGCCTGACAGTCCACCCCGCGACCCCGAGCGGAGCCACCTCTAAGGTTTCAGGGTCCCGCCTCCTTGAGCGTCCAAGCCCGCCGGATCTGTCGGCGGTCGCGGGTTTCGGTAGGGGATGACCACCTAGGGTGGGCGGATGTCCTCTCCTGCCCTGCTGTCGTCGTTGCTGGGAGTCGCCGTCGCCGAGTGGGTGCCGGTGGAGCCGTGGGCCGTGGCCAGGGTGAGGCTGGGCGACGGCCGGTGGGTGGTCGCGAAGTGGGATCGCGGGTTTCACCTGACGGTGCCGGCGGAGACGCGGCTGGCGGCCGAGGCGGCGGCGTTGCGGTTCCTGGCCGAGGACGCCGGCGTACTGATGGCCCCCCGGATGCTTGCGGCCGGTGGCGGGCTGGTGGTGATGGAGGACCTGTCGCCGCGGGTCGCGGTCGACGGGTTGGTGCGGCGTGATGGCTCCGCGGCCCATCGGGAGCGGCTGGTGGCTTTCGCGCAGGCCAGGGGTGCGCTGGGCGCGGTGAGCGCAGGACGTCTGGAGGCGTTCTACGCGCGGCGGGGCCAGGTGGATCGGACGGTCGACGTGGCGGGCCAGTTGGCCGGGTTACGGGACGCGGGTCTGGCGGCGGCGGCCGACCTCCTGGAGGCGCCGATGGCGGGACGCGCTCTGGCCGAGTGGCGCTCGGCACTTGAGGCGCTGGCTGACCCGGGGCCGTTTCTGACATTGAGCAACGGGGACGCGGAGGCCAACAACTGCCTGGTCGCGCCCGGCGGCGATCCTGATGCGCGGTTGATCGACTTCGAGTTCGCCGGGTTCAGGCACGCCTTACATGACGCGGTGTGCTTGGTGGTGCCGGGTCCGGGATGGTTGTCGGTCGCTGACCGGTTCGGGCTGGTGGCGGAGTTCCGGCGGGCGTTGGCTCTCGGGGTGCCGGCGGCCGAGGACGATCAGCTGTTCGGGGCAGGGCTGGCGGCGGCGTGTGTGGCGTTCGCGGCGGTGCGATCACAGCGGCTGGGTGAGCTGGATCGCCGTGCGGCCGGGGACGGCAGCCGCGTGCAGCTGGTCGCGGTGACGGAGGCCGCGGCCGGCGCGGCCCAGGACTTCTTGCCGGCGTTGGCGTCGTGGTGGTGGCGAGTGAGCGCGGCGTTGCGGCGAAGGTGGCCGGATGCCGACGTGGATGTGACGGCTCTGCCTCCGTACACGCCTCGCCCACGCCCATGAGTGAGGTCGTGCCGGGCGATCAGCGTGCCGTGGGTGCCGGGCACCGCACCTGTCGCTGATAGTGATCCTCTGATATGCGAGGTACTCCGCTCCCCGCACTATTTCGTCTGTGTCGCAGACATCGAACCGCCCTTCGTTGCTCGGGAGCGAAGCACACCATCAGCGGCAAAGCATTCGGAGTCCCGCAGGCCGAACCCTGGCCTGACACCTCAGAGCCTCACAGGGAATGGACCGATCATCCGCTGTTCTACGTCGACCTCACGTAGGGGTGGCCCGCCCGTGGCCGAGGGCTGGGTTGCTGCGGCCCGTGCTTGATCAACAAACGATCGGCGCGTGGTCTATGCGCAGACATATCCGGATGTGCTACGTAGGATCGGTTGCGTGTCCGGGCTTCAGGCGAAAGTGGTTGTCGATCCAGCCGTTCCCGACCAGGCGGCGGAACTGTTACGGCAGCACCGCAAGCTTCTCCTCCGCGTGCGCGGCGGCTGGGCGCCCCCGCGCAGAAGAGCGAACCGCACGTACAAAGTCATCATCAAGGTCGTGGCGTGGTCATCGTTGGCCGTGGCCGCACTGGCCCTCTTCCGGGCCTACGCCTACGGCGCCTTCGCCTTCCTCTGGGTCGGCGTCCTGTCTTTCCTGCTGGTCTGCCTGGTCAAGCCAGAACGAGACCCCGAGGCGGAAAAGCAGCTCGACGCCGAGCTCGGCGTCTACGAGTGCGCGCGGCAGTACCAGGGCCGGTTCGTGTTGCGCGAGGACCTCGACGAGGCCGCCAGGGCGCTCATGCTGCGCACGCACTGCGCGATCGACGCCGTCACCGAGTCACGGGTCAACGCCGAGGGGCTGCTGGACGGCGCGCGTAACGCGATCATGCTGCCCGCGCAGGAGTGGGAGATCGCCCGCCTGCTGGCCAAACTGTCGGGCCTGCGTGCCGAGCACCGCGAGATCATGTCCGAGGGCGTCACCCCGGAGGTGCTGGCGGTCTCCGAGCCGCTGGCCAGAGTGCTGGAAGACAGCGAGCGGGCGGTGACCGAACGCGTCAAGGCGCTGGAACGCTACGCCGGGCACGTGCGCGACGCCGAACGCGCCTACCGCGCCCACAGCCAGATCGAACGGCTGACCGCCAAGCTGCCCCGCTACGAGGAACTGCTGACCGAATCCGGCGCCGACAGCCAGGCGGTACCCGAGCTGACCGAACTCGCCAACGACGCCGGCCGCCTGGAGCAGGCCCTGCGCGACAGCGTCAGCTCGGCACACGAGGCATTCCGGCACCTGAAGAGGTAATAGTTCGAGACGTGCCGGCCCACAGTTGTCCACGCCACCTCATGCCAGGGCATCATGATCTCGACGTCTTTGAACGCCTGACCACGACCCAGCCGAACACCCGAATCAAGGTCAAATACAGCAGACGAATCGGCACAAAACCCGATCTTGCCGCCTTCGCTGGTCAAATCCGCAGATCAAGCACCACGCGACGAGTTATGAAGCGATACAGGTCAACGTCATGGCCACCGTGGCCGGCGCCAGCACAGGGGCCCACCACCTGGGCCACGCGCACCATGACCGGCCAGCGCGAGCCCAGCAGCACGGCGCCCACCAGCCCAGCCGTCATCGGAAGCACGGTCATGGTGATCACCCCTGCCGCGCCGTGGTCGTGTGCGGACGGCCAACGGTCTCCAGGTAGACGAACGGTCCGCGCAGGCCCCGGCCGATCAGCCAGATCAGCAGGTTCACCGCCAGCGCGCCCAGCGCCGCACCGACGATGATCCACACCGGGCGCAACCGGACCGCGTCGGCCGACCATGAGGAGGCATTTCTCGTGGTCTATAGGACCTGCTGACACCCTTTGGTTACACCCTGGCCAGCGAGGTCAACGTGGTGAACCTTGCCACCGTCAGTCGTAGCGACTAGGGAGTTCCGTCACAGACGCAGAGGTCGCCAGCGGCTGATAGGCTCCGGCAACCCACGGGCTTCACGAGGACGACCTCGGCGCTCAGCACTAGCCACAGGTACAGCGCCCTCCTGGACGCCGTCGTCGCGCTCGGCAACGCCCCACACTCCAGAGACCTCCAGACCGCTCCTCAGGCGTTCGGGCCTTGACCGCTTCCAGAACCCTTCACTCCGGCCGCGATCCCGCCGGCAGGCCTGGGGCCGGGTAACCCTGCCGCGACCTCGTATGTAGGGCGAGATCGCGGGCCAGGTGGGCACGACGCAGCCCGTGTGCGCGCAGGTGCCGCAGATCCTCGGCGGTGTCGTACATGAGCTGGACGTGGAAGTAATTCACATGCTCCAGCACGGCGAACAACCCAAATGCCAGACCTGGCCAGCTGCCCGCTCCCGGATCGGTCACCGCGGTCCAGACGATGAACAGCAATCCGATCATCAGGACTGCCACGTTGGCCCTGCGGGCGACCGCGAAGACACCGATTCCGGGCAGGGAACCGCTGCGCGTGCCCAGCTGACGGAGCTTGGCGAACCAGTAACCCGCCCCCTCCAGCAGAACGAGCGTGAACAGCGCAAACCCCAGGCTGTTCGCCGCGCTCACCGGCAACCCGACCACGCCGAACCAGATCACCGCTTGCAGCGGGATGTTGAGCAGCTCGAGCCACGCCAACCGGCGAAGCCGTAGCCGGATCCAGGAGCAGGAGCGGTGATTCACCTGGCCAACTATGGCAGACGCGCTCCGCTCCACCCCACGCCGGAGAACGGACGTTCCGCTATCCGCAACACACGGGCTACCGATGAGCGATCGTGATAGGGACGCTGAGATTCTTGCTCTGCGTCATCAGCTCACGGTCTTGGAACGGTAACTCGGCACCGACGTACGGGTGAGGTTCGCCCCCGAAGACCGCTTCCTCCTGGCGGCGCTCCTGACCTCACTCCCCGAGCGCCGGGCAAGTGGATGAACCGTGTCCTCCCACGCGGCCATGAGCTCGCTCGCCCTCTACCAGGCGGTGACGGCCGCCGACCTAGTCGACCCCGAAGCGGTAGCCACCCACAGCTGACCCGGGCCCCACCGCGCCCGGCTATCCCGGGCCGCCCGTGCCGGGCCGGCGCCGCCCTGCCGCCGTCTGGGCGGCGACACCGGCCGCCCGAGGGCATGCAGGCCATGCCGGGGATTTCTGAGCAAAGCGACGCTCTCTCTCAGTGTGCGGCCGGCAGGCCGTAGCGGCTGAGGAACGTCGCGACCGCTTCCTCGCGCAGCTGGGCAAGCTCGCCGACGTCGGCCGGTTCGGAGCGCGCCGCGAGCGTGAGGCGGTTGAGCGGGTCGCCGAGAACCAGCCAGGTGAACTGCTGCGCCGCCACGAGCGCGTCTCCGGCCTTGATCAGGCCCCGCGTCGCCAGGGTGGTCAGCGCGTCGGCGAGCAGGTGCGTATTGCGGGTCCAGCTGCGCGCGACGTAGTCGGCGGCGACGTCCGGGAACTGGGTGGACTCGGTGGCGACCAGCGATCGCATGCGCAGAACCGGTTCGCTCAGCACACCTATGTGCAGGACGTGCGCGAGCCGCAGCAGGCCGGCTCGGATGTCCGTGGACTGCGCCAGCGCTTGCGTGTGTGGTCGCATGGCGTCGTAGCCGCGATCGACCCAGTCTCGGACGACCGCCGCGTACAGCCGCTCCTTGGAGGGGTATTCGCGATAGAGCGTCTGTTTCGAGATCCGGGCCCGGGCGGCCACCTGGTCCATCGTCGCGCCGGGATACCCCTGGGCGAGGAACACGTCGCGGGCGATCGTCAGCAGGTCCGCACCGGCGCTGCCTCCTGGGCGCCCGCGTGGTCGCCGCCCTTTCGCCTCTGTCGACATCCGTCCCCCTTAGTACTTGACGGTACTATAACTTGATAAATATAGTACTTCTCAGTACTTAAAGGAGAACAAGATGCTCGCACTGGGAATCGCCCTCGCCGCGGTCGCGGCCTTCATCGCCAGTTCCCTCTACTACGCAGTGGCCACACCGTTCGAGCAACGCCGGTTGGGCGCCGCGGCGCTCGACCGGGGACGGCCGGCACCATGGAAGGCGGCCGTGGAGATGCTGCGGACCGCAGTTCTCGCCGGCGTGTTCGCCTGGATCGCGACCCAGGCGAACCTGCTGGACTGGCCCTCAGCCATGCTGCTGGCCTTCGTCGCGTGGCTGGGCTTCCCGCTCATCCTGCTCACCGGCTCGGTGCTGTGGGAGCGCGTGCCGGTGGTCACCGCCGTCCTGCACGCCGGAGACTGGCTCCTGAAACTGCTGCTCATCGGGGCCGTGCTCGGCTTCCTGCACTGACTCGATGTCGGCATGCGCGGTGGTGTCCGCCGCCAGCGGATGGCTCTGACCGATGATCGGAGCCAGCCGCCCTGCGGCGGCTGCGATATGTCCACCACCGTGAGCTGCCGCCGGTCCGCGTCACTGATCACGGTCTGCGCACCGCTGCTCATGCCGTACCCCGAGAACCTGCTGGCCGCCTGTCCGAGGCCACCGACATGGCGCCGGTCGAGGTGCGCCAGCGCTGGCCGAGATGGGCGCGCCGCCGCGTGCGTAACGGCGTTCTGGAAGAGGTCGAGCACACCGGGCTGGCGGCACGGCTGAAGGCCGAACTGGCCGCGATGGCCTGATGGTCCCCGGTCGCGGCATGACCCTTCGTGGCTCTCTTCGGATGGTGCGGCTGCGCTGCGGGGTTTCACGACGAGCGGCAGGCCTCACTTTCCGCGGGCTCCCGCCGGCCTGGGCGCTTCGCCGGCTCCGGGCCCGCCCAGATCCGCACCTCGCCAACGGCATGCGGCGTGACGTCCTGGACGAACCAGTTGTCCGGCACCTGCATAGCCGTGACCTTCCGGGACTCCCCGCCGACCATGATCCTGAAGTCGGTGATCGAGCCGTCGCGCTTGGCCAGCACCTTCCGCAGTTCGCCGACCGTGACGTTCTCGAAGGCGACACAGTGCAGCAGCTCGCCGGGAGCGTTCACGAAGCCCATCGTGTCGTACTTCTCGCCCGGCTTGGCAGGCCGCGCCAATACGATGGCCGCCTTTTCCGACAGCTTCGCGGGGATGCGCAGCGAGATCGTGCAGCCTGTCGGGTCTGTCGCGCACGCATTCGTCAGGGAGACGATTTCCGTGGTCGACAGGTAGACGACTGACCCGACCACGCTGGGCGAGCCAGGGGTAAAAGACAGCTCGATGTCCAATCCTCGTACGCGGAACTCCTCCCGATACCGTTCAGGATCGACGTAAAGGTCGCTGACGGTGACGATCCAATCGTCGCCCGACCGCTGGAACGCCAGCGCGGCACTGGGGGCGATCGGCGCCTTCTTCGGCAGGAACGCCACCCCGACGACAGCGGCCAACGCGATGACCGCGGCCAGGGGCAGCAGGACGGGCCAGCTCCACCGCCCGCGTACCTCGGCGGGCGTCGCCACGATCTCCTCCATGAGCTCCCGCGCGCCCCGCCCCTCCTGCGGCGCGATGGGAGCGGGATCGATGGTCCTCAGCATGCGGTCGACCTTGCTCACAGGTTCTCTCCCCTCAGTTCCGCGGTCGGGTTTCCCTCTTCGGCCACGCCCAGCTCTCTGGCCAGCCGTTTGCGTGCCCGGTGCAGGCGGATGCGGACGGCTGTCGCCGTACAGCCGAGGACCTTGCCGATCTGCTGCCCGGTCAGCCCTTCCCAGCAGGTCAGCGCGAGCACTTCACGGTCACGCGCGGACAGGCGGTCGAACACGTCCCTCACGTGGTCGAGGTCCGCGGGGGCCGCGCGGCGCTCGGCTGTCAGTTCCTCACGAAGCCGCTCGGCCAGTACGGCCCGGCGGGAGGCGCCGCGGCGCTGGTTGGACAGCACGCGGCGGGCCACGCCGTACAGCCACAGGCGCGCCTCATCGCCCTCGGGCACATCGCCGATGCGCCGCCACGCGGTGAGGAACGTCTCGGAGATGGCGTCCGCGGTGTCGTCAGGTGAGTCGGTACGGCGGGCGACGTACTGATGGATGGCCGGGTAATACGCATGGTAGATCGTCTCGAAACGATCCCGCGCCCCCAGTGGACGGGTCACGGATGGGTCTCCTCAAGCCGAAGGTGCCAGACATAGGAGTACATGTCCGGCCCCGGTGGCGACTGTTTCACCCCTCCAGACCCTTCACCGGTACGCCATCCACCGGCCAGAGCAGGCCGCCCACCCAACCGCGAACTCCGGCCCGCCGTGGGACATACCTGGCGGTCCGCTTCACCGAGCAGCCGGCGACGCCTGTTAGGTGACGGACTCGCCCGCCGGGAACTCGTCCTGCCGTGCCGCGCGGACACCACCGCCACTTTCCGGGGGCAACGTCAGCGCACGCGGTTCCGCTCAGTCCATCCTGCGGTGCTTGGTGTACTCGACCTTGGCCGGTCCCTCCGCCTCCAGCCGTCGGCCAGGTGACCAGCCGCATGCCTCGGAGAAGGAGTTGGCCGCGGTGTTGCCGGCGAAGCTCTCCAGCCGGATGGCTGCATGATGCGCGAACAAGGTCGACTCCGCATGCCGGAGCAGGACTCGGCCCACGCCCGCAGATTCGGCTCACCGCCCACGCCTCAACCAAAGCCTGAGACTGCCGTAGATCACCATGTCCGCACGGGCCACAGCCCCGGCCGACGATCACTCCCAAGGCCAGGAATCGGGCACCTAAGCCTTCGGAAGTTTGAGGACCGTCGTCTGAGAGGGCGGCGGAGGTTTGATCGTGAGCTTCGTGCCCCAGTCCGAGTAGCGGACGTCGTCGATGAAGCCAAACCATCCTTGACCGCCAGTGCCTCCCTTGAACCGGCCTTCAGGCTGGCGCCACTTGACCCAGACCCAGCGGACCAGGCCATCCGTGCCGATCCACAACCGCCACTCGATCGGCCACTCGCCATACTCGCCATCACGCGGCTCCGGATGTAGTTCCGGCCGGACAGCCCACAGCTGACGAAACGACATCACGCCCTGGTGGAGGGTGGTGGATACGCCGTCGTAAGTCGCGGAAGGCTGCTCTGAAGCCGTGGTCGCCAGCACGGCCGCGAGCACGTCCGGCTTGTCCAACTGCAGACTTCCCGCCTCCAGGTGCAGCTTGCACATCCACGGGGTGATCTCCGAGAGGGTCACCCACTTCTTGCTCTTGGGCCGCTTCTGTGACGGGTCGTGCACCCACAGATGTTTACCGATGCAGATGTCGCGCACGCTCCGAGGCTGGTTCACCAGGTCAGTCGCCACGACCTTGCCATCGCCGAATCCGATGACGCCTTTGGTGGGCTTGAAGCGTCGCCAGCCGTCGCCGTTATTGAAGGGGGGGCTTCCCCCATGAACGTGAACACCGATTTCAGGCGGCGGGCTTCAGGTTATCTGCCGTCTTCTCGTAGTCGATCGGGCTGAGCTGGCCGATGCGGGAGTGCCGTCGGACCGTGTTGTAGCGGGTGATCCAGCAGAACACCGCCAGGCGGGCGGTGTGGGCGTCGGACCAGCCGGCCGCTCGCCGCCCGCTCTCACCCCGAGCCTGCGCGGCGCGTACCCACACCCGCAGCGTCTCGCGGCTGACCCCCCCAGATCCCGCGCGATCGACGTGATCGTCCGGTCCGGCCTCGACAGCACCAACGCCACCGCGTCGGCCTTGAACTCGGGCGGATAGTTCTTCATCACCATCAGGGACATCTCTTCCCCTGGACCTCAAGATCCAGTCTCCAAGGTGTCGACGTTCAAGGGGAAAGGCCCATGTTCAACCTCTTCCTCCAGGACCGTCAGGAGTGCTTTGCTAGGCGGCTGCTGTCGTTGATGATTTCGTCGGTGACTAGCAACAGCGTTTGCGGGTCAGTTTGGACAGCGCTGAGGGCCGATGCTGTCGAGAAATGTCGGTGAGAAGTAGCAGCGCTGAGGGCCAGGTCTGCCTGTGTCGGCTCCGTGACGGGGCTCGGTGCTGGGTGCAGAAGTCCAGCCACTGATGTCGACCCGTCGGTGTGGATCGCATAGTCGCCGCTGCCTACGCAGGCGCGCCCGTGTTGACACCCTGATCCACCGACTTCGGGGTAGCGCGGAAAGAGTTGTGCGTCTTGCCGTACCCAGCACGCATTCGAGGAAGTACGTCGACACGTCCCTCACAACGAGCTCGCTGACGCCTGTGGTTCAGCCCGGTCCGCCGGCTGCGGGACCTGGCCGGGGAACCTGTGCCGCCAGCTTCTTCGGCGCCCGCAGGCAGTAGCTCTCGATGAGCAGCTCGGCGATCTCGTCCCAGTCCGCGTCCGGTTCGATCACCATGCCCACGACCTGCGGGTGCCACCTCGGTTTGTAGAACGGGTGGCCGGTGCCGACGAGCGCGGCGAGCTCGGCACCGTAGGAGCGGAAGGTCAGGACGGTGGCATCCCCGACGAACGGCGCGTCGCGGGTGTAGGCGGGCGGGTACTCGTCGCTGATGCCGAGGACGTGGGCGAAGGTCTTCTTGCGGACCAGCCAGCGGGTGCCGACCCAGGCCTGTTCCTCGTAGACGCCGGGGAGTGCGAGGCACAGCGCGCGGAGGCGGTCGAGGACGTCGTACGGCACGTCGGGGCTGTCCGGCATCGGCGTCTCCCAAATTTGTCGGTGCTCTCGTGCATGATGCCCGCCAAGAGCCTGAACCACGTCGACATCGGCACCGCAACCCCTGCCCTAACCATTGGTCAAGCGCGGATGGTTTCGTTCGTGAGAAGTGACCGCATTTGAGGGCTGGAACCATGATCAATGTTCGGGAGAGCCGACCGCATCATGGGATGGAGGTCGCGGGGTCAGGGAGGCCAGTTTGTCAGTACTCGGCCCTAGCATGCGGAGCATGAACATGAAGCGGTATGTCGACGAGGACCTGCACGGTGCAGAGTTCCGCGAGTGCGATCTGACCGGGGCACGCCTGATCGGCGTCGTCATGCAGGACGCCGTGATCGACGGGCTTATCACCAACCTCGTGGTGAACGGGGTCGAGGTCACCGAGTACGTCGAGGCAGAGCTCGACCGGCGTAATCCGGTGCGGCTGCTGATCCGTTCCGAGGACCCTGCCGATCTGCGCGAGGCAGCGCGTCAGCTCCATGCCGGCTGGGCCGCCACGATCGAGCGAATCCGTCGTACGCCCGGCATCGAGCGCCGCAGCGTGAACGACGAGTGGTCGGCCGTGCAGACGATGCGCCACCTGGTCTTCGTCCACGACTCGTGGTTCCGCCGCTGCTGCCTGGGCTCGACGGAGCTGTTCACGCCGATGGGCATCGGGACGACCGTCGAGCCCTACCGTGGAGCGCACGGGCTTGACCTCTCGCTCGATCCGTCCCTCGACGAGATCGTGAGCGTGCGTGACGCACAGGCCGCCGAGCTCGAGGCCTGGCTCGACAAGGTCACCGCTGAGCAGCTCGCCGGGCGAGCGCCGGTGCCCGACGACGATGTCTGGCCGCCGTACGCCCGTGGCCGCTCGGTGCGGCAGTGCCTCGGCACGGTGCTCAACGAGACCTTCGAGCACCACGGCTTCTGCGTCCGCGATCTCGACCTGATCGAGGCACAGGACGCTGGGTAGGACCGGCTACGAGAGCCGACGGTCTCCACAGTCCCGAACACAGACGTGAGGAAGCGCACCTCTGCGTCGTGTCCCGGCTGATCACCCATGCGGTGACTCGTGCGTATCGCGGAGGAACCTGAAACGTTTTGCTGGATTGTCATGTATCCGAGAACGTCAGGCAGCACCTACAGCAACCCCGTGGCACCACCAGCACGCTGCGGCCCTGGTGCGTGGCTAGTCTCCTCGGCGCCCCGCGATGATGGCCGACCGTAGTCTCAGGTAAAGATCGTTCGTCCTCGGCTTCGCCTGCGGGCGCTCCATCTTGACCCGATCCTCCGGCCGGCCGGTGAGCACTTGTCCAAGGAGGCGGGAGGGATGGGGGGGTTAGCCTGCTGTGGCTTTCTGGGCGGTTGCGGCTTGGGCTTGCGTTTTGGCCCACCGGTAGGAGTGCGTACCCGTCTCGATGATGTTTCCGCCGTAGGTCAGGCGATCGACAATGGCCGCGCAGAGCCGAGGCTCAGTAAATGTCTTAGTCCATCCCGAAAACGCCTCGTTTGATGCGATCGCCACACTGTTGCTCTCCTCTCTTTCGGTCAGAACCTAGAACAGGAGTTCGGCTCCGTGGCCAGCGGTATGAGCAGGTGGGACTTGCCCGTCCCGGAGTCGCCGATCAGCCACAACGGCAGGTGCTTGCGCACCCAGTCGCTAGTGGCCAGGGTATTAATGACGGCAGGATCGATGTTGGTGTTGGCATCGAAATCGAATTCGCGCAGTGACTTCTGCCGCGGGAACCCGGCCATTTTGATGCGCCGCTCGGAGGCCTTGCGCGCACGGTAGTCGCACTCGGCCATCAATAGCTCGGCCAGGAAGCCGAGGTAGCTCATCTGGTCGCGTGGTGCGGCGGCGGCCAGGTCGGCGAACTGGCCGCGAATGGTCGGCAGGCGTAGCTTCTGGCAGGCCTGGTAGATGGAGGCCTCAGCTGCTTCCTCGGTGATCCCGCGGCGGTGGAAGGTGGTCATGGCGGTTCTCCCTCGGATGCGGGCTGCGCACCGCTTGAGCGGCGGCGCAGCAGCTGGTCATAGACGGCCGCTGATGGCAGTGGCCGGGTGTCGGGAGGCAGCTGAGCCAGCCGTTTGCTGGTCAGTGAGACCACCGCGGGCTCATCCAGCCAGGCCAGGTGCTCGGGGCGCGGCTCGGGCGGGTCCGAGGCGGGAGGCTCGTCGGCTTGGGCGATCTTGCGGGCCTCCAGCGCGACGACGTCCGCGCTGAGGGCGCCCACCGTAAGCGCGGCGGCGATGCCCGCGACCACGTGGTGATGGGCCATGTGCCGGTGCAGCAACAGAACCTCGATCAGCTCGCGGGTGCCGGCGGCCTCGCCGTGGGCTTTGCGTGCCGCGGCCCACCAGGCTTCGTGCGTAGGGGTGAAGGTGCCGGCTTGCCGGGCCTGTTCCAGCGCGGTGGCCCCGGCTAGCGCGCCGGGCTTGTGCACGAGCGCCTCCAGGTAGTGGTCGAGCTCGAGCCGGGACCCGCATTTGGCGATCAGCCGCTCGCGCATCACCGCAATCTGTTCGCGTTTGGCCGCGACCTGCTCGGCCAGCCGATCCTGGGCCGCTTGCAGCCGAGCTTCGGCGATCGCCACGGGATCAGCGCCAACCGGACGCGACCCCACATCATGACGGCCCGCCCGAGTCGCCTCGAGAAACGCGCGCTCCTTGGCGGCCGCGGACTCGGCGTCCAAGCCTCGCTCGGTCTCTTCCGCGACCACCTCGGCCAGCGCCAATTTGATCCGCTCCTCCCGATCACGCCGCCCTTGCAACCGCCGCGGCGTCTCCTCACCGCGCTCGCCTGGCCCGAATGTGGCGTCCTCGGTCGCATCCTGCGCCGCAGCCCGCGCCGTCTTCGATGTAGCCGAGCAGGGCGGTGGAGTTGTCGGCCCAGCCGCCGTGGCGGCCGATGCGTTCGAGGTCGGCGCCGGCACCGCGGGCGGCGGTGGCGAAGCCGCGGCGCAGCGAGTGGCTGGTCCAGGCGCCGGTCAACCCGGCGGCCTGGGCGGTGGCGGCGAATGATGTCGGTTACGGCCTCGGCGCTGAAAATCCTCACGATTGCGGGTATTGCGGCAGCTCATCCTGCGCGAGACCGTCGCATGAAGCGAAAGGGGCGAAGGTTCGGGTCCGCCGGTGCAGATGGTCCTGCCATGCCGTCTCCCCCGAAGCCCCGTCGCGCCGTCTACTCCACGAGGGGTGCGCTGTCGGCGACGCTCACCTTCAACTGCGCGCTCGACGACACCACGCTCCCGACCGGAGCCTCGGCCAGCTTCGCGTCTACGACCACCCCTCGGCGGCCGAGATAGTCGTAGGTCTTTCGGTCGAAGATGTGCTCCTCCCTGACCCCGGTGGGCGAGACCATCGCCGCAGCTATGCCCTCGCGTCCCGCGGCGTCCTGCGACTCCTTCACCGTCACCACCCCGGGAATCGTGGCCGCCGCGCGGAAGAGCGCCGCCCGCTGCGCGGCGGGCAGATAGGACTCCGTGAGCAGTCCGCCGACCCGGTTCCACGCCTCGTAGTCCTTCAACCCGTCGTTGGGCACCTGCGTGTAGAGGTGCCTGCGCATGCCCTCGGTGTCGGTCGGCAGCCTGCTGACGTAGGCGTAGTCGTCGCGCAGGAACTCGGCGCCGTGGTCGAAGTCGGCCGCCCGCTGCGGACGGCCGGGCTTGCCCGCCCGCGCCTGCTCCCCCTGCGCCCGCAGCGGGAGTGCGCGCCCCGGGTACGGCAGAGGCGTCAGGACCTCCTCCTGCAGGACGCCGTTGACCGAACTGCCCTCGACCGGCAGCCAGATCTTGCGCTTGGAACGCGACAGCCAGATCTGCCCGTCCGACTCGGCCGAGTCCATGCTCTGCGACTCGTAGACGAGGAACTGGCCCGGTCTGGGATGCAGCTCCGGACGGCTGCCGGCGTGCGCGGCCGCTCGCGACAGCACCTCCACGGCCGCGACCGTGCGGATCATCGGCGGGGGCGGCACCGGAGCGGGCCGGCTCTGGACAAGGAACACCGCCACCCCTGCCACGGCCGCCAGACCCCCCGCCAGGGCGGCGCGCAGTCCGATGCGGCGAAAGTCGGGGCGGGCCGGGGCCGACATGACGGCCATCAGACGCTCCGCCTCGCCGCGCAGGTCCTCCTGCGGGGGCACCTCGGAGCGGAAGTTGTTGAGCTGAGCCAGCTCATCCATGGCGAACCTCTTCGACGTCGAGAGCTGTGGGATCGGTCCCGCCCAGTTCCTCGCGGATCTTGGCGCGGGCCCGGCTTACGCGCGATCGGACCGTTCCGACGCGGATGCCGAGCGCCTCGGCAGCCTCGGTGTAACTGAGGCGGCCCCAAGTCACCAGGAGCAGCACGTCGCGGTGCCCGGCGGGCAACGCGGCCAGCGCGGCGGCCAGGCTCCGCTGTACGGCCTGGGCGCTCAGACGCTCGTCGCTGCGCGCGGTGAAGGGTTCGGTGACCGGGTCCACACCGGTACGGGCCAGCAGGTTCAGCTGCCTGGCCTCGGTGCGTTGGTGGCGGCCGATGAGATTGGTGGCGATGCCGTACAGCCAGGGCAGAGCGTCGTGCCTGGCCAGGTCGTAGCGGCCGCGCTGGCGGAAGGCGGCCAGAAAGGTCTCCGCCACCACATCCTCGGCGATGTCGAGTCCGAGGCGGCGGATGACGAATCTCTTGATTTCGGGCGCGTGTCTGCGGAAGATCTCCGCGAACACCTCGGGCTCCTGCCGGGACCGCGCGATGATGGCGGAATCGGCGGGGCTCGCTTCTGACATGCTCTGGCCTCTCGGCTCACAGATGGGACACCCATACTTGCCCGCCCACGGCCGACCGGTTCCCACCATCAGGTCCGCACCCACGGACAAGAACGAAACCCGCGACGACGAAAGACGACCACTGAACGGCTGGCCCAGCGACTGGCCTGCGTGGAGGGCGCTGGACGCCAGCCTGGCGGAGGGGTAGGAAGCCCCATCGTGATCAGAGCTGATCGTCGTCTTCGGCCTTCGTGTCCCTGCGAGTGCGCACCTCGCGGTGAAATGGGCGGTCTGAAGAGGGGTGCATCCGGTACCCGGGTACAGGCTTTCACCCGCGAGGAATCCGAGCGCCGCGCCGACCTTCCCCCAGAGCTCCGCGCGGTGGAGCGGCTGGCACCGCGCCCGGCACGCCGAGCGCGAGCGCGGCCACGAGCGCGGGCGCTGACCCGCTGGGCTGGGCGCAGGAGAACGCCGAGAAGTGGGGCGATGGCTGACCACTCGTCAAGTGCCTGCCCGGCCAGAACGCTCAACGACCCAAGATCACGATCGCCACCCCCCGGGCACGTGGGCATGACTCCGCGGCGTGGCGGGAGGGCGGAGGGAGGGAGATGCAGCGCTGGGCTACCACCCCCAGGACTGCACTCTCCGGAAAGTGCGCCAGACCCATTTAGCAGCAGAACTTACAGTCTGGGGGTGAAGCGCAGGAGGGTGTGCAGGCCGGCAGGCCGACCGCTGCATGCGGGGAGTGCACTCAGCAGGGTCGCGCGACCTAAGAGGCCGGAGAAGGCTGAGGGGTCCGAGCTTTCTGGGCCGTACAGTCCCGGTGCGAGCCTGCGGTAGGCAACCGGCGGGGCGGCTTCTTCCGTCATTCCAAGCGCCTTGCACGTGGCGCGGTGGTCGTCGTCGTAGGGCTCGAAATTACTGCTGACGCGCGGCGCGCCGTCGTTGTCCTCGACCACGACCCGGCTCTGAAACGAGCCGTATTCCCCGGCGATCGGGGCCGTGGATGCTTCGGCGGTGAGATCGAAAGGCGGGGTGGCAGTGCGTCCGGTCACTTCTTCGATCACCGCCTGGTGGAGGCGGTCCTGAAGCGGGAGGCTGCCCGGCCCCGTGCCGAAACTGGTGATGACCGTGTCGTGCTCCGGCATGACCGTGAGGAGCGCGTGTCCGCCCGGCGAGCTGCCGCCGTGGAAGGCGACGGTGGTTCCGGCGATGGGCACCAGCCACCAGCCCAGCCCGATCGGCGGCGCCTGCGGGATTCCGAGGTCGAAGGTCGGAGTCGTCATCGCCTTCGCGGCGTCCGTCTCGATCACGCGACGGCCGCTCGGTGCGACGCCGCCGTTCAGGTGCATGCGGCCGAAGGCGAGCATGTCCGCGACGGTCACGATCGGCGTCCCGCCGGCGGCTCCGATGGATTCTGGAACGGTGAAGACCGCCGGCGTGCGCAGCCTCTGGGCGCCGGGGTCGAAGACCGCGCCTACGGCCGTGCGGCGCAGGAACGCCTGGGTCTGTACGGCGGTGGCGTCTCGCATCCCGCTCGGCTCGAAGAGCTCCCGCTGGATCGCCCGTTCGAACGGCAGCCCGGTCACTTCCTCGATGATGCGCCCGGCGATCACAAACCCCGGATTCGAGTAGTGGACGCAGGTACCCGGTTCAAAGAGGACGTCCATAGTCCGCAGATGTTCCAGATAGGACTTGTGAGCGTCCCTGCCACGCGCCCGCGCTGGGGAGAAGCGAGTCGGCGTCGATGCCGTTGGTGTGGTTGACCAGCATCCGTACGGTGATCCGCTCTGCCGCTGCCGGGTCGCGCAGGGTGAAGCCGGGGACGTAGCGCCGCACCGGCGCGTCGAGATCGAGACTCTCGCGTCCGGCCAGCCTCATCAGCAGCGTTGTGGTCAGGACCTTGGTGACCGAGCCCAGCAGCCAGCCGGTGTCCTCGGTGAACGGCTGCTCGGTGGTGAGGTTCGCGGTGCCTGCGGCGAGGGTGAACTGGTCGTCGCCCACCGCCACGCCGATGACCCCGCCGGCGACGCCGCCGTCGGCGAGTCCGTCCTGGAGCGCCTGGTCGAGGTGGAGCCGGATCGCGTCCATCATGATCGTCTTTCTCGTCGAGGTCCTGTGAGGTGCTCCATGAAGAAGGCGACGATCTCGGCGCGGTACTGCCGGCGGATGTCGCGCTCACCGGCTCCGTGCCCGGTGTGCTCCCAGACCCGCAGGAGGACGGGGTGCGGCGACGTTGTCGCCTCCTGCAAGCGTGCCGCGAACTTGCGGCCGTGCCAGGCCGGGGTGTTGGCGTCGCGGTCGCCGCTGATGATGAGAACCGCGGGGTAGGCGGTGCCGTCGACGAGGTTGTGGACGGGTGAATAGGCGTAGAGATAGTCGCTGAAGCGCGGGTTGCGCGGGTCGCCGTACTCGATCGACATGGCGAATTCGGCGTAGGGGTCGTTCACACCGCGCATGAGGTCCGTGATCGGGACCTCGGGCACCACGGCACGGAACAGGTCCGGTCGCTGCACGATGGCGACGGCGGCGGTGAGTCCCCCGTTGCTGAGCCCGGTGAAGCCGAGCCGGTCCGGCGTCGTGAGCTCCCGTGCGATGAGCTCCTCGGCGATCGCGTAGAGATCGTGGTAAGTGTTCTGTTTCGCCAGGTAGCGGCCTTGTTCTCGCCAGTCGCGGCCGAACGCGCCGTCACCGCGGAGATGTGCCCACGCGAGCATGCCGCCGGCTTCGAGAAACGGCCGCCACCAGCCGGCGTACCTCAGCAGCGGTGGCGCGCCGAACCCGCCGTAACCGTTGATGACGATCGGCCGCGGCCCTTCGCCGCCGAACTTCTTCAGCGCGAGCAGGTGACAGTGCACCTGCGTGCCGTCCGCGCTGGTGGCCACGACCTCGGTGACGACCGCGTCATCGAGCTGAGCCGCCGGCGGGCGTAGTCGCGTGAGCCGGCCCTCGCCGATCGAATAGCGCCAGATGCCGCCGTCGAACCGGACGTTGACCGGTGTCATCGTCACCTCGTCGGACAGCGCCATGGCGCGCAGCGCGCCGGGCCACACCACCGAACCGGTGGGCAGCGGCACCCGTGCGTGCACACGACCGTCCAGCCGCAAGATCTCGACGACCGACGCGCCCCGTTCGTAGGCCTGCAGCACCAGCCAGTCACCGGCCCGGGATAGATCGGACAGCGTCAAGCCGGACTCCGACCGCAGCTCCGCCCAGGTCGACTCGTCGCCACTGGTCGTCACCGGGATGGCCACGATCCGGCCGCGGTCGGTGCCACCGGTCACGACGGCGACATAGGTGTCGGCGACGAACGCTCCGCTGCAGGCCCCGTCACCCGCGGGCAGGAACTCCCGCCACCCTCGGTCTGGCTCGGCTCGATCGAGGATCCACCGCATGCGCCGGTGGGCGACGTCGATCATCTCCAGCGCGCCGACGAACCGGCCGTCGGAGGACACCTGCAGCAGCACGTGAACCGTCAGGTCGGCTCCGAGCTCCTGGGCGACGGCCTCGGCCGCGCCCGGCCGCCAGAACAGGATGCGCTTGACGCTGTCGACGACGTCGGCGCTTGGCGCCGCCGTACAGTAGAGGCCGCTCTCGTCGGGCAGCCAGGCGATGTCGGTGTGCGCGGCCAGAGGTACGTCCGGCGCGATGTCCTGGCCGGTGTCGACGTCTAGCACGCGGATCGTCGCGCCGCGCGTGTTGCCCTCTTCGGCGAAGGTGTAGGCGACGTATCGCCCGGTAGGCGAGGGGCTGACGGTGGCGAGCGCGAAGTGCCGGCCGCGCACGGCGGGGTCGATCACCAGCCGCGGCTCGGAAGCGTCGCGCTCCTGTACCCAGAGGGAGGCGACCTGAGCGCCGTCGAGATGCCGGATGAGGAAACTCCGGCCGCCCGTCGGCACGGCGCCGACAGACTCGTCATGATGCCCGCGCCCGGTGTCGGCCGCCTCTACCCCGTCCAGGATCGCGGCGAAGCCCGGCAGGCCGCGCAGCACGCCATCGGTGCGTTCATTCTGCTGCCGCTGCCAGTCACTGGTCCGCTCGGAGTCGTGCTCCAGCCACGTGTACGCGTCGTCGAAGGTCACTGTTCCGACGGTCACCGTGGTCGTGTTCATCTACCGGCTCCTTCTGCCTGGTCGTGGTGTCGGCGCAGCACGAACACCGAGTCGTGCAGGAACTCCGGCCTTCCGGTCGCGCCGAAGCCGCTGAAGAACGCTTCCGGCGTCGCATACCCGCCGGGTGCCCTCGCGCCGTGCAGGGCCCCGTCGCCGGCACCGAAGGCGGTCCTGGTGAGGAACCGCAGACGCCGCCGCGCCGGCTCGACGCTCGCCCCGTCCTGCGCTTCGCGACGAACGACGAGTTCGTCGCCGTCGAGGTCGACCACGATGCGCACGAGGTCGTTGTCATAGCGTCCCGTGTAGGGGCTCAGGTCGGGGATCGGGCCGGTGGGCAGCGCGAGCCACGGGTCCGGCTTGGTGATCCCGAACAGCTCCCGGGCGAGATGGCCGAACACCTCGTGGTTCAGGGCCGCGTCGCCCGGCGTCGAGTTGAACACCATGGCCATCGCCGTGCCGAGACCTGGCAGGAGACACAGGTGTGAACCTGTGCCGAGGTTGTGACCGGCGTGCGCCACCACTTGATGACCGTCCCACGTCGCGGCATACCACCCGAGGCACCAGCCGTCCCCGTACGGCCAGCCGGCCGGGACCTCGGCCTGCCGCTGTCGCATGGCCTGGACCGCGTCGGCGGAAAGGATCCGGGTGCCGTTGCCAGACCTGCCGTCGTCGAGGTGGAGTCGCGCGAACCGGGCGAGGTCTCCGGCGGTGGCCGCCAAGGTCGAACCGGTCGGCCCCATCGACCGGCCGACAAGCCCCCACCCCGGAGCCGGCCGCAGCGTCCCGTCCGTCTCGCGCAGGTGCGGGCGGGCGATCGGCCGCAGGAGGATCTGCTCCGGCATGGTCAGCGTGTCGTCGAGTCCCGCTGGTGCCAGCAGCAGTTCGCGCAGGGCCTCGTCCCAGCACCGCCCGCTCAGCACCTCGACCAGCCGCCCGGCGATGACGAACCCGGCGTTGCTGTAGCCCCAGCGCTCGCCCGGTCCGTGGACGGATGGTCGCGTGGCCAGGGCGTCGACGTAGCGTTCGACCGCGTCGTCGGCCTGGCCGTGATCGGCGTAGGGGCCGATCCCGAGACCCGAGGTGTGTGCGAGAAGGTGTCGCGTCGTCAGGGCGGAGGCGGCGTCCTCGTCGGCCAGGCGAAGGCCGGGCAGGTGCCTGCGGATCGGCTCATCGAGATCAAGGCCGCATTCGTCGGCCAGTTTCATGATCATCGTCGCGGTGTAGACCTTGGCCGTGGAGCCGACCAGGCACAAGGCGTCCTGCCGGAAGGGCTCCGCGGTCCGGACGTCGGCCACGCCCGCGGCGAACTCGCGCTGCTCTCCGTCGACCGTGATCGCGAGCCCGCAGCCGGCCGTGCCGTGCCGAGCGATCGAGTCGCGCAGTAGCGTCTCGACATCGCGCCAGAGTCCCGTACGGCTCCTCACTCGGCCCTGCCCTGCGGCCGGCCATCATCTTGTACGTCGACTTGTCCAACGGGCACGGATGAGGTGGCGAGCAGCGCATCGACCGCCGCGTGCGCCACTTCGCGTGGAATGACATCCTCGAACTGCTCCGCCATCAAGCTGAACCCGACAGAAAGGATCATCATCTGTTGTCCCAGGAGCCGGGGTGAGACCGTCAGCCGCTCACCGCTGAGGCTCGCCAACTCATCGATCCGCTGCTCCAGGGACGTCAAACGGGATTCCTGCCAGTGGTCGACGACGTCGCGTACAGCGCTGTCGGTCTCCCGCAACATCAGCAGTTGCCGCTGCAGGCTGAGAATGAGCTGCAACTGCTCATCTCGGGACACAATCATGTCGAGGTAGGCGTCGAGATATCCGTGCGCCCATTCGCCGAGCGACGTGGCGTCTGCGACGTCGAGGTCGGAGACATGCCGCTGGTAGTAGGACATGGCCTCGCGGATCAGGTGATCGCGTCCCTCGAAGTTGCGGTAGATGGCACCCGTGGTCAGCCCTGCGGCCGCGGCCACCCGGTGAGTGGACACGCCTGCCAGACCGCGCTCGACCGCGACCTCCAGTGTTGCCCGGAACAGCTTGTGCTGAGTCTCGGCGCGACGACGGGATTCCATCTCTCCCCTCCCAGTTTGATAACGCTCCATTATCCGATAACACCTTGTTACCAACGCCGGTTGGATGTCAAGAGGGCCTGAACATCGGGGCGGGGCGTGTACCGCGTCAAAACGCAACCACGACGGCTCTTACCTGTGGTTTGACGTGGTTCGTACCCGTAGGAAAGATCGCGTCTTGTGCCTATTCGCCTGCTCTATCTGATCATGCTTCGGGTGTTCGGCTGGCTGATGTTGCTGGGCCGCGGCCAGGCGTCGAAGGACGCAGAATTCATGGTGTTGCGCCATGAGGTGGCGGTGCTGCGGCGGCAGGTCGACGCCCGAAGCCGGGCTGGGCCGATGGGGCCGTTCTCGCGGCGCTGGCCCGGTGGTTGCCGGCGGTGCTGCGCGGTCATCGACTGGTCACTCCGGCAACGTTGCTGGCATGGCAGCGTCGCTTGTTGCGACGGGCCTGGACCTACTCGCAGCGGTCCGGGCGTCCAGGAACGACTCCAGAGATTCGAGAGCTGATTATCCGCCTGGCGCGGGAGAACCCGGCGTGGGGCCATCGACGGGTACACGGCGAGGTGGTGCGGCTTGGCCTCCAGGTCAGCGCGGCGACCGTGCGGCGGGTTATGCGCTCCTACCGTTTCCGACCGGCGCCCCGAGACCTCAACACCTCCTGGCGAGTCTTCTTACGGTCACCGGCCAAAGGGCTCCTAGCCTGCGACTTCTTCCGTATCGACACGATCTCTCTCAAGCGCTTGTACGTGTTGTTCGTGATGGAGGTCCGCACGCGACATGTGCACGTCCTTGGCGTGACCAGCCATCCGACCGGCGCATGGACTATTTAGCAGGCCCGCAATCTCCTGATCGACCTCGGCGAACGGACAGGGTCGTTTCGTTTCCTTATCCGCGATCGGGGCGCCAAGTTCACCGCCTTCTTCGATGAGGTGTTCGCCGCCGTGGGCATCACGGTGCTGAAAACTCCGCCGCGGACCCCAAGGGCGAACTGCTATGCCGAGCGCTGGATCCGTACGGTGCGCGCCGAGTGCACCGATCGCATGCTGATCTACGGCGAGCGTCACCTTCGCTCGGCCTTGAACGAGTATCTCGATCACTACAACGCGCATCGGCCACATCAGGCTCGTGGGCAGCGCCCACCTGATCACGATGAGCATGTGGTGGTGCCGCTGGAAGGTCGGATTGAGCGCCACGAGATACTGGGAGGGGCGATCAACGAGTACCGCCGAGCCGCTTAGCTCGGTTGGAGAAACTCCAGCTCAAACCGCACGCGCAGGTTTTGACGCCCTACAAGGGAGGTTCACCCTCCTGGCGCCCCCCGGTCAGCCCCACCCCGCGCAGCGGCCGCCGGTGGCGATGGAGATCGGTCCCCGACCACGCCGGCCCCGCAAGCCCGAGGACGGGGAAGAAGACCCGGATGGTCCGGGATGCAGTTGTTGCAGGCTCCCCCCGGACCATCCGCCTGTGCGTCGCCTTCCTGATAGAGAAAGGTGAAGGCCGTGGTCAAGTAGGCGCTTGACCGGGCCCCGCACGTGCTCCGGCCCAGGTTGGAACATGGTTCTAGCGCCGGATGTCCGCCCGGTTTATCAAGACCGGAGGTCATCTGTCACCAAGACCGCCGTTTCGACCTGGGTCGTCGCGTGCCGTTCACCCTGCCCGCGCGAAGAGACACCGAATCTCTGCGGCGCGCCGGCGGCACACGAATGTTGAACGGACACTGTACGGCCCCGGGTCGGCGGTCAGAAGACCACCCGAAGATCGCGCCCGTTTCGCCAAGGGAGTGGGAGTGGCAGCGGGCCGGGTGGCTGCGCAGAGGCCCGCCGCTCCTGCCCTTCCACCGTCGCACCGCCGACCCGATCCCCGCAGCCGGTTCGGCCACATCGGCCCAAATTTGCCGGATGACACCTGCCGCTCTCCACCGCCGTACGGTCACGGTCGGTGATCGTCTCATTGGCTCCTGGTCTCGGCGCCTCGCGCGCGCCTGTATGCATAGGGTCTACACCGGTGCAAGAGTCAGGCAACGTGCACAAACCGTGGAGCATCACGGTCAGTGATGACATGGCGGGCCTCCGTCCCGTGCGCATCCAGGTATCAAGGCCGACACGACGCCGCGGCCGCGCTCGACCAGCCGCTGACCGGGACCAGCAACTCCAGCCGGCTCTCCGGCAGACGTGCAGCGCCGGCCTGGCCCCGGCCAACGCAGAGACGGCCAGGGACAGGCCCGCCGAGCGCCCCCTCGGGAGGGGCTCGTCTTCGACAGGGCGCACGTGCGCCCCGCCGGGAGGCTCACGCCTGGTGCTTGGTGCTGGGTATACCGATCGGCAATCCGAGCGGGCTGCGGGGTGAGTTCACGCACGAGACGGTCGTGGCTGTGGGCGTTGCCGAACACCCAGCCGGCGCCGTGGATGTAGATGATGGCTGGCAGCTCGCCGCGCCGAACGATTACGCGAGCTCACCAGCATCGACTCCGAGGTCATCGGGCACTCTTGCACGCGGTGCCCTCGCGAACGCCCCCGCGGGCACAGGGGGCGTTCGCAGCTGGTGTCAGCCGACGTCCGGGTGCCGGTTGTCAGTCGATGGCCGGTCCCGGGACCGGGACGTAGCCGGTGAAGGAGCCGAGCAGCCCATTGGCACCTGGGCCCGCGAAGTTCCTGGCGAGGGCGCCCCCGGGCTCGCGGGCCAGCAGGATCTGGGCCTGCTGGCCCTCGAAGCCGCCAGCGCTGAGAGCCGTGGGGTTACTGCTCACCTGACCATCGATCCTGGTGAAGCCGAGGAAGCCGGCGGAGCTGATGCGCTTGTTGATGGAAAGGGCGTTGTCACTGCCACGGGTGTAGACGGCGGTGAGGTTGGCTTGGGAGCTGACCGCGGGGTCGCTGGTGAGGAAGCCGCCCAGTGACCGCCAGCCGCCGTTGGTCGTCAGGAGGGTCCACAGCCCGTTGTCCTCACCGCGGGCGAAGATCTCCGTTCCGTTGAAGAACATGTCGTCGGCGAGCGCGATGTTGCTGGTGACGCGCAGGTCGCCGAGCGGCTGGAAGCCGCTGGCGCCGGTGGGCGTCACCAGGTTGAGGTAGACGCGATGGTCGGCGCCCCGGACGTAGACCCTGATCTGGTTGGAGGGGATGAAGACGCGGCCGGTGGTGATCTCGCTGGTGGCGAAGCCGCCCAGGCTGCTCCAGCCGGTCCAGGCGCCTCCGCGCAGGATGTTGGTCCACACCGCGCCGTCGGTGCCGCGGGCGAAGATCCTGATGTTGGTGGAGGGTTCGCCTCTGGCCACGATCGACTCGATGTCGCCGGTCACTGTGAGACCGGGCACGTGGGAGAAGCCGGTGATGGTGCCGGCCGGGGTGATCGTGGTGGTGTAGACCTGGTCGTCGGTGCCACGGACGAAGAACTGCGTGCCGTTGGGCGTGACGACGACGGACGGGTCGCCGACGATCGTCCCGCCGAGCGATTGCAAGGGTGCGAAACCGTTGCCCGACCGCACGCCGTACAGCAGGGAGCCGTCGGCGCCACGGACGGCGACACCCTTCGCCACGGACATAAAGGACACGTCATAGGCGATCTGCGGAGTGCCGAGGTTGGGCAGGTCGGGTGCGTAGGGAAGAGGCGCCTGCGCCGCAGCGGCGGGTGCGGCCGAACCCAGCAGGCTCGCGGTCACCGCGGCGGAGGCGAGGATGGCCGCCGCGATGGCACGTAGCCGACGTGGACGTTTCATAGGGGTCGGTCCCTTTCTTCGTGGGAGACGGGATGACCACCATTCGCCTCATGCCGGTGCGCGGATCATCGGCGCCGCGGAAAGTGCCCGCTCGCCGGGATCCCGCCGGGCATCACGGGTACTACCGGACATCGTTGGCCGACGTCACGGGCGCTTCGCGGCGCACAACGCGTGATCGATGAGCCACTGCCGGCTCGGTCGTGGCGGGTGTGAGATCTGAGCAGCCCCGGCGACTCATGAGCCACTGCGCGCCTTACGGCGTCCTCCTCCTGAAGACTTCCCTGCCTCAAAGTAACGCTGCGTAGTTGAGCGGGTGGATTGGCGGAGGGCGGGGATGGCCTACAGTTGCTGTGTTCTCGTATGCGGGAGCGTTTACGACGCATCAGTTCTTTCCGAACCGCACCACCTGCTCCGAGGCCGCCTCCACAAACTCATAGAGAAGCCTGCGCGCCGCTTGGCCTCGCAATGAACGATCAGCCTCGTCGGCTGCTGCGGGGATGTCTTCGGCTGCCGCTAGCGCCCCAGCGGCCAGGTCGTTCAGATGCCCATCAGGGCTCAGTAGGCGTAGCCGGAACAAGGCCGCTGTTACCCTCGCACGCTCCTTGTAGGAGCCATCTCGAATCTGACTGAACTTCTCGCTTGAAGGGTCTTCCTGTTCGAGATGCCATCGGTCGTTCTGGACCTTCCGGAAGTCGGTCAGCGCTTCGGCGAACGCGCTGTAGGCGGCGAGACGCTCCTGCCATAAACGTTCGCTGCGGGCAGCTTGCCGATCTTGGGCTGCCTTCCGGGCCTGAGAGATGTGTGTCACGGCAGCTCCGAGCAGCGTGCCGGCGACAGCGATGAGGGCCACAACCGCGCTTTCCATCTCACCACTGCAGCACGGGCGGATAGTGCCGTCACCCACCCTTTGCCGAGCGCTTTAGCTAAGCGATTTACGTGGTCCGCGACACCTGGACTATGAGGCCACGCGGATTGGTGCGGATGGAGGCTGCCTGCGGGCTGGTCAGGACTTGCCCACTCGGGCCGCTGGGGTTCACGAACGTGACGCTGCGTAATTGAATACGTCATCGACTTGTGTAGGTCTACGGATCCAGCCGATCGCTCTTATCGGCCGCAATCAGGCACCTACAGTTGTTGGGCCACGCCCACGTAGCCGTACGATCACCCGATCAAGGACCCCGATGTCGATACACGAGAGTCTGGCAATCCTTCACCGCGCCGCCGGATCCGGAACGGTCATCATCACGGCGTCGGAGCCCGCCTCCGCCGAAGCCGTCCACCGCCCCTGGGGGAGGCACCCCATGGACGAAGCTGACGGCTACCGGCTCACCGCGTACGCGGGTGCCACGGCAAGCTCGTCGTGAGAGCCGTGAGGTCCGCTATTCCCGGCAGCGATCAGCCGGGATGGCGGAGGTGGGCCGCCAGGTTGTGAAGGTCCCGCTCAGCAGACCCACGCTTGCACGCACCTGCTGGTCTGGGTTGCCTCATCCTCGAAGCAGGCGAGTACTTCGAAGGGAAGACAGCCGATGTCCCCCGCGAGGTCCGCTACCTGACCCTCGCCATGGAAGGTGATCTGGATGGTCGCCGGTAGCCGTACCACGTTCTCCTTCCACTCCGCGTTTCTTGCCACGTGCAGGATTTCGGCGATGAAGGCCGGGCCGAAGCGTTCCGGCGTGGCCAGCGAACGTAGCGCCTCGCGCGCTGCCCTCTGCTGGGCGGTTTCTGCACTCATGGCCGATCCCTTCTTCCGGGTGGGCCAAGCGTCTTCCTTGCCGCCGACTACGTCCACTTCTGCGTAGGTAAGAAGACCGTCGCGATGGCTCCAACCGGCAGTCGTCGGGGCCTGACCGGACTTTCGCGAGCCGCTTTGCGCGTGCGCGTGAGTTGACGGTTCGTCGGGTTCCGTAGTGTGGATGTGTGGCGTTGTGGCGGGCTCCTCGTGGCGTGGAGGTTGAGCTGATCCGGTTGGATGGCCAGCCGGTGTTGCGCGAGTCAGACGGTAGGCGAGACCCGCTACCTGCTGGGGTACTGCCAGTTAGGGTTGCCGTTAACCAACACGGCACCAGCCGCCATATAGGCTCTGACCTGGTAACTCAGCTCCCCGCTTCCAGCTCGGCTCGTGCCGTTGGCTGTTCGACAGCACGGCCTGTCGCGAGGAGAAATAGTCAAGACCTGTGGATCGGGTTCTTCAGCGGAGTTGGCCGACCTGGTGGAGGTGGTCGAAGATGATCTGGTCGACGGGGGATACGCGGTGGCGGTCGGCGTAGGTCAGCCAGGTGATCTCCTCGATCTCGCTGGCTGGGGTTGGTGTTCCGTGGTGGTCGGCGGTGTAGCAGGTCATCTGGACGGTGACGCCGTCGGGGTGGCCGTGGGCCTGGGCGTGGAAGGTGCCCAGGTGGGTGGCGGTCGCGGGGAGGATGGTTACGGTGAGTTCCTCGTCGATCTCGCGGGTCAGAGTGTCGAGGTCGGTCTCGCCGGGCTCGCGTTTGCCGCCGGGGATGTAGTAGGTGCCTTTGCCGCGTGACCGGGTGCTGAGGATCTTGCCTTCATCGAGGTGGATCCAGGCGATCTTGTCGATCATCGTCTTTCTTCTCCTGTCCGGCGTGCTCAGGCTGCCTGTTCGTGGGGGGCGTTCCAGCAGTCTGCCGTTCTTGAAGACAGCTCCTGCGCGGACGAGCGCGACGAGGTGGGGTGCGTTGACGGCTCGCCACCGGCTCTGGGCGGACTCGATCAGCTTGAACGCCATCGCCAGGCCGGCCGCCCGGGAGCCGGGCCCCTTGGTGACCTTGGTGCGGTGCCGGACGGTCGCGAACGTCGACTCGATGGGGTTGGTGGTCCGCAGATGCTGCCAATGCTCGGCCGGGTAGTCGTAGAACGCGAGCAGCTCCTCCAGGTCATCGATGACTTTCGCGACAGCCTTGGGATGCTTGACGCCGTAGGCGTTCTTGAACTCCTTCACCGCCCGGCGGGCGTGGTCGAGGTCTTCTGCGTTCCAGATCTCCGCCAGGTGCTTCTTCGCGCCGGGGTGCGCCGACTTCGGCAACGCCCCGAGTACGTTAGCGATCTGGTGAAACCAGCACCTCTGGGCCTTGGCCTGCGGAAACACCTCGGCGAGCGCGCTCCAGAACCCGAGCGCGCCGTCCCCGACCGCCAGCACGGGGGCGCGCATCCCGCGCCGCTTGGTGGAGGTGTCCGGCCCCGCCAGCGGCGCCGTGCCGGGCTCCGGCGCACGGGCGATGCATGCCTGCGGTCGTCGGCGTCGATCCGCGGTTTCCGGCACTTGCCGGTCGCTGCCTGACGTCCGGGGAATGGACGGGTGGCGTTCCGCACGCAAGCCGCCGTGTCAAGGTCCACACGCCGTTGTCACCGAGCTCGCCCACCCGGCCGCGCTGCAGCAGGCGATCGAGCACGTCGGCCGCGCCCTACTGCCCTGAACCGTCGGCTTGACTTTCGGCATCACGCTGCCCCGCGCAAGGGGCTACGGGCACCGCCGTGCTGGAGGCGGGCCCGCGCCCCCGGTGCACGATCTTTGCATCTGCGGTCCCGCCCACGGGCTGCGATGTCGTGTCATACGGTGCACCCGCATGTCGCCGATGACACGACACCCGGAGGACTTCGTGGGCGACCTCAATCAGGGTTTTGAGATCCCCGGCTGACATTGAACGCTGAGCCCCCCGCCGCGGGATGGGGTCATTGCTCGGCGGCAGCCGCTGGGACGGGTCCGCCTTCGGCAGCCAGGTGGTCAACGACCAGCTCTTGCCCACCTGGCCAAGAGCTGGACCTGGTGGCCGCCAGCACCAGACCCCCCGCAGCGGGCGTCTGCGTCAGGAGCCAGGGCGAGCCGCTCTACTACCCCGCCTGTCGCCGACTGATGACCGACAGGGGAACGGTGGTCCGGTTGGTGTTCTTTTGCATGCGGACACGGCGCCAGGCAGTAGTCCAGAGCGTGAGGTCGTCGTCGGTGCCACCGCAACCGTGGATGAAGGCCGTCACGACCTTCAGAGAGGGCAGGCGCGGTGCCTTTCTCGGATTGAGAGCCTCGCACAGGGTGCTGGCTCCCACCATCTTCCCGGAACGCAAGGCGATCTCGCGGTAGGACGGTTCGCCCGCCCAGACATGGAATTCTCGCATTATCCGCAGTAGTTCCTCCTTGTTCAGGGCGGCGAGAGGATCGGGCTTGAGCTGGAAGCCCGGGACATCCTCGCGATGGCGGAAGACATCACTCGCACTGACGGACCCCTGGGTGGAGCCGTTCACCAGGTTGAGCCGGCGCACGATGTCCTCGAAAGGATCGCTGATGTCCATGACGCTGGTTCCCGGCAGGGCTCGCCGGAACTTGGCCATTCGCGACCACATCCCCTTGAGGTCGTGACGCTGCCCGGGGGTGAGGTCAAGGCACTGAGACAGGTTGTCGACGAAGGTCGAGGGCACCATTTCTCCAGCGATGAGCCTGGCCAGGTTGGCGGGCGAGAGACGAGCCCGGCGGCATAGCTCTTGGACGTCCTCAGCGTTCTGGAGATCTACAAGAGAACTGACCGCGGACTGGAAGTCGGCTCTGGCCTGCACGAAGATTGCCAGATCGCGTTCATTGGCCGACGAGGCGGGGTCGTTGACCAGGGGCAGTGTCGTGGTGTGCTGCGTCGGGGTCGTCATGCCGACCGCTGAGGCGTAGCGAGCGAGAGGATCTCCTTGCTGGCGGGGAAGCCGAACAGGTGCGAGACCGCGGTCGTGACTGTGGTGATCACCAAGACGATCACCTCGGTGGCCATGCCCTTGCTCTGCGCAGTGATCGCAAAGATCAGCAGGATGATGATGAGGAGGATTGTCCGCCAGTTCGGACGGGTTCTGTGGTGTGCTGGGTCGAGATGAGCCTGGGCATGCATGGCGCACCGCCCCCATTTCTGGGTCGATTGCCTGGAGTAGGCAGGAGGATGGGATAGCGCGAATGAGGGTTGCCGCCCACAAGGGTTCGCGTGTGAAAGTCATGATGCCTCATGGAAAGGACCACAGTCGGGCCAAACTACAAACCGGACAAAACGCCCCTATGCGGCTATTTCGTGGGCATCCCCCCATGCTTCTCGCCCATATTGTTCTCCCGTGGTCGCTAGCGTTCAACCGCGTTCGTAGGCGTTCGGATGCGTTCGGAAGTGCTCGGATCCAGGCCCGAAAGCCAGAATCACCGGGTGTGGGCGCACACAATGTCAGCGAGGCGGAATGACCACACGTTGTGTTTGGTCGTTGTCCGCGCTGCCATCGCTCGGCGATGGCAGCTTTGAGGTCACTGACTGGAGTAGGCAGAGACTCAAAGACTCCTGGGGTCCGCTGTTGCCGCAGCGGGCCCCCTTTGTCACAAGAGGCACCGGCCTGGACCGCTAAACCGATCAGGCGCTCACGGTAACGCTAAGGGTCCTTTCGCAAGTGGGCCAACGACGTCCTCGGCGCGAACTGGACCCTTCACGATCTTCGTACAGTGCCGCCAGACGCATGCTCGCCGACACCCACCTGACGCTCGCCGACGTCCTGGCCATCATCTGGGGAGGGTTCTACGTCCCGGCGCTCGACCTCGGTCCGTTGTACGGTGACCTCGCGCCGGTCGCGCCCTCACGGCCGGCCACGGTGACGGTGTGCACTCGGCCATCGTCCAGGCTGTCAAGCCCGCCATCGGGCCCGGCTTGGGAATCCGGCCGATGCGCGCCGGCGACGCGGCGCAGGTGCTGGCCATCTACCAGGCCGGCCTCGACACCGGCCAGACCAGCTTCGAGACGGTGGCTCCCTCGTGGGAGGGCTTCGAGGCGGGCAAGCTGCCGCACCTGCGCTTGGTCGCCGTCGACACCGAGACGGGCGAGGTCGTCGGCTGGGTCGCGGCCTGCGCGGTGTCGAGCAGGCCGGTGTATGCGGGGGTGGTCGAGCACAGCGTGTACGTGCACCCGGGCTGCCAGGCCCACGGCATCGGCCGCGCGCTGCTGACCGCGTTCATCGCCGCGGCCGAGGACGCCGGGGTGTGGACGATCCAGTCGGGCGTCTTCCCCGGCAACGCCGCGAGCCTGTCGCTGCACCAGGCGCTCGGCTTCCGCGTCGTGGGTACCCGCGAGCGCGTCGGCCGTCATCACGACCTGTGGCGGGACGGGCTGCTCATCGAGCGTCGCAGCGTCGTGACCGGAACCTGAGCCGGCCCGCCCCCCGGCCGGAGGCGGGAACATCGGCGGGCGGCTGGTGGTTCCACGTCCCGTGGCCGGTGTGCCCAGTGTCCCCGGGCCTCACCTCTCGCCTTCGCGGACGACCGTTCGGCTGGAGCCGCGTTGAGCCTTTCACCGAGAGGCGAAACGCACACCGGGTACGCACACGTGACAAGGCCCCGGCGTCGCCAGACGCCGGGGCCTTCGCCATCCCCCCGGCCGCGCAGCGGCCAGGGCCGGGAGCCGCGGGATCGAGCGCCTAGTGGTCGCGCCCGTTAATTCGTCGGGGTCGTGCGGCTTGTGGGTGTGGTGCGTGTCGGTCGTGCTTCCTGATGCGCGTCAGGAGGAGGTTGAGGTCGGTGCGGGTGAACTTCCAGTCGTAGGGTCTGGCTGCGGCGTTGTAGTGCTTTTCGAAGGCGAGGATCTGGGTGGCGAGTTCGTCGAGGTCCTCGAAGTCGTCAGGGGTGAGAAGCTTGCGCTGGATGACAGAGAAGTAGACCTCGACCTGGTTGAGCCAGGATGCGTGGATGGGCAGATGGACCATCTGGGCGTTGGGGTAGGCGTTGTTGAGCCGGGCTGCTGCCGCCCAGTTGCGGTGGGAGGCGCCGTTGTCCACGACCCAGAAGACTCGTCTGGCGGAGGCGTACGGCTCGCTCTGCATGACCTGGTCCACGAGTGCGGTGAACGGTTTGATGCCGGTGGTCGGCTCGCACCGGCCCATGACGTGGGCGCGGTGGATGTCGTAGGCGGCTAGGTAGGCCAGGGTGCCGAGCCGGTGGTACTCGCTTTCGATCCGCATCCCCCGCCCCGGCCCCGGCGGGAGCGGGAGGTGGATGCGCATCCGGGCCTGAACACCAGGTTTCTCATCGGCGCTGAGCACGTACTCATCCTCACCCAGCGGTGCCCCTTCCCATTCCCGCTGGTAGAGGTCCAGGACGCGGGATGCCTTGAGGGCGAAGTGCGGGTCGCGGGGGAAGATCCACGACCGGTGTTGCCAGGGCTTCAGCACGTCGGCGGCGAGCCAGCGGCGCACGGTGGATGACGAGGGTGCTGGAACGATGCCGCTGGCTGCCGCATGGCGGGCCAGTTCGGGGCAGGTCCATCGGGCCAGGGGCGTTTGGCTCGCGGAGGGCAGCTCGCACGCCAGGGCTTTCACCTCGGCGACCACCGTGGCCGGGAACAGGCGGGGTCTGCCCGGTCGCGGGGCATCGGCTAATCCCTCCATGCCCTGTTCGCAGTACCGGCGCCGCCACTTGCGGGCCGTGTCTTCGCAGATGCCGAGCCGCTCGGCGATCACCCGGTTCGCCGTGCCGGCCGCGGCCAGCAGCACGATCCGTGATCGGAGCACCAGGCGAAAGGGTGCTGAAGCGCGCCGGGACACCGACTCCAGCTCAGCGCGGCTGGCCTCGCAGAGGCCTACGACATAGGGACTGCAGGGCATGTAACTTCATGGTGCACTCTCCAGAGCAGGGCATGATGGCCATATGGCCAGGCACCCCGACTCCACCCGGACGTCCCTGAGCCGGCGACTAACCGCCCGGGCACGTGAGCGCTGGTCCCAGCTCACTGGCATTACCGTCCCGCTGGCACGGCGAGTTCGCCTACATCGCCGGCCAGCTTCCTGACGGCACCACCCTCCCCCTCATGCGGCTGCGTTACGCCGGATCCGCCACCAGCTGGGGGTTCGCCATCTACCGCGCCAGCCACGACGACTACGAGAAATCTGTCCTGCCCAGCGGCTACCCGACCGGCACCCCACAGGAAGCCCTCGACTGCGCTTGCGGCCTCTACCTCGGCGACACAACAGCCTGGCACCACCCGCGACCCCCGACGAACTAACGGGCGCGACCACTAGCTGATCTTGCTTGTGGCCTGGCGGCTCGGGCGCAGCCTGGACTGTGCAGGCGAGCGTGTCCTGACCACGCTGCGCCAGCCAGACGCTGGAGCTGGTGATCCGTGGCCCTTTCGCGCGCGAAGTAGCTGAGTAGTCCGCGCGGGCCACTCATCGATCAGCGTCTACCTGATGAGGAGATCGGATGCGACCACGACTAGTCGCCATCTTCGTGCTGCTGACCGCAGTGCTCGGAGGTTTGCTGACGGGAGCAGGCGCCGCCCACGCCCAGGCGCCCGACGACCCCGTGTGCAGACCGGCCTTGACCAACACACCCGACATCGTCTGCATCGTCCCGGTCAAGGCCGACGGCAGGAGCACCGACTTCATCGGATGGACGAGCAATGGCGACCCCCTTCTCAGGTTCAACAACATCCGGAACATCCTGGTGAGTTGCGAACCCGGCGAGACGCTCGAGATCGAGCTCACGATCATCTACTCGCTTGGCGTCGAGGAGACTATGGGGGACACGCGAATCACGTGCCCGGACCGCAGAACTGCCAGCATCCGGTACCTCAACTGCGACTCCGGCGCCGCTCTGGTCGTCTGCACGGCGCAGATCGACGGGACGCCACCGTTCAGCACCACGTGGACGATGAACGGAGTAGAGCAGACCTACTTCAAGAACTCATCCACCCTGCGGGTTGGCTGCGTGGTGGGCCGCCCCTTCGATGTCCAGATCGCCGTGACCGATGCGGCCGGCACCAGTGCCGCGGACCGAGCGCGAGGCGTCTGCAGAAGGATCCAGGAATGAACATCGCGTAGCCGGCGGGTATCGCTCCCTCAGGCGTTCTCCTCCCGTACGTGGCCCCAGCCGCCAGGTAGCCCGTGACCACTCAGAACTTCGATTCTGTCTGATGTCCGAGATTGCTCAGCCGCAGGTCAGCGCCACGGCGGCGCGTTCTGCGGAGATTCGGCTGCATCGTCGGCCCGCCTGTTCGATGCCGAAACCAGGCGCTGTGCTGTCCGGCAAGCACGTCCGTAACCTGCGGCAACCTTCCACTTTGGGGCAGGGGCCACGTTCGGGAGGAGGACGCCAGCTCGCGCTACGCCGACGATCGCTATCTTGCCAGATAACGTTAATTATCTAAGAACCGGTTGAGCCCCGGCCCAATCACAACCCTGGCGGCGGCGCCAGGATGAACATGTCTACGCCCATTTGACCGCGACGATGTTCCCCCGCGAATACCGGAGAGGCACTCCCTGACCGATACCTGTGATCAGGCCGCTCAGGGGATGCGCCGTACGGTGTCGGTGACCTTGCCGTCCTTCATCTCGGCGGAGAGCTCGAACGAGCGGGACTTTACCTCGGTAGAGAACCAGCGGACGCCGCCTGGATCGCGCGCCGGGCCGAGCGGAAGCTCTGCCGAGGTACCGTCCGAGTAGCTGATGCGCACCTTACGTACTCCGGTCCCCGCGAAGCCGATGAGCACGTTGTCGCTGGGCAGGTCGAGCTCCAGCACGTCATGCGTGATCGTCAGCGGCACCCGGCCGTACTCCGGCTTCCATTCGAAGGTCCCGCCGCCGCCATCCACGATCTTGGCTCGGCGGGAGAGCACACGGAACTCGGAGGTGAAGGTTCCGTCCTGCAGTCCGGCGCTCATGGCCCAGGCCCGTTCGGCGTTCCTGCCGTGCGTGACGACGCGCAATGGACGGTTCTCATCGTCGACGGGCGGGAACAGCAGGTCGGGAGGGTACTCCAGGATCTGACTGCGCGCCCGCTCGACGGCTTCGGGACCGGCCGGGCGCAGACCTCGTACGAACGCGTCCACCACCTCGTCGGCCAGCCCCAGCGCGGACACCTTGACGATCACGCCGTTCTCACGCCAGAGCCGGACCTTGGGCATCATGAGGGCCAAATCCTCGTGCACCCAGTCCAGGCTGAGCGATCCGCTGGACAGCAGGTCGCCACCCGCCAGGCCGGTGGTGCCGCGGATCTCCCGGGGCTCTCCCCTGACCGTGGCACCGGCGAGAACCGCCATGCCGGCGTCGCCGGGCAAATGGCTGACGGAGACTCTGGCGCGCGCCTGCCGGTTGGTCCAGACCTGCTCCGTTCCGCCGAGTTCCGCCTGCCAGCTGCCCATCGGCAGCGAACCGGTCTTGACAAGGTCCAGCCCCTGAGGCAGATGCGCGGCATCGATCCGGGGCCGCCGCAGATCCTCTGCCACTCCGTTGGCCGCCTTGATCAGCTCGGCCTCCGACAACCCGTGGCCCAGCACCGCGAACGACTCGAAGTCCTGGCTCGTCTTGGCCGGCCAGCTGATCCAGCGGTGCCGCCCCGATCCGCCCATGGTCGCCTCGTGCTTGTCGAGCTTGATGGGCTTTCCCCTGCGCGGCGGCTCCCAGTCGTACGGCTGCTCCCAGTCCTCCGACTCTGTCACCACGACGGCCAGCGTCCTGTCACCGGGTGCGTCACCCTCCGCGTACGCCGTGATCGGATTCTGCCCGGCCTCCGATGTGACGATCTGCTCCAGATGGAGGTCTCCTGGCTGCTCAGGCAGAAGCAGCGCCGCAGAGGCCGCCACGTCGCCGCCACATCCGGCGCCCAGGATGGTGAGAGCAGCCGCCAGGAACACGCGAAAGGATCTCATGCAGGCTTTGACGCGATCTTCCATGTGCGAGTTCCCCGTGCCGCGAAGGGGCTCTTGCCTGATCTTGCGTAATCCAGGTCGAGGACCGTCTGACAACGTCAAGCCACAGAACCTCACGAACGGTGAACTGCAATAAAGCCCACGACACCCGGTCGGAAGCGGGGAGCTGAGATACCAGGTCAGGGCCCTCTATGGCGGCTGGTGCCATGTTGGTTAACGGCACCCCTACATGGCCGGGATGACGGCCAGGCTTGATCAACTCGACGCGTCAGGTTGAACTCCAAGAGCCCAGCAAAGGGTATGTGATCGAGTCGCTGCGCGCCCAAGGCATCACCTGGGCCCAGCTCGCCCCCGCGCTGGAGGTGCGCTCGCGCCAGTCGGCCGAACGCCGCTACCTGTCGCTGCGCGGCGACCCGAGCGGGCACGCCGGCACCACCCGCGACCACCGCGCCGCCCAGCGTGCCGGGCAGGCGTTCATCGCCGAGCACGCCAACCGGCTCCGCGACGTCGGCCGCCGCCTGGCCGACCTCGGCGACCTGCAGCAGCGCGCGGACGCCGCGGCGGCCGCCATCCACCGCGCGGTCGACCTGCGCCTGCACCGCTACAACGAGCTGCCCAGCCGCGCGGACTGGCCCGGCCGGCTGCGCCAGGCCCTGACCGCCGACGACCTGCCCGCCGTGCTGGAATGCCTGCGCCGGGCCAGCTACCGCGAGATGGACTACGACCCGCACCACGAACTGCAGGCCGAGGTGATCGCCCTCACCCCTGTCCCTGGGCGTGGCCCGCCGCTCTGGCCAGCCGACACCGCAGACGTGCAGGGGGCGGGCCGACCCGCCCCCGGGTGTTTTCGAGTCCGGGCTACGATCGGGCCTGTACCTGAGCAGTCGCCCGACCCTGACCCGCAACCGGTGAAGATCCCACCGGACGATGCGGGCCGCCTGCACCGGCTGCGCCTGGACGCAGAAGGCGAGCGCGAAGGGCTGGTCAGCTGGATCGAGGACGTCCGCGAGGGGTTCGCCGGTGGGCTGGTGGAGCGGCAGGAGTGGATGCCGCTGCTGGGCCTGGCCCCGATCGACGGCGTCGACTGCACCCGCCTGCCCTGGGACGAACCGGCCACCACCGTCGACGCCGCGGTGTCGGCGGTCGCCGACGATGGCCGCGGGCTGCCGGACGGCTGGCCGCCCGACGTGCCGGTGCCCGGCGCCGACGGCTGGCCGGACAAGGCGACCGGCTGGCTGCTGGAGGCGATGCCGCCGGGCTACCGCGCCCACCGCGCCGTGCTCGCCACCCACCCGCTGCAGCTGGCCCGCTCCGCGCACGGGCACACCGTCCGGGCGCGTGATGCCGTACAGGAGAGCTACCGCGGCGCCGCCGTCGCCCTGCGCGATCAGATCCCGCCCGAGGCGATCACCCAGGTGCTGGAGGTGCACCGCGCCGAGCTCGCCCGCCTCAGTGCCCTGCAGCAGGCGATCGAGCACGTCGGCCAAGCCCTGCTGCCCTGAGCTGGTCGGGCTGACGATCACATCCCGGAGTCGAGTGGGGCCGAAATGCCCATCTGAGCCAAGGTGTAGTCCTCTGCCGCAGGTCAGCGCTTCGGTCGTGCCCGTCCGGCAGAAGGACTTCGACCACGTCTGCGCTGTTTTCGCTATGAGATGAGCGCAGCCGGATTCGGGCGAACTACTCTCTGCGGAGTACGGGTCTCGTGCGCTCCGACGTGGCCGACGGCCTCCCCTGGGAGAACCCCTTACGCCGAAGGGCTGGTACTGGCGGGCTCATCGTACGCGCGACGGCGTAGCCCAAGTGCGTCCGCCGGCCTGACGCTATCCGGCGACGTTTTCGCGAGTCTGAACCCAGACGAAAACGGCATCCACTGGGGAGTGCGTAATGACCGGAACCATCGAGAACATGATCGTCAAACTGACCGGCTGGCTGTCTCGCCACAGCATTGACGTGCTGCGCGTCAGCCTCGGCTTGGTCTTCGTGGCCTTCGGGACGCTCAAGTACTTTCCAGGAGTCAGTCCGGCGGAGGCCTTGTCGGTGGCCACACTGGAGAAGCTGTCCCTGGGAATGGTGTCGGGCTACGCGGCACAGTTCGTGATCGCCAGCATGGAGGTCTTCATCGGTCTCACGCTGGTCACCGGCAAGCTGCTGAAGACCGGGCTGGTCGTGATGACCGGTGCGATGGCTGGGTTCTTCGCACCGTACGCCCTGTTCTTCACGGATCTGTTCCCCGGCGCGCCGACGCTGGAGGCGCAGTACATCTTCAAGGACATCGTCCTGGCCGCCGCCGCCATGGTGATCGGCGCCCGGGCGTTGGGTGCCCGCCTGATTCCGGCGTACGAGCGCCTGGCGCCGGTCCACGAGATCCGCGAGCGCGTGGCGGCCTAGATCGCCGGCGATGCGCCTGGCCTCGCGGGCCGTCTCATACTGGTCGTGTCCGGAACGGATGTCGGCCGTAGCGCTACGAGGGCCACTGCTCCGGCCCGTCGAAGTCAGTTCCTGGCGCAATCAGGGGTCCGGCCCACATAAGCCCAAAACCCACATCGTGGCCGCGTTCCCGCAGGTCAGAGCTTCCGTCGGAGGGCACGATACGAGGTCTGTCGATGTACGCGATAGCAGACCCTTATTCGGTACATCGGCCTTGGTCTCAGAGAGCCGACCTGCGGTTTCGCCCGAACGGCTGCTGCGCGTCTCGGGTTCGTTATCCGGTACATCGACAGCACAGCAAGATCGAATGTGGGTTTTGGGCTTATGTGGGCCGGACCCCGCGGAGGTCTTCCACCGCGACGTACTCGCCCGACACGTCACTCCCGACGAGCGCGACGGTCGTGGCCGGGAGGACGCGCCGACGCCGGCAATGGACCGGCGCTGGCTGGCCCGCGTCACCTACGCACGCACCGGCCGCCGCGCCCCCGAACCGGACGGCGGACGGCTACGCCCACGCCGCCGCGGCGACGGCCAGGCGCTCACGCGCGGCCCGCAGCCCGGCGACACCGCGGAGGACCCGGCCGTGATCGCCGCCGAACGCGCCCGGCTGGTCCAACTGCTCGCCGAGCGCGCCCGCGAGCAGGAGAACCCGTGACCCCCACCACCAGCCCGGCCGCCGTGCGGTGCCCGGTGTGCGACACGCCGCTGCAGCCTGCCGCCACCGGCCGCCCGGCCCGCTTCTGCACCATGCGCTGCCGCCAGGCCGCCTACCGCGCCCGCCGCCGCCTCGCCCAGACCGCCCAGCGTCTGACCGGGTACGGCAGCGCCTGGCCGACGACGTCGCTCTGCTGTCCGCCCTCACCACCGACCTGGCCCACGTCTACACCGACCTCGCCACCCTGGCCAGCGATGGCGACGGGCGGGCGGGTCGACCCGGGGCCGCTCCGGTGACCGGGCGGAAGCGGCTCGGGCAGCGGCCGGGTCAGTTGATGGGGATGTCGTCGAAAGTGCCGGTCAGGGTCGGGGTTGTGGAGAAGGCCGTCCAGGTCATGCGTATGTCGTGGGTGTGGCCGCTGGCCTCGGCCGTGAGGGTGGCTGTGGCGCGGCCGTCCGGTGAGAGCGTGACCGTGCCGTTCACCGGCAGGTCGCGGACGTAGCGCACGTCGTCGAGGGCGATGACGTCGCCGAAGGCGACCCGGCCGCCGCGCAGCCCTGGCTCGTTCTTGACGCTCGGGTAGACGAAGCTGCCCGGGTTGCGGCGGGCGGCGGCGTCGGCTGCGGTGGCGAAGGCGGCGGCCAGCACCCGCCGCTGGGTGGAGGTGAGCTTGCGGGCTGGGTGCGGCGCCAGGTCGGCGACGGTCTCGGGGAAGACGCCGAGGGCGCGGTAGTTCTCGGCGGTGCACTCGCGGTCGGTGACCTGCTTGGTGGTCAGGAAGGTGCGCAGCATGTCACGGACGCAATCGCCCATGGGCGAAGGGAATCGAGCCAGAGCGTGTGGCCCGAACGGCACCCCGACGACGGTCGCGTTCGGGAAGGCCCGCAGGGAGTGTGCCACCTCGCCGGGACTGTTGATGTCGAGTTCTCCGGTCATCGCCAGGACGGGCACGGCCGTCAGCGCCGTCGCGGGCGGGCGCGGCGGGCTGTGCCGCGGAGTCGGCCAGTCGATGCACGGCTCCACGCCACCGATCCCGGCGAAGACGTCGGTGATCTTGTAAGGAGCAAGTGGCCTCACCCGGTCGTAATATCGTTCGGCCTGGGTCCGACGGTCGGCGGCGGTGGCCTGCCGGTCGAAGGGGAAGGTTCCGTCGCCGCAGCGATAAGCCAGGTATCCGCCGAAGTCCGGCTCTTCGACTGGCGGTCGGGTGGCAGGAATGAGCCTGGCCAGGCGGCGCAGCGGGGCGGGGTCGCCGTGCAGGTAGGCGTGCGCGGCCGCGGTAGCCTCCCGGCCGAACACCGGCTCGGCCGCCCGGCCGACCGCGAAGGTCTGGAACACCGAAACGTGCGGATCGGGGTGCTGGCGGAGCCGGTTCACCAGCCGGGTCCAGGTTCCGGACGCCGTGCCGGGTAGTCTGGCGCAGGCCTTCGACCGTGCGCAGACGATGTCGAGCTGTCTCACCCTGATGGCGAAGTTGCTCCAGCCCACGAATCCGTCGCGGCCCACGATCATGGTGCTGTCGAGGAAGATCGCGTTCAGGACTGCCGGGTAGCGGGCGGCGTAGGCCTGGGCGTACACGGTGCCGTAGGAGTTGCCGTAGTAGCTCATCGTGCCGAGGCCGAGCGCCTTCCGGACGGCGTCGAGGTCGTGTGAGGCCTGGTCAGCGGTGAAGTACGCGCCGCGCGGGCCCACGCTCCTGGCGCAGGGGGCGATGGTTTCCGGCTTGGCCAGAGCGGCTCCCGGGCACGTGAGCGGAGAGGATTTACCGAGTCCGCGCGGGTCCATGAGCAGGAGGTTCTTCCGCTCCAGTACGGGGCCGAGCGCCTGCTGCACCAGGGGAACGTCCGGCAGGGACTCGGCAGGGCCGCCAAGGTTGGCGAACACCGTCCCGTCGGCGCGGGCGGCCGGCAGGAAGGCGAAGGCCACGGTAATGCGTCCAGAGGCGGGGTCGCCCCAGTCGAGGGGGACCTGGAGGGTGCCATCGCAGCGTGAGGTCGCGGTAGCGCACTCGTGCAGGCCCTCCGGCGACGACACGGGTGGTGTGCCGGGCACCATGCCCGCCGCCGGCAGGAGCCCTATGGCATGGATGATCATTCTTCTAGCGTCGTTCCTGGCGACTGCGGCTTCCTCCGCCATCGGGAGGATTTCCCGGTAGGAGCCTGCTCCCAGGAGCTCGTAGACCGGAAGCCCTGCCCGTTCGCTGTCACACGAGCAGCGCCTCAAGCTCCGGAAGCCGGCCGGCTCGGCCAGCGGGGCGAACAGGGCGGCGCCTGGACGAGTGTTTCAAGAACGGTCGCCGTTGCGGCACGCATCCACGCGGGCGAGCGTCCAGGCGTTGACCCGTTTCAGAGGTCGGTTCAGCGACAAGGGCCGCTGAACCGCACCCACGAAACGCGATCGCAGGTTGCTGCTACACCGCCCTTGGCGCGCGGTATCGGCGATGCTGGCGATTCGGTGCGGGCATCGCCAAGCTGCGGAACGTGGGGCGGTGCGGGATGGACTCTCCGATGTGGCGCAAGGCCCCCAGGCGTGGGTGGCCGAAGGCCCGCGCCACACGTCATCGTGATGGAGGGTCTGGCAGGGGCTTAGCGGGGGTCGCTGTCGAGTTCGGGTAGGCGCTAGGTGGGGCATTTGGTGCCGAGCGCGGTCAGGGCCTGCTGCTCGGCAAGGTCGATCGTCAGCTGCCAGCGGCGTTTGATCGCGGCCCATTCGGCGGCTTACCTGCAGCGGGCGGGCTGATGGGGCGGCATCCACGTGGCGGGATCTTGATCCGCCTTCTGCCGGTTGCTGCGGGCGGAGACGGCGACCAGGTGCCACGGGGCGGTCAGGTTTGAGGGCAGGCCAGCTGTGGCCGCCGGAGTCATGGGCCTCGGCCAGCGGCACGACGTGATCGCCGTCCAGCGTGGCCGGGCCGGCGACCATCTGATCATCGTAGTAGGAGCGCCAGGAGTCGCCGGTCAGCTTGCAGTCGGCGTCGACGTGCGGCGGGGTGATGGCCTCTGCGAGGAGGATTTCGGCGCGAGTCGAGCAACCGTCGCCGTCGGCGTCGATCCAGTGCCGCCGGTGCGAGCGCTGGTAGCCGGTGCGCTGCTCGGCGGCGACCGGGAGTTCGGCGACGGCGTCGGCCAGCAGCTGAGGAAGCTGTCACCAGGCCGCTCCTGCCGCTGTCCACGAAGTCGCGTCACGCAGTGGACCAGCCCGTTGGCGGATGATGACCGACGCTCGAACGAGGCCTGCTGTCCTTACTCCTACCACTCTTTACGCAGGCCACCGTCGATGATGAGGTCGGAGCCGTTGATGTTGGGCGCCTTTCCGGAGGCCAGGAACACGACCAGGGCAGCGATCTCCGCCGGTTCGGTCATGTGCCCGGTGGACATCCCGAGGGCGGCGGGCAGGGAGTCCAGCAGTTCTTCGCGAGAGACGCCGGCCTTCTTCGCGAGCGCGTCCCCGGTGCTGCCTGGTTCGGTCCACACGGCGGTACGTACGGGTCCGGGCGAGATGGTGTTGACTCTGACGCCTTGGGGGCCGAACTCCTCGGCGAGGGCCTTACCCAGGCTGGCCAGGGCCGCTTTGGCAGCGGAGACGTCCATCAGATGGGCCGCCGGGCGGCGGGCGTTGAGCGAACCGATGTTGATGATGTGGCCCTTGCGCTCGACGATGCTGGGGAGCGCGGCCCTGCTGGCTCGTACGGCACTGAACAGGGTCAGGTCGAGGGCGTGCCGCCAGTCGTCGTCGGAGATGGACAGAAACCCGCCCGGGTGCGGGCCGGTGGTGCCGGCGACGTTGTTGACCAGCAGGTCGATGCCGCCGAGTTCGGTCATGGCCGTGTCGATGAGGTGAGGGGGGCCGCCGGGAGCGCGGAGGTCCACAGGGACGGCTAAGGGGGTGAGCTGTCTGAGTTCGGAGCTGATCGTCCGTGCTCCCGCCACGACCCGGTATCCCTCGTCGCGTAGCGCGGTGACGATGGCCAGCCCGATGCCCTTGCTGGCACCGGTGACGACGGCGTTCCTGACCATGATCTGCCTTCCCCGCGCGAATACATCACTGAACGCTGATATGTGGCGGAAGGTATCATCAGACACTGATGGATAGCAACGACCGGCTCGCCGCGATCGGGCGCGCGTTGAGCTGCACGGTCCGACTCGCCGTTTTGCAGTCGCTCGCCGAGGCAGACGCGTCCGTGGGCGAGCTGACCGGCCGCATGGGCGTCACCCAGCCGAACATGTCGAACCATCTGGCGGTACTGCGTTCGGCCGGACTGGTGACCTCCCACCGTTTCGGACGCGTCGTCCGCTACCGGCTCGCCTCCCCCGAAGTCGCCGGCCTCGTCGCCAGCCTGACCCTGCTCGCCAACACCGACTCCGGCCCCCATCACGATCCTCCGCTCTCGAACGAGCCCTACCGCCAGGCAGCTGATATATCGGTCGGCTCGTCTTCGAGGGGTGTCGGGAATAGGTGATTTCCGACAGGGGTCGATCAGCGGCGGGCGACGATGTGGCGGGCGCGCGGTTGGTGGTGCCATTCACCGGCCGGGGCGCGACGGAGGAATTCCTCGCGCAGTTGGTTGACGAAGGCATCGCCGCGGGCCGCAGCGAGCGCCCGGAGCGGCCCTGAGCGGGTGTGGGCGTCGAAGAACGTCGCCGCGTCCGGGTGGGACATGGGGTAGGACAGATGCTCGTCTCGCTCGATCACGAGGCCATGCGCTGTCAAAGCTGGCAGGAGCCGGCGTTCCCAGGAGCTGTCCCCGGCGGGCACACGCGCTCGCACGACGTTGGCCAGGAGCGCGAACGGCCCGTCGTCCTCGGTGATGTCGGGCCAGAAGACGACAGACAGGCGTCCGCCAGGGCGCAGCGCAGCGGCCCACGACCGTATGGCGAGGTCGGGTTCGGGCAACTGCTGAAGCCCGAACACCGACACCACGGCCGCGCACGTGCCCGACCACCGCGGGTCGAGGGTCGAGGCGTCGCCCTGGACGACAGCCGCCTGCCGATGGCGTGCGGCGCGCTCGCGAGCCCGGCGGATCATGCCGGCGGACAGGTCGATGCCGACAATCTCGCGCTCGGGCAGGTGCTCGCTTAGCGCGTCCAGCTCCGGGAATGTCCCACAGCACGGGACCAGGACCGGCCCTTCGGACAGTGGCCCGTGGGTGAGCGCCCGCACCGCGGTGGCCACCCAGGGGGCGAAGCGGGGAACGTAGTATGCCTCGTACCCGTCGGCGGCCTCGTCCCAGGCCCGGGCCAACCGGGCGAGCCGTTCAGTCTGCTCGGTCACCGCGCATCTCCAATCCACTCGGTGCCCGGCCCGGACAGGCCTCCAGACGGGCACTGGTGCGCAACACACCTATACGCAGCGGTGCGTGCGAGGCCGCTGCCCTGTCGGGGTCCCTATTTCTTGACCCGGTAACGCAGGTGGGTGACGCCGGTGCCTTCGACGACCGCGATGGGCCCGTCGAACTGCACCGGTGCGGTGCCGAGCTCGCCGAACAGCGTCTTGCCGCCGCCCAGCACGACCGGTACCAGCTCGATGCCGACCTCGTCGAGCAGACCGGCCTCCAGGCACTGACGGGCCATTTGTCCACCGTTGACGGCGACGTTCTTGTCCCCGGCCAATTCCTTGGCCTTGGCCACCGCCGCCTCGATGCCGTCGGTGACGAAGACGAAGTTGTCGTCGTCGTCCGGACGGTCGTCGGGGCGCTGGTGGGTGAGCACCACTGTGGTCACGTCCATCGGGTGGCGCCCGCCCCAGGCGTTGGTCATGTCGAAGAGGTGCCGGCCGACGATCAGCGCGCCGGTGTCGTCCCATTCGGGCTTGACCAGCGCGGCGCTGGCCGCGGAGATGCGCAGCCGCGGCGGAATCTCGACCTCGCCGTTGCCGTACCACTGGAACAGCAGGTCGAACCCGCTTTCTCCGGGTCCGGCGATGTAGCCGTCGAGCGACATCGTGGCGCCTGTGGTGACCTTGCCCATCGCGTTGTCTCCTTCGCTATCGAGAACCCGACCAGGCATGGTGGCTTGGTCGGCCATGCAGCACAGCGTCGCAGTCGTGGGGCGATCGCCACATGCGTGGTGACCACGTGCCTGGCACGCGAGCACCACCTATGGCAGCTTCGGACCAGCGAGCAGCTCTACCGTGACCTCGTGCTCGAACCGGGCGCCCATCCGTTGCCACAGTTCGGCTGATCTGGCGAGTGCGTCGGCGTCGCCACGGAGCCGGCCGGCGGCCCGCAGCAGGGTGGCGGTGGCCCAGTCGTTGCCCGCGCTGTCGGCCTGTGCCGTGGCGAGATCGGCCTCGGCCGACGGCACGCCGGCGACCACCGCGAGCTCGACGGTGGCGGCGAGGGCGAGTACCCGGTACCAGGAGCTGGCCGGCAGTCGCCGGGCGCGCTGGGCCAGCTCGGTGGCCTGGTCGAGGTCACCGAGCCGCAGCGCGAGCCGGGCGTCCACCAAGGTGATCAGCGGGTCCAGCTCCGGCCAGCCCATTCTCACCGGGTCACCCATCGCCGCGGACCGGGCCCGCCACTGCGCGACGCGCTCGCGGTCACCGCGCAGGCCATGCGCCAGCACGGCGAACGGCATCGTGAGCCAGACAAAGTACGCCCGGGGTCGGCCGGCGCGTTGCCAGCCCGCCCACATGTCCTCGGCGAGCTGCACCGCGTCGTCGAGGTCGCCGGACAGGACGAGCACGGGAACGGTCTTGCCGGCCGCCAGGTACACGCTGTCGCCGGACAGCTCGGCGTCAGAGATCAGCCGTGCGGTCGACCTGGCGGCCGGCAGGTCGGCGGCGGCCACCGTGGTCAGCGAGGACAGCCCGCGCGCGTCGCTGATCTCGACCGCATGTTCCGGGTGGTGCGCGTCGAGCGGGGCGAGCAGCGCGAGCCGCTCGGCGGCGATCCGGTGCCACTGCGCGACGCGACCGTCGTTGATCGCGGCCACGCGCAGCGCGTCCAGGCTGGCGCTGATCAACACCGGGTCACCGGTCGCGTGCGCGGCCGCGACGGCAGCCGCGGTCAGTCCGGCCTCGGGCCGCAGGGTGTCCGGGTGGGCGGTCCACACCGCGGCACAGGCGAGCCGGGCCGCGACGACCGGATCGTCCGGACATCCGGCCGCGGTCGCCTCGGCGAGCAGCGCGCGGCGCCGCTCGAACGGGATCTCGTCGCGGAAGGCCATCGGGAACCGGCCAGTCAGCTCGACGGCCTGCGCCAGCGCGATGGCGCGCGCGTTGCCCGCGCCCGCGTCCCGCGCCCGGTCGGCGGCGGCCAGCCGCAGCTCGAACGCTCGGTCGGCGTCGTTACCGACCTGCGCGCAGTCCGCCGCGCTGGCCAGATCCCGAGCTGCCTCGCTCGCATCCGGCGCGCACCGGGCGGCGTGGGCGTACCAGCCGGGCGCCTGCCACAGGTAACCGCGCGCGAACGTGAGCCGGCCGAGGGTACGCGCGAGCCGGTGGGCTTCGGCGTCGGGCTGCTCGTGGCCGGTCAGCGCGGCCCGAAGATCGCCCGCCACCGCGTCGAACGCGCCATGCCAGGCCGTACCGGCCCGCCCCGCGAGAGCGACGGCCAGGTCAGTGGCCAGATCGGCTGCCCAGCGCAGGTAGCGCCGCCGCACCTCGGTGTGCTCGGGCTCGTCCGCGAGTCGCTCGGCGGCGAACGCCCGGATCGTGTCCAGCAGTCGCCAGCTGCCGTCCCGGTGCTGGACCAGGCTCTTGTCGATCAGCCGCCCCAGCACGTCGGCGGCCTCGGCCGCGCCCACCCCGATGACCGCGGCCACCGCCGGCAGGTCGAAGTCGCCGACGAACACCGACAGCCGACGAAACACCGCCCGTTCGTCCTCGGTGAGCAGGTCATGGCTCCACCCGATCACCCCGCGCAGCGACCGGTGCCGCACCACCGAACCGCGCCCACCAGCCAAGAGCCGCAGATAGTCACCCAGCCCGGTCAACAGCCCGGTAGCTCCGAGCGACGCGCTGCGCGCCGCGGCCAACTCGATCGCGAGCGGCAGGCCGTCCAGCCGCGCACACAGGTCGGCAACGGTCGCGGCGTCGCACGTGCCGGCCTGGTGCGCCAGCTCCGCGCGGTCGCGGAACAACTCCTCGGCGTCCGAGCCCAACGGCAGCGGCGCGACCGGGAGAACCACCTCACCGGACAGCCCGATCCGCTCCCGGCTGGTCGCGAGGATCGTCGCCGGGGTCGCGGCCAGGATGCGCTCGACGAACTCGGCGACCGCGTCGGGCAGGTGCTCACAGTTGTCCAGCACCAGCACCGACGGGCCACGACGCAACCGAGCCAGGACCGCCTCCTGCCCGTCCGCGTGCTCGGCCACCTCCAACACCGCCGCCACCGCATGCCCGAGCCGGCCGTCGCGCACCGGCACCAGATCCACGAACGCCGCGCCGTACCGGTACTCGGCCGCCACCGCGGTCGTGACCACCTCCGCGAGCCGGGTCTTGCCGACCCCACCCGGCCCGACCAGCGTCACCAACCGACCCCGCGCCAGCGCCGCCCGCACCGCCTCGACCTCGCCCCGACGCCCGACGAAGCTGGTCCGCGAGCGCGGCAACCCGGGTATGTCGCCGGGCAAGGTCACCGCACCCACACCGCCGGCCCGCGCGGCGAGCGCTTGCCGGTCGGCGACCCCGTACTTACGCAGCAACGACGACACATGGCCCTCGACCGTGCGCACCGAGATTCGCATGCGGCGGGCGATCTGAGCATTGGACAAGCCCGCACCAAGCGCCGCGAGCACCTCACTCTCACGCGCTGACACCGGCACAGACACCTTCACCGCCACATCCTCACCGATCATGCCACCACCCCGGTAGTAGGTGGCGACCGCGTGACGGGCACGTGGTCGCCACGGATACCAGCCACACACCCGCGGGCCCACGCTGAGATCGTGCACGCCCACGATGAGTTCACCCCACCCACACCAGACCCAGCGCTACGCCGACTCGACTTCCTGGTCGGCACCTGGTCGCTCACCGGCCAGTTCGACTCAACCGGTGAGACCGGCGGCGAGCTGCACGGCACCGCGACCTTCCACTGGCTCCCCGGCGGGTTCTTTCTCGTGCACCACTGGTCACGCACCTTCCACCTCGACGGCCCCCTCGTGCAAGACACCGGCTACGAGTTCTACGACTACATCCCCGAGACCGACACCTATCGCGCACACTTCTTCACCAACCTCGGCGGCTACGACGAGACCGGCAACCAATACCTCGGCCACTTCGACGGCCCTGAACTGGTCCTCATCGGACCGGTCCGCACCACAAGTCGTCCTCACCCCGACGGCACCATCACCCAACACACCGACCTACCAGCCGGCCCCGGCCAATGGATCCCCTGGCTGCACACACAACTACACCGCACCGGATAACGACCACCGCTCGCGCTCGGCTGTACAGCAGGAGAGGGCCGCGTGGCCCAGCGCATAAGGCCCCCTCCCGGCGGCGAACACCAGGTCGCGCAATCGTCGAACCGGCCCAGCGGACGCCGCGGGCGCACCTCTCCCATCGGGCAGGCGCACCCTTGGCGGCTGCTTACCCACCCCCGGCACCGGCGACCCCCCGCGGCGAGGGTCAGGCCGTGGGGGCCGACCGAGTCCCACTCCCCCGCCCGTGGACGCAACCCCCCCCAGGCTCGCGGCCGGCACGTCGGGTACCGAGCTGGACAGCCCTGACCACTCGCCCGGCGAAGCCGCTGGCTTCACCTTCGCTCCGCTCGCCGATGTCCAGGTGGTGGATAGTCGCACTTGTCAGTTGGCGTCCGCCGTTTCGGCTGGGATGCATGTGGTGGCGGGCCGGCCTTGCAGGTGGCCCTGCTGACCGAGCGGCACGGGAGCGAAAGCAATTGGCCTTGACCCGGTTCATTGCCCAAGCGAGGCCAAGGCTTATGGCCCGGGCGTCCGGAGGGCTCACCCGCCCGTCGGTAATCGGCGGGTGAGCCCCTTGCTGTCGGGACGCCGCACGCCATGAGACGGCCCGCACGGTGGTGAGACGTCGGCGGCGGCCGGCCGGTTCACCGGCCGCGGCACCATATGCGGTGGAAGAGGCCGTGCGCCGGCTGGCGGCTTCGTCCCGTTGTGCCGTTCATGTGGCCGGGATCTTGGCCTCAGGGCTGGTGGGGTGGCGGGCCGGTGGGCAGGTCGCGTTCGGAGAACATGTCGATCAGGCGGCGTACGGGCAGGTCGGCTTCGGTGGGGTAGCGCAGATGCTGGTCGGTGTTGAGGGTGTAGCGGTTGTGGCGTCCGACGCGCTGGCGGGTGAGGTAGCCGGCTTCGTGCAGGTCGTTGACGATCGTTTGCACGGTGCGTTCGGTGATGCCGATCTCGACGGCGATCTCGCGCAGGCGTACTTCGGGGTTGCGGGCGATTTCCAGCAGCACGCGGGCGTGGTGGGTCAGGAAGGTCCAGGCGGGGATCTGGCTGCCGGGCTGCATGGTGCTCCCACGATCGGCCCTCGCGGTGACGGGCGGTGTCGAGATGGTGACTATCACCAAGTTTATCCTGAAATGTCTTTCATGTAAGAGCCTTTAGGGGTTACGGTCGAGGAAGCCAGGAACCCTCCGCAGCACCCACCGACGCAGGGCCGCCGTCAAGAACCGGGCGCGCGGCAGGCGTCCATGACGAGGACCTGGCCGGAGACGAGGCCGACGTGACACCGTTGCACCTGAACAGCAGGGCTCTGATCGGTGGCACCCTCATCGCGGTGGCCGGCGAACTGGACGCCACCAACACCGACCACCTGGCCGCCTACATCGAAGCTGAGCATCCGCGGCCCGAACTGCCGCTGGTGCTGGAGTTGTCCGAGCTGACCTTCATGGACAGCTCCGGCCTGCACCTGCTCATCGCACAGCATCACCGCCACACCGCGCACGGAGCCGGCCTGCACCTGGCGGCGCCACACGAACGCGTCACCCGCATTCTGGAGATCACCGGCGTCTGCAGGCTGCTGCACGCCTATGCCACGCTGGGTCAGGCGGTGGTGGCCGCCGACCTGATCGATCCGCACGCGGTGCTCCACAACGGGACCTGAACCTGCCCAGGACGCCGTTCGTGGCTACTGCGGGCCCGCTTGCGGCTCTTGCCGCTCCTTGGTGGAGCTTGGGGATGAGGTGGGCCCGTCGGGGTGCGGGAGCGGTTGTTCGGGGTCGGTGGCCAGGTCGCCGTTCTCGGCGCGGGTCATCGCGGCGATCGCCTGGTCCCGGCTGTAGGTGCCGGGACGCCAGGACAGGACCCAGCCGCCGCGGGGTTCGGCCTTGGCCATCTGCTTGCAGCTGTCGCTGGTGATCCACTCACTGTCGAACTGCAATGTCATCGCCCAAGGGTAGACAACCCCCGATGCCGCCACGATCAAGGTTCGTGCGCGCGACGGTGAAGGAGTCGCCTCACGCTGTTCATGGGCAGTGGTTCATGGACAGAAGAGGGCTCCGCGGGTTCTTGTCGGGAGTCGAAACGATTTCTCAACACCTGTGCCCATAGGAGTGGCTCATCTGCCACTTTAAGGGAGACCTCCGGACCCGCGCCGACGACCTGTGCCTGCACTGGCCGTCTTTGGTGGGCGGCCGGGGGCTGTTGCGAGCGGCTGATAGGCCCGCCGCCCGCTGTCAGCCCGCCTCCTCCGACTTGCCTCGGCGTTGCCTGCGTACGGCCAGTGCCATGTCGACAGCCGTGACGATGGCCAGCACGACGGCCACGCCCGTGATGGCAGGTATGCCGGCGATGAGGCCGAGCGCGCCGAAGGCTGCCAGGAACACCAGGATGAACGACCCCACGCGCACATGAGCGACATCTCGCGGGGTGGCCGGCACCATCGGCTTGCCGGACGGGGAGCGCTGTTCCCAATCTTCACTTTCAGGCATAGACCCACCCTGCCCGTCTCATCTGCCGTGTAACGCCACTCCGGAGCGTTGACATGGGGCGTTGCGCTACAGGTCGGAGTCTGCGGCGCCGGTTTGTGGCGGGCCGTAGGCTCGGCCGGGGGGGGGGGGGGCCCCCCCCGGGGGGGGGGGGGCCCCCCCCCCCGCCCCCCGGGGGGCCCCCCCCGCCCCCCCCCCCGGGCCGCGCCCCCCCCCCCCGCGGGG